>NZ_JBCGVL010000001.1:0-741574 GCF_047310725.1 Bacteroides sp. 90-K9/2
GATGCTTCCTCTCCTGTTTCTTCTTCCTCAGTCTCTTCTATCGGAGTATCTTCCAGAATTGTATTTTCATTCAACACAACAGTCTCAAAGTGTGCAAAAGGTTTATTTATCGTATCCCTTAGATTTGCATCCGGAGAAAATGAGACTTTTGTATGTCCTTTTATCTGGAAACGCTCTCCTGTGTTGACATTGACACTTTCCCGGCTATCTACATCAATAAGTTTGAAAGTTCCCAATCCTTTGATTTTTACAGTCTTTTCGTTTTCCAAGGCTTGCTCTATCAAGAGAAAAAACTCTTTAACAAACGCTTCGGCGTCTTTCTTGGTCATGCTATGTTTGGCTGCCAATAAGTCAGTAAGGTCTTGAATTGTTAGTCTTTCATTCATAACGGGAAATATTTATTTAAACTTATCTTTCAATGTATTGCTAGGTCTATACGATAATACCAATTTAGGTGGAACCAGCATGCGTTGTTTGCTTGCCGGGTTGATTGAGATCCGTTCCGCTTTCTTTTTCACTTCAAAAGAACCGAATCCTTGAATTGCAATCACATTACCTTCTTCCAATTCTTGTGTCATACTGGACAACAAAGAATTCATCAATTCGGAAGTATCTTTGATTGTATATCCCAATCTTTCCGCTAGTTCGGATGTAAATTCCTTATTATTCATAGTCATTTATAATCTTTGCATATAAATCAAAATCGTCCGCATTCACCACTTCTACCTGATAAAACTGTCCGATCTTAAGCTCTCTCTCTGAACGATCAATCAATACTTCCGGATCTACTTCCGGTGAATCAAACTCTGTCCGTCCGATATAATAATCTCCTTCCAGACGATCGATTATAACTTTCATCTGTTTACCGATCTTTTCTGCACTTAACTCTGCCGAAATACCTTGTTGGATATCCATCAATTCATCAAGTCGGGCTTGTTTAACCTCTTGTGGGATAGAATCTTCGTATGTTTCTGCAGCATAAGTCCCTTCTTCTTCGGAATATGCGAAAGCTCCCATCCGATCAAAACGTACTTTACGTACAAATTCTTTGAGATCTTCGAAGTCCTCCTCTGTTTCTCCGGGATGTCCTACCATCAAAGTCGTCCTCAGGTGAATGCCCGGCACTTCTTTACGGAATTGTTCGATCAATTGGTAAGTATCCTCTTTGCTCACTTGTCGGCGCATTAACCTCAACATATTGTCACTGATGTGCTGAAGGGCAATGTCCATGTATTTGCATACATTGTCACGTTCGCGCATAACCCGGAATAAATCTGTTGGAAAATGTGCTGGATAGGCATAATGCAAGCGAATCCATTCCACCCCGGGTATATCAGAAATACGTTCAATCAATTCCGGAAGCATTTGTTTCTTATACCGGTCGATGCCATAATAAGTCAATTCCTGTGCGATCACTTGAAATTCTTTCACGCCTTGCGATACCAAGTATCGTACTTCGTCCAGAATTTCTTCCATTGGTTTGGAAATATGATGTCCTGTAATAATGGGGATAGCACAATAAGAACATTTACGGTCACATCCTTCTGAAATTTTCAGGTAAGCATAATGCTGGGGAGTTGTCAATGTCCGTTCAATATATAATTCATCGTGATAGACCTTTCCCAAGTCCTGTAAAAGCTCCTTCCAATTAAACTTCCCATAAAATTTATCTACCTGTGGTATCTCAACAGCTAGTTCCTTGAGATAGCGTTCGGAAAGACAACCCATCACGAAAAGTTTCTTTAAATCCCCTTCTTCCTTTCTTTCAGCGAACTCCAGAATCATATTTATGGATTCTTCTTTGGCATCACCAATGAACCCGCATGTATTGATTACCGCAATTTCCCCTTGCGGATTTTCAGTGTCATGAGTTACGCTGTATCCGACTTCCTCCAATTGACGCATCAGCTGCTCGGAGTCAACCAGATTTTTAGAACATCCTAAAGTAATAATATCTATCGTCTTTCTTTTCATGCATTTTCTCCAAACAAGGAATCAACGAATTCATTTTTACGGAATACCTGCAGGTCTTCCATGCCTTCGCCTAGTCCGATATACTTAACAGGAATCTTGAATTGATCGGAAATACCAATCACAACACCACCTTTGGCGGTTCCGTCAAGCTTAGTGATGGCCATAGCGGTAACTTCCGTCGCCAAAGTAAATTGTTTGGCTTGCTCAAATGCATTTTGTCCGGTGGAACCGTCCAATACCAATAAAACTTCATCCGGTGCATCAGGCACCACCTTTTTCATTACATTCTTAATTTTGGTCAGCTCGTTCATTAAGCCTACCTTATTATGCAGACGACCTGCTGTATCAATAATAACCACGTCTGCGTTATTGGCAACGGCCGAACTAAGAGTGTCATAAGCCACAGATGCGGGATCCGCTCCCATTTTCTGTTTGACTACGGGAACTCCTACCCGTTCTCCCCAAATCATTAGCTGTTCCACAGCTGCAGCGCGGAAAGTGTCGGCGGCTCCCAGATAAACGGATTTACCTGCTTTCTTGAATTGATAAGCTAGTTTGCCAATAGTCGTAGTTTTACCTACCCCATTTACTCCCACAACCATAATGACATAAGGCTTTCTTGCGATGGGTATGTCGAAATCAGCTACATCATCCGAATTATTTTCAGTAAGCAGAGCTGCTATTTCGTCACGTAATATAAGATTCAGTTCCTGAGTATTTACATACTTATCTGCAGCAGCACGTTTTTCGATGCGCTTGATAATATTTAAAGTTGTTTCTACACCGACGTCAGATGTAATCAGCACTTCTTCCAGATTATCTAATACTTCATCGTCTACTTTTGACTTGCCAGCCACAGCACGAGCTATTTTACTGAATACGCTCTCTTTGGTTTTAGATAATCCTTTATCTAAAGTTTCCTTCTTCTCCTTTGAAAAAAAACTAAAAAATCCCATATTTACACTTGTTTGTATAATACATTTGCTACAAAGATATAACAAAGGATTGGAAAAGTAAAAAAAGAAGCAATAAAAAATCCCCTCATTGTTTGCCAATGAGAGGATTTTGCAGTTATAGCGTATATGCTATTTCGATTATTTTTTGAAAAAGTCTTGTACTTTTTCGTTCGGAACCATTTGTTCATCAAAAACGTATGCTCCAGTTTTTGGAGATTTTACCATTTTGATAACCTTGGTATAAGCACGACCTTCTTTAGAACCTTCGTGCAAACTTGCTACTGTTTTCTTTGCCATGGGTTATACGACTTTATTATTTAATTTCCTTGTGTACTGTTACTCTCTTCAGAATCGGGTTGTATTTTTTCAACTCAAGTCTTTCTGTAGTATTCTTTCTGTTCTTAGTTGTGATATAACGAGATGTTCCCGGCATTCCACTGTCTTTGTGTTCTGTACATTCCAGAATCACTTGCACTCTGTTACCTTTTGCTTTCTTTGCCATTGTAAGTTTTCTCCTCTACGTTTAGCCGATTACTTTAATGCTTTTCCAATCACAATAACCTTTAGCCACTGCTTCAGTCAGCGCAGCATCCAGTCCTTTTTTGTTGATAATACGCAACCCGTTAGCACAAATGCTAAGGCTGATCCAACAATCTTGTTCTACATAATAGAACTTTTTGTTAAACAAGTTCAAATCAAAGGTTCTTTTAGTTCTTCTCTTTGAGTGTGAAACATTGTTGCCAATCATGGCTTTCTTTCCGGTAATTTGACAAATCTTCGACATTTCTATCTTATTTTTATAGTTTTATATCTATACTTCTTTCAAACAGGACGCAAAGTAAGCACTTTTATCCGTATAAAACAAGAATTTCCTAAAATAATTCACTTCCAGGCACCTATTTTTCTTTTATTTGAGTAAATCACGGAGCATTAATAGTGCATTATTGCCTGCTCTTTCGATATTCATGCTTCTTCCGCGGTTCGTTTCCTGTTTGTAAGTACAAATTTCGTTTTTATAACCAGCGGCTATCCAAACAGTTCCCACCGGCTTCTCGGGAGTACCACCTCCGGGGCCTGCTATCCCTGAGGTAGCAATGGCGCAATCGGTTTTTAGTGCTTTCATCGCACCTTTTACCATTTCAATCACAGTTTCTTCACTGACAGCCCCATGTTGCTCCAATGTTTCGGAGGAAACGTGTAAAAGTCTCATTTTTACTTCATTGGAATAGGCTACTACACTTCCGTTAAAATATTCAGAACTACCGGCAATGGAAGTCAAACGTGCGGCAATACTGCCTCCGGTACAACTTTCTGCGGTGGAAACGGTCAATTTCTTCTTTTTTAAAAGTTCACCGACTATAACTTCCAAAGGCGTATCTTCTTCACTGAAAATGTCTTCACCAAGTATTTCCTCTAATTTTACTTTTTCACGTTCAAGAAGAACTTTTACTTCCTCCCTGTTTTGTCCGCGTCCTGTCAGTCTAAGACGAATAATACCCAGCTTAGGCAAGTATGCCAATTTGATACATTCCGGCAGAGTGCTCTCCCACGGTTCCAGTTTTTCTGCCAATACGGATTCCGGATAGTTTTGTACGAGAAATGTTTGGTGCATAATCACATCCGTTTGAAACCTCTCGTGCAGCTTAGGCAATACACTTTCTGTCATTACGGCAGTCATCTCTTGCGGAACGCCCGGCATGGAAACAAGTATTTTTCCATCTCTTTCGAACCAGCTGACAGAGGCACTTCCTACAGGATTATTTATCACCGTACAATCTTTCGGAACCATTGCCTGGCTTTTGTTGAGTGCATTCATAGGTATTTTCCCTGCCAGTACCCGTTTTACGTTTTCGAATACTTCTTCGTTGAAAACCAGTTCCGTATGAAAGTATTTACATAAAGTTTGTTTGGTGATATCGTCTTTGGTAGGTCCGAGTCCTCCGGTTACTAAAACAATATTCACCCTTTCCATCGCATTATCAATCGCTTCCATGATTTCCTTTTCCCGGTCACGGATTGAAACAATACGAAGAACCTCAATGCCTATTTTATTTAATTCCTGCCCCATCCAGGCTGAATTAGTGTCGACAACCTGTCCTATCAACAGTTCATCGCCAATGGTTATTATTTCGGCAAACATACTTCTTAGTTTTTATCCTATTATATATAAATAAGGTATACCCAATTATAACGTCACACGAGAATAAGCCGGAAGATCAATAGAACAAAAGTCCTTATCCAGATATTTGAAATATCCGGTAATGGCGATCATGGCTGCATTATCAGTTGTATAACTGAATTTAGGGATAAAAATATTCCAGCCATATTTCTCGGCATGTTCCCGGAAAGCATTACGCAATCCATTATTTGCAGAAACTCCTCCGGCTACAGCTATTTCATTAATCTTATATTCTTTGGAGGCTTTTCGTAATTTATCCATCAGAATATCCACTACAGTAGCCTCCAATGATGCTGCAAGGTCTACTTTGTGATGTTCTATGAAATCGGGATCTTCCTTTAACCAGTCGCGTAATGAATATAAAAAGGAAGTTTTCAATCCGCTGAAACTGTAATCCAGACCAGGAATATGCGGTTTGCTGAATGTAAAAGCTTTCGGATTTCCCTGACGAGCCAGTTTGTCAATGATCGGTCCGCCGGGATAACCAAGTCCCATCACTTTAGAGCATTTATCAATAGCTTCACCTGCGGCATCGTCAATAGTCTGTCCGAGAATCTCCATATCATTATAGGCTTTGACCAGTATAATTTGTGAATTTCCTCCGGATACTAGTAAACAGAGAAATGGGAAAACAGGTTGTCTCTCCTCTTCTCCTTCTGCTTTAATAAAATGAGCTAAGACATGTCCTGTCAGATGATTAACGTCAATCATTGGAATATTTAAAGAACGAGCGAATCCTTTTGCAAAGGAGACCCCAACAAGCAAAGACCCCATCAATCCCGGTCCGCGAGTGAAAGCTACTGCGCTCAACTCTTCTTTGGTGACGCCGGCACGTTTTAATGCTTCATGTACTACCGGTACGATGTTTTGTTGGTGTGCCCGTGAAGCCAACTCGGGTACTACTCCGCCGTATGCTTCATGTACGGCTTGACTTGATACCACATTTGACAGCAAATAACCATCCTTGATTACGGCTGCCGACGTATCGTCACAGGAGGATTCAATTCCTAAAATTATTGCACTCATAAGTATTTAAACTATTAAACGGTGCAAAAGTAATCATAAAACTATGATTCGTAACGAACTATTTTATATTTTTGTTCGCAAAATAAAAGTAATCGCATATCAGAACGCTGAAAAAGACTGTACGCTGGGTAGTAGGTATTGTACTGGGAGTATATATCGGGACTATTGTTTTGCTGAATATACCAAACATTCAGCAAGCAATGAGTGTATTTGTAGCTGAAGAACTTTCCGAAGTTTTAAATACAAAGGTAGTGATTGGTAGAATTAATATCGGTCTATTGAACCGTATTATTATTGATGATGTATTGCTTGACGATCAGAGTGGTCAGGAAATGCTTAAAGTCACACGTTTGTCCGCCAAATTCGATATTATGCCCTTTTTTAAAGGAAAGATATCCATTAGCAGTGTTCAGCTTTTCGGATTTAATATCAATCTCCTGAAAGAGACTCCGGATTCACCTCCTAATTTTAAGTTTGTTTTGGATGCTTTTGCTTCTAAAGATACGGTGAAGAAAGAAAACTCCCTTGATTTACGTATTAATTCCATCCTGATTCGTCGTGGAAGGATGTCTTATCATGTGTTGTCGGAAGAAGCAACACCGGGAAAATTTAATGCTAAGCATATTCAGCTTCAAAATATCATCGCTAATATATCGTTGAAGGCATTAAGTAAGGACTCTTTGAATTTAGGGATCAAGCGATTGAGCCTTGATGAAAAAGCATCCGGCTTCTCTTTGAAGAAAATGAGTTTGAAACTGGTTGCCAATAACAAGCAGACAAACATTGATAATTTTACAATAGAATTGCCCGAAACCTTCCTCAAACTCGATACCATTCATTTGGAGTATGATAGTTTGAAAGCTTTTGACCGTTTTACAGAACAAGTACATTTCTCTTTCCGTACTTTGCCGTCGCAAGTTACTTTAAAAGATATTTCTCCTTTTGTTCCTATCCTTTCGCATTTCAAGGAACCGGTGACATTGGATATGGAGGTGAAGGGGACTGTGGATCAGTTGACTTGTTCGCATCTGGAGATTACAGCCGATGGCCGTCAGTTTCGTCTGCGAGGAGATGTATCGCTTCAGGACTTATCGCGTCCACAAGATGCGTATGTATATGGAACTCTTTCCGAACTTTCGGCCAATGCTCGCGGAGTCGGTTTTTTAGTGCGTAATTTAAGCCATAATTATAATGGAGTTCCTCCTCTTCTCGAACGTTTGGGAAACGTGAGTTTTCAGGGAGAAATTTCGGGATACTTCACAGACTTAGTTACTTATGGGCAATTACAAACGAGTCTTGGAAATGTAAAGACCGACTTGAAATTGAGCTCTGATAAGACAAAAGGATTGTTTGCGTATTCCGGAGCTGTCAAAACAGAGGATTTTCAACTAGGTAAATTATTGGATAATGAGGAGTTGGGAGAAATTACTTTCAATCTGGATGTACATGGCCGGCATATTGCTGACCACTTGCCTGCCGTAGAATTGAAAGGACTGATTGCTTCGATAGATTATAGCAGATATAGATATGAAAATATCACACTGGACGGAGAATACAAACAAGGCGGATTTAATGGAAAGATAGCGTTGGATGATCCTAATGGCTCTATTTATTTGAATGGAGACGTAAATGTTGCATCCAAAGTTCCTACTTTCAATTTTCTTGCAGTAGTCAATAAAGTACGTCCACATGATTTGAATCTTACCACCAAATATCCCGATGCAGAGTTCAGTTTAAAACTGAAAGCCAATTTTACAGGTGGATCAGTGGATGAGATGATTGGAGAAATCAATGTGGATAGCTTGGAATTTACAGCTCCGGATAAAGCATATTTCATGCAGAATTTGAATATCCGGGCAACCAAACAAAATGGAGAAAATCAGCTTAGATTGACTTCTGAATTCCTGAAAGCAAGCATAGAGGGAAAATTCCAATATCACACATTACCTGCCAGTATTCTGAATATTATGCGGAAATATGTGCCGTCTTTGATATTACCTCCCAAGAAGCCGATTGAAACCCATAATAACTTTTTGTTTGATATACATATATATAATACGGACATTTTATCTACGATATTTGATATACCGTTAACGGTGTATACTCATTCTACGTTGAAGGGGTATTTTAATGATGCTTTACAACGCTTGCGTGTAGAGGGATATTTCCCCCGTCTGCAATATAAGAACAACTTTATTGAGTCAGGCATGATTCTGTGCGAGAATCCGGCAGATCATATCCGCGCACGGGTTCGTCTGACTAATTTGAAAAAGAAAGGAGCGGTCAATCTATCTCTGGATGCACAAGCTAAAGATGACGATGTCAGTACGACTTTGGATTGGGGAAATAATGCTGCAGCAACATATAGCGGGAAATTAGCAGCTGTTGCCAAATTTCTACGTACAAGCGGAGAAAAGTCCTTATTGAAAGCGATGGTGGATGTGAAACCTACTGATGTTATTTTAAATGATACTCTTTGGAAGATACATCCTTCGCAGGTGGTAGTCGATTCCGGACGAGTGGATGTGAACAACTTCTACTTTAGTCATCAGGATAGATATGTACGTATTAACGGCCGGCTTTCCGAGAATCCTAAAGATACTGTAAAGGTTGATCTAAAGGATATAAATATGGGATATGTATTTGATATTGCAAGTATATCCGACGATGTCAATTTTGAGGGTGATGCAACAGGAACGGCTTATGCAAGCGGAGTGCTTAAAAAGCCTATCATGAATACTCGTTTATTTATAAAGAATTTCTCACTCAACAACGGTCGTTTGGGTGAACTGGATATATATGGTGAGTGGGATAATGAAAACAGAGGTATCCGTTTGGATGCATCCATTCAGGATATATCCCCTTCTCCATCGCGTGTCACGGGTATTATTTATCCATTAAAACCCGAGAGCGGACTTGATTTAAATATTGAAGCAAATGAATTGAATTTGAAATTCCTCGAACATTATATGAAGTCTATTGCCAATGATATTAAAGGGCGGGGAACAGGAAAAGTACATTTCTATGGAAAATTTAAAGGATTGAACCTGGATGGTGCTGTAATGACAGACGCATCCATGAATTTTGATATTTTAAACACGCATTTTGCAGTAAAAGACACCATCCATCTGGCTCCTACCGGATTGACATTCAATAATATACATATTTCTGATATGGAAGGACATTCGGGAAGAATGAATGGATATTTGCATTTCCAGCATTTTAAGAACCTAAACTATCGTTTTGAGATACAGGCAAATAATATGCTTGTGATGAACACAAAAGAATCGACAGATATGCCTTTT
Source organism: Bacteroides sp. 90-K9/2 (assembly GCF_047310725.1). NCBI lineage: Bacteria > Pseudomonadati > Bacteroidota > Bacteroidia > Bacteroidales > Bacteroidaceae > Bacteroides > Bacteroides sp. 90-K9/2. The sequence goes on from NZ_JBCGVL010000001.1 coordinate 9,441, forward strand.
TATGGTACGGTGTATGGTACCGGAAATGTATTGCTCTCTGGAAATGCCATACAGGGGCTCGACGTAAATGTGGCCATGACTACAAATCGAAATACTACCTTTACCTATATTAATGGTAGTGTAGCATCGGCTACTAGCAATCAGTTTATCAAATTTGTAGATAAAACACCTCGTCGTACTATCCAGGATTCTGTTCAAGTAATCTCATATCACGAACAAATACAGCAAAAACGTCAGGAGGAGGAAGAACAGAAAACAGATATCCGTTTGAATATTCTGGTGGATGCAACTCCCGATGCCACCATGCGAATCATCATGGACCCTATTGCCGGAGATTATATCAGCGGAAAAGGTACGGGAAATATCCGGACGGAATTTTATAATAAGGGTGATGTGAAGATGTTCGGTAATTACCGGATCAATCAAGGAGTATATAAATTTAGTTTGCAGGAAGTGATCCGTAAAGACTTTATTATCAAGGATGGAAGTACAATAACATTCAATGGTGCACCTTTGGATGCTAACATGGATATACAAGCTTCATATACAGTGAACTCTGCTTCTTTGAATGATTTGATACCGGATGCTTCGGCTATTATACAACAACCCAATGTGCGTGTAAATTGTATCATGAATCTAAGTGGTATGCTGGTACGGCCGACTATCAAACTGGGTATTGAGCTTCCGAATGAAAGAGATGAAATACAAACATTGGTGCGTAATTATATCAGTACGGAAGAGCAGATGAATATGCAGATTCTTTATTTGTTGGGTATTGGCAAGTTCTATACGGAAGATGCCCGTAATAACAATCAGAATTCGAATGTGATGTCATCGGTGCTCTCATCGACTCTTTCCGGCCAGTTGAATAATGCACTTTCACAGATCTTTGAAACGAATAACTGGAATATCGGTACGAATTTGAGTACGGGTGATAAGGGTTGGACAGATATGGAAGTAGAAGGTATTTTGTCGGGACAATTATTGAATAACCGTTTATTGATAAACGGAAACTTCGGTTATCGGGATAATCCGATGGCTAATACTAACTTTGTAGGAGACTTTGAAGCAGAATGGCTGATTACCCGTTCGGGAGATATCCGTTTGAAGGCTTATAATGAGACAAATGACCGTTATTACACAAAAACAAATTTGACTACACAAGGTGTAGGTATCATGTATAAGAAGGACTTCAATAAATGGAGTGATTTATATTTCTGGAATAAATGGCGGTTACGCAATAAGCGGAAACGGGAAGAAGCTGAAAAGGTGAAACCACAACAAACGGACAGCATCACTGATAAAACTGCTAAATCGGCAGTGAAAAGAAAACGTGCACAGGAACAGTAAAAAACAATAAACGATGACATATCCACCAGGAATAATGTCATCGTTTGTTGTTTGTGAGAATTAGGTTTCAGAATTATACACTTTGACCTATGAAAGGACAGTACCGTTCTCGCCTATGTTTACTACTTTATCTACATTCCCCTTCTCAAGTTCAATTCGATAATATATGCTACCATCTGCTTTTTCAACATACTCCGCTTCGTCAAAACGATATTCTCCATATTGATTATTAAGAGTACTTTTTACCGCTTCAGGCAATTCATTCTGACGTACTTCCCATGAAGTAGAATACCAATTTCCAGTCTGGTTGAACAATACATCTTTTGAGATTCCATTATGAATGATATCTACCTCTGTATATCCGAAATCCCAATCATTTCTATCATCTTCTACGTCTATTTCCAAGATTCTTGCATTCGGATACTTTTCATTGATGAAGTTTTTCATAGCTTCAGTCAATTGTACAGGAAGATGTTCGGTGTTATCATCATCAGTGTCTACAATACTTTTAATCAGAGTTCCATCGGCAGAATAATACAAATCTACCTCCTGATTCTGCTTTTCGACTTCAATCACGAAAACAGTTTCAACGCCTGTCCGTTCCAGTTTGTCTATATCATCCCGTTTCCATGAGGCATATTCGCTGCTCTCAAAAGACGTTTTTACGGCTTGTGGTAATGCATTATAAGGAATGTCCGTTTCTGTCATTTGCCATTTTCCATCCTGGGTGAACCATGCAGATGCTTCATATCCGTCATAGAAATCGGCTACATAATATCCGGACTTAGTTTCCCACTTCACATTTGCAGCATTAGGGAATTTGGATGAGAATGCACTTTGAAGTTCGGCAGGAACAGTTATTGAACCATCGTCATCGTTGTCACAACTTTGCAGACTCCATGTGACGCTTAGTGCCAGTAAAAGTGTATAAATCTTTAGTTTCATCTTTGTTCAATTTAAACAGGTTTAGAAATCAATATCAATCAAATTAAATTTCAGGTCAAACTTCAGTTCCGTACGGTTGGATAGTTTTACTTCATAATCTTTCTTATCTCTCTCAATTTTCAGAATTTTAGCATCAGGGTAATTGGTCGTTACATATTTCTGAATAGCTGCCGGAATAATTGCTGTAGGTACAGAACTATATTTGCAGTTTACTTCTTCCCAGTTACCTTTGTTATCAAACTCCACTTTATCACCATTCGTGAAAATCACTTCATAACTTTTATAGAAGAAATCACTTTCCATTTTGGCTAATGCTATTTTGCTATCGGCAAAATGCTGTTTAATGAACTGCTGTGCCGGTTGTGGCATTTGAGTTACCTGGATTGGTTTGTCGTCATCTGCACGAGCTACTGTTTGCAAAGTGAAAAGACATACTAATAAGAATACTAACTTTTTCATAATCGTTGTTTTTTAAATATTGGTTTTTACTATTATTAATTTTATAATGCAAAGATGAGAGGAGAATCTGAAAAGATTTGGGAATTTTGAGAATTTCCCCCAAAAAAAATCGAAAAAATATAGTGACGCTATCCGATTAATATAGTGTCACTATATATAAAGGATACCGTCACCATCCTATAGGGATAGTGTCACTATAATTTCTTTCTGAAATTAGATTCTTTATGATTCTTTTAAAACTACTAATATACACATCATTTATTTTTGCACACACAGATTTGACAATATTCATATTAAACAACCATAAGAACTTTTTTATGACTATGAGAACAAATTATTTTTTATTATTAGCTATTCTATTGGGGATGTTCCCTATGAGTTACACGCACGCCAATGATTCAATACCTAAGAGCGTGATTCTGTACACACCTTACACAAAAATCTCCGTATCTCCCGGAGCGTCAATTGACTACAGTATTGATCTTATCAACAACACAGACCAGTTGACGAATGCGAATCTTTCTGTCAGCGGATTGTCCGCCAGTTGGAAACACGAAATGAAATCCGGTGGCTGGAGCCTTAGCCAACTATCAGTACTTCCCAAAGAGAAAAAGACTTTCAATTTAAAAGTCGAAGTCCCATTAAAGGTGAATAAAGGTAATTATCACTTTGTGGTATATGCCGGAAACGCCAAACTTCCGTTGGATGTGGTGGTTGCTCAAAAAGGAACATACCAGACTGAATTTACTACCGACCAACCCAACATGCAGGGAAATTCCAAATCAACCTTCACTTTCAGCGCCACTTTAAAGAATCAGACTGCCGACCAGCAGCTATATGCTTTGATGGCTAATGCACCCAGAGGTTGGAATGTAGTTTTTAAACCTAACTATAAGCAAGCCACTTCTGCACAAGTGGAAGCCAACAGCACTCAAAATGTAAGTATAGATATTACTCCTCCTGCCAATGTAGAAGCCGGCAGTTACAAAATTCCGGTACGTGCCGCTACAGGTACCACTTCTGCCGAATTGGAACTGGAAGTGGTTGTTACCGGCTCTTATCAAATGGAACTGACTACTCCCCGTGGGCTATTGAGTACAGATGTCACAGCAGGTGATATAAAGAAAATAGAACTGGAAGTCAGAAACACAGGCTCTTCATTATTGAAAGATATTCAGCTATCTGCCAATAAACCTGCTGACTGGGAAGTAACTTTCGAACCTTCAAAAATCGATGCACTAAAAGCTGGAGAGACATCAACGGTTATGGCTACTTTGAAAGCTTCTAAAAAAGCATTGCCAGGCGACTATGTGACTACCATCATGGCAAAAACTCCTGAAGTAAATGCCGATGCGCAGTTCAGAGTTGCAGTAAAAACTCCGATGATATGGGGATGGGTAGGCGTTCTTATCATTATTGCCACCATCGGCGTGGTTTACTACCTGTTCCGTAAATATGGAAGGAGGTAAATTATGGGCGAACAAGTGATCGTACTTACCGATTTGACCAAACAATACGGTAATTTCACTGCTGTAGATCATATTCGCCTGAATATCCGGAAAGGAGAAATCTTCGGATTGCTGGGACCGAATGGTGCTGGAAAATCAACTACTATCTTAATGATGTTGGGATTGACAGAGCCTACTTCGGGAACAGTTGAAATTTGTGGAATCAATTCTACTACACACCCCATTGAAGTAAAAAGGAAAATTGGGTATTTGCCAGAAGATGTAGGATTCTATGATGATATGACTGGACCGGAGAATTTGATCTATACAGCGCGATTAAATGGTATTGCTGATAAAGAGGCAAAAACTAAGGCTATGGAACTGATGAAGCGGGTAGGTCTTGAAGATCAGTTAGCCAAAAAGACCGGGAAATATTCTCGTGGTATGAGACAGCGGTTGGGATTGGCTGATGTACTTATTAAAAATCCGGAGATTATAATTCTCGATGAGCCGACTTCAGGGATTGACCCTGCAGGTGTTCAGGAATTTATCGAACTGATTCGCTGGTTGAGTAAAGAAGAAGGACTGACTGTGCTTTTCTCTTCCCATCATCTGGATCAGGTACAGAAAGTGTGCGACCGGGTAGGTTTGTTCAGTAATGGCCAATTACTTGCTTTGATCGATATGGCAGAATTGAAAGATAAGAAGCAGGAATTATCTGATATTTATAACCATTATTTTGAGGAAGGAGGAGAAAGGCATGAATAAAGTCAATCATCCTTTTTGGGTTATCGTCAACAAGGAAATTTCCGATCATGTCAAAAGTTGGCGTTTTATTATATTAATAGGTATTATAGCACTTACCTGTATGGGGTCGCTATATACGGCACTCACCAATATTAGTGAAGCCATCAAACCTAATGATCCGGACGGTTCGTTTCTTTTCTTGAAGTTGTTTACGGTTTCAGATGGGACTCTCCCCTCTTTTGTGCTGTTTATTAACTTCTTAGGGCCTCTATTGGGAATCGCTTTGGGATTTGATGCAGTCAATTCCGAACAAAATAAAGGAACATTGAGCCGTATGCTGTCCCAGCCTATTCATCGCGATTGCATTATCAATGCGAAGTTTGTGGCTGCTCTGATTGTGATAGGTATCATGTTGTTTGTATTGGGCTTTCTGGTGATGGGATGTGGACTGATTGCTATTGGCATTCCTCCCACGGCAGAAGAGTTTTGGAGAATTGTTTTCTTCATCATTACCAGTATCTTTTATGTAGCATTCTGGTTGAATCTGGCTATTCTGTTTTCACTCCGTTTCCGTCAGGCAGCGACTTCCGCATTAGCATCTGTGGCTGTTTGGTTGTTTTTTAGCGTATTCTATACCATGATTGTTAATTTGGTGGCTAAAGGGTTGAGTCCGTCACAGATGGCATCACCTTATCAGATTATCAGTTATCAGAAGTTTATTCTAGGGTTGATGCGTTTGGCGCCAAGTGAACTGTTTAATGAAGCTACCACCACATTACTGATGCCTTCTGTCAGAAGTTTGGGACCATTGACTATGGAACAGGTACAGGGAGCTATCCCTAGTCCGCTCCCATTGGGACAAAGTCTTTTAGTTGTATGGCCGCAGCTGACCGGATTGATTGCGGCAACGGTTATTTGCTTCGCTATTTCTTATATCATGTTTATGAGGAGAGAAATACGCTCCAGATAACTGATTCATCATAAAAAGACAAAGGACACGGAGAAACAGGTGAATGGATATACCTGACAAATTGGTTTATGATAACCGACAGGTCGTTCACTTTAAATCCGTGTCCTTTGTGTTTTCCGGGTGAATCTTATCATTGGGAAATCTCGAAGCAATGTTCATTCTGCTCGAAGTAATAATTTATATTCAGATGTTGCAAACGACAGATGGAATCGGCTATAGCTAATCCCAGCCCTGTAGATCCTTCCTTTTTGCTACCCTGATAGAAACGTTCGAAGATATGTTCCTTGTCCAGCGGATGCTCCACCCCCGAATTTCGGAAAGTAATACCGTTCTTAGTAACGGTGATTCGGATATGTCCCCCGTCAATATTATGTACAAATGCATTTTTCAGGAGGTTAGTGAGTAAAGCAACAGCCAGAGATTCGTTCATTGTCACCTTGAAAACACCTTGTTCATCTATCGTGACTTCTATGTTGCGATAATCATAAACTTCTTCGTAATCTTGCAGATATTGTTTGAGAAGTACATTGAATTCCAATTCTTTGGTATCGGTAAACTGGCCATTATCAATTTTGGAAAGCAATAATAGAGACTTGTTTAATTTAGTGATGTATTCTAAAGTCTGATGCGTTTTCATCAGTTCTTCCAGTTGTTTTTCTGATAGCGAATCATCTTCCATCAACATTTCCAATCGGTTACGGCAAATAGCAAGTGGAGTTTGTATCTCGTGTGAAGCATTTCCGATAAACTGTTTTTGTTGTTCGAACATTTGCTCCGTACGTTCTACATAACGGATGGCAGCCTCATTTAATTTCCGGAATTCCGTGATTTGAGTATTGTTACTCAAAGGTTTATTCCTTTTCCCTGTTTGATAACCGTCCAGCCAGTGCAGAAGTACATAGAGCGGTCGCATATTCCGGTAAAATACCCATACGGAAATAATAATAATGCAGAATAATAAAGCTACATATAGAAATATAATCCACACCTGGATAGCATCTCTCAAATCATCTTTTTCAATACTGGGGGTCGATACTGTCAGTTCGTGGTATCGTCCTTCATCGTCTTTAAAGATAGTAGTAAGAATACGTGCCGGCTCGGTTTCTCCTTTCTCTTCAATATATACCATAGAGTCTTTATACTGAATATCGTCCTGACTTTCCGCATATTCTTTGCTCACTTCCATCATATAATATTGATTGTTGGAACCGTTAGTTTTAGACGGTAGCTCCTCTCCTGCCAATGCCCGGATAATGATGGTTTCCGAATAATCTTCCAAAGCGTCATCCACTTCATCGTTGACTTCATCGATCATCGTAACGTAAAAAAAGATAGCCCAGACCGTCAGTATAAGGGTCAGAGCAAGTGTAATACGAAGAATGATGTAATATATTAATTTCATGGACAATAATCTCTTTCTTTTTTATTCTACCACCATTTTATATCCAAATCCATAGACCGCTTTAATTTCAATCGTTGCACCCGAATCTTTGAGCTTTTTGCGAAGATTCTTGATCTGTGCATATATGAAATCAAAATTATCAACCTGATCGATATGATCTCCCCATACAGATTCGGCTAAGGTATTTTTATTGATTAATCTTCCGGGGCGGTTGATGAAATATAATAGGATATCATACTCTTTTCTATTTAGTTCCACTTCCAGATCATTCACAAAGACACGATACTTATCCGGTTCTATCCGTACATTGCCTTGGCGGATATCAATCTCTCCATCATGCTGATGACGGCGGATCACGCTTTTAATACGTGCATTTAATTCAACCAGATGAAAGGGTTTCGGCAAATAATCATCTGCTCCGAGTTCTAATCCCAAGACTTTGTCTTCCAGGGAGTCTTTGGCGGAAATAATAATCACATTTTCCCGTTTATGGAGTGCTTTCAATCGTTCGAGAAGATCAAGTCCGCTTCCGTCCGGCAGCATGATGTCCAATAAGATACAATCATAGTTGTAATCTTCAATTTTGCGTAGAGCAGAATTGAAGTCACCGGCTGTTTCTACCACGTAACGTTCTTTTTCAAGTGAACATTGAATCAGTTCTCTCAAAGAGGGTTCGTCTTCTACAATCAATATCTTCATAATTTTGTTCTCCTTTCTTTTTTTACATACTGCAAAGAAAAGGGATATTTCTGAAATAAAACTGAAATGGAAGGAAAAAAGAAAAGGATGAAAACGATTCAATCGCTTTCATCCTTTTTATAATGATATACAATTTCTATTTAATAAGAACGTGCAAATATGACGCGGCAAGCAGATGGTTTACCTGTAACCATACATTTACCCGGTTCTTTGTCGCCCGGAACAAATGAATCGAACGGAATACAACGAATAGTTGCTTTGGTTTCTTCCTTAATCTTTTCTTCTGTTTCAGTGGTTCCGTCCCAATGAGCCAGAATAAATCCGCCTTCTTCGATTTTTTCTTTAAATTCGTCGTAGGTATCTACTGTTGTTATCTTGGAATTACGGTAATCCAATGCTTTTTTGTAGATATTAGCCTGCATTTCTTCAAGCAGGTTCTGAACGTATGTTTCAATGCCTTCACAGGTAACTGTTTCTTTTTCCAGTGTATCACGGCGCATCACTTCCATCGTGTTGTTTTCAAGATCGCGACCACCCATAACCAAACGAACAGGTACACCCTTCAATTCATAATCAGCGAATTTGAAGCCCGGGCGTTTGTTATCCGCATTATCATATTTCACAGAGATACCCAGTGCTTTCAACTTAGCTACAATGCCTTCTACTTTAGCATCGATTTGTTTCAGTTGTTCGTCATTCTTATAGATAGGAACGATTACTACCTGAATCGGAGCCAAATGTGGAGGTAATACCAATCCGTTGTCATCCGAGTGAGTCATAATCAATGCACCCATCAAACGAGTAGAAACACCCCATGAAGTAGCCCAAACATACTCCATCTTGTTTTCCTTGTTAACGAACTGAACATCGAATGCCTTTGCAAAGTTTTGTCCCAGGAAGTGGGAAGTACCACTTTGCAATGCTTTTCCGTCCTGCATCATGGCTTCTATTGTGTAAGTGTCAAGTGCACCTGCGAAACGTTCATTGGCTGATTTCACTCCCTTTACAACAGGAACAGCCATATATTTTTCTGCAAATTCACCATATACATTCAACATTCTGATTGCTTCTTCCTCTGCTTCTTCACGGGTAGCATGAGCGGTATGTCCCTCTTGCCACAGGAATTCGGCAGTACGCAGGAAAAGACGGGTACGCATTTCCCAACGGAAAACGTTCGCCCATTGGTTGCAGAGAATAGGTAGGTCACGGTATGACTGAATCCAGTTCTTATAAGTATTCCAGATGATTGTTTCTGATGTTGGACGGATAATTAATTCCTCTTCCAATTTAGCTGCAGGATCTACTACAACTCCTGAACCGTCTTCTGCATTCTTCAAGCGATAATGTGTTACTACGGCACACTCTTTCGCAAACCCTTCTACGTGTTCTGCTTCGCGGCTTAAGAATGATTTCGGGATTAATAGCGGGAAGTATGCATTTACGTGTCCTGTTTCCTTGAACATGTCGTCCAATTGACGTTGCATTTTCTCCCAGATAGCGTATCCGTAAGGCTTGATCACCATACATCCGCGCACAGCAGACTGTTCTGCCAAATCAGCTTTTACCACCAAATCGTTATACCACTGTGAGTAGTTTTCACTACGTTTGGTAAGGTCTTTCAGTTCTTTTGCCATTATATTTTTCTATTTAAAGTTTTCTTAAGTGTTAAAACAGGGTGCAAAAATACGAAAAATGCATGAACTGCCCTATTCTTCATGCATTAATTTTCTAAAGTCATGTGCTTCCATATTACATATCTCATTTTTCATATTCGTTATATGGTTGCATCCCCGACTATGTTTGTTCAGCATAGTGCCTTTTTGAGAACTAAAGGCACTATAACCCGATGAAAAGGTTTTATACAAAAGAAATAAGCTTTTCCTACCCAATTATGGTATTTTACTAATGTGGTAACCTCAATCATTTGTTTTCCTGTTTCCAATGGTGTAATGAGAATATCGACATAAAACAATAAATGTTTATCGTCTTTTCTCATAATTGCTTCTTGCTTGTCTTCCTCTATAATAAGTTCTTCACTTTCAATAGCTTTAGTTTCTATACCGAAAGGTTTGACTAAACAGGCCCTTATTGCATACAACATTCGGAGCCAAGCGGGGTTATGAGCAAAGACTTTTAAAATAATATCTTTAGGAGACAGATGGTTTTCTGTAACTTCTATGGAAAAACTGTCACTGTAATCTACGGGGAGATATTTCTCTATTTTCTTAGCCATATTGGTTATTCAATTAGGGTTATTTTACAATATGTTCAGTTTAGGTTTACTCCGATAATAGGTAAAACCATGGAAAAAGGAGGCTTGAAAAATAAAAAAATCAGGCAGTTTATTTAAGATAACCACCTGATTTTCAAAAGAGCGGTAAACGAGGCTCGAACTCGCGACCCCCAGCTTGGGAAGCTAGTGCTCTACCAACTGAGCTATTACCGCATGCTTACTGCATTTCTCGACTCAAAAGCCTTATGAAATGGTGATGCAAAGGTAAACATAATTTTTATATCTCAAATAAAATCGCAGAAATTTTAATGCAAGAAAAAAGTGAAATCAAAGTCTCTTCAACTCTTTTGTGTTGATGAAAAAACAACCGGATATGAAAAAACGCATATTAGTGACCCGCATAATTAAAAATATACAGACTGACGATAGTCCCTATAGGAAAAACTCCAGGATTTCTGGTTAATAAGATTCAGACACAAACTAATTTAGTGGATAATCTATCAATAGGTTCTAACTAGAGAACAAATATTGAATATGTGAGACTAAAGTTGCTTATATTGTTTCAAATAGATAGTTTTAGTCTCTAGTAAAATAAATAAGATTTAGAAACCAACGGGTGCTTTATGAGCTGTTTGGGAGCTTGCTTTTAAAGGGAGAACACGCTTCTTACCGACCAACGACTGGTTCCATTTAAAGGAACGGAGCTTTTCATTTAAAGAAACGACTCCAATATGCATTTATATTTTGTATATTCAAGTAGTTTATATCCATTAATAACACGTATATTGTATATACTTGCATTATTTTATGCATCATTTTTTTCTATCTGATCGAAATGACACAAGCGTGATTCAAAGAGAAGATGAAAAATAGAACATCTTATAAAAAAGCGTTGAAAACTCCTTTTGTTGTATCGCTATATTCTTTCTAATGAACAAACCTCTCTTTTCATCTGTTAGAATATCTCAAATTCAGATATAACCTAACCAGTATGAAAAAAAATAAGCGACTTTTTATACTATTGACTTTGTATTTTTCCATCGGTCAGATAGATGCACAGACACCATTGAGTTTCGAAGAATCACTGCATCTGTTGAATCAAGGAAATCAGAGTCTGAAAATAGCAGATAAGAGTATTGAGATTGCAAAGGCAGAACGTGATAAGCTGAATGCTTTCTGGTATCCCAGTCTTCAGTCTACAGGTGCGTTTGTACACATGTCGGAGAAGATCGAAGTCAAACAGCCTTTGTCGCAGTTTACCGATCCGGCTAAGGACTTTGTACATTCCATTATTCCGGATGACCAGATTATTTCATCTATATTGGATCAAATTGGGGCAAATACCCTTATATTTCCTTTGACTCCAAGAAATCTGACAACTGTCGATTTATCAGCCGAGTGGGTACTTTTTTCCGGCGGTAAGCGTTTTCGTGCCACCAACATCGGAAGAACGATGGTCGACTTGGCACGGGAAAGTCGGGCACAGGTATCGGCCAATCAGCAAAGTTTATTGGTTGAAAGTTATTATGGGCTTCGATTGGCACAACAAATTGTGACTGTCCGTGAAGAAACTTACAACGGATTGAAGAAACATTATGAAAATGCCTTGAAATTAGAGGCGGCAGGAATGATTGACAAGGCAGGCAGGCTTTTTGCCCAGGTAAATATGGATGAAGCCAAACGTGCCTTGGAAGCTGCGCGAAAAGAAGAAACAGTAGTGCAAAGTGCCTTAAAAGTCTTGCTGAATAAAAAGGATACAGATGCCAACATCACTCCTACCTCTCCCCTTTTTATGAATGATTCATTGCCACCTAAAATGCTATTCGATCTTTCTGTAAACAGCGGGAACTATACACTCAACCAATTACAGTTGCAGCAGCATATTGCCAAACAAGAAGTGCGGATTGCTCAGAGCGGCTATTTGCCGAATATAGCCCTTTTCGGAAAGCAGACCTTGTATTCGCATGGTATTCAGAGTAATTTATTACCGCGTACCATGGTAGGTATTGGTTTTACATGGAACCTCTTTGACGGGCTGGATCGTGAAAAAAGAGTGCGGCAATCGAAATTAACGGAACAAACTCTGGCTTTAGGACAGATGAAAGCCCGTGATGATCTGGCTGTTGGGGTAGATAAACTTTACACGCAGTTGGAAAAGGCACAGGATAATGTAAAAGCTTTAAATGCAACGATTGCTTTAAGTGAAGAATTGGTACGCATCCGAAAGAAATCATTTACAGAAGGAATGGCAACTTCTACCGAAGTTATTGATGCTGAAACCATGCTTGCCAGTGTAAAAGTGGCTCGTCTGGCAGCATATTATGAATATGATGTGGCACTTATGAATCTACTCTCGCTTTGTGGCACACCGGAACAATTTGCAAACTATCAACCTAAACCGTAACAAACAATGAAACCAACTAGTAGAACCCTATCATGGGCTTTTGTCATCATTCTTCTGGCTGTCGGTATTTTCACCGGCCTGGGAGTTATAATCATGCATAAACAGCCGCTGGTCTTGCAAGGACAAGCTGAAGCAACAGAAATCCGTATCAGTGGGAAACTTCCCGGCCGTATCGACACTTTCTTCGTTCAGGAGGGAGACTGGGTACATCAGGGAGATACTCTTGTTGTCATTAATAGCCCTGAAGTACATGCCAAGTATCAACAAGTGAATGCCTTGGAACAGGTAGCAGTGCAACAGAACAAGAAAATAGATGCCGGAACCCGTCGTCAGATTGTAGCTACTGCACTTCAATTATGGAACAAAACGAAGAGCGATCTTACTCTCGCCCAGACAACCTACAACCGTATTCTTACTTTATATAAGGACAGTGTCGTTACTTCTCAAAGAAAAGATGAAGTAGAAGCTATGTATAAAGCGGCTGTAGCAGCCGAACGCGCTGCCTATGAACAGTATCAGATGGCTGTAGATGGTGCACAAAAGGAAGATAAAGCGTCTGCTGCCAGCATGGTCGATGCTGCCCGAAGCACAGTGGATGAAGTCTCGGCTCTGCTGGTAGACGCCCGGTTGACCGCTCCGGAAAACGGACAGATAGCAACGATCTTCCCTAAACGTGGAGAGTTGGTTGCACCGGGAACTCCCATTATGAATTTGGTGGTGATGGATGATATACATGTTGTTCTTAACGTGCGGGAAGATCTGATGCCGCAATTTAAAATGGACGGAACATTCGTTGCGGACGTGCCTGCTATCGGTAAAGAAAATATTGAATTTAAAATCTATTATATTAGTCCGTTAGGCAGTTTTGCTACCTGGAAATCAACCAAGCAAACCGGAAGCTATGACTTACGTACCTTTGAGATTCATGCCCGTCCAACCCAAAAGGTGGATGACTTGCGTCCCGGTATGTCCGTGTTATTGACTTTAGATTAATAGACATCAAATAAACCAGAGAATGGATGAATCACAAACATATTCCCCTTTTCGTTCCGTACTGCTCAGAGAGTGGCGGCGAATGACTTCGCGGCGCCTTTATTTTGGTGTTTGCATTGTCTTGCCATTGTTCACCCTTTTCTTTATGGCTACGATCTTTGGCAACGGACAGATGGAAAACATTCCTATCGGTATTGTTGATCAGGACAATACTGCTACTTCCCGGACGATAGTCAGGAACATTTCTGCCGTACCAACTTTTAAAGTGACAAAGCATTTTGTAAATGAAGCAGCTGCCCGTGAATCTGTGCAAAAAAAAGAGATTTATGGATATCTTTCCATACCTCCCCAATTTGAACAGAATGCGATTACCGGAAAGAATGCAACACTCTCCTACTATTATCATTATGCATTAATGTCGGTAGGTGGTGAGTTGATGGCGGCATTCGAAACTTCCTTAGCTCCGGTGGCTCTTTCTCCTGTGGTGATGCAAGCGATGGCACTCGGAGTAGAGCAGGATCAGATTACCACCTTTTTATTACCCGTACAGGCTAATAATCATCCGATATATAATCCTAGTCTGGATTATTCGGTATATTTAAGTCAGCCCTTTTTCTTTGTTCTGTTTCAGGTTTTGATTCTGTTGATTACCGTGTATGCGGTTGGCATTGAAATCAAGTTCCGCACAGCAGACGATTGGCTGGCGACTGCCAAAGGCAACATAGTGACAGCTGTTTTAGGTAAATTATTACCTTATACCATTATATATATACTGATAGGATGGCTGGCTAATTACGTCATGTTCGGCATTTTGCATATTCCTTTTCAGGGGAGTTGGTGGCTAATGAATATCATGACTGTGCTTTTCATCATTGCAACACAGGCTTTAGGACTGTTTTTATTCTCGCTGTTTCCGGCAATATCGTTGGTTATAAGCGTAGTTTCTATGGTAGGTTCTCTGGGGGCTACTTTGTCCGGAGTGACCTTTCCGGTTCCCAATATGTATCCGTTGGTGAGGGATGCTTCCCATTTGTTCCCTGTCCGTCATTTTACGGAAATGATGCAAACCATGCTCTATGGAGGCGGTGGGTTTATCCATCTTTGGCCGTCGGCTGTGATACTCTGTATCTTCCCGTTGCTGGCCCTGTCGCTGCTTCCTCATTTAAAACGAGCTATAGAAAGTCATAAGTATGAAAACATTAAGTAAGTTACAACAGTTGTCATTCATCATTCGTCGTGAATTTCTAGCTATCAGTACCAGTTATGCGGTTTTGCTGGTGTTGATGGGAGGAATCTTCGTTTACGGGTTGCTCTACAATTATATGTATGCACCGAATATTGTAACCGATGTACCTGTTGCCGTAGTCGACAATTCGCACAGTGAATTGAGCCGTAATTTTATCCGTTGGCTGGATGCTACTCCCCAGGCAGAGATCTCCAGTCAGGCTATGGATTATCACGAAGCAAAAGAATGGATGAAAGAAGGCAAAGTACAGGGAATACTCTATCTGCCTCATGACTTTGAAGAGCGGGTGTTCCGGGGAGATGAAGCCGTATTTTCCCTTTATGCAACTACTGATGCCTTCCTGTATTTCGAAGCTTTGCAGGGTGCTTCTTCACGTGTCATGCTGGCTATTAATGATAAATACCGGCCAGATGAAGCGGTGTTTCTTCCGCCACAAGGATTGCTTGCCGTAGCTATGGCGAAACCGATCAATGTGGAAGGCACTGCACTCTATAATTATACCGAAGGATATGGTTCCTATCTTATTCCGGCAGTCATGATGATTATAATTTTCCAGACCTTGCTGATGGTTATTGGTATGGTGACCGGAGAAGAATACAGTAGTAAAGGAATCCGCGCATATACTCCTTTTGGGTATGGCTGGGGAGTTGCCATTCGTATAGTAGCAGGAAAAACGTCTGTGTACTGTGCTCTTTATGCCATCTTTGCCTTTTTTCTATTAGGCTTGCTCCCTCATTTTTTCAGCATACCTAATATTGGAAACGGATTATACATTGTGTTATTATTGATTCCATATTTGATGGCAACTTCTTTCCTGGGATTGGCTGCTTCCAGGTATTTTACGGATTCTGAAGCTCCCCTACTTATGATCGCCTTCTTCTCCGTAGGATTAATCTTTCTTTCCGGGGTTTCCTATCCAATGGAACTAATGCCCTGGTATTGGAAGGTGGCCCATTTCATTTTTCCAGCTGCACCAGGTACGCTTGCTTTTGTGAAACTGAATTCTATGGGAGCCAGTATGGCTGATATCAAACTGGAATATATAACTCTCTGGATACAGGCACTTATTTATTTTACAATAAGTATATGGGTCTATAAGAAGAAACTGGAATCACATTTGATTGGTTAAATTAACAAAAACAAAACATGCGCTAATTATAACATATAGCAAAAGAACACTTTCAGATAAATCAACTTCGCAAGGTGAATAATCAACTTTGGAAATAAAAATGTTTCTAAATAGATGTTTTCTAGTAGAATCTCTCTTATTTCTTTGTATTTGTCATTGCTTTTGTCTAGTTTCGTTAACTGTTATGTTTATATGATCGTTAGAAGTAGTTTAAAAAACAATTGTTTATATGAAATACATTGTATATATTCTTCTCTTTTTTCCTGTTTGGGTTACAGCACAGACATACAAATATATAGGAATAGAAGATGGCTTGAGCAATCGCCGGATATTCAATATTCAGAAAGATGCTCAGGGTTATATGTGGTTCCTTACAAATGAAGGGATGGACCGATACAACGGTAAAGATATAAAACACTATAAATTAAATAAGGAAGGTAATACTTTAGATGCTCCCATACGTCTGGGATGGTTGTATACAGAACCGCATATAGGTATCTGGGTGATTGGCAAGCAAGGGAGAATCTTTCAATATGACGCTAATAAAGATGATTTCCGAATGGTATATAGATTACCGGATACTTCTGAAACAATTAGCTGTGGTTATTTGGACCGGAATAATAATATTTGGTTATGTCGCAAGGATACTATATTGCTTTATAATATCAAAGATGCTCGCATATTCCAATTTTCCAATATATTCCATACTAGTATTACGGCAATAGAACAAGTAGATGAACATCATTTCTTTATAGCAACGGAAACAGGTGTACGGTATGTTAAATTGGAGAATGATATTTTAGAGATTATACCTGTTGAAACATTAGACTATTTCCATGCTCAGGTGAGTGAACTGTATTTTCACCAGCAATTAAAAAGACTGTTTATCGGTTCATTTGAAAGAGGAGTTTTTGTATATGATACGAATACGCAGGAAATTATACGGCCGGACGCTGACCTCAGTGACGTAAATATTGCTTGTATCAGTCCTTTGAATGAAATGGAACTGTTGATTGCAACCGAAGGGATGGGAGTATATAAAGTTGATGTGAACACTTGTAAACTGGAACATTACATTGTAGCCAACTATCAGAGTTATAATGAAATGAACGGAAATAACATTAATGATGTCTTTGTAGATGAAGAAAAGCGAATATGGCTCGCCAATTATCCCACCGGAATCACAATAATGGATAATCGCTATGAAAATTATCATTGGATGAAGCATTCCATAGGGAATGATCAGTCGCTAGTCAATGATCAGGTACATGCAGTCATTGAAGATGAGGATGGCGATTTATGGTTCGGAACCAGCAATGGCATTAGTCTTTATCATTCAAAAACAGGTAAATGGCATTCGTTCCTAAGTTCTTTTGACCAACAGATCAAAGATAAAAACCATATCTTTATTACTTTATGTGAAGTATCTCCCGGTATCATATGGGCAGGGGGATTCACTTCCGGCATTTATAAAATAAACAAGAATACATTGTCGGTTGAATACTTCTCTCCTTACCTGCTTTCCCACGTCAATATGCGCCCGGATAAGTATATTCGTGATATAGTTAAGGATTCGAGAGGATATATCTGGTCGGGAGGGTACTATAATCTAAAATGTTTTAATCTGGCAACCAACAGTGTCCGTTTATATCCGGGGTTGAATTCTATCACATCTATTGTTGAAAAAGACAAAGACAATATGTGGATCGGAACCGTTGGAGGATTGTATTTATTAAATCGAAATACCGGTGAATATCAGTTTATTGAAATGGAAATAGGAGCTGCTTATATCAATACGCTTTATCAGGCGGATGATGGATTGCTATATATCGGAACAAATGGTGTAGGAGTATTTGTGTACAATCATCAAAATAAAACATTCGAGCACTATTTTTCTGATAATTCCGCATTGGTTTCAAACAGGATATTTACAATACTGCCGGAAATGAACGGGCGTATAATGATGAGTACAGAGAATGGAATCACCAGTTTTCATACTAAAGAGAAGATATTTAATAATTGGACCAGAGGAGAAGGATTATTACCTGCCTATTTTAATGCATCTGCAGGAACAGTGCGTCAGAATAAAGGCTTTGTATTTGGAAGTACAGATGGAGTTATTGAACTTCCGGAGAATGTGACGTTTCCCAAATATGAATTCACGAGATTGATATTCAGTGACTTTTATCTTTCTTATCAACCTATTTACCCAGGTGACAAAGGTGCTCCCTTACAGAAAAATATTGATGAAACAGATGTACTGGAACTCGGATATGATGAGAATACTTTTTCGTTCGAGGTTTCTACAATCAATTATGATTCTCCCGAGAATGCATTATATTCTTGGAAGCTGGAAGGATTTTATGAGAAATGGACACTACCGGGAGCTAATAATTTGATTCGTTTCACCAATTTACCTCCGGGCAAATACACCCTTCATGTGCGTGCTGTATCCAAAGAAGAACATGATATTGTTTTTCAGGAACGTAGTATGAAAATTATCATCACACGACCTTTCTGGTCGAGTTGGTGGGCTATTTTATGTTATATCTTGTTTGTAATCGGAGGGTTTTATTTCATTCTACGTGTGATAAATCTAAGAAAACAAAAGAAGGTATCGGATGAAAAAACGCAATTCTTCATTAATACAGCTCATGATATACGTACTCCATTAACTTTGATAAAAGCACCTTTGGAGGAATTGCTGGAAGAAGAGAATCTTACCGACAACGGGATAACCCGTACGAACATTGCATTGAGGAATGTGGAAGTTCTTCTACGACTGGTCAGCAATCTGATTAATTTTGAACGAACGGATGTATATTCCTCTAAAATGAGTGTTTCCGAGTATGAGCTGAATACTTATATGAATGAAATATATGATACATTCTCTTCTTATGCAGCCATTAAGCGCATTGAGTATACATACGAGAGTACTTTCAGCTATATGAATGTATCGTTTGATAAGGAGAAGATGGATTCTATTTTGAAGAATATAATATCGAACTCGCTAAAATATACTCCGGAAAGTGGAAAGGTCAGTATTTCCGTATCTGATACGAATGATTCATGGAAAGTGATCATCAAGGATACAGGTATAGGTATTCCTACCAGTGAACAAAGTAAGTTGTTCAAGCTACATTTTCGCGCCAGCAATGCCATTAACTCCAAAGTGACAGGTAGTGGCATAGGATTAATGCTGGTAGGAAAACTGGTCAGCCTTCATGGTGGTAAGATTAGTGTGGAGAGTGTTGAACATCAAGGAACGACAATCAAAATTGTCTTTCCGAAAAGCAATAAAAACTTTCAAAATACCGGGGAGGAAACACACGCTAAGTTTGAAGCGTTGGCTCCTGTACTCCCCACTCCGAATGTACCTGCAAAGACAACTGTCGTTGTGGATAATCCTAATTCACGACGAATTCTGGTTGTAGAAGACAATGATGAGTTACGCTCTTATCTGGTCAGTTCATTATCTTCCATCTATAATGTGCAAGCTTGCGCCAATGGAAAGGAAGCATTGATTATTATAAAAGAATTTTGGCCGGAACTGGTACTTTCTGATATTATGATGCCGGAGATGAGAGGAGATGAATTGTGTGTCGCTATTAAAAGCGATATTGAGACTTCACATATTCCTGTATTGTTGCTCACAGCTTTAGGAGATGAAAACAATGTTCTTGACGGTCTGTCCATTGGTGCGGACGAATACCTCATCAAACCTTTCAGTGTGAAAATTTTGCGGGCGAATATTGCCAACTTACTGGCAAACCGGGAACTGTTGCGTATGAGATATGCCAATCTGGATATAGAAATGAAATCAATGGTTCCTTCAGCAAACGGTACTAACAGTCTTGATTGGAAGTTTATATCAAATGTAAAGAAAATCGTGGACGAGAATATAAATAACCCTGAATTTACTGTTGATGTGCTCTGTGAATCAAGTGGGATGAGCCGTACCAGTTTTTATTGTAAGTTGAAAGCTTTGACGGGACAGTCTCCGACAGAATTTATCCGGATGATGCGTTTGAAACGTGCTACCGAATTACTGAAAGAGGGTGTATATGCTATTAATGAGATTTCAGACATGGTTGGATTCTCTGAAACTAAGTATTTCCGGGAAGTATTCAAAAAACACTATAAGATGAGTCCGAGCAAATATGCTAAAGAAGGGGGTAATTCCACTACTGCTGATCCGGAAGATGACGATGAAGAAGATTGATAAATAAAAAGCAAATAGATACGTTGTATTTAAAAAAGTTCTCCTCTGTTATAGACACACATAACAGAGGAGAACTTTCTTTTTCAAAGCTTATAACTCTTTTCTGGGAAAAGCGGTTATTGATAAGGAAGTTATTTGCGAATCAAATATCTAATGAATAAATAACCTCCGAATACTTGCAGGCACATTCCGGGTATTGCAATACGGAAATCCTGAATGGCATTGTAGAAATTACCTATATACATCCACTCTCCCAATGTTCCTACAACTTGATAAGTAAGTACCACGCCAACCAATACCGGAATAGAAATACGTCCGAAGCGTTGTGCGGCCCAGCCGGCAGCAATGGCAAGTAACACGGACTTTAATAAAATAGCAGGTAGTACCGCCGGTATCGGCATGCCAAAAAGTAAGGAATTGATAATGGGGGAAAGAACAGCAGTCAGTAGACCGACTTTCCACCCGTACTTATAAGCTCCGATCAGTGTGAAGAAATAGATAGGCAGCCAGGTTATTCCTCCTTGCGGTATGAGATGAAAAAATTGGGGAAAAAGGATGTTTCCAACGATGAATAACGAGGCTGTCAGATAAGTTCTCACATTGCCGTAATTCAGCGAATAGAGTTTTACAGTAGTTGATTCCATATCATTTTATTATTTAAAAGTTCAAATTAATACCACCCATAAACGTAGCTTTGGGCATGGGATAACCTGCATTTATTTCATAACGCTGTGCCAGCAGGTTTTCTCCCTTTATGAATAGGTTAGCGAAACGGCAGATACGATAATTTCCACGAAAATTCCATAAAACAAAATGGTCTTGTTGCTCGTTACCCTTTACAACAGAAGTATAAAGTCCTTTCACATATTGTACTCCTGTCGATACACTCCAACGCCCGGAAGTATAATCCACCCCTGCATACAATTTATGTTCGGGGGCAGCAAGAACGGGATTCTCCATGTGCAACCAGCTATAATTGGCGTTCACATTCCAGTGTGAATTGATATGGTAGCCCATATTCGTTTCAATTCCCCAGTTCTCTATCTCTCCGGAATTGATATTCAATGGAGGCACGAGTCCGTTTGACATAATCAGATTGTCGCCATTAATATAGTAAAGGCTGACTCCGTAGGACAATGCCCCTTCCAGCAGACGTTGTGAGTAGGAAAGTTCATAGTTGATTAGTTTTTCCGGTTTCAATTCCGGGTTGGCAGGAGGAAACATATACATCTCACGAATGGTCGGATTACGGTATCCTTTGCTGACCATTGCTTTAAGTTCTGCATTCTTGGGTAAATGAAAAGCCAGTCCGCCTTGTGGAATCCATTCTGTACCTACGTGTGAATGGTGGTCTACACGAATACCTGCGTCCAGTGAGAACCAATTGCTGATATCCTGACGGAAATCAATGTATCCGGCAAACTCATCCATTTGCTTGTTTACTCCCGGAGTATGTTCACCCGTAGCCAGTACTTTGTTCCATGATTCACCTCCGAAGTGCTGATAATCAAATCCTACGGTTAAACGATTACCGGTAAAGAAAGTAGTACTCTGATACCATGAAACACCCAGCATTTTGTCTTTAGAATTGAAATGTGATTTTTGCGGTTCTTTTCCTATCTGATAGCCATCGTTGATTTTATGCCGTCCCCAGTTATAGAAAAAGCTCAAACCTCCTGAAGTCTTTTCATAACGATTTTCCAAAGCAAATGATGTCATTCCACGGGTGATACGGGAATCGTTGTCGATCAATGGTACTTGGATAGTTCCCGGATTGGAAGCATTAAAATGAGTCACGTTTACATCTCCCCATACTTTCCAAAAAGAGTTGAGCTCATAGCCTAGCTTTGCATATCCACCATATTGCTCAAATCCCATATCGGGACGATGTCCATCTGTACGATTATATGATCCGGTTACGACGCTGCTGAAACGTCCCTTCTTGACACGGTTGGAAAATTCAGTCTGCAACGTGTTATATGAACCGTACCCAACTTGCACATTTGTTTTCACACCTTCTTCCTGTTGCCGACGGGTAACAATATTAATCACACCACCCATGGCATTCGAACCATAAAGTACAGATGCGGGACCTCGCAAAACTTCCACTTTCTCTGCCATCATAGATTGATAAGCGTCTGCTATCGGATGTCCCATCAAGCCCATATACTGTGGATGACCATCAATCAACACCAATAATCCCGCTGTCGGACTACCACCGATACCACGCAAGCTCATGCCACCTGCAGCTCCGGTAGATACGCCATATCCCATGATACCACGACTGGTAGTAAATAATCCCGGTACCTGCTCCGTCAATAACGGCAACAGCGAAGACTCATATCTTTTCTCAATCTGTTGCCTGCCGACTACGGAAATCGTCATTGGAAGATGTCGTACATCTGTTTCATTACGTGTTCCGGTAACTACAACTTCATCAATCATATAATTTCTTCCGGCTTGTATGCTATCCTTTTTAGTCTGTGCCATTCCCGAGATGGAAAGCAAGCTACCGAACAGGAATAAACAAGCTGTATTTCTTCTCATACTTTATTGCGTGTTTCAAGTTTCTTCTTTTTACTTTTTATTTCTGATCTTTTCCAGGAAATCGCGGATCAGTGGTAATATTTCTTCTGCTGATTCCGCTTCGCTACACATTGTTTCTACAGGACATCCTCCTGTATGGTTACGGTTCCAGATAAAAGGTACTTTCTCTGTAAAATCAACTTTTATATCTGATTTCTGAAGTAACTCCAAAGCTTTGGTACTGATAATATCGGTATATAACTCTTTGATACCTCCCAGAATCATCAGGGCGGCAGCTCCCTTTCCGACTACCTTATCAGCAATCGAAGCTCCTTTAAGAAACTCCGGTTCCAGGGTCAGTAAATCATAGATATCGGCCACGCCACGTTGAGTGAAAGTGCGGATTTCTCCTTTGTTGGCAATAGTACAGGAATATCCTCCTGTATGTAGTAAATTGATTAATTCTTCCATCTTTTCTTTTATAAAGTACCCTGTTTCAATTGTTCTACGAACTGATCTATCCGATGCAGCTCTTTCGGAATATCAATGTTCTGCGGACAGTGTGCCACACACTGGTTACAACCGATGCAATGGCTTGCCTGACGAAGTTTGGGCACGCTACGGTCATATCCGACTAGAAAAGCACGCCGGGCTTTTGCATAATTCTCATCCTGCCCGTTCCTGGGGACATTCCCTTCATTGACACAACGGTTGTAATGTAACAACACAGCAGGTATATCCAATCCATACGGACATGGCATACAATATTTGCAGTCGTTGCAAGGGATGGTAGGATATTTCAGCATTAATTGTGCCGTTTCCTCAAGAAACTCTTTTTCTTCATCTGTCAACGGTTCCAAAGGAGAATAAGTGCGGAGATTATCTTGCAGATGCTCCATATAAGTCATGCCACTTAATACAGTCAGAATGTCCGGGAATGAACCGGCAAAACGGAAAGCCCAGGAAGCGACACTGTTTTCCGGACGGCGTTGTTTGAGCCGTGCCACCAGATTGTCGTTCAATTTAGACAAACGACCTCCTAAAAGCGGTTCCATGATGATAGATGGAATTCCTCGTTTATGCAATTCTCCATACAGATATTCAGCATCCGTATTCCGGGTATTGGTTTCTTTTGCATGTTTCCAGTCTACATAGTTCAACTGTATCTGCACAAAATCCCATTTGAATTCATCGTGCCGTGAAAGCAGGTAGTCATATACTTCGATATCCCCATGATAGGAGAATCCCAGATTGCGGATACGGCCTGCCTCCCGCTCCTTCACCAGAAAGTCAAGCATTCCGTTATCCAGGTAGCGTCCTTTAAGGGCTTCCATTCCTCCCATTCCGATGCCATGAAGCAGCATATAATCAATGTAATCTACCTGCAGGTCCGCAAATGATTTGTGGTACATCTTGAGCGATGCTTCACGAGACCATGTATCGGGAGAGAAATTGGATAACTTGGTGGCGATATAATATTTGTCACGGGGATGACGGCTCAATGCAATACCCGTTGCCTTTTCGGAAAAGCCCTGTACGTATGCCGGAGATGTATCGAAATAGTTTACTCCGTGAGCGATTGCATAATCAATCAGTCCATTCACGGCATCCTGGTCGATGACTTCACCATTACCGTTGGGAGCAGGTTTGAGAGGCCAACGCATACAACCATATCCCAAGAGTGAAACACGGTCACCGGTAGTCGGAGACGTGCGGTAAGTCATTTTATCGGTAGGCACCTCTCCTTCTCCTGTTGCGCTGCTTGAAGAGGAAGTACCTTTTGAAGAGCATCCGTATAATAGCCCTGTCGACGTGGCTGCACTAATACCTACAATCTTAATGAAATCTCTTCTATTTATATCTTTCTTATTTTTATCTTCCATACTCTTATACTGATTTAGATCAAATAATTCTATGCATCTGATGTCCGGTCACATAAATAGCGCTGAAAGGACGGGACGGACAAAGGTTCTCACACGCCCCACAACCGATACATTTTTCTACATTTACTACCGGAATCTTTGGGGAATCTGTTTTTTCAGGATCGGAAGCTACCATCTGTATGGCACCTGTCGGACAATGGCGGGCACAGTTGCCACATTCCATTCCATCTGTCAAAGGTACACAGTTCTCTTTAATCCATACGGCATGTCCGATCTGAATAGCTGATTTCTCGGCAAGACTGGTGAGATGAATAGCGCCGGCGGGACAAACTTCCGAACATTTAGTACATTCGGGACGGCAATACCCACGTTCGTATGACATTTCCGGTTGCATCAATGTCAATAGGTTGCCTGACGGACGCAATACCTGATTGGGACAAACAGAGACACATAATTGGCAGGCTGTGCAATGTTGAGTGAAATTGCGTGTGCTTAATGCACCGGGAGGATAGATAGGATTTTCTCTTTGGGGAATCTTTTTATCTTCGATAGTAGCCAATCCTCCGTCTACTTTCTTCTCTTGTGCTTTCAGGACAGAAGTTGTTGCAAAAATGGCCGATGCTGAAAGGAAGCTACGACGGGCGTTGTCTACCTGTTCAGTAGTGACAGACTTTGCTTTCGAATCTTCGCTCGTAGCTGTTTCGTTCTTAGGTTTCCGTCTTGTGTATGTAATGGCTCCATGCTTACACTTTCCGATACAATCCATACAAGTCACACAACGGCTATAATCTATTTCATGGGCTTTCGGATTAATACACGATGCTTTGCAATTGCGGGCACACAAACCGCAACTATTGCATTTGGAAGTATCAATTACCGATTTGAATATCGCATATTTGGATATAAACCCTAATACAGTACCTACGGGGCAGATCGTATTACAATAGGTTCGTCCGTTGCGCCACGCCAGAATGAAAAGAACAACAAGGGTGGCAATGGCAATCAACATCGTCGAAAGACTCTTCATCCATACATCTACCTCATAAAAAGCATAACTATCCATTCGTTCGGCGAAATACGCCAACAGGTTGTTTCCCCATTGCCAGACTGGTGCAAAAAGACTGGAAGCTATCCGGCCATAAGCACTATATGGTGCCAGCAAGATAGCCAAAGAGTTCAATCCTGCAACCATCATGATAATGAATACTCCTAAAACGCCATACCGCAACCATTTCATTGCTGGTGAATAACGGAACCGGTTTTTCTTTTGTTTGCCGGACACCCACGAAACAATGTCCTGAAACACTCCCAACGGACAAATAACAGAGCAGTAGATACGTCCGAACAGGAATGTAAGTACAACTAAAAACAATACGACACCTATGTTCAAGGCTAATAAAGCCGGCAGAAATTGAATTTTCGCCAACCATCCGAACCATGTGTGCAATGTACCCGTGAAGTCGAGGAACAGAAGGGTAATAAGCGTAAAGCACACAATGGCAGTTGTAAGTCTGATAGTACGTAGCATAAATTTATTAATTTTCAAATTATAGTAGTTATATCTCAATATCCGAAACGTTCCGTCCTAATATACGATATTCCATCAGAATTGATTTTTGTACTTTTTATCGCTGCAAATTTAATCAGATAGATTCGGTTATCAAGTATATATATTACCGAATGTTATACCAAAATTACAGATTCGTGATATTTGATTATAACGCTGCCTGTCAATACAGCGAATTGATATTGGCAGGCAGCGTTATAATGATTATCTTATTGTAGAACTATTTTAAAGGAGTAAGTTCCAAATATTCTCTCGACATATGTATCTGACCATATTCTCCCCATCGGTCATAAACGGCAAACTTTTTTGTAGTAAGTTCTTCTATATCCCAATAGTGGTCATCGCCGAAGTATATCGTTTTGGAACTCGGATCATAGAAACTCCATCGTCCGGTGATACTGTTTTCATTCACTTTCCCATCAGTGTCAATACTTATAAACTTTCTTATATACGTGCCGTTTTTCTCCAATTTATATACGGTATAGTGTGTATTGCCTTCATCATCGACTATTTTCTCACTCGCCCATGTATTATCACATATCAAGGATATGGTATCTTCTTCTCCATTAGAATAATATCCCGTTTTCTCAACGCAACTGGATGCAAGAATCAGAGTTACAAAAACGATAAAAATAGATTTCTTCATTAGTGTAGGAAATTAAGGTTCGCGATATGAGCATCTCCATTTGTGTTTATCACTTCAAAATTCCAGTCTACATCATTTCCTTGATTGGCAGACCACTCAAAACTGGGATTGATATGAAAACCTACACCACAAAATAATACACTGGCTAATTCTTTATTACCATTATATCCCACTCTACAAGTGACAAGAAATGCCCACGCGGCATTTTTATAAGATTGGGGATATAATTCTATTACTGTTTCTATGTAATCGCTCGAATTGATATAAAACTGTTCCTTATAATCCGTTATGTTGCATGTTGCTATTAAAGAACGGCTCATACGGTCATCGGATAGTTTTCTCTTCAAGTGGACAGGTGAGTTACCTTTTGTCTGACTGATATAAATTTCACTTTCAGTAATCATAACAATGTAATCTACTCCATGAGAAGATGACAATTGACCGGACAGACTGTTTATCTGACTAATGCTCTGCTTGAAACTGTTAAGATTAACAGGATTTACAGCGTTAAATTCTTCCGCATCTGTATTCGTTAAATAAGAAAGTGCAGTACTTTTTTTGTTTGGGTTGACATAATACTCATGAGTAGTCTTGTTAATATCCACAAAATCATTTAAAACTGCAATATCCTGTTGATAATTCCGGCTGGCTGGTACTGGAAGGGTCAGATTGTTTTGGCAACTCTGTAGGAACAAGGTTATTAACACTACTAATAAAGAATAGATTTGTTTCATAATAAAAGGATTTAGTAAATTTATGTTGAGAAATATTTCTTCACAAAGTTATCATTTTCCTCTGGAAACAAACCGTTTACAGTGTGAATAATACGTAATGAGTTTAGATTTAACTTCCTTTCATTGCAAGATCACTATTTCACCAATTACAGGCATCCATACATCCAAAGAATCTTTATTCTTCATCTCTTCTGCATTTTTGAGAGGTTCATCCCAACGATGTTTGGCCAACGCATATTTGGAATGATGTACGGTCAGGATTCTTTTTGCTTTTAAGTCTCTGGCCGTCTGCGTCATATACTGGGGCATCAAATGGATCAAGCTCCATTCTTTGTCGTATTGTCCGTTTTCGAGGATCGCAAGGTCGATGTCCGGAAATCGATTGCCTATTTCTGCATAATGTGTATCATATCCTCCGTCTCCGCCGATGTATATCTTTTGTGAAGGAGCTTCTAACAGGAAGGAAGCCCAAAGCGACTGGTTGGCAGTAACTCCGCGACCGGAGAAATGACGGGCAGGCAAACAATGTATCATAAAGCCCGGAGCGAGGTTTGCCTCTTCATTCCAGTCAAGTTCTATCAGAAGCTCTTTATCAAATCCCCAATATTCGAAATGTTCGCCGACACCCAACGGACAAATCACTGCTCCAATCCGATCTTTCAGTTTTTTGACCGTGTTGTAATCCAAATGATCCCAATGATCGTGACTAATCACCAGATAATCAATGTCCGGCACATCATCCGGTGTATAAAGTTCCGTACCTTTGAATGGCTTGTTAATAAAAGATACGGGAGAAGCCATACAGAATACCGGGTCAACCAATATTCGCTTTCCTCCCGTTTGAATCAGGTAAGATGAATGTCCGAACCATACCAATATTTCTTCATTACGGTCAATCTTCCGTAAATCCGTTTTGATTGCTTTGACAGCCTGTTCGGGGCGCAAACCGTCTATCTTTTTGAAAATGAACTCCCAGATTCCGATAAAACGTCCCCTGTCGGAAGTCATCAATAGGGTTTCATGCTGATTTTTAAATTCTCCGTTTCTGTAATTAGGAGATTTCATGACTCTTTCCAGCCGTTCCCCACGGGGAGTTCTGCCGAAACTGGCTTGATTGATAAAAACAATGACCGACACCGCCAGCAATGCTATTACAGCTAATATACATCCTACAATCATACGTGCTTTGAATTTCTTGAATATGATACGCATATAATTCATCACTAAATTATTTCACGCAGCAAATATACAGGTATTCAGAGAGCTTGTTAGTATATATATTACAGATTGTTATACCATAATTACTGAAAGCAGTTGTCTGTTGGGTGCCAGTCTATTGTGTGAACAAACCTTTTATTATTCAGTTCTTTAGAAATAAATTTTGTAGCTGATGTTCGGAATCAGACCCGCTCCGTCTTTTTCTTCTACTACGCTCGTTCTTTCATTGTATTGATAGAAATGCATTCCGGTACGCATACCCACATTCAGTATCTTCAGAGAAAACTCGTGGGATACTCTTTTCTTATTGATCCGGAAGCTGATGGAAACATCACCGTTTATAGATGGATTGAATCGTTTAGTATATGCTTTGCTCTCGTCAAAGACAATGTCTTTTTCTTCCTGACTTTTTTCTTCATCCACAGGTGTATAGCGTCCTCCTCCCTGAAAGAACAGGCGACCGTTTACACTTAATACATTCTGTTTGAGTCTGCCAACCATCCATTCTTTTCCGGCGAGCAGGTTCACTAAAAAACTTTTATCCAGTCTCGTATTTCGCCAGATACGGTCTCCTCCCCTATATTTCGATTTGAATAATGAAGCTGTAAGCATATAGTAGAAGCCATTCTTCATGTATTGTTCCAGTGTTATATCTATTCCATAGTTTTTGGCTATTCCGGTGTTTGTCAATATGCGGTCTAAATAGAATTCTTCGTAATTGATAATCGAAAAGGAGGAGTTTTCCTCAACCGGTATGTGGAACAAGTATTGATAATAGGGTTCTATTTTCAGATGTAGGCTCTGATTGATATTCCAGTCATAAGTGAATCCGAAATGATGTGCCTTTGAGAAGTCCAGGTACCGATTTGATTTCTTTTTACCATTGATTATCTGTTCAACAAAGTAATAGTCGAGCCTTTCCCGGCGGCTATGCAAGCCGTAAGCTGCTGCTAAAGAATGTGCAGGATTTATTTTCCATTTAAGGGCAACTCTCGGTTCTATCGACCAGTTCTTGTTTAAAGTAAAATATTGTCCGGTAACCCCTAAACTGGTTGTCAGATTGTTGCTCAAGTTTATTACGGAATTACTATATGCCGAGAGGACTGTACTTTCTCCACTGCCTTTCGATATTTGTTCCATAGGTTTGTTTAATCCCAAATAAGGGCTGACTTTGTAATCAAGATCATATTTAAGTTCCGTAATGGTAATCCCTGTTCTGTTGGTATGCCTCGGACTGAATTTCTTATTCAGATATGAATTGAATACTAAATTCCATCTGCTATTCTGAATATCTGCCACATTAATAATAGCGTCGTCGGTATGTAAGTCCGCCAATGAACGGTCTTTGGAATAGGTAGCGGATAGAGAAGAACGGATATAAGTATTTTCATCCAGTACATATTTGTGCGCTAAGCCACCTGCCAGTTTATCCAGTTTATTATATCCCGACGACCGGTCTCCCATCGTTTCCCATTCGGAACGTTCCAAAACATCTGCTTTATTCCTGTCTATCAATCCTAATCCCCAAATCGAAAAGGTTCCGGCTTTACGTGTGGGAAAATTTAGTTTGAAGGCTAAATCCTGATATTTCAGGTTGATGTCATTACCCGATGCCAGTGAAGTAGTAGAAAAGCGATAATTCACCAGATAGGAACTTTCCCGTTTTTTACTGATAGGACCTTCCGAAGCTAAATCTATGCCCATGAGTCCGACCTGAAAGGCATGTTCGTACTTCTGATTATTACCATTGCGCAAATGCATATCGAAAACACCGGATAAGGCATTAGTGTATTCCGCTGGGAAAGCTCCATTGTAGAAATCGGAGTTTCCGATAACTTGTGTACTTAAAGCGGACAAGAATCCTCCTCCCAGCCCTGCTAAATCGGCAAAATGAGTCGGGTTAGGTATTTCAATTCCCTCCAGTCTCCATTGGGTAAATTGCGGAGCGTTTCCCCGGATAGCAACTGCGTTGGTACCGACATCTCCTGCCACTCCAGCAAATGCAGAACTTAACCGTGCCGGATCATCAAACCCATTGGCAAATCGGGACGCTTCTTCAATACTAATCATACGTCCTCCCGTAATAGCCATCGGGTTGACTGTCCGGTCTTTTTTTATTTCCGGTTTGACAAGCACTTCGGCCAAATCCTGCACATTTTCATCCATAGGGATTTCTACAAATACTTCTTTGGATGATGTGACAGACACTTCGCTAATGATACTTGGGCGATACCCCATAAAAGATGCCTGAATATTATAACGTCCTATCGGGACGTTATTAATCCGGAAATTTCCCCGGTTGTCAGTTGAGCCTCCCAGTGAAGGTTTCTCTGCTATACAGACGGAGGCATATTCTATTGGCGTATTGGTTTTGGAATCAACAACGATTCCTCTTATCGTTTGAGTCAATTTTTGTGTATCGTCATTGGCAGGCTTTTGCCGGTTATCCTGCAAAGAAATAATAATATGATATCCTTTTATTTTATATACATATCCGGTTTCTTTTAATAGTTGAGTCATCGCTTTGTCGACAGCTACATTTTTAAGAGATAAAGACTGCTTCTTTTCTAAATCCAGATTCGATTGTTCGTAAGCGATGCTATATCCGGTTTGTGATTCAATTTGGGCAAAGGCCTCTTTTAATGATATCCTTTTATTTTGTATGGTAATCTTTTTTTCTTTATTCTGCGCGACTGTTGTAAGAGAGAGAAAAGCAAAAAATAAAAAAATGGCGAGCTTAGCTGCCCGTTTATTCGTATTAATTCGATTCATTATTCTATATTTGTATGTTGATACTTCATTTTACGTCACTTGTTGAATGAGGATAGACATTTCAGAACTGGGAAGAGGGTCTCAAGCTGCTTCCCGGTTCTTTTTGTTCATAGGCTGTTTCTTTTATGGTTGGGTTAATACTATTTTATTTTCATGTTGTTGATAATCAAAGCCGATGATATCTTTCAATATATTCAGTATTTCATCCAGATCTTCATCTTTCAGAAATTTGACAGTATATCGTTTGGACACAGGGATATTTGCCTCATTATCAATCGTGGTGTTATAGTGTCTTTCGAGGGTTCGGAATATTTCTCCGGCAGTAGCATTGGTAAAGATCAGTTTTCCCACCACCCAACTGTTGGTATCATTAGTATCTATCACTGATATATGGATGTCTGACGACTTCTTATCGTATGTAAGCTGTTCATTGGGTTTAAGTATCCGGGGAGGTTGGGACTGGACGCTCACTTCTACCTTGCCGCTCGTCAGTGTAGTCGTTATTTTTTCATCATTAGGATAGGCTTTCACGTTGAATTTGGTTCCAAGAACCTTCACGGAAAGTTGGGAAGTTTCCACGATGAAAGGACTTGCAGTATCTTTTTGGACAGAGAAATAAGCTTCACCGTTAAGAATGACCAAACGTTTATCTTTGGCAAAAGTTTCCGGATATAAAATGGTGCTTCCCGCATTCAACCATACTTCCGAACTGTCCGGCAAGATTAGACGCTTCTGTTCTCCGTAAGCAACGGATACTTCTATCATCTCGTTTTGGGGAGAAAGATAGCAGAACATTCCTCCTGCCAATAAAAGCAATGGAACAACAACAGCGGCAACATGGGCAAACCTCTGATAAGAAGCGATACTCGCCAGATGTTCCTTGTTGTATCCGGTTCTTAAATTTACCCGTTCCAGTGAGGCATAAGTGCTCGAATCGGCTTCTACGTCCAATTCATTCCAATAATCCAATGAAGCTTTTGCTTTCGCCTGTTGGTTTTTATCTTTAATGATCCATTTCTGCACTTTCTCTTCCGTTTCAGATGGAAAGCGGGCGGAAAGGAACATTCTGATGATTTTGGTGATATTACTTTTCTTCATTTTTGCTGCACTTTACTATATATACAGTTTGGTGGCAAAAAGCTCAATAAGAAAATGAATATTTTTTATGAAAAAATAAGTAAAGAAGAAAATAAAGTTACAATAATGATAACAGAAAACATGAAATGACCTTCCGTATCTCTTTCAAAGCGAGGCTTAGCTGGCTTTCAACATTTCTTTTGGTAGTGTTCAGTCGTTCGGCAATCTCGGCATTGGATAATCCTTCATTGCGACTTAATGTATAGATCATTCTCCGTTGTTCGGGCATTCCTCCGACAAGTTTGTCAATCAACATTTCCAATTCCTTGGCAATAAGGTCTTCTTCGGAAGTAGAGCTATATCCTGTTTCTTGATTATGGTTCAGGTAGGCATCGGACACATATTTATGTTTCAGAAAGTTGATTGCTGCATTTCTTGCAATGGTGTGCAAATAAGAATTGAATGATTTAGACATATCAATCGAATGACGGTTGATCCAAAGATTGACAAATAAATCCTCTGTCAGCTCTTCTGCATCAGGCTCCGATTTTATATATCCGTCAATAAATGCTTTGGTTTTGTTGTAGTATGCAATAAAAATAGTCTCAAAGGCCTTGTGATTCCCATCCTGAAAGGCCTCCAACGTTTTTATATCAATATTGTTATTCATACTATTTCCCAACTTTCATTTCATTGGGACAAAAGAAGCAATAATTTATTTTATAAAGATGGTCTTTTTTGAAATATTAATGATATTAGAAAGATTTATTCTATTTTAATGACCGATAGAGAATACCAAATACATTCAGCAGATACCCCAATAAACACAATAACGGGGCAATGCGTATACGTGTTCCACTAAATATATCGGGATTATAGGCGGCAGAGGTACTCCCCTCGCCGCTCATTAATATATATCCTATGATAATCAATATCGAGCCGATAATTAAGATGACGTAATTTCTTTTGCCCAATACAGTTTTTATTTCTTCTTCTCTTATTCTTTTCGATTTCATATTCTTTGAATTTAGTTGTGATCATTCATTAGTTGAGTAAAGCGCATATATTTCTTTTCAAATTGCTGATTACTTTGTTCATATCTCTTTTTATCCATATTCTTCAGTAATTCATTGCACTGATTCCATTGCCAGAACCTATACAAACAATCCCGTTGAACCATCTCTATCCGGTTATCTCCCAATGAGAAAGCCCAGTCGATATAATTTTCCGATTCTGCTATCAGATGATTCAATAAAGGAATCGCTTTCTCTGTTTCTCCTATGGAAGCATAAGCGGTGGCTATATCATACGAACCACTCTCGAATACTTCGGGAACATTATATGCCGGAATAGCTTGCCCAGCATATTCCAATACTTTTCTGGCACGGATGTCGTCTCCTTGTTTCACCAATTCTTTAGCCAGTTGCGCAAAAAGCCTTCGATGAGAATAACAGATGCGCAGGGTTGTTTCGTCCAGATAAAGTCCGGGAGTATCCAATCCTCCGTATTTATATCTGTTCATCACATTCTCGTAGAGCTTCTCCGTATCTATGGCATATCCGTTGCCTTCTTCTACGTCTCCCCATTCTTTATAGTTGAAAGGAGTAAACCGGAATGCTAACCCTTCCTGAACAAAGTAGTCATCAAACTTCAGTTTACCGGAGTTGCCTACCGAGATAGCCATGTACAGGGGACGTTCCCAGTTACAGTTAGCCAAAATCTCGAGCATGAGTAAGTCTACTTTAGTCAGCAGACGTATATCTTTTAGAGAAATAGACAGTTTATCCGGTATTGCATCTCTTAGTTCTTCCCCTTTTAAATGACGAATGGCTTCAGGCAACATCATTCCCGAACGGAGTACTGCATCCTTATCAATATGGATATTTATTGTATCGGTAGGTATCACATGGAATTCCTGTTTCTCCGCAAACACCCAATATTTCAGGATATTCTTTATTTCATACGGATCATCTCCAAAACTATCACGGGCTTCTTCGGGATGTTTCTGATACAATGCTTCTATCTGTTTCTTCAATTCCGGACGAACAGCCACATATTCGTTCTTCCCTTCCTGGTATTGATTTTGATCCCAACTGATCGGCAGTCCGGGAGCATCGTACAGAGGACATTGTTGCTGATAAATGTACCAGTCGGTCTGCGCATAACTTAAATTGCAGATACGTACATCTCTGCGTACTTCTTCCGTATCCTGATTATACCACAAGGGAAACGTATCATTATCCCCGTTACAGAATATAATCGGATTTCCTTTGTCGGGAAGTGTCATCAGATAGTTAGCTCCAAAGTCACGACAGGTATACCGGTTGCTTCGATCGTGGTCATTCCAAGTCTGACTTGCCATTTGTATGGGGACAAACAGGCAAAGCAGCATAAGTAAGCTGACCGGAAAGATTTTTGCCTGTTTTCTGCGAAACATGTCACAGCATCCGGCGGCTCCCATTCCAATCCAGATAGCGAACGCATAAAACGAACCTGCATACGCATAATCCCGTTCACGAGGTTGTCCGGGAGTCTGATTCAGATAGAGCACAATAGCCAATCCCGTCATGAAGAAAAGGAAAAATAAGACACTGAATTGCTGCTTGCCTTTTTTCCCGCGTGTCCATTGCCAATAGATACCGAGTAATCCTAATAATAATGGTAAGCCATAGAACACATTGTGACCTTTGTTCTCACGCAAAGATTCCGGCAAAAGTTTTTGATCCCCCAGCCGCAGATTATCGAGCCAGGAAATTCCTGTAATCCAGTTACCATGTTCCGGTTCACCGCTTCCTTGAATATCATTCTGTCGTCCGACAAAATTCCATAGAAAATAGCGCCAGTACATGTAGTTGAGTTGGTATGTGATAAAATAAGTCAGGTTCTCTTTTTGTGTGGGAGCCTCATTTGCACCTCCTCCGGACCATCCTTTGTAAGAAGCGGCCGAACGATCATTCCACATTCGTGGAAACAACATATTTTGAGTGTAGCACACGTCTTCTTTATAGCGGATAATTTTATACTTGCCTTCCTTCTTATCCGGCCGATAGATGGCAGTCCCTTTTTCGGTCTTTACCTTGTAATAGTCTCCTTCGGGCACATACTCCGGTTCGGATGCATAGGTTCTCCCATAAAGTAAAGGAGCACTTTCATACTGTTCGCGATTCAGGTAGCTTTTGAGCGTGAAAATATTATCCGGTGCATTCTCGTTGAGCGGCGTATTAGCATTGGCACGAATGAGTATGACCGCATAGGTGGTATATCCTATGGTGAGCATGAGTAAACACCACAAACCGGTATTCACAATGCGTTTTCTAAACCGATAAATGGCTCCTATCAGTAAAAACAGGACCAAACCCAGAAAGACGATCAATCCTGACTGGAAGGGTAATCCCATCACATTGACAAAGAATAATTCGAACCATCCTCCTACATCAGCCATTCCGGGTATATAAATAAAAAGAATCAATACAATAAGAATACCGGATAATGCAATGGCCCCAATAACTCCCTTGAGTGATAGAGTCTGATATTTTTGGTAATAGAACACTAATACAATGGCAGGAATACAAAGCAGATTAAGCAAATGCACTCCGATTGAAAGACCTATAATATAGGCTATCAGGATAATCCAGCGGTCACCGGACACAGAATCTGCTTCATCCTGCCAGCGAAGAATCATCCAAAATACCAAGGCTGTAAGGAAAGAAGAGAAAGCATATACCTCCCCCTCTACCGCACTAAACCAGAATGTATCACTGAAAGTATAAGCTAAAGCTCCCACAAAACCTGCTCCCAGAATGATAATAACATCCATGACAGATAATTTCCGTTCATCGCCCACAAGCAAGGCTCTCACTAATCGGGTAATACTCCAGAAAAGAAACAAGATACAACCGGCACTCAATAGTGCATTTAAAAAGTTAACCATTCCCGATACTTGCGAAGCATCGGAAGCAAACTGGGTAAACAGGTTTCCGACAAGCATATAGAAAGGTGCTCCCGGTGGATGCCCTATCTGTAATTTTTCAGCACAAGAAATAAATTCGGGACAATCCCAAAAACTTGCGGTTGGTTCGATGGTCATTCCATACACAAACGCTGCTATCAGAAAGACCAGCCACCCACCGAAATCATTCCATCTTTTAAATAATAAGTTGCTCATTGTTCTGTACTTTTTTGTTTGCAAAGTTACAGGACATACTGCTAAAACAGGTATTTTTTACCGGACGGTTACGGACGGGAGTTAACGATAAGATATTGATAATCAACAATAACAAAGATGAAAGAATAGACGAAAACAGACAGAAGATAAATCAGGTACAAATAAAGCAATGGCATAGGATAGTAAATGGCATGAGAATGCCAAGGTGTCACATATGGATTCATTAGGATATTAGGAAAAACAAGTGTCACTCTTGCTTTTTACTATTTAATTTCGTATCTTTAGTGATTTCAATCTTTTTGAAGACAGATAATCATATTACAGAATGACAAATATCACCTTATAAAGTGACATTTGTCACCCTATAGGATGACCATCGTCCCGTTATAACGGGACAACTACCCGACTGCATAAAAGATTACTAATTTCTGTACTAAAAACCATTAATCTCTGCAACGAGAATCCTTAAATGTAGTAAGGAGATAATGAATCATTACCAGATAATAATTAATTGCTGTACTAAAATGAAGGAGCCCCCAATGATTTCACAATATCTTCCAGTGACTCTTTAGAATTTGCCAACATCAGTTTCTCCGTTTTTATTCTGGAGATTCTCCGGGTCAGCGTTTCTGTAGTCAGTTTCATTAAATCAGAAAAGCAAGCAGGTTGGACTCCCTCCCGCAGAAAAGCACATACCCTTAAATCCTCTTCCGTGAGCTTCGGACCTATTTCTTTTAATTTAGATACAAGTCCATAAACATTTTCCTGAAGTCGCAATAACTCTGTCCAGTCTTTCTCGGAGAAAGAAGGGATCTTAGAAGACAAAACATTCCGTTCTTTAAACTGTCGTACTTTTGAGACAACGGGAGAACTTTCATAGATATGTAGTTGAAGAGACTGATACTTCTCTTCAAGGTGGTTACATTGCAACATCAGCTTATCCGATTCAACATCTTTCTTCAGTATTTCTTCTTTGAAAAGATCCAGTTGGGAAAGTACGTGCCGGTTTTTCTTCCAGAGTAGTCCAAGCAATAAAGACATCACACCAAACATTCCTAAAGCAGAAGAAAGAATCACTGAGGAATCGTTTTTACCGTCATTCAACATCAACTGACTGGCGTATGCCTTTCTTTCCATTTCCAGTGCTTCATCAAAGTTACCGTATTTCTGATAATAAAGACTACATCGTTTGCAGATTTTTGCCAGATGATCGTATTCCTCGGTTTCTTTGGCAAGTTGGATTGCCTCCTTAAAGTGGATTTCTGCTTCCTCTTTCTGTTCCAGATCACTTTCCACACAGGCAAGATAATAATATGCTTTTGATTTTTGATATTCATTGCCATTTTTCTCATAATAAGATGCCGCCTGCCTGATCTGCTTATCAGAAGAATGAGGAATGCTTTTGTCCTCGTTGAGCTGGGTACATAATAAATTATATTCTGCCAGTTGGGCTTCATTCATTTGACTTGTCTGAATAGTCTCAAGAATAATAGATGCCGTATCCGGGTCCTGCGCCATGAGCTGTGCGGCTTTGTCTAACCCTTGCTTCACACTCGTTCCTTCCGGATGGCATGCAGCCAATGAAAGGAGCATCATATACAATAAAATTCGAAGGTTATTCATAACTCTATTTCTGTCTTTACAAAGGATTGATTGGATTTGCAAATATAAAAAATAATCGGTATTTATCCTTCCCTAAGTCATACAAAAAGTATAGTGACGCTATCCGCTCCTTATAGCTACGCTATCCGGGTGTGATAGTGACACTATTTGGCAAGGATAGCGTCACTATGTTTTTTTGACAAATATCAAGCCATTGTGCACTGCTAATTAAGAAGATAAGCCGTATCTTTGTAGCAAACAAAAAAATTATATATCATGATTAAAAACATTGTATTTGATTTTGGAGGGGTGATTGTAGATATTGACCGCGACAAAGCTGTTCAGGCATTTATCAAACTGGGACTGGCAGATGCCGACACCCGTCTGGATAAATATCACCAGACCGGCATCTTTCAAGAACTGGAAGAAGGTAAGCTAAGTGCGGATGAGTTTCGGAAACAACTGGGGGATTTATGTGGTCGTCCATTGACGATGGAGGAAACCAAACAGGCATGGCTGGGCTTTTTCAATGAAGTGAATCTAAATAAACTCGATTATATATTGGAATTGAGAAAGTCATATCATGTGTATATTTTAAGTAATACCAATCCTTTCGTTATGTCATGGGCATGCAGCCCTGATTTCTCGTTAAGGAAAAAGCCGTTGAATGATTACTGTGACAAACTATATCTGTCTTATCAGGTCGGTCATACAAAACCTGCACCGGAAATATTCGATTATATGGTGAACGATTGCAATATCATTCCTTCTGAAACTTTATTTGTGGATGACGGCGCCTCGAATATCCAAATCGGCAAAGAACTGGGATTTGAAACTTTCCAGCCGAAGAATGGTGAAGATTGGCGGGAGAAAATGACTGCTATTTTAGAGAAATAACCTTATTGGTTAAAACAAAACATTCGGTTATTCTCTTTATATTTGTCGGAAATACAAGTTATATGCAACCACAAGTTATACTTATAACCGGAGCATCTTCTGGGTTTGGAAAGATTACCGCTCAAATGTTATCAGCACAAGGGCACATCGTTTATGGAACAAGTCGGAAACTTTCCGAAGACATGAATGAGGTGAAAATGCTGGTTGTCGATGTTACCAATTCACTTTCTATCCGCCAAGCTGTTGATAGGATTCTATCGGAACAGGGACGGATTGACGTACTGATTAATAATGCCGGGATGGGTATTGGCGGTGCATTAGAACTTGCTACGGAAGAGGAAGTAAACATACAGATGAATACCAATTTCTTTGGTGTAGTGAATATGTGCCGGGAGGTATTGCCTGTCATGCGTAAAAACCGAAAAGGGAAGATCATCAATATCAGCTCTATTGGTGGTGTTATGGGCATCCCTTATCAGGGATTTTATTCTGCTTCCAAATTTGCGGTGGAAGGATATAGCGAAGCATTGGCTTTAGAGGTTCATCCGTTCAATATAAAGGTTTGCGTGGTAGAACCGGGAGACTTCAACACCGGATTTACAGATAACCGGAATATTTCCGAACAGACAAGACTGGATGCCGATTATGGAGAAAGCTTCCGGAAATCATTGGAGATCATAGAAAAAGAGGAACGTAATGGATGCCATCCATGGAAGTTGGCTGCTGCAATCTGTAAAATAGTGGAGCGTACAAATCCTCCTTTCCGAACGAAAGTAGGTCCCTGGATACAGGTGTTGTTTGCAAAGAGTAAAAAGTGGTTGCCTGATGCGGTGATGCAGTATGCTCTGCGGATATTCTACGCAATTAAGTAAATGTGATATAATGCAAAAAGTCTTTCATAGCCATTAAAGCTAGAAAGACTTTTTTGATTTGAATATCTTCTATGTGTTCCGGATCAATTCTTCGGAACTAATTCTAAAAACATGGTAGTAGTCAGCAGCACAGCCAGTCCGACGCAAACGCTTATCAATAGCCAATTGATATATTTGGCTTTCGGCTTGGTGTCGGCATGCAGATTGTTCAGGAAATATTCTCTGAAGAAAAGATACAATCCGGGAATTGTGGCACTTGCCAACAGGAAATCTTCCGGAATCTGGAAGAAATAAGTTTTGGATAATCCGATCAATGACCAGTGGCAAAGGAACAATACCAGAAACATATTGACTTTTTGTGCAAACAGCAGTAATAATCCGATGGTAAACACAACTACCGAACAAGGCATTACCGGAGAAGTCATTTCCGGGAACGAGAGTCCGCGTGCCAGTGAAACCAGAGGATATATAAAAGGCATTGCCAACAGGACGTAAGACAATAGATCATATTTGTGGGTACGCTCGAAGGTCGTATATCCCGTGATTGCATCCCATACCCAAATGACAGCCATAACGCCCCAGAACATTGCCATCACCCCATTATAACTGCGCTCTTCACAATAGATATAATAGTAGACCACAGAAATCCATGTATAAAGACCTATCATATAGAACTTCATCGCCATTTTCACCCACGGGCGTGGTTTACCGATAAGCAATCCGGTCAATGCAATACCAATCAGGATAATAACTATCTGTAAAAGCCAGGTAGCTGAATTATAATATGCAATTGTTCTCCAAAAAATCTCCATAAAAGTAGTTTTTAATGTCTTGTTAATGAAAAGGCCCTATGTGGGAACAGGAACATCGGGAAAGTAGCTCCTACTGCCAACATGAAAATCACTGTACTTGCTATCAGAGTGTTAGAGAAGAACATTGACATGAACTTGTCCAGCTTATCCGGATCATTCACATTCTGCAGGCACATGATGAGTGAAAATACCATGTTGTAGGCAAACTTACCCGGAATCATGGGAAGCAATGCCGGAATGTAAAGTACTGTCATCGGGCAATATACTTTTTTCCCCAGCCACAAACTGCCGAAGCCGATAACTAATCCAGCAAACAAAGAACCTGTGGCAATATCCACACCTAAATAAGTCATTAAGCAAAAACGACAAGCGTGCCCCAATGCTGCCAGTATAGCAATCATCTTGAATGCACGCAA
Source organism: Bacteroides sp. 90-K9/2 (assembly GCF_047310725.1). Lineage (NCBI taxonomy): Bacteria > Pseudomonadati > Bacteroidota > Bacteroidia > Bacteroidales > Bacteroidaceae > Bacteroides > Bacteroides sp. 90-K9/2. The sequence continues at coordinate 50,875 of NZ_JBCGVL010000001.1, forward strand.
AGGAGGATCGGAAATCGCACCAAATCCTATACCTGCTACTGCTGCAAAAAATCCATCAGTAAGAATGTCAAGTGCTATCATATCAAATTAAACTGTTTTTTACCATTAATAATGTGAAGGAAAGTCCGATAGCGATGCTGACAATTAACAAAGAAGCTTCTGTCAGACGGGCAAATCCTGTTAACACGTATCCTTCTACTACATCAATCACGCCATTAATCAAAGGAACACCGGGCACAAGATAAAGTACGCTGGTTGCCATTGCGATCTCCGAGGTTGTATCGAAAATCAGCGCGGTGGAAGCACACAGGGAAGCAACAAAAGCCGAGACAATAAATACGACGTAATGGTTGATCTTCTTCATCTGCATTTGTTGTTTCAGGTAGAATCCTGTAATAGTAGCAGAAAATACAATTCCCATGGAAATTAAATCACCACCGAACAATTTACAGAAAGACGCATTGGCAAATCCTACTAATAATAAAACGAAAAGAGGGTGTATCCGCGGAGCAGAAATAATCTTTTTATATCTATCTTTCAATTCCTCCAATGACAAATGATGGTCTACTGCTTCCCAGCTCAAGGCACTTAACTCTGAATTATGCTCAAAACTGATCGGGTGTGCAGGAATGTCTATAACCTCATTACAAGCCTCGTTTGTGTCTTTGTCTATAATAGTCAGAATGATATTTCTATGAAATACGCTTAATTTTACATCTAACCCGAAAGCCTCTCCGATACGCTTTGTATTGCGTACTACCCGCGAGGTGTGTACTCCGGCTCCCATTAAATGGGCTGAATATTCTGCAATAAATTTACCTATGGATAATAAAGATTCGCCTGTCTTCATGAATATGATATTTTTTAATCGGGCGCAAAAGTACAAAAAAAATAGATACCTTTGCCGCGATTAAAAATAAAAAATGCATGAATAACCAATTTACGCATCCCAAAGAGAGAATACGTTTTGCCATATTGACTTTTTTCTTTGCTCAAGGACTTTGTATGGCAAGTTGGGCTAGCCGGATTCCTGATTTCAAAGATGTTTTTGCTGCAAATTATGCCTTTTATTGGGGATTGATCTTGTTTATGATTCCTGTAGGAAAATTTGTGGCGATACCTTTGGCGGGCTATCTTGTTTCGAAGTTGGGAAGCCGGAGTATGGTACAGGTCAGTATTCTGGGATATGCTTCTTCCTTGCTTTGCATCGGACTGGCTCATGAAGTCTATCTGCTGGGCTTTTTACTATTTTGCTTCGGTGTGTTTTGGAATTTGTGCGATATATCATTCAATACACAAGGGATTGAAGTGGAACGCCTGTATGGTAAAACCATTATGGCAACTTTTCATGGAGGATGGAGCTTAGGAGCATGTGCCGGGGCACTTATCGGTTTTGTGATGATTCTGGCAGGAGTCTCCCCTATCTGGCACTATACACTTATATTCATTGTCATCTTTATAATAGTGCTTTCCGGACGAAACTATTTGCAGGAGAGCGCACCGCAGCAAGTGGAGGTTTTTGAAACGAAGGAAAGAAGTATGGCCAAAGCCCCCAATGGCTTCCGGTTATTGTTTCAAAAACCGGAAATGTTGCTTTTGCAGCTAGGACTTGTCGGGCTGTTTGCACTGATTGTAGAAAGTGCGATGTTTGATTGGAGTGCCGTTTATTTCGAATCAGTAGTTCACGTACCTAAATCGTTGCAGATCGGTTTTCTTGTGTTCATGATTATGATGGCAACAGGGCGTTTTTTGACTAACTACGCTTATCAGCTTTGGGGAAAGAAGAAAGTCTTGCAACTGGCGGGTAGCTTTATTTGTATCGGCTTTTTTATCTCTGCCTTGTTAGGAGGTGTTTTTGAATCTATGGCTATGAAAGTCATCATCAATTCATTAGGTTTTATGTTGGTCGGTTTGGGAATATCTTGCATTGTACCTACTTTGTATAGCTTCGTAGGAGCCAAATCGAAAACACCGGTCAGCATTGCACTTACCATTCTGTCAAGTATCAGTTTTATAGGTTCGCTGATTGCTCCTCTTCTTATCGGTGCCATTTCACAAGCATTCGATATTCGTATTGCTTATATGATTATTGGCATATTGGGTGGATGCATTGTATTAATTGTCAGCTTCAGCAGCGCTTTCGATATTCAGGAATCCACAGGAAAGCCTGAACAGGATAAATAAAAAACACAGTCTTTCACAGTGTTTAAAATTAAACTTCCTGTGAAAGACTGCGTCAATCTTTTAATGCCTTAACTAACCTAACACTTTATCTAACTATCTAACCTATCTACAAAATACCCGAAAAATCTTTTATACTACTAATAATCCTATCTTTTAATTCGTTATTTTCAACTATTGAGAAGTCGCAGACTACATTTGCCGGAGCCAATAACACGGCTTTAGCTTCTTCTGCATCTGCCATCTCTTCCGGGTGCTCTCTGAAATAAGTTTCCCATTGGGAAGCTGATTGTGGAGTTACACCCAGCACATAGTTGATAAAATCATCATCCGTCAAAAAATCTTTTACCTTTGAGCACATATCGCATCCTTTTTAAGCGTTTACATAAATAGGACGACGTTATCCTGTATATGTACTCAACCAGTTTATCTTTTTACTAAAATTAACTTGCCAGAGTACGCAACTTTGTCAATCCGCGATGCATTAAGTTGCGTACAGACTGATAATTCATATTCATAATCTCACAAATATCCTCGTATTTCTTTTCTTCTATATAATATAAGGTAAGCGCTTCACGCTGGCGGGGAGATAATTGATCCAGCAGACGTCTAACCAATGAAAATTCATTCTTGCGCTGTTCTTCTTCCATATAATCATCTTCTACATCTGTAGGAGTAGCCACGCTAACTTCCTCTACTGCCGTATCAGACATATACATACGTTTGCGAAGTTCATCACAAAGTTTATTCTTTAATGAGATGAATAAGTATGATCTCAAATTATCAATGATGCCTAATTCATCTTTCTTTGTATAGAGTTTCACGAAAATGTCATGAATACAATCTTTCAGCAACTCTTTATCAGTGGTCAACTTCAATCCGTAATTAAAAAGGACATTGATGTGCAAATTATACAGCTGTGAAAAAGCTGCCATGTTTCCCGCTTGAAAAGAAGCGAGTAAAGTTTCGGTTGAATGATTAGTCTGTTCCATCATAGCATTAATTCGATTGATTTGATGTTGCAAAACTAAGCAGTATCGACCGCAACCTTAGGTAAAATCTGGTTTGTGGATTGAAAAAACAAGTATCATGTTTTATAACACTCTTTTACTAGAATTTACCTATAAAAACCAAAAATCCCGCTGAAGACTCTTCAACGGGATTTTCTGTTTTATAGCTTATGGAACCAATAAATACCTTCTTTTTTATCAGGTACCTTTAGATTGTATAATCCATTTGTTTTCAATGATTTATTTATTGTTTCAATCTTTCCGGAAGCAGGGTGTATGTACTTTAATGCATACTTTCCGGACGATAATTGAACAGGAATTTCTGTTCCGGACTTGGAATAAATGATACTTCCAATATCAGATTTTACCATTTTCTTGTACTCATCCGTATTCGTTTTTTCCACTTCCATGGCTGCTGCATCCTTCAGGAATGCCTTATCTGTGCATGGAATTACAGGACATGAACCACCAGCCATGAATACAGCCCATCCCATAGCCGGATAATTCTGTGCGTAGAATGTCACTGCCTTCTGAGGAAATTTCTGTCGATACTCATAGACAGCTTTATATGCTTCATTGAAAGTGACCTTTCCTACTTTCATCTTACGCATGTGCTGACGCGGTGCCATATTCTTTCCACCTTCCGGTGCAAAGATCCCATCCGTCTTATAATGCCAGTAACGGATATCAATGATATCTACTATGGCAGCGCGTTTGGGGTCTGCAAGGATAGCATCCTGCACATCTTTCGTGGTACTTAATGCCACTTTGGCTTTCTTTCCGGTTTCAGTCTCCCATTCGGCTATCACATCCAACCAGAACTGTACGAAGTGCAACGGTCCTGTAAATTCAGCACTTGTCAACTGAATTACATTCGAATTGTCTGCGAAGTTATTCAGGCATTGACGTATATATTGCCTGTGCAATTCACGACGAACAGGATGGCTGACGTCATAGAACATATCCGCTACAAAGATTCGTTTGTCACCGGCAAATGGAGCAGGTTCAGGAAATCCGGTCTGATTGATGTTATTGCTGCTTCTCCATGGAGAATCTACCCAATGTGCACCGGCTTCCAGAATGTTGTGCTGGAAATAGTTCTCATGAAACAAAAGCAGTCCGTCTTTATTTCCTTTTTCCGCAAACTCTTTTAAACGACTCCAGTACCATGTATTGGGACGTTTCAAATCATATTTGCTCAATCCTTCCCACGCTGTTTCCTGACCGCTGCGTCCGAATGGCTGCTCATAGAAAGGTCCCCATACATCACCATCCCGACGGCGAATCCGTTCGTGGTCATCGCGACGGCGGTCATACCAAAGACCATAGTTCTGATCGAAAACAAGTATGTTTTTCTGTTTCATAAAATTGATAACAGAATCAATGCGGTCTGTCAATCCCAGTCCCTCGCGTCCCGGAACAAAGCGGGTAATGGCCGGACTTGCCTTTTTTAGATAATTGATTTTGAGCTTTCCATTCCACCAAGGGGTGGTATGACTGTTTCCAACCAATAAAATACCATCCATTTGGATACGTCCGTTAGTTATAGTTACTTCCGGTTGAGTGTGTGATTGGATAGTAGAAGAATTTGCAACTAATGAGGCTCCCCTCTTCTCTTTAATGTCATCAACTGATTTTACTCCGGCTGACTCCACCGAAGGAGCAAACTTATGATCGTCTATCCAATGTTCCAACGTTAACCGTGGATGATAAGCCTCTTTAGCCAGTTCCATAGCCACTTCAACTGTAGGGCTACTGGTTGCACTTGTATTTCTAGGCAAGATACGTGCACGTTCTGCACATTCTTTATTCAATCGTTCTTCCAATTGGGCATAAAAGATACTGCGAGGTTGTACGTGATTGTTGGATTGTTCCCATTCACCGTCACCGGAGAACTGCGCCCAACAGCCGTATGCACGGTTCATCGCATCCTTTGCCGGAGCATAACATTCGATTTCTGCTGCGGTACATTGCCAGAACAAGCTGTTTGCCGTATTCCAACCGGCTCCATTTTTATCTTGTCCCAAATTCTTAAAAGTCAGGTTATGACCGTCGATATTTACTACATCGAACAACAGTCCACATGCCCATGCATCGATAGAGCCGCTGAATCCTAAAGATTCGTATGAATCACATTGTACAAAAGCGTTGGGGCCGGCTGCACAATATCCGGCAGCAAAGTCATGAATACCTCGTTCCGAGTAACAACGTTGAAATAAAGTTTGTTGTCCCAGTGTGTGGAAAGTGCAACGACGCATTCCTCCGATTTCTGAAACAGGTTCTCTTGAGATACAGTCTTCGACAGTGATTTTGGAACCTGTACGCTGAACAATCACGGCACTTCCTGCAAAATGTTTGAAATTGAGTTGTCTTACCCAACAGTTTTCCGCATTCTCAATGGAAATACCTGTCCAGCAATGATCTTCATCCTTAGGATAACGCTTGTCATAATCAGAGATCAGTGTCATATTCTCTACTCCACAATCGTAGATACGTCCGTTCCATTGATAAGTCAATAGAGAAGAAGCACCATATTTAGCATCCAGAGCTACAGTCAGCGGAGCATCCAATGTTATCCGGTTGCCATTTACTTCACAGACCCTTCTGTCCCAGGTCAGATCCATATCCCCTTCTTTCCATCCCAAAGCACTGATTCCTCCTCCAAAAATGTCACAACCCAAAGAGGCAATCCACTCCTTGCCGGAGGGACGGGCAACCATTACACGATCTCCTTTTTTCAAAGAAATACCTGAAGCCACTTCCAATGTTCGTGTGTTTACCGGAACATAGTTGGAAAGTATCTGCAAAGTGTCTTGTACATTCAGGTCATCTATTCCTTCCATATAAATAAGGGCACCTCTGTCTACGCCTTTCTTCAGCAGTCTTGTTTTTTCTTTATTCGTTCCCCGCAATACAATTCCGGAGGTGGAGATACGAATACTGCCGGACAGGGCAAACTCACCCTGATCGAGCAAAACAGCTCCACGAAAACCGGAAGCATCGGGAGACAGCGAGGCTACATAATCAATGGCACGTTGAATACGTGCAGTGTTATCTCCTGCTTTCCAGGGGACAAACACAACATTGCGGACAGAAGGAATATCCTGTTCGGAGGATTTATATCCGCATGTAGAGAAATCGAGAATACGGTTTCCCCGATCATCATTCAGGTAAGTGATTTGGTCATTCTTAACCTGTAAAGCAAAGGTTTGCGCATAACTTTGCACAAACCCAATGCTCAATAATCCCAGAAGGATCGTTCTTACTTGTATATTCAGTCCAATCATCTTTAATCTTTTTTCATCTGCTTATAACAGACTTTTCCGTTTAGACAATGTATCGTAATTGTTCTTCAAATCTGTCCAGTCCACTTTCTTTTTAGTGTCTATACCATTGATATATTTTTCAATATTGGTATATCCGTCACCATTGCAGTCCATAGTTGCGTCGGTCGGGTCATTCGGATTCAGACCGTTAGCTATTTCCCAGGCATCCGGCATGCCGTCACCGTCCGAGTCTACTACTGCTTCTCCTTTATATTCGGGAAGTCCGCCTACCTGACGAATGTCTGTAATGATACCCTGCTTATAAGAATCAGCCGGTAACCGTCTTTTCACATAAGGAGAGACAAACTCCGGTGCATCTTTCACATAAATGGCTTTTCCTGTTTGCACAGTCTTTATAACACGGGCATCCACAGCGTCCCGTTTGGGGAAAGTAGCTCCTACATTATCCAATACAAAGTTATAAGCTTTTTTGGTATCCATCACAGTAACCGGAGGCATTTTGAAAGCTTCGTCCGATTTAATTAAGGGCAGGAACTTTGTGGCATCCACATCTTCTTTCAGTTGTACGCCTCCGTCCCAGTTATCTTTTGTGACCTTGGCATTGCCATGAATAATATTCCCGTTTACATAAGCTTTTCCGAATGAGAGAGGTCTGCTTTTGTCACGTCCCGCTTCCGGTTTGAGAATACGATAAGAGATCGGTTTACCTAGCGGAGTGATGGGGCCGGGTTTAAAATAATTGTTTATCATGTTGTAGAAGCTGTTGTGGTCACCTCCGTCTACAGAACGATTCCACCAGTTGAATACAACATTATTGACGAAGTTAAAATCACCGTCCATACCCACCGAACTGTTCCGGCTGATGTTGGAAGCAAAGAGATTCCGGCAGAACATACTGTTATGACCACCGATGGTTGCACCAAAAGCATGGTTGTATGTATCCAGTGCTTCAGAGAAAATAGAATTTTGAATGGTAATGTTTACTGTCGGAAGTTTCAGACCGTGTCCGTCTGCCCCTCTGTTATATACATGACGGTAGATAGACATATTTTCATCCAATCCCCAACTGGCGGAGCAATGGTCTACCATGATATTTCCTACTGCATTCCCTCCTACCGCATCATCGCGGAAAGCCACGTCCTGCGCACCGCGACGGAAGCGCATATGACGAATCACGACATCGTGTGTATCGATCAGGAAAGATTGTCCGGTGATACAGATACCATCTCCGGGAGCTGTTTGTCCGGCAATGGTTACATAAGGGGCGCGTACACTGATCGGGCTTTTCAGACGGATCACTCCCGAAACATTAAATACAATGATACGTGCACCTCCTGTTTCACAGGCTTCGCGGAATGTTCCGGGACCGGAGTCTTCCAGAGAAGTGACAACAATCACTTTTCCTCCACGTCCACCGGGAGTATACATACCTCCGCCTTCCGCACCGGGGAAGGCCGGGATATTGCTCTTTATCAAATCTTCGGGTTTGGAGGCCCATGGCTTATAAGGGCGTCCTTTCTTTGCTTCTTCTAAAACTGTCGGCAAAACTTTTTTCCATGCCGCATCGGATTTCCGTTCGAACTCCGCTTCTTGTTTTGCTCCTCTTTCTTTTACCGAGTCCGGAATTACAGGATACTGGGCTGCCACAGGTAGTACACAGGCAACCAGCATCCACGCTGATAATACTTTCTTCATGTTATTCATTCTTTCGAATCTTAATAGGTTTCTAAAAGGACGATTAAGAAAGCATTTTGTAATCGGTTATCTCTCTCCTTTCCGCCATTCATTCATGTATTCACGAGGGGTTTGATTATATTTCTTCCGGAAACACTTGCTGTAGTATCCCGAATCCTTGAATCCGACAGCAAAAGCAATCTCGGAGACACTTAAATCCGTGTTCTTAATCAGCTCGACTGATTTATTCAAGCGAATCTCTTTTACCAGATCTACAGGGGCCAGACCGGTAAGACTCTTTAGTTTCTTGAAGAATGCCGAACGACTCAATCCGATACCGGATGCTATGGTGTCAATATTAAAATCACTGTCGTCCATATTTTCTTCAATGACCTGATGTATCTTTTCTAGGAACTGTACGTCTTTCTTTACCAAATATTGTTCGTAGCTGTCTTCTTCGGTCGTTGTCTGGTTTTCCATTTGCTGGCGGATTCGTTCACGGAACAATTTCCGTTCGGCAAGCAGCTGGTCGATACGTGCCAACAGGTATTCCTTGCTGAAAGGTTTGATGATATAGGCATTTGCTCCTAAAGTAATAGCTTTGGTCTTGGCGCCTTCATCATTTTTCGCGGTCAGGATAATAACAGGAATATGGCTGATCTGGAAATCTTTGCGGATAGATTGCAACATTTCAAGGCCGTCCATTTCAGGCATCATCTGATCGGTCACTACGATATCAGGATGATACAGGTGCACTTTCTTTAAACCTTCTACTCCGTTATTGGCAATATGGATATTGAACTTATCTTCCAACTGAAGTTTTATCAACTGGCAAAGGTCCTTATTATCCTCAACCAACAAAAGGGTCGGTAATGAAGCATCAATTTCCGGTTCTTCTTCTGTATCTTCTTCGGATATGGCATTGGCAACAGGTTCCTGTTCCACAGAAACGGGAACTGTTTCCGTACCTCCCACATAAAAGTCAACTTCCGACGGACGATAATGCTCCTTATCCATCAGGAGTTCCACAATAAACACTGCCCCCTGTCCTTCAGGACTTTCAGCACGAATCTGTCCGTGATGAAGATTAACGATTTCCCTTGAAAGTGCCAATCCGATACCTGTGCCCTGATAATAGGAGTTTTTCGCATTCTCTCCTTGTGAGAAGCGTTCAAAAATCTCGGTCAGTTTATTTTGTGGAATACCTACCCCGTTATCTTCCACCCGTACATAACAACATTTTCCGTCGTCTGTCAATCCGGTAGTTATATAAATGCTTCCACCGGAATGAGTGAATTTGAATGCATTGGATATGATATTACGGATCACAATGCTCAATTTCTCCTTGTCCGCCCATACCATAATCGGTTCATCCGGTAACTGGAAAGTGAAACTGATTTCATTTTCTTCGGAAAGCACGCGGAACTCTTTCTGGAAAGAGGCTATCATCTCATTAAAATCAATCAATGACACATGCAAACGCATTTTCCCGTTTTGAATCTTCCGGAAATCAAGTATCTGATTCACTAATTGCAGCATCTGATTGGTGTTCTTCTCCATCAAATCCACATATTGCAATCCTTTCGGAGACAGCTTTTCACGTTCCCTTAATTCTTGTATCGGACCTTTTATCAATGTCAAAGGAGTGCGCAATTCGTGGGATATATTGGTAAAGAACTTGATTTTCATCTCCGAAACTTTTTGTTCGATATAAATATCGTTCTTCATTTTAATCATGAAGAAAGCCAGACGCAAACTAAAATAGAGAGCTGCCAGACCCAAGATCACATAGATAAGAGTTGCCCACCAGCTTAACCACCAGGGGGGAAGAATGGTGACGGCCAGCGTGCAGTTGGAAACAAGTTCCGGATTGGCTTCATCCATTGTTTCTACACGGAATGTATAATCTCCGGGAGGCACATTGGTGTAGGAAGCGATGCGATTCTTCCCGTTATAATGCCACTCTTTTTCATAACCTTCAAGTATATAACGGTATGACACCCGGTTCTGATTATAGAAATTCAATGCCGCAAATTCAATCGTGAACATGGATTGATTATAGTTTAGCCGGATTGTTTTAGCGTATGTGATGGATTCTTTTAAGATCGGACATTCGCGGAAACTACGCAAATCGCGATTGGATACTTTAAAATCGACAATACGTGTGTCATAATTTGTATGCAGTGTTTCCAGTTTGTCAGGAGAGAATGTCAGGATTCCCTGACGAGTGCCAATCCACAAGTCTCCATTCAATGTCCGGAGTGCACTGCCCTCTTCCAACTCCACGTTCAGGAAACCGTCGTATTTGTCGTAATTGCGGAACTGCTCGGTAGCTTTGTTGAAGCAAGACAAACCTATTTCCGTTGTAAACCACAAGTTGCCGTTTTTATCTTCTACGATGGACTTGACTACGTCGTTATTCATTCCTTCACGGATACCATAAGATTTGAAAATAGGTTCCCTCTTTTCCTTGTCATAACGAACCAGTTTATTCAAACCGCCTCCGAACACACTCACCCAGATTTGAGAATCAGTATCTTTGTAGAGTACATAAATATCGTTATCCGCTACATTCGAGTTTTCACTGACTTGACGGTACGTTTCAAACTGAATCTGTTCGGGCGTGGAAAAATGCCCGTCGAAAGACATCAAACCATCCATAGTTCCTACCCAGATACGTCCGTCTTCATCTTCCGTCATGGTACGTACCTCCATATAAAGGCCGTATGCAGGATATTGTTTCAGTCCATTGTATTTATGGATGAAGGTGATGGCTCCATTTTCTTCGGAAATCAAATTCAGTCCTCCACCTAATAGTCCTACCCAGATGCGTCCCCGGCTGTCCTGATAAGTAAAGTATACATCGTTGTTACTGATAGAATTCGGGTTCTTGGGATCATTGATATAACGGGTAAAACGCAACCCGTGCGGAGAATTCATATCCGGTTCAGCTTTGACAAGCCCATTTCCTTTGGTAGAAAACCAAAGATTACCGTCTTTGTCTTCCATAATATGATATACAGTTCCCAATAGATAGTTCTTATCCGAGAAGATCTGTTTCACTTGTCCGTTACGATCCAGACGGTACAACGCCTGCCAACGGGTTCCTACCCAGATATCGCCATTTTGTGCCTGGAAGAGGGCACGTATCCCCTGATTCCAGGAGTTTGATCTCTCGGGTATTAGCGGAGAAGGAGAAACTTCCGTCAACAGTTGGAATTGCTTTTTGGGGAAATTAAGTCTGTATACTCCGCTGCTTGTAGATGCTAACCAGAGGATTCCATCTTTGTCCAACAGAAGATGGAAAAAAAGCTGGTTGGGAAGATCATCCGAGAAAGGTTTTAATTGGTTAATACGGGTCATTTCCAGTTTTTCTCTGTCGAATAGAAGAATTTCTCCTCCCGGGGTCATGAAGAACATACCTTGTTCACCGGCATCCTGCATTTCAAAATTGCCGATGGCATTCTGATTGGGGAATGTAAATCGGTGGTGGCTTCTATTCAGAGGATCATAATAGGTCAATGCCTGATTACCCTCCTGAAACCATACCTTATCATATTTATCATAAAATATGATTCCGCCGTCCTTTTCGGGGATGGTGAATGGAAGTTTGGTCAATTGTTTGTAACCGATATTATACTCGTACGTTCCTTCGTTAGTAGTGATGTACATCAGACCGGACTCTGTTATCAGCAGATTAGAAATCGGGCGTTTGATTTCCGGTATCTCATAACGGTTGACAACTCCATTTTGAGGATCAATACTATAAATGTGTCCTTTCTTATCTCCCAACCATAAGAATTTAGAATTATAGGAGGCACAAGTAAACTGGTCCGGATTGGCAGATACCTTTTTCTGTATAAAGTCAGCGGGCTTGTCTTTCAGAGCCGCCCCTTTCCGGAGGGACAGAATCTGATAATCCATACCAATCCAATTGATAAATTCTGCAGTTTCGCAGAATACGTTATGTTTCAGACGCATATCATACACATTCACGTTGGGACGCGAATCGTGCAACTGCTTCATCGTTATTTTACCTTCCTTGTCGGTATATGCACGCAAAAGACTTTTATCTTTTGTCAACAACAATACATCCCCGTCTTCGGTTGTCTGAATCTTAATAATCTGGATGTTCTCCGAATATTCTTTTACATCATCATAGACAGCATGGAAACTCTCGTGTCTTTTATCGAACAGGTAGAGTTTGCGGTCGATGGTCTTAATCCACAGAAAACCATTTTTATCTTCCACGATACGCTGAATCTTACGTGGTGGAATGTCGGTGGAATAAAAACCGTCATGATTATCATAGGAGCGGAATTTGCTTCCATCGAAACTACATAATCCATACCATGTGCCAAACCAGATAAACCCATCCTGTCCCTTTAAAGTGCAGTTGACGATATTATTGGGCAACCCGCGTTCGGCTGTGTAGTGTTCTACAATCATATTCGGATAGGCAAAAGCATAAATGCCTATCATGGATAGTAATAGTATTAGAATATTTCGTTTTCTCATTGGTGGCTATAATTGGAATTAAAACGTACCCCAAAGGTAATCTTTTTTTTGATATAAGCTTATCATCATCATTCGTTTATACCATAAAGTTAGGCACAGATTACACGGATCTCACAGTTTTGGGAAATATTAATGTATAAAGCAACCATGAAATCCGTGTAATCCGTGCCTAATTCTCTGTCCCAAATTCAGTTTGCTGGCGTTCCACCTCATCCAATACCCGTTGACGTTCTTCTTCTGTCAGTTGTATTTTTCCTTCTGATGATTCTTTAAAAGAATTTACTTCTGGAACGGACGATGCAGTTCTGCGTTCTTCGTAAGTGGATTCCTCATAACAGAAAGGCAGTTCTGCCGGAATGCTTTCCAGTTCTATTTCAGTCGCTGTTGGAGCTTGGGTTCCCTCAAACTGTACACGGGCTTTCACTTTCATCTTTCCGGCTTTCCGGGTGGAACGGATCAACACGGGAGCAGAACCAAATTCCACTGTACGGGGATTGGCGCCGATAGCAGCATCTCCGATGATTTCTCCTTCACCTTCTATGGTGAAAACAATGTTCTCTTTTGCCAGACGGCGTACATTTCCACTATCATCGGTTACTTCGGCAACAACAACGATAAAGTCGGAGCCGTCAGCTATCAGGTTCACTTTTTGAGTATCTACATAGAGGCGTAGTTTCGTGGAACGCCGGGAAGGCATTTTCTTTTGCGTGCATACTACTTTTCCGTTGATGATCCCTTCGGCCACCATATTTACTTTTTGCCAGTTTTTTTGAGTATAGCTATATCCGCGTGCTTCCCAAAAATCCCAGACATTTTCGAATACAACCGGTGCATTCGGCATATGTCCTTTGGCATGGACTACCGGTTTCGTCCAGGTTTTCGTTCCATCATAAATAGAAAGACGCACAGAATCACAGTTGGTAAATATAACCACGTCTTTATCGGAAAACTGAGACATTTCATGAGCAATGAATATCATCGGACCACATTCTGCCAATGGATGCTGAAGACCGGCAAGCGACTGGCTACGGAACATTTCGTATGCATATTTCTTCTGACGGAAAGCATCGTAGATGCCACCCCAGTAAGGGTCAGGATGATAACCGCGCTGATGATCGAACGGATGCCATTGCGCACCACCGATAAATAAACCGGTAGTACGATACATCTCGTCATAACTCTTTGCCAGTGAAAGTGCCTGTACCAATAACGGGCGTTCTCCCCAACTGCGGCTGGCACGGTTGTTATTATTGTGAGCATACCAATCATCCACATTCTCTCCAAATTCACGGGTGAAAATACATTGTTCCGGCCTGTCTTCTTTTTCGTCATCACCCGGCCAGCCATAAACAACATCGTAATGTTCTTTCACTCCTGCAGAATGAACATCGGCAGCGGCTACCGGACGTCCCGGATAAGGATATTCCTCTTTGGTGATTTCAAGAGCCTTTAATGCAAAATCAAGTGGATAGCGAGTCTCATTCAATATAGGTTCCCACATTAGTACGGAAGGATGGTTACGGTCGCGACGAATCATTTCACGGGTATTCTGATGAACCAACTCACCGAATTTCGGATCTTTGTTCCAGTACTGCCATCCCGGAGTAGCGACAATCACAAACAGACCGAGTTCATCACAAGCATCCATAAAGGCAGGATCTTGCGGATAATGCGCCACACGAATAATGGTGCATCCGGCATCACGCAGACGTTTGGCATCACGCCATTGCTGTGAGTTCGGTAAAGCATTGCCTACATAGGCAAAATCCTGATGGCGATTTGCTCCTACCAGTTGACCGAAAGGTTTTCCATTCAGCCAGAAACCGTCTTTTCCACGAAATTCTGCCAAGCGAATACCGACACGGGTAATGCCGCCATCCATAGATTTATTTCCTTTTTTAATACGGGATTGTACTCTATATAAATAAGGTGTATCCGGTGACCAGAGTTTTGGATTCTTCACTTCCATCTGTTGCTGGATGGATTTCTTCTCTCCCGGTTTTAAAGACAGCTTTCCGGAACAGTGTTTGATTACTTTTCCGTCAGCATCTGTCAAAGTCGTTTCTACAGTGACCGATTCAGTACGTACATCCTCATTCTGAATTTCCGTATTTACATATACTTGTGCACTCTTTTCACTGATCTTATCAAAATGCACGAATACACCTCCACCGCCAACGGCTTGTGAATCAATAGCATCGGTGATAGCTACCGGAGATTTGGCAATCATCCATACATCACGATAGATGCCGCCATGATAGGCGAAGTCTAGTGTATATTGGCGTTTTCCGGGGGGATAGGATTTGTCATCACTGTTGTCTGTGAAAACAGCAAGCAGGCAGGAGTCTCCGGCTTGTACGCCATTGGCTGTCAAATCCAGAGTGAAAGGTAGATAACCTCCCAAATGTTCCTGGATGCGTTTGCCATTCAGATAAAGAATCTGTTTACCCATGGCTGCTTCAAAATGAAGAACAACCCGTTGGCCTTTTGTTTCGGCAGGGAGAACAAAATGTTTACGATACCAGGCTGGTCCCTGATAATTACGGCATCCACTTCCTTCGGCAGGCATTAATTCTACCGTATGGGGAGTGGAAACTACTTTCCAGGAACGATCATCAAAGTTTACTGCTTCTGCTCCCCGGACATCGCCTTTGAAAAATAGCCATCCCGGATTGAAATTATAAACTTGTCGCCCACTACCGGGAAGCTGGATAAATCCGGCAACCGATGTTTCAGGACGGTAAGTTTCTGTCGCCTGTCCTTTTTCGATTCCTAAGAACAGTAACAGAAAAGATGATAAGATGATAAACGGTCTTTTATTCATAGTTCTTTATTTATATATTTCATTCGAGTTTTCACCACAGAGGACGCAGAGGACACAAAGTTTTTTTGTAATATATTATTGGTTCTGTCATTCTGCTTGTCTAAGAATCTCCTCTCTATATGTACACAAAGGGAGTAAATTCTTAGACTATACGTTCCCTTAGACAGATAGATTTACTGTTTAAAAAGCCTCTGTGTCCTCTGCGTCCTCTGTGGTGAAAAAAAACTCATTTTCAATCATTATAATGATATCTTTCTTTCTACTTTCAGGTAGAACTTTCAAGTTTGTTACTTTCCCGTCTTTCAGAGTAGCTTCTACTGTTGTTTCACCAGGAGCATGCAGTTTGAAATGTACATTCCATTCTTTCGGCCATGCGGGGAAAAGAAGTATTTGTTCTCCGTTTGTTTGCAATAGCATTTCCTGAAGTCCTATCATGCCGCTACCTCCCCAATTATGGTCGGGTGTCCAGTCATAGCCCGGTCCCCAAAAAGCAGGAAAGCGGTGCGGCCCGTTGGAGAGTTTGGCAAGGGATAACCTTTTCGCTTCTTGGGTCAGTCCCAGGCAAGCCGCCCAAATGTTGTCCTGTTTCCATCCGATATGCGAACGGAATTTGATGGCATCCGAATCATAAAAATAGGTATTGCGTGCTATGTCCAGATTCTCCTTTCCTACTCCATAAATACGCCATGGAAATACCGGATAAAGTTGTGGCGTTTCGACATTGTTAATTCGTTCCCAACTTACAGCAGGCGAAATTGTTCGCTTCAAAACCGGAGCAAGAGTAGGATTCAACGTATCTTTTATTTCTATGTACCGCAATGGAATCGGAGGAATTGTCTTTAGCATCTCTTCTTTCTTTCCATAAGTTTCCAATACTGTTTTTAGAGCTGCGATGGTGCTGCTGGCATTATTGGTCATTTTATATGTCTCACAGGCAGAACCCGGAAAAAGAATCAGATGTCCGTTGCCATCCAGCGCCTTCCGTCCCCGACGGGAAGCAAGTTGCCGATAATGTTCGTCGAAGAATGTCAGTGAACTTTCAATCAAAGGCAAATAAGGGGTGATATCAGCATTCGCATAGTTCTTTGTTTCCAGTATCATCTGGCAGAATTCGAGAATCGTATCCCATTCATATTCCAGCCAGGCATTATATTCCAGCCCTTTGTCGAACCAGTCCGGCCGTTTGAAACCATACTCTGCGGGATTGGGCAGACCGAAATTTTCTATTTGTTCGCAGAAGCAAGCTCCGTCATGTTGCCAATATACACGACTCCTCCATTCAGCATTCTTCAACATACGGTTATAGAAATCAAACTGGGAAGGCATCATATCGAAGTCCCCGCTTTTCAGCATCGGCCAATAAACCAGGCGTTGATTCTGTGCTGTCATTGTACCACCTCCCCATTTCCGGTAGTCGGGAGTAAAGGATTGTTTTTCGTCGATGTAACAAGGATCAAAAGTGAACAGTCCGCCATTGAATTTAGTTGGTACGCTACCGTAGGCATTACAACCCAGCATGTAACGGAAAAGAGTGTAGTTTCTGGTTATTTCTTTTGCTTCTCCCTCCGCTTCAATGAAGCTGCGTTGCCAGAAAGCATTCCACCACGAACGGGTTTGCTTTTTATCCTGTATGAGAATCTTCGATGAGACTTTGCCTTGCGGGGCTATTCTTTGCAAAGCAGTTTGCAGTCCCTGCTCCCACTGTTCTATTGTTTCTGTTTGGGCTGTATGCAATACAATACAGAAATGTTCTTTTCTGGACGCTTTGGAAGAACGGAATTTCCAGGCGCGGTAGTCTGTTCCGGCATACACGCCATCCGTGGTGCCTATAAATTCAAGGTTTTCTCCGAACAGGGTTCCTCCGAAAGTTTGATTTTTCAAGGGATTCATCATTTCGGATTTTACCTCGTCCATTCCCTGTTGAGCCACAACAGCATCAAAAACAGTCTGTTCCGGATTGCGATGGTAGAACAGGAGTTGATTGGCAGAATGATTGGTTTTGCCTAAAGAAATAAAGTCAGCCGCTGTCACAGAACCTTTCGGAGGAGCCCATTTGTAAGAACATTGTTGTCCCTCTCCTTTCCTGACAGGTCGTTCCTGATAGCGCCAATTCTCATAAAAAATTTCAGTTTGTAACGCTTGTGTATTGGTTACCTCCACGTGTATAACCGGATGAAAAACATCTACCCAGAATTGTATCTGCGTGTTTCCTGCTGCAACTTCTACATATCCGTCCTTCAGTTTCAATTCTTGACGAAAATCTTTCGTATCTTTAAAAGGATTGGGTGACAGACGGAGACGTATGCGTCCTTGTTTTAGCAGACAGTTGTTTTCGTCGAATGTGCCGCTACGGCTCACATAGAACATAATGTCACCCTCTTCTACCCATATATTCATCCCGATATCTCCGCCACCACAGGGCATGGATTCTGAAGAATTGCGGCTAGGAGTATTCCAAATGACATTGGCATGTTGGCTCCATAGAGCCGACACGCCAACAAATATGAATAAGAGAACAAAAACTCTACGCAAATGATTCATAATTTATAATTTCATTAGCAGTTTACCAATCATCCGAACGAAAAGAACCTAAAGGCAATCCGTCACCATATACATCTCCCTCCACATAGTTTTCAAAACAATATCGAACAGCTACCGGGTGCGGCACTTTATCGCTTTTCACCAGCATCTTGCTACGTTCTATCCATGCTTTAGCCGGATAAAATACTTTATCTTCGCCGGCTACCTGAAAGTTTTTTGACTCAAAACAGTTCTTGCCGCTAATCCACATATTTGCACGTTCAAAGCTAACGACTACTGTATCATTCTTTATTTCAATGCTTTTATAGTATGGACTTTCGCCATTCACGCCTTCCACTCCGTAAGTTTTAGTCAGGGCGAGAAGTGCCAAACGTTCTCCGGCAACTTGCTTTTTTGCCGGGTGGATTCCTTTTTCCATACCTGCATCCAGTAATACGGCCATGCCACTGTTGGGTACACGATGTTCTACTTTTGCCTGTGCCTCCCGAAGATAGGCGGAGTTTATCACTTCTTTACCTTTTTCTGTGATAATCCCATAATCATACGGAGCTATTTGGCAATAGTAAAAAGGAAAATCTCCCTGTTTCCATTCAGCGCGCCAGCCATTTATCAATGCAGTAAACATATCCGCATACGTGTGCGCCCGATTCCAATTATCTTCGCCCTGATACCAAATCACTCCTTTCATCGTCATGCCGATAAGGGGATGCAACATACCGTTGTACAGTACGGTCGGAGTACGGTTCTTTGATTTTATATCGGCTTCCGATTGAGGAATCTTTGCATCAGGAAAAGCTTTCAACCAGTCAGCGGTCATCCATGCTTCGCACGCCGATCCACCCCAGGCTGCAACTACCAATCCTACCGGAACCTCTACTATTTCATTGATTAACCTCCCGAAATAATAAGCCGTAGCACTGAAATCACGAACGTTGGCCGGAGTTGCTTCTTTCCATGAACCGATAACATCGGTCTGCGGAGTCAATGTAGAAGTACGTTTTACGGTAAACAAGCGAATTTTCGGATTCTTGCTGTGAAGAATATCCATATTGGCATTCTCTACTGGCTGATTCTTGAATCCTTTCATTGGCATTTCCATGTTACTCTGTCCAGAACATAGCCACAATTCACCTATCAATATGTTATTCAGTGTTTTTTTACTTCCATCATCAAAGGTGACAGTGTAAGGACCTCCTGCTTTGGGAGTAGAAACCGAAAGTTTCCATGCCCCGTTCTTATCGGCAGCTGCCACGTATTGCTTTCCATTCCAGCTGGTAGTTATGGTCACTTTCTTGTTGGGAGTGGCAGTTCCCCAAAGATTTGCATTTGTCTGTTGCTGCATCACCATGCCATCAGAAAAAATAGCCGGCAGTTTTACTTCTGCGTGTGTTGACAGGCAGGCGGCCGCAAGCAGAAAGCTAGCCAACATTGTACCTGTTTTAATAATTGAACTTTTCATTATAAGTATATCTTTATCATTTAAGTACTACATTATGATGAATTAGGCACGGATTACGCGGATTACACGGTTTATAAGAATCGTATTACATAAAGTAACAGCATAATCCGTGCCTAAAAAACTTTCACTCTATGGCAGAAAAACTCAAAGGGCCGAGTAATCCTGCCGGAAGTAGTTTATTTTCCTGTTTCCGGTATTTTGCATTGGTCCAAATGCCTTCAAATGGTGCTTTTCCTTCATCAGCTCCTTTCAAGGCATTCGCCCAAGTGTTCGTAACCTCTATTTCAAGTATATTGATTCCTTTTTTCAGAGTAGTTGTAATATCAGCACGATAAGGAGCTGTCCAAATGGTACCACAGTCTACGCCATTCACACGGACAGTTGCTAAATTACAAACCGTACCCAAATTCAGGTAAATCTGTTGGCCTTTTTTCGGTTTATTCTTCCAGCGGAAAGCCGTCTTATAAGTAGCTGTCCCCGAATAATAACGTATCTGTTCGTCCGGCTCTTTGCTCCAGTCGAAAAGTTCTTTCCGTGTGAGCGTTTTCTTGTTAGCTGCAAAAGTTATCATATATTCCTCTGCTTCCAGAGCTATATTTAAAGGCTCTTTGGCTACCTCCTTTTTCTCTTTCTGTAGTCTTGAGGAGTCCTCTCCATAACCTTCATGTGCTCCCTCCATAGGATATACGATGAATACGGACTCATAAGGAGCCAATGTGAGAGTAACTTCCGTCCGATTTCCATTGATACGGTAAGAAGGACGGCTGTTTATTTCACCCGTCACCGGATTCCAACATTCCGGTTTTCTATCGTTGATACGCATACTTGCGGTAAATGTGCGTGTTTCTTCTCTTTGATTGGCGATAAAGTAAAGTTCGCCAAGTTCACCACGACGATGTGTCCAGGCAATATCTTCCGGTACAATCATGTCACGTTCCAACCCATATACGGAGAAATCATCCGCTGTATAAGGCAAAGAAGGTATCAATACACCCGCTTCTTTTAATTCATTGATCTTCTTCTGCACTTCCGAAGATAATACAGGTTCGGGATTCATCGGACGTGCAAGAGGAATTACCAATGCTTTATAGCTGGCTCCACCCGGCAGTGTCATTCTGCCGTCTTCCACTTTGGCCAGACGTAGTAACGCATCTTTATTAAAACTATCATAAGCGTATCCGCGAAGTGGATTCACCCATTTTTCGGGATCAGCCATATTGGCTGAATGTGTGACACCTACCGGACGCACACGCAAAGGTTGTCCCTCATTCGCCAAACGAATGCGTTCGCTTTCCACACGTTCCGCACCGAAAATTCCCGGAAGGGACGGAACCAATCGTTCCGGCAATATCGAACGTCTTGGCATTTCTTCACCTGTAAATACTGCAATATCTGTCACCGGATGTCCATATTGCAATAATGCCTGACAACGGGTAGCATATTCGGAAAATGCTTTTGCACCTTTATCCCACCAAGTCTGATCGCGTTGGAAGAAAAGTCCGATGCCATCCAATGTCATGCCAGGTTTGCAATCCAGCCAGGGATTATGTACATATACGTGATAGAAAAGACGATTGATTCCTAATGCGTAATTACGATCCAGCAAGGCTTTCAACATAGCAGGATATTCGTCCCACGTGCCGCGTACTTCGGTGAATCCTTCAGCCTGAATGATGTTCTTTCCGTAGATATGTGCCCCGCTAATAGCATCCAGCATATCATTCGGTTTATCATGGGTAGGGCTGTTCAGCCAAAATTCTCCCATAGGAAGATCTACCTTTTGGTAATGCAGCAGGCCATCGCTTACCATGGTCGGTGCTACACACTCCGCTGAAAACTGACAATCATATTCTTTGGCACAATCTGCCAATACCTGATAGAATACATCCACCACCAATTCGGCAATCGTTGTACGGACATCTCGCAGAATCTTTTCACTTCGTTCTGCACTTTCCATAGGAATACCTGCCAATAGTGGTAAATAAGGCATCAGGTCATAACCACGACGTTTCTGAAATTCTGCAGCGAAATTTGGATTCCAGTTCTGGCTTCCACATTCCCAACTATCTACATGCATATATTTCAATACACGACGTGCTACTTCCGGATTCGTCTTTACAAATGCTTGTGCAAACCAGTTATCAAATTGTTTTCGCACCGTTTTCGGATCGAACTTATCACATTCCAAGCCCTTTCCGCCACCGGCTGTTGCATTGGTATGTCCGGTAGCTGTATGTCCCATGCGGAGCAATTTCCATTTACCTTTAGGGAGAACAGCTGTGATTGTTTTTTCTTTAGAATGACTATCCGGGGCATTCTTATATTGTTCCGTCAGATTAATAACCTGTGAAAGTGAATAGCAGTCCTCCTTTCCTATCTCCTCTTCTTTGGTAGATTCAGCAACACGCCATACCAGTCCGGTTTTTCCTTCCCACTGATTCAAACGGGCTTCCTGATGCAGGTGCAGTTGTTTGATCTTCAGATTAGGTTTCCATTTTGCGGCATCCATATCTTCACTTCCCGGTTCGCTCCCCTCGGGTGTCCAGTAGAAACGGAAATAACGGGCTGTAGTTGCAGGAATACTATGAGTAGAATTTTCATCTGTATTTTGCCATCCCTGACGGGCAGGGACTAGCTGTTTCACGAAACGATAATTTACGCCATCGTCACTTGCC
This sequence comes from Bacteroides sp. 90-K9/2, assembly GCF_047310725.1. Taxonomy (NCBI): domain Bacteria; kingdom Pseudomonadati; phylum Bacteroidota; class Bacteroidia; order Bacteroidales; family Bacteroidaceae; genus Bacteroides; species Bacteroides sp. 90-K9/2. Next base: position 73,044 of record NZ_JBCGVL010000001.1, read on the forward strand.
ATTACTTTCAAGCGATGTGCCTGATAATTATTGCCATTTAAAACGATTTCTATATTCCGGCAGGTAAAAGGCTGTTTATATTCATATTGAATATAGCATGGATACGAAGAACGGATAACGCCTGCCGCATCCATATTCACTGTTTGAGCAGATTTTACATTGTTCGCTGTTGCTAAGTTTACGCAAGTGATCTTTGCGGGCATTTCGTCTGCCGCATCCTCTACCGGCAAAGCAAATAGCGCAATATCTTCATAATAGTTTTCATAAGCTTCCGGCTGTGGCAGACGTAATGCATTGAGCTTTCCACCATCAATGATTGTATCGCTCCAAACAACTTTCTGCATTGATTCTTTCGGAGTAATCCAGGGACCTCCTGCCAATGCAAAACCATCACAAATATGCATTCCCAGTTTCAACCCTAAACGGTCGGCTTCCTCCATGCTGAAACGCACCATTTCCCACCATTCAGGAGTCAACTGCTGTGCCTTGCCGTTATATTGTGTACCTTCACTAACCCCTTTGATCGGCATCAGATAAGTACCTCCGAGTCCTGCATGTTTCATCGCTTCCAAATCGGCAGTTATTCCTTCTTTGGACACAGCACCATACATCCAGTACCAAAAGGTCCAAGGCTTCGCTTCGTCAGACGGATTCTGAAATTGGTCGCGAAGTGAGCGTGTTTGTTGTGCATCGACAGGACATACAGCTGTCCATGCCAATAAAGAGAATGCAAATATTTGTTGCTTCAGTCGGCTTTTCATTCCAATACTATATTTTTTCTATAATGAAGACGAAAAAAGGACTGTTTTGTACTCACTATTTGTAGTTGAGATTAGAAAAGATGTAGAAAATGAAAGATGTAGAAGAATGGTTGTTTGTTTTTACATATATCATTCAGCACATCAACCATCAATATTGAAAGATCAGAATATTACTACCAGTTTTGTCTCTGGATTTTAGGGAATCATCCGTTTCTTTAAAAGAAACATGTTGTTCCTCGGTGAGAAACGGGTCGTTCCTTTTAAAGGAACGACCCGTTGGTTTTAAACCAAAAATAGTAAATATAGAGTGTTGTATATCAACCTATTACAAAAAAGAATTCCGCATCGATAACCTGGAAATTTTTCTCAACATTCAAAATAGAATTTAAAACTTAAAAGGACGATTTATGCAGAATTTTTTATTACAAATATTAAAAAAACTATGGTTAAATTAAGCTGCATCTGGAGAAATACACGCATATCCGATATAGACGGCGTATTTAATTATACAAAAGGAATATTATCCTTCTACTGCTTAACAATTTCCTCAATTCTCAATAACAGGTTAGGATTACTTGGACGAGCAACAGTGCCATAATCAACTATTTGTCCTTTTCTGTTTATCAAGATATAATATGGCAACCTATTAATTTTGAACTGTTTGGTAATCTTCTGATAATTCTCCAGTCCAATATAATCAGCAGCATAGACACATTCTATATCATGATTCTTCATCGAGTATTTATCTAAACACAATTCCCATTGCTTTTTGGTATCATTACCGCCGGAACAAATGGAATAAATAATCAAATCCTTCGTAGAATATTGGCTGCGCAACTTCTTCAAGGGTTCCATCTCTGCCAAGCAAGGCGGACAAGTTGTAGCCCAAAAATCGAGATAAATCACTTTTCCCCGGTTTTCTTCAAGGATCTTATATATGCTCTCCATATACGACATTGGAGTTAACGTATTTGAACTTTCATTGTATTTGCCATACAACAAATTATCAGAAACAGACTGTGGATTCTCCAAGAACGCTTTAGTTTGCCTGTACACCTGTGCTATTTGTCCCTGCAAATGAGGTATTTTTACGATTGAGTCAAATTGCGAACGCTTCCTTGAGAGGGAAATTGTATCATTAGCTTCAAGGCTATTAGCTGTAACTTTAGTATATAGATATTGATTCAATTCATTTTCTCCTATTTCGGACATAATATCATCTATCGTTGGGTATTCTTTGTTTTTAAGAACCATTCCTGTAGGAATATAATTTTCTATCCAATCGACTATATCAAACAAGCGGGCTGATAATATTCCTTTTTTATATAATTTATTGATTTCGGGCAACAGCGTGTGATATCGTGCGAACTCTTTTCTTGTCCGATATTGACATTGGCTCGCATAAACTAGGATCGTATAATAATAATCCTGTTTCAGTAATTCCTCCGTAAACATGACGACATCTTGCATAGGATTGTATTTCTGCAAATATTCGGCCCTGCGTTCTAAACGTGTATCATATTCTTTCTTTAACTCTGCTTCAAAATCCTCGACACTCAAATCATGCCTGATACCATAGTCACGCATATAATAATATCCGCTTTCTGTAAAAGCCAATATCTCCTGATTCAATTTTTCCGTATCACCTGTTACTTTAGGATGAAACATATCCTTGAAATCAATCTCTAAATGGATACTGTCACCCGGATGCACATATAAATGCTCTGCATAATTACGAATAGAAACCTCCCGTATTTTAGCATAAACAGGAAAAGTAAAATAGAAAGAACCATCCTCTTGAATGGGAGTACGGTACTGATTTTCCATATCTCTGAAAAATGGAATAATAAGTGTCAGTTCTTTTTCTTGTGGATAAAATTCACGGTTCAAAACTTTACCTGTGATAAAAATCTCTTCAGCATATTCTTCCGGAAAATCATAAACGGTTTCTGTCTGACTGGAAATATCCGGCTGAAAGTTACTTTGTACTTTTTGCCGACAACTGATAAATAATATAAATATCGGCAAAAAAACGAATAGGCAATGCTTCATTCTCATAGGGCGTTATTTGTGTATCAATATAAATACTTACTTTGCGAATATAGTGATTAAATTCAGTATTTTATAGTGTTTCCTGTTAAAACTTCTTCCCCTATCTTATAGCCAACGCACAAACTTCCTGATATACCAGTTCTTTACTATTTGCGTCAAAATACAATAAGAAAGCAAAATTCCAATCAGCCAGGGGAAATAGCTCAAAGGAAGAGCTGTCAACCCGATGGAACGTCCGAAAGCGGTGAAAGGAATAAGAATACCTATTACCATGATTAAGAATGTCAGTCCCATTACAGGCCATGTGGCGCGGCTTTGTATGAACGGTATCTTACGGGTACGTATCATGTGGACAATCAATGTCTGTGATAACAAACCTTCTACAAACCATCCGGTCTGAAACAGTGTTTGATGTTCGGGACTGTTACAGCTGAATACATACCACATGACCAGATAAGTAATAATATCGAAGATGGAACTGATAGGTCCTATATAAATCATAAAACGACTTAGATCGGACGCATCCCATTTGCGGGGTTTCTTCAGGAACTCCGGGTCCATACGGTCAAATGGAATGGTTGTCTGCGATATGTCATACAGTAAGTTCTGAATCAACAGATGTATCGGCATCATAGGCAGAAACGGCAGGAATGCACTGGCGAACATCACACTGAACATATTACCAAAATTGGAACTGGCAGTCATCTTTATATACTTATTGATATTGCCAAATGTCTTTCTCCCTTCGAGCACTCCGTCTTCCAATACCATCAAATCTTTTTCCAACAGGATAATGTCTGCGCTTTCTTTCGCTATATCCACTGCAGAATCGACAGATATACCAATGTCTGACTGACGTAAGGCACCCGCATCATTGATTCCATCTCCTAAAAATCCTACTGTATTGCCCTGTTCCTGTAATAGAGAGATGATTTGTGTCTTCTGGAATGGAGTCAGTTTTGAAAATAAAGTGGTATTCTTTACCGCTTCCTTCAATACCGTTTCATTCATATTCTCTATTTCTATCCCGGTAAGAAAATGGCTGGTGTCAATTCCTACCTGCCGGGCGATGGCTTTTACTACGATATCATTATCTCCCGATAATATTTTAACTGCTACTCCATGTGCATACAATTGTTCGATGGCTTCAACTGCAGAAGGCTTCGGAGGATCAAGAAAGGCAAGATACCCGATCAGTACCATTTCTTTTTCATCTTCGATGGCAAAATTACAATCTTTCTCGATAAAACTTTTTTGGGAGACTGCCAACACTCTCATTCCCTGCTGATTCATTTCTTCACTAATCATCTTTGCTTTGATTTTCAAAGCATCAGTCAAGGGATGAATCTGCCCGTTGAACTCGGCATAGGAACAGACATCGAGAATCTCTTCTACCGCTCCTTTAGTAATGATCTGCCGTTTTCCTTGCTTGTTTTCTATCACAACAGACATTCTTCTGCGTGTAAAGTCGAAAGGTATTTCATCCACTTTAGTGTAGTCATCTTTCAAATGTTCCAGATTCAGCTCTCTTACATGAGAAAGAATCGCTTTATCCATCAGATTTCTTAAACCGGTCTGGAAATAACTGTTAAAGTAGGCATGACGAAGAATACGTTTACTGTTGTCGTCGCTACCATCTGCATTGATATATTTCTCCAGCACGATTTTATCGCAGGTCAATGTACCGGTTTTATCAGTACAGAGTATGTCCATTGCTCCAAAATTCTGAATAGCATTGAGATTCTTTACTATTGTTTTCTTTTTGGACATGGCTATCGCTCCTTTAGAAAGGTTGGCAGTCACAATCATTGGCAACATTTCCGGAGTAAGCCCCACTGCAACGGATATGGCAAAAATGAAAGCCTCGAACCAGTCTCCTTTTGTGAAACCATTCACGAAAAACACAAATGGAACCATTACCAGCATAAAGCGAATCAACAAGAAGCTGACTTTACTAATACCTTTATCAAAAGCTGTAGTGGCACGATGTCCAACCAGACTTTTTGCAATCGTACCCAGATATGTTTTATTCCCTGTTTCATAAACAATACCTTTTGCTGCACCACTTATCACATTGGAACCCATATAACAAATATTGTCCAACTCTATGACGCTTCCTTTCCGAAATTGCTGGCTCTGTATCTCCGGAAACTTCTCTATCGGTTCGGACTCTCCTGTCAATGAAGCCTGACTGATAAACAAGTCTTTTGAATCGATGATCCGAATATCAGCGGGAACCATATCCCCAGCTGCCAGATACACAATATCCCCCGGAACGAGTTCCGTGATATCAATCTCTTCTTCCTGTTCACCGGCACGTTTGGCAAGACAGGTGTTCTTTACCATCTTCATTAAAGAATCCGTAGCTTCACTTGCTCGCCATTCCTGCCAGAAACGCAGGATAGCGCTGAATATCACCATGGATGAGATAATGATTACTCCTGTCCATTCCTGTTCTCCGGGTTCGGCCATCAGTACATCCAGAAACAAGGATATAATGGCAAGTCCGGTCAGAACACCAATGAAAGGATTGATAAACGTTTTGATAAACAGTATAAACGGGTTCTTTTTTTGTTCATGGACCACTTCGTTTCTTCCATAGATGGACTGCCGCTCTTGCACTTCTCCCAATGTCAATCCGAGCTTTGTTGTCTGCAAGTATGAATAGATTGACTTACCGGGTTGTGTGGCAACCAAAAATACTTTCTCTGAATTGAATGTGTACTGTGATGAACGCAGTTTTTTCTTCCATACCATACTCTCTAATTTTTTTAAGTTACTAACTGCATTTATTAATTCGATGCAAAAGTAAGAAGGACTTCACAAGGAAGCTGTTAGAGAATGATTAGAGTGATATTAGAAAACGATTAGAATTTCTTAGATATGCGGGAGTTTTACCACAAAGGTAGTGCCCTCATCCTTATGGGAAGATACGGTAAGTTCGCCTTTGTGAAGGTGAATAATCTTTTGTGTCAGGTTCATGCCTATACCATTTCCGGGAGCAATATTCTTGTTTTCTCCACGATAAAACAGTTTAAACAGGTTTTCCTTATCTGCATCGGACATGCCTACACCATTATCGGATAAGCGGATGATTGCCCATTGCTCCCAATAGGCGATCAGGACTGATGAAGTCCGGTTGGAAGAATATTTGCAGTTATTCTCTACCAGATTTACAAAGGCGGTAGTCAGCAGATAGCTGTTTCCGATGACTGTCAGTACATTATCCTCTTCGGCTTCCTGTTCAAAGACTAATTCGATATGATAATCCGGATGCGCTTTCAATACCAGTTCTCTGGCATCCAGCAACAGTTCATCCAGACGGACTTCTTCCATTGTTATCTGTTCCGGCTGATAATCGGCTTTTGCCAAGTTCAATAGTCCGTCAATCAGGTTTACAATTCGGTGGGAGTCTTGAAGAGCATTGCCAATAGCCATCTGATATTGTTCGGAGGTACGTTCTTTCAATAAAGCTAAATCGAGTTCGGCTGTAAGGACCGCCATGGGAGTACGCAATTCATGAGATACATTACTGACAAACATCTTCTGTGAGTTGAAAGACTTCTCCAGGCGTTCCAGTAGAGCATTGAATGTCGTACTTAATTCTCCCAGTTCATCCTGTTCATTTTTTACGGGTAATCTTTTATCAATACGCGATGCGGTGATTTTCTCCGCTTCTTTGACAATGCTGCGTATTGGTTTTAAAGTGCTTCGAGACAGGATATAACCCACAATCACCAATACACTTAATCCTCCGATAAATGACAGGATGAGTATATTTCTTAACGCATCCCGATTGGCGTATCCGTAACCATCATAGGCGGCAGCGGTAACAACATAATCTTTGCCTTCAAATGGATACACCAATCCTACTGCCTGATATTCGTCCACATAGAAATTGATATCCTTCTGTTTCAGAATTCGCTTTATCATCTCTGGTGTTTCCTTGACAATATCGTTCTGCAGTGCATCGTGATATAATATTTTAAAATCGGTTGTATAGACAGCAACTTCTACTTCATCAATAAACTTCTGATTATTTAGATAAATAGACTGCATAGTTTGCGCATCTACTTGATTTTTAAGGAATAAATGTGCTTTGGTTATAGCTTCACTTTGCAGATTACGAAAGAAAGCATTACTACGCGAATGTTCACTCACATAGTAGACGGCTATGACAAATATGAAGAATACCGCAGCTGTCAGCCCTGCATATTGTAGGGTCAGTGTTGTTCTGATTTTCATAACTTATCAGTCAGTATAAAACCCATTCCGGCTTTGGTATGAATAAGTTTTGGTTCAAAATCCCTGTCTATCTTCTTACGGAGATAGTTGATATATACATCTATGAAATTCGTTCCTGTATCAAAATGGGTGTTCCATACTTTTTCTGCTATCTCAACCCTACTCAATACTCTTTCAGCATTTTCTACCATATATAGCAGCAAGTTATATTCCTTAGGAGAAAGTTTTATAGATATGCCGTTTCGTTCTACGTCCTTACGTTGAAGGTCAATACGTAAATCTGCATAAACAAGTTCCTGCGGCAATTCCTGTGTATTGCCTGCCATACGTTTCAATAGTACTTTGATTCTGGCATTCAACTCTCTGAAATCAAAGGGTTTCACCATGTAATCGTCTGCACCGGCATCGAAACCGTCCAGTTTATCATTCGTTGATCCTAATGCTGTCAACATTAATATAGGGATATGGGGATTGGTCTTGCGAATTTCTTTCGCCAGTTCAAATCCGTCCATCTTGGGCAGAACAATGTCGGATATGACCAAATCGAATGTATGGGTCTGGAAAAGCCGTAACCCCATCAATCCGTCATAAGCCACCATTGCCTGATAACCATTTTCTTCCAGCCCGTTCATCAGCAAACTTGCAACTCTGGGTTCATCTTCTATAATTAGTATTGTGTACATAGGAAAGAATTCATTCATCTGGATGTATAAAACGAAACAAAAATAAAATAAAAAAAGGTACTCATGTTATATTGAGTACCTTTTTATCATTTATTTACATAAACCGGAAAACGATCCGTCCGGTTTGTGGACCATTTACCCATTTCGGTTGTGAGGAAGGACCACACAAATCGGTGGAGTTTACTTTATTACGTACCGGAGGAATCACATTCAGAAGAGAAATTCCACTCTCGGGAAGAGTATAAAGCAAACGGTCGCGACCGTCACGAGGCTGATATACTCCGACATAGGTGTTGGGAGTTTCGTTTGTCAGGCTGATAATGCCCTCTTTCGTCCGGATATTCATCCAGGAAACATCGTCAAAATATCCTTTGAATTCGGGATAAGTGAAAGTTTCACCAGGAATAGGGTCGTTATAGTCGTTTTCCCATACATCGTATTGTGTACCATGAATACGATTCTGCCATACACGATAGGGTCCGGCTCCCAACCAGCGTTTACTGATTACCTGATCTTCCGGATAATCGAAACAAATACCCATTAAATCCACCACACCGGAGAAATTGTAGGTATAATCCAATACCAAATCCCCACTCGGGCTGATTGTCCATTGAGCTTTATCTAAATTACCCAGTTTATAATTGGCGGTAACAATCAGATCACCTCCCTCTTGTTTTACGTCCAGTTTCGTAAATACGGCAGCATCGGGGAATTCGCTATATGTACGGTCTTTTTCTTTTGCTTTCTCATCATCATGGTTATAGAATTGATCCAATGAGCGGTCTGCACGACGGGCTCCAATGAAACGGGGACCATTGGCGAAACTAATTTTACGATTATCTACAGATACTCCTTTTAATTGTCCGTCTTTCTTTGAGAAGATGAACGTACGCTTGTTCGCCTTCACTGTGAGATCATTTTCAGTTTCCGTATAGGTAGGGCGGATGGATAAGAAGGAGATCGGTTCAGTTTGCTGGTTCAGTTTATCAACCGGGAAAGTCCAGCGCCAAAGTTCATGACCGTATTTATCAATAGCTGTCAGGTAAAGAGCATCTGTATTGGCGAGGATATTTGTTTTTATATCCAAGACACCCGCCGAATGAGCAGCCACGTCACTACCCTGCACTTCTCCTTCTTTCAACACTTGAGCAGCGGCATTAGAAGCATCCGTTGCCTGTGGAAACTTCACTTGCTTCCAAAGGAAACGACAGGTATTCAGATTCAGATAATCATAACGGTTTTCTACGGAGAATTTACCGTCAAATTGCCTGTCGATAGAAGTATTCATAATCTGTATTGGGCTCCATAACTGCTTGATAGTGTAGTAGCTACCCTCCTTTTCGTGATGTGGTCCTACAATACCGTCGGCTCCAAAGTTTCCCTGATTATCAATGAAGCCATCCATATCCACACGCTTCACTCCTTCATCTGCCAATACCCAAAGGAAACCACCGATACAACGGGGATGCTTGCGCATCATTTCCCAATAATCATATAATCCGGCACCATGACCTCCATCGTACAAACCATGCAAGAATTCTGTAGGCATAAAGATTTCCGGCAAACGCATATAGTTCTGGCTTTCTCCGTAAGAGCGGTAATGCATTGTTTCAAAACCGGAGAAATTGCCTTGCGGGTGAATAACCGGACGTTTCTGCGGGTCGTATTTATGAAACTCTCCGTCCAATTCAGTATTCCATCCTTTTTCATTACCATTGCTCCACCAGATAATAGACGGATGATTCACGTCACGTTCTATCATGCCTTCAATCAGACGTACTCCGGTGGGCGTATCATATTTGCCATGCCAGCCTCCCAATTCATCCATCACATAAAGTCCGAGAGAATCACAAGCTTCCAGAAATTCCGGGTCAGCCGGATAGTGGCTCAAACGGACAGAATTCATATTCATGTCTTTCATTAAAAGAACATCTTCGATATTCTTCGCTTTACTCAATGTACGGCCACTTTCAGGACGGAAGCTATGACGATTGACACCACGTACATTGATACGCACTCCGTTTATATAAAGTCCGTCGCTTTCACGTACTTCAATGGTACGGAAACCAAAGTTTTCCGTTTCACTATGCAGCACTTTACCGTCCTTATCCAATAGGGAGAATTGGGCTTTATAAAGATTCGGAGTTTCCGCAGTCCATAGTGCAGGGTTAGAGACATTCAGTTGCAGGGAAGTCCAGTCGCCACCCGCTTTTACAGGTACAGTGGTTTCCGCTAACTTCTTTCCTTTTTTATCCAGAATCTGTGTACGAATACTCATGCCGTCATTGGAGATATTGGTGTAGCAGTTGGCACGGAAAGATCCATCCATCTTTGCATCAATAGCAATATGTCGCAGGTTTACAGCAGGTTTCACCTCCAGGAATACCGGACGGAAGATACCTCCAAAATTCCAATAATCAGCACGACGTTCAGCCAGATTCACACTGGCATTTTCACTCTCTTTGGCAACAGTGACTTCCAACAGGTTTTTCTTACCATATTTCAGGAAATCCGTGACGTTATATGAAAAGCGATAGAAAGCCCCCTGATGTTTGGAACCCACTTTGCGTCCATTCACTTTCACTTCCGTATCCGTCATTGAAGCCTCGAATACAAGATTCACCTGTTTGCCGCGGAATTTTTCCGGAACTTCAAACTCATACTTATACATACCTTTTTCATTGGCAACGCCTTCAGGGAATGGTTTACCATAGAAAGTGATTCCATACTGATAGGTGCCGAATCCTTGCAGCTCCCAGCAGGAAGGTACACCAATTTTCGTCCATTTCCCGGAATTGCGTCCGTCGGTACAAAAGAAGTCCCATTCAACCATGTCATCGCATCCGTGACCGGAGAGATATTGCCTTTCCGTTTGTGGAAGGTTTTGAGCAGCCAAGGTAGTTGCCAACGCTAAGGTTGATAATAAAGTGGTTACTTTTTTCATTGTTACTTTTATAATTGTGTTAGTTATTTATTTCTATCATTGCTTACTGATACGTAGATGCAGCGTGTGTTCCTTTTTCTCTATGGCATATTTCTTCAATACACCCGGTCCGCAACTACTGTTTCCTAATCCAAGCACGGCAGCATCCATACTTAGAATGACTTCCGCACGTGGTTTTAGATTACAATCATGAGTTTCTTGATAGATATCCTGCACAGTATAGTGCAAAGCAGATGCGGAAAACACATTTTCTACCGCATCAACACGAATACCTTTATTCTGTTTGTCAGTCAGGGTAAGATAGTGTACTTCTTCTTTATTTCCACTATCCTGCGGACGGGGATAATGCACATATTGTTCCGCCACACTTCCTTTCCAAAGCCCTATAGCAGCAGATGTTTTGCGGTCAGGATAATTGTCCTGTGGTCCTCTGCCATACCAGGTAAATGTATTGTAAGCAGGTGCCAGACAGAATGCGATTCCTAAACGGGGGATTTCGGGAAGAACTCCTTGTGGTAGGAAAGTCGTCTTTAAATCAATCGTTCCATCTGAAGAAACAGTGTAAACAGAAGTTGTAGTCACTTTTCCTTCTTTATATAAATTGCTTGTTTGGATCCGTACAATTACCGCCCCGTCTGCACGTACTTCATGGTTGAAAGATTCTAAATTTATCTGCGGACTATCCATTGCATGCAATTTCCAGTCTTTAGCCAGCCAATTCCCGAAACTCTTGTCATTGTCTGTTGGAGCACGGAAAACTTGAGTGACGGGTTGAACAGGAAAATCATCTAAATGAGCCAACATCTCTTTGCCATTATATATAAGGGAAGTCATGCTTCCGTTCATTTTCTTTTCCCACTGAACGGAAAAACCGCGTCCGCTAATCAATAAGGACTGATTATCCTCTTTCACTTGAAGTGTTCCTTTATTGACTAGATCAGTAGAGATCAAATCTCCTTTCTGCAAGCAGAATTGCTCCCAAGTCACTTCATGCCCCACTTTTGCCCAAAGGGCATCCGATTTCAAAACGATGCTTACTTTTAGCTGGCAATCAGACAGAGCTTTCCCTTGACCTCTCTTTGTTTGATTACTCAAAGAACCGGAGCCTTTCAATGAGCGGAAAGTCGGCAAATCTATCGTCTGACTCCCTCCGGGAGCTATTTCCGGTAAGGTAATTTCTCCCTCCTCTTTCTGCTTTCCATCGATTGACACAGTCCATAGGCAACGATATTGAGACAAGCCGGTGTGGTGATTTCGGTTCGTTACTTTCAGTTTCCCGTTTTCCATTTTTAGTTCGACGGGTGCATACACTTTCTTTACTTCCCAATATTTAGGCGTAGTTTCACGCTCGCTCATCAGCAATCCATTATAGCAGAACGCTTTTAAATTCGGTTTATCACCGAAATCACCCCCATAAGCCACCATGGTATGGCCATCGGGTAAAGTTTTGTAGATTCCCTGATCTACCCAATCCCATATAAAACCACCCAGCATACGGGGATTGCCATATATCTCATCCCAATATTCCTTGAAATTTCCCAATGCATTTCCCATGGAATGTGCATATTCACTTGTCATTACCGGACGGTCGTCATTGGTGCGTTCCGCAATCTCCAGCAACCGTTCCCAACGTGCATTTTCAGCGCGTTCTTTATCCTCTCCTTCGGCAATACCGGGATTCAAGTATTCTTGTTTCACCCGGGTATAAAAGCGGCTGATAACATCGACAGTTTTCGGGTCAGGATCGCCATCCACTCCTTGTGCTCCTTCATAATGTACAGGACGAGTCGGGTCAAAATCATGCAGCCATGCAGAGATAGCGGCGAAGTTCGGTCCATAACCACTCTCGTTTCCCATGCTCCACATGACGATGCTTGGATAATTCTTATCACGTTCTGCCATACGCATTGCACGGTCCATAAATGCTGCATGCCAGTCGGGAGTGCTTGCCAGTGTTCCGCGCAATCCGTGTTCTTCTATATCCGCTTCGTCCATCACATACAGTCCCAAGCTGTCGCATAACTCATACCAACGGCTGACGTTCGGATAATGACTGGTACGTACGGCATTTATATTCGCCTGTTTCATTAAGAGAATATCCTGAAGCATTCGTTCCTCGCTCATGACACGTGCCGTTCGGGGATCATGTTCATGGCGATTTACTCCACGAAAACGAACCGGACTGCCATTCACCAACAGTTGTCCTTTTTTGATTTCTACAGAACGGAAGCCCACAGTTTGTTCTATCTGTTCCACTACTTTTCCTTCCTCATTTTGCAAGGTTAAGTGCAGCTTATAAAGATAGGGCGTTTCTGCCGTCCATCTTTCCGGTGATTTTATAACGGCTGATAAACGTCCCATTTTACGAGGTCCCCGCTGCGGATACCATTCATTCATCCGGCTTGCTTTATGCTCCAAATCAAGTATATCTTCCACATCACCTTTCAATACAACGATTTCTTTGCCTGAAGCATCTTTTAATACTCCTTGCAGGATATAACCTTTACCGGTCATTCCTCTATACACACTGAATTGCGGATCAATCTGCAAAATAAAGTCTTTATAATTACCAGTAGATGCAGGCAGAGTGCGTACCGCATAATCACGGATACGAATGTCCGGAGTATGTATCAGGTGAATGCTGCGATGAATACCTCCAAAACGCCAGAAATCCTGATCTTCCAGGTAGGAACCGTCGCTATACCGGTAAACTTCCAATGAAATCTGATTTTCTCCGGATTTCAGATACTTCGTGACGTTGAATTCACTCGGTTCCATACTGCCTTGGCTATACCCTACCCGTTCGCCATTAACCCAAACATAGAAGGCACTCATTACGCCCTCAAACCGTAGAAAAGTCTGCCCGTTCGCTTCCCATCCGGCTGGCAAAATAAATGTACGGCGATATTGTCCGACTGGGTTCCGTTCTTTATACGTGGTATAGTCAGTTTTGGGTTCTCCCATCACTCGCGGGGGATCTATTTTGAACGGGTAACCTGCTGAAACATAAATAGGCGTACCATATCCGTTCACTTCCCAGTTTGCCGGAACAGGAAAATCCATCCAGCTTTTATCATCAAAGTTTATCTGATAGAAATTCAGGACTCTTTCATTGGGAACAGGAGTCCAACGGAATTTCCAAGTTCCATCCAAAGACATCAAACAGTCTCCTTTCTGGATAGAGAAAGGGATAAAAGCGGCTCTTGCCGGTTCACGATTAATCTGAAGAACATGATGATTCTCCCAATCATGTATTGTTTGTGCCTGTATTGGGCTAACAAACAAGGCACCAAGCAGTAAAGTATATATTTTCATTCGTTCTTTTTTATTGAATATCCAACGCATCAAAAGCAAGTCCTTCCATATTTTCTGCTGAAAGTTCAACTTTATAATGTCCGGCATTGATAAAGGTTCCGGTAGTGGTGCTCATCATCTTCCATTTATCCGGTGTCTCCGGGAAGGTCAATACATCCTCTTTCAATACCACCCCTTTCGAATCTATGAACTTCATTAGGACAGGCATTGGTTTTCCGGAAGTATTCATATACTTAAAGCGAAGAGCATACACTTGAGCCAATCCGGTAGAAACATTCCATTCAATGCTGTTCCCTTTTCCTTTGCCCAAGAACACTCCTGTCTGTTTACGATGTTCCTTCTTCTGATAGTTACCTTTCAATGTAGCAGCTTCCGCTTCATAGGCTACACTGACACGGGCGTTCTTGTCTTCAGGAAGCAACTCTTTCGGAGTCTTTTCCATCACTTCTTTATCTGCCTTTTCCCAACTCCAATCGGATGCAGGGAATACCGTCGGTTTCAGTTCCATATTTGTGGAAGCAATAGCAATGCCCGAAATTAAGGCTTGACCTGCTTTCACTTCCGGGAAATTAATTCTTAACATTCCCCCTTTAACTGTGGCATATACCACCTTCTTGCAAACTCCGTCATGACCGCTTTCTGCCCAGATATCCAAGTCGTCTAATACGACAGAATCATTCACGGCAACATCGAATATACGCAGTCCTTCACAGTCGGTGGAAGCACTTCCGCCTGTGCCATGCCAGGGTTCTGTGAAATACAGTTCAATACGATAGGTTCCATCTGCCACAGGAAAACGAACTTCCAACTGATGACGTCCGAAACGGAAATGTTGGAATAACTTCCAGTCACGAGTGCCATGAATCGGATCATTGGTGGTACGTTGGCTGGCAAGATATGGATTCAGATCCTTGAAGTTTTCCGCCCATGAATGGGAATAGTTCGTATTGTCCTGCAACCACAACTGTCCGAAACTATCCGTATAATCATCTCCTCCGCAATTAAGACGATATAGATAATTATATCCTGCCTCTCCTTTTAATATATTTTTATCATCCAGATAAAGAAGTTCGAAGTTGGGAGCCTGTTCCAAACCCTTGAACACAATTAAGTCTTCCGATACCGGTTTACCTTTATAATATCCCACAGCACGAAGTACGTTATAACGAATATCCCGGTTTTCCCACATAAAATGAGTACCCGTTCCGTTGTTCTTTTTACGTCCGAGGAAGGTTGCCTTTTCATTTGTCATATCATTGTAAAGCAACACTGAATCACAATTACTGTAAGCCTCTATAGTAGCACGGCGACGTCCTTTCTCAAAACGGTCGGTCCATGTATGGGATACGAGATAGACCATCGGATCTTTGGCTGCGGAAACATAGTTGGCACGATACATATAATACACATCCAACGGTTCTTCCCATGGAGTAACCAATCCTTTGTAATTGAACGGACCGACTTTATCTATTTTGCGATATGCTTCATCCGGTTGGCGGCGTCCGGGATTGTCATGGCTGCTGTATATCCACTGAAACTGTCCGCAAACACTGTCTTTAACCTGCTCCGCCAAGCGGATTTTGGTTTCCATCAACTGGCACATACGGTCTTCACTCCACACACCATTCACTTGGAAATCTCCCGGTTCTGTATGCAAACCGATGCTTCTCCATGCTCCATATTCCCCATTCAATAATTGGTTAACTTGAGAAAGTTCCCGACCATATTTAGTCACATCTCCCCCATACGTACCGCTCCAATTCTGAATCACATTCCAGTCTGTACCTTCACCGCCATTACAAGTTGTAATGACACGCATTGTCTTTGCAGTCGGATCCATTTCACGAATAATATCACTGCATTCCTGCGCAAATTCACGAGGTAAAGTACTTTCATTCTGTAATCCCCACATTACCACTGAAGGAGAATTGCGACGTTCTTTCACCCATTGACGAAGTAACTTCTTGAAGTTCTCGCGAAACTCCGGAGTATCATACCATACATGAGCAGATAATTGTGTCCAGAAGAGGACTCCCTCTTCATCCCAATACTTCTGATAGTCGAGATGATGGGGCTGGTGAGCATCCCGGAATGCATTGAACCCGGCCGCACGTATCTGTTTTACTCTTGCAGCCACCTGTTCATTGCTGAATGCATGGCTCTGTCCGAACTGATGTTCGTACTCGCATACCCCATTAATAAACACCGGTTTTCCGTTCAGGTAAAAACGTCCGTCTCCATCATTCCGTTTGACCGGCCAGCTAATGGTACGGATACCAAACGGTGTTGAGATTTCATCCGTAGTTTTTGTATCACGCTTAATCATACTGGCTAGTTTATAGAGATATGGATTTTCTGTATCCCACAAAACAGGTTTCTCGACAGGAGCTTGCTGGCGAACGACTTTCATTTCTCCCGGAGCCAAAGTTACTTTCTCCACCAAACGGAAAACTTGTTTTCCATCGGCATTGCTTAGTTTATTGACTAGCTCTATCGTTTCTGTTGCCTTACCATAATTCTTAACCTCCGTTTCAACAAATACGTTAGCAGCCTTTTCATCATTCCAGATGTGTACACCAAAAGGTTCTATACGAATTTCATCGGTCACCTCCAGCACCACAGGACGGAAAATACCGAAGGGCTGTGACCCCTCACTGAATCCCCATTCCGACGAACATCCACCACATACCCAAGGCATATCGGCAATCATTTCCGGATGCTCGGCTTTTACTTCCAGGCGATTTATTCCCTGCTTCATTGCATCTGTAACGTCCAAGGTTAATGTAGTACGTCCAACAGGGTGACGACCGAAGTCCGTTCCGTTTACTTTAATGGTAGCGTATGTACCTACTCCATCAAAACGAAGGAAATATCGTTTCCCGGATTTTATATCGGCGGTGAAGTCTTTCACATACATGGCAGTTCCATGCATATTTCCATGTGTCAACTGGCGATATCCATAATAATCATCCCAATTATGAGGGATATTCACCGTCTTTGCAGGCATTCTGAAATTACCTTTCAAATGAGTAGCCTCTGTAATCCAGGTTTTCCAACCCTCAGTCAATGTAGTGATTAACCGACGATTTTTAATTTCCGGTTTCGGAAAGCGAACCGCCGAACGTCCCATCGGCTTACTAGTAGCGATGGCAATGCCACGTTGCTCTGCGTTGTTTACTGCACAATAAAAATGATAAACCACTCCATCATGCTTTACCACATAACTCTTATGAGCAAACAATTCATCGTAGTTCTTGGAAGGGATGACCAGATCGACTCCCTTCCAGTCCGTCCAGTTCACCAAATCATAGCTGGCGGCAAACGTATTGAATGCCTTATATTTACGCGAAGGCTCAAAAGCAGAGAAATAGAACATCACATACACATCACCCATCTTCTGGATATGTGCATCTCCTGTAATTGTTCCATCCGCTTCATGCGCAAAGACTGGATTTCCCGGATAACGTTTCCAGGTCTTCATATCCTTGGAAAGAGCGATGCCGACACGTTCTCCTTTTAAATCCGTTTCCGGATGACGACCGCCTGCATTATAATACATCACAAACGGGGTGCCCAATGTTTTATCCTTATCCCAATAAACGGTACTCTTATATTGAGTCAGTTTCTCCCACCATTGGGCATCTTTATCATGGATGCTCAAGATCGGTTTGTCCAGAGATTCCCATTCGTGGGCAGTGGAAATATCTCCTTTTGTTGATGCCAGTCCGATGTAAAGCGGAGCTTTCACTGCTTCGTAGCCGGTGCCTTCGCCACCGATATACGTCATCCAATGGCGGCCTTTATAAGTTTGAAGTTCATAGCTTCCACCCCATTCCATATCCGGTAATGCAGGAAAGCCGCCACGCTGGTTACAGTCCCATTTTCCATCCCGGTAAGAAAGAATTCGTCCCAAAGTACGCCATTCAAGCAAATTGTCGCTTTCCGCTATCCATGTCTCGTATCCGCGTCCGTCCGTTCCACTTTTACCGTTATAGACGACGTAGGTCATCAACCACTTGTCTCCCTGACGGAAAACGGTAGGGCAATCGATCTTATGATGATTGTCTGCCGGTGCGATGGCAAGACCGTACTTATACGGTGTCTTCACTTCCTCATAAATCTGCTCCATCCGTTCCTGCGGAACTTCGCGTTGCGCATACAGAGAGAAAGTTGTGGTTATACTAAAAACAGCCAGCAATAACTTCTTCATGATATTTTTCATCTATAATCATTCATATAATGATGTTCATAATTAGTTTATATGATAATTTAGGCACGGATTACACGGAATTCACTGTCTTTAGTGTTGTCATTATTGCAAAACAACTGCGTTAATCCGTGTAATCCGTGCCTAAAAAGATAGCAATTGATTAGTGGTAAGGACTTAGTAAAATAACCAATCCATTGTTTCTTCATCCCCGGCAAGTCCGGCATTACGCACCTTCATATCCGCAGCAGTAAATCCTAGTACTTGCAGATAACCTTTGGGTAACATCAGCGTATGCTTTCCGGCCGGAAAACTATATGCATGTACATTTGCCAAAGGCATTCCGTTGATACGGACAGCATTCGTCAACACAGGTTCCGCCTGACCGTAATCATTGGCTGATGCATCGATTTCCAGTTTCGGAGCCTTTGCATACTTTTTCTGGTCATCTTTGAAATAGGCTACTAATAATTTCACCGGAGCATCTGTTTCAAAAGTGATACTCGTACCTTTCTCTCTCTGCTCGTTTCCATTGAAACGAAGCGCTTTCATTCCCTTCAATTCAGGGGCTACTGCTTCTATCTTACCCGGAAGATCGACAAATAAAGAAGTGCCCTCCTCCACTTTCACTGCCGGATAATTAGAAATCAGTTTTACGTTTGCAGGAGCCCAGGCAGCAATCTCTACAGTTTCAGCCACCGCATTTCCATTCTGTTTTTCTTTCAACAGGACGAGATTAGCTTTGAAGTTCTCCAATTCTTTTTCGTAGTGTACCAGCAATTCTTTCCAAGTCTTATTCTTTCCATCATCTCCACCGATAGGAATACGACGTTGAGCTGTCTGCATACTGTTGGCATATAAATAATGTTCGTCTGTCAATTCCACCAATTTACGATAATGCTCCAGACTTTGTTCCATCAAAGGAATGGCTTCTTCAAGGTTTTTGATGTCTTTGCCCCATTGATAATCCAGTACCAGCTTGGCAGCTTTCACTTTCAAGTTGAACGCATACGCAAATTCACGATAACAATGCATATCATTTTGTAAACGGGCAAATTCGTCCTTATTTGAAGATACGGAGGCGGCCGCCTTATCAATAGCCGCTACTGCCTTATCCCCGTGCTCTATTACTTGAGCAACAATATCCAAAGGCATTTCACCTACATGAGGTTGCTTTTTCCATTCTTTCTCTACATATTCTATCAGCTTCTCCCCTTCCGGTCCGCAACTTTCATAGAATCCCGGATAGATGGTATATTTATATGGATTGACAAGTTGACTCATAAACATACCCAGCAATAATGTCTGGCGATTTCCTTCTGTGATACCGAAACGACGCAATAGCTTCGGAGCAATCTCACCACTTTCTTCATAAGCTATGCGGATATTGCTTGCATTTTCGTCAGATGTTCCGTAGAATTTGCCTAACTGATGATTCCAGTACCCCATTTCATCTGTACGATCTCGGTGGCAGTTCCATGCATAACGTCCCCATGTCTGATACCAAATCCAGTCACGATCCAATTGGAACTCACGTTCGTTGTTCGGTAATTTATCAGCCGTATAGGGCCAATCCCAATAGGAAGCTTGCGGATAAAGATGTAGTGCATTGGCACCGTGTACATTGTGCATGGCAGTTACCGCTTTCTGTACGAAATCCGGAGAGCCCCAGCGGAACGGTTCCAGATTGGCCAGGATATGTACGTTACTGATATGGATGGAACCCAATGAACTCAAATCTGTATGTATTTTCGACCAGGGGCCACGAGGTTCGTAAGTTGTCAACGATTCACCATTATATTTATGCATCGTATAAAGATTCTTATAATGCGGCAATGCAGCATCCATCACCAGTTTACAGTCCGTGTCGTGTGCACGCAACAAAAGAGGCGGTTCATCCGTTCGTCCCAATGCCTGTAATCCGTCTTTCACTCCCGGAATAATTGTTTTTGTAAACCATTCCACATCATCTTCTACCGTACACATCGCTTCACCCAGACAAACAAGTAGTCCTACATTGGGATATTTTTCTATGAACGCGGCAATACTCTTGCGTGTATAATCGGCAATCAAAGGAGTAATAGGACGATTACGATCCTGTGTTTTCAGCCCGTAATGTTCAGCAAAAGGTTTGGAAAGAATAATATTATAAAACATCTGTATCACAAAGATACCGCGTTTGTCCGCTTCTTCTGTGAGGAAAGAGAACATTTCTTCATTCTTTTTGAATGTTTCTTCATCTACTTCCAGTGCAAACGGATAATCTTCCAGTTTCACCAATGAAGCAAACGGATGTCCATTCCAGAGATACAGTGAATTCATGCGATTGGCAACCAGCATATCCAAGTATTTAATCCACTGTTCTTTATCATAAAACCAAGGGAAACTTTCCGGAGTATACGGATATTCATATACACCATGTCCCGGCAGGTAGGTCATCTTCTGTAATCCTACACAAGCCCCACGCAATACCATTTCAGGAGCGTCTTTCAATTCCTCCGGGAAATTCAACCGACCATCCGAGTCATTCACACGGTCTATCAGTTCGCGACATCCGTAAATGACGCCACTCCCATCCCTGCCGGACACTCTGGTCAGATTACCGGTCGTCGAAATATGAAAACCTTCTTTCTTGAGTGTCGTGTCATTCACTTCCGTCAGCAAGATTGTTTTGATTTCGGGGTCGGAGAATGTTGTGTCTCCCTGTTGCATCATTACCTGATAACCGGCTTTATCCAAGGTAGCCTGTAACTGCTCCGCACCAAACAAAACACGATTTGACGCATCCGGCGGAGTCATAATCTTCACGGTTTGCCTGCCACACGCTGCTAAAAAAAGTGTGCATGCCGCAAACATGAATAATCTGGTATTTTTCATTCTTCTGATATATATTATAGATTATATAATTCACTTCCTAACTAAGAAGAAGACGAAATAATCCCCTGTTTGTACTCATTTGTCTCTTTTTCCACTTTTCGGCACCAGACTTCCATTTTCCTCCCGCGATGATACATAAACGCCTCATTATTTAAAAGTTATACTTATCTTTGCCAGCTAGTGTCTTAGAATATAAAAACAGAAAACAAGAGCAGACAATATGAAAGAACAAACAAATTATGACTATGAAAAATACGTTCAGATAGCACAAATGGCCAAAATGGGATGGTGGGAGTCAGATTTGAAGAATCAAGAATATATCTGCTCTGACTTTATTGTAGACTTACTCGGTCTTAAAAGTAACCGTATCAGTTTCACCGAATTCCATCAAAGAATACGTGAAGACCATCGGCTACGTCTTAAAAACGAATACCTGTCCTTATCCAATTTACAGACTTACGAACAAATGTTTCCTATCCGGGCAAAAGACGGGGAAATTTGGGTGTACTCCAAAATCAGTTTCCAGAAGCCTGATAAAGAGGGATACAGGAATATGACCGGCTTTCTACAATATATTGACAGACCTATCGATAATTCAAATGGAAACATTGATTTCCTTCAAGTCAGCAGTTTGCTCTATCAGCAGAATAATATTTCATATTCATTGCTTGCGTTTCTGCAATGTGATGATATGACTCAAGTGATTAACGAGACATTAGGAGATCTCCTCAAACAGTTTCAGGGTGATCGTATTTATATCTTCGAAATAAACAGAAAAAAACAACGCCAGGACTGTACTTATGAAGCCACAGCCGAAGGCATCTCCAAAGAACAGGATTTCTTAAGTAATATCCCTTGGGACCCGTCTACTTGGTGGAATCATCAGATAGCCGAAAGAAGGGCAATTATCCTGAACACTCTGGATGACATGCCAAAAGAAGCAGAAGAATATCGCCGTACATTAGAAATGCAGGATATTAAATCACTGATGGTAGTCCCTTTAATATCCAAAGAAGAAGTATGGGGCTACATGGGAATCGATATGGTAAGAACACAACGAAGCTGGAGCAATGTGGATTATCAATGCTTCTCCTCCCTCGCAAATATTATCAGTATTTGCATCGGATTACGGAAATCGGAGTTGCAGGCCAAAGAAGATCGTATTGCTTTGGACAACAGCGAAAAGATATTGAGAAACATCTACAAGAATCTTCCGGCAGGTGTCGAACTTTACGATAAAGACGGTTATCTGGTAGACATCAATGATAAAGAACTTGAAATATTTGGTTTATCTGACAAAAATGAGGCCTTAGGAGTCAACTTGTTCAACAATCCTAATATTCCTTCAGAGATAAAAGAAAAATTGAAAGCTAAAGAAGATGTAAATTTCTCCATCAATTATGATTTCTCAAAAATAAATCGATATGTAGACACTCATAGGGAAGGGATTATCAATCTTACCACTAAAGTTACCGCTCTCTATGATTCTCAAAACCGATTTATCAACTATCTGTTTATCAATATAGATACGACAGAGACAACCAATGCATACACCAAGATACAGGAATTTGAGAATCTGTTTCTTCTGATCGGTGATTATGCCAAGGTAGGGTTTGCCCATTTCAATGTACTGACAAGAGACGGGTATGCCCAGGATACATGGTACAGGAATTTGGGAGAAAAGGAAGGTATTCCCATGCCACAGGTTATCGGAGTATATGCTCATGTGGTTCCTGAAGATCAGGCGGTTCTGAAGAACTTTGTGCGCGAAGTGAAAGAAGGAAAAGCAACCAGTTTGCGCAAAGAAGTTCGTGTCTGCAGGGAAAATGGCAAATATACATGGACCAGCATTAATGTAATGGTTAGAGATTATCGTCCCCAAGACGGCGTTATTGAGATGCTATGTATCAATTACGACATCACGCCTTTGAAAGAGACTGAACAGAAATTGATTATTGCCCGCGATAAAGCAGAAGAACTGGATCGCCTGAAGTCGGCTTTTCTGGCCAATATGAGTCATGAGATTCGTACTCCTCTCAATGCTATTGTTGGCTTTTCCAGCCTTCTGGCAGAAACGGACAGCAGAAGCGAACGGCAGGAATATATCAAAATCGTGCAAGAGAATAATGAACTTCTTTTGCAACTGATATCGGACATTCTCGATCTTTCGAAAATTGAAGCTGGAACATTTAATTTTGTATATACCAATGTAGATGTAAACGAGACTTGTTCTGAAATCATCAAATCAATGGGTATGAAAGTGGGTAAAGGCGTTGAACTGATTTTTGAGGAGATACTGCCGGAATGTTATATCTACACAGATAAGAATAGATTCACCCAAGTAATCAGTAACTTTATAAATAATGCATTAAAGTTCACCCGGCAAGGCACTATCACCCTTGGCTACGAACAAATATCCCATCAGAAAATAAAATTCTATGTGCACGACACAGGAATGGGAATACCGGAAGAAAAGCAAAAGAGCGTATTTGAACGTTTTGTGAAACTGAATACTTTTGCCCAAGGTACAGGACTCGGACTTTCTATTTGTAAGAGCATTGTTTCCCAGATGGGAGGAGAAATTGGCGTGGATTCGACTGAAGGAGTAGGTTCCTGCTTCTGGTTTACACACCCGTACCACGCTGCTGACTAGACTGACTATATATGAAAGGGGGTATTCTATGAATGATGGTTAGTACTAATAATGAATGGCCTCCAACAAGAATCGGCTGCAGGATCCTGTAGCCGATTCTCTTTTACCACTTTCTTTTTGGGTATACCTAAAATTAAAACAAAAAGTGACAGGTGTGACAGAGGAATTGCAACTTATTACTTTTTTATTTTTCTATCTATATTTTCTAATAAAAAAAATCGCGAATGTTATAAATCCTCTGTCACACCTGTCACTTTTTCATCGGTTCTTTTCAAAAGACAGCGGGAAACTTGAAAAACACAATCGTCTTTTTCAAATTTCCCGCCACGTTTTAAAGAAACCTAAAATCAGTTTAGTTTCTTATTAATCTGCAATTTGCAAAAGTAATACCCATAAATCTTCATTCCATATTATCTGTTTTAGGTCTTAAAAGGTACAATTGTAACCCTAGTGCGAGCGCAACTACAATACTTAGCATGGCAAATCCTTCACCTAAACTTCCTCCATCTGTCCATTTTCCCAGTAATTGAGTTACGGCTGCTCCTGCAAAGACTCCTGTCATATTCATAATTCCATACGCTGTTCCTCTATATTTAGCAGAAACAAACTGGCATAGAATAGGCATATTATTAGCATCGAAAATACCAAAACCAACGCCAAACAGCAATCCCGCACCTATGACACTGACAAACCCATGTCCGAAACCTAGCAACAATAAGGCGGGAATTGTCATCCCCAGTCCGATGGCTCCCGTATACACACGTCCACGAATATTCTTCAGTACCCATCTATCTGACAAAAATCCACCAAGTATCACTCCGACAAATGAAGACAAAGCAATGGTAATCGTTGATATAGGTCCTGCCTGCGACATCGGAATATCCAGGTTCTCGGCAAATAGAGTCGGCAACCAGTTCTTTGTGGCCCAGCCGGGTAAACTCGGAGCCGCAAAATAAAACAATATCACCCAAAAAGAAATATTAGAAAATAGCAGTAATAACCCTTTCCCTATCGAATCGCCTTTGCTAACACCACTTACAACCACTTTTTCTATTTTCATCCGAATAGGATTCTCATGCAAGAAGAAGATAAGGACTACAGAATAAGCAATACCGACGATTCCAAACCAATGGAAAGTGCTCTGCCAGGAAAAAGCAGCCGCAGCTGTAGCACCAAACCCGCCAATAGCCTGACCGACATATAGTCCGGTCATATGTACTCCAATAGCTAACGAGCGTGATTTATCCTGATGCCAATCGGCAATCAGCGATAAAGCGGAAGGAATATACAATGCTTCACTAACCCCCATCACAGCACGCAAACCATATAATTGTTCGAATGACGTTGCATATCCCATCAGGAAAGTCACGGCAGACCAAACAAATAAACTCCCGACGATTAGCCATTTACGACTGATCCTGTCTGCTATGATACCGGCAACCGGACTCATAAAGCCATATATCCAAAGAAATACAGCCATCAACGCGCCGAAAGCTTCTGCTTTTGTCAGTTCTACAATATCTATTTTCATTGCTTCCTGCATTGTAGAAAGCATTTGTCTATCCATGTAGTTGAGCAACGCTACTACCCAAAGCAACGCAACTACTACCCATGGATAAATATTTTTATTTTTCATGGTAGTTGTATTTAAAAGATTTTTGAGACTGTTTTTTTAGACTCTTACTTTGGCTATCAGTTTGCGTATCCAGCCTTTACCGATAGCCGGAGCGTGGGGGTCTTCCGGGTATACAATGACGAATTGTCCGGGTAAGAGATTGATGAAAGTCGTGGGAACATCACCATAGAGAGCACAATCGCTCTTTTTATCATAAGCTTGCCTTTCCACTTTTAATTCTTCAAGGGCTTTCCAACCAATGGTTTCTGTACCTTCAAGTAAGATGTGCACGTCTATATAATCATGATGCAGTTCTAACAAACGTTTCCCTTCAGCAATACATTCAGGATAGATGTTATTGACAATCAGGTTATCACCATCCAGTCTGATAGTTCCCAGTTCTTCGTGTAGCAGGTCATGTGATTTCACATAATCGAAAAGTTGCTTGAACAACGGGTGAAGTTTCTCCACCCGTTGGCTATGTTGTAAATTGGATACAATCATTTTAATTCTTTTTTTGTTTCAGACATTATTTCCTCACAAAGCATATATCCTTTTGTCATCATGCGGGGAATATGGAAAGGACCTTTAAATAAATTTCCCTTTGCCGGTTGGGCTACCGTACCATCCCGGTGAAGATAACCATACCACTCTCCATATTCTTTATCCGGGAAATGGGTATAGGTCCATTCACTGATTTGCTGATGCATTTCCAAGTACTTATCTTCTTTCGTTATCAGATAGGCATAGAGAGTAGCGATAATTGCTTCTGTTTGCGGCCACCAAAATTTCATGTCTTGAGCATAATCTTGCGAGGGAAGATTTTTGCAATCTTTGAAATTAATAATGCCACCAAATTCCTTATCCCAGCCCCACTCCCATGACCAGTCTAAAATCTGCAATCCCAGTTTTTCTATCTCTTTATCTTCACCTCGCAATTTTGCTTCCTCCAATAGGAACCAGGCTGTTTCAATACAATGTCCGGGATTGATGGTACGCCCCATATTAGTATCTATAAACTCACCGTTCGGTCCTACTGTTTCCAATAAGGCTTTAAATTCGGGATGCAAGAAATCATTTTTTAATTGAGCGATAGATTCATCAATCTGCAGTGTCAGACATGCGTCCTGAATAGCTTCCCGAATCCGGGAAGCTACATTTATCAGTATCATGGTGATGGAATGTCCTTTCATGGGAAGTGTATCCAGATATTTAGGTGCTAACAATCCGGGAGTTTGCAGAAAATACTGCATACGTTTGAACAGTTCGAGCGCTTTTACTGCATAAATTCTATCTCCTGATGCAATGGAGTATTCGGACATCGCTATGGCTGCAAATGATTCGGAAAAGATGTAACGCCGCTTGCGTAAAGGTCGTCCGTCTGCTGTTACCTCAAAGTACATGTGCCCGTTCGTATCAAAGCAATGCTTCTCTATAAAGTCAAGCGTGCTTTTGGCTGCATGCAGCCATGCCGGGTTCTTTTCGATATGATTATAGGCATAAGAACAAGTAAAAGCAAAACGTCCCTGAAACCAAACGGATTTTGTGGAATCCATCAATGTGCCTTCACGGTCTACACAAGTATATAGGCCGCCATTCACTGCATCCAGTCCATGTTCCATCCAAAAGGGCATGATATTATTCTGCATATCATTCTTGTAGGTATCCGCCCAATGCTGTATATATTCACTTATATTCTTCATACTTTCTTCCTATTAGAATTTATTACAACGATCGAAGAAATGTATTTCTTCCAGTTCCGCTTTCATCTGTTTTTCTTCCTCAACAGTCATATTTTGGAAAGGAGTACGGTTACCGCCCAAATCAAGGCCAATCAACTTCATAATGCGTTTGCCGCCAACAATATTTCCACGGAAATGACAGATAACGTTAATCACTTCCTGCGAGAAGTTTTGCAGTTCACGGGCTTTCTCCAGTTCGCCAGCTTTCCAGACATCAATAATTCCTACCAGGTTTATGCCATTATAATTGGTTGTCCCCCCAATTCCCCCTTGTGCACCTCCCATTGCCAAGCAAGGAAGAATCGTTTCATCCTGTCCATGAAGCATATCAAACTTACCATCTTTATATAAGCGGCATTGATTGTATTCATACAGACTTTCGAAAGTATATTTAATGCCTGCAAAATTAGGAATACGGTTCTCAACAGCTTTCAGGAAAGCAAGCATCGGCAGAAATGCTCCGTTAAATGCAGGAATATGATAATAGTAGAATGGAAGTTCCGGTGCTCCGGCGGCAATTTCTTCGCAGTACTTTACCAATTCTTCTATCCGTCCGATTTTAGGGAAAGGAGGTGCCATAGCACCAATTCCCCAAGCTCCGATTTTCTGTGCGTGTTCCGCCAACATCCGACTCGACTTTACACAGCAACTACCCACGTGCACAATCACTTTAAAATCTTTCGGTGCGACTTCCATCCAGCGTTCCGCAAGTTTCATCCGTTCTTCATCGGTCAGCATATAGCCTTCTCCGGAGGAGCCGTTGATAAAAACACCTTTCAAACCATTTTTTACAAGCAATTTTGTATATGCCTCGATAGGTTCATAATTTACTTCTCCATTTTCATAAAACGGAGTAAAAGGGGCATTGATTAATCCTATAATCTTTTCCATCATACATTTTTTTAAGTTCAATATATTTAGTTATTTCTCTATTTAATTCACGGGGACATCTATCCCCTTGTCCGATAAGCCCGGTCCGCCACCGCTTGTGTAACCACAACTTTCACCTGTTCGCCATGCGGAAATCCAAAATGAGTATAAATCGGCTTTATTCAGATAAAACTTTAACCGAATCATTCTTTCCTTTAAAGATTCCAGCTCCGAATGCTTCTTCCATGAAATCATTAGTTTTGTCTTATCCGTATTTTTTATCTGTATGCAATCCTTTTTTGTGAATCCTTCCAGAGGTTGCCCGTTTTCTTCTAAGACTTCCACCGCTAAAGTTCCTTTCACATCTGCATTGACAAACAGGTATTTTCCATCTTTCGGAACCAGAGTTTTTACTATCACATAGCCTTCTTTCTTTTCCGACCTCATAGAAACAAAGCCATCCCGACGGAGTGTTGCCAATCCGGTGGCAAAGTTCGAATCATGCTTGGGTTTGCTATTATAGCGTCCACTGACATAGAAATAAAGAGAGTCTCCCACAATGAGAGGATTGCCCGCAGTGGATTGCACATTACCAGCATTCCATGCATGAAAATCTTCACTTACCGGAAGGAAAGTAGTTTTGTTCTCCCGGTTCCAATGGAAACCGTCTTTGCTCCAGCCTATCAATACTTCATTTCTTTTTTGAATATTCAAACTGTCGCAAATATTATTCTCCGGTCCTTGCCAAACTGTAAAATATCCCAGCATATATCCTTCATAGGGCATTGCTTCATGGTTATATATCTGTGGACGCAATTCCGGGAATTGAGGATGACGCGGGTCATCGTCGTCGGCATGAAACCAATACCGGATAAATTTGTCACTTTGGTTATCATATACCCTGTGTGCCAGACTAACCAACATTTCCGGGTCTTCGTGTTCCAAATAATTACGTGAACGACGGTAAATGCCATTTATTGTTTTCAACGATAAAATATACTTGCCGCGGAACGGATCATAATAAGCCGCACAGCGGTCGTACAGTTCACCTGAAAGTGCTTGGGGAGCACTCCAGTGAATCCCATCGGAAGAATATTTGAGTTTCATACTGACAGTGGAGCGATTATTAAATTCTACAACAAACATTTTATAACGTTTGGCAGAATCTTTCTCAAATTTGTCTAGCAATACCGAAACGCAATCATGTTCCAGCGTATCCACTATATTTGTGCCCGGAACAATCGTAAGTTCCGGCTTTATCCAGTTCTTTCCGTCCGAAGACTCTGCGTAGCAGGTGACAAGTCCTAATAACTTGCCACCACCGGCAGAATACCACATCTTAAACTTCCGACCCGTTTCATCATACCATACCCCGCCGCTGAAAGGAGCGGCATAGGGGTCTCCGTTTATATTCAGTTCCCATTTCTTATCGGCTTTCAGAACAGGATTACCTGAATAATAAAGAGGAAGATGATGTATTCGTTGGAGATCTGTTTTCTCAATTCCTATTGTATCTACAAAAAGTATGCGGCCGGGCTGCCCTTTTATCAAACCCGCATATACGAAGGATAAGAGAATGACCAATGATAAATATCTCTTCATAATTTTCCAGTTATCAGGATTGTCACTTTTGTAAACCGGTACGTTGGGGATTCTGTCCTTTCATTGGCCATGCAGAGTCAGCATAGGAAGTTGCTCCTGACGAGATACATACCATATCCGATGCACCTGCCACAGCTTCGATTCCCACATATAAATATCCTTTTGAGTCCATCACCGGGCTGGAGAAACATTTGACTCCCAATTCGGCGGAAGCTAGCAAGCTACCATCCTGCTTCACAATATAGTAAACGGCTTTATCCGAAATAATGTGGATATATCCTCTGTTATCAATCACCGGAACGCAGTTGTTTACATCATCTGTCGTAGCGTAATGCCATTTCAGAGAACCGTCTGTATTCAGAGCGACAACACCTGCCGAAACTTCACCGGCAACCGTTTTTCCGCCATTGGCATAAATTGTTCCGTCTGCACCGATTGCAATGCCACCGTTGATTATAGCTCCCGGAGTTTTATATACCCATTTTTCTGTTCCATCAGGATTCAAAGCTACTATGGCACCACCTGTAATCAGTTCGGCTACGGTATAAATTGTTCCGTCCGCTCCTACCGTATAGGAGTTTCCCTTTAATGCTGTACTGCCCAAATCTTTCTGGTACACAAACTGTTGAGCACCCGTAGCGAAGTCATAACCGAAATATCCGTTTTTACCGGAAGAACCGAAATAAATCGTTCCATTCTTAGATAAGGATACACCGGACAATACTTCCATATCCAAAGCTATTTCTTTGATAACATTACCTGCCGGGCTCAAGACAATCAATTTCTTACCTCTATGTCCGAAATAGATATTACCTGAAGCATCAATAGCCGGAGTCACTGCGTATAAGTTAGAATCTGCGGCTTTATATGCCCATTTCATACTACCATCACTTCCTACGGCAAACAGGAATAATGCGCGGGGATGTTCCGCACCCGCCGGTTTCAAGTCACGGACTGTTATGTATATATCTCCATTGGGTCCTACGGTCGGACTTGCATATACCATACTGGCTCCGCCGCCGGGATTCAGTTCGTTCATCTTGGCGGTCACATCGAATGCCCATCTTTGAGCCCCATTGGAAGTATCATAAGCGAACAGTTTCACATCAAAAGCTCCGGTAGAAGTCTGATCGGTTATCATGTAAACAGTCTTGCCATCTGCAGATAATGCAGGTGAAACGGTGTTTTCAATCGGGCCACCCATCCCCTTTTGCCACATCACATTAATTGCTTTTGCGGGGTCCAGAATAGTAAGATCTTTCTTTGCACTGGCACGTAATCCGTTATTGTCGGTAACGGTCAGTTTGATGGTAAATGTGCCATCCGACTGATAGATAAAGGTAGGATTCTGTTCCGTTGAAACAGACTTTGCCGCATCTCCGAATTCCCATAGCCAAGACACAATCTGATTTCCCTCATCGGGAATGGAAGCATCTTTAAAGACAGCAGTCTGTCCCAATTCGTACATATCTTCACCGATGGTGAAGTCTGCTTTTGCCGCAGTGTTATAATATACTTTATCTTCTTCACATGAAGAAAACAGAAGAATACAAATCAATGATACTAAATAAGTTACTTTATTCATAGCATTTACTTTTTAATTGTTTTTATCTATTCCGGAAATATTCAGTCCTGGACCTCCACCCGCAGTATAGCCCATACTTTCCCCATTCATGGAAGGAGAAATCCAAAAAGCGAAAATTTCACCATTGTCAATATAGAATCTCACTTTTATTTGTTTGTCTTTAAGAGAGGCTAACGAAGTATTGCCGGTCCATTCGATCCTAGCTTTTACATTATCACCTTTAAAGACTTTGCAGTCGTCTTTGGAGAAGCCTTCGATTACTTTATTATCGGAGTCTAAAAGTTCAACTTTCATTTCTCCTGCAACGTTGGCATTCACAAAGAAGTAAGAACCATCAAATTTCAGTAAGGAGGTTTGCAACTCCCCTGTTCCTTTCATAGATGTAAATCCATCCCGGCGAAGCATAGCCAGTCCGGTGGTGGTGATTTCTTGTGTTCCTCTCAAACGTCGGCCACTCAAGTAGAAATAGAGCTTATCGCCCACAATCAACGGAGTTCCGGCCACAGATTGTAAATTACCCTGATTCCAGGCATCCGATGAGGTCGTGTTCACTGCATGGAAAGGATTCATGTCTTCACGAAACCAACTATATCCATCCCGGCTATACCCTACCATTATCTGGTTTCTCTTAATCACATTATCAGATGCACAGACATCATTTTCCGGACCTTGCCAAACGGAGAAGAATCCCAGCATAATACTTTCATAAGGAATGGCATCCTGATTGTATATTGCAGGAGCGATGTCTGGATAGTCAGGATGACGTTGTTCATTGGCCCATGGACCGAACCAAAACGCACTCAATAGGGCTTCTGCTTTCTTTGTACCAGCCTGTGGATCGATATTTTCATTATAATCTCTGGCACGTACTAATTTGTTTGCATCTACCCGGACATTGTGCCGCATACTATATACCCATACGTTTCTGAACGGATTTTTATAGACTGTGGAACGGTCGGCAATCGGTTCCGATTGGGTTGCAGCACGCCACACTTTACCATCTGAAGAAGTTTTATAATTATATCTCCATTTTCCGGCTTCCCTCGCCACTAAAAACATTTTGTATCTTTTCGAAGCATTACTTTCCTGTTTGTCTACCCAAACAACAGATGCATCACGTTCGGAGTTATAATCAACAATATTGGTTCCGGGCACGACCGAAAGAACCGGTTTTGTCCAGTTAATACCATCCGTCGATTCGGCATAACAAGTCACTCCTGCTCCGCTGGTTGCATAAGAACCACCACCTGCCATATACCATATCTTGTATTTTCCCTCCTTTTCGTCATACCACACTCCATCGCTGAATGGAGCGGCAAAGGCGGCACCTTTTGTTCCGGTTTTCTCCCATTCCTGATCCGGTGTCAATATCGGATTGCCCGAATAATATTCAGGATAATAGAAAGTACGTTTCAGATTGGTGGATTCTATCAGGAAATTATCTACGAACAACTGGCGTCCTATCGAAATATGGATGACAGAAGGTTTGTCCGACAGATAAAAAGGAGACATCCCTTTTTCCAATTCGGACGAAGAGGAACGTACCGGAGGCCATTGCTCGGGTAAACGAATTCCATTGTATAGTAACCGTGGGTCGGCCGGCTCTTCGTCGGGCGGAACTACTACCGGTGGATTGTCACCTCCACCCGAAGTATCATCGCTATCACCACAGGCTATCAGCATACAGGGTAGCCAAAAGAGTAATGTATAAAATAAATATTTCATAGTCCTTTATCCTTTATTGATTCGCAGGGACATCTATACCACTGGCAGACAGTCCGGGTCCGCCACCGCTTGTATATCCACGACTTTCACCTGTTTGCCATGGAGAAATCCAAAATGCGTAAATATCAGCGTTATCCAAGTAGAACTTCAATCGGATGGGTTTCCCGATGAGCGATGCTATATCCTGGTGTTTCTTCCATGTAATCAGTTGTTTGGTTTTATCTGTCTTCTTCACGGGGACGCAGTCTTTCCGGGTAAATCCTTCCAATGGATTTCCATCTGCATCCAAGACTTCGACGAACATACTCCCTTTTACGTCTGCATTGACAAAGAGGTACTTGCCATCAAAACTAAGATTCTCGGTCAGCAGGTATCCGCCTTTGTCTCCATGCATGGAGACAAAACCATCCCTGCGCAA
This sequence comes from Bacteroides sp. 90-K9/2, assembly GCF_047310725.1. Taxonomy (NCBI): domain Bacteria; kingdom Pseudomonadati; phylum Bacteroidota; class Bacteroidia; order Bacteroidales; family Bacteroidaceae; genus Bacteroides; species Bacteroides sp. 90-K9/2. The sequence continues at coordinate 106,338 of NZ_JBCGVL010000001.1, forward strand.
AGTTGCCAGTCCCGTAGAAGTATAGCTGTCCCACATAATCTCGTTTTTTTGTCGTCCACTGGAATAGAAATAGAGTGAATCCCCCACTACTAAAGGCACACCGTTGATAGACTGCATATTGCCCCAGTTCCACGCTCCATCCGTCTCATTCACTGCCATGAAAGGCTTGAAAGAGGGACGGTAGAAATGGAAACCGTCACGACTGTACCCCAGGAAGATTTCGTTCTTCTTCTGGATACCCAGTTTGGCACAAACTCCATTTTCCGGGCCTTGCCATACACTGTACAGTCCCAGCATAACGCTTTCATAAGCGATGGCATCGAAATTATAGATGCCCGGATCTACTTCCGGAAACTCCGGGTGGCGTGGCTCCTTATCACTTGGAGTAAACCAATAGACTATATTTTTATCGGGTACTCCTTTTCGGATACGATGTGCAAAACTTATTGCTTCTTCAGGGTCTTTGTTTTCCAGATAGCTACGCGAGCGGGAAGAGACATTGGTTCCATAACGCATACTTAATGCCCAGACATCACGGAAAGGATTGTAGAATACGGATGAACGGTCGTATAAATCACCGGATTGCGCCACTCCTTCTCCCCAATGAATTCCATCGGACGAATATTTCAGGACAAACTGCCACCGACGGTCAGTGGGACGGCGTTCTACATTGAACATTTTATATCGTTTAGACGGATCTCTTTCCCGTTTATCCAACCAAATAGTGGCTGCATCACGATTACAGGTGTCTACGATATTGGTTTGGTCCCAAATATCCAGTGTTGGTTTTGTCCAGTGTTTACCGTCTTTAGATTCGGCATATCCTGTATAGAATGTCTGATTGTCTCCTTTATGGAGAACACCCGCACCTGCCAGATACCACATTTTGAACTTCTGGTCTTTTTCATCATACCATATCCCGTCACTGAAGGGAGCTGCATAGAGTCCGCCTTCGGTTGTCTTCTCCCATTCTTTGTCTGGTCCGAGTACCGGGTTTCCTTCGTAGAACCGGGGAGTATGGATAATCCTTTCCAGATTGGCTTCTGCAATCAGAAATGAGTCAACAAATAACTGTCTACCTACATTTACAGAGATAACTTCAGGTTTCTGCTTTAGATAAGGCACTGGCATATCTTGTGCCTTTTGTGGCTCCCCATAACGGGGAGGCCACTGTTCAGGCAAGTGTATACCATTGTAAAGTACTTCTGTTTGGGCAATAGCCAGGCCCGGTACTAACAAACTGAAGAGTAGTACCGCCATATTTTTTATATTTATCATGCTATTTCTTTCTTATTTAATATCCCGGATTATTTTCTGTGATATAAGGGTTAGAATTCACTTCATTAATAGGAATCGGCAACCATTCATGTTTGTTGGTGACAAATCCTTTGAAATCATCTGCAGATACGAATTTCTTGAAGTTAGGATCGGATTCCTGCAACTCTGCAAAGCGGCGGGATAGTTTGCCCCAACGGAGTAAATCATAGAAGCGATGTCCTTCTAAGGCAAATTCAAGGATTCTTTCATTCTCAATATCAGTCATGGTTACAGAAGGCAAATCGCTAAGGTTGGCACGTCCGCGTACTTTATTCACTGCCTGCAAGGGAGTCATGTCCGACGCTTGTGCGCCACCGCTTACGACGGCTTCCGCATACATCATCAATACATCTGCATAACGGATATACCGCCAGTTCACACCGTGCGCGCGAGGCTGATTATAGACATATTCTTTGACACCCGCACCTACCCCTATCAGTTTGGGAGTACCATCCGCTTCTGTCTGTGTAGGCATGGAACAATCAATACCTTTCTTTATACCTGCTTTAAATGGATGTGCCAATGGATTGGATACGGTGGCAAACCCTTCTTTTCCGTTCTTTGCCGGGTAAAGTTCTTCCCATTTGTAGCCGCCGGGGCCTTCCAGACGTACCGGACGTCCACCGGCATCTTTCCTCAAATGTATATTCGCATCCAAGTCATTGAATATCATTGTAGAGAACATACGGATATCAGTGTTACCGTCCTTATCTATGGAATTCACAAATGCATTGTAAAGCCAATTATGCACTACTCCTTCATAACCTACTCCTGCTCCCGGCAGCATCAAACCACGTGAATCGAATGCCAGACCGGAAGTAGCAAGTCCTGGATTGAATCCCGCATTGTCCACATCGCCCAGGAACTGGAATTCAAGAATGGATTCTTCGTTATTCTCGTGGGCGACATCGAAATTATCCGCATAATTATTGGTCAGGTCATAAGCTCCATACTTTCGATCTATAATGTCGGCAAATTCTTTGGCGGCTTCACTGTAAAATGTAGTCTTATCTTCACCATAATATGATTCGATTCCACTACGATAGAGGTAGGCTTTTCCCAATAAAGCGGCTGCAGAAGCTTTTGTTACACGACCTGCATTTTTGCTGTCCCAGTATCCTTTTGCGGGTAACAATTCTTTGGCATGTGCCAAGTCTTCTTGAATAAAATTCCATACAGCAGCAGGTTTCTCCAACGGACGTACATAGTCATCACCATTTCGCGGCATCTGTCTGATCGGAGATATATTCCGGAAATTAATCAATAAGTAATAGTGCGCAAATGCTCTCCAAAAATAGGCTTCCCCCATGTATGCATTCCGTAGTTCCTCATTACCACTGAAGTCAACAGACGGAGCTGTTTCAATGATATATGACGCTTGAGATGCAGTAGTGTACATCAATGTATAAGGCTGTTCGATAGTGTAGTAACTGGCATTGAGGTCTGCCCCGAACATACCCGGTTTCCCATAATCCGAGTTGGATGATGCTTCATCAGAACGGATAATCGTTGTTTTGGAGCCGGAAGCTCCCAGGCAACGCTGCGTAGACATATACCCGTACATAGTCATCACTGCGTCATTTACAGCAGACGGACTGGTGAAATAAGCTCCCATACTCGGCTGATTCGGATTAATTGCCAGATCATCGAAGATACCGTTACATCCATGTAATATCAAGCCGCCTGCCAAGATTAATGCGGCATATACTTTCTTATAGTTTTTCATATGAATCATATTTTTAGTTATCAGAATGATGCGTTAAAACCAAAGGTAAATGTTCGGGCATTGGGATATGAACTGATGTCAATACCACGTGAAAACAATACGTTCGAACTAACTTCGGGGTCGTAACCTGAATATTTGGTAAGCGTAAACAGATTCTGTACGCCTGCATACACGCGCAGTTTGTTGAATCGAATCGCTTCCAACCACTTTTTAGGTAATGAATAACCCAACTGAAGGTTCTTCAAGCGTAAATAGGAACCGTCTTCCACATAAAATTCACTGGGCAATGAATTTCCGCCACTTGTATTTTGAGTTTTCATGATAGGTATACCTGTATTCTTATTTGTCTTTGTCCATCCATTCAAGGCATCCTTGACTACGTTGTTAGAGTAGTCGAAGTAATAGGTATACTTTTTCTGATTGAATATATCATTTCCTTGTACTCCCTGGAAAAAAACGGTCAAGTCAAAGTCTTTGTACTCCATATTGATATTCAGACCGTATGTGAAATCCGGGATAGGACTACCCAAAATCACTTTGTCATTGGCATTGACTACTCCATTCTTGTCCGTATCCGCAAAGATGAAGTTTCCTTCCGCATCAAAGCCTTCTATCTTGTAGCCATAAAATGAACCGATAGCTTCTCCCGGCATGGTAATGGAAGGTGCATCGCTGAAGTAACTGGACATTGCGCCGGAAGTAATCGGCTGTACGTTTTCTCCCAATGACAACACCTTATTTTTCAACGTTGCGATGTTGAATGTTGCCTCTATATGAAAGTCTTTCGTCAACTGTTTCCTGTAATTCATCATAAACTCCCAACCTGTATTCTTTACGGAAGCTGTGTTTACATACGGTTTCTCACGGGAACTGTTAATTTCAAAGATTTGTCCGGAAGACAGGTTCAAGTCGATTTGTGCCAGCAAATCCACATTTTTCTTCACGAAGTAGTCCAGAGATAAAGTCAGGTCATTATTGAAGAAACCCAGTTCGATACCAATATCCGTAGTCTTTGCAGTTTCCCATTTCAGATCTTTCGATTTCAGATAGGCAGCGCGTCCTGTCACATAGCGTTCTCCACCCACAGTGTAAGGAATAGGTCCATAAGCTATGGCATCGAAATTATAAGGGTTGAGAAAATTAGCTCCCAATTCACCATAACTGGCTCTAATCTTTAATTTACTCATTACGGGATTTTGGAACCACTTTTCCTGATGCACATTCCATCCGGCAGAAACAGAGGGGAAGTAACCTACTCTATTATCTTTGTGGAACTTAGAAGACTCATCGCGACGAACGCTTAGAGACAACAGATACTTATTGTCATAGTCATAGTTCACACGGGCGAAGAAAGAAAGCAATGCCGCATTACTGTCACCTGCCGAAATTTTACCATCCTCATTCTGGAATCCGGTAATATCCGTTCCTCCCAAATCGTTAATCGTGGAGTTAGTCATGTAGCGATAATATTCTCTCATCCAGCTTGTACCCAGTAAAGCGTCTATGGAATGAAGAGCGAATGTTTTATTGAAAGTCAGTAAGTTGTCAATCGTGTAAGTGAATTCTTCACCTCTTGTTTCGGATACGCTATTGCGTGTGTTTCCATAATCTTTATCAGGAGTTCCATCTGAATTCCATTTGGTGTAGTATTCAGGAGTATGCGTGTAATTATGCTTATTACTATAATTTCCACTTAATGATAATTTATATTTTAATCCTCCCCAAATATCCAGTTGGGCATTCAAAGAACCGATCAAATCCGTTACTTTATTAAATTGATCCGTATAATGCAATGGAGCTATTTTATTCTGCGCCTTGCCATCTTCAGGATTGATGTAATAATCGGGGCCACCGGAAGTAAATCGTCCCAGCTCGTCGTAAATAGGTAGCGTCGGCAATGCGATGTTGAAAGCCGTTGTAGGAGTCTTGTCCTTATGGGTTAATCCGAGAGTCTCGGTAAATGAGAACCGACCTTTTTTATAAGAGGTATTCAAGCGGAAGTTATAACGTTTGTAATCCGAATAGATTGTCATACCTGTTTGGTCAAGATATCCCAAGCTTGTGCTGAAAGTTGAATTATCACCACCGCCTGCAATACTGGCATTCAAGTTCCATACCGGAGCAAATTGAATCCATTCTTTTGACCAGTCAGTATTCAAGTTCGGATTCGTCGGATTGTCATTTTCCGGTGCATGGGGCAAACCGCTATTATCCGCTACCATATTCGCAAAATTTCTCCATTCTGCTGCATTCAGAAAATCCGGGATGTTGGTAGGCGTTTGGAATGCAAACGAGCCGTCTATCTGAATAACGGGTTTACCGGATTTTCCTTTCTTTGTAGTAATCAAAACTACACCATTGGCTGCACGTGAGCCGTAGATGGCAGCTGCCGCACCATCTTTCAGAACTTCGATGGATTCAATGTCATTGGGATTTAATGAGCTTAATCCGGCATTACTGAATGCACCGTCAATCACATACAACGGTTCGGTAGCACCAAAAGAAGCAGCACCACGAATCACTATATTTACATCTGCTCCTGCCACACCTGCCTGCTGTACGATGTCCACGCCCGGAGTACGTCCTTGCAAGGTCGAAGCAACATTGGAAGATACTTGTTTGCTAATATCTTGAGAAGAGATGGAAGCGACAGCGCCTGTCAGGCTCGATTTCTTCTGCACACCGTAACCAACTACCACCACTTCATCCAGCACTTCCGTATCGTCTTGCAACTGAATAGAATATGAATTCTTACTTCCTACCCTTACTTCCTGTGTTTTATAACCAATATAACTAACAGCTAAAAGTGCATCTGCCGGGGCATCCAGTGTAAAGTTACCGTCCACATCTGTCACAGTACCTGTCCCCATTCCTTTTATCAAAACACTGGCACCAATCACCGGTTCTCCTTTGGCGTCTGTCACTGTTCCTGTTATCTTCTTATTTTTCTGATTTCCCACTGATGCAATGGAAGCTTCTTTTGCTTTCAGGTATATCTTCTTTTCCCCAATTTCATAAGCCACATTTGTACCCGCAAATAACTCATCTAAGACTTTAGAAAGGTCTTTGTCTTTTGCCTGGACGGAGACAATTCGTTCGGGGTTGACAATCGTACGACTGTAAGCCACCGTAAGTCCTGTTTGTTTGGTAATGAGCGAAAATACTTTCTCCAACTTGACTTGCTGAAGATTCATTGTTATTTTTTGAGCTGATGCCGCAAGGCTTACAGCAAAGCTCAATAACAATACAAGCAATACTCTGTTCTTCATACTTAGTTTGTTTAAAGTTATAAATTGATTCTTAATCTCTTTGTATTTAGTGGACACACGAGATTAAGAAGCGGGTGAGGCAATATACGTTTTTTTTCGAAGTTTTTTTGTTTATCAAAAAGTTAATCCAGCTAGTTCCCTTATTTACAATGAGATACTATTCATTATTTATGGATAAGAAAAAAAGAAATAGAAACAAAAAAGTCCTTCCGGTTTTCATTCGGAAGGACTTTTTATAATTATTAATTATTATCACTTGGGATGATGTCACTATCCCGATGATATAGTGACGCTATCAGTCGGCAATACCGACACTATGACAACAGGATAGCGTCACTATGTTTTTTCTCGGAAATCTAATAAATTTCCTTATGTACCAACTCGTCAAAAAGCTTTGCATACTTTTCTGCAACCGCTTCAGCGAATATCTTTCCTCTCTCGGCAGAAGCTCCTCTCGGGTCGCCTACACCAGTATCTTCAGATATCTTTTTCCAGTTTCTGGGAATCCATGCAACTTTTTCGTTCAAAGACTCCACGGCAAATGTTTTATATTCACCTGGTCCGGCTTCTTCCAAATTGACCAGTTCGGGATGATAATACATCATTACCGAAGTTTCGAGTTCGTCCGCATGGTCGCCCGGATTTTCAAAATAATCTTTGGCTTTCAATACGGTATACCATTCGCTCGATGCTATCAGGAAATCGGGATAGTCTACGGACAGGTCACGAATCATACTCTTGAATGTATTTCCGCCGTGGCCGTTGATAATCACTAATTTCCGGATACCTTGGGCGTAGAGGGAAGATACAATATCGGTCAGTATGGCTTTCTGAGTTTCATAACGGGTATGGATGCAGAATGGCAGTTCCCGTTGTCCCGGATTTTGAGAACCCATACCCACAGGTGGCATCACCATACAATTTACATTATACTTATTTTGAGCTATCAAGGCAGCATCTACTGCTACATCGTGAGAAAGAATACAATCCGTCATGTAGGGCAGATGCAAGTTATGAGGTTCAGTAGCTCCCCAAGGCAATGCCACGATGTCATATCTCCTGTCTTTTACTTTTCCATAACAAGATACGGACAAATCAACTTCTTTATTCATATTATCTTTTTATTTGAGTGCTTATACTATTTCATTTTCACTATGACTTCTTTTTTATCTTCATTATAATCGAATTTCACCGGAGCAATCTTTTCCAGATCCATCAGTACTTTTTCCAGTAAAGTATTGTCGGATGTCAAAGTATACACATAGGTCAAGGCACGTTCATCTTCTATCTTAAAATCCACGTCATACCAGCGGTTCAACACTTTGATTACTTCCGGCAGCGGGGTGTCTTTAAATACGATCACATTCTGTTTCCACATTGACAAACGGCGCATATCATCCATTCTGGAAATAGTGCATTCATTGCTCTCCTTATTATAGATCAATCTTTCGCCGGGACGCACCGGATATTTCTTTTCAGTAGGAAGAGCCAGATTTATGTTTCCTTCATCCAGGCATACCACAATGTCTTTGTTTTCCGGATAATCCTGTACGTTGAAAGAGGTTCCCACTACCTGAATCGCAGGACCATTCAGATTGACAATGAAAGGACGTTTTTCATTCTTGGCTACCACAAAATAGGCTTCTCCTTCAAGAAAAACTTCGCGGGTGTTCAAAGCAAATTTCTTTGGATATTTCAGCTTCGAATCAGAATTGATATACACCCTTGTTCCATCCTGGAACATGATTTGTATCCGTTCTCCTTTGCCTACAACGACTTCTTCATATTCAGAAGTTCCGAACAGGTCAACTTTAGAGTTCAGTTGTATATAGAATCCGATAATAAATAGTACGGGTATCAACACTGCCGCCACTCTGAAGCAAATGCGTTTCAGTTTTTTCACCCGAATATTCTTTCGTATTTGTTCTAACATCTGCCTGGAAGGAATATCATGATTCACATACAAATCTGCTACTTCATTTTTTATCAATTCCGAATCCCGTGTCATTGCAGCTTCCAGATAGTCACTGCCTTCTTCGGTGGTAAACCATTCGGCTACTAACTTTGCATCTTCCGGGGTAGCAATTCCTGCCAGTACTTCTTCTATTTGTTTATCTGTAGGTCTATTCATCTTTATCACTTTATTAAATGGACACTCAAAACAGTCATCAGAGTGGTAAATACAACAATTATTAACATCTTACTTAAATGAATACGGAGAAGTTTCAAGGCTTCCGAATAATGCGTTTTGATGGTATTTATGGATAAGTTCATCCGTTCCGCTATCTCCTGATTCGTCAGTTCCTCCTGAACTTTCATTAAACAGATTTCCCGTTTCTGTGCAGGAAGCATATCTACTGCCTTATAAAAGCTGGACATCAATTCTTTCTTCTCTAAATTCTCTATCAGATTATCTTCGTAAGGTGAAGCAGCTTGTGCCATCTCATAGTTCTTTGCAATCGCACTGTTTTCATTACGAATCAAGTTTAAGACATAATTTTTTGTCATAGTGAATAGGTAATTCTTCAGGCTGATTCCAACACGCAGTTCTGAACGGAATTCCCACAAACGGGTGAAGACATGCTGTACTGCATCTTCTGCCATATCGGAACTCATTAAATAACGGTAAGCCAATACATACAATAGTTTATGGTATCTTTCATAAGCTTGGGTGAAAGCTCTTTTATCGCCTTGTTCGATCAAGGCAAAGAGTTTTTCATCATCTGTATTAGTATATGGAACAATCTTGTTTTGCATTCTTCGGATTTTGTTTATTTGTTTCCAAAAGAACAAAAAGTGTATTACTTGCTGCTATCTTTATAAAGAGCAAATGTAGCAAATAACTTAGAAAACCTAAATGTATTTACGAAAAAAGTCCCTGATTAACAATCTCCACTATAAAAGAGGATCCGTTAATCAAGGACTACTCCACTAACTAATTAACAATGAATTATAAATGATAGGTAACAATTCTTTCTTCGGGTGAATCAATCCAGAGACGCCACACTCCTTCCGATACTTTCTCCGGTGTTCCGATATTTGCTTTGGGCGGACGACGACTATTGATTGTCAGATAGCCTTTCCCTTCTGTTGCTTTCACTTTCATCATTTTGCCATTCATATAGATATGGATATCGCCATTCGGAGTGGGTACAGTACCCTCCATCCATTTCAGTCCTCCCAATACAGGAGCGATAGTAAACTCCTTATATCCTTCTTTCACTGGTTTCACACCCAAATAATATTTGCCGAGCAGATAGATAGGACTTGCTCCCCAGGCATGACACAGACTCTTGCCATAAGGACGGCCGTACATGGCAAGATGTTGCGTTCCAGTTTCTTCAGGGTTGTATTTTTCCCAGAAAGAGGTAGCACCCTCCTTCAACATACCGCCCCAATAAGCTTTCATTTCCTTCATGACAGCCTCCTGTTCACCCAGAGCACAAAGAGCTTCCAATTCATAAAAACGCATATAAGGCGTTGTGATTTTCAGAATGCTGTCATTCAGAAGAACAGAGTTCTTGATGGCTTGCTGCTTATCTGCGTTCAGATACTGGAAGAATACAGAAAACATATTGGCATAACGCGTCACAGCATCACTTTGCTGACCATTCACACGATTATGCACAAATGCCTGTTTTTGATTGTTCCAGAAAGTAGGTTCTAACTTTGCTTTCAGAGCAGCAGCCAGCTTCTCATACTTCTGCTTCCCAATCTCATCCCCGACTAAATCAGCACACAAAGCCATTGTTTCCAGACTTCTGCAAAATAAAACTTGCTCAAAAGAAAGTTCTCCTTTTTTATCCAGATAGCCGTCCGCCCAGTCCACAAATACCCAATCACCGGTCATACCTTCCACCATACCATTTTTATTTGTACGTCCCAATACATAATCCATCATCGTTTGCATACGTAGATACAGTTGGTTGACAAAGTGGCGGTCGCCACTATACATATAATAATCATATACGCTAAGGAACCAATAGAAAGTATAGTCCATGATCGTATTGCTGTGGCTGGTCACAGGATCTTTGCCACGAAGCAGCCAGATTGTACGTTTCACGGATTCAATATCGAAGAAAAGATAATAATTCATCAGATAACTTTGGATAGCATCACCACTCCATACCCAGCGGTCACGTTTGATACCGTCAATAAAGAACTCGCGCGTAGTGAGATGCATAGTATAAGCCCCCACTTCCCAGATACGGTTCAATTCTTCATCATTGCAACGGAAACTTCCACGATACTCTTCAGGAAGATATTCATATTGCATGGATACTTCTCCTATTTGTACACCCGGTTCGTGGGTAACGTAGACATATCGAAAAGCTTTACTGTTCTCCAACGTATATTCGTTATCAGAATTATTTAAAGGAGAAGTGCTGCGGATGGCGAGGTCAGTCACTTGTCCCGGCTCTAACAACAGTTTGTCCAAAGTTTCACAATATGCTTTATCCTTTGCTTCTTCCGGACTTTCACCATAATAAATCTCTATTTTTCCTTTTCCGGAAAGATTCTTCAATGTGATGAATCCGAATGTCTCTTTTCCAAAATCATAAAGAATACCTCCTTCAGCCTGTTCTGTCTTCGCAACAGGTTGCTGCGGTTCACGCATCAGACTGAATTGGGAAGGAAGTTGGGTAGCCCCGTCAAAGTTCCAGCATCCGGCATCCATATAGATCGTAGCAGATGTGTCACTGGCTTTTCCGCTCTCATCAATCCATTCTTTATCTTCGTAAGTCACTCGCCAGGAGGAATCAGAATTCACCGTCTTCCCTTTCACATAAATGGTGGGAGGAGTAGCCTGATTCCAAACTTTGATGTTCAGGTTATGCTTACCGGCAGGAAGAGTCATCGTCTCCGGCATACCGAATTGAAGCTTTCCATCCAGTTTGACATTATACTTTCCTTCCGCAGCAATAAAGATCTCTTCCGGCTCGGAAAGATTCAGTTGCTTGCTGAACTCTACGACTACATAATGACTGTCCGTTTTCCAGAAAGGAGGGAAAAATGCCCCCCGTTCCGTACGACGGTTGTTCATTTGATTTCCCAGCCAGATTTCATAATCTCCCGGATACCAGATCCAGGTCTGGGCAAATGTGCTGCTTGCCAAAGACAAGGCACTAAGCAATATCATATATTCCTTTTTCATTATTCTTACTATTATTAACTGACTGTGTTATAAGAAACAATTCGTTCTACAGCATGTTGATGTTTAGTTCCACATCTGTGGAACGAACCGCATATTGCAGTTAAATGATTTACCAATCACTATCGAATATTCAGCAAATCCTTGTATTCTGCTTCCAATCCTGCACGTTCACGAATAGCATCATCCACTTTCGGACCATTATTCTCCCATACATTTCCGGGACCATTGGCATTTTGCAGATACTTCTCTCCCTCCGTCCAATTGTCACGAACAGTGATGAAAGAAGAACCCTCATCCGTATAAAGATAGAACCAATGATTAGGATCGTGCACGTAACCCGGTTTATAGATACTATGCACACAATTCTCCGTTACATAGCTTTTGGGCTGTGAACCGAGCGTGTAAACACCCGCTACATCATACATGTGTTTCGCATAATGATGAATCAGATTTGCATGAACTCTGTTATTACGCATACAATTCACAGTTTGTGTCCATCCCCAACCAAGACTGATGCCACTATAAGGAACTTCACTGATTTCATTATGCTCGATATTAATATCACTCACATACCCCGCAGCAATGGCGAGACATCCCCAGTCCTCAATCCCAACTTCCGTGAAATAGCAATTATTGATTTGCTGGTGTGTGCATACTTCCCGGCGGTCAGCAGGATCATAAGGCAAATGCGTTTCGTGAGCAGCCGGAGAAAAGCTACCGGCCAGCAAACCATTTCCTGCAATATCGCGAAAGAAACAACCACGAACAATACCGCCCTGCACCGCTTCCTCATAATCCAGTCCGGTAGAACCCAAATGTTCAAATCGGCAACGCTCAAAATCAATCTGCCTGGCAGCAGCTATCCGGACAGCAGCCGCAGGACGACCCAACCATCCTTGATTATCCAACGGATGATTCTGATAATCCCGTTGTATCTTCGGATCAATCCGGTACCCATCCGTCAGATACATACCTGCCTGAAGAGGCACATGTCCTTTCTCTGACGGACGCATCCACGTAGTATAAGAAAAAGTAATTTTCTCAAAACGAATATGACACACAGGACGATCCAAAGTACCTTCTACCTGCACTAACGTCTCAACGGCGGGTACCATCACTTCCGCCTCCTGCATCTTCTCTCCTTCTCGTGGATAATAATACACTTTGCGGGCATCTATATCGTGATACCATTCACCCGGTACATCCAATAGCTCACGGGCATTCGTCAGATAGAAAGCAGAATTATGTCCGTCCGTCGTCACCATTGGACGCGGCCAAGGATGTTCAAACTGAATCCGGCTTTCCGGCTGATGGAAACGTACTGCCGCACTATCTCCCTGCACCTCAATAGACCGAATCCGAAGATTGGCCACACACCACATCTGATGGATTACCATCTCGGCATATTCAGCCTTCATTTTTCCCTTATGATCCATAAGTCTGCGCACCGCAACCGCAGGAACATAAAGAATTTCATTCTTTTCATCCACGCTGCAAATACGGTTCATCTTTTCGAAATTCTCTACATCACGGGCACGGACAGCCTTTTCTCCATTCACCCACAACTGACGGAAATCCAATGGACGCCCATTAAATGCCGGCACATCTGCCACCCAGAGCTTTCCTTGTCTCTTCCAATTCTTAATACGGATTCCTCCACTCAATACCACCTTTTCATCGACTGCCGAACGGATCACCGTTGGTGATTCCTTTGTCCCACTATCTTCCGGACGGATAAAAACCGGCTCATACAGAGCATACATTCCACCCTCCATATAAACAGTGATTCCTCCCTGCACACGGTCATCTTCCGTCCTCCGCCACTCACGCGCCTGCCGTAAAGCAGCAGTCAGCGTTGCTTTGGGAGACTGGCGGGTTCCATCATTCAAGTCATTACCTTTGGAAGAAACCCATATCTCACCGGACCATAACCAATGACTGCACAAAATACATATAGCCGTTAAAAATAACTTTCTCATCCTCATTTCTTCATTTCTGTATCCTGATTTATCTGGCAAGAGGCATCCATACGGTCATTTCTCCTTTTCCTCTATTTCCCCATGCATAATAAGGAATCAAACGAATATCCACCGTCTTTTCAGCCTGAACTACCGGACGATAAAGTACTCCTTCCCAAGAAGTTGCAGATGCCAGACGCGCTTTACCTTCGAGCGCTACAACCGGACTGCCTTCAATCGTAATCTTCTTCGGAGTCAATTTTATATCAGCAGGGATCAATACATTATCAATCTTCTCTCCATTCGCTATGTCCATATTTTCCAGACAATAAACCAACGGTCCGCGCTTCACGACCACCTGATTACGAATCTCCTCTGCCAACGGATGAGCTTCAAGCAAGCGCACAGGCATATCCATTGCCAGTTCCACTACATCTCCCTTCTTCCATGCACGATTTACTTCCGCATACGAATTTGCCCTCGCATTGATTTGCAGCGGCTGCCCATTCACCGTAAGCGTAGCCTTTTCGCACCATTCAGGGATACGTAAGAAAAGCGAGAAACTACCCGCCTTACGAGGAACTTTATTCAACGTTACACGTACATTTCCATCCCAGGGATAATCCGTCTCCTGCGTCAGAGCTACTTCTCCCTTCTCTTTCCAAGTCGTTGTCAATGTATTTGCTCCATACAGATTACAATAAATCCCTTCCGGACTCAATGTATATGCATAGTTTTGTGCCTGGCACAGTGTACGCAATGTGTTCGGAGGACAGCAGAAACAACTGATATATTCCGTCCGTTCCTTCGGCCAACGAAGCGTGTAAGGAAGATCGGCACTGATACGAAGCGGATTCGTGTAGAAATACTTCTTTCCATCCAGACTAATACCGCTCAATACACTATTATAAAGACAAGTCTCCACAAGATCGGCATATTTCGCATCTCCTGTCACCTCCAGCATCCGCCAGTTGAACAGCATATTACCGATATTGGCACACGTTTCATTGTGAGCAGTGCTATTCGGCAACTGATAGGGACGTCCATAACTCTGATGCACTTTCTGAATACTATCCGGCTCATAACACGTACCATCAGGCGATGTACCATCATAAAGAGCACCGCAAGCACCGGTCACATACATTTTCCGGGTCACGATATCATTCCAGATACTAGTCAGATTCTTCATTAATTGCTGCTCACCGGTTTCTGCATATACATCCGCTACTCCGGCATACAGATAGTTGGCGCGTACGGCATGTCCCATCGCACGATATTGATCGCGGAAAGGAATACGGTCCTGATTATCGTCTGTACCGTTCTCCACCATACCACGGATATCAATCAGATTCTTTGAAAGTTCCAGATAACGGGGATTTCCGGTAGCCCGGTACATTTCAACTACCCCCATATAATGAGAGGGACAAATAGCATTGCGAGCCAGTTCGGCAGAAGCCGTTTCATAAAAATGACAGAGGAAATCCGTCGCTTTCACAGCAGCATCGAAAAGAGTAGTCTTTCCAGTGGCACGACGATGCACAATACCCGCCATCATCAAGTGTCCCAGATTATAAGTCTCAAAGTTCAGCCGATTGGCAAAAGCTCCTTTTTCATTCTCGTCACCTACTTTCGTTCCAATGACCGTTTGTTTATGCTGATCTCCCAATGCATGAGAGTCAATCCCTTTATTCAGTTCTTCAATAACAACAGGCGTATGTATATAACCGTCTGCACGCTGGGCTTTTACGACACAAGTAATAAAGTTATCCATTAATTTGTCCAGCTCCGGATCTTTATTAACTGCATAGACAGAAGCCACACCTTCCATCCATTTATACATATCTCCGTCATGAAATGGAGGTCCCCAATGCTCTCCTTTGCATACCCCGGCAGCAATCTCAAAATTACGGAAACCGTGAGAGATTTCCGGCGTATTCCAAGTGTTCCACATACTTTGCAGGGAAGTCCGGCTAAATACCTGAAAGCGATCTCCCCAGAATCCATCCGTCCAATGTACTGCACCGATTCCGGTATTCGCCATCTTCGCAAAACGGCTCTGACTCATATCCGTCAATCCATTGCTTTGCGCAAGTGCTCCCGTAACGGAGGCGGAAGCTAAAAGAAGTAACAGTTTTATCTGTTTCATTAATATGGATAATTTAAAATTTACACAATATCTTTATAAAAAGACGTGATTATCCGTATTTTGTACTCAATAAAACAAAAAGCGAAGATTGCCAATCAACCCTCGCTTTCAGTAAAAAATATCTGAACTAACCTTTTATTTCTTGTTTATCAGGCATATAATTCAATCCTGCCTTCCTCGCCTGCGAATGTTGAAACTGTCGGGCAATCTTGTATTCATGTCCCTCTTTCAGTAAATAACTCCCAGTCTGCTTGAACCAAAAGCCGACATTCGCATCTATACATTGCTGCCGGATATCCAGCACCCACTCATAGTCACACATCCGGGCTTCCTTCCCCGACTCCCCTCCGGCAACCACCTGTTCCACCCAATCTCCCAACTCGCCTCTGAAATCAATCCGGCTAAGAAGCGGCTCGCAGATAATGATTTTATGTTTAATAGGACTTTCTTTATAAATAGGCAGACGATAATCCATCCTATCCTGATTCTCCATTGTGCAGCAGATTGTTACGTTCTCATACCCATCACCCCAATCCGGAGGCAGACACTGTTGTAATCGATCGATTCGTTTGGTGATAAAAAGGAAATGCAAGTCCTGCCGTATCCGCATCATCTCCCATGCTTCGGCACGCCATTCGTCGGCATCTTCTATCAGAAAATCCGAAGTAAAACAAGTATATACCAGATTTCCCGAAGGTATCTTATACGTACCATTCTTTTTTCGAAGCAAAGGTAAATCAAACTTCTCCGTCTTTGTCACCACCGAACTGTCTTTTCCATATTTACCATCCGTCCGATATACATAACAATGGCGGCAGCCCTCACTCAATTTGTGACAGCCGTGCCAGAGATTCCACATTGAAGCTTTTTCACCCATCTTCTTTTTTCTTCAAAGATATATTAATCTATTATATAACCATAAAAAGAGTGCACCTTATTCTTCAACAGAATAAAGGTGCACCAAAACACAAACAAAACAAACAATAGAGCGACCTTCACAGGCAGCCGATCCACGAGGGATCTTTATCTTAGTCAGCCCATCTTGACGATGGCAGCTTTCTTTTACAGCGATACTCCTACTGCCGGCACAAGTGTAGGCAAAAAGCATTCCGTGTATTGCCTTACATGAATCCGGTTTTCCATTTCCTCCCAAAATTCTAATTGCTTATAACGGGTAAAGTAGCACCCAAAAATCATAAAAGAATGTTTCTTTTTATCGAGAAGCCATTTTGCTAATCGACTATTATATATAATCATTAATCCCTAATATTGTTTGTTAGTTACCTTCTGCAAAAGTCCGCATAATCACGAATATGGCAAATTGTATTCATGTCTAAGAGAACAATATCTGTTTACAAACAAGACTAATAGCAAATATTTTAAATAGCCTGTTTCGATATATGCAAAATTCAAACTCAAAAGCTACCACTTTTACGTTATTCACACATTTAGGGCTACACAATCAATTATCACAATTAAAAATTTCGCCCTCATTCTCATTGTATATCCCGATATGAATATGAATATTATTGAACAATCACTCCATTAAGCCCGATATACCTCTACAAAGATAGTATTATTCTATATATTTCTATGCAAATCCTCAAAAAAGAATTCTCCTCTTTTTATAAATAAAGTAAAGTAACATCAATGCCGATATACTAATTATTAGCATCCAACTTATATTTTTCCTATAATATAAGCTATTCTCTACCTCCTCACCAACCACTTTATGACGATTCGTGTCGATAAAGGATGATATTTGAGTATCTTCTTTCTCATCTATCCTCTCTTTCTTTTCAAAAACCTTATTCACCGTCTTTCTGCTACCTGAAATAAAACAGGTGGAAGAGAAATCCCCTGTCGCAGTATCTTTCCCCAATACTACCAATATTTGTTCGGTAGACTCCTCCATCCGTTCCAGCATCTTCCTTTCCTGATTAACATCATACGAAGCCACATGGGAAGAATGCCCGGAAGAACTTGAATCCATCTGCACCTCACTGCTCCTACTGATAACTTCCTTCTTAGTCCTGCATCCCGAAAGCACCCCCGGAAGAACGAGACCCAATAATAAAGCAAACAGCAACTCCCTCCCACTCTTCATAAACTCTCTCATATCAAAACAAGGACACACTTTCACATATTCATAAGGTTCGATCACCCCGTCTCCATTCAAATCCGGCGAAGTATCCCGGTGTCCCAATACCTGAAGAATAGTATATTCCCGTTGCAAATCCATTATTACTTGATAAAGCACCCGTTTTTGCGCATTTGTCCGGGTATCTGCCGGATGTCCGTTCTCATCCAATCCCCCGATATAACAGATCCCGACACTTCGCTCATTCCAACCTTTGCAATGCGCTCCTGCCAAATCAATCTCCCTTCCTTTCTCCAGTTTTCCATCCAGGCGGATAACATAATGGTAACCGATACCGTTGAACCCACGTTCCCGGTGCCAACGGTCAATATCTGCGGCGGTAAAATCCTGTCCAGCTTTTGTAGCCGAACAATGTACTATAATAGAATCTATCTTTCTCATAACATTTTATTTTTATCAACTAACCTCATTAATATTCCGAAGGAGGAATGCGTTTCACACACCCTCTGATATCACACTTTTTCACCTCCGACTCTTTCTGTGCCAACTCCACCTCATGGCATTTATGTATCCAGTCGATCTTCTCTTCCTGCTCCTTGCGAAGCTCGATGTAAAGCCCGTCTATTTTCTCGTCCCGCTGTGTCAGGCGATCTTCCAGCCAATCCACTTTTTTACGACGATTTTCTTCTTCCAGACTACTCACGTCTGCCTCTTCTTTCCGTGCATCCGTTTTCCGGCAAGTGATATATCTCACCATCCATTTCACCGCTTCCAAACCGCCCATAGCAGTAATGAAAGCAAGGATTGTAGTTATTTGCATATTGATCTATTTATGTAGTTTAAAGAAAGAATGAGGCCGAAGCCCCATTCCATACAAAGTCGCTAATTTTCATTTCCCGCTTATCAAGCTGCCGGATCAGGTGCTTCACCATTATCTCCCGAACCACCGTCAGGATTCGGTGCTTCCTCTCCTTCACCTGCCCCACCATCAATGATACTTGAGTCGTTGATATGATCCAAATCCTTAAACTTCAATCCATCCGAACGCGTCGAAGTTCCCGTAAAGAGACGGATATCCGAATTAGCACGAAAACAAACCCGCAGGCCGCTGATGTCAGATACAGTAAAGTCTTCTGCCTTTTCTGTTCCTTTGCTTTGAGCCGCAAGAAAAAAGTAACCCAATCCCTTAATGTTCACTGAACGGCCCGAAAGTAATGTCTTACGTAGAAGTGTACGAAAATCTTTCAATACACTAATCGTTTCACCCTCACTGACACCGGAAGTAGAAGAGATTTCTTTCGCAAACTCATCCAGTGTAGCGCTCGTATCATACTGATAAGAAATCACCGGATACACTTTCTTTCCTGCCTCTTTGTTTGTCGGATCACACAGACGTTGAACTCTTTTAAATCTAATTGCCATAATACTTTTCTTTTTTAAATGAATACTGTTTAATAATTATTTCGCTAACGTTAACGATGCAAAGATGCGGCATATTCAACGGACATGAAACGACAAGCGATTATCGGCACTACAAGGCCTACAAACAATATTTATAGCAAATAATCAACCCAATACCTTGAAAAAAGCGACAAGCAGGGAGACAAGGGAGCATAAAAAAGACCGGCAAACAAAGTTACGCTTTGTATGCCGGCCCCACTACCTAAAAACAAATACCTTTTCTAATCCTATTGATCACAAGTCCAGGTTAAAAAGAAAATCAATGACTAAATTCATTTTACGTAATGTTCCAATCCTTTTTGTAAAAACTCAATATAGGAAGTAATATCTTCATTATATGCGTACGACTTATTCAACGGATAACCCTCATTATCCAGCAATACATAAAAAGGTTGTGCATTTGCTCCAAACTTCACACGTTGCAGATAGCTCCATCTATCCCCTACCGTGCGTAAGGTACGTTCCGTTCCATTTTCCGTTATTTTGAGCGGCTCATTCAATGGAGTTTTATCATCCACGTACAAAGAAATAAGTACATACTTATCATTGATGATACCACCCACCTTACTATCCGTCCACACAGCCGCCTCCATCTTACGACAATTCACACAACCATATCCGGTAAAATCGATCATCACAGGCATTCCCTTTTGCCGTGCATACTCCATACCGATTTCATAATCCTTGAATTTGGGGTGGACCTCATTCGAATATAAATTAAAGTCCTGTGTCGTCACAGGAGGAGCAAATGCACTGACAGCTTTCAAAGGTGCTCCCCAAAGTCCGGGGATCATATACACAGCAAACGCTAAAGAGACAAGTGCAAGAAAGAAGCGGGCTACGCCTACCCTACTTTCATCACCGTCATGCGGAAACTTGATCTTTCCTAACAGATATAACCCCATCAGTCCGAAAATCACAATCCATAATGCAAGGAAGGTTTCCCTATCCAGAATTCTCCAACCATAGGCTAAGTCCGCAACCGATAAGAATTTCAAGGCAAAAGCCAGTTCCAGAAAGCCCAATGTCACTTTAATTACATTCATCCACCCTCCTGACTTAGGCATTGATTTCAGCCACGAAGGAAAAAGAGCAAACAGTGTGAATGGTAAAGCCAAAGCGATGGCAAAGCCTAACATTCCGATAGCAGGAGCAATCACGCTACCAGTTGTAGAAACCTGTACGAGCAGAAAGCCGATAATCGGCCCTGTACAAGAGAAAGACACCAGAGATAACGTAAATGCCATCAGAAAAATACTTAGCAGCCCACTCGTCGCTTCCGCTTTGCTATCCACAGCATTACTCCATTTAGAAGGCAAAGTAAGTTCAAATGCCCCAAAGAAAGAAGCTGCAAAAACAACCAACATCAGGAAGAAAAGAATATTAAATACGGCATTTGTTGATAAAGCGTTCAATGCACTGGCACCAAATATTAAAGTAATTGCTAATCCCAGTGTTACATAAATCACGACAATTGAAGCACCATAAGTCCATGCATCCCGAATCCCTTTCTTCTTATCCTTGTTTCTTTTCAGGAAAAAACTCACAGTCATAGGAATAATCGGCCATACGCAGGGAGTGAACAAAGCCAATAATCCGCCAAGAAATCCAGTGACAAAGACATACAACCAAGATTTATCCTCTTGAGAATGTTCTTCACCTAACACTTGCAATTCATTGATTACCGGTTTCCAAAGATCACTTTCCGATTGCTTCTCTACCACATTTACCGGAGCCTCTTCCTCCCCTTTTGTAACTATTATATCTGCTTCTGCTTTTTTCCCATATTGAAAAGGAATTTGAGTCGGAGGTAAACAGCTCTCATCGTTACAAGCTCCAAACTCCAGAAACCCATCCATAAAGTAATCATTTCCTGTAAATCTCACTTTTTGGATAAACTGTACCGTATCTTCAAAATAACGCACGTTCATCTCGAACATCTTATCATAGATGCTGATTTCTTTTCCAACAGGTTGCAATTTACCCATTGTTTCTACATGATTACTCGCATTGATGTTGAAAGTAGCGGAAATAGGCCCATCATCCCCTAGCCCGGTCGAATACACATGCCATCCTTTCTCTATCGAAGCAGTAAACACGATTTCCGCTTCCGTTTCAGATGTCATTTTCAACTCATTTTTGAACTTTACAGGCTCTTTGATTTGTGCTTGTATATTTCCGATTGTGTACCAACCCAATAATAAAAATAAAATAATTCTCATTTTTCTAAGTTCTAAATTATAATCTATTATACAACAAATTTATTTCACTGTTTATATTCTATTGTGCTCGTCGGTCTCTTATATCTTTCAGCATCTCTATATATTCTGGAGAAGGATTCTTATTAGAGGTATCTGCATTTGATGGCGGGGGTATCACTTTGATGAATAAGAAGATGCAGAATATTACCCAAATAAGATTTATTGCTAAAAAAATCCAAACTTGCTTCATACGTTGTCGTTGTTTTTCTTTAGTTTCATTACGATATTTATCAGCAATAGACAAATATTGTCCATCGCTAATAAATAATCTATGAGCAACAAAAGTGAATATAACAGCCAAAAGTATACCTAACTCTTCATTGTTTGGTACTTCCAATGAATGTAATACTCCAACTATTGGGCCAACAAAAACAAAAGTAAACAATGAAGTCGGTAGTAATAACCCTGCCACTTCTGGCGACCGCTTTTCTCCCCACAATCTAAGCTGCCATATATATGTTCGATAAAACAGATATTCATATATCTCATATATTTGTTTAAGTATATTCATTCTCAATATATTTTTTTATATGGTTCAACATAAGTATTATCAGATGAACAGAAAGTCGGTTCTGTTATCGGACAAAATATAAATCCATGAGGAGCAAAAGTCATAGAATAATACATTGTTCCCACAATCATTCCAGGAGGTCCACCATAAGTAGAAATATATCCGAAAACAATATTTGCCGAAGATTGGAATATAAGTTCGTAATTATTTTCAGAAGCATTGTTCCAAATTATAACTCCATTAATTACAGCATCAAGACAGAACATATATTTACCAATTTTCTCTAAACGTAAAGCCTTTTTCATCACAGTGCTACGAGCCCCTGTATACTGATTACCTCCCCAAGATGTTTTGTACCATTTACCGTCCATTCCACGCCACATTCCATCATGTACATGCGAGTAAGCTTTTATTCCAGTATATGTCCCTACTGCATAATTTATCATAGAATAAGCATCACCTACACTAGGAAAGCCAGTTTCCTCTTTTTTCGGAAGCTTCCCATGAATTGTGATTTCCCCATCACTTACAGTCCCATAACTACTCAAGTCATAGCTACCATTGTAAGAAAATACAGCAACTCCATATACTGCATAGGCTCTAACAAACTCATCGTGAGTTAGATAAAACCAATCATTACTTACAGAATATGGTTTGCCAAACATATTCTGGCCATCCTTGTATAAATTAAACATCCGGTCTATCAAGTCAGGGTCAGACGTACTCCACATATCTTCTCCTGTTAAATCAATCCATTTTAATGGATTTCCATTACAATAAGTATAAGGATTAATTATATAATTCATGGCAGCGTGAGGATCAACACTAATAAAGCAACCAATTAAAGGATCATAGATTCTCGCATTCATATTAATCAGGTTCATTTCATCAATATGCTCATGAGTTGTAAATCCACGTCGCGTAATACGATAAGAATCTATCAATTCTATAGAAGTCAATTTCTCGCCAGTCAATGGATTGCGGCGTTGCCCCCATGCGTCATACCCCAACTGCTGTACTACATTCCCTTGAAAATCAGTCAAGCATCGAATAGAACCTAAATTATCAGAATAGACAAAATATATAGTCGCCTGATTTTCTGTAGTCTTTCTTAAAGCTACCAAATTTTCACCTGCATAAATATAATCAATATCAGTCGATTGGTTATCAGTACATTCTTTTTCATAATTAGAAAAATAATATTTAGTTAATCGTACAATGCCATTTTCTTCCAACACCGCTTTTGCACGCATCTCATTCACATCATAATCATAAGTCCATATCTTATCTTTTTCTTGTATTGTAGCAATACGATTATTTGTTGAAAATGTTAATATCTGTGAAGGATAATAATCTCTTTCTGACACTGTGGATATGCTATGAATTCGAGATTTATCGCTAGTATATAAATAAGTCCCCATGTCGGATTTTGATGCAATCCGATAACCGGAAGAATATGAAACCTCTTGCCCTGTTTTTCCTTTTCTTTCAGATGCAATAAGCCTTTCATAAGTATCATAGCTGAAATACTCATCAAATCCTTTCCATAAATCATCCGTATAAAACTTTTCTTTACGTGAAAGCATCAAATCACGATGATCATATTGATATAAAAAATCAATAACTCCCGGAGAATAAATATGTGTATATTCTCCACGATTATTATACGTATAATCTACTGTTCGATTATCTCCATTAATAACCTGTGAAATATATCCCAAAGAATCGACCTTCGTGCGTTTCCATAGAATTTTTGAATCGCCTGTAGTTATATCACGAATCTCAACCAATTCACAAAATCTATCATCATATACATTCTTTTGCTTGAAACCAGACGGAGAAGTATACACTGATAAACGTCCAAAGTTGTCATACTGATATTTCTTGACCATCGGTATCCCTAATGTCGTTTTCTTTTCTTCAATAACCCGTCCTATATTATCATATAAATATTCCAGTTTATGTGACAAAGATTCAATTCCTTTTAGCCAACCAGTAACTGCGTCATAAATATAATGAACAGTATTTTCCCCTGTCGTTTTTGTTATTATTCTTCCCTCTTTATCGTAAGCATATTTAATCTTATTTCCTTGACTATCAACCTCTTTAGCTAATTCATTGAAATTGTTATATTCACATGTCGATTTACCTGTAGAATTATTGAAATGAGAAATTCTCAATCCATAATCTGTATATTTATCCTCTGTCGGATATCCTACCGTTTGTACCTTTATTAAGTTATCAGCACTATCATATTGGTAAACTATTGAATCACTATTTTCGATTCTTAATACAGGTAAAGCAGTACGATTATATATCATTATTGTAACAATAGAATCAGTGGTAGATGCATTAGTTATTACAGTTTTTACCTTTTTCCCTCTCCTGACATTTGGATCATAATAAACATAGTCTATAGTTTTTCCATTTTTGCCCACATCTACTGGAGATGATATTTTCTCTTGTATAATGCGATTCTTATTATCATAATACATTTCTTTCGAATTTACTAAAACTTTCCCTCTATATGAATACAACTTTTCTGACAACCCTTTTTTGTTATAATAAATATCAACATGTTCGCATATTCCATTTAATAGAACTTTTTCTTTTCGAATTTCTCTCCCCAGACAATCGTAGTGTATGGCATTATTAAAAATAATACTTTTTTCTGTATTTCCATTCAATATAACATAATTCGCAACATAGAATCCTTGTTTATCACGTCCCCCTCTTATTGCTTTCCGGACTGAAACAGTACCATCGGGAGCCTTAATTTTATAAGGTCTGAATAAATCATCATAAGTATAATATGTTTTCAGATTTCCCGGTCCGGTATGAATAAGAATATTGCCATAGACATCAGTTGTATAAGTTGAGATTAAACCTGTCGGAGATATAGTCTTACTTCGATGTAGAAAGTTAGTATCATATTCATAAATAAACTGTTTTTTAGTGATAGAATCTTCTATACTCTCCGCAACCAAAAGCCCACAAACATTATATTGGTATCTTTTAAAATATGAATTAAATGATTCTAAAGAAATTTTTCCTTGTGGTGTATAATCGTATCTTTTCACCTGAGTGATACTATTAGCTTCATCTCTTGTGTAGACAGTTGTAATTTTTGAAGGTTTCTTCTTATATAATAGATTATCCGGACGTACATATTGATAATTGGTTAAAACTCTTTTTTCTGGTATATTATTTACCCTAGCAAATCCTTGATAACTAACATCAGAAATTATGATATTATCTACTTCATCATAAGTATATTGCTCCACTTTTTCACATTGCTTATCCAAGTCTGTTTCAAAAACGGATGTATGTCTCAAATAATAGCTCCCTGACAAATCATGTAATTCAGCTCCATAGTTAGTAGACGAAACGATTTCATGTCCAACACGATACTCGCTTTTGGCAAGATATAATATACAGGGAGATCCTAATACATTATAAGTATTAACCGTGATAGTATTTAAAAGAGAATCTGTTATTATTTGTTTTTCAAATCCAACAAAATTACCTTTATCCTTTCTATAAAAAGGAGTAGTATATGAATATGACTTCTTACCAATATGAATGTTTTTATGCAAATCGGATGTTAGTACATAATTTACATTTCGAATTAATGCATATTGCTTATTCCAATGAGTATATAATCCTTTTATTAGCGGATTCTTACTCACACGTGATTGTACATGACTATTATATTCAATAGAGCGCCTACCCGCATTACCATCTATGATATCAATCACCACATCAGAAGAACATTGTTCATCAAAAGTTACCAAACTGTATTTTACGTCACGAAAACGTGTAATCACCCCTGGCCCTGTTACTCTGGATTGAGAAATGGCTAATACATCAGCTCTACCATCCCCTGTAAAATCACCGGCAAAAAGATCGTGTTTTATAGGATAAACATAAGATTTTCCCTTATATGAATACACATCATCTAATCTTGTAGTTCCAGGAGAGATATCAGGAGATAGAAATAAATCCGTAACATCAATATTGTAGGTATTACTCGTAAAATGACATCCAGGATAACTAACAGTCGCAGCTTTGGTCTCTTTATCTTGGTCAATTGTATAATAACAAGACATTAACTCTGATATACCATCATTATTAAAATCTGCAACTAAGAAAGATAAATTAGGATGTGATTCCGTAATTTCTCCCTTAACAAATTCATTTCCGTTGTAATAATATATAAATTGTTTATATTGTTCCCCGGATTTACAATAAAAAAAGATATCCGCATATTGATCATTATTGAAATACCCGAATTTAATATCCTCGATTTCCCCCTCATTACAGGTAAAATGTGTCAATTTACGAAGATTCCCACTATAATCAATAATAGCATAAGCTGTAAATTCTTTCTTCTTTTTATCATATACAACAATATCATCGTATTTATCTCCATCAACATCTATGACTGCATAACTCCCATTATCTGGTAAAGTTTCTATATTTAGAGAAGTATATTTAACTAATTCATCATCAAAAGAGTAGTATTTATTTCCGATTAGAAGTTGATCTTTTCTATTTCCCTCAAAATGCCCAACTAATACAGGACTAGCAACTCCCCCCAACCTGGTCGTTGTTTTATAACCTAATTTTCCTTCCTCATTCAGATACGCTTTCATAATTGTGAAATGCGTATCATCCTTAGTTAACATAGCTAAATCCAATAAACCATCTCCATTAAAATCCCCAGGAATTACAGTAAAAGAATAGTTTTGGTCATAAATGGTTGTAGTCCATACTTTTTCACGATTTCCTTTTTTATCTATTGTTTGGACTTCTAATACAATATTTATAGAATCCATATATTCTGGAGGTCTCATTATATATTGTTTATCTATTGTCAGAAAATCCTCTATTCCATCACCGTTAAAGTCTCCTTGAATCACATCTGTCGGACGATGTTCAAACGCATATTTTTGCAAACATTTCTCACCTTGATGATTTCCCCAACCTATTATAATAGGATTATAAGCAACATTATTCTTTCCAAACTCTTGTATGCTATTAAGTTTTGGATATATATCTTTCTCATCTTTTATATACTTCATTTTATAGGTACGTACCTGTTCACTTCCTGCAAAAACGGAAATTTCTTTCAATATCTTATCACGTTTAATCCTGAAACCATTCAGGAAACCAGTTGGAACATCTTTCACACGATTATATAAAAAATCAATTCGATTGGTTTGTGTATAATTACATGAATTATTAAATGTATATTCAATTGACTTTAACCATATATCTGCATTTTCAATATCTTGTTGATAATTATACAATATATAATTTCCATAAGGATCTTCTTGACAAGCCAAATACCAGGAAATAATAGTAGTCTGGTCAGCATTAGATAATTGGTATGCTTTGGTATCTTTGTAATCACCATAATAATATTTCATTCCATCTTGAGTGGTCAATACAAAGTAACGTGTAGAGTTATCTCTGGTTATTAAGGAATAATCATTATTTTCTTTATAATAGACTATTTTTCCATCCACCCATTTCTTTATTAGAGGTATACCGTCCAGATAATATTTATTCCAAGAATGTAATTCATTAAATCTAGACTCTTCATTACTACGAGTAATTGAAGATAAACATGACAAATTTATTCCTGTACCTAAAACTCCATCTCCACTATAACTATTGTATACAATTTCCCAATTAGGTCCTATTCCACCATTGCCAACAGGCAACGAGAGAGGAATTGAAAAATTAGAAGCACCATTTGCTGCTATATCAAAAAAATAAGGAGTAGATCCTACTGCTAAAAGTGTATCAAGAGTATGATTATTTACATCAACAGCTACATCATATTCCAAATATGGAATATCAACAGAAGCAGCAATCATTATTCGACGATCTTTACTCTCAATATTATTTGTCCGTGAAATTCGATTTCCATTATTATCATAGTCATAAAACAATCGATTATTCTGTGATAAAACCGAATTGTTTCCTAATAATAGACTTACTAGTGCAATTTTCCAGAATCCCATAATATGTCATAATTATTATATGTGATTTGTATCATACCCATGAGCTGCTAATATTGCTTTATCAGCCTCAAGAATAGAAGAGTACCCATTCTTTTTAGTTAATTAATTATTTACCTGCGTAATAGAACGAAACCACTTATACTCCCCCTCTACTCCTTCTCTCCATACTTTCAATTGATATGGCTTGGTTACAAAATATTTGTTTAAAGTAGGATTGTAAATTCTTACAGCAAAATTATATGTTCCTTCACCACCATATAGTACTACAACAGTCGTATACCAATCAGAATTAAATATTTCCTTCATAGACCCATCGGCAGGTACAGGTCTATATATCCAATGTCCATATTCATAGTATTGATAGACCCCTCTCGGTATGACTATCGGATATTCAGAATCATAATTGACTATTGATATGTATGTATTAGATAAAGGACATTTATCACTCTCCCCAATACATAACAATTCGCTTGAAGGTACTGTTTTTTCGTAATGAGAGGGTGAATACCAACTAGTCACCACATTATCCACCACTTCATATTGTGATTTACTTTCAGAATCATCATCCGAACAACTGCTTATTAATCCTAACATTCCAATGAATATGATTAATTTATATAACGATTTATTCATCATAATATTCCATTTTATTTCTATTCATTTATAGAACAAAAATGGGGATGCCCTCACTAACACCTTACCGAGAAGCATCCCCTTAAACTTAAGAGAAAATTTATTTCACAAGAGATTTAGTCTTACTAATATAAGTTTTCTACTTCCGGCTTGTTATAAATGAGCGAGCCAAAAGTTCCCACAGGGCGTTTCAACGGTACAGACGGTACTCTAATGATTTCATCTTGTTGCGAACGGGTCATTCCTGATCTTCCGCTACGTTTCACCGGTTCACCTGTCGTCGGATCCACCCCTTGAACATCACATAGTGCCCAATATAATGGATAATTGAAATCAAAGTTATCCCAATCTCCGAAAGCATAAGGAAATACGTTATCAATATCATCCTCGTAATCTGAGTTTTGATTGTTCAGCATGACATCCGGATCCATGCCACTAGCATAATCTCCCCAATCTTTTGCATTGAAAGAACGGAAAGTAATCGGAGCAAATTCATAATATTTATTTCCATATTTATACTCTTGCACTTCCATTCCCACGTTCTTTCCCTCCGTGCGGCTACCAAATAATTTCACAGGAAAATCTATTCCTCTTAGTCCATTAATTATCAATTCACTGGCAGAAGCCGTTTCTTCCGAACAGATGATTCTTACAGAATTAAGATTTAGATCATCACCATCTCCAAAACGGATATACTCATCCGCACCGGAATTACGTTGCATTTTCATAAATACATCCGAACGATGTGATGTACCGGCGATAGAAGCGGCTAAATAACGAGCTAACTCAACTGAACCTCCATTGTTGAAACGTAAATCTAAAATCAAATCTGTAATACCTTCCGCCTTGAACTGCTGAATCACATATTTCAAGTCTTCTTCAAAATTCAAATCAAAACTTAGATAAACTAAATAACCGATATTGAATTTATTCTCTTTTTTATCTTTTATAAACATTGAATTCAAGATAGGGCTATTCTTATAACTACCGGTAGTTAATGTAGTAGCTCCATCCACTAAATCGTAGCCGCCCTGTTTTTCATCAAAGATTTTACGCCTATAGCCGATCTTAAAAGTTTCACCTCCACCTGCATAAAACAAAGTGCTCATGTATTGCTGATAATTATTCTTGTTCAAAGTAACCCCATCAACAGAAACAATCACGTCGCCCCGTCTCAATCCGGCTTTGGCAGCCGGAGATTCCAAATACACATAACCAATGGATAGTCCAATAGTTGTTCTATCCGGCATATAAGAAGAGAAAAACGTACCAAGTCCCGATCCTACAACACTTGTTGCACGAGTATTCGCACGGGTTCTACTGGAACCTGTTTCCATAATATAAGAATAGATATAGCGCTTGCCTGCATTGGCCGAAAATGCACGATAAGTTCCACCATCTTCCATATTGGTTTTCATCGGTAAAAGATAAGTCGGCAGGAAATTTTCATAAGATACTGATGCATAATCTATATCCAACGTATTATATTCCTCATTGAACAAATAATGTTCCTTCAAATATTTATCCATATACTCATTCAAAGCCAAGTCCACTGCCGTTCCGGAGCCTGCTCCTTGTGTGATAGTACATACTGTAACGGGAACCTTATATCCCTCCACTTGCACAGCTACAGTCAAGACCCGTTCTTTTCCGGATTCATTTTTATCAACCTTTACCTTTAATCCGCCTTTACCTGCTGTAGCATTACCACTGGTATTAGTGATGGAAGCCCAATCCGCTCCTGCAGAATATTGTAAAGAAGGCGACCATTTTCCTGCCGCAGTAAATGAAATCTCGACAGTTTCCCCATAAAGAGACACGGTCATTTCTGTTGCACTGGCAATCGCAGTGATTCCATTATCCGCACCACCTACTTCTCCGCCGTCATCACCATCCGAACAGTTACTGAAAGCAACCAGACACAAAGCAAGTAATACTACACTATAAAAACTATTAAATAAATTTTTCATCTATCATTTTATTAAATTAGAAAATTAAAAGATTATTGCGCAGGAACGTTTACCACAATTTTAGAAAGCTCATAAAGCCGTCCCTCCGCATCTACCCAAGTTACATTGATATTAGTTGGCAACGGTCCGTAAATACTTCCAGAATAAGTGGTTGTTTGTTTGACTCCATATTTCATCACATACTTGATTTGTTCATCAAACATACCCGTCAGGTAGTCTGCAGATCCGGCAAATACATAAAACTGTTTGCAACCGGCTTTAGGCTTCACGGTGTACGTAACCGTATAGAACTTATCCTTTTCTATCTTGTCAATCGTTACCTCCGGCTCACCGGCTTTCCACAAATCCGCATCTTTCTCTATTCTGACGAAAGTCGGTTTTGCACTGGTATACTCCTTCTTTGTCATAGTTGTAGAAGGATTACCGTCTGCATCAACTGCTATCATGAATAATACATAGTCAGCTTTAAACTCTATGTCCTCAATAACCAGTTGATTCTTTTTCAAATCAGCAACGGTAACCTCTGTTACATCCTGATTCATTACCAAAGCCTGCTTTACCATTTCATCATCCCCCCAATATGGATAGTTTCTGAAATCATTCAATGGCATATGGACATAACGGTATTTTACCGGACTACCGGTCGGGGTCAACGTCAACGTCGTGGATAAAGCTCCCGGTTCTATCAATACATCGACCGAAATAGAAGAATTATAGGACATTTCCTTAGAATCAGCCTGCACTTTAACCAACGAACCGAGCTGCCCTTTTTTATCCAAAGCTACTGCAACAAGAAAACCTTTCGTGCCTGGTTCCAAAGAAGCCCTTTCAAAATTTTCAGCCTCTTTGGCAGACTTGCCGTTTTTGATAAGATAGGATATCACATCTCTGTCGGTAGCATAATTAGCCATAGCCGTTTCCTTCATGTAAGAATAATAATATTTATAGCAATCCGTTCCGGGAGTAAGAGGCGCACTTACACTTGTAACCGTAGCAACCACATTACCCACATTTACCGTTGCCGTTCCGTCATATGTCAGCGCAGGAACAGGAATTTCAAGCGATACCAGTTCTTCTGTCTTATACTTTCCTTCTTCATTATAAGGAATAGCCCAAAGCACATACGTTGTTCCCGGCACAACTGTCGGAAGGAAATCCAACACCTTACCCTCCAGCGGTCCGTTATAATCCGAATACTGTTTGGTTCCGCCATCATAAAAAGACACGTCTTCGATGACTGCATCAGGTGAATAATTAGACTTATCCGTGATTCCTGTATAATAAATGTCACACCCCTTTCTTGTTGCAGAAACCGTTGCACCTTCAAATGTAATATCCGAAACCTTCAATTCCACAGTCGCAGCAGTCTTAATTGCAGCAGCAATTACATCATCAGACTGATACTTGTCGCCTGTTTCAGATGGAGGTACCGCCCAAATCATATACGTCTTTCCGGGTTCTGGATCCTTGCCCAACAATTCCGCCAAGGGCATTTTTTCAAGAGCGGCTGTTTTCATGTACATACGGGCAGAATATCCATTTACTAATTCAGCTACCATTTCTGCGCTGTATTGATCTATTTCCATCACTCCCAAATAATACATTTCTATTCCATTTTTCAAAGTGGTAGAAACCATCTGCCCTTCAACGGATATAGCCACAGGAGCTTCCCCTATTACTACCGGAATCTCCGAAATAAGACTCTGCCCGTTAGATGCAACAGCTACTATAGCGACCTTACCACCTGCCTCTGCATACTGATTTTCTGCAACAGGAGCAATAATAGTCAACCCCTTTCCAGTCAATGAAACTTTCCAGCCGTCAGGTTTGGTCACGGTATATTTCGAAATACCACTCATTTCAACCGGAAGCAATTTCTCCTCACCGTTCGCAAAATACTGTTTTCCTGTCAATATCTCACATTTCAGTTCTTTGGATTTTACAACCTTCAATATCGTACCATCTTTCAGAGTAAAATAAGCATAATCATCATCCTGGCTTACTCCGCTGAAAAGTGAAGTGTCCCCCGTCCCTTCTCCGGAAGCGTAAACACCGGTCGGTTCCCAGTTTTTTCCATTATCGGTAGAGATTTCCCATTCTTTCGTGTTCGTATTAATACGAACCTTAGGAGCGGCAGCCGTCACAGGCATCATATTCCCTTCTCCATCTTTCAAGAATGTTTTCTTACCGTCCGTACCGGTGATTCCCCAATAATAAATACCATCTTCTTCATTCTTTATAACGGTTATTTGTGGAGCATCCTCTCCATCTTCACCATTATGAATGGTCACTTCTGTCTGGTCTGAAAATTTGATAGTATAACTTCCATCTTCGTTCTCCAGC
Source organism: Bacteroides sp. 90-K9/2 (assembly GCF_047310725.1). Taxonomy (NCBI): domain Bacteria; kingdom Pseudomonadati; phylum Bacteroidota; class Bacteroidia; order Bacteroidales; family Bacteroidaceae; genus Bacteroides; species Bacteroides sp. 90-K9/2. The sequence goes on from NZ_JBCGVL010000001.1 coordinate 139,221, forward strand.
ACAGAAGCGATCGATTTATTTTGAGACAGGGCATCGGTCAATGTCTTTAATGTAGAAATATCACCTTGTATACTCTGCAATGAAGCTTCCAATTTAGCCATACGATCTTCCAGACCGGAAATCGAATTCTTTAAATCATCGTCATTATAACATGACGAAAACATCACAACACATACTGCCATTAGGAAAAATGTACATTTTCCCATGCTACATAAAAATTGATTTCTTCTCATATCTAAAAAAATTAATGATTAGAGAAAACCGCACGATAGATAACACACTATCGTGCGGAAAAATAGTTCTGCCGATATTTATTTGGCGTGAGGATGTTTTCCTAATCTCTTCAAATCAAGATAAATAGTACTTTCACTTTTCATTGCTCCCGGAACATTTTTTTCTACCTGTTCATTAACAATCAGGTTTGCAGGTATCCGGCTATCTTTCTTCACTACTTGAGATTTAGTCATTCCCATTATTCTCTTCTGCAATTTCGGGGCATCCGGGAATAACACGGAAGGATCGGTAACAATACCCTTGTCTTTATCCCAGAATACAGCATAAAGGTCACCAATCACTTCATTGCCGTTGGCATCAGCACCAATAGGTACACATAAAGCAACCAGACGTTTGGCTTCACTTGTCTTATCATATGATTGAATTGTAGAATTAACAGTAGTCAAACCAGACTCTAAACATTTTTCTTTCCATACTTTCATACAATCCTCATAGCTATAATCGCCACTTGCCGAATACTCATCCTCCACTATCATATGAAAGATCTTGGCTACATCCTTTACCATTGAGAACTGAACAGTAAAATTCCCCAACTCACTCATATAAGCACTCAGTTGCATAGTCGGGTCAGGACCTGCTATAATAGCTTCGGTTGAAGCTTTCACTATTTTCACATCAGTCAGTACACCGTCCCAGTCTTCTGCCATATAAGCAAATATATATTCAGTAGCAGGGTCCAAACCGGTAAACGTATAATCTTCAACCCCTCCGTTTGCATTTGCAGGCCACGTATTTGAATCCTCTGATAACAGATATTGAATCAATTCAGCTTTATTAGCCTCTTCCAGCAAATCAGGCGTCATGATATACTGATGATAAAATACTGCCGCTTCCTGATTATATTTATAATTCAACTTCAGACTTGTCCTTCCCGGATCGGAAATAGTAATATCTATTGTAGCCTTGGATGCTCCCGGATTATCAGTCACACGTTCCTGTGTTGAAAAACGGCTTGTTTTCACTTTTGACAACTCCCCATATTCATTACGACCAATATAAGCGACAACATAGGAACCATTCGGAGCAAGATCATATTGGAATTCGGACTTTGTATACGAACCTTCCTGACCGATATTTAGATTCTTAATACCCCATCCTTCCTGATCCAGTGCCTGTGCCAATGCTGTCATCGTAGCCTCGTCCGCATTTTCATAAGGGGCATAGTCTGACTCACTGAAGATACGATAGAACATGGCATAACAGTTTTTTTCCAGAGTTACATCCATATTAACAATAGAAGCACCCGTTTTAGTGATTGTCATTGCACATTCTGCTTCGGGCGCATTTTCAGGAATCTGTTTTAATTGAAAGTCCTGACGTACATAATCCCCTTTATTCTTGTTTGCATCCAAGCCGATAGTCGTAGCCGTAATTTTTCTTGTTGCATCGGCAGTATAACCAAAGTCTACGACATAGTACATTTCTTCTTCAGGCACCTGTGCATCTCCTGCCGTCTGCGTCCAATGTCTCATAAAGTCAATATACATATCCTTTCCGTAAGCTTCGATAAACGCATCGATAGGTTCAGCATCTCCGCAAAACTGATAGAAATACTTACAGTCCTCATTCGGAAGGTATTGTATGCCAACCGCCTGATAACTGGGATCAACATCAATATCCACACGAGGATGACCTACTACATCTCCGGAAGGAGTCTTGAGATGACAGATTTTCATATCGGCCGGATTTTGTCCGCCTTCATCATTACAGCCTACCGTTATAATCAGATATTCTGCTCCCGGCACAATCTCCGATTGGGAATACTTGGAATTCGCCCAGTCAAATTCCGCATTCGGATAACTATCCCCTAATGTACTCCTGCTGAAAGTGTAAGCACCGGCACCTTCCGAATTATAAAGAGCTTCCAGAATCAAATCTTCAATTTCTTCTTCGCTTGCACCTACACCTCCACTTTCAAATAAGTAGTTATACATACGGCATAAAGGATAAACATCCAAACGGTAAGATTGCACCTTATCCCCCGGAGTACATTCAAACACAAAATTGTTGGCAGTTCTGCTGGTCACCTTGATGCCCACTCCACGTTCACCGCCATCCACTTCGTTTTCCACCCATCTGATAGGGGTCGGTACAGGAGGAAGCGGAGTATCCGGCTCTTCAGGAGGCGCGGGATCAACTCCCTGTTCATCCTTATCCGAACATGAAATCATCATAGGGCTTATAACTAAAAACAGCCCTAGCAAAAGTAATAAACTAACTAATTTCTTCTTCATAATTAAAAGTGATAAATGTGATTAATCATTTACATATTCATAATCGGCATTGCCGTTTATAGCTTCGCAAACAGCCAGGTTATTCACATAGCCGTTTTCGTCCGTTACTAATGCATAGAAAGAAAGTTTTTCAGCTTTCCATGCATTATCCAATATCACTGTATACTCTTTCATTACTTCCTTATCCTCCGGAAGCTGCCCCAGCTTGTCACCATCAACCGAAGCAGAAAGTAATTTCCTCACTACATGATTGTGCGTATAGTCACGATAGTTGCCACCATCATTCTGTTCATACTTCAAACCGTCTTCCACAGCATATACTATCAGACGATAGTCAGCCGTTTTCTCCGGAGTCACCCTCACCGTAACTTTAGCTTCGGAACCGGCTTCATTATAAAGAGAGCTGATAGCTACCCCACAATGGACAGGATATTTTTCCAAAGACTCATTGAATATTGACCGCATGACAGTATAGTTTTCGGATAATCCCATTTCCTTACGCATATCGACAACACATGAAGGGTAACCGGGGATAGCAAACTTTTTGGAAAGAATTGAGGACTGTTCGATTGCCATCGGATCAGCACTCGTTCCATTTACATGAAAGGACATCAGATAAACAATCCCTTCATAATCCGAATTTATCAGGTAATTCAGGCGAGTCATTCCTGCCGGACACATGGCGCACCATGTTCCGGTAAACTCCATCGCACAAATACGCCTTACAAATCTGGATAGTGTGCCCGACGTACTTTTCGCAACCACTGTCATCAATTTGGATACGTACTTGCCGTAAGATGCTTCAAAAGCATAGGTTCCCGCTTTAGAAGTAGAAAAGGTGCTTCCATCCAAGGTTTGCCCGTCCATCACGGAACGGATGACTGCATCGGCAGTTACATCTATTCCCGCATACATGACCGTAAAAGTTATAACATCCTTTCCGTCGGCAATCAAGGAGTTTTTGCTGACGCTCAAAATCACTTCCGTCTGTTCCGAATCATCGGTATTGCCCGAACAGGAAATCCCGAAAATCCCGATGCCGCAAATGCAGACCAGCAATGCTATTTTATAAATATTTATATACATAAGCCCTCTTTATTCATTATACAGATAATCTACCGATTCTCCAAGCTTGCACTCATTTACGTTATTACACGTATAAGTCTTTCCGCCGTCCAATGTTGTCAGCATCGATACAATCACACGCATATTTTCCACATTCCATCCCGGTTCCAACTGATAAGAACGCTGCATGGTAGACTCTACTCCTGCATTTATTTCACCAGTGAAGCGGTCACCGTTCAACGATGTGGAAAGTACTGCGCGAACTACATTGTTATGGGTATAATCATTTCCACCGTTCGTCTGGAAATATTTGATTCCGTCCTCCACCAGATAGATCAGGCAACGGTAAGTGTTTGCTACATTAGAGGTTAATTTGCCTGTAACTGTCACCGTACGGTCAGAAGCATTATATACAGATTCAATGGCTACCCCACATGACGCAGGATAGTTCTTCAGTTCATTCTGAAGTTCCTCTTCAATCTGACTTTTTATACTGATCATATCTTTAGTACCTTTACGCAGATTGTAAAATAAACGGGGCAATCCCGTGAAATTACCAAGAATATTGGTCCGGTAGTTATTGGTGGCCGCGATAGTCATAGGGTCTGTCATTCCCCCGAAATCCATGTGAAAAGAAGCTACCGCCAATCGTCCCGGCTGTTCTGTCTGGATGGCCTTCAATGTAGTACTAAGTGCCGGACAAGCCTGACACCCGATAGAAGTGAACTGCATCCCCAGCAACTTATGATAATAACTTACCCCGCCTGATGTCGAATTAGCCTGAATAGTCACTTCATTTTCACTGACTATCGACTTACCCTCATAATAACGGGCTTTAAAAACATAAGTACCCGGCACCGAAGTACTGAAAGCACGGATACCATAATCCAGGTTTTCCTCCCCTGATTCTTTTACCAGAATCAGGTTCATCGTACTTTCTTCACTTACATCTTTAGCACCTAGTCTGACTGTAAAAGTCACCCTCTCCACACCATCTGCCTGCATGACTGTCTTATCAGCAGTAATACGCAGAATACCGTCATCCGCCCCTCCGTTCTCTGTTTCGTCCGAACTTCCGGAACAGGATGACAGCATTGCTAAACAAAGGATCATTACAATTGGTAGAATTGTCAGGTATAATTTCTTCATAAGCCTTAGTCATTATAAATATAATCTACGCTTCCGTCGATAGAACATTGGGTTATATTATCCACCATATATGCGTCATCAACCTTACGTAATGCATAAACCACTACACGTGACGTTGAAGAGTTCAGGTTCGTTGCTCCGGAAATCATAAAAGTACCGGCAGTATGTTCTTCATTCGCTTTTACAGTAAATCTTCTATCGGTTGACATCGCCATGTAATTGTTGGAAATAGCTCTGACCGTATAATCATACGAGGTTTCATTTCCTCCGGATGCGGTCAAGCCATCAGTAACCAAGACATAAACCAGATCATATTCTCCTCCCTGGCTCGACTTTAACGCTGCATTTACCGTAATCTCACCACTTGAAGAATTATAAGACGTATTCACTTTGATGCCGCAAGTGGCCGGATATTTTCTGATCTGGTCTTTCAAGGTTTGTTTGATGGCACTTACATTTCTGTCTATCGACATCACCTTCAAATCATAGATACAGGTAGGAAAACCGGTTGCTCCAAAACGGGTCATAATAGTGCTTGTCTGCGACAAATGGAACGGGTCGGTAGCAGAACTGCTGGAAGCATGAAAAGCCATTTTCACCATACGATCCGGCATTATCTCTTCTACTTTCTTCAATGCCGAAGTCATAGCAGGACAATAAGTACACCAAGTTCCGGTCATTTTGAAAACACCCACCTTACGGTAAAAAAGTTCATAGTTTTTCCGATTCTGTACAGTCACGGAGACTTCTTCCGACTCCCAGTCCAGATAATAGGCCTTAAAACGATGTGATCCGTTTTCTACAGCCGAAAATGTGTTGGTTCGTCTATCTAAATAATCACCGGTATTAACATCTTCAAAATACACATTTTTAATATATTCAGAAGTTGTCAGCACTTTTCCATTCGCATCGGTCACCGTGAAAGTTGCCATATCGGTTCCATTGGCTTCAATCTTAGCTTTATCCACAGTCAAAGTAATAGGTCCCGTCACTTCACCGCTATCCGGCACCTCAGTGTCGTCAGAATTGCCGCTGCATGACACCAAACATCCGCACAGGCACATCAGGCCCGGCATAAAAAACATTGCAAATTTTCTCATATTCTATATTCTAATTAATAAATGATTCACTGACCTCAAAACGAAGTGGTAATAGTCAGGTTAGCACCTGTGTATTTAGGAATCGTCCGGCAAACTCCCCCGGAACATACATATCCTTCCCTGTTACGACCATAACTCAACGCAATACGCGTACGTGATTTTGCATAGCTGGCCCCCACATTGTAATAATGGATTTTATCTTTGCCATGATTATACATATCACTTCCGTAAATGCTCCATGCCGGAGCAAAATTCAGTTCCAGCAGAGCTGCCATCCAGTCCTTTTGATCTTCTTTTGTATTAAGGTATTGTAACTCCATACGAGTGGAAAAAGAAGGAGTGAATTTATATTGCAAATCTGCTACAAAAATATTCGACAGCGAGGTCGTTTTTTTCGCTCCGTAAGAAGGACTATATTCCTGCATGGAATAAAGCAGGTTCATTTTGAATGACTTTGTCCACTGCTTTTCTACATCGAAACTAAAATCACGGAACGCCAAGTTACCCATCTGGGCTGTGCCTTCTTTTTCTAAAGCGTAATAGGTAGAGAAGTTAGCATGTAATTTCAGACCGCGCTTACCTCCAATCACCGTTCCTCTTTTGAAATGATAAAAGACATCCAGTTGTCCCCCCATCTCACCGCTGATTGTATTCGTCACATCTCCCACTTGTGGAGTATGAGGATGTAAATTGGTCAGCATATAGGTATATTGCGTACTCATCGCCGGGACGTAATTCAACAAATTCGAAGTAGAACCATTACCAGCAATAATTTCACTGTTCATCCATTCCAGACGACGTCCAGTCAGATTCACACCTAATCCGCTGCCACTATAGCCCAGTTCCAGCAATTGTGCATTGGCACGTTTCCTTACAAAAGCCTTGTCATCGTGGATGAATCCATAATATTTATCACCGCCATCTACATATTCCCCCTTCATTGTAAACCCGGAACGTTCAAAATTCACCCGCCCCGAGAAGCCATTCGAATAAGGCTTTCCTCCTTCTTCTTCGAGGTCGATACTGATCTTCTCATACCGGTTCAATGCCCCTCCTTCGATACTCAAGGAGGTATTTTGCCATTTAAGCATTTCAGACAGGGAGAAACTTACATCTACACCACGTACTTGTGTATCAGAAAAATCCATACCAAAACGTGGAGTTCCCCAAATAGCCTTCAACCCTACAATATTCTTGTAATTGTAGGTAAAACGTGCTCCCATCACCGCATTATTTAAACCAAGCATACGGTCCTCCCAGCTACGGAATAGCAGTCCACTACCGAACTGCTCATAAAACGTACCCGCTGTTATGGAGAAATCCTTGTCGGCCCAAGATACGTAATAGTTGGTCAGCTTTGCCTTTTCCAATTCTTTCGGGTATCCCACCAGTACCGGTTCATAGGCTTCCAACTGTACGCCTACGGCAAACTTGCCCTGATAGTAATCCAATTTCAGATAATTATTCGAACCGAAATGATCCTCCGGAGATTCTGCTTCTGTTTTACTATCATCCTTATAGTAAGTCGTATTTGTTTCAAAGCTCCCCGTCAGATAACCCTTCTTGTTATCTTCCTGTGCATAGGTCAGAGTTGATGCTAACGCTAATAAAGCAAACATCCGAAATCTTATTCTAGTCATGTCATTGCGTTTATCTATGAATAATAACAGATTTACTTCTGTAATTTTTTAATCGCTTTCAATAGTTCCAGTTCACTTCCCGGAGCATAGCCGGTATGTGAATAGACAATTTTTCCCTCCGCATTTACCACATATACCTGCGGGGTCAGGCTCACATTCATAGCTCGCATGAACTCCTGATTCTTATCATACAACATGATAAAATCATCCCATCCATGCCCCTCCGCCAGCGCACGCGCTTTGGCTGTAGAACGGCTGTCATCTGTTGAGACAGCTACCACACGAAACTTGGCTTCTTCCAACCAGTCGGGCAACAGTTCATTAATAGCATCCAACTCACGAATACAGGGTTTGCACGTTGTTGCCCAAAAAGAAATAATCATAGGCGTCTTGTGATTAACCAGGGAAGCGGTGTTCACCTGCGTTCCTTTGGAATCTTCAACCTTGACTGACGGTATTTGTGCCATAGCACAAGTTAGAAAAGCAAACAACAGGGTAATGCAGACAATTAATGCTCTCATAAATTCTTTTATTAGTGATGTTTATAATTTTGTTTTTTTATCTGATAAGTTCCATCTTACAACCAAAAAGCCTGAATTTTTGTATCTGTATCTCACCTTCTTTATACATATCGCCTATCAGGTTAGCATTCTCGAAAGTGACCGTTTGTGTTTCAGCATCGTATTCTCCCCGGTAAACATCGGAAGAACTTCCATCCAGAGCAAGTCTCCTGAAACGAATGGTATATAAGCCATAGGAAGCAACATCTTCGTCCGTCACGATAGACAGATAGGTTTTCTGCTTAGCTGCATCATATTCATAGTGCAACCGCCAGTTAAATTCCCACTCAATATCATTATCCGGATCAAACCCATTCTTATTTGAACAAACCATATAGTGTCCGTAAGCCTCCGTACCTTCTTCCGCCGTATTTACTTTTACAGAGAAGCCTATCGGCACATTGGACACATTGGTGGCAGATGCCGTTCCGGTAAATACCCAAGTTCCTGAAAGAGTTTCATAAAGACTGGAATCATTGTCTTCAATAATCACCGTCAACCGCTTGTTTTCACCAATGGACGCCCCTTCCGCACTAGCTATTTCAATATCAAAGGAACGGTCATCATTGACTATTTTGTCATCTACAGTTTTAAACTCAAAATTTATAGTCTCCTGTCCGGCAGGAATAAGTAGTGTTTTGGTGGTGACGATGTAATTTTCATCTTCTTTTGCACTATGATCCTTTAACTCGAATGTCACACGGATAGTTCCGGTATGTTCACCTGTCACTACGACAGGTACAGTGCACAAACCTGCAGATTCTTTCACTGTCATCGCTGTCTCCTGCAAGTTTACCGTAGCCGCTCCGGAGTTAAGCTGTTCCTCGGCATCCGAACAGGCAGTTATTAGAACAGCACACAGAAGAAATGCATATATTTTCAGATAGTTCATTTTACTCAAGTGTTTGATAATTTACTTTATTCAATTTATTAATATCCCGGATTCTGTTGACCTGCCAGTTGAGGATTGGCGTCCATTTCAGCTTTAGGAATAGGCCAAAGCATCCGCTGGTCATCAGCAGGTTTATCCAGTCCGTCAGTGCTTGCCTGTCCCGGGAAAAGTATCAACCCTTTGCTTTGTGCTTTTCCGCGTTTCACACCTTTTCCCCAACGTTTCAGGTCCATCAGCCGGTAGCCCTCACCCACCAGTTCACGTTCGCGTTCGTTCATGACTTCATTAAGCAAAGCCTCCTGATCGTAGGTCGCATCAGCCAGTCCCTCGATTCGTGCTTTCTTTAGTGCATTCAGAGCATCATTCGCTTTTTGCACAGATGCCGCAGTTCCGATCCTTGCATTGGCTTCAGTGGCAATCAGATACATTTCAGCAATGCGGAATGGTTTCGGCTGATTCAAATACCGTGTTTCACTTCCTAATGCATTGTAATACTCATTACCCGGATATTTATTAAAGAAATATATATCCGCTGCATTACCGGACGATACGGTTAAATGATACTTCCCGAAATAAGTGGCCAACCGGATATCTTTCTCATTATATAAGTCAATCAGTCTTTGTGTAGGAATATAATCCTTCTTTGTGGTCGGATAACCGATAAAAATAGTTCCTAAAGGGACACCGGCGTCATCAGCACTGGTCATGGCAATCTGCCAGATGGTTTCCGTTCCTTTGTCATCCTTCCATATACTTTCAAAGTCCTTCGCTGTATTCGACAATGGATATCTGTTTGAATTAACCAGGTCACCCGCATACTTCGCAGCATTTTCATAGTCATCCATCTGCAGGGCAACGCGTGCTTTCAGAGCCGCCACCACATCTATCGTAATATAATTTCCGCAGTTCTTGGGAGCTGTATTCACGGTCACATATCCGCCGTTGATATATCTGTCATAATCAGCAATACCATTTTTGGCCGTTTCTATGCGCTCTTCAGCTTCTTCCAGATCATTTAATATCTGTTTATAAGTATCCTCCAGTGAAGAACGTCCCGGATATTGGGTAGCAGAAAGTTTAGGTTCATATTTCACTTGAAGCGGCAGTCCCTGAGTGCTGCTTGCAGTAGCCACATTGTAATCACGACAAAATAATGTTGCCAGATAAAAGTAGCAGTATGCTCTTGTGAAATAAGCTTCCCCCTCGTAGACATTAATCTGCTTTCTTTGGATTTCAGTCAACTCAATCTCCGGATTCTCATCTATCTTGTCTACTCCGTCGATAAAGAAATTGGCACGTCCGATAGCAGCGTAACAGTTTGCCCAAATTGTTTCTATAGCAGAGTTGGTACTCTCGAAGGTCCAACGGTGCAACTCACCATATTTATTAGAGAAATCCGCCACTGCATTAAAGGCATCCGCCTGAACTTCGGGCACCAGCACATAGCTGCCGCCAGTCAGTCCCAGATATACAGAATAGATACCGGCACGCGCTTCTTCAAAACCGACTATGGTTGTCAATGCTTCCTCTGTCGGAATAGCATCATATGGCATTTTATCCATATCACAGGAAGTCATTCCAAGTGTCAGTACAGTCAATGCTATTATAGATATTTTCTTCATATTCACCATTCTTTATGTTTTTAGAAAGTTAGTTCGACGCCAAAAGAGTATTGCTTGGTATTGGGGTAGTTACCCAACTGGATATTACTGTCCACTTCCGGATCATATCCTTTATATTTAGTCACAGTTAGCAAATTACGTCCTACAAAATAGATTCTGGCATTACTGATTACTCCGGTTTTCTGAATCAGCTTGGTAGGGAAAGTATATCCGACAGTCAGATTTTTCATACGCATAAATGAGGCATTTTCCAACAAATGCGTGTCAAACTGCATCGGAGAATCCGGAGTAGAGATTCTGGTTACGTCTCCCGGTTTCTGCCACATATTAAGCATTTCCACGGTTTGATTGTCCGAACCCGCGAAGGTCGGATTTTCTGTAAAGAAGCGTTCATTATTCAACATATACTGGCCAAGCATAAAGGAAAAGTCCGCGCTGACGGAAATCCCTTTCCATCCGAATTGGGTGCCAAAACCACCTGACCAAGGTGCGTAACGTTGCTTACCGATAAAAACGGCATCTTCTTCGGAATAACTTTTCGTCAGATTTCCATTTTTATCATACCACATATTATATCCGTCACGCGGATCGACTCCCGCCCACTTTACATAGTAATATTCTCCCCAAGGTTTACCGACTTTCATTTTCAAACCGGTATCGGGTAAGGTATATTCATCCAACCCGTTAAACAGTTTGGTTATTTCATTCTTATTATAATTCAAATTTCCGGAAACACTCCATGAAAAGTCTCTTGTTTTCAGAATATCCACTCCCAGTGTAATATCAAAGCCACGATTACGCATACTCGCCACATTTTCCACACTACTGCCATGTCCGGTAGTGTATGACAACGGATACGCCATCAGCATATCTTCTGTCTGACGGTTATAGAATTCCAAATCCACAGAAAAACGGTCAAACACCCTTGTGCTGATTCCTATATTCAGTGTTTTCATACTTTCCCATGTCAGGTTATCATTCCCAACGGTGGAAGGAGCAATACCTGCCTGCCCGTTATACAGCAAACCGGAGCCAACCAATGCCAAAGCGTTATAGGCACTGATACCGGAATTACCTGTTGTTCCATAGCTCGCTTTCAACTGCAAGCTGTTCAACCATGAGATATTCTGCATAAAATCTTCTTTTCTCATATCCCACATGGCTCCTAATGAATAGAAGTTTGCCCATTGGTTGTTTTTGGCAAACAAAGAAGAACCGTCACGTCGTGCTGCCAAATCAATATAGTATCGGTCAGCAAAGCTATAGCTGATTGTACCGAAATAGGAATTGAATACTTTATCATACATTGAGTGTATGGGTACTTCTGATTCGGCTCCTGCTGCCATCAGCATCATCCGGCTGTCTACCATTTTTTTAGAAGTCGCCGAGAAATTCTCATTTTTGGTTATGATGGATTCCTGTCCCGCCAATACCGTAAAATGATGTGCACCCGACAAACTGAACTTATATTCTGCCGTATTGGTAAAAGTAAATGAATAATAACGTTCAAAAGACTCGGATGCTACTCCTGCTCCCTCAAATGGTCCTTCCGGATATGCTTTATGAGAGTTGCGGTAATCAAAAGCATCTACTGCCTGTGAAGTACGGATATTCAATCCTTTTATCGGGTTTATATTAAAGAAGGTATTACCGTTGATACGTACCGTACTCCGGTCGTTAGGCTGAAGCTCTGACAGATAATACGGATTATAGTATCCCATATCGTCTAAATGATCCAGTCGCTTGCCATAACCTGTAAAATTACCTTCTTCATCGGTCAATATTTCATTCATCGTCTGATCGGGACGATAAATGCGGGCAGCATATGCTTTATTATAAACGCTATTGGCTTCCGTACCGAAAGTGGTTGTATTATATTTCTGATAGGAAAGGTTCACATTAATTCCTGCCTTCAGCCAATCGGTCACCTTCACTTCTACATTACTACGCAAAGTCTCACGACGCAGGGATGAATCATCCATAATTCCATCCGTATCATAGTGACCGAATGAGACATAATAGTTGATACCTTCAGAGCCACCGACCACATTTACATCATATTGCTGGGTAGGAGCTGCATCTCCGAAAAAGACGTCCGACCAGTCTGTCGATATACCATTATCTACATAGAACTTTTTCCGTTTTTGGAATGTCGTATCATATACTTTCCCCGGGTCCAACATTTCCTGCAGAGTGAGCCATTGTTCGCTGTTCATCATCTCGATATTGTCTCCCGTCATTTTAGACCAGCCATATTGCGCATTAACGGTTACACGGGCTTTCTGTCCCATTTTACCTTTCTTACTAGTCATTATTACCACTCCGTTAGCAGCACGGGATCCATAAATGGCTGTTGAGGACGCATCTTTCAATACAGTCATGCTTTCGATGTCATTCGGATTTAATGCAGTAAATGCACCGGAGGAGATAGGTGAACCGTCGAGAATAAAAAGAGGTTCTGTATTTGAGTTGATCGAACTTACTCCACGCAATCTCATTACGACAGTTCCGCTCGGTTCCCCACTAGGAGTAAAAACCTGCAAACCGGCAACCTGTCCTTGCAATGCATCCCCGGCATTGGCCACAGGTTTATTGGCTATCTTACTATTATTTACTGTTGTTACAGAACCTACTACCGAACCTAGTTTCTTTGCCGAACCGTAGCCCACCACCACAACTTCGTCCATCAGTTGTGCATCAGATTTCAAAATAACTTTAATAGTCGGCTGTACAGAAACCGACTCCGTTTTCATACCTATATAAGAGATTTGTATTATTTTTGCTGAATTTGGTACATTTAGCAAAGTAAAACGACCATCCACGTCTGTTATTGTACCTAAATTTGTGCCTTTTATGACAATCGAAGCCCCTACAACAGGCTGTTTGTCATCATCGGAAATCACAGTCCCCGTGACTTTCTGCGTTTGAGCTGTTATCAGCCCGATACCTATAAAAAGGTATCCAAATAGCAGCGCTAATTTTTTCTTCATAAATCTCTTTTTAAGTTATTAAATAGCCCTAAAACAATTAAACTCACTTTTCACACTTTATTAAGTTCTATCAGAACTTAATAAAGATTCATTGCTTTTGTTGTGTTTTTACATCAAATATGTTATCTAGGGGAGAAATGTTGCTTGATTTTACTTTTTCGATCAATCCATATAACGATTTCGCAAAAAAAATATGTCTTTTCGTTGTTTTTTGCAAAAAGAATATATACTTTTGTTCCATTAAACGATACCAAAAAGGAATTGTTAATAAATACAACTTGAGAAAGATTGATAATTTACATTTTAATAACTTATACACTTATTTTAATATAAATAGGGTATGAAAAATCACCAAGTTCTGATAGAACTTGGTGATTTTTCTTTTAATGAAGTACGCTATAGCCATTTTATCTCAATTAACCTCCTATCAAACCTTTCATCAATATTATAATTAAATTTCAAATTGATCTTAAACATAAAATAAAATCAGAATTATAAAAGAGTCTCGTTTAAACTATGTTAAATAGGTACTATCTGAAAATTCTCCATATATGACACTCGGTATATTTCTTTATACAAATAAAAACACTCAAACACATAGCGATACAATTTCTTTACATTGAAATAGATTAGATTATTTCACGATTTCAATTTTTTGAGAGATTTACTATAGTTTTATCTCTTGATTTTAAGGAGCGCCTCGTTGCTTTAAAACCAACGGGGTATTCCTCGGTGTCGAACGGGTCGTTCCTTTTAAAGGAACGACCCGTTGGTTTTAAACCAAAAATCACTTATGTAACCACCTGAAATCCAAATCATTACACAAGCATTCTCTCGTACCTTCCTTTTATAAGAAAATTCTCAACACAATAATGCAAATGCCAATATTAAAAATGGTACTACTCTGATAAATATTTTACAAATAAAATCTAAAAAACAATGATTACAGTTACTTTCCAAATCAAGCCCTATCTAGCGGCTTACATGTACGTGCGCTATAAAAATCACCTCGACGTACCTCCAGACCGCTTTTCCTCCTCGCCTTCCGCCATCCATCTTCTTGACACGCAGCCTCTTTACCACTTCCTCCACCAACTTTCCATCCCACACCCTCCCAATGCCTCATGGCACGAAACCGGAAATATCACCTTTACTCTCCCCCACCCAAGAAACGGAAAAAATCCAAATGTATATAATTATATAGGTCACGACAGTGCACTTATCATTGAAAAAGCAATGGAAGTAGAAATGAAGGCCGAACTTTATGAATTTCTTCTGGAAAATAAATACTGCCACGGCATCATGTTCAAAAAATCAATGGAAACTTTCGTCGCACATTATAATATGGTAGAGTTAGTGGAAGAAGAAAGTTTAATGAGGGCGTTTCAGAGGTGGAGAAAGATAGTGAAGGAGGAGAAAAACATGTGATAATTTATAGGTTCCATATAAAATGGACCGTTTTTTATTATTTTTGTGTGCAACAAAATGTCTAAAGTATGAAATTGAATAATTTTTTAATCGAAATAGGCAAAGTTTGTCTTGTCGAGCAAGAACGGATGAAACAGAAGCAACGAAATGGAGATTACTTCAACGTTTTCAACACGCTTGGACTATGGTCTGATGAGGTAAGATTACATTCCGCATTTCTTGCAGAATTGTTAAATCCTAACGGAAGTCATGGACTGAAAGATGCTCTACTTAAAGAATTCCTTGCAGTTATTGGCTTAAACAAAGATTATATTTCCAATTGTAAAAGCAATATAGTCGAACGATATATTGGTGAGCGAACAGAGTCCACTGGTGGGCGCATTGATATAATCTTAGAGGATGGCGAACATGCAGTTATCATTGAGAATAAAATATATGCTATTGATCAACACCATCAGTTATTGCGATACAACAACTATGGAAAACAACACTTTCCAAAAGGGTTCAAACTGATTTATCTTACACTTGACGGTCATGAGGCAAGTAAAGATTCATTGGGAAACGAAGAGATGGACTATCATTGTATCTCATACGATGAGCATATTCTCCATTGGCTGTCGCAGTGTGTAATGTTAGCATACGACAAACCGTTGGCAAGAGAGACTATTTCCCAGTACATAACACTTATTAAACAAATAACCGGACAAGATATGAATAAAGATAGTAGTGATAAAATAGTAAATTTAGCCATCAATAATATAGAGGCTGTTGTGGCCTTGATGGATAACAGAGCTGAAATTAGCAATAGATTAAGGAATGAATTCGTATTTAAACCGTTAGGTAAATTTGCGTCCCAAATGGGATTGTTTTTTGAAGTCAAAAAAGGGAATGAAGGTCCGGCTATATTATTCAAAAAGCCAAATTGGTCTCACTATATAACGATAACGAGAGATGATGGAAGAGATTCGGATTGGAAGAATCTTTATATTGGTGTCTCAAAATCTTATAACTCTGATGGTAAAGATCGGCCTTTGCCTCGTGTTCAGCTATCATGTTTTTCCGGATAGAATCCAGAGACTTACCCATGTAGTAATTCAAAAAATGGAAGATTGTATGAAAGCTCATGCAAAATAGACGATTATGAAAGTATACACTCAATATGATACGACGAACCATATTATACCTTAAAGACATAAAACAGAATAAGTATTACAATATACTTACTGTTATTGAGAATATTTTGGATGATATGCAGGATTACAATCCATCAATGTCAAGAAAAAGTTTCCTCGATCGTGGTAAAGATGATGCTCCATTCCGTACCGGACTACTAATTGAGGATATTGATACCGACATTCTACCTCAAGCTCCTATGGATGAAATTACTATATACGGAATGCCTCTTTATTTTTTGAATGATTCTTTTGGGCAATACCCCTCTGGTAATCCCCTAGGAAAGCTATTTATAGAATTGGAGAAAAAAGACTTGATTACTTTACCGGATATATTACCTAAACGCAAATGTTCTTTCAGACTGAAAGGTTTCTTTGATCCTAATTCTCAAATGCTGAAGGAACTTCAGTTGAAAGGTTTGCTCCCAAAACTCTCATATCTCACAAAGAAACATTTAGGATATGACATTATGGAATATACCAGCCATATCGGTAATGTATATATCCTACATAATAATGAGATATTTCGGAATATTGACTTTCGGGTATCTGAAAAACCAAATGGACTTTACATGCAAATGAAATTCAGGAAACCATATGTAGATTCTTTAAAGGTGAGAATAACGCAGTATGATAATGAAAGTAACATCATAACCGAAACGGATACAGTTATTGATTGCAGATCTGCGAATATATTTATTCCGCTACCATTCTTCTCACTGCAAGTTGGCATAAAGATATTCAATAACAATGGTGAACTGATTTGGATGAATAAACGTGTCATTTTTCTAGGCAAAGAATTCAGTTATGAAACTTTTTCATCTAAAGAAATAGAACTGGAGAAAAGTGAATCAGATGGCAGCAAAAGAACTGCAACTGTGACAAAAATCGTCTTGAATGGTAAGAAAAAAAGGAAGTCAAATAAAAAATTAAAGGATAATCTCGCTAATGATGAGTCACGTTGTTTAGCTGAATTGAATGAAAAACACATGGAGTTTGTATTTTTTAGTGCAGATACTAATCAGAATAAAGAAAATAAAGAAAAGGCAGGAGAATATGTCATGCAACTACTCAACTCTGCAGAAAACGAATGTCTCATTTGTGATCCTTATTTCAAGAAAGAAGATTTCGAAAAGTACATATTCTTTATGAAAAAACTTGACGTAAAAGTAAAAATTATCAATAGCGAGAAACAGCTAGGTAATATAAGTTCACCGGATTCCGAAGACTATCTATTGAAACTGAACGATTGCATCAACTATTACAATAGAAAAGTGGGAAGAGAGGTGGCAGAATGTCGTTCGCTTACGAAGAATCTGTCTATTCACGATCGTTTCATTATCATTGATGATTGTGGCTGGCTTATTGGTTCTTCATTAAATGAGTTCGGTAACAGAGCATCTTCTATTTGTAAGATACCACAAGGTAGTTTAGAATATATGCGTAAGAACTTCGAACGATGGTGGAATGACACAGAAAACTCGGAGTCACTTGACGGCTATATCCAACGCAAAGTTAAGCTCAATGCAAGCCCGAAAGGGAAACTATTAAAACATATTGCTCATTTGACCAGAGTTTTGAACTCACTGAAATCTCAATTAGCTAAATAAAAACATTATGAATCTGGATATTGAAATTCCGAATAGAAACTTCCATGAATTATGTAATGTCATAAAATGGAAGGAAACCCCACATACATATAATAAAGAAGAGTTGCAAGCAAAATCAATAGCAGATGTACTTTACAATAACATGACATTCGATTCTGACGATGTACTCAAACATTCCTATTCTTGTGCTCATGGCAAAGAAGGAACGTTCAATTATCTATTATCAGGAAAAAGTGACGAAGAACTGCAAAATGATGTTTCACAAATATATCATTGTTACTCCTGCTATATACTTTTACCTAGTGAATATTATATACTTTCCAACAGGTTACTACGAGAAGGCAACTATTTGCAATGGCTCACTCTACTACAAAACTTAAAACATTTATTTCTGCAATCAGTACTTATTATGGAACTTAAAGCAGAGCAACATTTTCTTGCAATACTTCATAATCTTGAAAAATACCATTTCGAATATCCTAAAACGATGGCTGCCTTGATAAGAGAATATTGGTTCGAATGGAGTCAACAAGTGTCTGTAAATCTCCATTCTTATACACTGAATGAAGACAATGATTATGATAAGAGATTTCTTCAAATTCAAAGACAAGGTGAGCTCAAATACAATGATTGGAAGGCTCATTTAAAAGATCATATAAAAGTGATGTTTGAAAAGTTACAAATATGTTTCACGGAACAGGAACTAACCAGATGGGCAGCAACACTGAAACTGAAACAAAGAGAAAGCAGGAAAGATGTGCATTATGAAGCATATAATAAGTTAACTGAATTAATAAAGGATTATATTATTAATAAGTATAATGCAACCTATTGGGATATAGATACGGGAGACTTTGACTACTTGGTACTCGTGATAGATATACTCCTCAATGATGAAGAGCCAAATGTATCTAAGTTAGAATCGGCTATAAAGACTATCATTAATAATATAAAGAATAATACATATAAATGGTATCCAACACTGGATTCTAACAGTATTGCTAATCTCAATACAATAATCAATGCAATAACACATATGGGAAATTCTGGCAAATTATTATTAGAAAAGGAATCGAAATTATGCCATATTGTGTATGAGGGATGGAATGCGACGTCAGAGAATAATCTTTATGACAAGTTACAATCAGAATGTTTCATCTTCTGCTGCCAACTACTGCTTGTTAGTGCTTCTGAAGCTTTCAATGATGAAATAGAACGAGAGTTATTTTGGAATAAAGTCACAGAAAGTCTATTTCGCCAAATACATGTCTGCGATAATAAACATTTTATAGAACGATATTACAAACATGTACTGATACTAGCTGCCCTTATCATCAATCAGAAACACAAGGAAGGAGAAATGGAATTCCTGAACAAAGTAAAAATGGAAATCATTGATGAGAATATACAAAAAGAAATCATATCGCAAGTTTTACATAAGAAATAGGATTTTCATTTTTTCTGTTTAAAGTTCCTTCTTCTTTCCCATAGTTACAAAAGATTATTCAATAGTACTTAAATAAGGAACGGCACCATAACGTCCTTTTATATAATTACGTTCAAGATTACCATCTCCTCTCGGCTTCGTTCCGTCAGGTAACACTATATGCATCAAACTGTACAAATCTGTAGATTCAGCCTTATCTTTCTCTGTAAACCATATTTGATCACGACGTAACAAATGCGAAGAAAGCAGATTGGTATCATGTGTAGTAAACAAGAGTTGTGCATGATGCTGATTTGTCTTTTCACTACTGAACAGTTTGATTATATGTTGAGAAATCAATGGGTGCATTTTAGCATCCAATTCATCCATCACCAACAACCGACCATGACGTAAAGCTTCAAACAACGGTCCTGCCAGTTCGAAAAGTTTCTGTGTACCTTGTGATTCACAATAATCAAAACGAAAAAGTTGTTTACCTGTTATTTCTCCATCTTTATTATATATATTATGCACAGTAAAAACATCTATCGCTTTTCTGCCTTTTTCTATCTCATGCTCATCGGTTTCTATATCGATGAAACCTAGCTGCAAATCTTTGAAGAATTGTAAAGCATCAACTGATTCTGCTTCTTTATTCAAAAATTGTCTTTTCGTCAAGCCCTCATAACCTTGGCTATTCAATCCAGATATAACATTGTATCCGGAATTAAAAAAATCTAAAACATTTTTGCTGATAGTTCCACCAAGCTGAGCTACCAATGACAGGAACAAACGATTATCATTTGTTCGTTCTTCCCAACCTATACCTTCTGCAAAAAGCATTTCATCAACGCCAATACCTTCTTCATCACGTACGAAATAAGGCAATTCTTTCTTATTCTTTTTACTGATAAACAACCACTCGCGCTCTATTTGTCGCAATGTATAATTAAAGCCATACCTTACACGAGTCTCATCTTATTGGATTTAGAAGCCAAATAATCTCTTAATAAGGCCAGACGTTCATGACACAAAAGCCTGTTGAATTGGGTAGATATCTAATCAGAAAACCCGGGGGATATCATTCTGTATAAAACAAGATTTGCAGTCAAAGAGAAAAAGCGTAAAAAGGTATAAAGAAAAGAGGGTGTACAAGCACCCTCTTTTTCTATACTCTTTTATCCTACAATACTCTTTATATAATCAGACGGACATACATGATAGAAGTCTTTGAACTTCTTTCCAAAGTATTTGGCATCGCAATAGCCCAGTATACCTGCAATATCCGAAATGTTGTACTGCTGGGAGGCCAGCAATTTAAGTGCTTTGTCCATTTTGAATGAATTGATATAGTTTTCGGGAGGGTTGCCCGTAATCTCTCTTATCTTATTATAAAAAGCAGTGCGGCTCATGCCTATATCAACGCTTAATTTATCTATTGTATATTTATCAGTAGAGAGATTTTTCTCCAGGATTTCATTGACTTTATCCATAAATTTCCGGTCGGCATTTTCTGTTTCTATTTCGGCTTTTGTGGAAATCATCGGAGAAATGGCATCTGACAGAAACAGCCTGATCCGTTCGCGTAAGACCATGCGGTTTTCGACAAGCATACGTATGTCTGCTCTAAGTTTACAAATGCTTTCCGTACGCAATCCCAGACGGTCTGCCCCACTCCCTAAATGTGACAAATAGCTTTCGTTATCAAAGGCTCTTAATAGAAGAATGATTGGTATGTATCCTATCGTTTTATCTTCCTTAATTTGAGTGCTAAGTATATCTCCGCTTATTCCATTCACATTGTCGTCAATAATGATAGCATCAGGATTTTGACTGATAGCCGTATCCATTAACAGCTCCGGATTATCAAGAACTGAAACTTGAAAATAGCGTGATAAGGTTTTCTTTAAATAATCACTGAATAACTTATCTGCCATTACTAATAGGATATGGGAAGTTTCTCTCGCTTTAGTGTTTTGTTTATTGCTCTTAGGACTCTCGCAGGAGTCATTTGTTGGAGCCTTCGTTTTTGTAGAAGAATGTCTCAATACCGGGCATGACTGATTCTGACAACGGCAGTCTGTCGGAATGACGATTTGAAAAGTAGCTGCTTTACCATGTCTGCATCCGGTTATTTTTCCGCCATGCAGACGGATGATTTTTCTTACCGTCCATAAATCACTATATCCATACACGGGAAATATAATAGGAATAAAGGGAAACATTTTCTCTGTTCTTTGCCCGGCTATTTCGTTATTGCTAATCTGCAACTGCCAAGAATTTATTGTGTGGGTTACGTTGATTGATATGCAACAGCCTGACTCGGAAATCAAAATCATCTTGTTGATAAGGTGTTGAAGTGCTGCAGTCATTATGTTTTCGTTTATCCTGCAACTGACGCAATCCGAACATTCACCAACAGTCAGCTGTATCTGGCGGGAGTTGGCATAAGTCCGGCATTGATTGACAATGGAAGTAACATAAGTGGAAAGTTCCAAATTTACCGTTGACGTTTTAGGAGGAATTCTCTTATTTACTTTATTTAGAGTTGCAATATTCTGGTTACAATATATGATACATTCGGCATATCCCAGTGCTTCTTCCACTTGTTGGGAAAGAGGTTCAGGGAGGTTGCCTGTTTTGAGTTCTTCCAATTGATTCCGCAGCAATATTAACGGTGTATGTGCTGTATGGAGCATGTTCATGGCAATCTTAAATTTTTCATGCGATAATAACTGCACATTGTATTCTATTATAAGATACGCAAATAGAATCACAAACAGTCCAATACCGAGACTTTCCACAGGGACCGCATATCCAAGCAACGACAAATCGGGTAAAATGATGCCAATAGTTTGTTTGCTGTTTACTAAATTGGCTCCAGGATCTGAAGAGGATAAAGCTCGGAAGCTTACTAATAAATTCAGGTAACAATCATTCATACTAATATCGGATTTGATTAATATTCTACACCTTTCGTAAAACACGCCTGATAATCTTTTAACGTGCTTAAAATCCGATGCAAGTATAAACTTTTCAACGTTCACACAGGAGGTGGTTTCCAACAAAAACAATGGGTGTTTTCTATCAAAAATGGTAACAATGTCTTTTGTTACCGAAATATTAAGAGGGGTATACTATCAAGTCTTCGTTTTACCCCAACAGCCTCTGTTAGTTAATTATTTTCATCATAATAATACGCTCATAATATCATGAAAAAATTAATTGAATCATCAAAACAATAGATTCTATTGAGTCATAAAACTACGTATATAATTAGAAAATTATATATGTAAGTGAGTATCATTTAACCATAAGGAACATATATATCACAGAAATACCTCATCATACAATGAAATATTCTTCGCATCGTAGACATGAGTGACTGCAAATATATCGTCTTTCTTGATTAGTAACCAGTCTCTGTCCTGATCGTCCATATTCGTATGGATAAGGGTAAACAGGCCTTTGAGCTTATGACCATGTAATTTGAATTCAAGTATTCTGTTTTTAATGGCAGCGGAAATGTTACGATTATTACCGACACAAGCATAGGTTCCGCTATCCCATATTTCCACTGTACCCGCTCCATAGTTGCCTTCGGGTATAACTCCCTCAAAGTGTGCGTAACTCAAAGGGTGATCTTCTACTTGTATAGCCAGTCTTTTATCTTTCGGATTCATGGAAGGGCCTTTAGGAACCACCCAGCTTTTCAACACTCCATCCACTTCCAGACGGAAATCGAAATGAAAATGACTGGCTTCATGCTTTTGGACAACAAAAACAGGTATCCGGCTTGGAGTTTCCACTGTATCCGCCGTCGGTTCGGGAGTCTCACTGAATAGTCTTTTTGCCTGGTACTCTTTGAGGTTGCTGAAAGAGGGATCTGCCTGCTTTTCCACCATTTTTGTACTTTTTCCTTCATCGGGAGAATTCTTTGCCATAATCTGTATTTTTTCAGGTGAATAAAAAATGAATGATTAATTGTCACAACAATCAGCATATCTGTTTGTTGCCGGAATTCATCTATTTTAATGGCTTTAAAACCGTATTTACGTTTGTTTATAGCAAAAAGCGGGTAAATATGTAACATTGCACATATTTACCCGCTTTCTGCAGGATCTAATTTCTTACTTGCCGGAAATTGAGTCTTTCTTACCTTGCTTATTTACAATAGAAGGACTTCCTTTGTATTCAATATCTCCGCTGCCACTGGCTTTTGCGTCCAACTGTTTGGAAGCGTAACAAGATATATCGCCGGAACCTGAAACTGTAGCAACGACATTAGTAGCCGTCAGCTTGTCGGCACTGATATCACCGGAACCATTCACAGTCAGCATAGCCATTTGAGTGGCACCTTTTATTTTCACGTCACCGGAACCGCTAACTATCGTTTTTACAGTAGTGGCCTTCACATTCTTCACGTCAATATCTCCACTACCTTTTACAAAAGCGGAAAGATTGGTGTATTGCAGATTTTCAGCTTCAATATCTCCGGAACCTGTTATATTCAGATTTAAGTCAGCTCCTTTGATAGTACCTTTCAGATATACATCGGCCGAGCCTTTAATATCGACATTATCCAATGAAGGAGAAGAGGCAATCACTTTCAACCGGCGTTCTCCGCTAAGAATCTTAACGCCTTTCTTTATATTTACCTGTAGCACTCCATTTACCGTAGATACTTCCAACAGGTCAACCAGATTATCCGAACCATATATAGAAACTGTTGTTTTAGAACCATTACTCTGACGATACTCAACGTCGGGACTACCCAGAACTCTGATTGAACTGAAATTGCTCACGTTATTCAGTTCTTTCGTGATATATTTCTTACTAGGAGTAACGGTCTGTGCCTGTATTCCTGTAAAGCACAAGAACATCAGCACCACTAACATAGATGTAACATTAAAACTTTTCATAATTTCTTCTTATTAAATATTCTACTGACAAATATAGGAAGTATATTTCAAAGTATGGCAACTGAAAGAATAATAAATCATTCCTACTTCTTAGTACCTGCATAGTGGGTACAAAATCCCCCATTAAACGTCCTTTTATAAAAGTATAAAAGCAGTTAGATGGAAATGAATAAAAAAAGATTAATCGGGTACCTGTTTGTACTGATGTCTGTGGGCTGCATTCATGCGCAGGAAACGAATGTGTCTGCACAAGAATATAAACTATGGTATGACTGCCCGGCACAGGTATGGACAGAAGCACTACCTTTGGGAAATGGACGCCTGGGAGCCATGGTTTATGGGACACCAGGGACAGAACAAATACAACTAAACGAAGAAACGATCTGGGCAGGACGCCCCAATAACAACGCCAATCCGGACGCGCTGGAGTATATTCCCAAAGTGCGTGAACTTGTTTTTGCCGGAAAATACCTGGAAGCACAGACTCTCGCTACAGAAAAGGTGATGGCAAAGACGAATTCCGGAATGCCATATCAAAGTTTCGGTGATTTGCGAATTGCCTTTCCCGGTCATACCCGTTATTCCAACTATTATCGGGAGTTAAGTCTGGATTCAGCACGTGTGATGGTGCGTTATGAAGTAGACGGAGTGCAATATCAACGCGAAACGATTACTTCATTTACCGATCAGGTAGTAATGGTGCGCCTGACAGCCAATCGTCCCGGACAAATTACATTTAACGCTCAACTGACTTCGCCTCACCAGGACGTAATGATCGCTTCTGAAGCAGGAAACTGCGTAACTCTTTCAGGAGTATCCTCCTTGCATGAGGGGTTGAAAGGGAAAGTGGAATTTCAAGGCAGATTGACTGCTAAAAATAAAGGTGGAGAAATAGCTTGTGCCGATGGGATACTTTCTGTTGAGAAAGCCGACGAAGCAATCATCTATGTATCTATTGCGACTAATTTCAATAATTATCAAGATATTACCGGTAATCAAGTAGAACGGGCAAAAAACTATTTGGAGAAGGCAATGGTTCATCCATTCATCGAATCGAAAAAGAGCCACGTTGATTTCTACCGGCAATACCTGACACGCGTTTCTCTCGATTTAGGAAAAGACCAATATGCAAATGTGCCAACCGATAAGCGTGTGGAAAATTTCAAGAACACCAATGATGCTCATCTGGTTGCCACTTATTTCCAATTCGGACGTTATCTGTTGATCTGTTCTTCCCAACCGGGAGGACAGCCCGCCAACCTGCAAGGAATCTGGAATGATAAATTATTCCCTTCCTGGGACAGTAAATATACCTGTAACATCAATTTGGAAATGAATTACTGGCCTTCAGAAGTAACGAATCTAAGTGAGTTGAATGAACCGTTATTCCGCTTGATAAAAGAGGTTAGCGATACAGGAAAAGAGACGGCTAAGGTTATGTATGGAGCCAACGGATGGGTATTACATCATAACACGGATATATGGCGCATCACAGGGGCGGTTGATAAAGCTCCTTCAGGTATGTGGCCCAGTGGTGGTGCATGGCTTTGCCGGCATCTCTGGGAACGTTATCTATACACCGGAGATATTGAGTTCCTGCGTTCTGTTTACCCGATACTGAAAGAGTCCGGACGTTTCTTTGATGAAATCATGGTGAAAGAGCCGGTACACAACTGGTTGGTAGTCTGCCCCAGTAATTCACCGGAGAATGTACATTCGGGGAGTGACGGAAAAGCCACTACAGCTGCCGGATGCACCATGGACAACCAATTGGTCTTCGATCTTTGGACAGCAATTATATCTGCTTCTCAAATACTGGACACAGATCAGGAATTTGCCACTCACCTGGCCCAACGTCTCAAAGAAATGGCTCCTATGCAAGTAGGACATTGGGGACAATTACAGGAGTGGATGTTCGACTGGGATGACCCGAAAGATGTACACCGCCACATTTCTCATTTATACGGACTATTCCCCAGCAATCAGATTTCTCCTTATCGTACTCCTGAATTATTCGATGCAGCACGTACTTCTCTGATTCATCGCGGTGACCCGTCGACCGGATGGAGCATGGGATGGAAAGTTTGCCTCTGGGCACGCCTTCTTGATGGTGACCATGCTTACAAACTGATTACAGATCAGTTGACCCTTGTGCGCAATGAAAAGAAAAAAGGAGGTACCTACCCTAACCTGTTCGATGCGCATCCACCATTCCAGATTGATGGAAACTTCGGTTGTGCCGCAGGTATTGCAGAAATGTTGATGCAAAGTTACGATGGTTTTATTTATCTGTTTCCTGCACTTCCTACCGTCTGGCAGGAAGGTTTTATCAAAGGAATTATTGCACGTGGAGGTTTCGAACTTGATTTGAGCTGGAAAAACGGGAAAGTAAGCCGTCTGGTTGTGAAATCTCATAAGGGAGGTAACTGTCGCTTACGTTCACTCAACCCATTAACAGGCAAGGGTCTGAAGCGTGCCAAAGGTGAAAACCCGAATCCTCTTTATGCCGTTCCCACTATTCCCGAACCATTGATTAACGAAAAGGCAAACCTGAATAAGGTGGAAATTGCAGAGACTTATGTCTATGATCTGCCTACCAAAGCAGGACAAGAATATGTATTGATTGGAAAATAATAACTCGACCGATATGAACAAAAACTTATTAAAACTGATGGTAGCTTGTGGAACGACTTGTTTTCTGGCATGCACAGCACCTCAAAAAGTAGAAACGGAAAAATGGAGTGAACGCATGGCACGCTCCGAAATGAAACGTTTCCCCGAACCCTGGATGATTGAAAAAGCTAAGAAACCACGTTGGGGATATACCCACGGACTGGTAGTGAAATCCATGTTGGAAGAATGGAAACATACCGGAGACAGCACATATTATGATTATGCCAAGATCTATGCGGATAGCTTGATTGATGCCGACGGACGTATCAAAACCATGAAATATCTTTCATTCAATATTGATAACGTCAACGGTGGAAAGATTCTTTTCGATCTTTATGCACAGACCGGAGACGAACGTTATAAAATTGCCATGGATACCTTGCGCAAACAAATGGCAGAGCAGCCCCGTACCAGTGAAGGAGGGTTCTGGCATAAATTGAGATACCCTCATCAAATGTGGCTGGACGGAATCTTTATGGCTTCTCCTTATCTGGTTCAATATGGGGCCACTTTCAACGAACCGGCTTTATTTGACGAAGCAACGAAACAGATTCTTTTAATAAATAGTAAGACTTATGATCCTGCAACAGGATTGTATTATCACGGATGGGATGAAAGCCGGGAACAGAAATGGGCAAATCCAGAAACGGGTTGCTCTCCTAATTTCTGGAGTCGCAGCATCGGATGGTACGGAGCGGCTATCGTAGATGTACTGGACTTCCTGCCACAGGAAACTGCCGGACGCGACAGCATTATACAGATTTTGCAAGGATTGGCAAAAACGCTTGTGAAATATCAGGATCCTCAATCCGGAACCTGGTATCAGGTGACCGATCAGGGAGCACGGGAAGGTAATTATCTGGAGTCATCTGCTACTGCCTTGTTTGTCTACACTCTCGCCAAAGCTATCAATAAAGGATATCTTGGCAACGAATATATCGAACCGACAAAGAAAGCCTTTGATGGAATGGTAAAGACATTCACCCGTCTTGAAGAAGATGGTAGCTATACAATCACTAACTGCTGTGCAGTGGCAGGATTGGGCGGAGACTCGAAAAGATACCGTGACGGCTCATTTGAATATTATATCAGTGAACCGATCATAGAGAATGATCCGAAATCGGTCGGTTCATTTATTCTGGCTGCCATTGAATATGAGAAAATGACAGAGAAAAAATAATTTTTAGACACGGATTACACGAATTTCACGGCTTTTGAAATATGACTAGCAACAGCGTAATTTGTGTAATCCGTGCCTAATATTCGAAAACAATAAACTAAAAACGATAAAATACAATGAGAAAATTCAAGATTCTTCCTCTCTTATTGCTGTTGCTAACTTTAGTTATCCCGGCAGCGGCACAGAAGAAAACGCAAAAGACGTACATTCCCTGGAACAACGGAAAGCTTGTAGTTTCCGAAGAGGGACGTTACCTGAAACATGAAAACGGTGCTCCTTTCTTTTGGTTAGGCGAAACGGGATGGTTATTACCCGAACGCTTGAACCGGGATGAAGCCGAATATTATCTGGAACAATGTAAACGCCGCGGATATAATGTGATTCAGGTTCAAACATTGAATAATGTTCCGTCTATGAATATCTACGGACAGTATTCGATGATTGACGGATACAACTTCAAAAACATCAATCAAAAAGGTGTATACGGTTACTGGGATCACATGGATTATATTATCCGTACAGCAGCAAAGAAGGGTTTGTATATTGGTATGGTCTGTATTTGGGGAAGTCCTGTGAACCGGGGTGAAATGACTGTTGACCAAGCAAAAGCATACGGTAAGTTTCTGGCAGAACGTTATAAGGACGAACCGAACATTATCTGGTTTATCGGCGGAGACATCCGTGGCGATGTAAAAACCGCCGAATGGGAAGCTCTGGCCACTTCTATCAAAGCTATCGACAAGAATCACCTGATGACATTCCATCCGCGTGGAAGAACAACTTCTGCTACTTGGTTTAACAATGCTCCCTGGTTGGATTTCAATATGTTTCAAAGCGGACACCGCCGCTACGGGCAACGTTTCGGAGACGGTGATTATCCTATTGAAGAAAATACGGAAGAAGATAACTGGCGTTTCGTAGAGCGTAGCTTGGCTATGAAGCCAATGAAACCCGTGATTGACGGTGAACCGATTTACGAAGAAATTCCTCATGGCCTGCATGATGAGAACGAATTGCTCTGGAAAGACTATGATGTACGCCGGTATGCTTACTGGTCGGTATTTGCCGGTTCTTTCGGACATACATACGGTCATAATTCTATCATGCAATTTATCAAACCGGGTGTAGGTGGTGCTTATGGCGCTAAAAAGCCTTGGTATGAAGCACTGGATGATCCGGGTTACAATCAAATGAAGTATCTGAAAAACCTGATGTTGACTTTCCCGTTCTTCGAACGTATACCCGATCAGTCTGTCATCGTTGGACAGAATGGAGAACGTTATGACCGAGCTATCGCTACACGTGGTAATGATTATCTGATGGTATACAACTACACCGGACGTCCGATGGAAGTTGATTTCAATAAGATCAGTGGTGCGAAGAAGAACGCTTGGTGGTTCACTACGAAAGATGGCAAGCTGGAATATATCGGCGAATTTGATAATGGAGTGCACAAATTTCAACATGACAGTGGTTACTGCAGTGGAAACGATCATATCCTGATTGTAGTGGACAGCTGTAAAAACTATATGGAGAAGGACTGGACAGAGTTACCGGATGCACAACAAAAATGGAATAAATAATTATATTATGAGGCACGGATTACACGGATTTCACGGTTGCTTTGCACAATCATAATTCTAAAAGCCGTGTAATCCGTGTAATCCGTGCCTAAATTTATAGATGAAAACCTACTTATGAATAAAAGAATATTTATATTATTCCTATTTTCCCTTCTGCTCTTTACCGGGTCCATATACGCAGCCATAGGTATCACTGACCTGCGAACAGAACAGTTGAAAAATCCGGCAGGTATCGATGTGCGCCAACCTCGATTGAGTTGGCGCATCGAATCGGATGGACAGAATGTGATACAAACTGCGTATCACATTCTTGTTGCATCTTCCCCAGAGCTATTGGAACAAGGAAAAGGGGATATCTGGGATTCAGGAAAGATTGAATCTGACGCTTCCCAATGGATCGCTTATCAAGGAAAAACGCTAAAGCGTAATGCTCCCTACTATTGGAAAGTGAAAATCGACACCAACAAGGGGACAACAGATTGGAGTACTCCGGCTTTCTGGACTACAGGACTGTTTAATGAAGCGGATTGGCAAGGGCAATGGATTGGTTTGGATAAAGCTGCTCCCGGAGACAGCGAAACACAATGGAGCCGCTTGGCAGCCCGCTATCTCCGCAAAGAATTTGCATTGAAGAAAGAAGTGAAACGTGCCACAGTGCACATTGCCGGAATGGGATTGTATGAACTGTTTATCAACGGACAACGTATCGGCAATCAAGTTCTGGCTCCTGCTCCTACCGACTATCGGAAAACGCTTCTGTACAACACCTATGATGTCACATCGTTGCTTCAAACAGAGAATGCTATTGGAGTAACTCTCGGAAATGGTCGTTTCTATACGATGCGCCAAAACTATAAACCGTATAAGATACCGACTTTCGGCTATCCTAAACTTCGGTTGAATCTGATTGTGGAATATGCAGACGGCAGCAAAGAAACGATTGCTTCAAACACCACTTGGAAATTGACAACTGACGGTCCTATCCGTAGCAATAATGAATACGATGGTGAAGAGTACGACGCCCGTAAAGAGTTAGGAAACTGGACTCAAACCGGGTATGATGACAAAAACTGGATGCCGGCACAACGTGTGAGCATTCCTTCGGGAACATTGCGTGCGCAAATGATGCCCGGTATGAAAGTCACAGAAACGTTGAAACCTGTTTCCATTAAAAAGCTCGGCAATAAATATATCTTGGATATCGGTCAGAATATGGCAGGATGGGTACGTTTCCGAGTTAAAGGACAGGCTGGTGACAGTATCCGCCTCCGTTTCGCAGAAAGTCTGCAAAGCAATGGTGAACTTTACACCAGAAATTTTAGGGATGCCCGTTCTACAGATGTATATGTTGTCAGTGGACGCGAAACAAAAGATGCTACCTGGGCACCTCGTTTTATCTATCATGGATTTCGCTATGTAGAAGTTAGCGGTTATCCGAATGCGAAGGCTGAAGATTTCGTAGCTGAGGTAGTAGAAGATGAAATGGAGCATACCGGAACTTTCAACTGTTCTGACGAGACTCTGAATAAGATTATCCGTAATGCATTCTGGGGAATCCGGAGTAATTATAAAGGTATGCCGGTAGACTGTCCACAACGAAATGAGCGCCAGCCATGGTTGGGCGACCGTACCATGGGGTGTTGGGGAGAGAGTATGCTTTTCGATAATTATGCAATGTACACCAAATGGACGCGTGACATTCGCGAAGCACAACGTGAAGACGGCTGTATTCCTGATGTGGCCCCGGCATACTGGAATTATTACTCGGATAATGTGACCTGGCCTGCCGCTTTACCTATGGCCTGCGACATGCTTTTCACAAACTTTGGAGACAAACGTCCGATCGAGGAGAATTATCCGGCTATCAAAAAATGGGTATCTCATATCCGCGAATACTACATGACAGAGGAATATATCATCACCAAAGATAAATATGGTGACTGGTGCGTTCCACCCGAATCACTGGAGTTGATTCACAGTAAAGACCCATCCCGCAAGACTGATGGAGATTTGATCGCAACCGCTTATTATCTAAAGGTACTGCAACTGATGCACCGCTTTGCAAGTCTGCAAGGACTGGAAGCTGACGCAAAAGAATGGGAAGATTTGGAACATCGCATGAAAGATGCATTCAACGCCCGTTTCCTACACGTAAAAGAAAGCACCTCACTCGTGCCGGGACATGCCTTATATCCGGATAGTATTTTCTATGGCAACAACACGGTTACTGCCAATATTTTGCCACTTGCCTTCGGACTGGTTCCTAAAAATCAGATCAATGCGGTAGCCCAAAATGCCGTGGCTTCTATTATTACGACCAACAAAGGACATATAAGTACCGGAGTAATCGGCGTACAATGGTTATTGCGTGAATTGAGCCGTCGTGGACATGCCGATGTAGCTTATTTACTGGCTACCAATAAAACATATCCTTCCTGGGGATATATGGTTGAAAAAGGTGCTACCACTATTTGGGAATTATGGAATGGTGATACAGCCAATCCTGAAATGAACAGTGGTAATCACGTGATGCTTTTAGGCGATTTATTACCTTGGTGTTTCAATAATCTGGCAGGTATTCGTGCAGACCGCTGGAAGTCCGGTTATAAACATATCGTTTTCCAACCGGCTTTTGAAATCCAGGAGTTAAGCAATGTGGATGCATCATACATGAGCATCTACGGGAAAATAACCAGTCGGTGGGCAAAGACTCCTACTCATTTGGAATGGGACATCGAGCTTCCTGCCAATACAACAGGTGAAGTGCACCTACCGGATGGACGGAAGGAAAAGATCGGATCGGGAAAATATCACTTCAGTGTAGACATCCCCACCCGGAATACGGCTATTCTAAGTGATGAATTCCTGTACGAGAAAGCTTCTTTCCCCGAATGTCACGGAGCTACGATTGTAGAATTGAAGAACGGTGATCTCGTAGCTTCTTTCTTCGGAGGAACCAAAGAACGCAATCCGGATTGTTGCATCTGGGTATGTCGTAAGCCGAAAGGTTCCAAAGAATGGACTGCCCCCAAACTTGCCGCTGACGGTGTGTTCTTGCTCAAAGATTCACAAGCTGCATTGGCTGGAATCGATTCAACTTGTACACCTGTGAAAGATGAGAAAGGAAAACTTATTGCCCGCAGAAAAGCTTGTTGGAATCCGGTTCTTTTCCAGATTCCCGGAGGTGACTTGATTCTGTTCTATAAAATAGGTCTGAAAGTGAGTGACTGGACAGGATGGCTGGTTCGTTCACGTGACGGAGGAAAGACTTGGAGCAAACGCGAACCGCTTCCGGAAGGTTTTCTTGGACCTATTAAGAATAAGCCGGAATATATCAATGGGCGTATCATCTGTCCTTCCAGTACGGAAGGAAGTAACGGATGGCGTATTCACTTCGAGATTTCCGATGATAAAGGCAAGACCTGGAAGATGGTAGGTCCACTGGATGCCGAGTTATCCGTCCCCACCCAAAACCGTAAAAAAGGTGGCATGAATGTGGACGATCAGGAAGGAGGAGAAGCGATCAGAGGAGAAGGAGCCAAACCTGTTTATGCGATACAACCTAGTATTCTGAAGCATAAAGACGGGAGATTACAGGTACTCTGCCGTACACGTAATGCACAAGTAGCAACTGCATGGAGCAGCGATAATGGTGATACGTGGAGTAAAGTAACGCTGCTGGATGTTCCGAATAATAATTCCGGAACGGATGCTGTGACAATGAAAGACGGCAGACATATACTTATCTACAATAATTTCTCTACATTACCCGGAACTCCGAAAGGTCCGCGTACTCCGCTTTGTGTAGCCGTATCAGAAGATGGCATCAACTGGAAGCCTGTTCTTACATTGGAAGACAGTCCGATCAGCCAATACTCTTATCCTAGTATTATCCAGGGAAAAGACGGAAAACTGCATGCCATTTACACTTGGCGTCGCCAACGAATTAAATATGCAGAGATAGATTCGACGAAGTTTTAAATTGAACCGTCATCTGAATAAAATCGACCGCTCCTTTGTCCGCAAAAGAGCAGTCGATTCTTTGTATTTATCCATTTTATATTTTACATTTGCCAATAAAT
Source organism: Bacteroides sp. 90-K9/2 (assembly GCF_047310725.1). Classification (NCBI taxonomy): domain Bacteria; kingdom Pseudomonadati; phylum Bacteroidota; class Bacteroidia; order Bacteroidales; family Bacteroidaceae; genus Bacteroides; species Bacteroides sp. 90-K9/2. The sequence continues at coordinate 172,843 of NZ_JBCGVL010000001.1, forward strand.
AAAAAAGAACGATGGCAGATAATTATATAGAAAGACAACAGGAACAATATGAAGCCAGAAAGGCTGCTTGGAAACAAGCACAGAAATATGGTAAGAAGAAATCTACAACAGTTCATCCGGCTGAATCGGCTTCGTGTACTCCAATGACCTCCAAATCAGCCCCCTCCAAAAGAAGAGTATTTATAACAGGAGGAGCGGAAGGAATAGGCAAGGCAATGGTAGAAGCTTTTTGCCTGTCCGGCAATCAAGTCGCTTTTTGTGATATAAATGAAATAGCGGGACAAGAGACTGCAAAAGCAACCGGATCTATATTCCATAAAGTCGATGTCAGCGATAAGGATGCACTTGAAAGTTGCATGCAACGTATTCTTTCCGATTGGAAGGATATTGATATCATTGTCAACAACGTCGGTATCAGTCAATTTTCGTCGATCACCGAAACGAGCGTAGAGGATTTCGACAAAATTCTTTCTATCAATCTACGCCCTGTATTTATCACCTCCCGCCTGCTTGCCATACATCGTAAAGAACAGTCTTCTCCTAACCCATACGGCCGGATTATCAATATCTGCTCCACACGTTACCTGATGAGTGAACCGGGAAGTGAAGGTTATGCAGCTTCGAAAGGCGGTATCTATTCTTTAACTCATGCACTGGCCTTGTCGTTATCCGAATGGAATATCACCGTCAACTCTATTGCTCCGGGATGGATACAAACTCATGATTATGACCAACTCCGACCGGAAGATCATTCACAGCATCCTTCGCGACGGGTAGGCAAACCGGAAGATATTGCCCGTATGTGTTTGTTTCTCTGTGAAGAAAACAATGATTTCATCAATGGAGAAAATATCACGATTGACGGAGGAATGACGAAAAAGATGATTTATCCGGAGTAACTTGAAATGAAGTCATCACCTCTGTAACAGATATAATAATATCTATTATTGCCCAATATTATATTTATCAGATACAATGATATGTCTTTATCATATCATTAATCACCATGAGACTCTTGCAACACGCTTCGGGTAACTTCCACTCCTGTCTTCACTATCGAAGCTGCATGATGAAACTCCAACATATCATAGGTATCGCCGGACATCTGAATTAAGATATCCGGCTGACAACGCTCTATCTGGTAACGAGTGATTTGTTGCATCATCATTCTTGAAGATTCTGTCAATAGATTATAAGGAGATATTTTCTTTTTCTTTCCGGAATTGAGGGGTGCATTCACATCGACAGCTATCAGGATATCTCCTTCAATGCGTTTTACATGAGCCAATGGAAGAGGATTCAGAATGCCTCCGTCAATCAGAACCATGCCGTCTTTTCTCAATGGACGGAAAAGCATGGGGATGGAAATAGATGCACGGATAGCTTCATGTAAGCTCCCCCTGTCAAACCTCACTTCCTGATCGCGGACAATATCCGTAGCCATTGCTACATAAGGGACAGGCAGGTCTTCAATATTCATGTCCGGAATAATCTGTTTCAGTTCTTTGATAAAACGGTCACCTTTCACCAATCCATCCCGGCTTAAGGTAATATCCACCAATTCCCACATTTTACGTTTATCCCAACTATATAGCCATTCCTTACATTCTTCCATCTTTCCTGAAGCGTACATCGCCCCCACCATAGCTCCCATCGAGCTTCCTGCAATAGAAGTGATCTCAAAATTGTGACGGAGCAATTCTTCAATTACTCCTATATGTGCTATCCCACGTGCTCCTCCCATAGAAAGGACCAATGCTACTTTTTGCTTATCCATATCATCTACATTTCAAATAGTTATCTACAAAATAACACATTTTCAGCGAAAAAGATGTTTAGTAATCGTGAAGAAATAATTTATAGCGGCGTTTTATGAGAGATAAAGCTATGCTTTAGAGATGATAAAGCTATGCTTTGTCTGTTGCAAAGCATAGCTCTATTATATTCTTCTTTATTGTCCCGGATTATACTCCGATATATAGGAAGGAAAAAAGGTCTTACCCCTATTTATTTCTTTTCTTGGGCCTTTTTTTCTGCGTTTCGCTTATTCACATAATCCTTGAACATCTGACGCCAGTTACGACCGTGCTCATTGAAATACTGTTCGCATTTGGTTTTATAAATTTCGAAGATAGCAGAGATCTGCTTCATATTCTTATAGTCAATAGCCTGTTCGCGAGCCAGCTTCAACTGTTCCAGGATGTAAGCAGTTTCCTCCTCTGTCATATTGGGCACAATGGCCTGATAACCTTTCAAGGTAAAAGCAACTTTACCTACCGTATATTTATCGAGGATTTGTTCTATCTGTTCTTCAGTCAATACTCTGCGTAACTCTTTCATTAGCCTTTCATGTACTTCTTTCGGCATAGCAGAATCTGCAATCATTTCACGGTCGAGCTTGGAAAGCGGCTTGCCTGTAAGAGGATTGATACCCTCGGGAATTGTTGTATAGGGATGCTCATTGTGCCAGTCGCGAACTTTACGAAGATGGTTATAAATAGCTGTTGCCGCAAAACCTGCCTTTTTCTCATCATCCAACTTTAAAGAAGCTACCCAGTCCATAGCTTTCTTTTCAAGAGAAGCATCTGATTTTAAATCAGCAAAGGCCTTCTTGTCAAAATAGGCGGCTACCTTGTCAAATGACCGGATGGCATCTTCGGGAAGCAAAGCTCCTTTTTCTCCAAAACTATACATCGCAGATTCCGGTTCAATGGTAACTTTGCTTTCGTCCAGCATCTTTTTGTCCAACTTGAACACGTCTGCGAAGAAATCATAAACAGCATTCCGTTTGTTCGGACCAAAGTCATGTTTCTCCTTGGGAAGATGTACATTCGTTACTTTGTCTTTCGCGTTATATAATCCATAGATTCGTTGCAAATAAGGAAATTCAAGAGTAGGAACACTAGCCGTCCAGTCGCCACCATCAGATACAACGAGTTGTGGACGAGGGGCAAAAGTAGCAGCTAGCTCCGCATTACAGGTTCCTCCCGCAGAAAGTTGAATGGGCATTCCGCTTTCACACGGACAGCCACCGTCAAAGTGAGAAGCAAGGCTCACCACCGGAGCAGAAGCTGTAAAACGGCCATCTAATACACTCAACAAAACAGTATGAGTGCCCCCTCCAGAACCACCATTTGTACCGATACGACTGGTATCAATATCCTTACGGGAAGCAAGCATAGACTCAAGAATCAACAAGCCATTCATTGCCTGAATAGTGTGCGCCGCACTACTACGATGTGCCGCACTGCCAACTTGTAAAGCCGACTCTCCCCATCCGAACAAATCATAATCCACACAAATAGCTCCCATACGTGCTAAAGTGCCCATACGTTGTTGCTGGTCCTCGCGATAACGTCCGCCACCAAAATGTCCGTTAGGACAAATAATCAAGGCATGTTTTCCTTTTGATTGAGGTGTGTAGATAGAACCGCAAACATATAAGCCGGGAAGTGTTTCAAGTGCAAAATTCTGCACTGTATAGCCATCAAATTTACGTATCTTCGAAAGAATAGGTTTGGATTTAACACATTGAGCTAGTAAAGTATCGATACCTAAACGCTGACGCACTTCTTTTTTCAAAGAATCAGCACGAAGTTCAAAAGCCTGTCGATCCGCATAAAGAGTATTCAGATAAGCCAGCATCTTTTCTCCGTCTGCATCCGTACGACGTGGATACTCATACGCTTTTAGCTTATACATATTTCCTTTCTGTTTGACAAATTTATAATCGAAAGGGGCCAATACATTCGTCAGGGATTCTTCTACAGAATAAGGACGAATACGAAAGTCGGCATAAGGCAGTACTTTTCCTACCGTATCAATATCATATTTCAGACGGACTCCGAAACGGTTTTGAATATCCGTCAGTACTTCATTCAAGGGACGGGCAAATTCCGTCTCGTATGTTTGTGTCTGCGCTTCAGCCGAAAGAGATGCAGCAAGAAGCATGGTAAAAAGGATTCGTTTCATTTTTAATTATTTGATTCTAAGTAAGTCATCATAAAGATATCAGATGCAGAGCAAGATTACATTTTAATCTCTTCACCATTGACGATCACATCATCCATCGTGATACGCTCACAATTTTCGAAGATACATTTCTGTTTTCCTCCCTGAATATGAATATCACGCAAAACAATGTCAGATATCGGTGCTTCTTCCAAACCCACCATTTTGATTGGAGTCTTTACATCTGTCACAGTCATTCCACTGATATGTACGTTACGGAAGATCGGAGTGCGTTCACTCTTTGGTTCCGCGGGCATTTTACTGTATTTCAAATTCAGCACGACCGCCTCCTGTTTAATATTGCTCATAACAACGTTGCTAACGCGAATGTCTTCAACAACTCCTCCCCTTCCACGGGTTGACTTGATGCGGATTCCACGATCCGTTCCGTCAAATACGCAATTGGAAATAGTCACTTTACGCACACTCCCACTCATCTCACTGCCGATAACAACGCCTCCATGGCCCGAAAGCATGGTACAGTTGGTTATGGTGATATTTTCGCAAGGTACTCCCAAACGACGGGCCTGCGCATCTCTTCCGGACTTGATGGTTATGCAATCGTCCCCCACTGATATATGGCAGTCACTGATATGCACATTGCGGCAGGATTCCGGATTAACCCCGTCTGTATTTGGTGAAGGGGCATTATCAATAGTTATCCCCTTTATTATTACATTATCGCAAAATTCAGGATTCACCGTCCAGAAAGGAGAATTGATAATTTTCACTCCTTCAATCTTTACTTTCTTACAACGGACGGGCTGGATAAACGGAGGACGGAAAAAGCGACGCTGCAACGTAGTTACATAATCCTTATTCGTTTCAGCATAAATCGCTGTCGTATCGTTTGCCGCATCCCACATCGGCTGATATTTATTTATATCACGCATGCCGTTATCTTTCAAATCAATCATGACACGAAAGAACTCCATCCACCATTTCTTTCCCTGTCCGTCCAAAGTTCCTTCTCCTTTGATGGTAATATTCTCGGCATCTACCGCATAGATCAAAGGCTGGAAACTTTTCATCATCACTCCTTCATGACGAACTTCAACAAAAGGAAGATAGTCATCGAAGTTGTCAGAAAAGAGCAAAGTAGCTCCGGCTTCCAACTCCAGTGTTATGTTGCTTTTCAGATGAATACTTCCTGTCAGGTAAGTCCCGGCAGGAAAGAAAAGAGTACCTCCGCCACCACGGTTCAAACGATCAATCGTCGAATTGATTAGCTTTGTATTAAGAGCCTTACCATTTGCTTTTGCACCGGCCTTCAACATATCCACACGCTCGGCACGAAGAACTGTGGTTGCACAGAAGCAAAGAAAGACGAGAAGAATTGTCCGTAAATTCATAATCGATATTATTAAATTATATTTCATCATTGCCTTCTAAAAAATCATGAATACATTGTTTTTTTAATTCTACAAATATATGCAAAAGGTTCTTTCATTTTGCACAAACTAATTTATATGTTCCACTCTGTATCTCTTTGGGTTCTTTTTCTCCCGGAAGATAAACAACAGCTGTAGTATTCACTGGAACAGATATGTTTAAAGTGAAAGTTCCATTCTGGCTAGTCCAATCCACAACAATAGTACCATATAAAGTTTCATACGATGCTTTGACATATTTCAAATCTCCTACAGGCTGGGGAGCGATGATAAACTTTTGATAAGTAGTAGATGGACGAATACCGACCAGTGAATTAAAGAACCATTCATCAATCTGTCCCATCATAAAATGATTCCAGGAAGAACCTTGGCGGGGATCCCATTGCTCGGTTAAGGTGGTTGCACCGAATTTCAACTGGAAGCCATATCCGGGAGCTTCTTCGTGGTTGAACATCTTATAAATAAGTTCGTGCTGACCATTACGCGCCAGTGTCTGAATCAGATAGCGGTTACCCACATCACCGGTCGTTAAGCGATTGCCATGTGCTTCCACATCTTTAATCAGATTCATAAGTACTTTCTCATCCAACTTTGCATCCGGTTGATAACTGCCTTGTTCATCTGAATCCTGCGTCATCTGGAGGAATAACGGAAGTGCATTACTACATTGGCTCCCTGTACCATACTGTGCTGTCTCTTTATTGAGAAAACATTTATTAAATGCGGCAAGTATTTCATGTGCCAAAGAAGTATAATAATGAATGTCAAAGTCATTGCCAACCATTTTCGCAGCTTTTATTAGATACATTACTGTCATATAATAATGCGCGGTAGCCACCAGGGGAACCGGTGTGTTCCTAGAGAATCCGGCACGAAAATCTCCATAATCATACCAATCTCCCAAGCCGAAAGAAAGAATACCCATCTCTGCACGAGTCTTCAAATAATCCACATAACGGCGCATATTCGGATAATATCTCTTAATCAACGAGTCATCTCCATACGTCTCATAGTACATAAATGGGAAAATAACCAGAGAACCACCCCATTCCGGAGATTCGGCAAAAGCATCCATGCCCGGACCTTCAAAAACCACGTATTCCGGAGCAGTTGTCGGCATGGCACCGTTGGCATGTTGCGCATCTGCCATATTCTGCATAATCTGCGGAGCATAAGCTGTCAAATCATAGTTGTATAATAACCCAGGACCATTCAGATGCACCTGCTCCAGCCAGCCTAGTTTTTCACGATGCGGACAATCTGTAAACACAGACTGCATATTGCTACGCACTGCTTTTTCGATCAATCGATGGGCAGCATTAAATATCCGGTTGGATGATTCGAAAGTGGAAACTTTCTTAGCCGAATTAAATACGAAACAGGATTGAATATTCTTCAACACAGGCAACTTCTGCGGATTCTTTTGTCCTTTTAAGACAGCCCCCTCGACTTGAATATATCTAAAACCGTAATAAGAGAAACGAGGATGCCAGGTTTCGTCACCTTCACCTTTCAGTGTATATTCATAATAGTGTTGACGTCCCGTTTGTCGCTGACTACAGGCACCTTCATCCGTCAATGCTTCGGCTACAAGCAGAGTCACTTTCTGTCCACGTTTACCACGTACTGTTATTTCCGGAAAGCCAGCCAGATTTTGCCCCATATCCAACACGAAAGCAGAAGGATCGACAGTTCTTTTTGTCGATTTAGAAGCTGAAGCAACCTGTTCCGCATTTAGTTTGGTTACCTTTTGAATATCATATCGTTCCATGATTTTCACCGGAGGAGCCATCTGTGGACGTAGTATTCCTTTAGGAGCTTCCTGTATAACTACCGGACGCCAATGACTATCATCAAAGCCAACCTGATTCCATCCTTTTTGCTCACGACGTGCATCATAATCCTCACCTCCATATATGCAATTGAAGGTCACCGGACTAAAATCATATTTCCAGTCATTGTCAGAACGGAGTGTAGTAGATGTTCCGTCTTCGTAATTAATAACCAGTTCAAATAAAAGTGTAGGAGGCCCAAAACTTATCTGTAATTTGCGATAACGTCCTCCCTGCACATTATAGAATCCATTCCCCAATAAGATTCCCACAGCATTCTCACCATGCCGTAATTGTTCCGTTACATCATATGTGTTATAGTAAACAGTTTTATCATAATCACTCCACAGCGGAGCAAATTCACTGTTGCCCACTTTCTTGCCATTCAAAGAGAATTCATAGAATCCCAAGCCACAAACGTATGCGGTTGCCTCTACTATTTTCTTGCTTGATTGACGGTTTGTATTCCCTTCTGTTGTATCTCCCACCTGGAATGTTCTGCGCAAACAAATACTTTTCTTTGCTAAAGTATCCACTGCTTCCCAAGCTGCCTTTACCTCCGGTTTCTTCAACTCTCCACCGTGAAACTTGCGTCCTTCCGGCAAATGAGCATTCTGACGAGTGATAGCTCCAATCCATTTTCCTTCGGAAAGTCTTGAGGAAGCAGAGCGGAACTGTGCTTCACGGCTCCATTCAGAGGGTGCATCTGTCTCATCCCAAACACGAACACGCCAACTATAATTGAACGGATTATCAGGACGTATATCTGCCCCTTTTATAGAAACCAGCTGGCTCTGTGAAGAATAGACTTTTCCACTATTCCAAATTTGACGTCCTGTAAAAGCTTCCCGAATGTCTATTTCATAGGCTGATTGTCGTGTCCCGTTTTGAGGTGATTCCATCGCCCATCCCAAACGAGGTGCCCCCTCAACTACAACCAAACCTTCCTGCATTTCACAAGTAAGACGGCTGATTGTTATATTCTTCGCCTGCATGAAACATGGCAGACAAAGCAGTACTAAAAGAAAATAATTTCTAAAATTCATCTTTCATATATCTTTATTTGATAAACGATAAATCAGGCACGGATTACACGGATTTCACGGTTTTTAGAAATATGATCGCGTAAAGCTACAGCGTAATCCGTGTAATCCGTGCCTAAAATTTATCATTCAAGAACATTTGTACAAACGATTCTTGTCAATGTATCTGCATGACCGACTTCTTTACCATCCACAAAAATGCGTAAGCCTTTTCCACAATAATAACGATCGCCGTTCTTATCCCAAAGAATCGTCAGATTATGACCGTGATATAGTACATTATCCAAGCAGAACCAATCCCATTTGTCGGCAGGGATCAATGGATTTACTTCAATTGTATTATCCAGACGCGGACGAAGTCCAATCAGCCCTGTAATCATCAGATCGTTGAAAGTAGAATGATTATAGTAACGGCTACGTTCCTGATCCCCTTTCAACCAATAACCGGTCACTTCATCCAGATATTCGCCAATGTAAGGACGACCACGGTGATACTGTGATTCCACATACAATTCCATCTGACGGAAATATACACTGTCAGACAATACGGTCTGCGGATAATTATTCATAAAGTTAGCCATTGCTGTCAATGTCTGTGCAGAAGCAAACGGCCAGATAGCTCCGTCCCACTCACACTTACCCACTCCACGTGTACGGAATTCCGGATGACGACGTTCTGCAGTAGTTAATCCGTAAGGAGCAGAGAAACCTTTTTCATCCAGAATCTCTTTCCAGGCAACTTCATATTTCTTTGTCGTATCCGGCAGGTTGAAATACCAGGGAATATATCCGATTGCTTCACGGACATTTGCTGAAGAGTCTGTACGCATCGTTTCAAAAAACTGGTGACGGGTATTCCACAACTCATTTTCTACCAGATTTCTTAACGTGTCTGCTCTCATACCATATTTCATAGCCATCCCCTCGTCACCGGAAAGAATTCCCATACATGAAAGTGCTTTGGCATTGCCATACATATAACTATTGATTGTCGGGCGGGCATATTTTTTCTTCCGTCCACCACTGATAGATTCCTCCATACCATCCTGTACATCCCCCTGCCAGTACAATCCATTCTTCAAACGGTTCGTACGTTCCCAACGTTGATATTCAGTTTCCAGATCTTTTTTCATATCCAGCATAAAATCTTTATCCCCATCTACCATATAACGGGCCAATACAGCATCCGCATTCCATGAGCTGAACTTATCCATTTTCTTCATCGGACCGCCGTCATTGCCACGATACCATGTATGAATAATCTGATCCAGATATTTCGGGTCACGTAACCAACGGCTCTCATAAATATGATGTCCGATCGCACAAGCGATCAGGTTATATTTATCAGAATAGGAACGCTGAACGAGGAACTCCGTCATACCATATCCCACAGGAGTTTCTTTGATATGCTTACGCAATGACCACCAACGATAATAATACATCTCTTCAAAGTTATGTTGCGGACATTCAAACAAAGGAATATTTTCCTCCATCCATTCCGAGGCTTTTGCATTAGGAATTGCCTGAACGATGTTCTCATCTTCCATACTGTTGAAATAGTCGGCATAATGACTGAAGTCGGCATACTTTAAGAAAGCAGAAGACGCGTCTTTATCTGTAGAAGATGTTTTCACATTGGCAATACCATATTCTGTCAATGAGTCTTGTGCACCTGCATTCGGCAGATCATAAGTCTGATCGGCAGGAGTATCTACAGTCGGGAATGTACGAGGCGTACCAGTACGGAATACGATCCGTTCAATAGCAGCCACAGGTGCGTAGAACATACGCAGCCCTACTCTTTTACCATCTACATATACTTGAATATTACGATCGGCAGTAGAAAGGACCGCTTCTACATGATAAACCTTTCCTGCTTCATATTTCATCATGTTGGCAAACCGCGAGCCACCTTTCATTCGGAAAATTCCATTATCAGTAAGTTCCATACGGGAACATGCTATTCCGTTCTCATCCAGGAATTCAATCTGAAGGATGCCTTTATCATTTTGCCCGGCTTGCAAATCGAATGAGACTTTCAACTCTTTAGAAGCCGGTATTTTACGTTCCACTTTAGCATAATCAAACGGGTCTTTATCTTGCAGTTTCAGCCATTGACCTTCCAGAGAAACCGGAGCCCAAACCGGAGAATAAATATTCCAGTCAGTCAGTTCTGCAATTGATTTATTGTTTGAGAAATCATCGTCCGCATGTGCTGAAGCATTTATCTCTACCGGAACAGGAATGCGGGAAATCCACATATCTTCCTTATTCACACTGTAAGAAACCCATAAATCACCATCTGCAGGTATTCCATTACCTTCCTGAATACCACGTGGATATTGGGGACCGTATGATTTATAATTTCCTCCATAGCGCATGGGAGTGATTTCACCATGTACCAAATTTAATGTCTTATATTCCAATCCATCTTTACTCAAAGAGATGGCTAGCGGCCAACGAAATTCCGACGGATTATATACGGTAGCATACGTTCCGTCACTTAGACGTTGTCCCCAGATTTTTGCATTGCTATTGACAAAACCTTTTGCACGAAGCACCGGTTCCGCCCAGGTATGTCCGCCATCCTCACTGATAGAAGTAAGTGCGTGTTTCCAAAGACTGGCAATACGTCCATCCGGCAATGTATAGCAATTGAATGCTTTATATCCTTTCTTCAGCGGAATGATAGGATCTTCACGGTCGGCTTCTTCCACCCACTGCATCATATACAGCGGATTATCAAGAATTTCCTGACAAGCTTTTACAAACTCACGATCCTTACTTTTTTTAAAATATGGATAATCGGTATTCTTTTCATTAAATCCATGATTATAATAAATGAAATAGATCGGTCCGAAAGAGCCGTCTTTCTTTATTTCACGAACTACGCGGCCAATACCGTTTCCATCATTGGGGTCATCCTTTTTATCCAAAGCAACTCCATAATTCCCCATTGTAATCAGTTTGCCGGATTTAGAGACATAAAATCCAACACGTTGGTGCATAATGGCAATCAGATCTTTGGCCTGCACACCCGGACGAGACTCTTTGGTATATCCATCGGGCACTTTATAAGGAGGAAATACAATTTCCGGATTCGTCCAGTGATATCCATCCTTCGAAGTCATCAGAAAAGTCTGTGAAGGCGGTACGTGCTCATCAGAAGGATCTGCCAGATATTGATAGAAAAATTGCCCATTCCAATAAGCGAGCATCGGTTGGTGATTATAAGTCCATCCATTACCGTTCGAAGCATCCGGATGTTCGCGATTAGCACGCACCAATTGAATATTATGTACTCCGACTACCGGAGACAGTTGCCCGTCGTGATAAGCAGGATTCGATAATTCTTTTCCTGTATAATGGATTCTATCTTGTGCAAAGGCTGTAGTAGTCAACCATCCGGCAGCCAGTACAAAAAGAATTTTAGCAGAGTTGTTCATGATTTATTTCTGATTTTAAATTAGTTCCGGATTTATTTCTTTTCTTCCAGCAATGCCTTTACTACTGATTCCGGAGCTTTGAATATTGTTCCATGCTTATGCCCCACAGGGATGCTTACTTCTTCTGTTACGTCTGTAAAGTTCCGGAAATCCTTTGTACGCATAGCACCATATATTTTTTTCTTATACACATCAAAATAGATTAAATAATCATCGCCCAACTTCTCTACAGACGGTCCTTCTACAAAGGATTCTGTAAAAGGCTGTGATGCCGGCGAATAAGGTCCGGTCATAGAATCGGAAAAAGCGATTTTCAGATTGCGCTCCGGACGGGTATTATCCTTAAGCACCATGACATAGTCATTCTTCGCCCGTTTCACGATGACAGCATCAATGGTGCTGAATCCCGGGTCGTACAGAAGTTTTGCTTTCGAAACTGTCTTAAAATCTTTTGTAGTGATATAGTATAAACGATGATTGTTATTCTCTTCCTCTATCCCCTTTTCAAAACGCCCGGGGACACAAGAGGCCCATACAACCATAAACTGTTCACTCTCGTCGTCATAGAAAATCTCCGGAGCCCATACATTAATGGTAGTCGGTTCGTCTGCCATTACAGGAATCATCTGTTGCTCCGACCAATGAATCAGGTCTTTGGAATGTGCGTAACCAAATCCCAAATCGCCTTTCCAACTGGTAGTCCAGACCAAATGGTAGGTTCCATCCGGAGTGCGCACCATTGAAGGATCCCTCATTAGTTGATGCTGCCCCAATTCCGGTTTCAACCAGATTCCCGGAATACTGTCCCAATGTATTCCATCCTCACTATATAAGTATCTCAATCCCTCATCAGCCGGTTCATGAAATGAAGTGAACATATAGTAGTCTTTGTTACCTCCACAAGAAGCCAAAAACAGAAGACTTATTGCAGCTAATGTATTTCTTAACTTTTTCATTTCTATATTCTATAATTGTATCCTTTATACAGAGGAGACGATAATAAGTCTAATTTGTACTCAAATATAACAGAAGAATCATTAGATTCAAAATTTATATATGATAAAAGGGCGACTCTCCGAGCCACCCTTTCCACCATCAAACAAACTAACCATTTACAATGGGAAAGAATTTCGCTTCTTTTTATAGTATCTTATTTTTTTATTATAGAGAACCTCCACGGGCTTTTACACGTTTATACCATTCCTCACGTTCTTTCTTCAGATCATATCCACGTTTAGCCAGATAATTATTGATACGTCCTTTGTACTTTCCGAAAGCAGCATGTTTCTTGTTCGAATTTTCGGCATCCAATGCGAATTCACGTGCCTCTATCAGCCAAGCATATATCTGGGCTTTTTCTTCTTCTTTCAAAGTCGGAATCATGTCCAGATGTGAGTCATAAGTCACTTTCACCACTCCATAAGTCATGCCATCCTTCACTGCCTCTATTTGCTTTTCATCAAGAAAGAGGGATAAATCGGCAGGAAAAGCGAAATGTGAACGGTATAATGCCGCATCTTTTTCATTTTCGGCAGCTTTCAGTGCTTCATTTTTAGCATCACCAGTCAACCCTGAATCTTTTACCTTCTTGACTTTTGCATCCCGTACTTCATAAATATCATTTAATTCGAAGTAACGATTGGCTATGATATTCCGAACGTCTTCGGCTATTTTCGCATCTGTAAGCCCAAGTTTATCAACGATCTTCTGTGACCGACCGACAATAGACTTCACATATTCAGGATCACGATTCTCTTTATTCAAGTCGACTGTCTGTGCGGACATCCAACCGGAAATAAAAAGCAATGATAGTATCAGTATCTTTTTCATTGATATTGTTTTTAAAGCAAGATGCCGAAAGAAAACTTGACCCCGGCACCTTACCTGCGATTACATTAATTTTCCTTTTTCAGCCAATGTATCGTAGTTGTTCTTCATATCTCTCCAATCTACTTTGTGCTTTGTGCTGATACCGTTGATATATTTTTCAATATTAGTATATCCGTCACCTGTACAATCCTTATTAGCATCACTCGGATCATTCGGATTCAAGCCATTGGCAATTTCCCATTCATCCGGCATACCGTCACCGTCTGTATCTACATAAGGAGTACCTTTATATTCAGGGAATCCACCCATCTGACGGATATCAGTAATAATACCCTGCTTATAAGAATCTTTAGGCAAACGACGATACTTAAATTGTCCGTCTTCACCCATTGATTTAGGAGACAGACCGGTTAGATCGCCATAAGCATCTTTCGGAAGTTTCTTTTCATAATAAGGGATGCCCGTTTTCACTTCTTCAATCACACGTTCATCTACAATATCACGACAAGGGATAGTTGCACCTGCATGTTTCAATACATAATCATAGGCATCATTTGCACCCATAATATTAATATACGGCATTTCAAACGGTTGATAGCTCCGTATGTTTTCAGTATACCCGTCAGTATTTGATTGGTCTTCAATCTGAATACCACCTTTCCAATTGTCTGCTGTAATGGCAGGATAACCTTCCATGATGTTTCCATCAGCATAAACTCGTCCGTAGACGTGATGATCCAGTTTGCTGCGTCCTGATTCCGGCTTCAAAATACGATGTCCTACATTAGAGTCTTTCGGTGTAGCAGGTCCCGGTTTGTAGTAGTTATTAATCATATTGAACATAGCGGTATTATCACCACCATCAGAAGAACGATGAACCCAGTTGAACACTACATTATTGACAAAGTTGAATATTCCATTCCAGCCAATAGAAGGGTTACGTCCTGCATTACTAGCCCATAGGTTACGGGCAAATGCACAGTTTTCACCTCCCAAAGTGCTACCAAATGCATGGTTGTATGTATCCAATGCTTTTGCAGAGATTGTATTCTGAATAGTCACATTTACAGTAGGAAGTTTTAAATCTTTGCTTTCATATTGACCTTCACTAGGATCATACATATGACGGTAGAAAGATATATTTTCATCCAACCCCCACGTACAAGAACAGTGGTCAATCATAATATTACCAACCGGATTTCCTCCGAAAGAGTCATCACGATGCCAAACCTTTGTTTCTCCACGGCGGAAACGCATATGGCGTACAACAACATCATGCGTATCTACCCAAAATGATTCGCCGGCAATGCAAACGCCATCACCGGGAGCTGTCTGTCCTGCAATAGTAACATAGGGAGCACGAACTATAATCGGAGACTCCAAACGGATAATACCTGCCACATTGAACACGATAATACGAGCGCCCCCTGTTTCACAAGCTTCACGGAAAGAACCGGGTCCACGATCATTCAAATTAGTCACAGTAATAACTTTACCGCCGCGACCACCGAAACTATACATACCGCCACCTTCTGCTCCAGGAAATGCCGGAATATTCGCTTGTGGCAAATCACATGGACGGCTAGCCCAAGGAATATAAGGACGTCCCTCCTTTGCTTCTTTCTGCACTATTGGCAGTGCCTTCGCCCATGCTTCATCAGAGCGCTTCCGCTCTTCAGTCATCATCTTTTTATAGTTTTCTTTGGCTTCGTCGGTTATTTGTGGGTATTGAGCCCATGCAACAGTCGGAGTCAACATTGCAGCAGCAAAAGCTGCTAATAATACATGTTTCTTCTTCATTTTTATTTGGTTTAGTGAAGTTGTTAATTCAAAAATACAATAATAAGACGAAAGAGAAAAAGATTTGTAATCAGTAGAGCAGAAATTATTATTCAAAATATGTTTTTCTACATAACTCAAATCTTTATAAAAGAATAACGTCTCTAATCCTCCTATTCAAGAGGTATTAGAAACGTTATTATATAAATTGGAGATTATGAACTTATTCTGCTAATGGATCGAAAGTACCATTAGCACCACCATTGTTATAATCTGCCCAACCAATAGTTTGTGGCAATGTTTGATTAGCTTTTTGAGCTCCTTCTGCAAAACCCAGGAAATAATACCGAGGAAGGAAATTCATATATTTCGGTGTATGATCAGTAGTATATGCATCTCCCTTCTTCATTTTACGTGTTAGATAAGTATTATAAAACTCAACTAACTTATTCTGTTGACTTGAAATATCCGCCTGTCTCAAATCTAATGCATCCGGACGTGTTACATCTTTTAATGGATCTGGATTTACCCCATTTATTTCCCACGATGTACCACCAAGTCCTTTACTCTCATGAGCGCTGCTTACACGGAATTCAAGATTATCGCGACGCTGTCCATTTAGTTGTTTAAACCCTAAATAAGTACAAGTATTTCCATTCCAACCAGATGGGAGCCATGTGTCAGGTGCTCCTTCTGCTCTTTCCGCACCACCATCAAACAACATCCAACGACGTAAGTCATCAAAACGTTTACCTTCATAAGCCAACTCAATCTGACGTTCATACAAGATGGCGGCAAAACATGCAGACTGATCACTTGACAAATTGGTTTGCAGGCCAAAATTATTTGCTGATGTATATCCCACACGAGCACGTATCTTCTTCAACTGTTCAACAGCTACTCCCATTTCACCGGCACCACATGCTGCTTCCGCATAATTCAACAACACTTCAGCATAACGAATTTCCAAATATGGACTACCACTAAATTTAAAGCCGTTTGCTTGGCTAAATTTGTATCTGGCATTTGAATTTACATCTAAATCATCCGAACGTTTACGTATATAAAAACCTTTGGCATTCGTCAACAGGTTATCTGCACCATATGTATTGGAACTACTAGCTTCCTCATTATCTCTATCATTTTCATTAGCATACCAAACATAGTTCCACAAATTATACTTATCTCCTGTATAAGGATTATTATTGCTTGAGTTCTTTGGATCACCACTGAAAGCCCAACGTACTCCCGGAAAAGCAAATGTCCTATAAAAACGAGGATCACGATTAGCAAACGGAACATTTTTATCATAAACGATAGAAGATTGCTCTAATGTAGTATAAGTATTGCATGTAGAAGGTCTCTTACCATCAGCCATAGGGAACATATCAACCATCATGGCTGAAGGAGTTTTACCACCTCCTCCCATAGCATTTGATGGTCGAATACCATGTTCCCATGAATTATTTTTGCTAAAATCAGGTACTCCCCCCGTCGCTATGTCATTATACAACGTTACAAATACCGCTTCTGTATTACCATCAACCATAGAAAATACATTCGCCCAGCCTGAAGCATTCGTTCCGACATTACTTTCATTAACTAAACCATAGCCACAAGCATTTATTCTAGGTAGATCAGTCGTAATTTCATTATAAGCTTTCCTCCAGCGTTCTACGTCATTTTTACGATTAAACAGTGGACTTGCATATAACAAAAGAGCCCGTCCTTTCAATGCAAGTGCTGTACCAGAAGTAACACGTCCAAAATCGCTAGAAGGCCATCCGCCATTTTCTGTAAATGAAGCAAGTAACTGTGCAGAACGTTCCAAGTCTCCACAAATAAAATCAATACAAGCTTTTGTCGTAGAACGAGGAACAATAGCTCCTGCCACTGGCTCCTGCACTTCCGTAATTATGGGCACTCCACCATACCACTTCACTAAATTATAGTAACACCATGCACGAAAGAAATAGACCTGTCCTAATAGTTCATTCTTTTCTTCTTCTGAAAGAGTACTATTCTCTATACCATAAATAACATCATTGCAATTACGAATACGCCCCCAAACACTTGCCTGAATATTATTACCACTATTATGGAAATAATCAGGAACCGTATTATTTCCACTTTGGCTAGTCATCGGAGCATCAGGATCTACAAATGATCCAAACCCACTGTACTCTTCTGTAGACTTAGATTGGAGATCAGCTGCTCCTGTACTGTTATATTTCCAGCTTGGTTCTGAACTCGTATTAGGCAAGCACCAAGCATATATATCATCCACACGTGCCTTTGCGCCACTAAATGTATTATATGTACTTGCATCAACATAATCGTAATTTTTTTTATCTTGTAGAAACTCATCACTACATGAAGTGAAAGTGCCTATTGCCATTAAAGCAACACTGAAAGCTATTATATTTTTTCTTTTCATCGCTATTTCTTTTTAGAATGTCACATTTACACCAATAGTAAACTTACGCAAAGTAGGATAACTACCATAAGAAGTCATTGGATCTATAAAATTATCAGGATAAGGATTATAGAAACTAAATAAATTCTGCCCCGTCACATTGAAACGACAACTTTCAATACCTATTAATCTTGTAAACTTAGATGGTATACTATATGCAAGTGTCAAACGATTCATACTAACACGAGTTCCACTCACTCTCCAATATGTAGAATTCACACTATTAACACTACCCCATCTTAAGTTTGGATATTTTGCATTGCGATTAGCTTTTACAACCACATTCCCTGACGCATCAACTACATCATTATAAACGAACATATTATCTGTGTTCCAGAAAGATGGCATATTGGTATATTCCAAATCTGTATAAGAACTCGATCCAGAGCCGACCATATTGCCGATCTTAAGTGCTGATGTTGGAATAAAACTATATCCTCCCCAACTTGCGCTTATCTGTGCAGATAAAGAAATTCCTTTCCATTCCGCACTCAAATTGGTAGTGAAACCATAAGGGTTATTTCGGTTTGATAAACGAACTTGATCATTTTCATAACTTACAACTCCATCTGGTCCGGCATAGGTTCCATCAGTCTGTTCTGCACCACGAATATCTTTATAGATCAACATACCAGGCTTTACATTATCTTTGGTCATACCCATATATGATGTAATATTATATTTAGCAAAATATTCATCAATATCTTGATAACTGCGAAACATGCCAAGACACTGCATTCCCCATGTTCCCATATCCGTACGACTTCCCTCATGAATCTTCATATAACGTTGATTGGTTTCCCAGTCCATCATAAGCACTTTATTATCCGTATACCCTGTATTAACAGACACCTTATATTTAAAATCTTTCCCTATTCTATCTCTCCAAGTCACAGACAATTCCATACCATATGTATTTAACTCTCCGTAATTAAAATTCGCTGACTGTGTTCCTACCGTACCTGGAATAGAAGCAGAATATGGAAGTAACATTTCTCGATTCCACTCATAATAACCATCAATATTGAATGACAAACGATTATTCAAGACGTTGAAGTCCAAACCAAAATTTGCCTTATATGACTTATCCCAATGTGCATTACGGTTAACAGCAGAAATCTCCTTATTAATTGTTATATGATTACCAGCATTTGTTGATGTGTTGACACCAAATATAGGTCCTTTATCTTTATCAACTGCATAATTTTGCATCCATTGCCATGCTTTCGTATTATCTCGACCTGTCAAACCAAACGAAGCACGTACTTTCAAATAGTCGACCCACTTCACACTCTTCTTAAACCATTCCTCTTGTGATATTATCCAACCAGCAGAAACGGAAGGAAAAACACCCCAATAATTTTCAGGAGCAAACTTGGTTGATGCGTCTGAACGAAGCAAGAACTCTAACAAATACTTGTCAGCATATGCATAGTTCACACGACCAATATATGATAATGTTCCAGACTCCGCACGCTTGAATTCAGTAGTAGATGCACTATTATATTGAACAAGATTGGATTGTCCATTTGTAAATTCATAAGGATTAGTAACCTGTCCTACCAAATATTCACTTTCAGCCTCCGACTTTTCAATAGAGAATAAAGCACCTATATGATGATTACCAAAGTCACGGTTATAAGTTGCCGTAAAGTTCATCTGATAATTATCGGCACGACTCATCGTACGAGATAAATAGGGATCTCCACTGGCATTATTGATAGCAGAACCATTATTAGCAAGTAAGAAATTATTTTCTCCCAGTAACTCTTCATATAGAGATTCCTGTCCTTGAACAGGTGTATATAAATGATTTCCACTTCCTGCACGTTTGGACATATAATAAAGTTCATATGATGAACCATATTGATTATTTTTTGTTGAATTGATACTCTTTGAATAAGAGAATTTCAGTTTTAATCCTTTCAGCCATTTATTCCATCCAAAATCATATTCCAAACCGGCATTAATATTCATATTCGATGTTTCTGTCCTATTATAATCCCCTGCATTCTGAAGTAGAGAAAATGAATAATTCTGTGAAGAACTTATTTGCGAATTACTAATACCATAAGGCACAATTGGAATACCATTTACTTCTTCAGGAATATAATACGGACGAACTAATAAAAGATTATAGTCTTTCTCATCATTACTACCTCCTACCTTTACATTCGGTTTGTTTTTCTTTCCATAATCACCAGAAACCTGAAGACTTGCTTTTAACCATTTACTAATCTTCACATCAACACCAGCACGATAGTTCCAACGGTTATAATCCAAATTTCCTAGATTACCATCTTGATCAAAATAAGATATTCCCCCAAAATAATTAGCTCTTTCCGAACCACCGGTCATATTAATACTATGCTTTTGTGTCAATGCTGCTTTCCAATATTTATCCAACAGGTCGTAATTCAGCCCTCTCATTGCATTCAACTCATCTGCCTGAAATAAATCATTCTGCAAATTAATAGATACGTCAGTCGGATCAGCCGCACGCACGGCATTCCAAAGTTGACCATATTGATAAGCATTCAACATCTTAGCACGCGAAACTTCATCCACAACGCCAAAAGTTCCACTATATGAAATCTTAGGTGCACCTTGTTTACCCCTCTTTGTGGTTACCAATATAACACCATTAGCAGCACGGGCACCGTATACTGCAGCTGCAGCATCTTTCAAAACTGAAATACTCTCAATTACAGATGGGTCTAAATTATTAAATGCTGTTGCTCCCAAGTTTTCTGTCACATCACCAATCTTCACTTCTACCGGATAAATATACCCATCGATAACATATAATGGTTCTGAAGCTGTTCCACCAATATCTGATAAAACATCATTCTGACGAATGTTAATCCGTGCATTTTCACCAGGGCGTGCATCTCCACCACTAACACTTAGTCCATTTACCATACCACTCAATGTACTTGCCAAGTTACCAGAAGCAAGGTCCTGAATATCATCCATTGGCACAGTAGCAATGGCTCCTGTTAAATGCGCTTTTTTCTGTGTACCATAACCGACTACCACTACCTCATCCAACTGTTGAGTATCTTCTTTCAGTTCAATCTTAGTCTGCTTAAAATCTGATAATACCTGCGTTATATATCCTATATAAGATATTTCAACCTGTTTCCCTGATGGAACAACTACCATAAATTTACCATCCAAATCAGTTATTGTTCCAGTAGCTGTTCCTACCACTTTCACAGAAGCCCCAATGATAGGTTCTCCCGTCGTATCTACTACTACCCCCTTGAATGTCATGTTTTTCTGGGCCAAAGCAGGTAAAGCTATCACAAAAACCAGAAATATGCCAAGACACAATTTGATTATGTTATTATGTTTCATTATTATAGCATTATAATTTATACTTTATATTTATTTATACCAACGAGGATCACCACTTTTATTTTTTACAGCTTCTGCACCCTTAGGCTCAAAATTAACACCACCGTTAATTTGTGATAAGTCCAATTCCTGTAAGAAAGGACCTACGAACTCTGGGTCTTCAAGTGTAGCAAACGGATTTCCATTATCATCTTTTCGTCCTCCTGTATCATTACCGTTAGGAGTTCCACCATCAACTCCCCAAATAGTATTACCAACAGTTGATTTCTTATTATTACTTTGAAGATATTGATATAAACGATATACATCATAGAATATATTATATTCAACCTTCTGGGTTATTGAAGTCTTATCATTAGGTATATTATTACCAAAATCTTTATTTGAAAATGTTTTGCAAAATGTATTATTAATAATAATATGAGTTGAAGTATTATCGCTCTTTCCAAAATATTTCCAAGGTTGTGAGTTGTTTTGATAACGAATAAAATAAGCTGAACTATTTTTTACTAAATTATAGAATGTACAGTTCTTTATTGTCATATCTTTAATTGTACCTGTAGCACCATATAAATTAATAACCCCATTAGAACCAGAATTATTCATTTGTACGATACAATCCGTTATACGGAAATCACGTAAAGTCCATGGTTTCTTATTGCCATAAAGCAAGCTATTTTGTAGGTTTTTGATATTACATTCTTGAATAATTACAGGTTTATTGATGATATAACCATCTTGATTAGCTTCATCCTTATCATAACCTAAGCTCTTTATTGAGATCGTTTCACTTGGTTCCCCACTAAGAGTCAAAAAACCAGCTCCAGTCATTTCCGAGCAATCAAAATTGATAAATTTAATTTTCAATCCAGCTTGCGTTACCAATCCTCCATTAGCACCAATTTTTACTATTGGTCGATTCTCTTTATCAGTACTACGAAGCGTTATCACATTCAATCTAAAATCAACTACACCATTCAGGACATAAGCTTTACCAGCTTCTAAAGCAAAAGCTTGCTCTTTATCACTATCTTTCAATTGATTATTAATATACTCTGCTATATCTTCCCCTACAGGAATTGTTGTAGCAGGTACCAATGCTACATATTTAAAATCAGTGCTCTCTTGCGCTTCCTTATTATTCAGTTTTTCATTTCCAAGAGTCTTAATCTTTATTTTATAGGTGGCATCTTCCGTTTTCGTAAAAACGACAGACGAACCATCTACAATACTATCCTGCATCACAACTATAGGATTTTCTGCAGTTACTGTAGGATCTGCCGGATCTTCTATAAGAGATACATTAAGCAAATATCCTCCTGCTCCCATAACTACTGGCCATGTTATCTTTACACTTTCCGAGCCATCAGAGTTTGTCAAAGTTGAAAAGCTATTATCGTCGAGAATGGGCGATTCTAACTGTGTATTTGTCACACCTCCAGAAAAGGTTTCATTATCGTTAAAACCTTTAGCACAAGAAACAAATAAAAGAATTGCTGATAAGCCCCATAACTTCCCGGCAATCTTCATTTTAATCTTCATCTTACTCTTCATAGATTAAATTTTAATTTAAACAAAAATAATATATTATATCTTCAAAATCCAAAAGTTCTTTTTAAGGAAAGACGTACAATCAAAAAATATGTAATCACTTAAAAGGATAAAAAATAGATTTTGCGCTTTTTTCTCTCTCTCCTTGTAATATTAACTATATCATAATCATCCTCCTATCTTTACTGAAACACTTCTTTCAAATACTTAATATTCGTGCCATAATTCTTCTTCACGTTTCGTACATCATCCTTATCACGTGAACGTTCTACTACTAGCCATCCACTCCATCCCATCTTGTCCAAAGTCTTTTTCACCTTATTCATGTCCAATCGTTCATTAAAAGGTAGAGTCACTCCATCTGTATCCGTACAGTGAATCTGGCAAATATTCTTTTTCCCCAGAATTTTCAATTCCTTACATAAATCCCTTCCATTCTCCAATGCATTTTGAAATTTAAAATAGATCTTGATTCCCGGAGAATTAATTTCTTTCAGCAGTTTCACATCTCCTTTAGCATCCAGTTGAGTTTCAATGCCGATAACTACTCCTTCAGAAGCAGCCATATCTCCCATCTCCTTCAAACGTTTTACAACTTCAGTTCGAAGTGCCGGATTCTTTTCCCATCCAGTTTCGATTCCCCCCAAAGGAAGAAAAGCTACTTTAGTATTCATTACTTTCATTGCATGAAGGCAGTCTTGAACCAACTCTTTATAATTAGCACGTTCCAGAAAAGACTGCCCGTAGAAACCGGACATAGCAATGGAAGAAACCTCTAATTGATATTTTTGAGCAGTTTCACGAAACAGTTGCTGAAAATGAGGTTCCCGCAATTTGTTATCAAACATTTCTCTCTTGCCAAGGCCACCCATATCCAACTCAACGCCGTCACCATTCAATTCGTGTACCAATTGAAATGAACCGATTTTCTGACGCTTCAAAATCATCCAGTCACATACAGCTATTTTATAACGTTGTTCCTTTTGCTGCGATCCGGCAATCGCTAATAGAGGGAAACACTTTGCAAGTATTAATATCCAAAGGATATGTTTGAATAAATTTCTTCTTATTTTCATCTTATTGCCTACAATTTACATAGTAGACGTATGAAAGAGATTTTTGTAATCACCTATAAAACAGAGAATAACTATAAATGTGGCAGAATGTGGCCTAATGAAAATAAGATAATGACGGTATCCGGAAGAAATAGTGACGCTATCATAGCCGGATACCGTCACTATCCCGAGCATATGGCGTCGCTATTTTCCGAGAAGTAATAATAAAAGTAAATGTAAAAAAAATAGGCTGCCGGACCATAAAAGTCCGACAGCCCTGTCAACCCAAAAACGATACCTATGAAACACTGTGTGTTATTTCAATTCAAATTTTAAATATTTGCCGTGAACAAGTTCATCATGTGTGATATGATATTTATTGAACTTTTTGCCATTCAGCAGTACCTTATCAATATATAAAGTTCCTGGTTGAGTGCGATTAGCTTCAATAATTAGCTCTTTCTCTTTATACCATTTCGGATCTAACCGAATCGTTACCTTATTAAAAACCGGAGTCGTCAATGTGTATTCAGGCAGTCCGGGACAATCAGGATAAAAACCAATCATATTGAAAATAGCCCAAGAAGACATCGTTCCCGTATCATCGTTTCCCGGGATACCATCAGGTTTGGTAGTAAAGTACTTGTCTATTAAACGTTGCGTCTCTTTCTGTGTACGCCATTCTTCACCTTTAAAGTATGAGAATAAATGGGCATAAGCAATATCCGGTTCATTTGCCGGGTCATAAAGCCCTTCGTCAAAAACCATTTGTAGCTTATCAATAAAAGGTTTCTTCCCACCCATTAGTTTTGCCAGACCATACACATCATGTGGCACATAGAATGTATAATTCCAGGAATTACCTTCATGGAAACCGGGATTCGGTTCAAAGTTCTCTCCTTGTCTCGGATTGAACGGACTGTAAAATGTTCCATCAGGAAGAATCGGACGGAAAGTACCAAATTCTTTGCTATAATAATGTTTATATCCTAAAGAACGCTTGTAGAACATCTCTGCATCTTTCTTTTTGCCTAAAGCCTCTGCAAAACGGGATAGTGCAAAATCGGCAATATAATATTCCAATGCATGAGATACAGAATTGTCATACTGTTCGCGAAGGGGCACATATCCCTTGGACATATAATCATCATTATCGGGACGCATCAAGTTTTCCGCTCCCGGTAACGTAGCAGACTTGTACATTGCTTCATAAGCCAGATCAACATCAAAATCACGCAAACCTTTCATCCAGGTATCTACAATCACCGGAATACTCGGGTCACCTTCCATTGTCAATGTTTCCCTGCCATATAACTCCCACTTAGGCAACCATCCATGTTCACGATACATATCAAGCATTGTACGTACCATTTCCATCTGACGTTCCGGATAAACCAAAGTCAACAATTGATGAACATTGCGGTAAGTATCCCAAAGAGAAAAGACAGTATAGCGATCTCCTTTTGTTGTCAGAATCTTATCACTTTCCATTGCCGGATATTCTCCGTTTACATCCTGCAAAATATTAGGATGAATCAGCAAATGGTAAAGTGCTGTATAAAATACAGTCTTTTGAGCATCCGTACCACCTTCTACAGTTATACGTGATAAGTCATCATTCCATTTGGAGCGTGCTTCAGCATGAATCTGCTCGAAATTCTTTCCAGCCTGTTCACGATTCAGATTCAACCGGGCATTTTCTATACTTACAAAAGAAACTCCCATTTGTACTTCTACCTGTTCACCTTCTTCTGTGTCGAAGGAGAAATAAGTACCGATGTCATCTCCTGCTATTTCTTTTCCGTAGCGAGTATAAAGTTTATATTTTCCCTGATCCGGATCCCATTCAGCCTCAACACCCGTCATCGCACGTTGTTTCTTCCAATACCCTGTTGCAGAAGGGCTCTTTTTAACTCGTAATACAAAGTAAATAGGAAATACAGCTTGAGGGTTATAACAGAATGTACCAAGCAATTTGACTCCTTCCACCTCACAATCGCTTACACGACGAAGCATGGCACCACTCTCATTCGTTAATCCTTCACCTAAATTCAACAATATATGACTTTTTCCTTTTGGAAAAGTAAAACGGGCAATGCCGGTACGCGGAGTAGCCGAGACTTCCGTTTTTACATTATATTTAGTCAGATAATTAGAATAATAACCCGGTGAAGCCTGTTCATCCTTATACTTACTACCATATTCTTTATAATCCACATTCAATTCTCCGGTAGTAGGCATCAGCAATAAAGAACCTAATTCCGGACAACCGACTCCACTCAAATTCACATGAGCATATCCGGTAAAGAAACAGTTTGTATATTCATAAGGCGTAGACCACCACCGGGCGTCTTTATCATAGGTATTTTCAGAAGATCCCATCACATTGAAAGGAACCACAGACATCATACCATTCGGACAAATCGCTCCGGGATTGGTAGTCCCGAAATTAGTAGTTCCGATAAAAGGATCTACATAATCTATCAAAAGACTTTTATCCGTATTTTTTAGGGGAGGGCTTCCCCCTTCCCCCGCATAAGCGGAAAGAAGGGAAAAAGCAAGTGTGTAAGTTAATATAATACGTTTCATATCTTAATTAAATGATACTCGTTCGTTTAGTAAAATCGATAATCTCTTTTATATATCCGAAAGCCATACCTACCACCGTATCTGCTGCACCATAATAAACAGCCACACGTTCACCATCCTGCAAAGCAGCACAAGGGAATACCACATTGGGAACATCACCTTGAAGTTCATAAGGAGCAGCCGGACCAATCAGGTATTCACGTGTACGGTAAAGGACTTTTTCCGGATGATCTTTATCTAGTATAGCAGCTCCCATAGCATAACGGAAACCGTTGCAGGTAGTAATAACGCCATGATAAAACAGCAACCAGCCTTCGTCAGTGAGGAAAGGCACTGATCCTGCACCAATCTTCGTACACTGCCAAGCACTTTCCGGGAAAGGAGTCACTTTCATTACACAGCGATGTTCACCCCAATATTTCATATCCGGGCTATAACTGATATATATATCACCGAACGGAGTATGTCCATTGTCACTCGGGCGACTCAACATAGCATACTTGCCATCAATTTTCTGTGGGAAAAGTACGCCATTACGGTTGAAGGGCAGGAATGCATTCTCACATTGGAAAAATTCCTTAAAGTCAAAAGTGTATGCAATACCAATTGTAGGACCATGATAACCATTGCACCAAGTCACCCAATAGCGATCTTCAATCCATGTAACACGGGGATCATATTTATATTCCGACTCAATCATTTCTGTATTACCAGCCTTAAACTGGATAGGTTCATGATTGATATCCCAATGAATACCATCCTTACTGAAACCTGTGAAGATATTCATTTGCACCGCTTTGTTATCACAACGGAATACACCGGCAAAACCATCCTCAAAAGGAACAACAGCACTATTGAATATACTATTAGATGAAGGAATATGATAACGTCCGATAACCGGATTTTGTGAGTAACGCCACATAACGTCCGTACATCCGACAGGACGATCTTCCCAAGGAATTTGAATTTTATTCATAATCGTTATTTTTTATATTATTATTTTTTTGAATCATCATACGTGAAAGGGATGAAATAAGTAATCAGGAAAGCTGGAATAGTTGCAATTAATACATAAATAAAGAAATTTCGATACCCAAGCAAGTCGCTAAGATAACCGCTCACCATTCCCGGAAGCATCACTCCCAGGTTCATGATCCCTGAAGCAAATGCATAATGCGACATTTGATGTTTTCCTGGAGCAATCTGTTGCATCATAAACAACGTCAGTCCGACAAAGCCAAAACCATAACCAAAATATTCCATTGTTATACAAGTTCCGATTAGATATACATTAGTAGGCTGTGCAACTGCCAAAAAAGTATAGGCTACGAACGGAAGATTAAAAATACAACAGAGAGTGAATAGTGTCTTTTTCAGTCCGAACTTAGAGACATAAATTCCTGCCAACAATGAACCTAGAACGAAAGCTGCAGAACCAAAGATACCATTCAGCGTACCGATCTCGGTTAATGACAATCCTAAACCACCTACATCTCTTGAAGCACGCAAAAACAGCGGAGCTATTTTCATGATAAATCCTTCTGCCAGTCGATACAAGATAATAAAAGCGATGTAATAGAAAATATGTTTCTTAGTAAAGAAATTCCCTATTACTGCTATCAATTCTTTTTTTATTTCCGAAGTCGTCTTTTTAGTTGTTACGGGCACTTGTGTAGAAGGCAAGATTCTGATATGATAAATACCGATCAGTACCATTATTGCAGCAATCACGCCGAAAATAATCATCCATGCAGATGAATATGCCCCTTTATTAGCATCTATTGAAGCACCTTCTATCGCTCCAAAATGTTCTGCCAATGCTCCTGCCATAGCAACCAATCCTCCATTAGCGACCAATTTGGCTACATTATAAAAAGCACCTTGCACTCCGATATATTTTGCCTGATCTTCTTTGTTCAATTCAGCCATATATACACCATCACAAGCAATATCGTGTGTGGCTCCACTAAAAGCTATCACTGCCATCGTAGAGATACTTATAGCGAAAAAATAATCGAAGAACAAAGAAAAGGCTACTACTCCAAACAGTACACCGCTCAACAATTCTGTAATTAATACGAAGAATTTTTTCGTTTTATACATTTCAAGAAAAGGGCTCCACAAGAACTTCAATGTCCAAGGCATCATAATTAGAGAAGTCCAGAATGCAATTTGCGTATCCGAAATTCCCAGATCCTTAAACATGAAAACGGAAACCAAATTAATAGCAATAAAGGGAAGTCCCATTGCAAAATAAGCGGTAGGCACCCAGCAAGCCGGGCTAATAGTGTTTCGTTGAGAAGCAGTTTTATTCTGTTGCATAAATCATAGTATATAGATGAAAAAATCCATTTTTCTAACCCATCTATATATAATACAACTAAAAGGGGGAAACTACTAACGTCTCCCCCCTACTTTTTTTATTTTATTATCACTTCGTCTATAAAGAACCACGAAGGATGTCCTACACCGTAATGCCAAGTCGGGCATTCTTTCGTCCCGGTAACTTCTACTTTTACATAACGAGCTTTTACCGGTTCAACTGACTCTGCCTTGACTCCACGGAATTTCACCTCCCCCGTACGCTCTTCCGGCAAATCAATCGTTTTCCAATGTGTATAATGCTCACCGTCATCAGTATACGAATAAACCACCTTTAAAGGGAAAAGAATCCATGCCCCTATTTGATGAAGAAAATCCGTTTCCACACTATGTATTTCTTTCGTTTCACCTAAATCTATAACAAATGCACCATCCGTTCCTTCCCAACCAATCCAACTATCAACAAAGGTTGCTCCACCAAACAAACCGTCAACCAATGCAGTCTTTCCTAACGCTGCATATTTTCCGGTAGGGGGAGTTATATAAGTAACCTTTGCTCCCAAAGCCAGACTATTCTCCTTTTGTGGCATGTAACGTTCCCGATACAATTTACAGTAGTCTATCGGTGAATTGGAACGCTCATTCAAGGTCGGGACTTGAAACTCTTTCACACGTTCCTCAAAAAGATCCAACTTCTTATTTATATCTGCCAGGTCTTTTTCAGTCTCTGTCCGTGCGATCTCCAGTTCTGAATACTGAATTGGCAGACGCGCCCGTTGAACTCGCTTCAAGAAATCCGGCTCTGTTGCGACAGCCTTTTCGGCCAAATCAAATAAATGATTATAACGACGCATCAAAGCAGGCTTCAACATGCCATATTTATGTGATACAGGAGAATCATAAATCCATAATCTCTGTCCGCTACCTATTAATGCACCTTCCATAACCTTTATGTATTGATAAAGATGTGGCGCAGCTTCACCATAATATCCATGTAGGAAATGTTGCATCAAAGAATCTACATTAGCTTCGGGATTCCACATTAACTTCGATACTAAATAGGCACGAAGTTCGGCAAAATCTCCTCCCCTGCTCCCCGCTATTTGAGAGAAATGCATAGTGGCATGATTCTTCTTGAAAAGACGGATATTATCCTGTAAAATATGGAAGTTAGGAAAAGGGGCCAGATAATTATCAAAATTAATACCATAATCCCATACGAAAATATTATTGGTTATTTTAGACCATCCCTCCATAGCTTTCACAAATTCCTTTCCCGAAGCATTCTCTGTCAAGGTTACCTCACGGTCGCAGTCAATATCACACAACATAATATTCACATTCGGCAAAGGCTTCACATGCTTCGGTGGATTCATCGTATACAGATAAGCCAATGTAGAAAACTCCTTATCCGGAAAACGAGCTGCCAACTTATTCAGAAAAGTAATCACACTTCCCGATAGTGCCCCTTCATAATCATCAATTGCCTTACAATCATCACAGGTGCAATTCGTATAATTACCATCATTCTGACTAACGGACATGATATGTTTATCGGGATTAGCTTTGAAAATAGAGTCAACACGTTGAGCTACAATCTCAAAAACTTCCGGATTACTCAAACACCACTGACTGGCTTTTCCCGGATGACGTTTTCCTTTAAAATAAGAATAATACTCCGGATGTTCTTTCCCATAAACAGATGAAGGCAGAAGCTTGTCAAATGTATGTACCCAATAACCGGCAGCAAATACTTCATTTGGTTCCTCTAAACGATTCCACCACTTATAAATAGAATCTGTACGGATAGCATAACATTGTGTCTGACGATAACGAAAGGCCGGGTTTTCGACTTTATTAATCAAGGGCAAGGTCACCGTCTTTTGAGGAGTAAAAGAATATTCATTCTCTCCCCAATAATCGACTCCCAGATATTGTTCCAACAAAGTGACAACTCCATATACAACTCCTTTTTCTTTTCCTGATATCCTTAAAATACCATTTTGAGTAGAAATAGAGAAACCATCTTCCGTCACTGTTTGAGGAGTTTGACCGCCAATCAGTATATCTCCTTTTCGAGACGTTTTATCATATTCAATAGGAAGCCTGCTTTTCGAAATATGATAGAGAAAATGTTGTAAGAGCTCCGCTGATGTCTTACTATTTGGCATTTTGTCCTGCACAATAATACGAGCATTACTCTTGCCATCTTTTACTAGTGTTATTTGTGCTGAAACAGTACTACATACCATCAGCAAAACAGATAATAACCAATGTTTCATGTTTGTTAGAAATTAAGTTTATACGAGTATTTATTATAAATACAGTTCAGAAGAATAAAGTTCTAATAATTTATGAATACTTTAACATATAAAAAAAAGGATATGCCCTAAACTGGACACATCCTTCTCTTTTATATAAATTATTTACCTAGTACATTCTATTTATCAAATCTGATATTATGTTCCCACTTTTGAAGAGCACCATTAGAAGTTGCATCATGTCCGTTGCCTGTTGCATCTCTAAAGGAAGTGCCATCTCCTTCATCCATTGGCCAAAGAGCTATCAAATTCGGATTCTTAGGATTTACCTCAAAATACATATTGTTCACGATCTCCGATTCTGTACGCGCTACTTTCCACAGACGAACCTGGCTCATAGCACAATTATTACGGAAATAGCTACCACTATCAACTATTTTCATAAAATCAAAACGAACGTTTCCACCTTTTGGTGCAGGAGGATCAAAGAATGTATCTTGTTTTCCATTTCTATAAATAGTAAGTGTTGTTCCATTATAAACGAAAGCCCAATGATACCAAGTATTTGCCTCCAAATCACTAGCTGTTTGTTTCTGTCCTCCCAAGGACTTTATCTGTAGATAATTGTATGGTCTATTGGCATCCCCAAAACGGATATAAATTTCATGATCATTACTGCCGGATGTGAAAATAGCTTGGTTATTTATACTATAACCATCCATACGTACCCAAGCTTCCAATGTCCATGCATCCACCGTAATACCCCAATCTGTTTCAGGCAATGTTGTTACATTTCCGGCATTACCACGTAATACTGGAACAGAAACATTCAAAGGTTTTGCCAATACATAAATGAATCTACTCTGAACTTTTGATTTTGGAATATCACCTTTTAGAACATTTCCTAATGTGAGAGGAATGGCATAAGTGATACCATTAGTCACAAAATCATCTACATGAAGTCGATAACTGGCACTAATTTCACCTGCCGGAATCGTCACTGTAGCATTCTTCGGAAGCATATTTTCGGGCAACACTTCATATTCTGTACCGCTGGTTTCATTGTACTCGGCCAATAATTCAGGAGAGAACTGAATTTCCACTTCTACGTCTTCCTCAACTTTTTGGGCCAAACGCACGACAACGTTAATGTCTGCACCGTCATCCATAGTAACAGTAGTGGCAATGTCTGTACCAGCTGCATCTGTTATGTAAAGACTATTTGCCTGTACCTTGTATTCTGCATTCTCACATCCTGTAAGAAAGAATGCTGACAATACAATCATAAGACTTGATAAATAGATATATTTCATAATTTTCATTCTTATAAAATTCATTTAATCATTATTCCTCACTAACCGCATTCATGCGATCATAGAAATTTCTGTATATATTCGTAATTCCCTGGCGTAAGAAGTAATATTCCGGTGAGCCATCATAATCACCCTTACCCTGTGCATAGTCAAATCCTACCCTATAAAGACCACATCCGCCAATCAATTGATCTATCTCATAAGGTTTTCCATTAACAGTATAAGTACTTTTATATACGTAATTTGACATACCGAGGAATCCTCCTCCAGAATTGGCATAGGATTCAAAATTTTCGGTTGCTATGGTTCTGCGGACAATTTCATCCGGAGTGATAATCCCTTGCTGTATCCAATCATCCATATCACGTAACACTCCCGTCATTCTGTAATCTGCCATTCCACCATAAGCCTGCAATACAAAATAGTCTACATAATATGAAAGCCATTCTTTATCCATACCGGTTCGGATTCCGACCTCACCGTCAATTAAGAAAAGGAGACGTTTCTCTGGCATAGGACGGTCTCCACGATCGCGATTAGGATCCATAGCACCATGTCCAAACCAATAAGAGAGTTCCTCTACAAAGATGGTTCTCTGTACTTTATTTGACCAAAGCGGACCTACTCCCATTCCACCACCCGGTTCATAGTCCCAATCATAGCCATCATATCCACATTCGAGACAAGCTCTGTAAAGATCTTCGGCATAGGCTTTAATTGCAGGTCTTACTTTTTCCGGATCACTGCTAGTTCCGGCTTCGTGATAAATTTCTTTATCCGGAAGGTCATCGCCAATGTTTTGAGAAAATAAAGTAACGACCACCTTTGTACCTTTCACTTTTTGCACATATTCCATATCAGCCTTTCGTTCCGGAGTCAATTCAAATTTCGGATGTCCCCCCCAGTTGGAAGCAATGGTGACGGAATCAGGCAAACCTCTCAAGCTATTTTCACCGGTAGGAGAAGTTCCCGTCCAATTGTCGAACCATACAAACACTTGTGGAAGGCCCGGTGTCTCTTTCCATTTACGCAAAGCAGCAAAATATTCATCAGTCTTGACGGTTTGATTCAAATCAACATCATTAATAGATTCCACATCCGTACATCCAACGAAGAATGTTGCGGCAAATGCAAATCCTAATGCATTCTTTATATGCTTTATATTCATATTCTATATTTTATCAGGTTAAAAATTAGTTCTTTTTTGCCCACCACAAATCCGTAGCTCCAGTGTCCGGACCACCTAACATCGTTGCAATAGCTGCCGATACATTAGCAGAATTACTGGATTTTTCTGTTGTAGGATATGGCAAACGGCGAACCATACGTTTACTATCAATGTCACCTATATAGCCAACAGAGCTTAGATTGTCACGTGCAGTGAACAGCTCAGGATAGCCGGTACGACGATAATCACACCAAGCTTCAATTCCCAATGGATAGTTGGCAATCCATTTTTGAGTAATAATCTTCTGGAGCTTATTACTTCCGTTTTCCCACGCAACAGTAGGTACATCAGTAAATGAAATATTGTTTTGAGAATTCCATCGATCTGTATACCCTTGAGGAACAACTGTGCTTGAAAGGTAATCACCAATCTCTACACCATGTTGATTCATTGAAACCTGAATGCCCTGTTCATAGTAACTCTTAGCCGCTGCTGCTCCACCTGCAATCCATCCCTGTAAAGCTGCTTCCGCTTTCAAGAAATATGTTTCTGCCGCATAGAAAACCGGCATAGGAGAAGCTTCTGTAACAGCTGGTTTGGAATACCTTGCGGCACTACCTTCAACACTTTTACTTGTATCTTTAATGCCCATACGTACACCACGATACTCTCTATATGAAGTCGAGGTATTCATATATTTGCTAATACGCGGATCATTATATCCATTCATGTATGCGGAAAGTGTCGCATTGATAGCTAAGTCACCCCAATCAGAAGCGATCCAGAACGGATTATATGGCATAGAGGGGAAAAAGGCATTATCCTCATTAGATTCTATTACTCCCCCGTTAATCGCTTCCGCCATCATTTGTTTAGCATATTCCGTATCTTCAGTATTAGAGGCAATACGCACAGCCATGCGAAGTTTCAAAGAATTAGCATATTTGATCCATTTGCTAAAATCACCATTATATATGATATCATATTCGGCAACAGGCACTTCTTTTCCTTCATTTTCTTGAACAAAAGCCGAAAGCACATTAATACTACGTGTCAAATCATCAAACATATTATGATAGAGTGTTTTCAAATCATCGTATGCCACCTGAAATTCTCCTTTTCCCATTTCTGAATAAGGAATAGGACCATAAATATCGGCAACACGAAGCATAACGCCTACCCGAAGAATAGATGCCCACGCATAAATATACCCGGTACCCCCGGTAGATTCTTTTATTGTCTGGAAATTTGGATAAAATTCCGTAAACATATCTTTGTAAGGAACATCTACCCAGTCGGCACTAGGATTGAATGTTCCGAAATTAGTGCCATTCCAAGGAGCAGTTGTCGCGAAATACCCGCCATACTGTCCCACCATTTGTTCGGTGTGCTGACTGTTATTTTCCTGGCAGGCATTCAATAAACGAGTCATAGACACAAACAACGTACCTACCCGCTCTGTCGGAGTCATATCCTCTGGATACACGTCCGTTGGATGTGTATTTAATTCATCAAAGTTTCCCGTACACGAAGCGAATAGCAGAGTAGTAGTAAAAGCTGCCACGCTTACAGTCTTGATTATCTTGATTTTTTTCATTATTCGTTGCTTTATTAGAATTGTACTTTTATACTAAATCCCATGTTTCTCAAGCTAGGCTGCATGAAATAATCCACACCAGTATAGAAAGTGCTGGTAGATGACGCAACCAATTCAGGATCGAACGGTGCCTTGCAATATATCATAGCGAGGTTGTTTCCAATTAAACCTAATGTCACATCAGCAATGTTATATAACCATTTTTTAGGAAGTGTATATTCAAGACTAACCTCCTGCAAACGGATATTGGTTGCTTCGTACACATAATGGTCACCTTCACCAGTACCAGCCGCTACTATACCCAAATAATCTTTAGCAGACACATTTCTGTTGTTGATCATTACACCTCCAGCCTGACGAAGTTGCGCGCTATATTCGGAAACGCCACAACGGTCAAGAAACGCTTGTGTATTAGACACAACCAAACCACCAAAACGTCCACTTAACAATACATTCAGACGTATACCTTTATAAGTAAATGAATTTCTCCATCCTAAATTAACTTTTGGAAGCAATGAACCAATTTTCCGATATTCAGTCTCCACCATACTCGGCAAACCAGTCTTGGCATCCAAATAAATATAACCATTATTATCGCGTTTGAAGTCACGGTTGATATACAAGTCTCCCATAGAACCACCCTCTGTCAGACGTACTACCGGTGAAGTTGATCCTCCTAATCTAGCTTTGTCTACATAAGGCATTTCAATCGGTTCACCTGTTATTCTGTTAGTTACACCATCTGCCAGCCTTTTGATTTTATTTTTATTATAAGTAAAAGTAAAATTACTGGACCAACCAAAATCACGCCATTCATTTTTGTATCCCAAAGCCATCTCTATACCCTGATTCTGTACACTACCTGCCTGGATGTTGACAGCTGTATAACCAGAACTTGCCGGAAGAGGTGCAGCAAACGTTTGGTTACGCGTATCAGAGTTGTAATAGGTAATATCAAAATTCAATGTATTTTTGAAGAAACGCATATTCAATCCCGCCTCATAAGATTTGGTAATTTCAGGTTTCAAATCAGAGTTCGGATACAGGGATTCTGCTTTGTATTGATCTAGTTGGTCGTCATACGTATAACGCACCTTTGTTAAATATGGATCATAGGCATTACCCACAGAAGTGAAAGAGAAACGCGCTTTCAAGAATGAAAACCATTCGGGCAAATCAATAACTTCACTCAAAATACTTGAAATACCAATAGAAGGATAGAAGAATGGTTTATTTCCTCTTTCTGAAAGAGCTAGAGAAGAATCCCAGTCAGCACGTCCGGTAAGACTTAAGTAGAGAAAACTTCTCCATCCAATTTCCGCATTGGCAAAAACTGATTGAGTCTGACGCTTTAAACCATCAGCATTTACTTTATAATAACCGCTGCGTGTCAGATTTTCGATAGTAAAATGGTTAGTCACATTATTCAAGTCTCCATGTAAAGAAGTCAATTCCATACGGAGATCTTTAATAGAAGCACCCAAATTGGCTGTTACATTAAACTCATTGAATGTTTTGTTGAAATTCGCCAATACATCCGCATAAACTTGTCTGTCCAGACGGTTTTCTTCTTTATATCGCCCTTTCGAACCAGCAAAGTTACCAACTGTACCAGCGTGGAATTTTTCTGTATATTTACTTTCGGTATTATCAATGCTCACACGTCCTTGCACATTTAACCCATCAATGATGTTATATTGTAGGCTGGCAGCCAACTTATAACGTCTTCTATCATTCTCACGGTTCATGCGATTCATAATCCAATAAGGATTCTGAGATGAAACACCTCCTAAATCACCATATGGCCAATACTGTGTATTTACCCCCGATAAATCATCATAACGTTCATATACAGTTACATCAGAAAAGTCTTCACCACGTGGAAACAAATACAAAGAAGTAAGCGGGTTGAAATACTGTCCTTGAGATACCATATTCTTATCGTTTTGAATAATATAGTTGGCACTTGTATCCAAAATAAACTTATTATTCAGAAAATTGGTAGTATTACGAAATGAGAAATTATATCTATCGTAGTCATTATTAGGCATAATGCCTGCTGCATTAGTTGTAGCTACAGAGATATAACTTTGACTCTTATCATTGCCAGTGGAAAGAGAAAGTGTATTAGATACATTACTTCCTGTGTTAAAGAACTTTGCAGGATCGTATCTCTTATCCGTTTCCAATCCCCAGCTCATCACTTCCCCCGTCATATTACCATAAGTATTCTGAAACTTTGGCATCATCATAGGATCGCTGAATGTAGTATTATTACTATAAGTCACAGTTGTCTTGTCAGCACGCCCTTTCTTAGTAGTAATTAAAACAACTCCATTAGCCCCTTCATATCCATATAACGCAGCTGCAGAAGGTCCTGTCAGCAATGACATACTTTCAATATCATCCGGATTAATGTCAGCTATTGATTCACTGCCCGGTTGCGTTGCCATCGCTCCATCACCACCAGAAGAAGCGCGATTGTACATTGGAATACCATCAATCACATAGAGTGCATTATTGTTTTGCGTGATAGATTTAGCGCCTCGCATTACCACCTTTACACCACCACCAGGACCTGAAGCACTAGAATTAATCTGCACTCCCGCTGCCTTACCAGCCAGTGCTCCCATAAAGTTTGTACTTTTTACAGTTGTAAGTTCATCCCCTTTCACCTGTTGTACATTATACGTCAAAGCTTTCTCCGAGCGCTTGATACCCAATGCAGTAACAACAACTTCATCCAATACTTGCGTATCTTCTCCTAAAGTTACTTTCAGAGGTTGAGCATTGGCAAGCGTGATTGCTTGGGAGGCATAACCGATATAGGATACTTCAAGTACATCACCTTTGGCAGCCTGTATTTTGAAATTTCCATCCATATCAGTGATAGTACCATTTGAAGTTCCTTTTACCAGAATACTAACTCCGATCAATGGTTCTCCTTTTGAATCGGTAACAGTACCACTCGCCATAATTGGAGTTTTTTTCTGCTGATCTTCTTTATTACTCTTTGCAGAAAGTACAATATGATTATCTACTATTGAAAAACTGACATTAACTCCTCTGAACAACTGATTCATTACATTATTCAGAGATTCTTTTGTTACCTTGATGGATACGATGCGATTTATATCGACATCATTTGTGTTATAGACTACTGACATTGAGGTTTGTCTCTCAACTTCTTTCAAAGCAGTATTTAAGGGTACTTTTGATAGATTAAGAGTGATCGTTCGTTCTTGCCCATAAACTGAAGCAAAACACGAAGCCAACAAAAGGAAGAATAACAAGTATGAGAACTTGTGTTTTATAATTTCTTTCATCTTATTCTTTTTAATTAGAAATAGTTTTTAGAGAGTTTAATTAGTGGCGGTAACTAAAATTACCGTTTTCACACAAAGGTTTCATGTATCTCTGTTTCTCATAATTAATAAATTTAAAGGTTACACTTAAAATAAATTCCATAAGCGCTTATTCAATAGTAATACATTCTATGTTGTAACCTTACTAAACGAAGATAAGATTTTTTTTGAAAAAATATAATAGAAGCAAATTCCTAATTGAAAAATAAATACTCAAATATTTGATAAATAGAATCTTATACACTTATTGAAATCAGGCTGATTTATTATATTTGCATACATTTTGCATACAAATCATGTATATTTCAGTTAATGTATAGATATAAACATTCATTTTTATGTTCAAATATTCAAGAGATGGAGTCTCTGTATTAACCATATTAGATACCAGAAGAGTGAAAAAGAGCGGGTTGTTTCCTATTAAAGTTCAAGTGGTATTCAGAAGAAAACAAAAGTATTACTCAACAGGAAAGGAACTTTCAAAAGAAGATTGGAACCGACTGCTAAAAGCGAAAAGCAGGTTATTGACAGAGATACGAAGTGATATAGAAAGTAGTTTTTCTAATGTAAAACAGCACATTAATGAACTAATACAAAAGGGTGAATTTAATATTGAGACTTTAAGTATTAGGTTAGGAAGACAAATGAAAGATATGAACCTGCATAGTGCTTTTAATCTGAAAATGAAAGAACTAAAAGACAATGAGCAGGCAAGTACTTATCTAAGTTATCAGAGTGCACTAAAAAGTTTAGAGAGTTTTGGCGGAACATATATTCCTTTAGAAAGAATTACAGTAGATTGGCTCAAACGATGTGAGCGTTTCTGGCTTTCAAAAGGTAAGAGCTATTCAAGCATTAGTATTTATTTCAGAGCTTTAAAGTGCATACTAAATCGTGCTATACAAGATGGCATATTAAAAGAATCATCATTCCCTTTTGGAAAAAATAAATATGAGATTCCTGAAGGCTGTGGACGTAAATTAGCACTCACTCTTGCTGATGTAAAAAAAGTAATGTCCTATCAAGATGGAACAAAAGATATAGAAGAGTTTCGAGATCTATGGGTATTTTCTTATTTATGCAATGGTATCAATTTCATGGATTTACTATTTCTTCAGTATTCAAATATTGTAGATGGAGAGATATGCTTTGTACGTTCTAAAACTTCGAGGACAGCTAAACATAGTAAAGAAATACATGCAATAATAACTCCGGAAATGTGGAATATCATTCATAAATGGGGGAATCCTAGAATTAATCCACAAACATATATCTTTAAATACGCTGACGGAACAGAAAATGCGTTTGAAAGAGTTAGGCTAGTGAGGCGTATTGTTACTAAATGCAATAGAAGACTCAAAAAGATAGCTCAAAATACAGGGATTTCTCAATTAACAACCTACACCGCTAGGCATTCATTTGCAACAGTTCTAAAACGTGCAGGTGCTAAGACTTCTTATATTTCAGAAAGTTTGGGGCACTCCAATTTAGCTGTCACAGAAAACTATCTAGCCTATTTTGAGAAAGAAGAAAGAATAAGAAATGCTCAATTGCTTACCGACTTTAATATTTAAATTAGAATAGTGCATGCAAATTGTATGTACATTCTTTATTTTCTCTAGTTTTTCAATACAATAATTTGTGAAAAAACAGAAGAGATAAATGGACTTTTCATATTCATTTTTAATTACAGGAAAATTATGTTATATATCAATTAGACAGTTTTACGTCAAATTTTATAAATATGCCATTTGCATGATGATAATGTTTATAAAGTCTATAAGTATCTGTTCTACATTTTACTTACTTGAAGCATAGCTTTAGGGAACGAAAAGCTATGCTTTAGGTAGGCTAAAGCTATGCTTTGGAGAATTGGTAAAACAATATTTGATTTTCCTACATATATGTTTTTTTCTATCCCTTTCACCTTTTTTCTGAACACCCGGTGACTAGGCCGTTTATGGGTGAAGGGGGACTCTTCATCGTTACATTCATATCGAAAGAATGTTGTAACAGTACTTTCTAAAATCATTGCGTTAATTGTAAAAAACACTGTGATGTTTTTTACAATCATCCCAATGTTTAAAAAAAACATCCCAATAAAAAATAATCTATGAGCATATTTCATTTCCAAGTAAGGTGAAAGAATCGCCTTTCACCCGTAAACGTCCTGTTTATCGGGAGTCCGGAAGAAAGGTGAAAGATAATAAATATTATTGGTGGTGATGAATTGTAGAGACAAGACACTGCAATCATATGCATAATGCTGTTTAATTTTGAACAATTACTTATTGATAAATAATAAAGGTGTTATATATTTTATTCCCTAATCATAATAATGCACAGTTTCTCCCAAGCAATCACGCTTGCCAATGCTCAACCTCTGAAAGTAACTTTAGGAGAAGATACGCAAGTATTGGATGAAGTTGTTGTTACTGCATTGGGTATCAAGCGTGCAACAAAGGCATTAAGTTATAATGTACAGGAAGTAAAAGGTGATGAATTGACAGCTGTAAAGGATGCTAATTTTATGAATTCACTATCAGGAAAGGTTGCCGGTGTTCAGATTAATAGTGGTGCAACCGGTGCTGGTGGTGCTACACGTGTTGTTATGCGTGGAATGAAATCTCTGACTAAAGATAACAATGCATTGTACGTGATTGACGGTGTACCTATTTTTAATACAGGGAAAAGCGGTGGTGAAGGGTTATTCGGAGACATGGGAGGATCAGATGCCGTTGCTGACTTAAACCCGGATGATATTGCTAGTATCAGTATGATGACCGGTCCTTCAGCGGCAGCATTATATGGTTCTGCTGCGGCAAACGGTGTTGTTTTAATTACTACTAAAAAAGGCCAAACAGAGAAAACTACCATAACAGTATCCAACAGTACTACCTTTTCTAAAGCATATATTATGCCGGATATGCAGAACCGTTATGGCACAAGTTCCGGATTATTCAGCTGGGGAGAATTGACAAACCGTCGATATAACCCATCTGACTTTTTTGAAACAGGATCCAATGTTATCAATTCGGTAGCATTATCTACAGGAAATACCAAAAATCAAACCTATCTTTCTGCTTCTACAACTAACTCTGGTGGTATTCTTCCGAACAACTCCTATAACCGTTATAATTTTACGGCACGTAATACCACCCATTTTCTAAATGATAAGCTTACTCTGGATATCGGTGCACAATATATCGTTCAGAACAACAAAAACATGGTTTCTCAAGGACAGTATTATAACCCTCTCCCATCACTGTATCTATTCCCTCGTGGAGACAACTTTGACGAAATTCGTTTGTATGAACGTTATAATACTAACTACGGCTATATGGAGCAATATTGGCCTTATGGTGA
This sequence comes from Bacteroides sp. 90-K9/2, assembly GCF_047310725.1. Classification (NCBI taxonomy): domain Bacteria; kingdom Pseudomonadati; phylum Bacteroidota; class Bacteroidia; order Bacteroidales; family Bacteroidaceae; genus Bacteroides; species Bacteroides sp. 90-K9/2. The sequence goes on from NZ_JBCGVL010000001.1 coordinate 214,598, forward strand.
TGCAAGTTTGTCATTACAAAATCCATATTGGATACAAAATCGTATCAACCGTACTTCCAACAAGAAACGTTATATGATGAACGCTTCTTTGAAATGGCAGGCTACAGATTGGCTCAATGTTGTCGGTCGTGTCAATCTGGACAACTCCGACTACCGGAATAAAAACGAAAAATCAGCTTCTACATTAACAACATTCTGTGGTGTAAGCGGTGGTTTTGAAGATGCTATGCGTCAGGAACGTTCTTTATATGCCGATTTCCTGGCCAATATAGATAAAACATTCGGTGATTTTCATTTAACAGCCAATGTTGGTGCTTCCATATATCATACTTCAATGGATCAGTTATATATTGCAGGCGACCTGGTTATTCCCAACTTCTTCCAGATCAACAATATTAATTTCTCCGCCAACTATAAACCGGACCCTACCGGATATGAAGATGAAATTCAAAGTATTTTTGCCAGTGCTGAATTAAGTTGGAAAAATCAACTGTATTTAACTGTAACCGGACGTAATGACTGGGATTCAAAACTTGCATTCTCCAAACAGAAATCTTTCTTTTATCCGTCAGTCGGTTTATCGGCTTTATTATCAGAAATGGTTAAACTACCAGAGGTGATTTCTTATGCTAAAATACGCGGTTCGTATACAGTGGTAGCCTCTTCCTTTGATCGTTTCCTTACTAATCCGGGTTACGAATACAACAGCCAGACACATAACTGGGCGAATCCGACCGTATATCCGATGGACAATATGAAACCTGAAAAGACTAAATCCTGGGAAATCGGTTTGAACTTGAAATTCTGGGGAAATCGGTTTAATTTAGACGCTACTTACTATCGTTCTAACACATTAAACCAAACATTTAAGGTGGATATCCCCTCTTCTTCCGGATATAAACAAGCGATTGTACAGGCCGGTAACGTGCAAAATCAGGGTATTGAATTAGCTTTAGGATTCAGTGATAAATGGGCAGGATTCGGATGGTCTTCTAATGCTACCTTCACTTTAAACCGTAACAAGGTGAAACGACTGGCAAGCGGCAGCGTGAATCCTGTGACAGGAGAAGCTATCCAAATGGATGAAATGAATGTGGGTTGGTTAGGTAAAGAGAATGTAGCTCCCCGCGTCATCCTGACAGAAGGAGGTTCTATGACCGATATCTATGTATACAACCAACTGACAAAAGACAATAACGGTAATATAAAAGTCGATCAGAATGGTAATCTGGGTATCACTTCATCAAACACTCCGGTAAAAGTCGGTAATCTGGATGCTGATTTCAACCTCGGATGGACCAATCATTTCAATTACAAAGGAATCGACTTGGGAATTGTATTATCAGCCCGTGTAGGCGGATTAGCTTATTCGGCTACTCAAGGTATTTTAGATTATTATGGAGTGTCGGAATCATCTGCAACAGCTCGTGATAATGGTGGTGTTCCTATTAATAACGGTAAAGTTGATGCCCAAAAGTATTACCAAGCTATCGGTACGGGTGAAGGTGGCTATGGCCGTTATTATCTATATAGTGCAACCAATGTACGTTTGCAGGAATTGAGCTTAAATTATACACTTCCTAAAAGATGGTTTAAAAATGTGGCGAATATTACTTTAGGTGTTGTAGGACGTAATTTATGGATGATCTACTGTAAAGCTCCATTCGACCCGGAATTGTCTGCCTCTACCTCCAGTAACTATTATATGAATGTAGACTACTTTATGCAACCCAGCTTGCGTAACTTCGGTTTTAATGTGAAAGTTCAATTCTAAAAGAAAAAGCTAATGTTATGAGAAAATATTTAAGAAATATCACAGTCGGTGCCGCTCTATTGTTACTGGCAGGAAGCTGTACCGATAAATTTGAGGAGTATAATACGAATCAATATCAAATTCATGATGCAGACCCTGCTACTTTGATGAAGTCTATGATTGAAACAATTGTGAATATTCAGCAGAATGACTCTCAAATGCAGGATCAGATGGTGGGACAGTTAGGTGGCTATCTATGCTGTTCTAACACATGGAGTGGTACAAACTTCAGTACATTCAATCAGAGCGACGCCTGGAATGCCACTCCTTGGAACACTCCGTTTGAAAAAATATACGGAAACTTTTTCCAGATACAGGAAGCAACTAATTCTACCGGACATTATTATGCTTTCGCCTGCATGATACGTGCCATAACGATGCTTCGCGTTGCAGATTGTTATGGACCGATGCCTTACAGCCAAGTAAAGAAGGGGAATTTCTATGTATCTTATGATACCCAGGAACAGGTCTATACTAATATATTAAGTGATTTAGCCAATGCAGCTGATGTTTTGTACAACTATTATGTAGAAACAAATGGTAATGCCCCATTGGGAGCCAATGATCCGGTTTTCGATGGAAATTATTCAGGCTGGGCTAAGCTAGCCAATTCAATGCGTTTACGTGTTGCAATGCGAATCAGCGGAACATGGCCAAGCATTGCTCAAGAGGCAGCTGAAGCAGCAGTAACACATAAGGCAGGATTGATTGAAAGTAACTCGGATAATGCTATGCTTTCTTGTGGCACACAAAGTAATCCATATCAACTGGCAGCTGTAAGTTGGGGTGATCTGCGTGTGAATGCAAATATTGTAGACTATATGAATGCATATGACGATCCACGTATGCCGAAGTTCTTTAATAAGTCTACCCTTACCGGAAAAACAGATGAATATGTAGGTATGCGTACTGGAGATGCTGATTTTAAAAAGGCAGACGCAGCGGGATTCTCTATTCCTGCATATACGGCAACTTCTAAATTAATGGTTTTCTGTGCTGCAGAAACGGCTTTTTTACGTGCAGAAGGAAAATTGCGTGGTTGGAATGTCGGTTCTAAAACAGCAAAAGCCTATTATGAAGATGGCATTAATTTGTCAATGGAACAGTATCAGGTTTCAGCCACTGAATACTTGAAGATTGACGAGGCTCCTGTCGTATCACATGAAAGTGATGCTGTGCAAAATGCTACTGCTACAATTACCAATACAGTGAGTGTGATGTGGGATGACAGTGAGGCTGATAACGTAAATGGAAAAAATTTCCAACGTGTCATTACTCAAAAATGGATCGCCAATTATCCATTAGGATTGGAAGCATGGGCTGAATATCGCCGTACAGGTTATCCGGAACTTTATCCTTGTATCGACAATCTATCAGATTGTGGAGTGAGTAGCCAACGCGGTATGCGTCGTCTAAGCTTCCCTTATACAGAGGCACAAAACAATAAAGCCAATTATGATCTGGGAGTAGCAGAACTTGGCGGTGCTGATAATGAAGCTACTGACTTAAAGTGGGCTAAGAAGAACTAATTTATATAATGCATAAAAAGGACTTTTATGAAGAAAATTTATTTATTATACATTGTACTCATATCACTGGCAACGACCTCATTGATCGGTTGCAGTGACTGGACGGAGTCGGAAGCAAAAACTTTTCCCGAATCGATCGTATCGGATGAATATTATGCGGCCTTGCGTGCCTATAAGCAGACAGATCACCAAGTTGCCTTTGGCTGGTTTGGCGGCTGGAGTGGTGAAGGTGCTTTTATGAAAAGCTCTCTAGCTGGTATTCCGGATAGCGTAGATATTGTTTCTATTTGGGATAATGGAACAAATCTTTCTGAAGCTCAACGCAAGGATATGGCTTTTTGCCAGAACATGAAAGGTACAAAAATTATATACTGTTCAATTATCGGTGGTGTAGGAGACAAACTGACTCCACAGAACATACTGGATAATTGGAAAGAAATGGGATATAATAGTAAACAGGAAGCTATTAATGATTTTTGGGGATACCCGTCAGACGAGAGTAATATAGAAGCAGTAGAAACTTCAATCCGCAAATATGCAAAAGCGATTGTAGATACTTTAAATCTATATGGTTATGATGGATTTGATATAGATTACGAACCAGTGGCCGGACCCTACACCGGAAATATTGTCAATTCAGATGAACATTTGTTTTTCTTTATTGACGAATTAGGCAAGTATCTGGGACCGAAATCCGGGACTGGAAAACTATTGGTCATTGATGGTGAACCTCAAAGAATTAGTACCAAACCTGAAATTGGGACTTACTTTGATTATTTCATTATTCAAGCCTATAATCCGGGTGGTGATTCTAATTTGGATGGAAGACTTATTGATGGTAACGTATGGGGACCGGCATTAATAGCTACTTTTAATGGGGTGATGAGTGAGGAAGAAATCACCAGAAGAACTATAATGACTGAAAACTTCGAAGCGACCGATGCTGCGATGGATGGCGGTTATCCCTATACCGACCGTTATGGGAATAGTATGAAATCTTTGGAAGGCATGGCACGTTGGCAGCCTAGAAATGGTTTCCGTAAAGGTGGGGTAGGAACTTATCACATGGAAGCAGAATTTGGTACTTCACCGGAATATAAGAATATACGTCGTGCCATCCAGATTATGAATCCATCATCACATTCATTACTTAAAAATTAATGTAAACTATGAAACGTATGAATTATATAAGAACTTTATACTTCTCTGCAATTATAGCAGGCTTAGGAAGTATGGTAAGTTGCGGAGATGCGAAATATGATGCTTTAGACACACATGCTTATATTGAAGAAGCACTTTCAAGTACAAGCCAAAAAGTAACTGTACAAGCCTCTGGCGAAAGTTTTACTACTCTAAATGTGCATCTTAGCAATCTTTCTTCTACAGACAACCATTATAAGTTGGTCACGGACCAATCTGTATTGGATGCTTATAACCACATTAATGGAACCGGATATATAATGTTGCCCGAAGGATATTATACACTACCGGAAACTATTACAGTGAAAGCCGGACAGTATGCCACTGATGCCCTCTCTATTGCCTTGAAAGCTTTTAGCCAGGAAATGATGAAGTCAGGAGAATCATATGCGCTGCCTGTAAAACTTGTATTGCAGGATGGAAGCATTTCACCAATGGAAAATACCGGAACTTTTGTTATTTTAGCTGAAAGTATTATTGAGTTTTCAGCCCCGATGTTTACCGGTTCTGCTAATTTAACTTCTAATAAATATGCAGAATCATCTGAAACGTATGCACAATATACGATAGAGGTTCGTTTTCAAGTAAGTAATATGAATAATCGAAATCGTGCTATTTTTAGTAATGGTAACGGTGATGCCCTGAATAATATCTTGTTGCGTTTTGAAGACCCGCAGTCTGATAATGAAAATTTCAAGGCTCATTCATTAGTACAAGTTGTGGGCCGTAATAGTCTTTATTTGAATCCAAGCAATTCTTTTAAGCCTAATGAATGGCAACATCTAGCTCTAGTATGCGATGGTTCATCTTACCGTCTTTATATTAACGGAATAGATTCAGGTGTCTTGAGTATTCCATCGGGACCCACTATTTTTTCCAGTATAAGTTGGTTTTCTGCCGATACATGGTGGAGTGGTTGTAAGATCTTGATGAGCGAAGCACGTATTTGGTCTGTAGTTCGTTCCGCTTCTCAAATTCAGAATAACATGACTCAAGTTAGCCCAAAATCTGTGGGTCTGGAAGCTTATTGGCGATTCAATGAAGGACAAGGCAATGTATTCGAAGATGCAACCGGCAAAGGTCATACTTTGACTACTTCTGTTACTCCTACCTGGATTGACGGTATTTTATCTACAGATAAATCTACCGAATGGAAATAGTAATAATTTAATCGTATGTACATATGAAAAATATATTTCAATCACTATCAATAGCAACTCTACTCGGCTTGTTTGTACCGTTCATTTCGTCCTGTAGTGATGATGAAGAAGTTTTTAACGAGTGGAATGCTACGTATGTGTCTCTACAGAGAAATGACTATTTATCGGGGAATGTAAAAAAGTTCAATCTGACTCATGATGCGAATGGAATCGGAGGAGATGAAATTAAGATGGCTTTTACTGTAAAAACACAGAAAGCAGTCTCTACAGATATCGTTATCACATTAAGTGCAAAAAGTGAAACAGAAGGGCTTGATGCAAGCCAGATCGTTTTAAGTTCCTCACAGGTTACTCTCAAAGAAGGACAGATGACTTCTGAAGAAATCACAGCGACGGTTGATCCGACGATATTTGCCAGTATCATGGAAAAAACAAGTTTCTCTTTCAGTGTCTCAATCAGTAATGTAACGACCAATGATAAGAACACTGTTATTAGCAGTAGCTTAAGTACATTACCTGCCATTATTAATAAAGCTGCCTACTGCAATCTAAAAAGTGGTACTCCTGACAATAGCCAACTTATCAATAATCGTGCAGGTTGGATTATTAATGTAGAAGAAGGAGTAGAAGGCGCACCCAATAATTTAATCGATGGCAAGACTGGAACTGACGTTGCTCTAAATAATAAAGGATTCTGGTTTACCGTTGATTTAGGAGAAACTAAGCTTTTAACAGGTATCAAAACGAATCATTGGGGATATGCATTTGCTCCTAGAGAAGTGGAAATATTACAGTCTGAAAATGGTACGACATGGAAATCATTGAGTTCATTAACAATACCCAGTAATAGTACACAAAACATTACGTTCATCTCTCCTATTACTACGCGGTATCTGAAATATCAGATTATCACTATCTCTACAAACGGTCGTACGGATGTTACAGAATTTAATGTTTACGAACCCAAAAGTGAATAAACATAATGAATAGATAACATAGAAATGATAGAATAAAGGGTAACCCATTGGATTACCCTTTTTCTTAGAAACATACCTCACAAACATACAGGTCAGTCCGAAAACCACGCTTTAGTTCAAACCCGTACCAGATTTGAACTAATTCATTGTATAGGAGTTTAAACTAAACATTACATAATAAAAAAACTACCTATCATGCTATCATTTATTTTAGTAATATTCTAATTATCAAAAGAATAAGTATGATAGATAACTCTAAAAAAATGTATCTATCATACTTTTACCAGTAAAAACGGGTTATCTATCATCTACAAAATAGCCGTATAAATATTCTATAATAAGCATAAGACGGCTTGTTTTTGTCACAATGAAACTATATAAATCCGAATATCGCAGCTCAAAAATCCCACTTAAACGGCGATAAGTTTATAGCCCACAAGTGTGGGCTGTATAGCCTGCATATGTAGGCTGTATGGTTTACATGCGTGGGCTGTACGGCACACACTTGTGAACTATAGAAATACTGCCGCTCCCCATAGATAATTAAGCTGTCAAATACTGGTTATCATCCTATAAAGTGTGCATTCGTATGTCTTTAAATGGATTATCTCACCTAATGCTACACTAAAACAGATACAGTACAGGAATGATAGATGTCCCTTTTTGCTGATAAAAGTATGATAGATACATTTTTTTAGAGCTATCTATCATACTTATTCTTTTGATAATTAGAATATTATTAAAATGAATGATAGTATGATAGATATTTTTCCACTATGTATGACCGAATCCGTACAGTTTCACTCATTTTCGCACTGTTTCATTCATTTCCGTACCGTTATGAGTGAAATTATAAATAAGGAATTAGGCACGGATTACACGGATTTCACGGTTTTAGCGTAGTGAGTGCGCAAAGCTACCGTGTAATCCGCGTAATCCGTGCCTAAATTTATGATCTGTTTAATTCAAAACGGTACGGTTTTGAGCATAATTGTGATATGTATTCAGCGACAAAAAACTTTATTATCTTATTTCTTCATCATCCGGACAATCCGTCCGTCTTTCTTGTAAGAGAAATGATTAGTATGCATTAAAACATTCAGTATTTCATCAGCAGTGCTATCAGTAGAGAATTCACCGGTAAACCGTTCTGATTTCAATGTTTCATCCTTATAGATAAATTTGATGTCGTACAACTTCTCCATAATATTGGTTATTTCCAATAAAGACTGTTGCTTAAATTCCAACTTGCCATTAATCCAGAGAAGCACATCTGTAGGTTGGTTATATTCAATTAACTCTGCTTGATAAGTATCCGTATTTACATTCAATGTCTGTCCCGGTTTCAACAAATAACCATTCTCTTCCGTTCGCGGAGAATCTACCCGTACCAGTCCTTGAAGCAAGGTAGTCACTACCCTATTCTCATCTTGGCGTGCACGCACATTAAATTTCGTACCAAGCACACAAGTCTTGATTTGTTTGCTATTTACTATAAATGGAGCATGTTTATCATGGGACACTTCAAAATAGGCTTCACCCGACAAATCAATTTGACGATCCGAACTCCAAAAAGAATTATGATAAACTATTTTTGAAGATGCATTCAGCCATACCTTACTACCATCCGGCAACACAGTCTGCGCTCTCTGTCCGGCAGCAGTTATCACCTCATAATCCGAAAGTTTATTAGAAAGTAATCCCCAGGCAATTCCACCGGCAAAAACGAGTCCGGTAAGAAAAGCAGCCGCCACAGTAGCATAACGTCCCCAACGGATCGAGATACTTTTCCGCTTAGCCTTTTTCTCCTTTTCTCTGATAGCTGATTTAAATTGCTCCAATGACGCCTCTGTATCTACAGTATTCATCACCGCTATACGCTCACCTACAAAAAAAGTGTAATAAAGTTGCTCCAAAGCTTTCCGGTTTTCCGGTCCTTCCTCGCACCAAGCCTCCACCCGGGCAGCTTCTTCATCATTACATTCGCCTTGCAGGTAATTCACCAAGATAGTTTCATCCATGCTCTTTTATCTTTTTACAAAAAAAACTATAATACCTTTGTAGTAATACAGTTGTGAGTACAAATATACTAAAGAGAAAAAGAAAAAAATATTTTTTCTCGCATTTTTATTTCATTTATCTACTTCTTTCATTATTTTTGTCTTACATAAATTAAAAGAGAATGTCACAATCTCCGATATATTTGGATATTAATAATAATAAGTCCGTTATCACTGCCCTAAAAGCAGGAGAAGAAAAAGTTTTTGACGTCGTCTACAGACATTATTTCCGTAGGCTATGTGCTTTTTGTTCCCAATATGTAGGCGAGCAGGAAGAAATAGAGGAGATTGTACAAGAAACGATGATGTGGCTGTGGGAAAATCGTTGTACTCTTATGGAAGAGCTGACACTCAAAACACTTCTTTTCACAATTGTCAAGAACAAAGCTCTCAACCGTCTTTCCCATTTTGAGATCAAACGAAAAGTTCATCAGGAAATCGTTGATAAATATGATAGTGAGTTCAATAACCCGGACTTCTATTTGAGTGATGAGCTTTTCCGTTTATATGAAGAAGCACTAAAAAAACTTCCGAAAGAATATCTCGAAGCTTACGAGATGAACCGCAATCAACATCTGACGCATAAAGAAATTGCCGAGAAGCTGAATGTATCTCCACAAACGATTAATTACAGGATTGGACAAGCCTTAAAGTTATTGCGAGTAGCTTTAAAAGACTATCTACCTTTATTCATACTTATTTTCGGACCTAATTTTTTCGAACAATCATGAAATCAAAATTCGTATTTAGTAGTTCAAGCCTGTTTATCGGACTTTTTCTTTTCTTCTTCACTGAAAACGTGTGTTCACAAGAATCCGCTGATAACTGGACTCTTAAACAAGCCCGTCAATGGACACAAAAACAAGAATGGGCGAACGGATTGAAGGCAATGCCTCATAAAACGACCGATTATCAGGAATTTGCGTCACAATATCATAAGAACAAGAAAGTATGGGACAAGACTTTCCAATGGCTAGCTACCCACGACCTTGTGAATATGCCTGCCGGACGATACGAAGTGGATGGCGAACATTGTTACATCAATGTACAGGATGCAACAACGCAAGATGTCAGTAAACGTAAAATCGAAGCACACCGCCACGGCATTGATCTGCAATATGTAGTAAAAGGCACCGAACGTTTCGGAATTACTTCAGCAGAATATGCAGAGCCTATCACCGAATACAAACCGGATGTTACTTTCTACAAAGCCAAGAAAATAAAATATGTAGATTCCACTCCGGATACATTCTTCATGTTCTTCCCCAAAAACTTTCATCAGGCATTGGTAAAGGCAGGGAAAGAACCGGAGGACATACGGGTCATTGTTGCTAAAATCGAATATATCCCATAAACAGAAACATGAGTGAACTTTTAGTCTATAAAGCCTCCGCAGGTTCGGGTAAGACATTTACCTTAGCAGTGGAATATATCAAACTGTTAATTCTCAATCCCCGCGCCTACCGGCAAATTCTCGCTGTCACCTTTACCAATAAAGCAACAGCAGAAATGAAAGAACGTATTCTTAGTCAGCTTTACGGCATACAGATAGGCGATAAAGATTCCGAAGCCTATCTCAACCGAATTAAAGAAGAGACAGGAAAAACCGAACAGGAGATACGGGAAGCGGCAGGCGTCGCCCTTAGCTATATGCTGCATGATTACAGCCGGTTCAGGGTAGAGACTATCGACTCATTTTTTCAATCTGTCATGCGCAATCTCGCACGGGAACTGGAACTTAGCCCGAATCTGAATATCGAGTTAAATAACACCGAAGTTCTTAGCGACGCTGTAGATAGCATGATTGAGAAACTAGGACCCACTTCTCCCGTCCTCGCATGGTTGCTCGATTATATCAACGAGCGGATTGCCGATGACAAGCGTTGGAACGTGTCGGACGAAGTAAAAAGTTTCGGACGCAATATTTTCGATGAAGGTTATATTGAAAAGGGAGAAGGACTCCGGCAACGGTTACGAAACCCGGATACCATCAAAGAGTATCGCAAGCAACTGAAAGCTCTGGAAACGGAAATACTGGAGCAAATGAAAGGATTCTACGACCAATTCGAAGGAGAACTGGACGGACACGCACTGACTGCTGATGATCTGAAAAACGGTTCACGCGGAATCGGAAGTTATTTCCGTAAACTTAATAATGGCGTTTTAGGCAATGATATCCGTAATGTCACAGTAGAAAAATGTCTGGAAGACTCAAAGAACTGGGCAACCAAGACTTCTCCCCGCTACGCGGACATCATTAATTTAGCCAACTCCAGTCTCATGCAAATTCTGGAAGATGCTGAAAAGTTACGTTCCAAGAATAATTTGTTACTGAATAGTTGCCGATTATCCCTGCAACATCTCAACAAAGTGCAACTCCTCGCCAATATCGATGAAGAAGTACGTCAGTTGAATCACGACAACAATCGTTTTCTATTATCAGATACGAATGCCCTGCTCCATCAACTGGTGAAAGACGGTGACTCTTCTTTTGTATTCGAAAAGATAGGAACGAATATCCATAACGTCATGATAGATGAGTTTCAGGATACCAGCCGGATGCAATGGGGAAATTTCAAATTGCTCTTACTGGAAGGATTGTCTCAAGGAGCAGACAGTTTGATTGTAGGAGACGTTAAACAATCCATTTATCGTTGGCGAAATGGCGATTGGGGAATTCTCAACAGCCTGAATGACCACATCGAACATTTCCCGATCCGCGTCAAGACACTGGCTACCAACCGGAGAAGTGAAACCAATGTGATCCGGTTTAATAACCAAATCTTTACAGCTGCCGCCAACTATCTGAACGGAGTATATAAGCAACAGTTAGGCAAGGATTGTGAGGATCTGCAGAAAGCCTATGCCGACGTTGTGCAGGAATCTCCACGAAGTACAGAAAAAGGATATGTAAAAGTCTCTTTTCTCGAACCCGACGAAGAACATGATTATACCGAACAGACATTAATTAGTCTGGGAGAAGAAGTAAAACATCTCCTCACCTCCGGAGTACGACTTAATGATATAGCCATCCTGGTACGGAAAAATAAAAGTATTCCCCGAATCGCCGATTACTTCGATAAGGAGCTACACTATAAAGTGGTATCAGACGAAGCCTTCCGCCTGGACGCCTCTCTCGCCATTTGTATGATGCTGGATGCACTGCGATTCCTTTCCGATGAAAACAATAAAATAGCACGTGCCCAACTGGCCGTAGCCTATCAAAACGAGGTTTTACAGAAAGGACTGGATTGGAATACTCTCCTACTCCTCCCTGCCGGGAATTATCTTCCCGCAGCTTTTCTTGAAAAGATAAAGGAACTAAGGCTAATGCCTCTCTATGAGCTTTTAGAGGAACTTTTCTGCATATTCGAGATGAATCTTATTAAAGATCAGGATGCCTATTTATTCGCTTTTTTTGATGCCGTGACCGATTATCTGCAAAGCAACTCTTCCGAGCTGGACGGATTCATCCGGTATTGGGACGAAACATTATGCAGTAAAACAATTCCAAGTGGAGAAGTAGAAGGTATCCGGATTTTCTCCATACACAAATCCAAAGGATTGGAATTCCATACCGTGCTCCTTCCTTTCTGCGACTGGAAGCTGGAGAATGAAACCAATAATCAGCTTGTATGGTGTGCCCCGCAAACAGCACCGTTCAATGCATTGGATATTCTTCCTATTAACTATTCCACCCAAATGGCTGAATCGATTTATGGTAACGACTACCTGCAAGAGCGTCTTCAACTTTGGGTAGATAACCTCAATCTACTATACGTTGCTTTTACCCGCGCAGGGAAAAACCTTATTATCTGGAGTAGAAAAAGCCAGAAAGGCACCATGTCCGAACTATTGGCAAACACCCTACCGATAGTAGCCCAAGAAGAAGGGATTGACTGGGAAGAAGACTGTTACGAGCAAGGGAAACTGTGCCCTTCAGAAGAAGAAAGAAGAAAGACATCCACAAACAAGCTAACCCAGAAACCAAAAAAACTCCCTATCCGAATGGAATCCATGCGGCATGATATTGAATTTCGTCAGTCCAACCGCTCTGCTGACTTCATTCAGGGCATTGAAGAAGAAGATTCGGACGACCGCTTTATCAACCGCGGACGCATGTTACATACTTTATTTTCTGTCATCGAAACGGCAGAAGATATCGATCCGGCCATCGAACGGCTTATTTTTGAAGGAGTTATCAGAAATGATGAGAAAGAGAAGGTGGCTCGTGAAGTTGCAAAGAAAGCTTTTTCTTCCCCTGAAATTCAAGATTGGTATTCCGGAAAATGGACGCTGTTTAATGAATGTGCTATTATCTATAAAGAAAAAGGAGTTTTGCAAACCCGTCGTCCGGACCGTGTAATGATGAAAGATGATCAGGTTGTTGTAGTCGATTTCAAGTTTGGTAAGGAAAATCCTAAATATAACAAACAAGTGAAAGGATATATGCAACTTCTTACCAAGATGGGATATAAAAATATCACCGGCTATTTGTGGTATGTGGATGAAGAAAAAATAGAAAAAGTATGAAAGCTGTTCCTCTCATCGGCATTGCCCGCCATCGACTAACGATTGACGGTGAAGGAGTTACAACATTAGTTGCTTTCCATGGCTGTCCGTTGCGTTGCAAATATTGTCTCAATCCAACCTCTCTACAACCTGATGGCGTTTGGGAGAGATATGATTGTAACCAACTCTACGAGGAAGTACGTAAAGACGAACTTTACTTTCTGGCGAGCTGCGGAGGAGTCACATTTGGAGGTGGAGAACCATTATTGCAAAACGAGTTCATCCGGCAGTTTCGCCAACTTTCCGGACCGGAATGGAGAATCACTGTCGAAACGTCTCTCAATGTTCCACTACAGAATGTAGAAGAGTTGATTTCTATTGTAGATAATTATATCGTCGACATCAAAGATATGAATAATGACATCTATCAGCGATATACCGGAAAAGGTAATGAAAAGGTTTTATGCAATCTCCGGTATTTAATCGAAGAAGGCAAAGCCGGGAAAATTATCATTCGGACACCGCTCATTCCTTCTTATAATACAGAGAAAGATGTAGACTACAGCATAGAGCTTTTGAAAGAAATGGGAATCACCCAATTCGACCGATTCACCTATAAAACCCCTAATGATTAATGCCATGGCACGAGGAAAACAAACCTGTAAAATTTTAAAAGAGATTCGTCGGCAAATAGCCGAAGCGAATGATATTGAATTCATCACCTCTGAATGTCAGTATCAGGGAGATTGTTTGGGTACTTGCCCCAAATGCGAAGCTGAAGTTCGATATCTGGAGCAACAACTTGAGCGAAAGCAGGTATCGGGAAAAGCAATCACAGTATTAGGCATATCTGCAGGCTTGATAGCCATGACTCCAATGACTTCATGCACCAATTCTGCTAATAAAGGAATGAATAAAGAAGTGTCTAGTGACACCACCTCCTATGGAGATCTTATTATGGGAGAACCTGCCCCCACTTTAGCAGAAGACACCATCATTGCCTCCATAAAAGATGTGCCACCTCCTCCACCACCAGCGCCAATACCCGACGATGTGATAGGAGGAGAGGTAGTAGTAGGATTTGTTTCCCCCGATATATCAGATACTTCATTGTCAGCAAGTGATACTCTGAATATAGCTCCGGTTATGCCAGAATTTCCTGGAGGCCAACAAGCTCTCATGCAATTTATTGCAAAAGAAATCCAGTATCCTACAATAGCACAAGGAGAGATGGGGGTGGGACGCGTTATAATTCAGTTCATCGTTGATAAAGAAGGAAATGTAGTCAATCCTAAAGTTGTACGCAGCGTAGATCCTTACCTGGACAAGGAGGCATTACGCGTCATCAACCAAATGCCCAAATGGAAACCCGGAGAATTGGAGGATGGTACTAAAGTAGCCGTTTATTTCACTGTTCCCGTTTTGTTCCGACTACAATAAATATATGAATTAGAAAAAACTTAATCAATATGCAATCATTTCTCCAACTAGTCGCTCATGATTTATATACCAAGATAGGAAATGACCTGTCACGTACAGCACTCATTTTCCCTAATAAACGTGCTAACTTGTTCTTCAATGAATATTTAGCAGGAGAATCCGATCAACCGATCTGGTCACCGGCTGCCATGAGTATCAGCGACCTGTTTCAGAAACTATCCGTACAGAAAAGCGGCGATCCTATTCGATTGGTCTGCGAACTTTATAAAGTGTTCAAAGAGGAAACACAGAGTCAGGAAACATTGGACGATTTCTACTTCTGGGGAGAGTTGTTGATTAGTGATTTTGATGATGTAGATAAAAATATGGTCGATGCCGACAAATTATTCAGTAATCTACAAGATTTGAAAAATCTGATGGACGACTATGAATTCCTTGACAAAGAGCAGGAAGAAGCCATACAACAGTTTTTTCAGAATTTCTCCATTGAAAAACGGACCGAACTAAAAGAAAAATTTATTTCCCTTTGGGACAAGCTAGGTACTATCTACCATCGTTACCGGGCGAACCTGACAGAGTTAGGCATTGCTTACGAAGGCATGCTCTACCGGAACGTGATCGAACAACTTGATACTGACCAACTCAAATACGACAAATACATATTTGTCGGGTTCAATGTATTGAACAAAGTAGAAAATGACTTTTTCAGAAAACTGAAAGATGCGGGCAAAGCACTCTTCTATTGGGACTATGATATTTTCTACACCCAACAAATCAAAAAACATGAGGCCGGAGAATTCCTGAAACGTAATCTCGGGGAATTTCCGAACGAACTCCCGGAAAGCTTTTTCAACACCTTTAAAGAACCGAAGAAAATACGATCTATTTCCGCTTCTACCGAGAATGCCCAGGCACGTTTCCTTCCCGAATGGATTAAGGCGATAACAAACGATCATTCGCAAATTGCCATAGAAAAGGAAAAAGAAAATGCCGTAGTGCTTTGTAATGAAGCTCTGCTTCTCCCCGTGCTTCATTCCATTCCGCAGGAAGTGAAAAACGTCAATATCACCATGGGATTCCCATTGGCCCAAACTCCCGTTTATAGCTTTATCAATGCCGCAATGGAATTGCAAACCAATGGTTACCGCTCCGACACCGGCCGATTCACTTACGAGGCAGTATCTGCTATATTGAAACATCCCTATACCCGGCAATTATCATCTCATGCCACTCCCCTGGAACATGAGCTGACCCAAACCAACCGTTTTTATCCACTTCCATCGGAACTTAAACAAGATGATTTTTTAGCTACCCTCTTCACTCCCCGTAATGGTATAAGAGAGCTATGCGATTACCTGATTGAATTAATCAAAAACATTTCAACCATTTATCGCAAAGAAGGAGAATACAGTGATATTTTCAATCAACTATATAGAGAATCGCTCTTTCAAAGCCATACCAAAATCAACCGTCTCTACAGTTTGATTGAAAGTGGAGAGTTAAATATACGCACCGATACTCTGAAACGACTGATTACCAAAGTACTGACATCTTCCAATATTCCTTTCCACGGAGAACCGGCTATCGGAATGCAAGTCATGGGAGTATTGGAAACACGTAATCTGGACTTCCGGAATCTCATTATATTGTCTCTCAACGAAGGACAACTTCCAAAATCCGGAGGAGATTCCTCTTTTATTCCCTATAATCTCCGGAAAGCATTCGGCATGACCACTATCGAACACAAAAATGCAGTGTATGCCTACTACTTTTATCGACTGATACAACGGGCAGAGAATATCACGCTACTCTACAATACTTCTTCGGACGGTCTCAACCGTGGAGAAGAATCCCGTTTCATGCTGCAATTACTTGTAGAAGGTCCGCATGATATCACTCGCGAGTATCTGGAAGCCGGACAATCTCCGCAAAGTACCCAAGAGATACGAGTAGAAAAAACACCTGAAGTACTAAGACGACTCTATCGTGCTTACGATAGCACTAATCCAAATTCAGTGATTCTCTCTCCTTCCGCCCTTAATGCTTATCTGGATTGCCGGTTGAGATTCTACTACCGCTATGTAGCGGGCTTGAAAACACCGGACGAAGTTAGTGCAGAAATTGATTCCGCCCTATTCGGAACCATTTTCCACCTCTCCGCCCAATTGGCATACACCGATCTGACCGCAGCCGGAAAAACGATACATAAAGAAGATATCGAACGCTTATTACGCAATGAGGTGAAACTACAAAGCTACGTTGACCAAGCCTTCAAAGAAGAATTATTCAAGGTCTCTCCCGAAGAAAAACCGGAATATAACGGCATACAACTTATCAACTCCAAAGTAATTGTTTCCTATCTGAAACAATTGCTGCGCAACGACCTTTTATATACTCCTTTCGAAATGGTCGCTATGGAAAAGAAAGTTTCAGAAGAGATAACTATACAAACAGGACAAGGACCGTTCACTCTCCGTCTGGGTGGCACAATAGACCGTATGGATGCAAAAGAAAGTACCCTGCGGATTGTTGACTACAAAACAGGAGGAAGTCCTAAAATACCTGCTAATATCGGGCAACTGTTCACCCCATCGGAAACACGCCCGAACTATATCTTCCAGACTTTTCTGTATGCCGCTATCATGAGCCGGAAACAATCATTAATGGTAGCTCCTGCCCTACTCTACATTCACCGGGCAGCATCGGAAAGCTATTCGCCTGTTATCGAAATGGGAGAACCCCGTAAACCGAAAATACCGGTAAACAACTTTGCTTTCTTTGAAGATGAATTCCGCGAACGCCTGCAAGCATTATTAGAAGAAATATTCAACGAAGAAGAGCCTTTCACGCAGACAGAAGATACTAAAAAATGTTCATATTGCGATTTTAAGGCTATCTGCAAACGATAGGCCGAAAACAGAGTATACCCAATAATAAGGGCACGGTTTACATATTCATGCAAACCGTGCCCTTATTAATTCTAATCCGTATTATCTATAGTTATTCTTATTTCTCCAACAATGGGATTGAGAAACTAAATGTAGACCCGTCTCCCTTTTTTGAAGTAAACCACAGTTTACCGCCATTCTTGACAACAAAGTCCTGGCACAATAATAATCCGAGTCCCGAACCTTCCTCATTGTTTGTACCAAAGGTACTGAAATGAGTATCGGTATGCAACAACTTCTTCTGATTTTCATCATCGATACCGCAACCGCTGTCTTTCACACTTACGATTGCCATACCGTCTTCTTCTGCCAATGACACCACTACTTCCGAACCTTCATTGCTAAACTTAATCGCATTACTGATTAAATTACGGATCACAGTCTTAATCATGTCAATATCAGCACGGACAGCCATATTTTCCACAGTCACATCCTGTACAATCTTAATATTCTTCAGACTGGCCACCATCGTAAAGATTTCGCTTACGCCCTCTACCACTTCTACCATATCAATATCCTGATAAACCACTTTCAGTTTACCAATCTGGCTCTTCGTCCATTTCAGCAGGTTATCAAGCAATGAGAATACATCTTCAGTTGTCTGATTGGCCATCGTTAGCAATTCATACATCTCCTCACCAATCGTTTCGCTTGGCAGATTCAGAATCAGCATATTCAATACCATCTTGATAGATCCCATAGGCGAACGCAAGTCATGCGCAATCACAGAGTAGAGCTTGTCACGTCCCATAATAGTCTTACGCAACTCTTCCGTTTGTGCAACAATGATTCTTTTCGCTGCGACTAACGAAATCTGGTGTGTCACACGAATAATCAGCTCTTCTTTGTTGAATGGCTTTGAGATAAAGTCGTTACCACCCACCTGAAATCCTTTGACGATATCCGCCGTACTGTTAAGAGCAGTCAGGAAGATAATGGGAATTTCAGCCATTTCGGGATCCGCTTTCATTTGTTGAGCCACCTCAAATCCACTGATATCCGGCATCATCACATCCAGCAATACTAGATCCGGATTTTCCTTCTTCACTTGTTCCAACGCCTGTGTCCCATTACCGGCAGTCACAATTTTGAATTTCTCGTTGGTCAAAAGTACCTTTAATAAAAGGACATTTGATATTACATCGTCCACAATAAGGACTTTATATTCGGAAGGATTAATTTCCATATTCATAATTTTCTTTTTTTATGCTTCAGACATTTTTAAAATATTCAATCATACGCTTCAGCCCCTCTTCCAGTTCAATGGTAGGCTGCCAACCCAGTTTCTCTTTAGCCAATGTAATATCCGGTTGTCGCTGTTTCGGATCATCATCCGGCAAAGACTTAAATACAATTTTCGAAGATGAGCCAGTCAGACTAATGATCCTTTCCGCCAGTCCCAACACCGGGAACTCATTCGGATTCCCCAAATTCACAGGTCCTGTAAACCCATCCTCCGTATTCATCATTCTTATCATTCCCTCAATCAAATCATCAATATATTGGAAACTACGTGTTTGTTTTCCATCACCATATATAGTTATATCCTCATTATTCAACGCTTGAAGAATAAAATTAGAAACAACCCGGCCGTCGTTCGGTAACATTCGCGGACCATATGTATTAAAAATACGGATAATCTTCACACGCACACTGTTCTGACGGTGATAATCCATAAATAACGTTTCTGCGCAACGCTTCCCCTCATCATAACAAGACCGGTAACCTACCGGATTCACATTCCCCCAGTAGCTTTCCGGTTGCGGATGAACGATCGGGTCTCCATATACCTCGCTCGTGGAAGCTTGCAAAATCTTGGCATCCAGCCTCATTGCTAATCCCAACATATTAATAGCCCCCATCACAGATGTTTTAGCTGTTTGAATCGGGTCATGTTGGTAATGGATAGGAGATGCGGGACATGCCAAATTATAGATTTCATCTACTTCTGCCGAATAAGGATAAGTGACATCATGCCTCACCACCTCAAAATGATGATTATCCATCAAATGAATGATATTATCTTTCGAACCCGTAAAAAAATTATCCAGGCATATCACGTCGTGACCTTCGTTTATAAGCCGAGTACAAAGATGAGAGCCTATAAAACCGGCTCCGCCACTTACCAATATTCTTTTCATTCTAAGTTTTTCTATTGTTTACTAAAGAGACGCTGTCTCTTCGTTTTGTTTATGGACACAAATGTAACCGATTTGCTTAAAATAAACAATTTTCGGAGAGGATATTTTAAAAAAAAGAAGATTTAAATAGTTTCAAATTCCGAAACAACTTGCCACAGTGAAATGTTTATAATACAAAAGTACATTTTATTTAGACTATTATGACGATAAATGACCCTAATACAAACCTGATAGAGGCGATGAAAGAAAAGCTTCCGGCAAAAGGTAAACTGGCAGATATACTAATGGATACACTATACATAGGCAAAGAAGCCGTATATAGAAGATTACGCGGCGAGGTACCTTTCACACTACAGGAAGCAGCCCTTGTTTCAAGGAAACTTGGCATATCGTTGGATAAGATTATAGGAACCAGCTTCAAATCGAATGCAATGTTCGACATAAACATCGTAGATTATGATGATCCGTTTGAAAGTTACTATAATATCTTATATAAATATGCATCATTGATCAATACGATGCAGGATGATCCGGAGTCTACCATGGGGACTTCTTCTAATATTATCCCCCAGACTTTCTATCTGAAATATGACCTTTTGGCAAAATTCCGTTTTTTCAAATGGATGTATCAAAACAAATATATTCAGTGCAACAATTTCGATGAACTGGAGATTCCGGTAAAATTACTCAATATCCAGAAAGACTATGTGGATATGACCCGTCATATTCATTCCATAGATTATATCTGGGACAGCATGATTTTCCAGCATCTTATCAATGATATCCAATACTTCTCTGATGTTCATCTCATTTCGGATGAAGCGAAAATGCAGATTAAAGAAGAGTTGTTTCTACTTACAGACGAATTGGAAGAACTCGCTATGCGAGGAAAAACCAAAGATGGCAATACAGTCCGTATCTATGTGTCTCACATCAATTTTGAGGCAACATACAGTTACGTGGAAACCAATTCGCTACAGCTTAGTCTGATACGCATTTATTCCATCAATTCTTTGACTACCCTGGACCATGAGATATTCCATAGTTTAAAAGAATGGATTCAGTCATTAAAGAAATTCTCTACCCTGATATCCGAAAGTGGTGAAATGCAACGTATCCATTTCTTTAAACAACAACGGGAAATCATTGATACTCTTTAATTTCCATTTTTTCGTAAAACAGAAGCAAATAAATTATAGAATTACAATAAATGAAAGTAGATAACCTCATTATCTACTTTTTTTCATTATATGCCCCCGCTCTTTTATTTTCTTTCCAATCAGAAAATAAGCATATAACTCATAGCCGTTTTTCCACACTAATCTTTCACTTACAAGCCTTAATTTTGCATAAAATGTATCACAGTGATTATTAATATTAAATGCGAGGAACAGACAATGAAAAATGGTATTCTAAATGAATTAATAACAGTTATGAAAGAGAGGGTTCCCAAAGGGCAAAATCTTGCCAGTAATTTGGCGGATATCCTATGTATGGGCAAAGAAGCTGTATACCGCAGACTTCGAGGTGAGGTGTCTTTTTCGATAGAAGAAGTAGCCATCATATCTCACAAATTGGGAATTTCTATCGATCAGGTAGTCGGCGATCACCATTCTAACAAGGTGACTTTCGACCTCAACCTGCATCATTCTTCTAATGCGATAGATAGCTATTACGAAATACTTAATCGTTATCTACAGATATTTGATTTTGTAAAAGAAGATAATAGCACGGAAATATATACAGCTTCCAACCTTTTACCTTTTACACTTTATTCTTCCTTCGAGAATCTGTCTAAGTTTCGTCTTAGCCGATGGATCTATCAGCACGGACAAATCAAGACTCCACACTCTTTGGCGGATATGCAGGTAGAGAAGAAAATCGTGCAGGCGCATAAGAAGTTGAGTGAAAGCGTGAAGCAATGTCCTAAAACCTTTTTTATCTGGGACACCAGTATTTTCCATTCTTTCGTCAATGAGATCAAGTACTTTGCCAGTTTGCATATGATTACCCCAAATGATGTAGCGAACCTGAAAGAAGAACTATATCAACTACTGACGTATATAGAAACGTTATCAAGTAAAGGTGAATTCAGCGAAGGACGGAAAGTGTATTTCTATTTATCCAATATAAACTTCGAAGCGACTTATAGCTACATCGAAAAACTGAACTACCAGATTAGTCTATTGCGGATATATTCGATCAATTCTATGGATTCACAAAGCCCGCATATCTGTCAGATGCAACGTGACTGGATTCTATCTTTGAAACGTCACTCCACTCTGATCTCGGAAAGCGGAGAATCACAGCGTATCATATTTCTACAAAATCAAGAAAGTATAATTGATACCTTGTAAAAAAGAACCGGCTAAGTTAATTAACTTAGCCGGTTCTTTTTTTTATCCCTTACTATACTTATGCATTCTTTCAGGGGTTTCTCTCTATTTGTTGATATTACAATTCTCCTTCTGTCTGCGAATAAACAGTCCATCCGTTAATCACGATTCTCATGGCAAGCCATGAATCAGAGATGAAGAAAACGATATGATAGTTACTTTGGCGATCAAAATATTCCTGCATTCCGATTTTCTTATCCTCCATATTAGTCATAGCAAGATAATCAATCAGATTAATATCGAATACCTTTTTTGCAGAAGATTTCTCCGTCACCACTAACCGGGTTTTCCGGTCCTTCATCAATCGCATCGTATTAAGGTCTACTGAAGCAGCAGCAGAATTCACCTGATCTCTGCGATAAGGCTGGAAGCTAAGCATATCATCCTCCAACAAAGAGTTATCATGCCCCAGATACCCATTGGATTCCCGAATCTCATAATCATAATCATCCACGTTGAGTTCCCAGTTATTGGTATAACCCTGGAATATAAAACGTACCCGTTTTGTATCCCTTATCAGGTTAACCGTCTCTGTCTGATGACTTTTTCCTGTAAAGTTTACATCGATAATCTCACCATACCAAAGCGTTTCCAACTCTTTATTGATGATAAGAGACTCTTCGCGTTTCAATTGCAATCTTAGATCGGAAATTGTAGAAACACCGGGAGTTAACGAAGTAATATCGTATGAATCACGTGCACCTGCCCATGCCATAAACTGATACTCGCCTACAGGCAATGCTACCCCCATCAGATAATTTCCCGTCGATAATGAACTTCCTTCTTCTGCCTGTTTAAATAAAAACTTTCCGTCCTTATTAAACACATAAAGCTCTACTTTATCAACCTGTGTATGGAAAGCGTCTGCAAATTCCATATTATAGTCATATTTGAACTTTACAAACAAACGGCATTCCGGCAAGTCTTCATTAAAGTTATCACAAGAAGTCATTATCCAGGAGCTAATGATGAGAATCCCGAAGGTGACATGGCGTACAAGGCTTTTTAGGTTCATATTTCTATTCTTCTAATTCTATCAAACTATAAAGTTTTCTATTGTTTGTTTTCTATTTTTTATTGTTTGTTTTGAAGGTAAAGAGAGTGTCCCCTCTTTACCTCAAATTATATTAAAACAATGAATTTCATATTATAGTGGTTCAACTTGACTGTACCAAGTCCATGGATTAACCTCAATCTTGATAGACAAGTAACGGTCTTCTTCTTCATCCGGTGCACTAGGATCCGGATCGGGGATGATTGGATATCCCGGATTATTTATTTTATTTACAGTAATATCATAAACAGAGTTACGAACGACACCAAACTCACCCAACTTATTCATGATGGTAGGACTATCATCATGCTTAATCATGACTTTATAGTAACAAATACCTTCTGAATAGTATTCAACACCTTTCAGATTCTTGCCCCCTTTACTTGCTGTTGAAATTTGGGTAGCAAGATTGCTAAACTCCAGTGTAAGTTCCTCTGCCATTTCTTCTGCTGTTTTAGCATCATCCTTATCAGCAGGAATCGTTACTTGGGTATTAAGAAGTGCGTTTATATACTCATTATAAGAATCTGTGATATCCGTAGCATATTCAGACGGTTTACCATGTTTATATTTACCGACCAATTCTTTTTCAATATAAGTCAATATCGAAGCTTGAGTATAGAATATACCATTCATGTTAAACCAATCCGTTCCGTTAGCTAAAGTCACCTTTGAACCATCCTCGTTAGTAATAGTAGTAGGAGCATAACCTACTTTCAGTAATACCTGCGTTGTATAGGCATGTACATTGAAGTTTACAGCATCAGTTTGATTCTGTGTATTTTCAAGACAGTATTTAACAGACGTATTTACTTTATTCCAATCTATATCCTCTTTTTTAGTAGCAGATGACACATAAAAATAGTTGCCAGCATACACCGTTTGATCATCATCATCCCATGCGCCAATGTCATTGACTACCCCAAAATTCGGATCTATTCTGTACGAACCGAGACTATACTGGTCATAAGGAGTCCATGTATTCATGGCTGTCTTCATTCTTTTTGATGCAGGATAGAATTTCTTGTTCGTCACGTTCAAATACCACTCTGTTTCATCCGAGTCTATAGTTGCCGTTTCACTAAGTTCTTCACCACTGTCAGGTTTCACATATACCCGCACTTTTGCCGATATACGGTCAATTCTAATTGCCAGAGGAGAGCTTGTTGCTGCTGTTGGCGTATTATACAAAGTCAATACTTCCGGATCTCCATTCGTTTTTGAAGGTTCCAGGTCACCTTTAGCATTTGTCATAACAAATCCGCCTGATTTTGCTACCCCAGTAGTCACCTCGGTTTCTGCCGTAAGCGTTATTACCTTATTTACATTCTCATAAGTATCACCTTCCTGAATGGTCCGACCCAGATTCTGCGGATTAGCAATAATCAATACAGCCTCCGAGCTAGAAGGTATTTTAAATGCATTTGTTCTGTTAGGCAGGTTATTGATGTCCTCTGTTCCAAAATCTATAATTTTCGTTACGATACTTGCATCAGTATGTCCATCAAAGAAAACCGCATAAACCTTAGTAATCGTACTTTCATCGGGCGTACCATTTTCTTGATTGGGGTTGTTCAGTGCACGTGTTTTGGTTGATTGTACACTTAAAGCCACCCATGCATCTCCATCAGAGTTAGTTACATCAGTCCCGTTTTCCCCATCAGGAACGATGTCCTCATTACTACATGCTGCAAATGCAATAGCAGCAAGTGCCAGCATAAAAAAGTTTTTTTTCTTCATTGTTTTTTTACAATTTAATAAAAGCGTTTGTAATTAATTTATTTATCCCTATTTTTATTTTCAATTTCAGCTGCATTTGTTCTCTTCCTAGCCAATTCTTCCAAATTATGTCCGGCAGCTTCCAGACCCGATCCGGCAGCTATTTTTAAATACTTTTCTCCTTTCTCATATTCTCCTTTTAATAACATTAGTACCCCGATGGCATTATTATATTCTGATAAATTAGTATTCGAGTATACCATACCCAGATAACGTTCTGCCGAAGACAGGTCATTACGCGACAAGGCGGCAGCAGCGGCATTCATATTAGCAATCTCATCTTTCGGATAGAGCCGGACAGCCGTCTCGAATATATCAATGAAATCTTGCGAACCAACCGGATAGGTATTAGCTACCAAAAACATCTCATTCAGACTTAAATTCTGCGGACGGCTTTTAATGACCTCTTTCGCTTCATCTATATTAAAATTCTTAACCTCATAATTCACTTTACAGATAGCTACACGAAGACTCGGAAAAATATATTTCAGCATATACCGGTAAGGCACTCCCCCATGAAGTTGCATCAACTTGGTCTCTCTTCCTTTCTCTATAGGTATATTCCTTATAATGTCCAGCACTTCATCTTTATATTCCATTTCCATTGTATTCAGCGCTTCTTCCAAACCTTCCCAGTTCTCACCGCCAAAGATGATATAATATTGGTTTCTTGGGAAGTCATATCTGGACGCCAGATACTCCCGGAGTGCCATGGCACGTCCTTCAGACAAGCGTTTGTTAGTTGCCAATGTCCCTTCCGGAGAAGCATAGCCTATGATGTCCAAACGATTAACCTTCACACTAGGATCAGACTTCAATTCGTCAATCATCTTACGAATTTTAGCCAACTCTTGAGGATTGTTCATATATTCGGGACGTATGTTCACCTTATTCACTTCAAAATCAAGGAAACACTCTGCCTGTATATCACGACGTTTGATCTCTTCAGCCTTTGGTTGCAAATATGCCAATTGAGGTGATACCACGTATGGCAACAATACACGTTCCAACGTAACCTTATCAAACTGCTCCACATCCATCAATGCTGTTTCACCACAACCACACTCATCACGCTGCACATCCAGACGCGCATCTTCCATCCAAGGTTCAAAACGCACCACATATCGATAGTGAATCGTATCATTTCTCAATTTGCTTCCTTTTTCCACCACATAAGGCTTCTCATAGGTCTTCTTCTCTTTGGCACTCATCACAGCAAGTTCACGTTCATAAGCCAGATATTCATCACGACCTTTAATAGATACCTTCGGAAGATTCAAAGTACGTCCCGGAGATACCAGTTGAGGAATAAAATCCACTCCGCGCGCCGATTTAACCTTCACATTATTCAAGCTAAAGTCTATATTGATATGAAGAAAGTTTCCTTTTTGTTCCAGTTGAACCGGCTTCACTGCAATGTTGCCCTCATAAGAGCGGGATTGTGCCATGACATTCTTTATATTCAGGCTGCAAACCACTAACATACATACGATAAAACCTATATTTCTTTTCATCATCATTCTATTTAATTATATAAATAAGCGACACACTTGCTTTAGTAGGTCCAAAGTAATTCTTACTACTTTCTTTCTCCTTCGTACCGCAAGTGGTACAGGGATATTTATCATATACAATATGGGCATATCCCACTCCAACAGATGCTTCAATACTCCATCGTTTTTTCAAGATCCAAGAGTGTCCCACTGAAAAACCGCCTCCATATAAATGTCCCTGATAGCGATTCTCTTGCATATTTTTGCTGATGAAAGACCAATTAGGCCACCCTCCCACATTGAAATCCGCATAATGCCCGTGTATTCCGATAAACGTACGGCGGAAGCGTTCGCAAAACCAATAACGAACTTCGGGTTGTATTCCCCAATGACGCAACCGTTTGCCATCGGAAGGTTTCCATGGATTATAGTTGACCGGGATATCCAGCGTCCATTTACGTGCCAATCCCAACTCCAGCCCTAAGTTCATGGTAGCGGTAGCGTCATACAAAAGGTTGCTTTTAAGAGCAACTTTTTGTGCCTTACTCTCGGAAAGAATACATCCGAGCATGAATAAAATGAGTAAACTTACTTTCTTCATTAACACCATGTTTACTTCCCTAATTGAGTAATATCTAATTTTATACGTTGCACGGAGTTTACACTAACACCACCAACAGACGCCATGGTAGTTAGATGCACAATGCCGGATCTGGGAGTTGCGCTTGTATTAGGTAACACTTCAACATATATTCTCCCGTCTTCTACGATAATATGATCTTCTCCTGTATGTCCTTCCGGCATTGCAGAAGAGTATAAACGAATCCACTCCTTAGGATTGTCAGTCCCCTCTTCTACCTGGCCAGTAAGACAGAAATAGTTTATTTCGCTTACTACCGGATCGGTATTATTAGTAGGCATAAACTTAAGCGTGCTTCCTCCTGCGGAAATCGCTTTTCTTTGTCTGATATGAACTTTTTTTTCCAAGTTTCCAAGTTTTAATGTTATATACGCATTTTTCTTATCATCAATTCCCTCTTCATAACCCATCAACTGGTTAGTGACTCCAACTGTTACCGGTGTTATTACCGGATTTGTTCCATTGGAAGTTACTATCGGCACTTTAAATGGTCCGCTTAGCTGAAAGGCTCCTGATACTTCCTGTTTATTATCTGTTATTGTCCGAGCATCCGGAAAATCCTTCGTACAGTCAGTAATCACACTAAAGGCATCATAATCCTTCACATTTTCACCACTGTAATAGGCTATAAAAACCGAGTTGCTCACACCCAGATAATAGTCATTATTGGCCAGGATCTCATAAGATTCACTATCATCTACCATAATCTCAAAATCAAGACCAGTATTAGACGGCTTCGCAATCTTCGCATCACTTACCGTATCGTAGCCGGGTCCTTTAGCTCTGTTAATCGTAAATGTGTATGAATGATTACGCTCTATATCCATCGCCTGCAGGCTACTATTGAGCAGTGACATCTTATAATAATAGTCTTTATTGTCATAAGTACCCTGAATAATAAGATATGTATTATTCTGCACATCGGACTCGTACATATATATGGGGAATTTCTCTGTACTCTGCACGTCAGTTGCAATCGTTTCCGCTTTTATCAAAGGAAGTGAGTAAGCAGCATCATATTGGTACTCTGTCAGATTGGCTGTATTATTCATTAATGCTCCATCAGCATCATGCAATTCACCCTGCCGGGGTACATTCATGACAGCAGTCACTCCTTTCAAAATAAAGTTAGATGCTTTATTGACAATGACAATCTTAGCAACCACACGGGTAAGCAATAATGAACTTCCATCAGTATTGGCTATCTTCGTGGTATTGTCTATTTGATCCACTTCCAATCGGTAACTCATCGGAATCGTCTCTTCATCACCACTATACGGTATAGTAGTAAGCGGATTACTATCCAATGGTTTAGTCAGTAACTTGCTACAAGCTTCCCCATAAGTAGTCACTCCCGGAGTTAACTTGGAAAGCAAAGCTGCCTGGTTAAAATCATATCCCGTAGATGCATTTCCATAATAGAACTGATCCAACGGATTAGCAAGTATTAGTAATTGGTATTTGTTACCAGCAGGCTGTCCAGTCAATAACACATATCGCTTGCTTATCATTTCAAAAGCCTGTACAGCTTCTATAAAGGTGGCTCCTGTCCCCTGTCCCTTAAAGACCAGTATCCATGGAGTTTTACCGACCTCACTTTCCAAAGCTCTGGTTGGAGGCAAAGAGTACGATTTTGCCCTGGCAAAAATCTCTATTTGCACTTTTTCTTTCAGTACTTCCTCTTCATTCTCTTGGCCCATTGTGCTTACATCATGCTCACACCCAACCATAAATAGAAGAAGAATCAAATAGAAAAAAACAGTTATATATCTCTTACTCTCTCTCATTACCTTATTAAACACCTCTTAAACACCTCATTCTTGGCGATATCAAATTTTATCCAAATCTCATATTGCAAATTTCGGAATATTAAAGGAGATACAAAATTGTATTCATTTCTGATACAGATAATCAGATTCCAGAAGTAAGACTATTAATGCTATTTACAGTCGAAGGGGTTACGCATTATAAAAGAAGAATGTTGATGGAAAGTATTTTTTGCGATATGCGTACCTTTTTAAAGAAAACAGTTTCGCTTATTGAAACTGCACTAACAAGATATGCTAATAGTTTTTTATGTCATTTAGATATAATTCAGGCACAAATTAAGCAAGATAAACGACCATTTTATACAATAAAACAGCTTAATAACTTGTATAATTTGTGCCTAAATGACAAAATGTCCAATTTCTGTATATATATAGCTATCAGATTATAAGCTTTTGCGTTCTGTTTCCGTAGGAGCCACCTCATCAGGAATACTGAATTCGCGATTGGCAAACAGATCGGCAAGTCCTGAAATTTGTTTCAGGCGCAACAATTCATCACGATCCATACCGATATTTTTCATAATCCATTGATCGGACATACCTGCCTTGTCAAGCTCTGCAACGATGTTGCACATCAATTCAATGTTATGCATTCCGCGGGCACGGTTGTGCCGGATTGTCGAACTCATACGGTTAGACAGGTCCTTGTCTATCACCACAATCGGCAATAAACCGTTTTCACGCTTATAGATTCGTTGGGAAGTTTTCAATACCGTATAACGATGGTAACCATCTACCAGGATATAATTGTCCGCCTCCTTATCATAATAACATACACAAGGCATCGTAAAACCATCTTCCCAAATAGAAAGTTCCAGCAACTTCATTTCGGGTGGTGCTACGACATTCGGATTATAATCGTTCGCACATACTTTTTCTACGGGTACCGCTTTTACCTCGTAAACAGGGCTTTTATCTACACTCATGATACTATGATTCTATATTGTTCCATAACTTGACTTCTTTTACTCATCTCCTCTTTTGTCGGTGAGAATCCCATGTATTTGCAAGCATGGTCATTCTTGAGGATACAGACACACATCCGCTTATACGTGGGTATTTCCTTGAACTCCGGAATATCAATATCATCCTGATATTCCATACGCACCGGTTTCTTCAATGTTTTGTAGTTGCTATTGTCCATAACGATGATCGGCACTTTCGCATCAATCAGCTTTTGGATAGTGGCATCACTTAGACATCCGCCTTTTGTCCGCCAGAAATTCACACTCACCGAAAGTTTCCGGAGATAATTCTTCCTCGCCCGCTCCGGCAGAGTGGACAACAAAAAATACATAAACTCGCGCCATGTATATCCTTCGGGAAGTTTCACCGACTGCCATCCCATTGCATGAGTACCACCATACATACCGGTAAAGTTCACACCGTTCACCCTTCCCACCATTTTCCCCCAGGTATTGGGATCAAGCACCCGGTAAAGCTGTAAACTCTCTTGTGCCTCATTAATAAAGGGACTTGCTACACGCTGACGCTCCAGATTGACTCCGGCACGATAATAAAGATCGTATAAAACATTATAATCCCACTGGAATTTTCCATTGGCAGTCCATACATCCGTTGTCTTCCAGTCATAAATAGGGTAGGCATTGTAAATATCATTCCCCACTTTTGAAGTCCATTTGTATTTATGATACATCTGGAATTTACGGCTCATATAGATACATCTCCACCGATTGAAACTTTCCTGTGTACGAATCCCGATCAGACAACAAGTGCGCACTGCATCATTTTTATTATGTATCCATTGCGCAAAACGCATCTGAAATTCATAATCCCACATGGTTGTATTATAAAAAGGAAAATCTTCTTTGGTCATTGCTTTTTTAGGCATGGAACGAACCCATATATTCTTTTTGCTGTCCTCCCACGGACGCCAAAAAGATTGATACATCGAGGTGCAGGTAGCCACACGGAAAGGGATGCATACCCGGTATACATCCAAAATATCCTTATTGGCCTCCAGCATCCGGTCTACATAGTCAATAGTCATTTTATACTGGATTTCATAATCCATGTGAAAAACTCCCAAACGTATCTTCAAATTATTCTTCCGGATATAATCGATGCACATATTCAGCAATACCCCACTATCCTTACCTCCGGAAAATGACACATATATATTATCGAATTCATTAAATATAACTTTCAGTCGTTCTTGTGCTAGTTCATATACATTCTTTGTGCCTAATATTTTCTTTTTCGCCATAAGTCATCTATACATTTTAACATACCGTGTCCACTTCTTGTCCATGGATACAAATTCAAACTTTTCAAATGTTTCTTTATCTTGTACCAGTGTGACCGAATTGAGTAACCAACTCTGGGGTCCGAACTCCGCAACAATGGCAGGCAACAGATGCGACAGGATTTCCTCCCGTACGGTGCCTTCTGCCTTCACGTAATAATTATTGATTACAGCTTTCTTCCGGTTTTTCTGTTCCACGGGGACAAAGCCCACCACTTCTTTATCTTCAATCGCAATGAACCACACATACTCTTCGCCCGTCTTGAAAGGGTAATTATTGTTTGCGCGTATCACTTCGGGATCCATCACCATCGGCGCTAAAAGCCGATATAAATGTTTGTCTTTTCCTTTTAATCGTATTATCTGTATCATATCATTCAAAAATGGACACACAAAAATAAGGAAAAAATATCAAATCCGTCATTTCTGTTCCTAAAACATTTGTTTTTCACACTATTATCTCTATATTTCAATATTTTTGAAATCACCCATACGCCATTCCTCTTTCACGTTTAAAGTAAGTCAGTATAGTGGCAAAGCTTAAATATTCCCGTCCGGGAGTATGCAACCGACTTTTAAACTGATAGCGGGCAAAGATGACTTCGCATGCCAATTTATATTTGAAATGCAGTTTTAAACGGTGCTGCAAAAACTCAAACACCCGGCATAGATATGCAAACACCTCTTCCACCCGGGCATTGGGAATCACTCGTGGCGCACGATTTGCATCCGCTATATGCTCCATCTCACTAAGCACATATTCCAGTTGCTCAATTTCCTCACTGGTGTTTTGCATTGTACACTTCATTTGTTCCATTTTCTCTCTCTGATGGATGTATTGCTCCCGCTTTCGTTGTAAACGATCTTTTATTAGACCTATTCCTTTCAACATTATAAAATTTAGTTATATATAAATGGTTTTACATTACTGATTATTAATCGACAAAATCGCCATATAAAATCTAATTTCGAATGCAAATATAGAGAAGATTGTTTAAATAATTAGATTTTTATTTAAAAATATTCGTACTTATTTCACATTTAAATTACCAGTGTCAGAAAAACGGTTTTTCCATCCAATGAAATGAGTTGTATTTTTGCGGCGTACTAAAATATTTTAAACAATGGATAATCAATCTTTTGACTGGCTGCTTCACGGTTGCCACGTACTGTCCGAGGTGGCAGTAGCTTATTTCCCCAACTATCAGTATAATTGTTCAGCGGTGAAAGCATTCCGCCGGACCATCAAAGAACATGCGGTATTACTGTCCCAACTCACGGAAGCGGGATTCACCCCGCATACTACGACACTCACTCCGCAGCAAATTGCCATTATTGTAAGGTTCTGGGGAATGCCTTCATTAGTATCTGAAATGATAAAAAAGAATTCATATCTCGCTGTCCCGAAAATGAAGAAAAAGATATAATGTATTTTAATACATTCTTTTCTTATTTATATATTAATGGACTAAGGGGTGGTCGAAGTGCAGAAATAGCAAGTCGGCTTCCCCCTTTAGCAGGGCGTTTAAAGAGAATGCAGGAGGGCGTTCTGGAAGGTTCAAAATATTGGCACACAATCAGAGCAATCGTTACATGAGCCAAAATTACAATATTTAGCCATTTATAACCTGAAAATTGTACAACTCAACCGACCAGGCTACCTTCGCAGCGAATTAAAATAATATGAAGCATGATTAAATCTACAGCAGAAATGCTAAAAAAGGGATATCTCCTCTTCCCTAAAGTCTTATTCGAGGAGCAAATAAAAGTGACTAAAGGTGCAACGGGTTATTTTGACGCGTTTATTCTGGTATTAACCCATGTCAATTATAGCACTGTAGAGTGCCACATCCACCATTACACCTTTCAATGCCGGCGGGGTGAATCTGTAATCTCCATTGCCCACTGGGCAGAACTATTTGGGTGGAAACGTAGCCGCACACGGTATTTTTTTAATAAGATGTATGATGAAGGTATTATTGAAAGGGTGGTTAATCCGTATATCACTCATATCCGTATACCCGACTACGATCTGCTGGTCGGGCAGAAACGCCGCGAGAGCATCCGTGCCGAAGCTGACGGCATCACTTTCGATGCGTTTTGGGAAAAATTTCATGAGATTACCCGGAAGCCTAAAACCAATATCGGCCGTGCCCGCCGGGAATGGAAAAAGTTATCTGTCAACGAACGTTGTCTTAGCCTGAATCATATTGATGAGTATTATGATAATCTAACAGATATCAAGTATTGTATGCAGGCGGCTTCCTATCTGTCAAATAAAGCATTTATGAATGAATATGATTATTAGAAAAGAAAATGAGTGAAATAACAAACCCGCAGGACGTCGAACTCGAGGAAATCGTACTCGGCGCCTGCTTGCTGGAAAGTAAAGCCATCACACTGGTTGTGAGCATATTGCGACCGGAAGTGTTTTATACTGAAACGAATCGTGAGATTTATGCTGCCCTGCAGAGTCTGTATCATGCCGGTCAGGCAATTGACATCATGACTGTAAAAGAAGAACTTGCCCGACGTGGCAAGCTCGAATTGATAGGAGGACTTTATACACTGGTGCGCATCAGTTCACGTGTAGTGTCAAGTGCACACTTGGAATATCACGCACGGATTCTCAAACAGAAATATATCCGTCGTGAAGCAATTTTGGGATTCCACAAACTGCTCGCACTGGCAGCCGATGAAACAACTGATATAGACGATACGCTGACAGATGCCCATACCCTCCTCGACCGATTAGAAAATGAATGTGGTACTGCCGAACATCTCCGTTCCATGTTGCAACTTATGGAGGATACCATAAAATTGATAGAGGTCCGCATGGCCAATAACAAGAACGGTGTTACAGGACTGCCTACAGGATTTGCCGACCTTGACCGGCTGACATGCGGCTGGCAACCCGGTGAGGAGATCGTTATTGCTGCCCGTCCTGCAGTAGGTAAAACGGCATTCGCGCTGCATCTGGCACGTACCGCTGCTTCTGCCGGTTATCATATCGCTGTGTATAGTCTTGAAATGTTAGGTGAGCGTTTGGGAGATCGCTGGTTATTGGCTGCTACTACAGGAGTGAACCCCGACCATCTCCGCAGCGGACAACTGACTCCCAGTGAACTACGACAAGTACACGAGGCATCCACCGAACTTTCCCGTCTACCCATCCATATTGACGACAATCCGTCTGTAAGCATGGATTACGTTCGTTCTTCTGCAAAACTGCTGCAAAGCAAAGGTAAATGCGATGGTGTCATTATCGATTACTTGCAACTCTGTGACATGAAAAGCGACCAGCACAATCGCAATCGTGAACAAGAAGTGGCACAAGCCAGTCGCAAGGCCAAAATGCTGGCAAAGGAGTTGAATATACCTGTGATACTACTCAGTCAATTAAACCGTAATGTAGAAGGACATCCCGACAACCGCCCCAACTTAAGCGATCTTCGCGAGAGTGGAGCTATCGAACAGGATGCTGACGTCGTATTGATGCTTTCCCGTCCTGCCCTCTCCGGACGTACTACAGACCGTAAGAGTACGTACCCTACCGAAGGGCTGGGTGTAATGGATATTGTCAAACACCGTAATGGGACAACACGTGAGCTTTATTTCAGACATGACCCGAGTATGACGAAGTTGGAAGATTACGTGCCCGGAATAGATTGGATGAAAAAGAACACGACTGCTGAACCCGTAAAATAGCATAGTGCTTTGTAAGGTCTAAAGCTTAGCTTTAGAGGTCGTAAAGCTATGCTTTAGGCCATGCAAAGCGCCGCTTTACGATCTCTTCATTTTTCATGTTTCAACTGTCCTTTTTTACAGGTCTCATGGTTCTCCCAATGCATCTATAATGACTCTTACTTCCAGTGGTGTGTAAGAGCGGCAGTTAGGCTGGTAGCCCAAGTCATACAGGCGTTGTAAAAGCCCCGGACATAATTGGATCCATTTTTTCATTTTTCGGTAAGCAGCGATGTCGGTAAGTTCGGGAGAATAAAGTAATGCCAGTTCCATACGGCCATAGGCACGTATTGTGAATTCTTTCATGATGAATATGCTTTGATTTATATCTACAAAATTAACAAAATATTTTCACATATACAATGCTTTTCCCGATGAATAACTGACTATTACTGCACATTACTTTTAACAAAAATCGCCTGCTAAAAATAAAACGAAATTTGGTCAAATATTCCTTTTTATTAATTAAAAAGGCTACAGTTTCACAAACTACTATTGGAATTCGGTCTCTTTTCCATATATTTGCGCCCGCATTTTTATTCTCAGAACAAACCTCCTTTTTTCAATTTACCAAAACTAGATAAAACGAATGGAAAAAATAAACGCAGTAATTACAGGAGTCGGAGGATATGTACCCGATTACATTTTGACCAACGATGAGATTTCCAAAATGGTAGATACTACCGACGAATGGATTATGGGGCGTATCGGCATTAAGGAAAGACATATTTTGAAAGAGGAAGGACTGGGAACTTCTTACATAGCTCGTAAAGCTGTCAAACAGTTAATAGAACGCACCCAAACAAATCCGGATGATATTGATCTGATAATTGTAGCCACAACAACCCCTGACTATCGTTTTCCTTCCACGGCTTCTATTTTATGTGAAAGACTGGAGCTGAAAAGAGCTTTTGCTTTTGACATGCAAGCTGTTTGCAGCGGTTTCTTATATGCACTGGAGACTGGAGCTAATTTTATCCGTTCCGGAAATTATAAGAAAGTGGTAGTTGTAGGCGCTGAAAAGATGTCGTCAATAATAAACTATACCGACCGTGCAACTTGTCCGATTTTCGGTGATGGCGGAGCAGCTGTCATGCTTGAACCTACCACTGAAGATTTAGGTATTATGGATGCTGTGTTAAGAACAGATGGTAAGGGATTGCCTTTTTTGCACATTAAAGCGGGTGGCTCTGTATGTACTCCTTCTTATTATACATTGGATAATCAAATGCATTATATCTATCAGGAAGGGCGTACTGTATTCAAATATGCAGTATCCAACATGGCTGATGCCTGTGAATCTATCATTGCAAGAAACCATCTTAGCAAAGACAACATCGACTGGGTAATTCCCCATCAGGCTAATCAACGTATTATCGCTGCCGTAACACAACGTTTGGAAGTTCCTGTCGAAAAGGTCATGGTCAACATTGAACAATATGGTAACACTAGCGCCGGTACTCTCCCACTCTGCCTCTGGGATTTCGAAGAGAAACTCAAAAAAGGAGATAATCTAATTCTTACAGCATTTGGAGCAGGATTTGCATGGGGAGCCATCTATGTGAAATGGGGATATGATGGAAAAAAGGGATAGCGATATTCGCTATCTTCAAAATAAAGAATCCTCTGATTTCTAGTAAAATCAGAGGATTCTTTTATTTCCTAAT
This sequence comes from Bacteroides sp. 90-K9/2, assembly GCF_047310725.1. NCBI lineage: Bacteria > Pseudomonadati > Bacteroidota > Bacteroidia > Bacteroidales > Bacteroidaceae > Bacteroides > Bacteroides sp. 90-K9/2. The sequence goes on from NZ_JBCGVL010000001.1 coordinate 251,246, forward strand.
GCGGTGCGTACGGGACTCGAACCCGTGACCCCATGCGTGACAGGCATGTATTCTAACCAACTGAACTAACGCACCAAAATATTCACTTTAGCATCTCTCTCGATTGCGGATGCAAAGGTAGATATTTTTTTGAAACCTGCAATAGCTTCAGTATCTTTTTTCTGAAAAAGTGGGTTTATTAAGAATTATCGTGTACATTTGCAGCTACTAATAAAATAGAAAATAGAATGAAAAATACACCAATTGAGCGACATCTGATTGATGAAACCATCAATGAGTTTCAAATTGTCGATTTTTCCAGAGCTACCATTCGTGAAGTGAAAGCTATTGCTTCAAAAGCAGAAGCAGCATCGGGAGTTGAATTTATAAAAATGGAAATGGGTGTTCCGGGACTTCCCCCTTCCGCAGTAGGCGTGAAAGCGGAAATTGAAGCGTTACAAAATGGCATTGCCAGCCTATATCCCGATATCAACGGATTGCCGGAACTAAAAAAAGAGGCATCCAACTTTATCAAAGCATTCATCAATGTTGATTTAAGTCCGGAAGGTTGTGTGCCTGTCACCGGTTCCATGCAAGGTACATTCGCTTCATTTCTTACTTGCAGCCAATGTGACGAAAAGAAAGATACGATTTTGTTTATCGATCCGGGGTTTCCGGTACAGAAACAGCAGTTGGTTGTAATGGGACAAAAGTTTGAAACATTTGATGTGTATGACTACCGTGGAGAAAAACTGAAAGAGAAACTGGAAAGCTATCTGAAAAAAGGAAATATATCAGCCATCATTTATTCAAATCCCAATAATCCCAGCTGGATTTGCCTGAAAGAAGAAGAATTGAGGATTATCGGTGAATTGGCAACACAGTATGATGTGATTGTTCTGGAGGATTTGGCTTATTTTGCCATGGACTTCCGCCAAGATTTAAGCAAGCCGTATCAACCTCCTTTCCAGCCATCGGTTGCCCATTATACGGACAATTACGTATTGCTGATTTCCGGCTCGAAAGCATTCAGCTACGCCGGGCAACGTATCGGTGTAAGCTGCATCTCTGATAAACTATACCACCGAAGCTATCCGGGACTGACCCAACGATATGGTGGCGGAACTTTCGGAACGGTTTTCATTCACCGTGTGCTTTATGCGCTTTCTTCAGGAACCAGCCATTCTGCACAGTTCGCCATGGCCGCCATGCTGAAAGCCGCCAATGAAGGACAATATAATTTCCTCAACGAAGTGAAGATATATGGTGAAAGAGCACAGAAATTAAAAGAAATCTTCCTCCGTCACGGTTTTCATCTGGTATATGACAACGATCTGGGCGACCCGATTGCAGACGGATTTTATTTCACCATCGGATATCCCGGAATGACCAGTGGCGAACTGGCGAAAGAATTGATGTACTACGGAGTAAGCGCTATCTCATTAGTGACTACAGGAAGCCATCAGGAAGGATTACGCGCGTGTACCTCTTTTATTAAAGAACACCAATATGCTCAACTGGATGAAAGAATGAAACTATTTGCTGAAAATCATCCGATAGCCTGATTATTTGATATGAGATATTCATAAAAGCCATTCTTAAAATGAAAAAAAACGGAAAGAACGATTGTTATTCCGTTTTTTTTCTTACATTAGTGGCATGAATATCGACTCTGACATATTTAAGATTCAATCGAATAATGTGTTGCCATCGAGAGGAAAGATTTTAATATCGGAACCTTTTCTGCGTGACGCAACGTTTGGCAGATCCGTAATTTTACTGGTCGATCATACGGATGAAGGAAGTATGGGATTGGTGATCAACAAGCAACTGCCATTACTCCTTAATGATATCATCATGGAATTTAAATATTTGGATGAGATTCCTCTATACAAAGGTGGACCTATTGCCACTGACACCTTATTTTATCTCCACACATTATCTGATATACCAGGATCCATTTCTATCAGTAAAGGGCTTTATCTGAATGGAGATTTTGATGAAATAAAGAAATATATATTACAAGGGAATAAAATCAGTGAATGCATTCGTTTCTTCTTGGGATATTCCGGCTGGGATAGCGAACAATTGAGTAACGAAATCAGAGAAAACACTTGGCTGGTGTCCGAGGAAGAAAAATCATATCTGATGAAAAACAATATTAAAGATATGTGGCGGAAAGCTTTAGAGAAATTGGGCAGCAAGTATGAAACGTGGTCACGTTTCCCACAAGTGCCCACTCTCAATTAGTATCTCATTTCTTAGGATTCAAACATTGGAGAAGCAATGCGTCTTTGTAACAGCCCTCCACCTGCAACCAGTTTTTTAAGATTCCGCATTGAACGAAACCACAAGAGGTGAACAGTTTTACACATACTTCATTATCCGTCATGACATGTGCATAGAGCTGACTTAAAGACAGAAAATCAAAAGCGTATTCACAAAGTAATTTCAATGCGTCAGTAGCATAACCTTGTTGCCGATAATCCTTATGGACGGCAATCCCTACTTCTCCCCGCGAATGAAGAGGTACAAAGTCTGTAATATCAATTGTACCGAGTATGCACTGGTCAGATTTGCGTACAATCATCAGCCGCAATTGCTTATCGGCAAACACATCGCACTGTGAGCCTTCGATGTATTGACGAAGCACATAACGGGAATAAGGAACCGTAAAATTGCTAATGTCCCACATGGAAGGGTCATTTTCCATCTCGTACATAATATCCATATCTTCCGGTTCCACTGCACGAAGATAAATACGTTCGTTCATTAAGAAAGAGTGTCTCATCGTTTTTCGTCTTTTGCTATGTGAAGCTCGTTACGTAATCTTTTCTCACTGGGAAGACAAAAAAGTGATGCCGTCAAACCAATCAGCATACAGAGATTGCCCGTACTGCTTAATGTCAGATAGTAACACAAAAGATTCACTACAATAGCTACTTCAAGCACTCCCAAACGAACAATATTCCATTGCACATATCGCTTCAAAGCAAGCGTGATAGTCATATAATCTATCTCCTTTTTAAGCACCAAGCTAAACAATTTGAGAGAAAGAGGCACACACAAAGCTGTGAGCAAAATGCCGATTGTCTCAAAATAGTAGATAGCTTGTGCATTATCTGCCAAACCTCCTACGGGAAAGAGTTCAAACTCTCCTGCTCCAAGCAAAAAAGCCGGGAGCACCCAAAAGAAAACATAACTAATATTCAAATTTCTAACAGCTCGTTTTATCTGTTCTTCCATGTTCGTTCTTAAATAATTAATAATGATTATACTGTTCCGGTAAAAAGTGTCCGGTTCACAATGCTGCGTCCCAGAGTTACTTCATCGGCATATTCAAGTTCATCGCCAACAGATATACCACGGGCAATTACACTTAGTTTCACGCCCAGCTTATCCAACTTGCGATAGATGTAGAAGTTGGTAGTATCACCCTCCATCGTGGTACTTAAAGCCAGAATGACCTCTTTGATTCCACCTTCAGTTACCCGCTGCACCAGACTTTCAATCTGAAGATCACTCGGTCCGACTCCATCCATTGGAGAGATAACTCCTCCCAAGACATGATAAAGTCCGCGATACTGCTGGGTTGCTTCCACTGCCATTACATCACGAATATTTTCCACCACACAGACAGTGGAAGCATCCCGTTGTGGATTGGCACAAATCTGGCAAGTTTCAGTATCGGATATATTATGACATACTTTGCAATACTTCACCTCACGTTTCAAAGTAATGATAGAATTTCCGAAAGCTTCCACAGTAGCCGTATCCTGACGGAGCAGATGCAGGACAAGCCTCATGGCTGTCTTACGCCCGATACCCGGAAGTTTGGAAAATTCGCCGACTGCCTTTTCAAGCAGTATAGAAGGATATTGTTGATTCATAGATAATAATTGCTGTTCTATCGATAAAACCTTGCAAAGATACAGATTATTGTTTTTAATACCTACAAAAATTACTACCTTTGCATCTGTTATGATGATACTTGTCACTATTATTTGCTACTTTGCGGCATTACTACTAATAGCCCGTATCACCGGACGCAGGGGCGGATCGAATGCAGCGTTCTTCAAGGGAGAGAACCAGTCACCTTGGTATATAGTCTCTTTCGGAATGATTGGCGCCTCTATCTCCGGAGTCACTTTTGTCTCTGTACCGGGAATGGTGCGCGGAATGGATATGACTTACATGCAAACGGTACTCGGATTTTTTTTCGGGTACATGGTTGTGGCTCACGTCTTACTCCCTTTATATTATAAACTAAATCTGACAAGCATCTACGGGTATATCGGCAACCGTATCGGATTGCGTGCTTATCGCACAAGCTCTTTTTTCTTTCTATTATCGCGCATGCTGGGAACCGCAGCCAAACTTTATCTGGTCTGCCTCATTCTACATACTTATGTATTTCAAGAAATGCATGTCCCTTTTTGGCTGATTGCTGTCGGCTCTGTTACACTGGTTTGGATATATACTCATAAAAGCGGAATAAAGACCATCGTGTGGACAGATACCTTACAAACATGTTGCCTGATTGCCGCCCTGATCTTTATCATCTATTTTACGATCCAAAGATTAGACCTTGACTTTAACAGTATTGTCCAAACAATCCAAAGTAGTGAACATAGCCGTATTTTTGTATTTGACGACTGGGTATCGCGGCAAAACTTCTTCAAACAGTTTTTCAGCGGTATCTTCATCGTTATCGTGATGACCGGACTGGATCAGGATATGATGCAAAAGAATCTTTCTTGCCGGAACCTTCGGGAAGCACAAAAAAACATGTATTGCTACGGCTTCTCATTCATCCCACTAAATTTCCTTTTTCTATGTCTGGGAATTCTATTGATAGCACTAGCTGGACAAATGCAGCTCGAGCTACCGGCAATGAATGATGATATACTACCCATGTTTGCAGCACAAGGTTATCTGGGGCAACCCGTATTAATACTCTTCACAATCGGTATTATCGCAGCAGCTTTCAGTAACTCGGACTCCGCTCTGACAGCAATGACAACCAGCGTATGTGTAGACCTGCTGAATACGGAAAAAGACACAGAAGAAGTGGCACGTCGCAAAAGGGATAAGGTACATTTACTGCTATCAATCTTATTGGCATTCTTCATTTGCCTGGTAGAAATGCTCAATAACAAAAGTGTAATTGACGCTATATATATCATCGCCTCCTACACGTACGGTCCCCTACTCGGAATGTTTGCCTTCGGACTCTTTACCCGAAGACAAACAAATGACCGATGGGTCCCTCTGATAGCCATCCTTTCACCACTACTCTGTTATCTTGCCGACTGGTGGATTGGAAAAGAAACCGGATATAAATTTGGTTATGAATTGCTAATGTTAAATGGAACGCTTACCTTTGCGGGCTTAGTGTTTATGTCTAAAAAGGAGCTACAAAGAAATAAATGACAAGAAGATGGAAATAACAAGTGCTGAATTTGTGATTAGCAATACGGACGTGAAGAAATGCCCGGCCGGAATTTTCCCGGAATATGCCTTTATAGGCCGTTCAAATGTGGGAAAATCAAGTCTTATCAATATGCTGACTAACCGTAAAGGACTGGCTATGACTTCCGCCACTCCGGGAAAAACAATGTTAATCAACCACTTCTTTATCAATAAGAACTGGTACCTCGTTGACCTTCCTGGATATGGCTATGCCCGACGCGGACAAAAAGGAAAAGACCAGATACGTACCATAATCGAAGATTATATCCTGGAACGGGAGCAAATGACCAATCTTTTCGTCCTGATAGACAGTCGGCTGGAACCTCAAAAAATAGACCTGGAATTTATGGAATGGCTGGGCGAGAACGGTATCCCTTTCTCCATCATCTTCACCAAAGCCGACAAACTCAAAGGTGGACGCTTAAAAATGAATATCAATGCCTACTTACGTGAGTTGAGTAAGCAATGGGAAGAACTCCCTCCTCACTTCATTTCTTCCTCGGAAGACCGTTTGGGGCGTACAGACATACTCAACTACATCGAAAACATAAACAAGAATCTCAACACTAAATGAAAAAAAAGAATGAAAATGAAAAAGAGTTTTTTATCGATTGCCTTAATGGCAGTATTTATGCTAATGGCGACTAACAGCCAAGCACAATCATGGTCAGACTTATTGAATAAGGACAACATCTCAAAGGTAGTGAATGCCATAACTGGAAATACCGAGTCTATCGATATGACCGGAACATGGAACTACAAAGGTTCGGCTGTAGAATTCGAATCGGACAACTTGCTGATGAAAGCAGGAGGAGCAGCCGCAGCTACTATGGCTGAAAGCAAACTGAATGAGCAATTAAGCAAAATAGGTATTAAAGACGGTCAGATGAGCTTCACCTTCAATGCCGACAGCACTTTCACCAGCACAGTGGGTAAGAAAACATTGAAAGGAACTTATTCTTACAATGCTTCAACCAAACAAGTAGACCTGAAATATCTGAAACTGCTGAATCTGCATGCAAAAGTGAATTGCAGCTCCAGTTCACTGGAGTTACTGTTCAACTCGGACAAGCTACTGAAGCTGATGACTTTCATCGGCAGCAAAAGCAACAGTACCGCACTGAAAACAGTTAGTTCACTCGCTGAAAATTACGACGGAATGATGCTGGGATTCCAACTCTCAAAATAGCAAAAGAGAACCGTTTAATACTATTTCGCACTCTATAAAGTATATTTTAGGGGAAAAAGCATTATCTTTGGCATTCGTAATCAAAAAGAGAAGGAAAAATGAAAAAGATACTTTTTTTAATGACCCTGTTAGTAATGGGTGTAAGCTTTGCATTTGCGCAAACAAATGCAGATATCAAGTTTGACAAAACAACTCACGATTTCGGTAAGTTTTCTGAAAACAGTCCGGTTGTCAGTTGCACATTTACCTTTACTAATATCGGTGATGCTCCTTTGGTAATCCATCAAGCTGTAGCCTCATGCGGATGTACAGTACCCGAATATACAAAAGAGCCCATCATGCCGGGCAAAAAGGGAACAATCAAGGTGACTTATAACGGAACAGGCAAATATCCGGGACATTTCAAAAAATCAATCACCTTGCGTACCAATGCCAAAACAGAGATGGTAAGATTGTATATCGAGGGCGATATGACAGCAAAAGATGCAAAGTAGGAAAAAATAGACTATTACATAAAGGAGAATCTTTCGGTTCTCCTTTTTTTTTGTTTACTTTGAGGACGGAAATGTAAATTGACACATTAGCAAATTATAAAAACTATGAAACAAGAAGAAGACAAATTCACCGGGTTACCCGAGAATGCGTTCAGAGAGTTGAAACCCGGGGAAGTGTACAACCCGTTGATGGGTCCCTCAAAAAATTATCCGGAAGTTAATATCTGGTCAGTTGCATGGGGCATTGCCATGGCAATCCTTTTTTCAGCCGCCGCTGCCTATCTGGGGTTGAAGGTCGGACAAGTATTTGAAGCCGCTATTCCGATTGCCATCATTGCCGTAGGAGTTTCCGGAGCCGCAAAAAGAAAAAATGCGCTGGGAGAAAATGTAATTATCCAGTCTATCGGAGCTTGCTCCGGTGTCATTGTTGCCGGAGCGATCTTTACCCTCCCCGCTCTTTATATTCTTCAAGCCAAATATCCAGAAATGACGGTTACTTTCATGCAGGTATTCATCAGCTCCTTACTGGGTGGCGTATTGGGTATCTTGTTCCTGATTCCTTTCCGAAAATACTTTGTTAGTGATATGCATGGAAAATATCCTTTTCCGGAAGCAACAGCCACTACACAAGTGCTGATCTCCGGAGAAAAAGGGGGCAGTCAGGCTAAACCATTGTTGATGGCAGGTATGATCGGTGGACTATATGACTTCATCGTAGCTACCTTCGGATGGTGGAACGAGAACTTTACCACCCGTGTTTGCAGTGCCGGAGAAATGCTCGCAGAAAAAGCGAAGTTAGTATTCAAAGTAAATACCGGTGCTGCTGTACTCGGTTTGGGATATATCGTCGGACTGAAATATGCTTCCATCATTTGTGCCGGTTCATTGGCTGTATGGTGGATTATCATTCCGGGAATGTCTGCTATCTGGGGAGACAGTGTATTGAATGCCTGGAACCCGGAAATTACATCTACCGTAGGAATGATGAGTCCGGAAGAGATATTCAAATATTATGCCAAGAGCATCGGTATCGGTGGTATCGCTATGGCAGGTGTGATTGGTATTATCCGTTCCTGGAGTATCATCAAAAGTGCTGTCGGACTAGCTGCTAAAGAGATGGGTGGTAAAGGAAATGTAGAGAAAAGCATTATCCGTACGCAGCGGGATCTTTCAATGAAGATTATCGCTATCGGTTCGATCATCACATTGATACTAATCGTATTATTCTTCTACCTCGACGTTATGCAAGGGAATCTGTTGCATACGTTGGTAGCTATCGTTTTAGTTGCAGGCATCTCTTTCCTGTTTACTACAGTAGCCGCTAATGCCATTGCCATTGTAGGTACTAACCCGGTTTCGGGAATGACGTTGATGACACTGATTTTGGCCTCCGTAGTAATGGTAGCTGTCGGTCTGAAAGGTCCTTCGGGTATGGTTGCCGCATTGGTGATGGGTGGTGTGGTATGTACTGCACTGTCAATGGCAGGAGGTTTCATCACCGACTTGAAGATTGGGTACTGGCTCGGAAGTACACCCGCCAAACAGGAAACATGGAAGTTTCTGGGAACGATCGTATCAGCTGCAACAGTGGGTGGTGTAATGATTATCTTGAATAAGACATACGGATTTACAAGTGGTGCACTGGCTGCTCCACAAGCCAATGCAATGGCAGCCGTTATCGAACCGTTGATGAGTGGTGTAGGCGCACCCTGGTTGTTATACGGCATCGGTGCTGTCTTAGCGATTATTCTGACTCTTTGTAAAATTCCTGCATTAGCTTTCGCACTGGGTATGTTTATTCCATTGGAACTGAACGTACCGTTGGTAGTGGGTGGAGCTGTTAATTGGTTTGTGACCACCCGTAGCAAAGATGCAAGCCTGAATACGGAAAGAGGGGAAAAAGGAACCTTGTTGGCATCCGGTTTCATTGCCGGAGGTGCATTGATGGGAGTAATCAGTGCTGCAATGCGCTTTGGCGGAATCAATCTGGTCAATGAAGCATGGTTGAACAATACTTGGTCTGAAGTGTTGGCATTAGGAGCATATGCATTATTGATTCTTTACTTTATAAAGGCTTCAATGAAAGTTAAATAATTAATTATGAGGAGACTCTTATCCATCATAGTATCGCTTATAACTGCAATAACATTTGCACAACAGCCCGTCGAGCTACCTTTGTGGCCCGACGGTGCTCCCAACTCCAGTGGGTTAACCGGAGAAGAGCAGGAAGTACGTCCTCATTTTATCACAAATGTCACATACCCCACTATGACAGTCTACCATCCGGAAAAACCAAATGGGATGGCCATTATCATGTGTCCCGGAGGCGGTTATCGTGGACTCGGTATGGATGGAGAAGGGTATGATATGGCCCCTTGGTTTTGCGGACAAGGTATCACCTATATTGTATTAAAATACCGGATGCCGAACGGACATAGCGAAGTCCCCATATCAGACGCTGAACAAGCAATTCGCATGGTACGGCAACATGCCAAGGAATGGAATGTCAATCCTCATAAGGTAGGAATAATGGGAGCCTCTGCAGGGGGACATTTAGCTTCTACAATCGCCACTCATTATAATTCGGAAACACGTCCGGATTTTCAGATATTACTTTATCCGGTGGTCACGATGATGCAAGTCACCCGGGGAAATACAAGAGAGGCATTGCTCGGCAAGAATCCCACGATGGAACAGATACAGAAATTCTCGGCCGAACTGCAAGTAACTCCCGATACTCCTCAAGCATTTATAGCTCTTACCTCCGACGATCCTTCCGTACCGCCTTACCATGGAGTAAACTATTACCTTGCTTTACAAAAAAACAAAGTTCCGGCCACTCTCCACGTCTATCCTACCGGAGGACATGGCTGGGGATTTCAGGACAGTTTTAAATATAAGCAACAATGGACACAAGAATTAGAGAAATGGTTGCGCGACGGTGTTGTATTCCCGGAAGATTCGGAACCTATGTTACGGATCGGGAAATCTTACCTGGGAACCAAATATGTGGCCAACACATTAGACCAAGACGAAAAAGAAACGCTAGTGATTCGGACTGATGCGGTAGATTGCCTCACTTTTGTAGAATATACACTTGCACAAGCACTCGGCTCTTCCTTTGCTGACAATCTGCAGAAAATACGCTATCGGGATGGCATCATCAACGGATATCCTTCCCGGTTGCATTACACTTCTGAATGGATTGAAAACGGCGTTCGCCACGGATTCCTCACAGATATTACTGCCAAGAACAGTCTACATACAAATAAATTAGCTCTTTCATATATGTCCGCTCACCCCTGGCAATACAAAAAAATGGCTGATTCGCCGGAAAATGTACTACAAATGGCCGAACATGAAAAAGCTATTTCCGGAAAAGTGGTACATTGGCTGCCGAAAAACGAATTGCCGGAAGCCGGATTGCCTTGGATTATGAATGGAGATATTATTGCTATTACAACGAAAATGTCCGGATTGGATATAGCTCATGTGGGAATAGCAGCATATAGACATGGAAAACTACATCTGCTACACGCTTCTTCTACATTGGGAAAAGTAGTTGTCAGCGATGAACCTCTCAATCACATGCTAAACAACAATAAATCATGGACAGGCATACGTGTTGTCCGGATGTCTCACTCTAAAAATAACTGATTATGAAACGAGTAAAACATTTCCTTCTCGTCTCGTGCTTATTCCCCACTTTGCTGGGAGCACAAGAAATGGCAAACGCCTACTTTCTGGAACTTACTCCGGACGCCCAATCGGCAGGTATGGCAGGTACAGGATTAGCTACCACCGATAACGGTAGTACAGCTATCTTTCATAATGCTTCTACCATCGCCTTCTCACAGGAAGTGATGGGGGCGAGTTATTCATACGCCAATATCAACAAAGACTATGCGCTACATAGTGCCTCCCTTTTCTATCGGATCGGCAGGGAAGGCATACATGGATTTGCTATAGGTTTCCGGCATTTCAAAGATCCCAAAGTATTTGATTACCGTCCGCATATATGGGATCTGGAAGCTGCCTATTTCAGAAATGTAGCCAAGAATCTATCTATGTCATTAACGTTCAGATACCTGCAAGCCAAAGCCGCAGAAGGTGCAGACACCAAGAATAGTGTTTGCCTGGACTTCGGTGCGACTTACTATCGCAGCATGGCTCTGTTGGACGAAATGGCTTCCTGGAGCATTGGTTTCCAAGCTGCCAACTTAGGCAAAAAACTGGATGGACAGAAGTTACCTGCCAGATTAGGCTTAGGAGGTACGATCGACCTGCCATTCAGTATAGAAAATCGTTTGCAGGTTGCGCTCGACTTTAATTACCTGCTTCCTTCTGAAATCCGTCATTTACAGGCCGGTATAGGAGCCGAATATAATTTCCTGAAATATGGTGTTGTCCGTGCAGGATACCATTTTGGAGACAAAGACAAAGGAATAGGTAACTACGGCACTTTAGGCTGCGGAATCAACTTCTGGCCGATACGTGCAGACTTCTCTTATGCCTTGGCTGACAAGGATTGCTTTATGCACCGCACTTGGCAGCTGGGAGTTGGAATAGTTTTCTAAGCTCATCTTCGAGGCGTTGCTTCACTTCGTCCATCGGCACATCGTGCTTTAATTCCTGACGAAGAGAAGTGACGCCTTTATCTATAAACCCACAAGGGTGAATATAGCTGAAATAACGTAAATCCGTATTCACATTCAAAGCCAGTCCGTGCATAGTGACAAAGTGACTGCTCCTCACTCCGATAGCACAAATCTTACGTGCACGGGGCGTATCACCCTCCAGCCACACTCCTGTTGCTTTCTCTAAACGGCCGGCTTCAATGCCATAAGAAGCACATACACGAATCACCGCTTCTTCCAACAGATGGACGTATTCTTTCAATCCTAACTGAAATTCTTCAAGATTCAGTATCGGATAGCATACCAGTTGTCCGGGGCCATGATAGGTAATATCCCCTCCCCGATCAATATGATAAAGAGTAGCGTCAATAGCTTTCAGCTGTTCACCACTCAACAGCATATTATTTTCTTTCCCGCTACGCCCTAATGTATAAACATGGGGATGCTCGCACATTACAACACGATTTTCATAACTCCCGCCCTGAACTTTTGCCCGGACAATCTCATCAAACCATTCTGTCTGCCGTTGCCATGCTTCGGCATATGGGATAAAATTCCAATCAATAAAAACTGTTTTCATGAAAACAAAGGTAAGAAATAAAAAGAAAATGTGTACATTTGTTGGCCTAATATAACAAACACAACTATGAAAATGGACTTTCCACAGGTAGACTTGCCTACCGAAGTATTAGCATGGACGAATGTTACGGAAGACATTCTCAATATTTATAAGCAATCGTGCCGGTTGCAGGCATGTATTGTTGCCATCTGTACCGAAGGTTCGATGAAAGCCTCCATCAATCTGCTTGATTATGAAATTCGTCCTAATGACCTGATAACATTGTTACCGGGAACAATCATCCAGTTTCGGGAAAGAACAGAAAAAGTATGTCTTTGCTTTGCCGGCTTCTCTGCCCATTGTGCCGGACGAATCAATCTGATGAAGAATATCGGTAATGCATATCCCAAACTGATAGAGCAACCGGTGGTTCCTCTTAATGAAGAAGTAGCCAGTTATCTGAAAGACTATTTTGCTCTATTATCACGGGCCAGTTGCAATGAGAACTTCGAAATGGATTCCGAATTGGTTGAGTTATCCCTTCAGACTATCCTGACAAGCATACGACTGATATATCATAAATTTCCGGGTGAGAACAGCAGCTCAAACCGCAAAAAGGAAATCTGCCGGGAATTGATTCAAGCCATCACCGAGAATTATAAGAATGAACGTCGTGCACAATTCTACGCAGACAAACTGGGAATCTCGCTTCAGCATCTAAGCACAACCGTGAGACAAGTGACAGGTAAAAGTGTATTGGACACCATTGCTTATATTGTAATCATGGATGCCAAAGCGAAACTGAAAGGCACTAATATGACTATCCAAGAAATAGCTTATTCCTTAAACTTCCCCAGCGCCTCATTCTTTGGTAAGTATTTTAGGCGGTACGTAGGAATGACGCCATTGGAATTCAGAAACAGATAATTCTTATGAAGAGCGATAGAGGATAAAATTATAAACAACGAATTACAAAAAAACGAACGGTGAACAAATTGCGCATGATCCGCAAAGTATTCACCGTTTATTATTTACTTACAGTTTGTTTTCTTTTTACAGTCGCTTACTCATTTTCTTCTCAAGCTCAATGAATTGAGCACTACACTCACACTGGAGAAGGCCATTGCAGCACTTGCCAACATCGGATTCAATAACAAACCGTTCAATGGAAATAAGATACCGGCAGCAATAGGAATCCCGATCAGATTATAAATAAACGCCCAGAAAAGATTCTGATGAATCAGTTTGACCGTCTGCTTTGACAGCTGAAAAGCTTTAGGAAGCAGCAATAAATCCGATGTCATCAAAGTTACCATAGCTACGTCCATAGCAATATCAGTTCCTTTCCCCATGGCAATGCTAACGTCAGCCAGTGCCAGAGCCTGCGAATCATTGATACCATCTCCTACCATAGCGACTTTCTTTCCCTGCATTTGAAGCTCACGCACAAATTCGGCCTTATCGTCCGGCAGAGCGTCAGCAACAAAACGTTCAATTCCTAAACGGGAAGAAACAGCTAATGCCGTCCGCTGCCCGTCACCCGTCAACATACAGATGTCAATACCTTGACGTTTCAGTTCTTTTACCGCTTCGGCAGAAGTAGCCTTTATCGGGTCAGAAACAGCAATGATAGCCAATAACTCGTTTTCGCGTCCAAAGTAGATAATACCATTGCCATCCGATTCATAGCGAACCAGCATTTCAGCCATCACATCATTTACTGTCGCACTGAAATCTTTTAGGAGTTTATGACTACCTACCCAGTAGGTATGTCCTTCATAAGAGACTTTGATTCCTTTTCCCGTAATACTTTCGAAACTATCCAACGTAGCAGGTTTTATTTTCTCTTCATCCTGAAGTGCAGAAACGATAGCACCGGCAAGCGGATGCTCCGATTTCATTTCTGCGGCTAAAAGCACATCTTTGAAATGAGGTTCCTGCGATTGTGCCCATAACCATCCGGTAGCAGTAGGGTGTCCTTCAGTCAATGTCCCGGTTTTATCCAGTACAACGACATCCACTTTACGCATTTGTTCCAAAGCTACTGCATCTTTAATCAGAATATGCTGGCTGGCAGCTTTACCTATTCCCACCATCAATGCAGTAGGCGTAGCAAGTCCCAAAGCACACGGACAAGCAATGACAAGAACAGAAACAGCCGACAGAATACCATAAGAGAGATATTCACTACCACCGATGGCAATCCATAAAACAAATGTCAGGATGGCAATACCCAATACGACAGGTACGAAAATTCCAGTAATACGGTCGACGATACGTTGCACGGGAGCTTTGCTACCCTGTGCTTCCTGCACCATGGAAATGATGCGGGCAAGCACCGTTTCACTACCTACCTGTGTGGCGTGTATGATAAATGAGCCACGCTGGTTGATCGTTCCTGCCAAGACTTTATCGCCTTTCTTCTTTTCTACCGGAACCGGTTCACCACTAATCATGCTTTCGTCAACATACGAATCGCCTTCGGAGAGTTGACCGTCCACAGGTATCTGTTCTCCCGGACGTACAACAACCATATCACCTATCTGGAGGTTCTCGATCAAAATCTCCTCTTCCACTCCATTGCGCAGAACCCGGGCAACTTTAGGCTGCATTCCCATCAACTTGCGAATAGCAGTCGAGGTATTGCCTTTAGCACGCTCCTCCATCAATTTTCCGGTAAGAACGAAAGCGATAATCACTGCAGAAGCCTCATAATAGACGTGCGGTTCCAATCCGCGAGCATACCAAAATTCGGGGAAAAAAGTATTGAACAGACTGAACAGAAAAGCAATGGAAGTACTAAGTGCAACCAGTGTATCCATATTGCTCCGTCCCAGTTTAGCCTGTTTCCAAGCCCCGGTAAAGAAACCACCTCCAAAAAAGACCATGACAGGGATAGCAAGTAGCATTTGAATCTCATTAGAGTATGGTACATGCATCAGTATCATGGAAAATACCAACAACGGTACTACCAAAATCCAAGCCCCAATCACTTTCCACTTCAAACGAGTGTAACGCATCTGCTGCTCCTCTTCCCGGCGTTCCTCTTTGTGGGCTTCTTCCACAATCAGATCATAACCTGCCGCAAGCACAGCCGCACGGATTTCTCCGGGAGTCAGCTGGTCTTTCTCATAAGAAACGGTCAATGTATTGGTAGCAAAATTAACGGAAGCCTCAATGACTCCCGGCAATTTTTTCACTGTTTTTTCTACATTATTGGCACATCCTGCACAATGCATATTAAGCACAGGAAATGCCTTTTTTATTGTGTTACCCATATAATTATTATTTATGGTCTTCCCTTCCTCCCGGAAAGAAGTCGGGGAAGAACCATTGTTTGTTTATAGAAACAAGCTAATACAGGTATTTGTTCAATTACTTCTTATCAGTCTTCTGATCGTCTTTCTTTGTTTCTTTTACAAATTCAGCTTCATAATTAAACTTGTTAAATCCTGCTTGCAAGTTCTTTACATTCGTTTTTTCAGCATCATACGTGATAGTCACCAATTTAGTTTTTACTTCGGTCGCAATATCCTTCAATCCTTTTTCAAAACGCATATTGTCTTTTACTTTCTTTTCGCATTTCTCACAATGCATCTGGGACACTTTAAATACGACTACACGAATATCTTTTGCCAATACAGCTGCTACACTCAAAAGAGCCACCACGCAAGTGGCCATCCATCTTTTTGTTTTCATTTTTCCTATCAGTTTAAAATTAGTATTCTTTATTTTCTATGCGATCGTTTCGCTACTCACTATTCTTCTGTTTTTACTCACTATTCCTAGCTAAATTAAAACGTATTCCGATATATCCTTTTGCCCCGTGTACCGGTCCCCATATCATCGTGGAATCAAAGTTGCTTCCCCAAGGATTTGCCGCATCGATAATCGGATTCTTTTGTTTGAAATTGGTCAGGTTCTCGCCTCCTACATAGATAGACCAGCGGCGGAAGTAACGTGTCACCTGTAAGCTCAACTGCTCAAAACTACCATAACGGCGTTCCCAAGACAACTGTCCATCTCCCAATTCATAAGGAGTAGGCATCCTACCTCCACCATTCAGTTGCAGTGTTGCATCAAACTGCCAAATTCCCAGCGGAGTCTGGTAGGAAGCAGTGAGCAAGCCTTTGTATTTGCTGGTTAGAGGTTTCTCCATTCGCACTCCCTTGTAAGTCGTTTTTGCATCCGTGAGTCGGTAAGCTCCTGTCAAGGTAAATCCTTTAAAGAAAGGATAACTTGCTTCCACCTGAAATACATGCGAGTAAGAACGTCCATCCAAATTATAGAAAGCCACTTCATGAGGGTTGCTATCCATATCCACGATTACTTGTTTCAAGAAATCCGTGTAATAGTATTCCGCATTTACATTCAGCGTCTTGCCGAATATAGGAATATAAGTAGATACACTAGCACCGTAATTCCATGCTTCTTCCATATCCAGATTCTTAGCTATTTCTACCCTACGACTACTGGAAAGCAGATAATTGTTTTCTGCCAGTACATGATTGGTACGATACCCTTTTCCGGCAGAAAGACGGAAGTTCACATAATCATTCGGATTGTATTTAAGATGTGCACGCGGAGTCACAAAGAAACCATGTTCGTTACTGTAGTCTCCACGCAAACCCGCCATCACCATCCATTTATCATTCAGGTTCAACGTATATTGCACGTATGCACCGGGAACAGCTTCCTTTTCAAAAGCTTTGAGAGGATTATCCGTATTATTCTCCAAACGATAATGCTGGTCGTAAGCGTCATAATTGAAGCTTAATCCTGCGGAAAAGCTGTTCTGCGGATTAAATTCCGTTTCAAACATCAGCGAAGCATAAACGTTGGTTTGATCCACATTATACAGTTTGCGCCCATACGTAGCATCCTGATTGTGCAAAGTAGCGGAAAGAATCAAAGCCAGATTCGTATTCTTCTCCTTATTAAATATGTACGCATTCTTGGTGAAGAATTCATAACGTTCCGTATCAATCCCCACTTTATATAAATCACCGGAGTGTATTGCCCCTCCATGATTGGCTTGTCCGCTGGTACGTGTTTCGGAAAGAGCTTTGATACCTGCCTGAAAAACATAATGGTCGCCCATATATGCCCATCGGTTCCACACGTTATACTGCTCTACTTGAGGAATATCCACAAATCCGTCATCATTACCATCATGTGCCTTAGTCTCATTTTCATAATGCGCCAGCAGAGAAGTGCTCCACCGTTTGGAAAGTTTCAATGTAGCATCTGCATTGGCTTCATACCGGTTGGTAGTGCTTGCAAAAAGATTGGCAGATACCCAGTCGGCTTCCGGCAACTGCGGCTTCTTAAATTCCACGTTAATCTGTCCCGTGATGGCTTCATAACCATTTTTTACTGAAGATGTTCCTTTGGAAACTTGTATACTCTGCATCCACGGACCCGGGACATACCCTAGTCCATAAGGAGAAGCCGCTCCACGATAATTCGGAATATTTTCCGTCAACATCTGCACATAAGTGCCGGACAGTCCCAACAATTTAATCTGCTTGGCCCCTGTTGCTGCATCAGAATAGCTCACATCTACCGAAGGATTGGTCACAAAACTTTCACCCAGATTACAACAAGCAGCTCTACTCAGTTCAGCACTGCTTATCATATCTTCGTTCATCACGCTACTGCGTAATTTCATCGTTCCTAATTTGCGAGTGACAATATTCACCTCATTCAATTCCACTCCATCACGAAGCACAATATCCAACTGCTGATTTTTACTGCTCACATGAATGGTATCATTCTGGAAACCAATAAAACTGATTATTAACATGTGGCTTTTGGAAGGTTTTACAATAGAAAAACTACCATCTTCCTTAGTTGTCACTCCTTGTCCTGTATTCATCCAAAACACATTTGCACCCGGAATAGCCTCCCCAGCACTATCTTTCACTGTTCCCCGTACTTGCGCATATATATTACCGGCAAATAACAGGAACAGTCCTATTATCATATATTTCATTCTTTCTAAAGTTACTTTCGAGATACAAAATTAATTCATTTCTCATGCAACTTAGTTGCATTCAGTTTTGCTTTACTTTCATATTCAATAGAAAGCAAAGGAATAAATAAGAAAGAAATAGTGGCTAAATAATATAAGTGGAATATAACGCCAGCTTCTGCCTCGAACAGAGAGGTGGCGGAGAGGTCAGACTATCATATTCTACCGGTTTATCCGCATAGGCCGGAGTCAACAGATAGCAAAAATGCTCACACAAAAGATCGACTACTAAAGCAGATGTTGTCAGTTCAGTAGCATGTTTCATCAAATCGAGCTTATAGATAGTAGCTGTACAACCTTTATCTTTACAACCTTTTTTTGAATCACAAGTATGAGCCTTTTTACACTTCGGACAGCCTGTATCACAACAGCTCTGCACCGTTTCACAACGGGCGCAGCAATAACGCACAATAGAGACTCCGCCTCCTGAATAGATAATCAGGAGAGAGAGGATGAGTGCTGTTATGTAGGCTAGTCTTTTCATTTCAGAGGACAAAGATAAGAATAAAAACAGATTTTCCTATAATTTTTCGTAATTAAGATTCAATCAATCCGTTACAGACACCATTCCCTTTCCTTTATTTGGCTATTTTAGAGTCATATCAGCACTATTAACTCTTTTTACTCAACAATAAAACCTATCTTTGCCCCAATAATTCCTCTGATTTTTAAGTAAACACTATGCTTACATATTTACTGATTATTATCACTCTTTATCTGGTAGGTAATGCCTACATATTTATCAGAGCAAAACAAGCTCTGAAGGTTAAATCTCTCGGAGTAAAAATATTCCTGACCGTTTTATTCTGGATATGTGCTTTATCCTTTTTCGGCACGATGCTGGCTCGTAACCTTGAGATACCTGTCTTTATCTCCCATTCGATGTACACCATTGGAACAAGTTGGCTGATATTTACTTTATACATGGCATTATTCCTACTTTTGTTTGATATCTTGAAATTATTCAAAGTTGTCTGCAAATATAGGTTCTATCTGTCTTTAGTGTTCACGTTGGGACTGCTGGGATATGGGGTATATAACTATCATCATCCGGAAACCAATGTAGTCAGCATTTTAACCAATAAACAATATGAAGATACTCCCCAAGCAATTAAAATCGTTGCAATCAGCGATGTTCACTTGGGAAATGGTACAGGGAAAGCCGCATTAAAAAAATATGTGGAAATGATAAATGCGCAGCATCCCGACTTGATTCTGATTAGTGGTGACTTGATTGATAATAGCGTCGTACCTCTTTATACAGAGAATATGGCGGAAGAATTGGGCGACTTGAAAGCTCCTATGGGTATCTATATGGTTCTCGGCAATCACGAATACATTAGTGGTATCGATGAAAGTATCCGATATATAAAAAGCACTCCAATACAATTATTGCGCGATTCAGTAGTCACACTTCCTAATGGCATACAACTGATAGGACGTGATGACCGCCATAACCGAAAGCGTCGTTCCCTGCAAGAATTAATGGTGAATGTCGATAAAAGCAAACCTATCATTTTATTGGATCATCAACCTTTTGATTTAGAAGAAACAGAAGCTGCCGGCATCGACCTGCAATTCAGCGGGCATACACACCACGGACAAATATGGCCTATTAGTTGGGTGACCGAATCTATATTCGAGCAAAGCCACGGTTATCGCCAATGGGGAAACAGTCACGTGTATGTATCTTCCGGATTATCTCTTTGGGGACCACCTTTCAGAATAGGAACGTATAGTGAAATGGTTATTTTCAATTTTCAATGAATATTATGCAGTTTTGTCACATATGTTACAGTTTCTGAGTAATCTCTGCCCTATCTTTGCAGAAAAAAAAGATTATGGAACAATTACATGCTCATGAAGTCCTCCACATGATGGAAGGAAATAGCTACTCGGAATCATCATTGCGGGAAGCAATCATTAAGAAGTTTGGCTCACAGCAACGTTTTTATACTTGCTCGGCAGAAAACATGGATGTAGATACCCTTATCGAATTTCTCAAAATGAAAGGGAAGTTTATGCCTGCTGAAGATGGATTCACAGTAGATATCACTAAAGTTTGCAAGCATTGATTGGCGGATAATATCCGCCAATCCCATTTTAGGGGATAAATAGCTGCAAATTTTTCTGTT
Organism: Bacteroides sp. 90-K9/2; assembly: GCF_047310725.1. Lineage (NCBI taxonomy): Bacteria > Pseudomonadati > Bacteroidota > Bacteroidia > Bacteroidales > Bacteroidaceae > Bacteroides > Bacteroides sp. 90-K9/2. The sequence goes on from NZ_JBCGVL010000001.1 coordinate 271,745, forward strand.
TTTATTAGCCCGATTCACGAATTTCATCTATATTTGTCAATAGTGAATGATAAAACAAATGTTGAATTTACAGAAAAAACGGGTATGAAAAAACAATATGTCAGTCTGCTTGCAATTATACTTTCGGTAAGCGGCTTTTTGTTTTCTTGTCATGACAAGATGAACAAAAACACAGGTGCGTTACAGTTTGATAGCATTCAAGTGAATAAGACAGCGCACCTCTTCAATGATACAGCCAAACCGGCCTGCAATATTATTATTAATTTTGCTTATCCGGTAAAATCATCGGATGATATGCTGAAAGACAGTCTGAATACTTATTTCATTTCGGCCTGTTTCGGTGATAAATACATCGGTGAAAAACCGGAAGAAGTTGTAAAGCAATATACCGAGAATTATATCAGCGAATACCGACGCGATCTCGAGCCTATGTATACCGAGGATGAGAAAGACAAGGAAGACGAATCTTCCATCGGTGCCTGGTATTCTTATTATAAAGGTATAGAGAGCCATGTGCAACTGTATGATAAAGACCTGCTTGTATACCGCATCGACTATAACGAATATACCGGAGGTGCACATGGTATTTACATGGCAACTTATTTAAATATGGACCTCACCCTGATGCGTCCGCTCCGTCTCGATGATATTTTTGTCGGAGACTACAAAGATGCATTGACCGACCTGATCTGGAATCAGCTCATGGCGGACAACAAAGTGACCACTCACGAAGCATTGGAAGACATGGGATATGCTTCAACCGGTGACATCACTCCGACAGAGAATTTCTACCTAAGCAAAGAAGGAGTCACCTTCTATTATAATGTATATGATATCACTCCTTATTCTATGGGACCTGTAAAGGTAACAATCCCATTTGCTATGATGGAACATCTATTAGGCAGTAACCCGATTCTGGGAGAGCTGAAAAATTAAAATTCATAAAAAGCTGAACACCAATGAATACCCTGTTGTTATCACTTCCATGTGACAAAATAGGATATTCATCCACATCTATCATTCAAAACTTATAATTCAAAATTCAAAAGTGGAAATCATACTGAAATATTTTCCTGATCTGACGGAAGAGCAGCGCAAACAATTCGCAGCTCTATACGCCCTCTACACTGACTGGAATTCAAAAATCAACGTTATCTCCCGCAAAGACATTGAGAATCTATATGAGCATCACGTGCTCCATTCATTAGGCATTGCCAAAGTCATCCAATTCCGCCCCGGAACCAGCATCATGGACCTGGGTACAGGAGGAGGTTTTCCCGGCATTCCTTTAGCAATCCTGTTTCCCGAGGTAAAATTCCACCTCGTAGACAGCATCGGCAAGAAAGTACGTGTAGCAACCGAAGTGGCAAATGCCATCGGACTGAAAAATGTGACTTTCCGCCATGCCCGTGCAGAAGAGGAGAAACAAACGTTCGACTTTGTTGTCAGCCGTGCCGTAATGCCTTTGGCGGATTTGATTAAGATTATCAAAAAGAATATCTCTTCGAAACAACAGAATGCATTGCCCAACGGACTTATCTGTCTCAAAGGCGGTGAACTGGAGCACGAAACAATGCCGTTCAAACATAAAACGGTCATTCATAGCTTGAGCGACAACTTCGAGGAAGAGTTCTTTAAAACAAAAAAAGTGGTATATGTTCCGATTTAAACAAGACTATATGTTCTGATAGATGATAAATCATAGAGAAACCATGAAAATAAAAAGATTTGAATTTAATATGTTTCCCGTAAATTGCTACGTATTATGGGATGACACTAAAGAAGCAGTCGTAATTGATCCGGGCTGTTTCTATGAAGAAGAAAAGCAGGCACTGAAAAAGTTCATTCTTACCAATGAACTGAATGTAAAGCATCTGCTGAATACTCATTTACACCTGGATCATATCTTCGGAAATCCGTTCATGCTAAAAGAATTCGGATTATCGGCAGAAGCAAACAAAGCAGACGAGTACTGGATTGACGAAGCACCGAAACAAAGCAGAATGTTTGGTTTTCAGTTGCAGGAAGAACCTGTACCACTGGGCAAATACCTGCATGACGGAGATATCATCACTTTCGGACATACCAAACTGGAAGCGATACACGTGCCCGGACATTCACCCGGCAGCTTGGTGTACTATTGCAAAGAAGACAACTGCATGTTCTCCGGCGACGTCCTGTTCCAAGGCAGCATCGGCCGCGCTGATCTCACAGGAGGTAACTTCGATGAACTGATAGAGCATATTTGCAGCCGTTTATTTGTTCTCCCCAACGAAACAGTCGTTTATCCGGGGCACGGTGCTCCCACGACTATCGGAATGGAGAAAGCTGAAAACCCATTTTTTAGATAATAAAAAAAGAATAAGTATCAAGTATTAGGTATTAACAAGGTGAATCGCCCATTAACTGCGGTAATACTTAATACTTGATACTTAACACTTAATTTAATACTTGATTATTATGAAAACCGATTTGTTAGCTAGCCGTCACATCGGCATCAATGAACAAGATACAGCCATAATGCTCCGCAAAATTGGCGTGAACTCACTGGACGAACTGATTAATCAGACAATTCCCGCCAATATACGGCTGAAAGAGCCACTAGCATTGACTAGTCCGCTGACGGAATACGAATTTGGAAAACACATCGCTGAACTGGCAGCTAAAAACAAACTATATACTACATATATCGGTTTGGGATGGTACAACACGATCACTCCGGCCGTTATCCAGCGGAATGTATTCGAAAATCCGGTATGGTATACTTCTTACACTCCGTACCAGACAGAGGTATCGCAAGGACGTCTGGAAGCATTGATGAATTTCCAGACAGCCGTATGTGACCTTACTGCCATGCCACTCGCCAACTGCTCACTTCTGGACGAAGCAACTGCCGCCGCCGAAGCCGTAAGCATGATGTATGCCTTACGCTCCCGCGCGCAACAGAAAGCCAATGCGAACGTAGTCTTCGTAGACGAGAATATTTTTCCACAGACATTAGCTGTTATGACTACACGTGCCGTACCCCAAGGCATCGAACTACATGTAGGTAAATATAAAGATTTTGAACCTTCACCGGAAGTGTTTGCCTGTATTCTGCAATATCCGAACTCACATGGAAACGTAGAGGACTATTCTGAATTTACCGAAAAGGCACATGCTGCAGACTGCAAAGTAGCTGTTGCCGCTGATATTTTAAGTCTCGCCCTGCTAACTCCTCCGGGAGAATGGGGAGCAGATATTGTATTCGGAACCACACAACGCCTAGGTACTCCAATGTTCTATGGCGGTCCATCGGCTGCTTTCTTTGCTACCAAAGATGAATATAAACGGAATATGCCGGGACGAATCATCGGATGGTCCAAAGACAAATATGGCAAGCTCTGCTACCGAATGGCTTTACAGACACGTGAACAACATATCAAACGGGAAAAAGCAACTTCAAATATCTGTACCGCACAGGCACTATTAGCTACTATGGCAGGCTTTTATGCTGTTTATCACGGTCAGGAGGGTATCACTACAATTGCATCGCGTATACACAGCATTACTGTATTTCTTGAAAAGCAATTAAAGAAATGCGGATATACACAAGTCAACGCTCAATACTTTGACACCTTACGTTTCGAATTGCCCGAACACGTTTCGGCACAGCAAATCCGTACGATAGCACTTACCAAAGAAGTTAATCTGCGCTATTATGAAAATGGCAATGTCGGTTTCAGCATTGACGAAACAACAGACGTGGCAGCTGCCAATGTGTTGCTCTCGATTTTTGCCATTGCCGCCGGAAAAGATTATCAGAAAGTGGACGATATTCCGGAAAGAAGCAATATCGACAAGGCTTTGAAACGTACAACGCCTTTCCTGACACACGAAGTATTCAGCAAGTATCACACGGAAACAGAGATGATGCGTTACATCAAACGTCTGAACCGCAAAGATATTTCTCTTGCACAATCTATGATTTCCCTCGGTTCATGTACAATGAAGCTGAATGCAGCCGCGGAAATGTTGCCTTTAAGCCGTCCCGAGTTTATGGGTATGCACCCGCTGGTCCCGGAAGACCAGGCAGAAGGTTATCGTGAATTAATCAAGAACCTAAGTGAAGATTTGAAAGTTATCACCGGATTTGCAGGAGTCAGCCTACAACCCAATTCGGGTGCCGCGGGAGAATATGCAGGCCTTCGTGTGATTCGTGCCTATCTCGAAAGTATCGGTCAGGGACACCGGAACAAAGTCTTGATTCCGGCTTCGGCTCACGGAACAAATCCTGCGTCAGCTATACAGGCAGGCTTTGTGACTGTTACCTGTGCATGCGACGAGCAAGGGAATGTAGAAATGGCCGACTTGCGTGCAAAAGCAGAAGAGAATAAAGATGATTTGGCTGCACTGATGATTACTTATCCTTCTACACATGGTATCTTCGAAACCGAGATAAAAGAGATTTGCGACATCATTCACGCCTGTGGTGCACAAGTATATATGGATGGAGCCAACATGAATGCACAAGTAGGATTAACCAATCCGGGATTCATCGGTGCGGATGTCTGCCACTTGAATCTTCATAAAACATTCGCTTCCCCTCATGGTGGCGGAGGTCCGGGAGTCGGTCCTATCTGCGTAGCCGAACATCTGGTTTCTTTCCTTCCCGGACACGGAATCTTCGGCAACTCACAAAATCAAGTATCAGCAGCTCCATTCGGCAGTGCAGGTATTCTGCCTATCACATATGGATATATCCGTATGATGGGTGCGGAAGGACTGACACAGGCAACTAAAATTGCGATCCTGAATGCCAATTATCTGGCTAGTTGTCTGAAAGATACCTATGGAGTTGTTTATCGGGGAGCCAACGGTTTCGTAGGACACGAAATGATTCTGGAATGCCGGAAAGTACATGAGGAAGCAGGTATCTCGGAGAATGATATTGCCAAACGTCTGATGGATTATGGTTATCATGCTCCTACCCTCTCTTTCCCTGTCCACGGTACGTTGATGATTGAACCGACAGAAAGTGAAAGTCTGGCAGAACTAGACAATTTCGTAGATGTCATGCTGAATATCTGGAAAGAAATTCAAGAAGTAAAGAATGGCGAAGCGGATAAAGATGATAATGTATTGATTAATGCTCCTCATCCGGAATACGAAATTGTAAGTGATCGTTGGGAACACTCATATACACGCGAGAAAGCAGCCTATCCTATAGAAAGCGTACGTGATAATAAATTCTGGATAAATGTAGCTCGCGTAGATAATACCTTGGGAGACCGCAAACTGTTGCCAACCCGATATGGATCTTTTGACTGATATGTCCTTTTGAAACAGGGCAGACAGTCTACCTAAATCAGGAAAGATAGTATAAAAATAAAGCGGCGTTTTAGGAGTCCTAAAGTGCCGCTTTACAATGTGTTAAGCACCACTTTAAGTATCGTAAGACACCGCTTTAAGCGTATTGAGGTGTCGGACCAAGAACATCAAGGTACCGCTTCAAGAATAATGAAATGTCGTTTCACAAATAGAGTGCCGGGTATTTCTATTCCACGATGGTTATCGCACCGGCTTTTATCTTTTTCTCTTTCATCGGAATCTTAGGATCGGCATATCCCAGAGCTACACAACCGTAGACTTTATGATTGGCAGGAACACCTAAAGCAGCAATAAATTCACGAACCTCCGGATCGTCACATGTTGTTCCCAACTGATTGATCCAACAAGAGCCGATACCTAAAGACTGGGCAGCCAGAAACATATTTTCTATAGCACAGGCACAATCCATACCAGCCCACCATTGAGTAGGCTCATTAGATACAATCACTAAAGTCGGAGCATGATAATAGCAACAATAAGTCTTGCTATGTCCACGTTCCTGCAAACGAGAATCGTCGCTTTTTGCAAAAGCTCCTTTAATCCGTTCATTCAGTTCTGTCAACTTATCCATATTTTGAATAGCTGTAAAATGCCATGTTTCCAAATGCATTCCACTCGGTGCATAAGTTGCAGCTTCCAAAATGGCCTGCAAATCCTCTTCTGAAACTTGCTGGCCTGTATAAGCCCGTACGCTACGGCGTGCTTTCATGTTCTCTAAAACTTCATTTATTTTCATGGATAACAAGTATTTTATATAAGTATGTCATCATTATTAGTTTGACTCATCAATGCTTCGTACTTTTCTACCGTTTGACCAGCCCAATCTTTGCATTCAGTTTGAAATAATAGACTCCATTCTCCCTCTCCAAAAATCCGTATTTGTCTTTCTCTAAAGATCCTTTTTCTAAACGAGTATTTAGAAACAAGAAATCCTCCATTATTTGCTTTTCCGATTTATGATAACAGAGCACTTCTCCACTTCCATCCACCAACAGAATACCTTCCACAGCCGAATCCAATCCATTGTAAATCTTTGCAGGACGCATTCCCAATGCTAATGCCATCAAGAACTGCTTCATCTTGAATTCATAGAACTTATGCTTATTGATTAGTTCATCTTTAATCTTCAACGGATTCATTTGTTTGATAATTTCTGTCAACTCACCAATACGGGAGATGCCATCCAAATGCATGATACGAACCATTTCTGTCAGTACACGTGGAAAATGCAGATCAATCATCAACAGATTACTGCGGAACACACGGTCGGCTACATCAGCGTATTTAAGTACGCCACCCAAACGTTCGATCATCATCATCCGTTCGGCAACCTCATTCGGAGATTCAGGCAAAGCATTGATTTTATTCACTGTTGGAGTAGCAAATTTGATTCCGCTCTGTTCCAATTTAAGATTCGCTGCACGTCCTCCGTCCAGCAACGGATTCATTGCGCCCAATCGTGAGCGGACATTGAACCCTCTTAACGGAGCTTTCGGATGCCAAAATGCAACGGAAAAATCTGTGCGATCTTCTGTTTTTGCTTCCAAATCGAAAATGGCAGCTTCGTCTAAAAACTCTTCTACTCCTTCCGGAGAAGCAACATCATTTTCCGAAGAAGATTTCACTGCCTGCAATATCAGATCAGCTACAATACCAAAATCTTCACGAGGCATGGACTTACTCCCATTCTCTCCTTCTATACGAATCGTATCTTCTTCAATATAATATTGACGTGTTCCATCATGTTCTTCCCGTTGAATCATTGCAACAGGCCAAAATGTATCTCCCGCCTTTGCTTCTGCCGTGCCTAACACTACTTTTCCGTCTGCTAAGAGACGAAAGAAAGAATAGAGTTCGCACCATTCTTTTTTGGTTGCTTCAAATGCCATATATTTTTGTTCTTCTTTATTTTACTACAAATGTTTTATCTTAATCCTACTACTGAATTTTCCTAACTATGAGTTGCTTCTACTGATTGATAACCTGCGGTAAGGCTACAGACGACACAACCGGAGGAACTATATGAGTCACCTCCTCCAATGGAGGGAGCTTGCCTACTTGTGCAAACAGGGAATTTCGTATCCATTCTCTAGGAGTGACTATGATAAATCGTCCCGTCCAACAACCATCAAAATAGGAAGGGTTACCCGGCTGTTTCTTAATAGGATAACAGATGTTTTCTCCTTTAGTCCGCATCTCCGGCGAACGTCCGGGATCATTCACCCACACATGTTTATCATCAATGCCGCGAAGTACCATCCAATGCCCTCTCGGACCGGGACGCAAACCACGAACTGCGCCTGTATATCTCACATTCACAAGCACAGGAATGCCACGATCAATATAATCTTTCAATATCCGGTAATCTTTCTGCTGGAAATGTTCGGCACTTATCATGTTTTCATAATAACGTGTCAACGAATCAATTTCAAAAGAATAATATCCTCCCTGCCCTATCGAAGTACGGCGACGGAAAGGAGCACGTTTTTTCAGAAAGTAATTCCGCTGATATTCAATTAGTTTCTTTTCTGCATCCTGGGCTGTACGTTGTGTATCAGCCGTCATTCCCTTAAAATAATCAAAGACCATTAACGAAGAAGCCAGAGAGCAATGCGAGTAAGGACATCCCGCGATTTTCTGCGAATACCACGGAACAGGAATATTATTAGGAGCCAGTTTTTGAGCTTCCTGTACTTGTGCCTGCGCCTGAACGCTTATCCATACAAAGGAACTTAAAAACAGACTAAAAATTATGTGACATTTATTTATCATGCGATCCACTCTCTATCTCTATTACCACTCTAATACTTTACCTACAACATATTCTCATCATCAAGGATCCGCGCTGTCTCCACCTTCTCCAAACGTGCACGCAACTTAGACATCATCGAACGACGAATCCGCAATGTCATGCTACAATCCATATCATACGACTGATTAAGAATCTCCGGTTCTTCTTCTTTCACAATGCGCATAACATCGTTCATAAAAGGATATTCAAACATTACCGTCACCTCCTCATCTACCGTCTTTTCTATAATGGTAGCGGCAGCAATAGCTTCAGCAGCAGCAGCCTTGTAAGCAACGATCAATCCGCTCGTTCCCAATTTGATTCCTCCAAAATAACGGACTACTATAATCAGTATATCCGTCAGTTCATTCGAGTTTATCTGTCCGAGAATGGGTTTACCCGCTGTTCCGGAAGGTTCTCCATTATCATTGGCACGGAAATCCTTTCGTGCAGCTCCCAACATATAAGCATAGCATACATGCCGTGCATCATAATACTTTTTCTGATACGTTTCAAGATGCATCTTTATCTCATCGAGAGTACGCACAGGAAGGGCTATAGCAATGAACTTGCTTCGTTTTTCCGTATAAATACCTTCGGAAGGCTCAATGATGGTTTTATAAGTATCTTCAGCAGTCATGTTGCAAAGATACGGCTTTAATAAGAAAAGTCAATCTATCGTTTGGAAATATTAATGTTCCACTTATCAATGATAGGTAGTTGGAGGGATTGAAAATAGTGACGCTATCCAATAAAAATAGTGACGGTATACCACAACGATACCGTCACTATCCCGGGCATATCCCGTCACTATTTTTTCTACATCAATCAAGCGTCACATCTATTGATATAATTCCCGTCAACAATGATTTTCGCATAACAGATATTTCTTAATCTAACTTATGAATCACCAGCCCTGAACGGAGTTTCGGTTCAAACCAAGTAGTCTTCGGCGGCATAATATTGCCTGTATCTGCAATATCCATCAACTGTTTCATAGATACAGGATAGAGAGCCAAAGCCACTTTCATTTCACCACTATCCACACGTTTCTTGAGCTCTCCCAATCCACGGATACCACCTACAAAATCAATACGTTTATCAGAACGCAGATCCTTTATGCCTAAAATTTCATCCAAAATCAGGTTGGAAGAGATTGTAACATCAAGCACCCCAATAGGGTCGTTATCATTATACGTACCGGCCTTAGCGGTCAAGCTATACCATTTACCACCCAAATAGAGTGAAAAATTATGCAAGCCGGACGGTTTATAGATGTCCGCGCCTTTTTCTTCTACTACAAAGTTTTTATCAAGTGCAGCCAAGAATTGTTCAGGAGTCAAACCATTAAGATCTTTCACCACACGGTTGTAATCAATGATGGTCAACTGATTTGCCGGGAAGCAAACAGCCATAAAGTAATTATATTCTTCATCACCGCGATGATTTGGATTCAGTTTTGCTTTCTCTGCTCCCACCAATGCAGCAGCGGCAGAACGGTGATGGCCGTCAGCAATATAAAGGGCAGGCATTTTAGCAAATTCGGCAGTAATTGCAGCAATATCTGCCTCCTGGTCGACAATCCAGAAAGTATGTCCAAAACCATCACCCGGAGCGATAAAGTCATAAACCGGCTTATTTGCTGTATATTTCTTTATTATAACATCCAACTTCTCATTGTCAGGATAAGCAAAGAAAACAGGTTCAATATTAGCGTTGTTCACACGTACATGTTTCATACGATCCTCTTCCTTGTCACGACGGGTAAGCTCATGCTTCTTGATAACCCCGTTCATATAATCCGGGACATAAGCACCGACTACCAACCCATATTGTGTTTTCCCGTTCATCGTCTGGGCATAGATATAATAGTTTTCCATCTTATCCTGCACCAACCAGCCTTTGTCCTGAAACAGTTGGAAATTCTCGGCAGCTTTAGCATACACCTGTTCGTCATGTTCATCCGTACCAACAGGGAAATCTATTTCCGGTTTAATAATATGATAAAGAGACTTCTCGTTACCTTCCGCTTCTGCGCGGGCTTCTTCAGAATTCAATACATCATAAGGACGTGAAGCGACCTGTTCTACAAGGTCTTGCGGAGGACGAATGCCCTTGAAAGGTTTGATTATTGCCATGATATTAGTATTTTATATGTAAAAAATTAAAGCCACAGACTTCTTGAAAATCTGTGGCTCAAATATACTACTTATTTCTAAAAAAGACATTCTGCAACGGATTGTTTTTATTCAGATACTACCATAGTTATCCTAAAAAATCCGGCTGACTTATTCAGAATCTTATTTGTTTACTCTAAATTTCTCGCAACCATCTTTCAAGAAGCCAACAATTTGTTGAGCGGCAGCAATACCGGCATTGATATTTGCTTCAGCAGTTTGAGCCCCCATCTTCTTGGGAGTTGAGAAATAACGTCCGGCAAACTTTTCTGCAAACTCTGCGTTAGCAGCAGGCATGATATCTGTGATATATTTGAAGTCTGCACGATCTTCCATCAATTTAATCAGTTCTGCTTCATTAATCACTTCCTTACGGGCAGTGTTTACCAACATAGCACCTTTCGGCATATCTTTCAACAGAGCATAATTGATAGAGTTCTTTGTTTCGGCAGTTGCCGGAATATGAAGAGATACCACCTGGCAAGTCTTATACAATTCTTCTGCAGAATCAAGTGCTTTCACACCATCTTTTTCAATTACTTCTTTCGGACAAAATGCATCATAAGCATACACTTCCATTCCGAAACCTTTGGCAACACGAGCTACATTGCGACCTACGTTTCCATAAGCATGAATACCCAATTTCTTGCCCATCAATTCCGTACCGGAAGTTCCGTTATAGAAGTTACGGACAGCATATACCATCATACCCAAAGCAAGTTCGGCAACAGCATTAGAGTTCTGTCCCGGAGTATTCATCACACATACATTGTGAGCAGTGGCAGCAGCCAGGTCAACGTTGTCATATCCTGCACCGGCACGGACTACGATTTTCAATTCTTTAGCAGCATCCAGCACCTCTGCATCAACAATATCGCTACGGATAATGATAGCATTAGCATCTTTTACTGCATCCAGCAATTGAGCCTTATCAGTATATTTCTCAAGTAAAGCAAGCTCAAATCCGGCTGCTTCTATTTCTTTACGGATACCATCTACTGCAACTTTAGCAAACGGTTTTTCAGTAGCTACAAGTACTTTCATAATCTAATTCTGTTTATAAAGACTCACCACAGATTACCCAGATTCTCACAGAATTAAAAAATCTGCGTCCGTCTGTGTAATCTGTGGTGAAAATATTATTAATGAAGTTTTTCAAATTCCTGCATGCAGTCGATCAAAGCCTGTACGCTTTCTTTCGGCAGAGCATTGTAGCAAGATGCACGGAAACCACCTACAGAACGGTGTCCTTTGATACCTACCATGCCTCTTTCAGTAGCAAACTTTAAGAAGTCCGCTTCAAATTCCTTGTATTCAGGAGCCATTACGAAACAGATATTCATGCGTGAACGGTCTTCTTTGGCAGCAGTACCAACAAACATTTTGTTACGATCGATTTCAGCATACAGCATATCAGCCTTTTCGATGGCACGACGTTCCATTTCTTTCACACCACCCTGTGCTTTGATCCAGCGCAGGTTCAACAATGCAGCATAGATAGGCACTACCGGAGGAGTATTGAACATAGAACCGTTATCAATGTGTGTCTGATAGTTCAGCATTGACGGGATGTAACGGGAAACCTTACCTACAGCGTCATTCTTAACGATAACGAATGTAACACCTGCAGGAGCCAGATTCTTTTGTGCACCACCATAAATACAGATATATTTAGAAACGTCGATCGGACGTGAGAAAATATCAGAAGACATATCGGCAATCATCGGAACTGGAGAATCGAGGTCTTTCTTCAATTCTGTACCGTAAATTGTGTTGTTAGTCGTGATGTGGAAATAATCTGCGTCTGTTGGGATTGTATAATCTTTGGGGATATAAGTATATGTAGCTTCAGCAGAGGAAGCAACTTCTACAACTTCACCAAACCCTTTAGCTTCTTTCATTGCTTTCTTTGCCCATACACCAGTGTTCAGGTATGCAGCCTTTTTTTCGAGGAAGTTATAAGGAACCATGCAGAACTCCATACTAGCACCTCCGCCCAAGAACAGTACCGAATAGCCTTCGGGGATATTGAGTAATTCCTTGAATAATGCCTCTGCTTCGTCAACCACAGGTTGGAAGTCTTTGGCGCGGTGGCTGATTTCCATCAAAGAGAGACCAGAGCCGTTGAAATCTAAAATAGCCTTCGCTGTATCCTCTATCACCTCACGCGGAAGAATGGAAGGTCCTGCATTGAAATTATGCTTTTTCATTTGAAGTTTGTTTTTGGTTTAACAATTTCGTTACTTTTGTCTTTTGACCTTGCGAATTTACGAATTTATTTCCGCTGCACAAATCTTTCCTTATAAAAATACTGTTTTAAAGCAGATTTCCCTTTCTTTTTATTGGTTTATACAGGATATATACACCATTTTGTTATCCATAGATGTCAAGTAAGGTATCTTACAGAAAAGATCTTTACTTCGCTTCTTCTATAATAGTCTTCATTCCTTTGATTTTCTCCCCCTGAATCAGATTCAAGAGCTGCTTCACCTTAGCCCGGCGAATAGCAACGAAAGCATAATGCTCTTTGACGTCAATCGCTCCGACATCTTCGCGGGTCAGATTTCCTTTTTTATATAAGAATCCGGCAATATCCATCCGGCTAAGTTTCTCCTTTTTTCCTTTACCTATATAAATGGTAGCCCAAACCGATTTCGGAGGACGGGGAGGATTTTCAGGTAACACTACTGTTTCCATATCTTCCGGAATATAAGGAGGAAGTTTCTCTTCGGCATGCAAAATCAGATAGGACGTTCCGGTAGCATCCCAACGTGCTGTTCGTCCATTGCGGTGCGTAAAAGCTTCTTCATTCACCGGCAAATGATAATGAACAATATGTCCTACCTCCGGAATATCCAGTCCACGGGCAGCCAAATCGGTAGAAATCAACACATGACAACTGCCGTTACGGAATTTGTAGAGCGCACGTTCGCGGTCCGGCTGTTCCATACCACCATGGAAACGTTCTGCAGACAGTTTTTTATCCGCCAATAACTGATGCACACGATCCACTGCATCCCGATGATTACAGAATACGATGCTCGAACTGCTTCCCAATGTACAAAGCAGATTATATAAAGTATCAATCTTATCTTTGGAAGGAGAAAGCACCTTCATCAGTTTCAAACGGGCCCCCTGTTCTTCAGAAGCGTCCGAAAGAAAATCCAACTTCACCGTGCGGTTCAATCCTGTAAATTCAGGAATCTCTTCAGCATCGGTAGCCGAAAGTAATATACGTTTTTTTAATCCCGGAAGCTGCGTGATAATCTCTGCCATTTCATCATGGAAACCAAACTCCAAAGATTTGTCAAATTCATCGATAATTAAAGTCTCAATGGTTTCAGGATTGAAATTTCCTTTCGACAGATGGTCGGTGATACGTCCCGGAGTACCGATGATGATAGCAGGATGATTACCCACTATACTCTTCTTTTCTTCAGCGATAGGATGTCCACCATAACAACAACAGGTGTTCCAGGGAGTCCCCATTGCTTTGAACACAGAGTCAATTTGTAATGCCAACTCACGTGAAGGAACCAGAATCAGCACCTGCACGCTGTCATCATTCGGTTTTAGGGTAAGAAGCAAAGGCAACAGATAGGCCAATGTCTTGCCCGATCCTGTCGGTGACAACAGTATAACGTCTTTTCTTCCGGCAGCTTGTTCAAGTGATGCTTCCTGCATCGGATTCAGCTCTTTAATCTTCAAATTGCGGAGAGCCGACTGTATAATTTCATTTTTCATACAATTAAACTTTAGCCATGCCGGTCAATATATAATAACCTTTCAGGTTGTTCTCTTTCATGTAAATGGTTACTTCTGTCCTACAAGCTGTTACTAATGCATATCCCGTTAAGTTCGAACTCATTGCTTTAACAAATGAATACTCTGTATCATTGTGGATGAAAGATATACGATGATATTCCATGACCTATTGTGTTTAAAAATTCTATTGTGTAGCCAAATATACGAATATAATAGATAAGTACAGATAAAAAAGGAGAACTATCTTTTAAACAGACATAAAATAGATAGAAAACATAGCGGAAAGACATCATGGAATACCCTAAAAAAGAAGCGGGAAATCCAAGAAGCACTACTGCTTTTCAGATTTCCCGCTCTGTTTTATATATTCTTTCCGGTCATTTTACCGACCGATTGTTCTCTTCCGCGAATTATCCTCCGAAGTTATCGAACATCAGGTTCTGTGCCGGAACGCCAAGATCGTCAAGCATCTTCTCAACAGCTTTCGACATCGGGCCAGGACCACACATATAGTATTCAATATCTTCAGGAGCTTCGTGATTCTTCAGGTAAGTTTCGTAGATTACGTTGTGAACGAATCCCGGAGTATACTTCACGCCTGCAGCATCAGCAGCAGGATCCGGACGGTCGAGTGCCAGATGGAAAGTAAAGTTCGGGAAATCCTTTTCGATCTGCAGGAAATCTTCCAGATAGAACACTTCATTCAATGCACGAGCACCGTAGAAGTATGACATCTTACGATCAGTAACGTGCAGCGTCTTGGTCAAGTGCATGATTTGTGCACGCAACGGAGCCATACCGGCACCACCACCAATCCACATCATTTCCTTGTTAGAATCCAGAATCGGGTGGAAGTCTCCGTAAGGACCGCTCATTATTACCTTATCACCTGGTTTCAGGGTAAAAATATAAGAAGAAGCGATACCCGGCATTACGTCCATAAATCCAGGACCCTGTTCTTTCGGTTTGAACGGCGGAGTAGCGATACGTACTGTCAACATGATACGGTCACCTTCGGCAGGATAGTTGGCCATAGAGTAAGCACGAATTGTTTCTTCGTCATTCTTACATTTCAGTCCCATCAAACCGAATTTCTCCCATGCAGGCAGATATTCGTCACCGATCAATTTTTTATCAATGTCCTTGTCATAATCCATTGAGAATTTAGGAATCTTGATTTGTGCGTAAGAGCCCGGGATAAAGTCCATGTGTTCGCCTTTAGGCAAAGCAACGATAAACTCTTTGATAAACGTAGCCACGTTCTTGTTGGAGATTACTTCGCACTCCCACTCCTTCACACCCAAGATAGATTCGTCGATCTTGATAGCCATATCACTTTTCACTTTCACCTGACAGCCCAGACGCCAGTGGTCTTGTTGCTGTTTACGGCTGAAGTGAGGAACTTCAGAAGGCAGGATTTCTCCACCACCTTCGAGTACCTGGCATTTGCACTGTCCGCAAGAACCCTTACCACCACAAGCAGATGACAGGAATACTCCGTTTACAGACAGCGTATTGAGCAAAGTAGAACCGGAAGCCACTTCCAATTCCTTTTCGCCGTTGATTGTCAGTTTCACGTCTCCTGATGGCACCAAGAAATTCTTGGCAACCAACAAGATTACAACAAGCAACAGAATAACCACAAGGAATACCCCAATGCTCGCTAATATTAAATTCATATCCATTGTCTTATTCCTTTCTTTTTAGATGTTCAAACCAGAGAAACACATAAATGCGATTGCCATCAGACCTACTGTGATAAATGTGATCCCCAATCCTTTCAACGGAGCAGGTACGTCAGAGTAAGCCATTTTCTCGCGGATAGCAGCCAGACCTACGATAGCCAGTAACCAACCGATACCGGAACCCAATGCATAAGAGAGAGCATCCCAGATATCTCCAATGTATTTCGGATCGCTTGGAGCGAGATTGATACGTTGCTGCATAAACAGAGAAGCACCCATGATAGCACAGTTAACGGCAATCAACGGCAGGAAGATACCCAGTGAAGCATACAGCGACGGACTGAAGCGCTCTACCACCATCTCCACCAACTGCACGATACCGGCAATAACGGCAATGAAAAGAATAAAGCTCAAGAAACTAAGGTCGACACCTTCAATGATAGCATTAGCAGCCAGCACTTTGGTTTGCAACAAGTAGTTCACCGGAAGCGTTACCAGTAACACGAAAGTCACAGCAATACCCAGTCCTACGGCAGTCTTCACATTCTTCGAAACAGCCAGGTATGAGCACATACCCAGGAAGAATGCGAATATCATATTGTCCACAAAGATAGAGCGGACGAATAAACTTAATAAATGTTCCATATCTTTTAATTAAGAATTAAGAATGAAGAATTAATTACTTTCTTCTTGCAGTTCTTTGTGACGTGCACGTTGATACCATATAATGCAAGCTACGATAATCAATGCCATCGGCGGCATCAACATCAAACCGTTATTTACGTATCCGATATTCCGGATAGGCTCATAGTTCAGGATATTGAAACCGAGCAATGTTCCCGAGCCAAGCAGTTCGCGGAAGAAAGCGACGATTATCAAAATTTTGGCATATCCCAAACCATTACCTACACCGTCCAAGAAAGACTCCCAAGGACCATTCTGCATGGCAAATGCTTCCAGACGCCCCATCAGGATACAGTTAGTGATAATCAAACCTACATATACAGAAAGCTGAACACTTACATCATAAGCATACGCTTTCAGAACTTCACTTACAATAGTTACCAAAGCGGCTACCACTACCAACTGAACGATAATACGGATACGGTTAGGAATGGTTTTGCGCAACAATGAAATAACGACGTTAGCAAATGCAGTAATCACTGTTACTGAAAGTCCCATTACAATAGCAGGCTCCAGTTTTGCAGTGACAGCAAGTGCAGAACAGATACCGAGCACCTGTACGGTTACCGGGTTATCAATTCCCAACGGAGCAGAGAATACTTCTTTATTTCTCTTTGAAAACAGTTGTCCCATATTCTATCTTTCTCCTCCTTATTATTTAGTTAAAAAACTCAAGTAACTATTCAGGCAAGTCTTCAGCATGGCATCTACACCTACAGAAGTGATTGTACCACCAGAGATACCGTCCACCTGATATTCAGGTTTTTCCACCTTGCCATTCTTCACAACTCCAAGAGCAATAGAGCCATCCTCCAAAGTCTTCTTTCCAACGAATTCATTCTGGAAATGTTCGGTTGCAATTTCAGCACCCAAACCCGGAGTTTCACTAGCGTGTGAGAAATAAGTACCGTAAACGGTATCTTTATCCTCGTTCAGTGCAACATATCCCCAGATAGCTCCCCAAAGACCGGCACCATAAACAGGAACCACATATTTGGTCTGACCGTCCACTTCGCATACAAACACGTGCAGACGTTGTTGTTCTTTCGCTTCTTTCTCGTAGTTGGTAGCAAATTCACCTGTATTTTCAGTCAGCGTACCGTCTACGTTCATCAGCATGTCCCCTTTCACATATTTCTTATATTCAGCATCCGCATCTTCCACATTTTTAATGTTCAATGCAGCGAGTATCTGTTTCTTAGTGTCCAACTGCACATTCTTATCTTGTGTAGATTTCAATGAAGAACTAACGAATGCCAGCAGGAATGCTACGATAATAACCATTACCGAAGCATAAATGATAGTATAACTATTACTATTCGTATTCATTTTCTTTCGGTATTTATTGGTTAGACTTGATAGCGCGTTTTTCGCGACGGCTGATGTTACCCTGTACTACACAGTAGTCGATCAGCGGAGCGAAGATGTTCATCAGCAGGATGGCAAGCATCATACCTTCCGGATAACCCGGATTCAGTACGCGGATAACGATAGCCATCACACCGATCAGGAATCCGAAGATATATTTACCTCTTTCCGTACGAGCGGAAGTCACAGGGTCAGTAGCCATAAATACGGCACCGAAGCAGAAACCACCGAGAACGAGGTGTTCGTACCAAGGCATTTGAGCCATTGTGTTGTTTTCCATGCCGATTGAGTTGAATACCCATGCCATAAATGCACCACCGACAAATACGGAAATCATTGTCTTCCAACTAGCAACGCCTGTCCAAAGCAAGATAACCGCACCAATCAGAATAGCGATCACGCTGGTTTCACCGATAGAACCCGGAATCAGACCTGTAATCATATCCATGTTGAATGCAGGAACACTACCAGATGTAGCAGCTTGTCCCAGCGGAGTGGCAACGGTAAGTCCGTCTACGCTTTGTCCCAGACCGAAAATGCTGTCGCCTGATACCCAAACGGCATCACCGGACATCTTAGTCGGATATGCGAAAAACAGGAATGCACGCGTAATCAACGCAACGTTGAATACGTTCATACCTGTACCACCGAATACTTCTTTTGCAAAGATAACAGAGAATGCAGTAGCTACGGCAAGAATCCACAGCGGACAGTCAACCGGAACGATCATCGGGATCAAGATACCGGAAACGAGGAATCCTTCCTGTATTTCTTCTTTCTTCCATTGAGCTACCACGAACTCAATACCCAAACCTACTACATAAGATACGATAATTTTAGGCAGTACTGCCAGGAATCCGTATGCAAACATTTCGATAAAGCTGCCAGTAGCACCCGTGTGAGTGAAATGCTGGTAACCTACGTTATACATACCGAACAGCAAAGCCGGTACCAACGAAATAACCACAATCGACATGATGCGCTTGCTATCAATTGCGTCATGTATGTGCGTTCCCGTTTTCGCAGTCTTGTTGGGCACGAACAGGAATGTTTCGAAGCCGTCAAACACCGACTGGAATGCGTGGAATTTGCCGCCCTCTTCAAAGTTCGGCTTTATCTTATCGAGATAATTTCTTAACGCTTTCATTTATTAAATTGAGAATTGAAAATTGAGAATTGAGAAATAGCTACGCTGTGTTTACCAGAAGACAATTTCATAAAGTCTCAACTATCATTTTTTAATTTTTAATTTTTAATTCTTAATTCTCCTATGCCATTTCCGAACGGAGCATATCAAGTCCGGCACGAACGATGCGTTGCAGTTCCATCTTCGAAGAGCAGACGAATTCGCAAAGAGCGAAATCTTCAGGAGCCACTTCATAGATGCCAAGTGCTTCCATACGGTCGATGTCACCGGCGATGATTGCTTTAATCAGATATTCGGGCAGGATATCCATCGGGAATACCCTATCGTATTCACCCGACATAATCATGTGACGTTCGCCACCTTTGATGCGGGCATCCAGCGTATATTCCTTCTTACCCATCAACCAGCTGAAATAAGAATGGTTGGCACTGAACTGGTTGAAGCGCGGCATGATCCATCCGAGCATTTCGTGAATGTCGTCACCTTCGGGGATCACAGTCAGTTGGCTGTGGAATGCTCCCAAGAATCCGTTCGGAGATACTTGCTTTCCTGTCAGCACATTACCGCTGATATAGCGTAAGTCTTTGTCTTTTGTTACATTACCGGCAAACACGTTGGTGAGCAATGCGCCTACCCGGAGTTTGCAGTATGCAGGTTTCAACACTTCGGAACCTGTCACAGCTATTGTACGGGTGAAATCTACACGACCTGTATTGAAAAGGCGGCCAATGAAGATTACGGCTTGCGGATCAATAGTCCATACCGTTTCTCCCTTGGATACGGGGTCGAGATGGTTGATCTGAACACCTACATTACCCACAGGGTTCGGTCCGTCGAAAGCGGTGATTGTAACATTCTTAGCCTGTGTCAGTGCAGCAGCGTTCTGTTTCACACTGATATTCAGATAGGTTTTTGCCAGTTTGGCAAGAGCATCAAGTCCTGTCTGGAAGTTTGTTTCTTCACCTTTGAGGGCAAACTCAAAATCCGGAGCTAACGGATTAGTGTCGAATGCGGATACAAAGATTCCTTTCGGAGTGACCGTCGGATCAGCAATGATGTCATAAGGGCGCTGTTTGATAAACGCGAAAAGTCCGGCTTCCAACAAAGCGGTTTTCACAGCTTCAGCATCCATCGAAGCAACATTCTTTTTTCCAAAATCTTCATAGTCCTGCTCTGCAGCAGCTTCCACTACGATGTTCAACACCTTACGACGAGCACCACGTTCAACACTCGTCACCACGCCGCTCACCGGCGAAACAAATTTCACTTCAGGATGATACTTGTCGATAAACAAGGGTCCACCAGCCATTACATACTCCTGCTCTTTCACGACTACCTTAGGCGTCACTCCAGGAAAGTCATCGGGTACGAGTGCGTAGAACCCCGGTTCTTTTACTGTTGCGTACGTTTCAGCAGCTTTACCTTTCAGGTTTATGTCAAGGCCTTTACGTAACTTTATTACATTTGCCATGCTAGATAAAATAATGGTTTCATAAATTTGCCGCAAAAGTAATAAATAAGATTGGGATTCGGGAGGAAAAAAGAAAGGAATTACGGAAAAATATCCGTAATTCCTTTCGTGTTCGTGCACGTTCTTTCTTTTGTCTCTTTGAAGCAAAAGAAAGAACCAAAGAAAAATTGGAGACCTCGCGGCATACAGGTCTATGCAAAGTGGTTATTCCTCTCCGGCAAACATAGGGTCCCAGGCAGGAAGTCGAATAGGTTTCTGTTTCAACACCTCAAGAGCTTTTTTCGATGCGTATTTCGTTTCTACTACCAGACGGAACATATATTCATCAAACCAGTCATCCGTCATGATGAGATGTCCTTGATAACCGGAGGTTGCTCCCCAACTATTTTCAACCATCCATTTCGTCGGTTTTCCGTTTTTGTCAAGATCGACGGCCATAAGAGTCATGGCGTGACTGGAGCCACTGGCGAAACTTTGGATGCGTTGCTTCTTGTTCATGCCAAAAGAAGTACCCATAAGAGATTCGTAATCGTAGTTTTTGACATCCAGTAAACCACGATCGGAGTTTAGGAATTTACCTACATCGCAAGAAAAATACATCATTGTGCTATCCTTGAGAGAAGAAATAGCCATTTCTTTGATGTCCTCGATGGGGAGATTGACATACGTCCAGTTTTTGCCGTCGTAACGGTGGCGGTCGTAGTCTATCTCATAACATTTATAATATTCACGGCTCGGATCGTTCATTAACATGACATAATTGTCAATCAGTTTTTCGTCACCATACTTCTTCAGGAAAGAAAGCGGAGTGTAAGTTTCGGTAGATACAGGCTCGCCTTTAGCGTTGTATTCAGTCCAGGTAAACTCAGTGGGAGGAACACCGAGATTCAGCACTAACATGCGATAGATGGTGCTCAACATTTCTGTTTTTGTTTTCTCAAGGGCAGCAGGTTTGGCACCTTGCGCAGCGAGATCACGGAGTTGAAGCCCCTGCTCACGAAGTTTCAGGGCGATCAGACCTGCCATGCGGGAGGTATTTTCACTGCTATTGGTTTCCGGCATCACATCTTTGGGAACAAGCCCGTATTTACTGACGATATCGGCTACACCGATGAATGTTCCACCGTCACTCAAAGGATTGCGTAAGAGCCATTCCACCATTTTATCGTCCATCGGCTTACTGCTGGTGTCGATAATACCTTGTAGAAAGAGATTAGCTTTCTCCAGCTGATCGAAGAAGAAAGGATAAGTTTGCGAGAATTCGAACGAGCCGAGGTTATGCTTGGCAATCGCTTTGGCACGCATCACATTCAGACCAGTGAAAAGCCAGCAACGACCGGAAGATTTCTGATCGGTAATACCTTTGGAAGGCACTTTGATGGAGAAATGTGTATCCATCCCCTTCAGGTTATCCTGGTTGAGAGCCAGTTTACGGATGTCGTTGCTGCCGATAGCGTTGCGGATAGCCTTGTCGGCAGGAGTGTTTGCGTAACTCTGCTTGATTTGTTGCATCATGGAGTCGCTGATGCCACCTTTCACTTCTTGCGCTTGTGTAGAATAAGAAAAAGCACAGAAAACAAAAATTGATAAAATCTGTTTATTCATTGATATAAGTAATTAATTAATAGGCTGACGGATCATGATACACTAATAAATACAGTTTGAATGTATGAGATTAAATCATGCGATTTTATTTATCAGCATATCGGAAAACATCATATTCCGCAAAAATACGATTCTTTTTTAGATTTATTATCTAAGAATATCAAAACTAATTGGAATAAAAGAGTTTTCTTTGCAGTCAAATTCCTCACAGAGAAATTATGAAGAAATATATAATAGGAATATTGATGATGCTTCCATCCATCAATATGATGTCAGCCGCGGCTAACAGTACGGCAGTAAAGAGCGATGTAGATATTGAAGACATCCCGTCAGATACCATTCCTGCCCTTTCAAAGCACGAGTTGCGCCGCCAACGTGTAGCAAAACGAAATTTGCACTATAACATATTAGGTGGTCCCAGCTACACACCGGACTTCGGTGTATTGGTAGGCGGTAGTGCCTTGATGACGTTCCGGATGAATCCGAGTGATACCACCCAACGACGTTCGGTAGTGCCAGTGGCCATTGCCTTGATGTTCAAAGGCGGGCTAAACGTGATGACAAAACCACAACTCTTTTTTAAAGGCGACCGCTTCCGTATCTTCGGAACTTTCTCATATAAAAATACAATCGAGAATTTTTATGGCATCGGCTATTCCACTAATAAAGATTATGAACGTGGAGAAGACACCAGCGAATACCGTTATAGCGGCATCCAAGTAAACCCCTGGTTCCTGTTCCGTCTGGGAGAAAGCAACATTTTTGCAGGTCCCCAAGTCGATTTGAACTATGATAAAATTACCAAACCGGCTGCCGGAATGGTTAATGAATCCTCGTATATAGCGGCAGGAGGTACAGAAAGCGGATACAAAAATTTCAGTTCCGGACTTGGTTTCCTGCTGACGTATGACACACGCGATATTCCTGCAAATGCATATAGCGGAACCTACCTCGACTTTCGGGGAATGATGTATAATAAAACGTTTGGCAGTGATAATAATTTTTATCGCCTCGAAATAGATTACCGCCAATACAAAACAGTAGGCCGTCGCAAGGTGATAGCCTGGACAGTGCAAAGCAAAAACGCATTTGGAGATGTTCCTCTGACGAAATATGTACTTAGCGGAACCCCTTTCGACCTTCGTGGTTACTATATGGGGCAGTTTCGTGACAAGTCCTCGCATGTAATGATGGCCGAATACCGCCAGATGATAAATACAGACAAAAGCACCTGGGTGAAAAAGATGTTGAGTCATATAGGATATGTAGCTTGGGGAGGATGCGGATTTATGGGACCTACTCCGGGTAAGATAGAAGGTGTGCTTCCCAACCTCGGATTGGGATTACGCATTGAAGTTCAACCCCGTATGAATGTACGCCTCGACTTCGGAAGAGACATGGTGAACAAGCAGAATTTGTTCTACTTCAACATGACAGAGGCTTTCTAATACCATTTAAGCGACGATCTGTGCACAATTTACACGAAAGATTGTAAAATAGATAATAAAAGACTGCACATAAATGAAATTAATCCTTATATTTGCGCAAGCTATAACACAGCAAGAGCAAATAATAGGATTTTTTTATGAAGCAATTTATATGTTTTTTTTCGGGGCTATTACTTCTATTCGTCTCTACCACTCGTGTAGTTGCACAAGAAGTGTCTGACTATTCTCAACTAAGTGAAGAAGATTATAGTAAAATAGTTCTCCCCCCACTATCAGTTTTATTCGAAAACGCTAAAAACAGTCCCATCTATGAGATGGCGGATGTAAAGGCAACGATAGAACGCAAATTACTCAAAAAAGAAAAATGGGCATTTTTGGGTTTCTTCAGTTTACGAGGGAGCTATCAATACGGAATGTTCGGTAATGAGTCCACCTATACGGACGTGGCAGTCGCCCCATATCTTACCTACTCCACCCAGGCACAAAACGGTTACACAGTAGGCGCAGGTTTAAGCATCCCCTTGGATGATTTATTCGACCTCAAAGGACGTGTCAGTCGGCAAAGACTCACATTAAAAAGTGCAGAGTTGGAGCGGGAAGTGAAGTATGACGAAATCAAAAAGAATATTATTGAGATGTACGCAATGGCTACCTCACAGATGAGAGTTCTTCAGATGAGAAGCGAGAGTCTTGTGCTTGCCAATGTGCAATATGAAATATCTGAAAAGAATTTTGCTAACGGAACGATAGAGTCTACGGATTTATCGACAGATAAAGAGCGTCAGTCTCAAGCCCGTGAAGCATATGAGAAAAGTAAGTTTGAACTAACAAAGAGTTTAATGATACTTGAAGTTATTTCACGCACCCCCATCATACGAAAATAAAAAACTAAGATATGAACTTTATCATTTCTATTATACGGACCCTTTTTCGCCATCGTTGGCTGATATTGATAGGAACCGCTCTCTTCACATTGATGGTCATATATTATACACGCCACATGCGGGGAGGATATGATGTAAAGGCTACACTCTACACAGGTGTAGCATCAGGATATAACCTGGAGAGTGATAAGCGTACCGACTGGGCAACAGTACAGAATTCGATGGATAATCTAATCAGTATCATGCAAGCTGAAAGTACACTCAAAAGAGTATGCTTGCGGCTATTTGCCCGTATCCTCATCCAAGGAAGTCCAGATAAAGAAAATAACGGTATTACAGCTTCCAGCTACAACTACACCTACAATCATTTAAAAAACAGTCCAAATGGTAATGAGATACTGAAACTAATCGATAAATCAAGTGAAGACAAAACAGTAGCCAATCTGGAAGCATATATGCGCCCCCACAGAGACAACTACATATATGGATTATTTTATTATAATCACCCATTTTACAGCTATAATGCACTGAAAAATATAAAAGTGCAACGCCGTTTGACCAGTGATTTGTTGGACATCAGTTACTCATCTGGTGATCCCGGTATTGTCTATAATACTGTCAGTATCCTGATGGATGAATTTGTAGAAGAATACCGCCGTATACGTTACGGGGAAACAGATAAAGTAATCAAATATTTCGAAGAAGAGTTGGCACGGATTGGCAAACAGCTTCGACTGGAAGAAGAGGATTTGACCAAATATAACGTACAAAAACGTATCATCAATTATCTGGATGAAACAAAAGAAATAGCTGCTATCAGTAAAGAGTTTGAACTAAGAGAACAAGATGCACTGTTTGCATTCAATAGCACTAGATCCATGCTTGAAGAATTAGAAAAACACATGGACAGTAATGCCAAACAGGTGCTCAAAAACATGGAGTTTGTAGATAAACTGCGAGAAGCATCCAACATTACCAGCAGAATTTCAGAAGCTGAAGCAATGACTGATTCCAAGAAAGAGGATTCTCAGTCAGTAGAAAGTGATAAAAAGCAGTTAGCTAAAATCAAGCAAGAACTGAATGATCTGACAACTTCTTACGTTGGTCATAAATACACCAAAGAAGGTGCTTCACGAACCAATATCATCGATCAGTGGCTAGAACAAACCCTACTCTATGAAAAAGCTAAAGCAGAACTCCTTATCGTGCAAAATGCTCGTCAGGAATTGAACGAGCGATATGTATTTTTCGCACCGGTAGGTACAACTATCAAGCAAAAAGAACGTTCTATCAACTTTACCGAACGTAATTATCTGACTGTATTGCAAAGCTACAATGAAGCCTTATTAAGAAAGAAGAATTTGGAAATGACTTCTGCGACCTTAAAGGTATTGAATGAGCCGACCTATCCGATTGCGTCCAACTCAACTAACCGGAAGCAAATTGTTATTGCCGCTTGTATAGGAAGCTTTATTATTATAGTAGCTTTATTACTGTTGATTGAAATGCTTGACAGAACTCTACGAGATGCCAGTCGTAGCAAACGAGTAACCGGTTTCAAAGTTATAGGCGCTGTTCCCAGTACAAAATCCTCCCGTTATGGTGGATTAGCCAAAACTTATGTCCAAATTTCCATAAAAGAGTTGAGTAATGCGTTACTTCGTTTCTTAACCAAGCGCAAGTCTCCAGGTGTATTCATCATCAACCTCTTCAGTACCAGCGACCATTCCGGGGAAGAAGAACTAGGAAATTTGATCTGTGGATATATGCAAAGCCGTATGCTAAATACAAGATTCATTACCTACGGAGTAGATTTCAACACAGACTCCACACAATACCTGCTTGCAAAAAATATCACAGACTTTTATACTTTACAAGGAGAAGATATATTGATAGTTGCCTATCCACCATTGTCTAAGAGTAATATCCCGAGTGCGCTACTACATGACGCTAACGCCAACATTTTGGTAGCCCCAGCAGACCGTGGTTGGAAAACTATTGACAAGCAACTTTGCGAACAACTTATGCAACAACTGGGTAAAACTGATGTTCCATTCCGTCTCTGCCTCACCAATGCTTGTCGCGAAGCAACAGAGGACTTTACAGGACAACTTCCTCCCTATACATTATTACGTAGAATCGGTTACCGTTTCAGTCAATTGTCATTAACAGAAAAAATGATATTCAACCTCAAGAGAAAAGCAAAAGAAGCAGAAGACGAGGACGATGACGAATAGGGTAATTACATTCCATATCCTGCTTGCCGCACAGTTTGCGCTGATTGCGGTAAGTATGCTTGTAAACGTTAAGACAGGACTATTCTCAATGGTACTTATCTTACTGTTTACCGCCATCTGTCTAATACAACTTAGCAATGACGAGCGTACAAATTGGAAACCCGGTCAAAATATAATGACCTACCTCTTTATTGTCTGGCTACTGTTTTACGTAGCAGAAATATTGAATCCCAACAATGTGATGGCAGCATGGAACATCAATCTCACTCCATACGCCCTCATTTCGTTAATATGTGCATTCGTCGTTCCGGTTGTCATACGTACCAAGAAGGACGTTGAACTACTGCTAATAATATGGTCGATATTCGTCATAATATTCACCCTAAAAGGTTATTGGCAAAAAAATCATGGTTTCAGCTCCAAAGACCTTTATTTCTTGCATGTACTGGGAGGCGCACGCACTCACATTATCTGGTCGGGAATCCGTTACTTCTCCTGCTTCTCAGATGCCGCAAACTATGGTGTACACGCTGCCATGTCGGCAGTCACCTTCGCCATTGCTGCATTTTTTGTTGATTCGAGATGGAAGCGTATCTACTTCCTTTTTATCGCTTTTTGCGGTATTTACGGAATGGGGATTTCCGGAACCCGTTCTGCCATGGGTGTTCTTATGGGTGGTATGCTAATGATAACCATCATAGCTAAAAACTGGAAAGCACTATTAGGCGGCATATTCATATCCATTAGTGTATTTGTGTTTTTCTATTATACCAATATTGGAAGTGGAAATCAATATATCCACAAAATGCGTTCCTCTTTCCATCCTACGGAGGACGCTTCATACCTCGTACGTATTGAAAACCGGCAAAGAATGAAAGAATTGATGGCAAGAAAACCTATCGGATACGGCATCGGACTCTCTAAAGCTGGAAATTTTGAATCAAAAGAACAAATGCCCTATCCTCCCGACTCATGGTTGGTAGCCGTTTGGGTAGAGACAGGAATCGTCGGTCTGATTCTCTATCTTGCCATTCATGGTGTCCTCTTTGCGTGGTGTTCATGGATATTAATGTTTAAAGTACGCAATAAAAGTTTACGCGGATTAATAGCAGCATGGATATGCATGGACGCAGGTTTTTTCATAGCCGCTTATGTCAACGACGTAATGCAATACCCTAATCAATTGACTGTATATATAGGATTCGCACTCTGTTTTGCTGCTCCACATATTGACAAACGTATCAGCGAAAAGAAAGCGGAAGAAGAAACAGTAACGGAAGAAGATTTAATATCCACCCAAGAATTCAACGAACAAAAATGACAAACAATACTCCGGACATATCATTTATAACAATCTGCTATAACGGATTCAAAGACACCTGTGAGTTGATAGAGTCCTTGCAAAGCAAGATACACTCTGTGAGCTACGAAATCATTGTTGTTGACAATGCCTCACGCGAAGACGAAGCAACCCAAATACACAACCTGTATCCCTCCGTCATTGCTATCCGCAGTAATGAGAATGGTGGTTTTTCCGGTGGTAATAACATAGGCATCCGGGCAGCAAAAGGCAAATATATATTCCTTATTAATAATGACACCTACATTGAGTCAGACAATATCGCATATTTAATAGAACGACTGGAAAGTCGTCCGGAAATAGGAGGAGTATCACCTAAGATACGTTTCGCATTTCCACCGCAACACATACAGTTTGCCGGCTTCACCCCTTTATCACAAATCACACTACGTAACAATATGCTGGGATTCGACTGTCCGGATGATGGTACATTCGACACTCCCCACCCCACTCCTTACCTGCATGGCGCCGCCATGATGATAAAGCGGGAAGTCATTGAAAAAGTTGGAATGATGCCAGAGATATTTTTTCTCTATTACGAAGAATTAGACTGGAGTACGAGTATGACCCGTGCTGGATATGAACTGTGGTATGACCCTCGCTGTACCGTTTTTCATAAAGAAAGCCAAAGTACAGGACAGCTAAGCAAACTGCGTACTTATTTCCTGACGCGCAACCGTCTGTTTTATGCACGACGCAATCTGAAAGGATGGAACCGTATCGCCTCCATCCTCTATCAAAGTACCATCGCTGCCGCAAAAAACAGCCTGGTCTATGTACTTAAAGGACGTTTCGACTTAAGCGCTGCAGTATTCTATGGAGTAAATTCCGGGCTTTTCCGCTCTTCATCTGAAAAGAAGAGCACTATTCTACCGAAAAAGGGAGGTACTCCCCTATACGAATTATCCGAAAAGCAAACTACCACTGTATAAACTCTAAATACTATGAATATCGTCGATTGGATTCTCTTCACCCTCCTTGGACTTTGCGTATGCTACTTATTGCTATACGCGATTGCCTCCAAATTCTACCGGGCACCCCATTTTCCGGAAGCCCGCACATTCCGGCGTTTTGTCGTACTCTTCCCAGCTTACAAGGAAGACCGTGTTATTGTGTCCTCCGCGCGCAGTTTCCTAGAGCAGGATTACCCACAGGAATTATTCGACGTCATCGTTATTTCCGACCAAATGCAATTTGCAACCAATGACACACTGCGTTCTCTGCCTATTTGCCTACTGATAGCGGATTACAAAGAAAGCTCCAAAGCTAAAGCCCTAACAATGGCAATAGATTCTATCGAAGGCGAACCTTACGACATTGTAGTCATCATGGATGCCGACAACCTGACTTCCCCGGATTTTCTGGCAGAAGTAAACCGTGCATTTGACAACGGTGTAAAATCTGTACAAGCTCACCGAACAGGCAAGAACCTGAACACAGATATTTCTGTTCTCGACGGTATTAGCGAAGAAATCAATAACGGCATTTTCCGCAGTGGGCACAACGCCCTTGGACTTTCAGCTGCTCTGTCCGGTTCAGGAATGGCTTTTGAAGCAGAGTGGTTCAGGCAAAATGTGAAACACCTCGAAACGGCAGGTGAAGACAAAGAGTTGGAAGTATTGCTTTTACAGCAACGAATTCACACCACTTACCTGCCACAGATACCAATCTATGACGAAAAGACACAGAAAGAAGAAGCCATCAGCAATCAACGTAAACGTTGGATAGCTGCACAATTCGGCATTCTCCGCAGTTCACTGTCCGGACTATGGAAAGCAATCTGTCAAGGCAATATCGACTACTGTGACAAAATAATACAATGGATGCTTCCGCCACGATTGATACAACTGGCAGCTGTTTTCGGACTGACGCTTATTTTCACTGCTATCGGCATCTGGTTAAGCCTTCAAAGCAATTCCTCCGGACACGAATGGACAATAGCCATTAAATGGTGGATATTATCTGCAGCCCAGATAGCAGCAATGATACTCCCTATACCGAACAACCTGCTCAACAAGCAATTAGGAAAAGCTATCATCAAGATACCCATGCTGGCACTTACCACTATCGCCAATCTATTTAAGTTGAAAGGAGCCTACAAGAAGTTCATCCATACAGAGCATGGAGAAGAACATTCATAACCAGAATTTACTTAACGCAGCAACTTTAAAAAAAGCCTTATTATAATAAGAAAGAAAAACATCATCACCCCACTAAAAAGAAAAGATTATGAAAATAGCCATTGAAGCCCAACGTATCTTCCGTCCTAATAAACATGGAATGGATTTCGTCGCTCTCGAAACAATTCGAGAGTTACAGAAAATGGATCATGAGAATGAATACTTTATCTTTATTAGTCCGGGCGAAGACAGATGCCTCGAAAGTTCGGACAATGTACATATCATCGAATTAAAGTGCCCCACATATCCGCTTTGGGAACAAGTGGCTCTTCCTCGAGCAGTGAAAAGCATTAAACCTGATCTGTTACATTGCACCAGCAACACGGCTCCTCTCCATTGTCCTGTACCATTGGTGCTGACACTACATGACATTATTTACCTAGAAAAACGACAGTCGTCCAGCCTGTCATGGTATCAGGAAATGGGGTGGCATTATCGTCGGCTCGTCGTCCCCCGTATACTTCCCAAATGCAAAAAGATTATCACTGTCTCACAATTCGAACGAAAGCGGATTCTCGAAGCGTTACACTTACCAGAAGAACAATTAGTAGCTGTGTACAATGGCTTCAACAGTCACTTCCATCTACAACCGAAAGCTCCTGAGATAACCCGGAAATATATCGATGCAGAAAACTACCTGTTCTTTTTGGGAAATACTGATCCTAAAAAGAATACCCCAAGAGTATTAAAAGCATACAGCGACTACCTGAAACAGTCGGTACAAAAACTCCCATTACTTATTGCCGACCTCAAAGAAGACGCTATCGACCGGATCTTGGAAGAAGAAAAGATAACTGAAATCAAAAGTTATCTTCGCTTCCCCGGATACATTGCGAATACTGATCTTCCAGCACTTTATGCTGGAGCATTCGCATTCCTTTATCCTTCTCTTCGGGAGAGCTTTGGTATCCCGATGTTGGAAGCAATGGCCTGTGGAACACCTATCATAGCAGGTAATACATCGGCTATGCCTGAAATAGCCGGGGAAGGTGCTTTACTAGCCGACCCGTTTAATACTAAAGACATTACAGAAAAAATACTGCAACTGGAAAGTGATGAAACATTCTATCAGAAACAAGTAGAATATGGATTAAAACGCAGCCAACAGTTCTCTTGGCGGAACACAGCAGAGTCACTGCTAGATATATACAAAGAGTTTGCTTAATAAAAAAATAATAATTAGAAATAACAAAAAGAGCGGGGCTTCTATAACAGTGCCCCGCTCTTTTTGTTCGCCTCATGAATTCTCATGTGGTCTCCAGGCATCCCACTATTTTTTATCAAATTTTCGAACGACATAGTACATAGGTAAAAAAAACATCTATCATACTATCATACATTTCAATAATCATCTAATTATCAAAAGAATAAACATGAAAGATGACTTTCAAAAAATGTATCTATCATATTTTTATTGCAAAAAACAGGTATCTATCACGTCTATACTATGTCTATTTTAGTATAGTATTAGATGAAATTAGCCTTTAAAAGGCATAAAGATGCACACTTTATAGGAAATAACCTGTATCTGACAGCTTAATAATCTATTGGGAGCGGTGGTCTTTCTATAGTTCACACATGCAGGCTGTATAGCCCACGCATGTAAACCGTACAGCCTACACATATGGGCTGTGCATCACACAGATGTGGGCTATAAACTTATCGCTGTTAAAGTTGGATTATTAAGCCATGATAATCGTATTTATACGGATTAATTACAACAAAAGCAAGCTATCTCATGCATATAAGACTTTTATTCGGCTATTTTGTAGATGATAGATAACCTGTTTTTGCTAGTAAAAGTATGATAGATACATTTTTTTAAAGCCATCTATCATACTTATTCTTCTAATAGTAAGGAGACTATTAAAATGCATGATAGTATGATAGATGTTTTTTTCACTATGTAGTATTTAGCTGAACGTTTTTCTGTGTCATCAACATTCACAACATTTGTTACCAGATAGTAAAAGCTCTGTTAAACGAGAAATGCCAATAAAGAAGAGGCTATACTCTTAAAATACAGGAAGCTTGGTGCGAACAAGAAGAAGAATGGTTCGTTCAAGGAGCCGAGCAATGAAAAGAAGATCAAAAAAAGATAGTTATTTTCATATCTTTTATTACCTTTGTGGCACAGCTTAGCTGTTCAAAATCAAAGGAAAAAACATGAATGAGAGTGAAGACACAAGCAATCCATCGGTAAAAGCACTCATTGTCTTTAGAGAAAACGGGGATACGGACAATTTGTTCGTACCAATTTTGTGCGATGCGATCAGGATGGCTGGCATTGACGTGCGATGTTCCACAAAAGAGTTTTGGGACTCGGATACGGATTATGATATCATACATTTCCAATGGCCGGAAGAAGTTATAGGCTGGACATGTAGCAACCCCGACACTATTCGCCGACTGGAAGAACGTATCCGTTTTTTTCGTTCACGAGGAACACGGTTTATCTACACACGACACAATGTCCGTCCACATTATGCTAATGAAATCATAAGCCGGGCCTATGATATTATCGAATCGCAGAGTGACATCGTCGTACACATGGGGCGTTTCAGTCGCGACGAATTTCTCACAAGATATCCTGACAGCCAGAATACAGTGATCCCTCACCACATCTACCAATACACTTACAAAGAAGATATCAGCGTAGAACGCGCACGCCAATATCTCAATCTCTCGCAAGATGCATTCATTGTCACTGCCTTTGGAAAATTTCGCAATCGTGAAGAAATACGCATGGTGCTCGGAGCGTTCCGCAGCTGGAATGAGGAACGCAAGATGCTGTTAGCTCCACGCCTCTATCCTTTTTCAAGACACAACAACTATGGCAGAAATTTCCTCAAACGATGGATTTCAAGGGCCGGATATTATCTATTCATGCCACTGCTTAACCGTATATATAAACTACAGGCAGGAGCCAACGACGAGCTGATAGACAACTGTGACCTGCCCTACTATATAGCTGCTTCAGACGTGATATTCATCCAACGGAAAGACATATTAAATTCGGGTAACGTACCCCTTGCTTTCCTCTATCACAAAGTGGTGGTAGGTCCCAAAGTGGGAAACATCGGCGAACTGCTTTCCGAAACCGGTAACCCGACATTCAATCCCGATAACAAAAAAGACATCTTGCGAGCACTCGAAGAAGCCCGCCGACTTGCCGCATGGGGACAAGGGGAAGTGAATTACACGTACGGCATGGAAAATATGAGCATCCACAAAGTGGGACAAGCATACGCACAAACATATAAACAAGCAATCAATGGCTAATAACATTAAGAGTCAATTATTTTCAGGGGTATTTTACACTGCATTGGCTAAATACAGCGGCGTCTTCATATCCCTTGTCGTAGCAGGAATACTGGCCCGCCTATTATCACCGGATGACTTCGGAATCGTAGCTGTCGCTACCGTAATCATCGCGTTCTTCAATCTTCTCACCGACATGGGAGTATCTCCCGCCATCATCCAACACAAATCGTTGACTAAAGATGATTTGTCGGATATTTTTTCATTCACCGTATGGACAGGTATCGGAATCAGTGTCTTATTCTTCGCTTCTTCGTGGATTATTGCCGATTATTACCAGAGCGATACTCTACGGACTTTGTGTCAACTGCTGTCTGTCAACCTCTTTTTTGCCTCTGCCACCATCGTGCCGGGAGCATTGTTCTACCGGAACAAAGAATTTAAATTCATAGCTATCCGTAGTTTCGTTATTCAAATCTCCGCAGGTGCAGCCGCCGTGACCGCTGCCCTTTGCGGAGCAGGACTATATGCATTAATTATCAACCCGATTGTATCCAGCATACTGATATTCGTTATCTCCTTTCAGCGTTATCCGCAACGGCTGCGCTTCACATTGGGGTTGACGGTACTCCGGAAGATATTTTCCTATTCTGCCTACCAATTCCTGTTCAACGTCATCAACTATTTCAGTCGAAATCTGGATAAACTACTGATTGGCAAATACATGGGCATGTCCGACTTAGGATATTATGAGAAATCTTACCGCTTGATGATGCTGCCTTTGCAGAATATCACACAAGTCATCACTCCGGTGATGCACCCTATTTTCAGTGATTTTCAGAATGACAAAGGAAAACTGTTAAGTTCTTACGAACACATTGTCCGTTTTCTTGCCTTTATTGGTCTTCCACTTAGTGCACTGCTTTTCTTCACAGCAGAAGAAGTGACAATTATTATTTTCGGTAATCAATGGATGCCGTCCGTACCTGTATTCCGAATTCTGTCACTCTCCGTAGGGATTCAGATTATACTTTCTTCGTCCGGTTCCATCTTTCAAGCAGCAGGCGATACACGGAGCTTGTTTGTGTGCGGAGTATTTTCATCTGTACTCAACATGGCAGGTATATTGCTCGGAATCTTCTACTTCGAAACGCTGACAGCAGTGGCAAGTTGTATCGTGATAACGTTCACCATCAACTTTATACAATGTTATTGGCAAATGTACCGGGTAACTTTCCAAAG
The DNA here is from genome assembly GCF_047310725.1 of Bacteroides sp. 90-K9/2. Taxonomy (NCBI): domain Bacteria; kingdom Pseudomonadati; phylum Bacteroidota; class Bacteroidia; order Bacteroidales; family Bacteroidaceae; genus Bacteroides; species Bacteroides sp. 90-K9/2. Next base: position 306,420 of record NZ_JBCGVL010000001.1, read on the forward strand.
AAGTGCCTGGCCATTCATGCGTCAGCTTATTTCTCCATTGATAATTAGCACTTTGATAGTGCTAGCCCTTATTCCGATGCAATATGTACTGGAAGGAATGAATATTTTTGTGACAATTATTGCTAAAGGAATAATTAGTTTTATTATCTTTGGGGGATATATACAGGCTACGCATGAGTATGACATTATAGGGAAAGTGCGGAGTATCATGTGTAAGAGAAAGTAAATAGACAAAATAAACAATATACAGAGATTTATATATAACGAATGAAAGCCTTGTTCCTTATATTCCATGGCTTTGACAAAGCCAATGGAATTAGTAAGAAAATACATTATCAAGTGAAAGCCCTCAAAGAATGTGGAGTGGACGTTCGCCTGTGTCATTACGATATCACCGCTTATGGTGAACGCCGCTGGATAGTAGATAACGAAGTCATTGCCGACTTTGGCACAGGAGCTGCCGCCAAAGTTTGGAAACGTGTCTATTATTCTCCTATTATAGAATATGCCCGCCGCGAAAAAATCGAACTGGTATATATCCGTTCCCATCACAACGCCAATCCGTTTACCTTACGACTGGTGAAACTGTTAAAACAGACAGGTGCCAAAGTGGTAATGGAAATTCCAACTTATCCATACGATCAGGAATACACTTCCCGGTCTATGAAATTTTATTTGCTCATCGACCGTTGCTTCCGACACCAACTAGCTAAACATCTGGACGGCATTGTCACTTTCTCCAACGCGGAAACGATCTTTGGAGGAAAAACCATACGTATCTCCAACGGGATAGACTTTGATGCCATTCCCATGAAGCAAAGCCAAAATGACACTTCACATGAACTGCATCTTATCGGTGTAGCCGAAGTACACTATTGGCATGGATTTGACCGCATGGTGAACGGAATGGCAGAGTACTACCGGACTAACCCCAATTATAAAGTATATTTCCACATCATCGGTCCACTATCCGGCGAACGGGAACGGGAAGAAATTCTGCCTGTCGTCCGCAACAATCATTTGGAACCGTATGTTATCATGCACGGACCATTACATGGTGAGGAACTGGATATCCAATTTGAAAGAGCAGATTTCGCTATTGGTAGCCTCGGACGCCATCGAAGCGGTATCACTTATATCAAGACACTGAAAAACCGTGAATATGCCGCACGGGGATTTGCCTTCACATATTCGGAAATGGACGAAGATTTTGACTCCATGCCTTATGTATGGAAGGTTCCTGCTGACGAATCGCCAGTAGACATCCCGACGTTGGTTGAATTTCAGAAGTCATTGAAAACCACGCCACTTGAGATTCGCGAATCGGCCCGTCCATTATCATGGAAAGCCCAAATGCAAAAAGTAATTGAGAAGATAGGATTTAAGACACAGTAAATATAACCAAAGTTACAAACAATAGTTGATGAGCAAACAGATTAAAATAGCCTACTGCATTCCCTCTCTCTATTACCCCAGCGGTATGGAGCGGGTGTTAACGCTAAAAGCAAATTATTTTGCTGAACATTTCGGCTATGAAATACATATCATTCTGACAGACGGCAAAAACAAGAAGCCTTATTATGAACTTCACCCGTCTATCACCCTCCACCAACTGGATATTAACTACGATGAAATGTACGGGCGCACTTTGCCAAAAAGGATTCTCGGATATTGGAAAAAACAACGATTGTTCAAAAAGAGACTTAATGAATGCCTCTGCAACATCCGTCCGGATATTACAATCTCCCTCCTTCGCCGTGATATTAATTTCATCAATAAAGTGAAAGACGGAAGCATAAAAATCGGAGAAATCCATTTCAATAAATCCGACTACCGTGCATTCAATGACAATCACCTTCCCATGTTCTTGCAACGGATCGTGAAGGAACACTGGAGACGACAACTCATACGTCAGTTGCGCCAACTGAAACGCTTCATCGTTCTTAGCCATGAAGATGCCGCTCAATGGACAGAGTTAAACAATGTAAGCGTGATATACAATCCACTTCCTTTTTACCCGGGAGTATCTTCCGACAATTCACAAAAACAGGTAATAGCTGTCGGACGATATGTACCGCAAAAAGGATTCGACCGCCTGATTCCTGCCTGGAAGATTGTCAGTGAACAACATCCAGATTGGACGCTACGCATTTACGGAGATGGCATGCGCGAAAAACTACAACAACAGATTGACTCGCTTGGCATTTCATCCAATTGTGTTCTGGAGCATAGCGTACCGAATATTGTAGACAAATATTGCGAAAGTTCCATATTTGTCCTATCGTCACGGTTCGAAGGGTTTGGAATGGTTATCATTGAAGCAATGGCCTGTGGCGTCCCTCCGGTGTCATTTACCTGTCCCTGCGGTCCGCGCGACATCATTACTGATGGCAAAAATGGTCTATTGGTAGAGAATGGAGATATCGAAGGCTTGGCAGGGAAAATATGTTATCTCATTGAGAATGAAAAAGTACGGAAAGAGATGGGCAAACAAGCACGCATCAATGTGGAACGTTTCAAGATTGAACACGTGGCACAAGAATGGAGAGAGTTATTCGAAACATTAACAAAACAACCTTATAGCGATCAATTATCATGATACCAAAACTAATACACTTATGCTGGCTAAGCGGAGATCCTTATCCGCATAAGATACAGAAATGCCTGGACAGTTGGAAGAAGCACCTTCCCGACTATGAAGTTATGTTGTGGGACTGTAACCAATTTGATCTGAAAAGCAGTCTGTGGGTAGAACAGGCTTTTGCAGCCAAAAAATATGCTTTTGCGGCAGATTACATCCGCATGTATGCTCTCTATCACTACGGAGGTATTTATCTCGACTCTGACGTAGAAGTGCTAAAAAGCTTTGACGAATTTCTGAAACTTCCCTATTTTGTAGGAGCTGAAAATGCAGGCACTATCGAAGCAGCTATCATAGGCGCGGAAAAAGGATGTGACTGGGTAAAAGCTTGCTTGGATTATTATCAAGACAGGAAGTTTGTAAAAGAAGACGGGCAAATGGATATCCGTATGCTACCGGAAATAATGAATGAGACGATACAGAAACTGAAATCTGTATATAATCTTCCATCCGGAAGCAGGATTAATGAATTGGAAAAGATAGATATGCAGACAAAGGTATGTGTGCTTCCGTGTGAATACTTTTCTCCAAAAGTCTTCGATTCGCGACAAGTGATTTTGACTCCATATACGTATGCGATCCATCATTATCAAAACTCGTGGTTCTCACACAAAGCATTTTTCTATTACCGTACAAGAACGCTTCTTATCAGAATATTCGGGTATCGGTGCGTCAGAAATATAGAGAGATTCTTACGAAAAAAATAATATAAATTAGATACAACTATGAACAAATGGTACAGTAAATATCTGCAAGTATACGAAAAACCGTTCTCTGAAGCTTCTCCATTCATAGTTGAAGAAGTGCGCCAGAATATTGCAAAATTACAAAGCAATAACCCAATTGTCACAGTGTCACTGATCGGGTATAATGAGGAAAAGCATTTACTTGCCTGTCTATGGTCTTTGAGCGAAATGCAATGTAAATATCCTGTTGAGATTATCGGTGTAGACAACGAATCAAAAGATCGGACAGCCGAAATTTTTCAAGCATGTGGAGTGCCTTATCATACGGAAACCCAGCATAGCTGTGGTTTTGCCCGACTTTGTGGTTTGAACAACGCACGGGGAAAATATCATATCAATATTGATTCCGACACGATGTATCCACCCAAGTACGTAGAAATGATGGTGGATGCTTTAGAGCGTCCGGGAGTGGTGGGAGTCAGCTCCTTATGGAGTTATATTCCTGACGAAAATCATTCACCGTTCGGATTGAAAATCTATGAAGCTGCCCGTGATTTGCATCTGTGGATGCAATCTTTTAAACGTCCCGAACTTAGTGTACGCGGTCTTGTATTTGCCTATCGCACAGAGTATGCAAAGAAAACAGGCATCCGCACGGATATTATTCGCGGTGAAGATGGATATCTGGCTTTACAGCTTAAACAATTTGGTAAAATCGCATTTGTACGTAACCGTAAAGCACGCGCAGTAACAGGATATGGAACGGTGGGGGCAGACGGAAGTTTATTCAACAGTTTCAAAGTGCGCGTTGTAAAAGGGTTGAAAGGTATTGGAGGTATATTCACAAAGAAAAAAGAATATAAAGATGAAGATAGCAATCTGATTAAAAACAAATAACTTTCACACACTCTAAAAAAGAATACTATGATTATCCGTAATCCATATGACAGAGATGACCTGAATATTGGTAAGAAAGACAGGGTACTAGAAGTAGGGTCGGGACATAATCCGACTTACCGGGCTGATGTTATTGTAGAGCAGTACATAGAAACGAACTATCACCGATGCGGAAATCTTAAGATTTATCCACACCAGGATTTTATCAATGCAAACGGAGAAGCATTGCCGTTTAAGGATAAGGAGTTTGATTATGTGATTTGTAACCAAGTACTTGAACACGTTAAAAATCCGGCAGATTTTATTCGTGAACAATGCAGAGTATCTAAGAGAGGATATATGGAGACTCCTAGTCTGTTGGGCGAGTTTCTTTTTCCCAAAAAATCTCATAAATGGATTATCCTCTATCTGGATAAAAAACTAATTCTTTTTGAGAAATCGAGGATGCCGGGAAATTATGAAAATAATTATGGTGAACTGTTTCTAAATTATCTGCCTTACCAGTCGCTGACCTACAAACTGCTATGGCTCACCGAAGGAGACTTGATGCTGAACCGATGCGAATGGAAAGATAATATAGAATTCATCGTTAACCCGATTGATGAAAAATATACTGATTTCTTTACCAAACCGTGGAGCCGGCAGATGGTGGAACAGTTATATCCACGCAGAAGTGCAGTAAAAGAATTAAAGAAAGTGGGTAGCGCTCTCTATTATATGATAAAAAATAAAGTAAAAAATAAGACTCATAGACATGTTCCGATAACTTTGGAGGAATATATGAAAAATGAAAAGAAAAAATAATATGATACTCAATTTTGTCTTATCTAAAATGTTTATAAGATCGGCATGTACTCTATCGATTGTACTATTGTCTAGCTCTTGCATTGATACAAAAAACAATTTGTTTATTGACAAGGGGAATTTACTTTCGTTCAAATTTGAAAAAAAATTAAATCCTCAATTAGCAGAAGATATAGAACTACCTATATATACTAGTCATAATAAATTAACTTGGTATTTAGACAAACCCATTGATGCAAGCAACCTAATAGCCTCATTCAGTACAGAAAGAGGTAAATTATACATCAACAATAAAGAACAAAAAGATGGAGTAACCGCTAACGATTTCAGTGAAATCATCACATATACCTTTAAAGGAGATAATGGAGAAACAAAAGATTATCAAGTCCGATTGTTACCATATACAGGACTGCCAGTTGTCATAATCAAAACTAATGGAGAACACCCACTACTGGATCGGGAGAATTGGCTCACTGCATCATTCGAAATTAAAGGAATGAATCATTTTGAAGATTTCAAAGATTCTATTGAAGTAAAAGGAAGAGGAAATGGTACATGGAGATTTCCTAAAAAACCATTCAATGTGAAACTAAACAATAAATCAAGCATACTTGGAATGCCTAAACACAAAAGATGGAGCTTCCTCGCTAATTATAGAGATAGAACCTTACTTCGAAATGATGTCACATTTCATATCGGCTACATAGCTGACAACCTACAATGGACCCCCAAAAGCCAATTTGCTGAAGTAATCTTTAATGGTGAGTATCAAGGGAACTTCCAAGTTTGCGAACAAATCAGAGTTGACAAAAACAGAGTTAATGTTAAAGAATTAACTGCAGAAGATATGGATGAGCCACAAATTACTGGTGGATATCTATTAGAATATGACTCATATTATGATGAACCTAACAAATTCAGGACTCCCATCAACAATTGGCCGGTCAACATAAAAGAGCCAGATGAAAAAGTGCTCAACAAAGCGCAACTTGAATACATAGAAAACTATACAAACACATTTGAAGCACTTCTTCAGGCTGGAGAATATGAACAAGTATACAACGAATATATCAATGTTGAGTCCTTTATCGACTATTGGATGGTACAAGCAATAGTTGGAAATAAAGAAATGGGATACATATATAGTGTATACTGCTATAAAGACCGCAATAAGAAATTGTATGCCGGCCCATTATGGGATTTTGACTATACAACTTTTACGACAGAAGCCGAGAACAATAATAAAAGTGCTGTCTGGTACAAATATTTATTCAAAGATCCTAATTTCAAAAGAAAGGTTGTAGAACGTTTCTACCAACTTAAACCACAGTTAATAGGGATTGCTGATTATATCTCCGAAAAAGCAACTGCACTTTCTCTGTCTGAAAAGGAAAATTCAAAATTATGGCCACTATCAAATCTTGATAGTACCATCATACCAAACAACGATGAAAAATTATCGTTTAACGAAGCAGTCAGTCGAATGAGAAGTATTTATCTAAAAAGATTGGAATGGATTGAACAGCAACTAAATAATTAATTTTATAACTCTAATAAAGAATATACAACTATGAACGAAACCATTGCCCTCTGCCTTGAAATTATTTTCTGGCTTGCCCTGTTCATTGTGTTCTACACCTATCTGGGCTACGGAATTGTGCTTTACGTTCTCGTTAAGTTGAAAGAGCTTTTCGTGAAGCCTGTAAAGCGTTCGTTACCAGCATCGGACGCAGACCTGCCGGAAATTACCCTCTTCATTACGGCATTCAACGAAGAAGATGTAGTGGACGAGAAGATGGAAAACAGTCTTGAGCTGGATTATCCTGCGGACAAGCTGCACATCGTATGGGTGACGGACGGAAGCGATGACGGTACGAACGAACGACTGCAGACGCGTTGGCAGGGAAAAGCAACCGTACATTTCCAACCGCTCCGGCAAGGTAAGACGGCTGCAATGACACGTGGAATGACGTTGGTGGACACTCCGCTCGTTGTTTTTACGGATGCCAACACGATGGTGAACCGGGAGGCAATACGGGAAATCGTGCTTGCTTTCCAGGATCCGAAAGTGGGCTGCGTGGCTGGTGAAAAACGGATTGCCGTGCAGACTAAAGACGGGGCGGCTGCCGGTGGTGAAGGTATTTACTGGAAATACGAATCAACCCTAAAAGCACTTGATGCACGGCTCTACTCTGCTGTAGGAGCAGCAGGCGAACTGTTTGCCGTGCGTAACGAGCTGTTCGAAGCTATGGAACCGGATACGTTGCTCGACGATTTTATTCTTTCGCTCCGGATCACAATGAAAGGTTACACCATTGCTTATTGCACCAATGCTTACGCTATCGAAAGCGGTTCGGCAGATATGCGCGAAGAAGAAAAGCGAAAAGTGCGCATTGCTGCGGGAGGATTGCAGTCTATCTGGCGGCTTCGTCCGTTGCTGAATCCTTTCCGATACGGGCTACTTAGCTTTCAATATACGTCGCACCGGGTATTGCGGTGGTCTATTACTCCGTTCCTGCTGTTTGCCCTCTTCCCGCTGAATATTGCGATTCTGCTGTTGGGTGGTTCCACGATATTTTACGGAGTGCTGCTTGCCATGCAGGTTCTTTTTTACGGGTTGGGATATTGGGGATATTACCTGTCTACGAAACAGATAAAAAACAAGCTGCTTTTTATCCCCTACTACTTTTTATTTATGAATGTCAATGTATTGAAAGGCATCCGATATCTGAAGAAGAAAAAAGGAAACGGAGCCTGGGAAAAAGCAAAGCGTGCTGAAAAGTAAAAACAAACGCTATTATCTTTTGTTATCCTTAATTATAAGACATAAGTCTCTATCATCTAATAAAAAACAGACATGGACAGAATATTACATGATGCGAATAACGCACAAAGAATACTGAAACTGACAGCAGACACAATGCTATTGGTTGACAGGCATGGCGTCTGCGTAGACATTGAACCTCATTGTGATCTGTGGTTCCTGCAAGAAAACATTCTTTTAGGAAAAAATATATTTGAGCTTTTACCGGAATATACAAAAGAGAGGGTGATGCCCATCTTTCAGACTGTGCTCGAAGAGCAACGAAGCATCAGCAAGAACTTCAAGTTGGTACTGAAAGACGAAACTTTTTATTTCAAATGTCTCATGTTTCCTTATGACGGCATGGTGCTTTGCCAATATCGTGACATCACGCAAAGAAGTAACGTAAAAAGACAGCTGGAACAGGCGAATCTCACCCTGCGGGCCATCCAAAAGGTAGCCCAGATAGGACAATGGACGTACAATACGAACCAGAATATTTTCCACTATTTGGGATATACGGGTGTCCTGTGTGAGGAAAGTGTGCAAAACCTTGCCATTGAAAAATATGTGGAACTGATTGTAGAAGAAGACCGACAAAGCTTCAGGGAATGGTATCAGCTAAACGAGAAAAAACTCAATATGGAAAGTATCAGCTACCGCATCCGCCTGAACGGGGAAATCTTCTATATACGCATCCAGACTTATCTGCGTGAACAGCTTTCCGACGGTAGTTTCAACATCGAAGGATATATCCAGAACATCACGGACATACAGCTTCGTAGAAATGACATCAATACGCTGACACATGCCATCAACAACGCCAGAGAGAGCATCTTTGCCGCCAAGCCCGACGGCACGATCATCTTCGCCAACCGTCGTTTCCTGCACAATCACGGCATTTCCGAAAACGAGGATATCAGTCAATTAAAGATTTACAATGTCGCCGCAGATATGCCTACGAAAGAGGCTTGGAACGAACGTTGCAAAGATGTCATACACGGTGGCAGCAGCAACTTTGTGGCGCATCATCCGTCAAAAATCAATAAAGATATATTGGCTTACGAAGGTACGATGTACAACGTCACCAATGACTCCGGAGAAGAAAGTTACTGGTCGTTTGCACATGATATCTCCGAGCGAATCCGGTACGAAGCCCAAATCAAACGGCTTAACCAAATCATGGACACGACTATCAACAATCTCCCTGCCGGAATTGTAGTGAAGGAAATCAACAACGACTTCCGATACATCTACCGGAACCGGGAAGCTAACAACCGTGATCTCTATAAGAACGATCCTATCGGAAAGAATGATTTCGATTTCTACCCGCCTATCGTAGCCGAGAAGAAAAGACAGGAGGATATCCAAGTGGCCACCACCGGAAAAGGGCTGCACTGGACCATTGAAGGAAAGGACAGAAACGGAAACCAGATTATCCTCGACAAACGGAAAATCCGGGTGGACGGTGACGAATTGTCTTCGCCTATCATCGTCAGCATCGAATGGGACATCACGGAACTGGAAATAATAAAACGGGAACTTCAATCGTCGAAAGAGAAAGCGGAAATGTCTGATAGCCTGAAATCGGCCTTCCTCGCCAACATGAGCCATGAAATACGTACGCCGCTGAATGCTATTGTAGGCTTCTCGCATCTCATTGCCGAAAGCGAGGATGCGGAGGAACGAAAGACGTACTATAACATCGTAAACGCGAACAACGAACGTCTCCTACAACTTATCAACGAGATTCTCGACCTCTCGAAAATTGAATCGGGGACTATTGAGTTTTCTTTCGGACCTGCCAGTCTACATAATCTCTGCCGGGAAGTACACGATGCTCACATATTCCGTACTCCACAGGGAGTGAGTCTTGTCTATGAGCCTTCGGACGAGAGTCTGGTGGTTGAAACGGACAAGAATCGGGTATTCCAGGTGATTTCGAATCTGATTGGGAATGCTGTTAAGTTTACGAAAGAAGGAAGTATCAGTTATGGTTATAAGCTGGTGGATAACCAGATTGTTTTCCACGTAACAGATACCGGAACGGGAATTGAGCCGGAGAAAGTGGGTCGTGTGTTCGAACGTTTTGCCAAGCTGAACAACCATGCACAGGGCACTGGGTTGGGATTATCTATCTGTAAGTCTATCGTTGAACGTCTCGGGGGCAAGATTTCCGTCAGCTCCGAATTTGGTAAGGGAACGACGTTTACATTTACTTTGCCGTATACGGTTGCAAAATCTGTAAATGCAGATTCGGAGAAAGAGAATGGTGAAGGAAACAGTGAAGGGATAGAATCTACCGGCAAAGCTGATGATTCGAGTAATCAAAGTGCAGAGAATGAAAAGGCAAAAGGTGCACGACGTCTCTGTATTCTGGTAGCGGAAGATACGGACAGTAATTTCGAACTACTGGAAGCAATTCTATATAAAGACTACCGTCTTATACGTGCACATGACGGAATGGAGGTTGTCACGATGTTCGATGAGGTGAAACCCGATCTTATCCTGATGGATATCAAGATGCCGAATTTGGATGGATTGGAGGCTACGAAGATCATTCGGGAACTGTCTGCCACTGTGCCTATCATTGCTCAAAGTGCCTTTGCCTATGAGCAGGACCGGAAAGCGGCGAAGGAGGCCGGATGCAACGATTTTATAGCTAAACCGATAGCGGATGATAAGCTGAAAGCTATGATTCATAAATGGCTGTCGCCTCCGTAAAAGGGCACATATTGTAGAGTACATATTATATAGAAAACGATTTAATAGTGATATAATTACCCAATAATTCAGATTAGATGAAAGCCTTTTACAGACTGTTTTATTACATATCCATCGTGCTGACCAGTATTTTGGCAGGAGTTACCATTGCGGGCGCCTTCGTAGGTAATACCGCACCGGATAGTTTCAAATTTATGCCTTTCATCGGTTTGATATTACCGATACTTTTGTTGGCTAATCTTGCTTCTGTCATTTACTGGACGATCCGTTGGCGGTGTTGGGTTTTCATCCCTCTGATTGCTATATTTAGTAACTGGAGCTATATTAGTTGTGTGATTCAATCTCCTTTTTTCAGCCCGGCTTCGGCTCCAATGGTCAAAATGAACGCGTATACTCCTGGTGTTCTAACTGTTGCTACTTACAACGTTGATGCTTTTAATCATGAGCATACCGGTTATTCATGCAAAGAGATAGCCTCTTACATGAGAAATCTGCAAGCAGATATTCTCTGTTTTCAGGAGTTTGGCATTAACGATGAGTTTGGTGTAGACAGTATAGCTGCGGTTCTTTCTGATTGGCCGTATCATTTTATTCCTATTTCTCCCGAGGGAAAACATTTGTTGCAGCTGGCTGTTTTCAGCCGCTACCCCATCAAGGAGGAGAATCTTATCGTCTATCCTGATTCGAAAAATTGCAGTCTCTGGTGTGATATTGAGATTAATGGCCGTACTATCCGCCTGTTCAACAATCATCTCCAAACAACGGAAGTGAGCCAGAACAAGCGCAAACTGGAAAAGGGACTCCGCACGGATGATTCTCAAAGGGTGGAACGTGCTGCTTTGGGATTGATTGACGGATTGCATGAGAATTTCCAGAAACGTGCCGCACAAGCTGATATCCTAAAACAACTGATAGCTGCCTCCCCCTATCCTACTATCGTCTGCGGTGACTTTAACTCTCTGCCGTCTTCGTATGTTTATCACACTGTAAAAGGTGATAAGTTGCAGGATGGTTTTCAGACGAGCGGCCATGGGTATATGTATACTTTCAAGTTTTTCAAGCATCTGTTAAGAATCGACTATATTCTCCATTCACCGGAACTGAATAGTACGGATTACTTCTCTCCGGATCTTAATTATAGCGATCATAATCCGGTGGTGATGAGGGTGAAGTTATAATTTACATATAAAAAACAATCATATTATAGTATAAGTAGAAAAAACTTACGACTACAAGTTTTTGCAATCATTTATAAAATTCAATAAGATACCTTCTCAAAAGAATACCATTTATTTTTACTAACTTCCAAGAGAGCTACATACTAAAGTATGAATCTAAAATTTAAAAGACATAATAAATGAAGGACAAAGACTATAAAAGGCTACTCTTTATCCTTCAAATTATAGAAAAAATTCCTAGCACAATAAGTTTAAATAAAACAGAAAAAGGATAGATAGGAATATTTAATTTAATTCTTTCCGCCTTTAATTTTTACTATTCTCGCTATAAAATGCTATATTCATCAATATTGCTAACATCCAATATATGTATCTCCTTCTAACGTCATTGCAAATGATTTCATTATAATAGACGAAGGAGCGCCATTCTTTGGCGATACTTTTATAGTAAAACGTAAAACTGGATCTTCCTTAAGAAACCATGAATTACCTAAATCATCAAAACGTGCACTAAGAACTGTTAAAGGATTCACCTCACCATTCCATAGTATATCCTGCCTCACTATTTCAACATCTGCAAGATTATCCACTTCAGGATTTATTACCAGCAAATCAGAATAATCAAATCTTGTCGGTAATATATAATAAATTCTATAAGAAAACATTGTATCTCCATAAGGTCCTTCAAATTCAGAACGTTCACATTCTGGATAAACAGTATATATAGGTTTTTTAACCATATTAAAAACACCCAAATTTTTATTATATAATGGTATATAACCAACAGCATCAGAAGATATTTTCGTGCCTGGTATCCAAAATGTCATAGGAGTAGAAGGGAATGCTCCTCCTTCTCTGCCAGTTCCAGTTAATGTCATATTGACCTTCATTGTCATGCTTATTGGAGTCTCAGTACTTCCCCCACCAATAATAGCACTAAGTAACTTTATAGCAGCACTAGGCAAATCTCCTCCTGCAGCAGACAATGCACTTGATATTCCTTTTGATAAGTCTTTAAAAATAGATTTACCTAATCCTAATTTATTCTCTCCTGTATCTGCATTTATTGTATTATGAGTAATAAAATCTTGTCCAATCCCAGCAAGTACTCCTGTACCTACTACCTTTCCAACACCAATTAATGGAGTGAATAAATCAGGTCCAGATACTCCTCCTATTATGCCATTCAATTTACCGACTGCTGTTCCACCTAACTCCACTTCTTGAATATTATAATAATTTAAGTTCCAATTTAATTGAGCTTCATTATATGGAACATTCATTAAATTGGGATCAAAAGCCATTTCATATTGCATCATATACCATCTATTTGCAGCTAAAGGTAATGAACCATCAAATGGAGCTGGTTGTATTTGTACATAATGAGTATTTATTTTATCAACATCAACCACTTCTTGCCCTAAAAAGCTTAATAAACTAGTTGTATGATTAGAAACAACAGAAATTCCATCTTGGATATATGAAGAGGTAGTAACAAATGGGGTTGTTAAATATAAATATACACGCATTATTCCTCGGTACTTATTATAAAGTATAAAATAAGGATTTACCAAAGGAGCAGTTACATTCGAATCGAATGTATTATACAATAATTCCCATCCATCAAAAGACTTTCTATCGTTAAGAACGTCAAGTCCATAACTCCCAGCCAAACTTCCTTGCCCTATCCAAGGGACAGGAATTCGAGACTGCATTGAAGGAGTAGGCATCCAATCTATATTTTCCCAATCAAATGAAGGAGTCGGCACAGCTCGTGTTTGAACATTCGTCGCATTAACGTTATCATTAAACTCTTCGAATTCATTGTCACTACAACTACCAACAGAGAAACCTATAAAAAGGCTTAGAACGAACAAATAAATAAAATACAAAGGACTAACAATTGCTTTCATTATGTTCTAGTTTAAAGTTAATGACTTGATATGAAAAACAAAATGTCGATTGAATACGACAATAGAGAGAGGTTTTTATATTTCCATAGGCTATTTGTTTATGTGTCTTTCAAATATAAGGAATAAAACTGACAGCACAAAGATAAAAGCAACTTATTTTAAAACATAGACATATAATATACATGTAAATAATAAACTCGGCAACAGATCTATATATATACTCCACTTTATTCTTATAATATAAAGAAAGCCGAACAATTAAAAGATTGCCCGGCTTTCTTTATTATGATATTTAAACTACTATTAATTGAAAATATAACGTACACTAAACTGTACTGAATAAGTAGATTTAAAGCTTTGGAAATCACGATAAGTACTTGTCAGCGTCTCACCAGCATTCTTATTCATAGTGAATTCTCCATTTTTATATTGCAACAAGCTAGAATTGATTACTTGCTTATAAAGTCCCCAGCTATTATTCAACAAGTTAGGAAGATTTTTGATATCAACTCCTACTTGCAACAAGTTTCGCTTACCACCAACGTTTAAATAGAAGTCTTGATTCAATTTAAAGTCAACCTGATGATGCCATGGCATAACAGCTCCACCTCTTTCAGCATATTTACCTTTGCGATTCTTCAGATATTTATCTTGGTTAATATAATTCCAGAAATCATCTCTTTGTTGTGTAGCAGGATAAGAAGCAGCATCACTAAACTTCCAGTTATCCAATTCTTCACGCGTTGCAGGAATATACAATAAGCTATTTGCACCCGCATCACCAACAACATTACCAGAGAAAGTATATGAGTAACGGCTATATCCCCATGTTCCGGCATATCCCATCTGCATTCCTTCATATAATAAAGAAACACTGGTTGCAAAATGCTTACCATATTCTTTCTTATAACCAACTGTAGCCAAAATACGGTCAGGAGCTACATAAGTGCCATAACCCAATTCGTGTTCATTAATACCATTTACTGAATAAGTATTAGTTTTATAAGCAGAAGTTACCTGGTCACCAATACCATCGCTATATGAACGAGATTTTGAATGTGTATAAGCAAATGATAAATCTAAACCAAAATCAAAGTTCTTACGCAATTGAGCTGAAATTGAATAGTAATATGCACCTTTTTTCCAATTTTCTAAAAGATAAACATTCTGACCTTTATTATATATCTTATATGTATCACGAACGTCATTTGGAGAAAGAGTTAATTTTGCATCTTGTACCTCATAACCACGATTAGTTATCACAACAGGATTATAATCACGACTGTAAATTCCTTCTAATGTAAAATTAATATCACCCGGCAATCTCATATCAAGGGCTAATGAAGTCTTCCAAGTAGAAGGCATCTTCAAATCTTTATCAATAATGGTAGGGTCTTTAGGAAGCTCTACTTTTGAATGTGACTGACCGCCATAGAGATCTTTCAATATCTCATCACGATTTGCATGGAAGCCTGGTTTGTATTGAGCAGTAGCAGCATCCGTATAATAATAAGTAGTTTGTCCCACGCCTGAATTTCCCACAGCAGAAATCAACCATACGAAAGGCATACGCCCAACAAATAGACCTGTACCACCACGAAGAACATACTTACGGTCTCCTGTTATATCCCAATTAAAACCAACACGCGGCGACACAGATACTTTCGCACTCGGAAGTTGATCTGTAGAATAATGCTGACCACCAAAATCTAATTTGGCAAACTCTTCATTATAATTATTCTTTAAAGAAGGATAAGTTGGCAATTCAAAACGAAGTCCACCTGTTACTTTAAAGTTTTCTGAAACAGAGATTTCATCTTGCAAATACAAAGAATATTGTTGGAATTTCAATTCTGCAAGGAATTGAGACATATCAGGTGAATTTGAGTGGGTTATAGCAAAAGCGTATGGGGTTTTATTATTTACAAAATCACTCCAAGTTGAATAAACATAGTAACCAGCACCTCCTAGCATATAACCATTAATAGCTTTCGTATGCTCATATTGGAAACCAGCCATAAACTTATTAATACCTACATTCCAGTTGAACTCATCTGTAATAGTGAATACTTTTGTCTGACGCAGATTACCTGCAGTAAAAAGGTCTGCGCCAAAATTAGCATATACGGCACCATCTTGTAATATATCAACAGTTGGGAAAAGAGGGCCATCAAATGAACGAGGCTCATCTTGATAGGAATATGCAAAACGCAACATATTATTCATTGCTCCTTGAGCCATACGCGAGTTCCATTCACCTGCAACAGAAGTAAAATCACGCACTTGATAATAGTTGGAATTAGAAAAACTTAATGCATATTTAGATGTGCGTCCCTGTCCTGAAGCAATGTCACCAACAGGCTTACCATCTATAACTTCATTAGATTTACCTCCTGGATAAAGATCTGACGAATACAATGGATTGGTTGAACTAGTAGGGAAGTTAGAATCTTTAGTATGCGTTCTGGTAAAGCGGAAACTAACCTTATTATCTTGATTGGCATTCCAGTCAATACGAGCCATAATACGATAAGCAGGAGTATCCGTTGAATAATCATTATACTTTCCTGGATCAAAATCGTATTTTTTTAATAAGAAACTGCGTATGTCATCCATATCACTTTGAAGAGGGCGATGTACATTACCACTGCTATAGCTTTCTCCAAGTGCAGTACGAGGACGATAACTTGATCCCGCAGTTACATTGTCTTCATATTCTCCATTCACAAAAAAGAACAACTTATCTTTTATAATCGGACCACCAAAGCTTGCGCCATAAGTATAATATTGAGCTTTGGAGCGTAAAAGTTCATAATCATCAACCTTGCTTCCTTTTAGATTCTCATTATTAAAATACATATAGGCAGTTCCACGGAATTGATTATCTCCTGAACGGGTTACTGCATTAATTGCACCTCCTGTAAAACCACTCTGACGAACGTCGAACGGAGTTACAGCCACTGTAACTTGTTCCAAAGCATCCAAAGAAATTGGAGACCCGTTAGCCGGAAGATTACCTCCTAATCCGAATGTATTATTAAAAGCAGCACCATCAACTGTGACAAATGACTGACGATAGTTACCACCACCTACTGCAAAACCGTTACCAACATCAGCACCTTGTGGAGAAAGACGCATGATATCGCTGATACTACGAGAAATAGTCGGAGTACTATTAATCATATCACGATTGGCATTCATAATAGCACCTGCTCTGTCAGACTTCATATTACTCTCTTTAGAAGCAGTCACTACTACTTCGTCCAACAGTTCTGAACTCTCTTTTAAAGAAACATTTAAAACATAATTCTCTCCCAGCAAAAGATTAATTCCCTTGTAAATTGCTGTTTGATAACCAACATAAGAAATTTCTACTTTGTAAGGGCCGCCGGTACGCATACCGTGCAGATTAAATTGACCACTGACGTTAGTCACTGTACCATAACGAGTGCCTGATGGTTCGTGAACCGCAACGACTGTTGCTCCAATGATTGGTTCATCTTGTGCGGTCACTTTACCACTCATCGTGGCTGTTGTAACCTGCGCGCTCATCGTGACAGCAATAAACAACATTACTAGCACTAAGAAAGATCGCATTCTCTTTAACATAAATGTAGTTGATTAGTTAATATAAATTGTTTGCTTTTAAAAACTGTGCACAAATATAATTAATAATATTTAGAACTACATTACGATTATACTACAATTTTTTAAGAGAGATAAACGTTTTACTACCTTATAAAATGATAAAGGCTCTACAATATTTGCAGAGCCTTTTATTTTGAAACAGAAAGCATTAGAAATGCTTCAATCTATTACTTTATACTAGTCAGTCATTAACTTTCTATAACGAACACGCTTCGGCTCTTCATTTCCCAAACGTTTCATTTTATTTTCTTCGTATTCTGAATAAGACCCTTCGAAGTAGAATACATTGGAGTCTCCTTCAAAAGCCAGAATGTGTGTACAAATACGGTCGAGGAACCAACGGTCATGCGAGATAACTACGGCACAGCCGGCAAAATCTTCCAGACCTTCTTCCAAAGCACGCAGTGTGTTTACGTCAATATCATTGGTAGGCTCATCGAGCAACAGTACATTGCCTTCTTCTTTCAAAGCCATCGCCAAGTGTAAACGGTTTCTTTCACCACCGGACAGTACACCGCAAAGTTTTTCCTGATCGCCTCCGGAGAAATTGAAACGGGAAAGGTATGCACGCGCATTGATGTCACGTCCTCCCATGCGGATCAACTCATTGCCACCGGAAATTATCTGGTAAACACTCTTATTCGGATCAATGTCTCTGTGTTGCTGGTCTACATACGCCACCTTTACAGTCTCTCCTACTTCAAATTCTCCTTTATCTACTGTCTCCAATCCCATAATCAGACGGAACAGTGTCGTCTTTCCCGCACCATTGGGACCGATCACACCGACAATACCATTAGGAGGAAGCATAAAGTTCAAATCGTCAAACAATAGTTTATCGCCGTATGCTTTGGCCACCTGTTTCGCTTCAATGACTTTATTACCCAAACGCGGACCATTCGGAATGAAGATTTCAAGTTTTTCCTCTTTCTCTTTCACGTCTTCATTCAGCAACTTGTCATAAGAGTTAAGACGTGCCTTACCCTTTGCCTGACGGGCTTTCGGAGCCATGCGCACCCATTCCAACTCACGTTCCAGTGTTTTGCGACGTTTGCTGACGGTCTTTTCTTCCATTTCCATGCGTTTTGTCTTCTGTTCCAGCCAGGAAGAGTAGTTACCTTTCCAGGGAATACCTTCACCACGGTCCAGTTCAAGAATCCATCCGGCTACATGATCGAGGAAGTAACGGTCGTGCGTCACGGCAATAACCGTACCTTCATATTGCTGAAGATGTTGTTCCAACCAGTCGATAGATTCTGCATCCAAGTGGTTGGTAGGTTCGTCCAGCAAGAGCACATCCGGTTTCTGCAACAACAAACGACATAAAGCTACCCGGCGACGTTCACCTCCGGACAGGTTTTCTACCGGCTGATCTTCAGGCGGACAACGGAGAGCATCCATCGCACGCTCCAGTTTGCTATCCAGATTCCATGCATCAGTCGCATCAATGATATCTTGCAGTTCGCCCTGACGAGCAAAAAGAGCATCCATCTTATCCTGATCCTCGTAGTACTCCGGTAAACCGAACTTCTGATTGATTTCTTCGTATTCTGTCAGTGCGTCAACAATGGGTTGCACACCTTCCATTACTACTTCTTTTACTGTCTTTGTGTTGTCTAAATAAGGTTCCTGTGCCAGGTAACCCACGGAATATCCCGGAGAGAACACCACTTCTCCCTGATAGGATTTCTCCAAACCGGCGATGATCTTCAATAACGTTGATTTACCGGAACCGTTCAAACCGATAATACCGATTTTCGCTCCATAGAAAAACGACAGGTAAATGTCTTTCAGCACATTCTTATTGGGGGTGAAAGCCTTGCTCACTCCCACCATCGAGAAGATAATTTTTTTATCGTCAGCAGCCATATGTATGATTATATATTGTTGATAATGGCACAAAGATAAGAAAAATGTTTGAATTCTTTTGGAGTTATAAAAAAATGTTCTACCTTTGCACCCGCATTCGAAAGAAAGCACTGAAGGACCGATTCGCTAGCTCAGCAGGTAGAGCACAACACTTTTAATGTTGGGGTCCTGGGTTCGAGCCCCAGGCGGATCACTGAAACACAGAACAGAAAAAGATAACTCCTACAATATCAAGGTATTGCAGGAGTTTTTTTTATATTATATCCGTAACCAATAATCACTATCATATTTTCTAAAAATGATAGTCACACTTTTCTCTGCAACTCTTTCACCATATGAAAAGGTGCGTCCTGATAAAGCCCTGACTTATCTAATGCACTACTTATATGCTTATATCCGCATTTTTCATACATAGCAACAGCATTTCCAAACTCGTGATATGAAACAATATACATATGTGTATATCCTGCCTTTATTGCTCGTTGTTCTATTAGTTGCAGTAGACGTTTTCCAATTCCTTTTCCCCTAAGTTCCGGTTTAAAATGGAATTTTGACAATTCAGCATACTCTTGGGGCAGGCCTTTAGTTGGATAAAAGCCGGCACCACCCAATATTACACCGTCACATTCAACCACCCAATATTCTGCATTTTTTATATTAAAAGTCTGAAACATCATATCTGTATGTGGATCATCATAAAATGTACCGACTTTAGGAGCGTCATGTTCTTCAACTGAAGCACGAAGTACACAAGCAATTGAAGTATTATCTTCTTTCTCTATTGGACGTATAACAATGGGCGCAACCTTCTTAACTGCAAGATTTGTTTCCTTTTCGTTCATTGTATTATAAATGAAGTCCATACTATTTATTATCTTTTGCAGTTGGTTATCATTCAGGTGTGCAAAAATTTCCTCCACAGATTGATTAGCGGCAGCATTTAAGCGATGATAAATTTCACATCCTTTTTGTGTGAGATTTATCAGCCCCATGCGACTATCTCTTTCTGTTCCTTTTCGACATATATACCCTTTTTGTTCCAGTTGTTTTAATAAACGGGAGAGCAAACCTTTATCCATGTTTAACTCACTGGATATATCTTTGGAACTTCTATCAGGGTGCAAATAAACATCCTGAATAATGCGAACCTCGGGAAGTCCAAATTCACTTTCTAAATAATACTTATTAAGTACGCCTAACAACTTTGTATAGAACCTATTAAAGGCTCTTATACTATTCAAATGTTCCTGTTTCATGGCGCAAAGATACGCCCTTTAGTTGACTTTGTCAACTAAAGGAAGAAATATATTATTTATCACAAACTTTCATGGCAACAGTCATGAACAAAGGGGATCTTTCTTTTTTATATTTTCCCAATATACTTATTCAACAGGCATAGAATGGCACGGTAATTCGATTACAAAAGTAGTACCTGTTCCCAGTTGGGAATCTACTATTATCCGTCCGTTCATCTTTTCGACAATCAACTTACAGATGGATAAGCCCAAACCTGCCCCTTGAGCAAAAGAGTCCAACTTCTCAAACCTTTCGAATATCTTTTCAAGCATATTCTGCGGAATACCCCGGCCGGTATCTTTAACACCGATTCGGACAAGCTGCCGGTCTACCTCATAGAAGACTTCCACATATCCGGTGGTGGTGTTCTTTAAGGCATTCGAGAGGAAGTTTCTCAATATCAGCTTAATGCGCGGCCTATCCAGTTCCGCCAAAGAATCATGCTCCGGATAGTGGGTCAGGAGTTCAACACCGGAGGGTACTTGATGAATGTGCTCCGCTACACTCTCGTCAAGAAGTTCGGTAAGATTGACCCAATCCGGATGCAGTTCCAGATAACCGGACTCTATCTTAGAAAGATCAATCACATTATTAATCAGATCAAGCAGAAGTTTGTTGTTATGACTGATCTGGGAATTATAAAATTCTTTTTCCGCCGCATTTTCCGTACTGCCCAACAGACTTGAGAATCCAATAATGGCATTTAAAGGAGTACGGATCTCGTGGCTCATATTAGCCAGGAAAGCAGACTTTAAACGATCGGATGCCTCGGCTTTATCACGTGCTTTGACAAGCATTTCTTCTGTTTTTTTTAGCTCTGTAATATCATAATTAATGCTGATAATTTCAATCATCCGGTCTTGCGGAGCGTATCTCTTTACTAACAGATTGACATACGTCCATGTGCATGTGCCGTCCTCCCTAAGGATACGCATCTCTTTACCTAGTTTGACAGCAAGTCCCTTTCGTGCATTGTCCAGAAACTGAATCAGCAGGGCACGGTCGTCGGGATGAAAATGCCGGTATGTACCAAGAATCTCGGATAACGGAGTTCCATCCGATTCACCCACATTTCTGTACCAGTTTTTTTGGGCATAGCCGTGTCCATTCAAAACATTAAAGTGAGCATAACCGACCTTGGCATAATCGCCAACCAGTTCGAAAAACTCCTCAAACTCCTGTATTTTATTATAGGCTATGGTTGTTTCTGTCTTATCTGCATTAATCAACAAATAATTGATCGGTTGGCATTTGCTATCATATAATGTAGTCACTTTAGTCACCAAATCAATCGTGCCTTCCTTTCGGGAGCTCTGATAATAGGTTCCGACTTTCGAGAAGTCATAACGAAAAGTAAAGTCGGCATCCTCATACATCTTCAACCGTTCTTTCATCTCCTTCGGGAAAATTGGGTTCTCGAAAATATTGATACCCAAGATGTCTTCTTTCTTCTCCACATGAAACATCTCCAATTCCCTATCGTTCAAATCCACCAACGTCCCATCCATATCATACAACTCGATACCAATGGGTAAATGCTTGAAAATGTTATATAAGAGACGTTCACTGTATTGCAAGGCCTGATAAGCAGATGCCATATCAGGACCATCCTGCACTTCGGCTATTCCATAAACAATTTCATTTCCGTCTTCGTCTGTTTCTCGAAAGCAAATCTTACTGCGTATCCAAACGGCTCCTTTTACTGTATCGAGCAAATATACCGTTTCCGGTCTTTGATGCACACCAAAAGAATGAACAGTTGTAGGAGGTTGCTCTTCTTTCAGAATACGTTTATTGAAATCTTCAAAACTGATCATTCCGGTCTGATCCAGACCTAACAACTCCAATATAAGTTCAGAACATTCATAACTTGCAGTTGATAAATTGGCTTTCCACCACCCCATGTTAGCGTTAGCCATCAACTGCGAGAAAAAAGTAAAATCTTGTAGTCTATTCATAACGCTATTTATCATTTTAATATTTTTCGGGCGCAAAAATAGATATTACCGCCAAACCGGACTTTCAAAAAGATACTTTTTTAGCATATTATAAGAAGATTATTCGTCATTAAACTAAAAAACAAACGGTTAGAGCAATCTCTTTGAGAGAAAGTTCCAACCGTTTGTTTGGGGTAGTTCTCGCGTTTCTGTTTTACTTTTTCAAGGACTGATAAACGGCTTTTGCCATCACTTTAGCGCCTTCTTCATTCGGATGAATCTTATCAGGGAACAAATCAGGCATTCCGTCCATTGCCGCATGAAGATCGATAACAGGCAGGCCATTTTTCTTAGCAACCTTCCTTATCATCGGAATAATTTCTTTAGAGATAATATCATCGTTAATATTATCTCCTGTCTGATAGGCTTTGGAAGGATAGCAAAGATAAATCTTCGGTTGAGCAGGCAATGCTTTGAAAGCATCTACCATCGTCTGCAAATCTTTCGTGAAGTCTGCCTTATACTTCCAATTGAATGATTTACTGTCATTTGTACCCAATTTGATAACAACGATATTGGGATTGAAGGCCAGTGCATCCCGATAAGCCTTCTCATTCATATAAGGATGATCGCCCTTGTTCAACAGAGTGCGTGCACTTACTCCGAAATTCTTTACCCAATAAGCCTCCCCCAACATACGACTTAACACAGCCGGATAACTGTCACGATTGCGATTCTTGATACGTGCCCCATACGTAATGCTATTGCCGATGCAAGCTACACGGATAGCATCTTTATGAGGCACTTTGAAACTACGGAGCCAGGATGTCAGTTCATTCAGCATTTCATTCTTGTAAAGAAAACCTTCACGAATCCCCCATCCATGCCCGCCGGAAGGATAGATATGAAGTACTGAAGGAACATTATTCTTGTTCAGAGCCAGATAATAATTAACTCCATTAGCAGGTGGAACGACCTTATCGTCATCACTATATACGATAAAAGCACGCGGCGTATCTTTCGTCACTTGCTTTTCATTGGAATATTCTGTTTCCAGTTCGGCAGAAGCATCTTTACCCAATAGATTATCATGAGATCCCATGTGGGTATATGACTTATCCATCGTAATCACAGGATAGAAAAGAATCTGGAAATTCGGACGAAGTTCCGGTTTAGCATGAGTGGCAATGGTGGATGCCAGATGTCCGCCGGCAGAAGAGCCCATAATACCGATGTCATTCGGATTCAGATTCCATACATCAGCACTGTCACGCACAGTTTTCATAGCAGCTTCGGCATCCGAGATTGGCAGTGTGCGGTCGCCTTTCGGCATCCGGTATTTCAAAACAATCAACGCAATTCCTTGTTTGTTGAAATAGGGTGCCCAATCATACCCCTCGTGGTTGACTGCCAAACCGCTATATCCGCCACCCGGACAAGCGACCACGGCACGCCCCGTTGCCAGTTCCGGTGCAGGAAGGAATACGCGAAGTGAGGGCTGTTCGATATCAAAAGGTTTCGGAGCATTCTGTGCTACCACTTGTGAACCTGCCAGTAAGATAAATAACAGGAGAAAAATAGTAGAAAATTTCTGTTTCATAGTATCTATATACTTTGTTTAATGAATAATTAGACGTGCGAAGATAGTAATTTTACGTATCTTTGCACCTCATTTTGAATAGAAAAATTATATGCAAGGAATAAAGAATCTGACAAAAGGCCCCATCAACCGTCAACTGTTTAATCTGGCAATGCCAATCATGGCAACGTCGTTTATTCAAATGGCATATAGTCTCACAGACATGGCATGGGTAGGACGGTTGGGAAGTGAAGCCGTAGCCGCCATCGGTTCCGTCGGAATCCTGACGTGGATGTCCGGTTCTATTTCCTTATTAAATAAGGTGGGATCTGAAGTGAGTGTCGGACAATCCATCGGTGCACAAAGCCAGGAAGATGCCCGCCACTTCGCGTCCCATAATATCACGATTGCTTTGATTATTTCCATTTGCTGGGGCGGGCTCCTTTTTATATTTGCAGAACCTATCATACGTATTTACGAACTTGAGGAACATATCACGACCAATGCCATTCAATATCTGCGGATTGTTTCTACCGGATTACCTTTCGTTTTCCTTTCCGCTGCCTTCACCGGAATTTATAATGCAGCAGGACGTAGCAAAATCCCGTTCTTTATCAGTGGCACAGGATTGATTTTGAATATCATTCTGGACCCACTCTTTATATTCGGTTTCGGACTGGGAACAAACGGTGCGGCATATGCCACTTGGATTGCGGAAGCAAGCGTTTTCCTGATTTTCATCTATCAGTTGCGTTGCAGGGATGCCCTGCTGGGCGGTTTCCCTTTCTTCACCCGGCTAAAGAAAAAGTACACGCGGAGAATCCTTAAACTGGGATTACCCGTAGCCACCTTAAATACACTGTTTGCCTTCGTCAACATGTTCCTCTGCCGCACTGCCTCTGAACAGGGAGGACACATCGGCTTAATGACGTTCACCACCGGGGGACAAATCGAAGCAATCACCTGGAACACCTCACAGGGATTCTCCACCGCACTAAGTGCCTTCATCGCCCAAAACTATGCTGCCGGACGAATCGAACGGGTACTTAAATCCTGGTACACCACCCTATGGATGACGGGAATCTTCGGTACACTCTGTACTTTGCTATTCGTTTTCTTCGGAAACGAAGTTTTTGCCATATTCGTGCCCGAACAGGCAGCCTACGAAGCCGGAGGTGTATTCCTTCGGATCGACGGATATTCCCAACTCTTCATGATGCTCGAAATCACCATGCAGGGAGTTTTCTACGGCATCGGACGCACCATACCTCCCGCCATTATCAGCATCAGTTGCAACTATATGCGTATTCCGCTTGCTATCCTGTTTGTGCGGATGGGCATGGGAGTGGAAGGAATATGGTGGGCAGTCTGCGTCACCACCGTTGCCAAAGGTTTAATTCTTTTGAGTTGGTTCATTATTATTAAAAAGAAGTGCTTAAGTATTCCTTCAACGATAAAAGGATAATGATCATTTTCCTTTATTAACAAACAAAGGGATTCATCCGAGTTATTTTAACTTAAAAAGTACACGCTTGCCAAATAATATGTATCTTTGCATTGTTATTTATAATACGAAGCGATTCGTATAAAAACATTATTTATAAACCAATTTAAAAAAACATCAACATTATGAACAAGATGAAATTTATGGTTCTCTTCATGAGTATTGCCATGATTTTTGGTAGCTGTGGAAGTATGAACAACACTGGTAAAGGTGCTGCTATCGGTGGTGGTTCGGGTGCTGCACTGGGTGCAATCCTGGGAGGTGTTATCGGTAAAGGTAAAGGCGCCGCTATTGGTGCTGCTATCGGTACGGCAGTAGGTGCAGGTACGGGTGCTCTTATCGGTAAGAAGATGGACAAAGCAGCAGCAGAAGCAAAACAAATTGAAGGCGCACAAGTAGAACAGATAACAGACAACAACGGATTGCAAGCCGTGAAAGTAACATTCGATTCGGGTATTCTTTTCACTACCGGTAATGCAACTCTAAGTGCTGCTGCTAAATCTGCTTTAAGCAAGTTTGCCAACAATGTGCTCAATCAGAACCGGGATATGGACGTGTCTATCTACGGATACACCGACAACCAGGGCTGGAAAAACAGCACTGCCGCACAAAGCCAGCAGAAAAATCTGAACTTGTCACAAGAACGTGCACAGAGCGTGTCCAGTTATTTGTTGAGCTGTGGTGTTTCCACCAATCAAATCAAAGGTGTACAGGGAATGGGTGAAAGCGATCCCGTTGCAAGCAATGACACTGCTGCCGGTCGTGAACAAAACCGTCGTGTAGAAGTATACATGTACGCAAGTGAACAGATGATTAAAGATGCACAGGCAGCTGCTAATTAAAAAAATTCTGCGCTATACGCGCAACCTGCTGATTTTCTTCTTTGCATCCACCCTGTTGGCAGTGATTGTGTATCGGTTTATGCCGGTTTATGTCACTCCGTTGATGGTTATCCGAAGCGTTCAGCAGATTTTTTCAGGAGATAAACCCACGTGGAAGCACACGTGGGTTTCTTTTGATAAGATATCTCCCAACCTGCCGATGGCGGTCATAGCCTCCGAAGACAACCGTTTTGCCGAACACAACGGATTCGATCTTGTAGAAATCAAGAAGGCGATGAAAGAGAACGAAACACGCAAACGGAAACGCGGAGCAAGCACCATCAGTCAGCAGACAGCCAAGAATGTGTTCTTATGGCCGCAATCTTCATGGGTACGCAAGGGACTCGAAGTCTACTTTACGTTTCTCATCGAACTGTTCTGGTCGAAAGAACGGATCATGGAAGTCTATCTCAACTCTATAGAAATGGGAAATGGCATCTACGGCGCACAAGCTACCGCAAAGATCAAATTCGGAACAACAGCCGCCCAGCTGACCCGGGGACAATGCGCACTTATCGCCGCTACCCTGCCCAATCCGATACGGTTTAACTCGGCGAAACCTTCGTCATACATATTAAAACGACAAAAGCAGATATTACGGCTAATGAATCTGGTTCCAAAATTTCCACCTGAAGAAAAAGCCGTTGAAAAGAAAAAAGGCAAAAACAAGAAAAGCAAGTGACAATTGAATCATAAATAAAAAGAAAGGAGCAACGAGGATCTATCCCCTTGCTCCTTTTGCTTATAAGCTTGTTTGTATGCGTTATCCTCATTTATACAAAATCTTTCAACTCTTGTTGTAAACGTTGACGGGTGAAGAATATACGGCTCTTCACTGTACCTAATGGTAATCCTAATTTCTCTGCAATCTCACGGTATTTGAAACCTGATACATGCATGGAGAAAGGAATCTTATACTCCCGGGGGAGTGCGTTGACGATGCGATGCATCTCTTTCAGGTCATAAGCACCTTCGGTACTTTCAAATCCTGAATCTTGTGGCAGATTTAAGTGATAATAATTATCAGTGGTATCAACAAAGGTCTGATCGCGTACTATTTTGCGGTAGTTATTAATAAAGATGTTACGCATGATTGTGTACATCCATCCTTTGAAATTTGTGTCCGGAACATATTTCTCTTCATTGTCTAATGCTTTTAAAGATGTTTCCTGCAATAAATCATTTGCTTCTTCACGGTTGGCCGTTAATTTATAAGCGAAACGAAGCAACTCCTCCTGTACTCCAATTAAATCTTTTCTGAAACTTAAACTTTTCATACTTTAATGGTTTTATGGTTAATATTTCGTTTTTCTCGACGTTTGCAAGTTTAAAGGTTTTTTGTGTATCCAACAGGGGATAATTCGTCATTTTTTAGGGGGTTATTCTATCAAATGATAGATTTTAGGTGCTTTCTGATAGTTTTTAGGTGGTATTTAGTAAATATATTCTCTATCTCTTGGTTAAAAGAACCAAATAGATTACTTTTGATTTTATATTACTAAATAAAACAAAAGGCTATGACCATACTTATTATTGTAGGAATTATTGTATTGCTGGGCATTATTTTCGCCTCCATGTACAACTCATTAGTGAAATTGAGAAACAATCGTGAAAACGCATTTGCCGACATCGATGTGCAGTTGAAACAACGTCATGATCTCATTCCACAACTGGTAGACACAGTGAAAGGATATGCCGCACATGAGAAAGAAACGCTCGACCGGGTGATTCAGGCACGTAACGGTGCAGTCAGTGCAAAAACGATTGACGATAAGATAGCTGCCGAAAACCAATTAAGCTCCGCTCTTGCCGGATTGAAGATTACCCTCGAAGCTTACCCCGATCTGAAAGCTAATCAGAATTTCCTGCAATTACAGGAAGAAATTTCTGACGTAGAAAATAAACTGGCTGCTGTCCGCCGCTACTTCAACTCGGCCACTAAAGAATACAATAATGCCGTGCAGACATTCCCGTCGAATATAATAGCAGGAATGACCGGATTCCAAAGAGAAATAATGTTCGACTTGGGAAAAAACGAACGTGCGAATCTGGAGCAGGCACCTAAAATTAGTTTCTAAAACCTTTATTTACACCGTCCATCCAATTACAAAAGTCGAACACGCATGCAATACGTCGGAATCCAAACACAGCAGAGCCGGAATAATCTGCGCTCTGCGTTTCTGCTATTCCTGTTTCCTTGTCTCGTAGCGGCACTCCTCTATTTATCCTGTTACCTGTTGGTTCTTTTTGGATACGGAAAGAGTATGGAAATAGAAATAATGCCAATGGTCAATCATTTCTTCTTCTCTTCGTTGCCATATACCATGGGGATCGTATTAATTTGGTTTCTGATTGCCTATTGGGCTAACACAAGTATTATCAATTCCGCCACCGGTTCCAAGCCGTTGAACCGTCGGGAGAATAAACGAGTTTATAATCTGGTGGAAAACCTCTGTATGTCTCAAGGCATGAAAATGCCGAAAATCAATATCATCTATGACAGTTCCCTGAATGCATTTGCCAGCGGTATCAACGAACGCACATACACCGTTACCCTATCGGAAGGTATCATCCGGAAACTAAATGATGAAGAACTGGAAGCGGTAATTGCGCACGAGCTAAGTCACATCCGTAACCGTGACGTGCGCCTGCTGATTATTTCCATCGTCTTTGTCGGGATCTTTTCCATGCTGACAGAAATCACATTTTATGCCATCACGCACATACGCGTGCGTAGTAACAATAAAGGTAGCGGCGGCGTATTTCTCTTTATTCTTATCGCTTTAGTGATAGCCGCCATCGGCTATCTCTTCGCAAGCCTGATGCGCTTTGCCATTTCACGCAAACGCGAATACATGGCAGATGCAGGTTCGGCAGAAATGACGAAAAACCCATTAGCACTGGCCAACGCTCTCCGCAAAATATCGGCAGACCCTGCCATCGAGGCAGTAGAAAGGAAAGACGTGGCACAATTATTTATTCAGAATCCCAAAAAGAATTCTAAAAGTATATTCAGCGGACTTAGCGGGTTGTTCGCCACTCATCCTCCTATCGAAAAGCGAATTGAAATACTGGAACAGTTCTAAATCGGGCTAAACTTATAAAAGACAGGGATTTCTGTTTAATTTTCATTAAAAGAAACAGAAGTATCCCTGTCTTTTTAGTATATTTGGTTGTTATACATATATACATCAACCTAAATACAACTGATATGAGAACGAAGAAACAAATCTTTATGCTGTTATTAGCCTTATTAATGGGAATCCCTACCCTTTCGGCTCAAAGTAAGAAGGAAAAGAAGGAACAGAAAAAAGAAGCGGTAAAGAAACTGATTGAATCAGAAAACTACAAGATAGATGTCAACACTGCCATGCCGATGCGCGGACGCTCCATCCCTTTGACGTCTTCCTACTCACTGACAATCAGAAATGATTCGGTTATTTCTTATTTGCCTTATTATGGACGGGCTTATAGCATCCCGTATGGCGGAGGTGACGGACTGAATTTCAAAGCCATCCTTAAAGAATATAATATGGAAATGGACAAGAAAGGGAATGCCGTTATCAAATTCGTTGCACGTAATCCTGAAGACAGATATGAATTCAGAGCCAAAGTCTTCCCCAACGGTTCGGCAAGTATCGATGTCAATATGCAAAACCGTCAGTCCATTAGTTTTCAGGGAGAACTGGATATAAAGGAGGAAAAGTAATGCCGTCCTTATTCTTCCGGCTCTTCACTACCTTTTAATATAGGCAGGCAGATATGATATTTGACAGCTAAGATGCGGGTCAAGAATACCGCCAGTCCGCCAATCAACTGACAGGCGTATGATTCCAGACCTGTGGCGTCGCAAATCCAGTATGCAATACCACCTACGACGCAGGCCATTGCATAAATTTCTTTTCGGAAAATGAGAGGTATTTCATTGATAAAAACGTCACGAATCACTCCACCTGCTGCTCCCGTAATGCTACCCATGATAATCGCCACCCAGAAAGGATAGCCTAAAGCAATGCTCTTGCCTACACCTACCACGGTAAACAATGCCAAGCCGATAGTGTCGAAAATAAAGAAAGTATTATTGAGCCGTATGAGCGAACGTCCGAAACAGATCACCCACAGCAAAGCCAGTCCCGTACAAATCAGATATATAGGATCAGTCATCCATCCCGGTGTCACATCGAGCAGGACATCACGGATGGTACCGCCACCGATAGCTGTAGCAAGTCCTACCACATAAGCACCGAACCAGTCGAAACGTTTCGCCGAAGCCAGCCGGATGCCACTAATAGCAAAGGCAAATGTGCCTATAAAATCAAGAATTTGAACGAATGTGGGCATATATTTGTTATTTTGTATGCAAAGTAACAAATAAATTCCGTAAGAAAATGTACTTTTGCTTCACGAATTAAACCGAATAAGATAGAAACAATATGAAAATAACAATTGTTGCGGGGGCACGCCCCAATTTTATGAAGATAGCTCCCATTACACGCGCTATTGAGGCCGCACGGGCGCTGGGTAAAAGTATCTCTTACCGACTGGTATATACAGGAAGGAAAGACGATACAAGTCTGGATGCTTCTCTCTTTTCGGACCTTGATATGAAAGCTCCCGATGTTTATCTGGGAGTGGAAAGCAGTAATCCAACGAGTTTGACAGCCGGAATCATGATAGCCTTCGAACAGGAACTGACGGAGAATCCGGCACACGTAGTTCTCGTGGTAGACGATCTGACTGCCACCATGAGCTGTGCCATCGTTGCCAAGAAACAAGGAATCAAGGTAGCGCATCTCGTAGCCGGAACCCGTTCTTTCGACATGAAGATGCCGAAAGAGGTCAACCGCATGATTACAGATGGAATATCCGACTATCTATTCACTGCCGGCATGGTTGCCAACCGCAACCTGAACCAGACAGGAACGGAAAGTGAAAATGTATATTATGTAGGCAACATTCTCATAGATACCGTTCGTTACAACCGGAACCGTTTGCTCAAACCGATATGGTTTTCCGTATTGGGACTGCAAGAGGGAAATTATCTCCTGCTCACCCTCAACCGTCGCGTATTGCTGAACAACAAAGGAAACCTGCGTCAGTTGCTGAAAACAATCATTGAAAAATCTGCCGGTATGCCTATCGTAGCACCGCTGCACACATACGTACGAAATGCCATCAAAGAATTAGGCATCGAAGCTCCGAACCTCCACATAATGCCGCCACAGAATTACCTGTTCTTCGGTTATCTGATAAACAAGGCAAAAGGAATCATTACGGATTCGGGCAATGTGGCCGAAGAAGCAACATTTATGGGTATTCCATGTATCACGCTCAACACGTATGCCGAACATCCCGAAACATGGCGCATGGGAACCAACGAACTTGTCGGGGAAGATCCTGCCCTGCTTGCCAAAGCAATGAACACCCTGATGCAAGGTGAATGGAAAAGAGGCGAACTTCCCGAGCGTTGGGACGGGCGTACAGCAGAACGTATCGTGCAGATATTGACTGATAAAAAATAGTACTGCTACAGGGATACATTTCATCTTCCGGCACGTTACTTTCCATTTCATGCCGGAAGACTTTATTTACCCCGTAAGGGAACTGTTGTTTCCCCGTAGAGAAACAAGAGTTTCCCCATAGGGGGAACAAAGGTTTCCCATAGAGAAACAATCACTATCTACGCGGGAAACTAATTTATCGAAAGGTGAATTGCCCCATTCCCTTTCATTGACGGACAACCAAAGCTTGTAAACAACAAAAAACGATGGGTAAAAAAAGTTATATATTCTGTTATCCTTAGAGTTATTTGTTAACTTTGCGCCCTACTACGTACGTTATGAAACAACGATATAGCAAAATACTTATACTGTTCTTACTCGTATTGGCAGCTTCAAATGCTTTTGCGCAGCAAATAAAAGGGGTAGTCACTGATTCTGTTACCCACGAGCCATTGATGTATATCTCTGTTTACTATCAGGAAAAGAGAGATATGGGTACCATCACCAATATTGACGGAGAATACAGTCTTGAAGCCCGCAGAAACGGAGGAACCCTTGTGTTCTCCGCTGTAGGTTATATCAGTAAAACAGTTAAAGTCGGTTCCAACAATCAGACGGTAAACGTTAAGCTGGCTCCGGATAATGTGCTCCTGAACGAGGTTGTAGTGAAACCTCAAAAGGAAAAATATTCCCGTAAAAACAACCCGGCAGTCGAATTCATGAAGAAAGTAATCGAACACAAAAAGGCACAAGTCCTTGAAGTGAATGAATACTATCAGTACGACAAGTACGAGAAAATGAAGATGTCTATCAACGACCTCACGCCGGAAAAACTGGAAAAAGGAATCTACAAGAAATATTCATTTCTAAAAGATCAGGTGGAAGTTTCGGAAACAACCAATAAATTGATTCTCCCGATTTCCGTACAGGAGACGGCTTCGCAAACCATCTATCGCAAAAATCCCGAAAACAAAAAAACGATCATCAAAGGCAAGAACTCCAATGGTATAGAAGAATTCTTCTCCACAGGAGATATGCTCGGCACTGTACTGAAAGACGTATTTGCTGACATCAATATCTACGACGATGATATCCGGTTGCTCCAACAGCGCTTCGTGAGCCCTATCGGTAACAATGCCATCTCATTTTATAAATATTATCTGATGGACACATTGATGGTAAACAGGCGCGAATGTGTCCACCTCACGTTTGTCCCGCAAAACTCGCAGGACTTCGGATTCACCGGACATCTTTACGTATTGAACGACTCTACTTATGCCGTTCAGAAGTGTACGATGAACCTGCCTAAAAAGACAGGGGTAAACTTCGTCAACCGCATGGACATCGTGCAACAGTACGAGCAACTTCCTAACGGCAACTGGGTATTGGCGGATGATGACATGACCGTAGACCTATCCTGGAATTCCAACAAAACGGCAGGCGGATTGCAGGTGGAACGAACTACAAAATATAGTAATTATAAATTCGATCCTATCGAACAACGACTGTTCCGGTTGAAAGGCAGCGTGATAAAAGAAGCGGATATGCTTTCGAAAAGCGATGAATATTGGGCAAGTGTCCGTCAAGTACCGCTGACGAAGAAAGAAAGCTCGATGGATGTATTCGTCAACCGCCTCGAACAGATACCGGGATTCAAGTACATCATCTTCGGAGCGAAAGCACTGATTGAAAACTTTGTGGAAACAGGAAGCAAAGGCCATCCGAGCAAAGTGGATATCGGCCCTATCAACACCATGATTTCGAGCAACTACATTGATGGTACCCGTTTCCGGTTGAGCGGCATGACAACGGCTCATTTCCATAAACACTGGTTCTTGAACGGATACGGAGCTTACGGTCTGAAAGACGAACGCTGGAAATATAGCGGTACGGTGACTTATTCGTTTAATAAACGCGATTATGTAGTCTGGGAATTCCCGAAACATTATCTTTCGGCTACGTACAGTTATGACGTAATGTCTCCGATGGATAAATTCCTGTTCACGGATAAAGACAATATCTTCCTGTCGGTAAAAACAACGACAGTAGACCAAATGTCGTATATGCGTGACGCCACCATTAATTATGAACTTGAAACGCTGACAGGATTCGGAGTGAAAGCCATGCTGCGCCATCGTAACGACGAGCCTACCGGCAAACTGGAATATCTGCGCAATGATGCCGCACAAACCCGTGTACATGATGTCACGACTTCGGAAGCAAGTCTGACACTGCGCTATGCTCCGGGCGAATCATTTGTCAACTCCAAACAACGCCGCGTGCCCGTATCGCTGGATGCTCCTATCTTTACATTGACTCACGCCATGGGTTTCAAAGGAGTACTAGGCGGAGATTACAGTTTTAACCGTACGGAAGCAAGTGTGTGGAAACGTTTCTGGCTTCCCTCTTCCTGGGGAAAGATTGACTGTAGCTTAAAAGCAGGTGCTGAATGGAACACGGTTCCTTTCCCATTGTTGATCTTGCCGGAAGCTAACTTGTCCTACATCACCCAGCGCGAAACGTTCAACTTGATTAATAACATGGAATTCCTGAACGACCGTTACGCTTCCATGTCATTATCTTATGATATGAATGGAAAACTATTCAACCGTATTCCCCTTATCAAGAACTTGAAATGGAGGGAAATGTTCCGCGTACGTGCCTTGTGGGGAACATTGACGGATAAGAATAATCCGTTTAAGAGCAACAATCCCGATTTGTTCCGTTTCCCGACACGCGACGGTAAGTTCACCAGTTTCGTAATGGACCCGAAAGTGCCGTATATCGAAGGAAGTGTAGGTATCTACAACATTTTCAAGTTGCTGCACATTGAATATGTACATCGTTTCACTTACCGTGATAATCCGGGTATCAACAAAAACGGTATTCGTTTCATGGTATTAATGGTATTCTAAAAAATTATGCAACCTTTAGCAGAACGGTTACGGCCAAAAACTTTGGATGAATATATCGGTCAGAAACATTTAGTTGGACCGGGAGCCATCTTGCGGAAGATGATTGACGCAGGGCGCATCTCTTCTTTTATTCTCTGGGGACCTCCCGGAGTAGGTAAAACGACTCTTGCACAGATCATTGCCAACAAACTGGAGACGCCTTTCTATACTTTGAGTGCTGTAACTTCCGGTGTGAAGGATGTGCGCGAAGTGATAGACCGTGCCAAGAGCAACCGTTTCTTTTCGCAGTCCAGTCCGATTCTGTTTATCGATGAAATCCATCGGTTCAGCAAGTCACAGCAGGATTCACTGTTGGGAGCTGTAGAGAACGGAACAGTCACGCTGATTGGTGCAACAACGGAAAACCCGTCGTTCGAGGTCATCCGCCCTCTCCTGTCCCGTTGCCAGCTTTATGTACTCAAATCTTTGGAAAAAGAAGATTTGCTGGAACTTCTGCAACGTGCCATCACTACGGATACCGTGCTGAAGGAACGAAAAATTGAATTGAAAGAAACAACAGCCATGCTGCGCTTCTCCGGTGGAGATGCCCGCAAACTGCTTAATATATTGGAACTTGTTGTACAATCGGAGACGGAGGAAATAGTTGTCATCACCGATGAAATGGTGACCGAACGCTTGCAACAGAATCCACTGGCTTATGACAAGGATGGAGAGATGCATTATGACATTATCTCGGCTTTCATCAAGTCTATCCGCGGCAGCGATCCTGACGGAGCGATCTACTGGCTTGCCCGTATGGTAGAAGGAGGCGAAGATCCTGCTTTCATTGCCCGCCGGCTTGTGATCTCTGCTTCCGAGGACATTGGTTTGGCAAACCCGAATGCATTGCTTCTCGCTAATGCGTGCTTTGATACATTGATGAAAATCGGTTGGCCCGAAGGACGGATTCCTTTGGCTGAAACAACGATTTATCTGGCTACCAGCCCTAAAAGCAACTCGGCATACAGTGCAATTAACGATGCATTAGAGTTAGTCCGGTCAACTGGTAATCTGCCTGTCCCCTTGCATCTGCGCAATGCTCCGACCAAACTGATGAAACAGTTGGGATACGGACAGGAATATAAATATGCACACAGCTATGAAGGTAACTTTGTCAAACAGCAATTTCTTCCGGACGAATTGAAAGACAAACGGATATGGCAACCGCAAAACAATCCGGCAGAGCAGAAACATGCCGAGCGAATGATACAGTTGTGGGGAGACAAATTTAAGAAATAAGTGTTCGTAAAATAAGTCACTCCCTTCTGTAAGAAAAGCTAAAAGCAAAATAAAGCAGTAGGAAACATTATAACATATTAATAATATTGAAATTGAAATGAAGATTGTAGTTTTAGACGGCTATGCCGCCAATCCCGGAGATTTATCCTGGGAGGGTATGAAGGTGCTTGGAGAATGTACAATTTATGACCGTACAGCTCCGGAAGAGGTATTAGAACGTGCAGCCGGTGCAGAAGCAATTCTGACTAACAAGGTAATCATCAATGCAGACCACATGGCTGCACTGCCCGAACTGAAATATATCGGTGTGTTGGCTACCGGATACAATGTGGTAGACACAGCTGCTGCAAAAGAACGGGGAATCGTCGTTACTAATATTCCTTCATACAGCACCGCTTCCGTTGCTCAAATGGTATTTGCGCATATCCTGAACATCACTCAACAAGTGCAACACCACTCTGAAGAAGTGCATAAAGGTCGTTGGACCAACAACAAGGATTTCTGTTTTTGGGACACTCCGTTGATGGAACTGCGGGAAAAGAAAATCGGTCTGGTAGGACTGGGAAATACCGGATATACCACAGCGCGTGTTGCGATCGGTTTCGGTATGCAAGTGTATGCATTGACTTCTAAATCGCACTTCCAGTTACCACCGGAAATCAAGAAGATGGATTTAGATCAGTTGTTCAGCGAATGTGATATTATCAGTTTGCACTGCCCGCTTACTCCGGAGACACGCGAAATGGTAAATGCACGCCGTCTCGCCATGATGAAGCCGACAGCTATCTTAATCAACACCGGTCGCGGCCCGCTTATCAACGAACAAGACCTTGCAGACGCTTTGAACAGTGGCAAAATTTATGCAGCCGGAGTAGACGTGCTTTCTACTGAACCGCCTTGTGCCGACAATCCATTACTAACTGCAAAGAACTGCTACATCACTCCGCACATTGCCTGGGCAACCATCGAGGCTCGTGAACGTCTGATGAATATTGCAATCAGTAACCTTCAGGCTTATATCGCCGGAAAGCCGGAGAATATAGTCAACAAATAAAAAGCGATCTATTTGAAAAGATAGAAAAGGCTTATACATAAAAAAACTCCCCTCATTTAACTTCTCTACCATGACATAGAGAATTAAATAAGGGGAGTTTATTTGCTCCTGCAAGAATCTCAATGTTGAAATTCTATACAGACAACATATTATGAGTCGAACAAAGTATTAATATGAGTGTCCTCCTTCATCCATTTCCTTCTCGGTTATTTTGTGACGATCGATACTACGCCAAGCATAGAAAATATATGCAATTACGAACGGAACAAGAATAGAGACATAGGCCATTGTCTTTAGCGTAAATTCGCTGGAACAGCTATTGGCTAAAGTTAATGAGCTTTGCAAGTCTGTATATGACGGATAATAAGCAGTATTGTTGTACCCTGCTACCAGCAATAAAGATAAAACAGTCAGTACCGTACCGATTCCCGTAAACCAGATTCCTTTGTCAAACGTCTTTTTAAGCAATGTCTTTCCAATGCCGAAAAGAACCAGTACCACACCAATCAGGAATAAAGCTAGCACTACCGGCATTTCGATAAAGTTAGTGAGATACTTATATGGTTGCATATAAATTTCCTGTGTATCCGGATTAACGGCAAAACCATCAGATACCAATGTACGAATGACAAATGCCAAAAAGAATACAAGGAACAAAACTGTATTATTGCGTACTGCACGACGACATTTATCGGTCAACTCTTTATCATCAATATTATTAATGAAGTAGAGCGATCCCAACACACGCGCAAGGAAGAAGACAGCCAATCCAAGAATTACATTCCAAATGTTGGTCAACGCATCCAATCCGTGCCAGCCATTTCCCCAATGACTGATTACCGGCATAATGGTATCCGTCATATTAGCCTTATTAATATAGAAATCAGAACCGGTAAAGAATGTAGCCACTGCCCCACCAAGTAACACAGGACCTACCACTCCATTAATCACCAAAAAAGTCCGGTATGTCTTTTTACCTAACAGATTTCCGGCCTTACTCTGAAACTCATAACTGACAGCCTGCAATACAAAACTGAAAAGTATAATCATCCAAAGCCAATATGCACCACCGAAACTGGTACTGTAAAACAACGGGAAAGAAGCAAAGAAAGCTCCCCCAAACGTAACCAATGTAGTAAACGTAAACTCCCACTTACGTCCGGTAGAATTCACCATCATCTTACGATGTTCTTCGGTTTTACCCAGACAGAACAACAATGAATTACCTCCTTGTACAAACAATAAGAACACGAGTATGGCCCCTAACAAGGAAACGACAAGCCACCAATATTGTTGCAAAAATATATACATATAGCTAAAATATTAAGTAATAAGTAATAGGTAATTATCAATTCTCCGGTCCTTTTTTGATAGCCTTTACCATAATTCCGACACCTGCAATCAGCATCACTGTAAACAGGAGCAGGAAGATAAAGAAAGTCGTTTGTACAGAGCTTACATCCAGTTTGGAGATGGCAGCCATTGTCGGCAGCATATCGCGGATCGCCCACGGTTGACGGCCACATTCGGCAACCACCCATCCGGCTTGTCCGGCGATGTATCCCAAAGGAATCGTCAGCAGAGCAATCCAGTGCATCCAACGCATCTGGCTTAAATCTTTCTTATAGATAAAGAAGAGAACGACAATAAAGAACAGGATGAAGTATCCGCCCAAGATTACCATTACACGGAACGCATAGAAGTTCAGAGGAACATTCGGAACCAGTTGGTTCACATCTTTGATATATCCGTAACCGAAATATGGAATATTCTCCTGCAATACTTTATATGCAATTTGAGCATCCTCCTCGTGTCCTGCACTCTTTGCAGCACGATAGGCAGCCAATGCACCGATAGCCGTTTTTCCACGTTCTATCTTCTCGGCAGCAGAAAGAGCTGTCGATCCGTCTTTCTGTTGATAACCACCCTCGATGATATTCGTAATGCCCGGAACGTAGCCGTTTACATCACGTTCTGCAAGGAAAGAAAGCATACTGGGGATTTCAAAACGGAAGAGGAAAGGATCTTTTCCATCATTGTAAGTCTTCTTTTCCGGATTCAATACTCCTATTCCAACCAGACCTACATGGGTGCCGCCTTCATACAAACCTTCCACAGCAGCCAGTTTCATCGGTTGCGTCTGGGCAATCTGATAACCGGAACCGTCACCTGTCCAAGCAGAAAGCAATGATGCCACTAATCCGAAAATAGCACCAATCTTGATGCTGGCAAGCGCAAACTCACGATTACGTTTCTTCAGCAGATACCAACAACTGATGCCGACTACAAAAACAGCGCCCAGCACCCAGCCGGACAATACCGTATGGAAGAATTTATTGACCGCTACGGGTGACGTAGCCACTGCCCAGAAATCTACCATCTCATTACGAACCGTATCGGGATTGAATTCCATGCCTACCGGATGCTGCATCCATGCATTGGCTACGAGAATCCACCAGGCAGAAATCGTAGCTCCCAAGCCTGTCAGCCAGGTGGAAGCCAAGTGGAAACGTTTACTTACTTTTCCCCATCCAAAGAACATGACGGCGATAAATGTGGCTTCCATAAAGAATGCCAAAATTCCTTCTATAGCCAACGGAGCACCGAAGATATCTCCTACAAACCACGAATAATTGCTCCAGTTCGTACCGAACTCAAACTCCAGAATCAAACCGGTTGCCACACCAATGGCAAAGTTTATACCGAAGAGTTTCATCCAAAACTGGGCAGTCTTTTTCCAAAATTCATTGCCTGTTTTATAATACAGCGTCTCCATGATTCCCATCACCACTGCCAGTCCGAGTGTGAGAGGAACAAAAATCCAGTGGTACATGGCTGTCATCGCAAATTGGGCTCTCGACCAATCGATCAGCGAGGTGTCAATACTTTCAATCATAATCCTATGTAGTTTAAGAGTTAAAAATCAGTAGATTTACCGGGGATGGCACGTTCTATCAGTTCGTTTCCCACGTATGTTCCCTTGTCGTCATCCGTAGGATGGTCACGGAGGAAATCAGGGAAGAAGAACATTTTAAGGATGAAGAACATGACGAATAATTTCAGCAGAATGATAACCCAAAGGGTACGCCCCAAGGTCATACTACGGAAGCCCTCCAAATAGAAGTTCCAGATCGTAAGCAGTGTATTCTTCATATGTTGACGTTATAATT
Source organism: Bacteroides sp. 90-K9/2 (assembly GCF_047310725.1). Classification (NCBI taxonomy): domain Bacteria; kingdom Pseudomonadati; phylum Bacteroidota; class Bacteroidia; order Bacteroidales; family Bacteroidaceae; genus Bacteroides; species Bacteroides sp. 90-K9/2. The sequence goes on from NZ_JBCGVL010000001.1 coordinate 346,698, forward strand.
TGTAATGAGTACAAATATACATTTTTTATAATTAAAACAAACAACTAGTCAAAAAAGTTGTGTGATTTGTTGTGTTTTTCTTCAAAAACCTGCCTATCGACAGAAAAAAAACATTTAACGGCGAAAATCCGTCATCCGTCTATCGTTTTTGCGGCATATATAATATGTACGTACCTTCGCCAACAGTAAATCAATAGAAGTATGAATATGATAAATGTAAGAAGATTGACAGTGATGACATTTCTTGGAGCAGGTATGCTGTCCGGCATATCCGCCCAAGTTTCTCCGCTGCAAGTCGATACGCTGAAAGAAACGAAAATTCCGGCTCAATGGGATTTGCAGTCATGCATCGACTACGCAAAAGAGCAGAACATCACGATTCGCAAGAACCGGATCACTGCGGCTAGCACGCAGATTGATGTGAAGACAGCTAAGGCTGCCTTGTTTCCCAGTCTTTCGTTCTCTACCAGCCAGCAAGTGGTGAACCGTCCGTATCAAGAGACGAGTAGCCGGGTGAGTGGCAGCGAAATTATCAGTAGTAACAGCAAAACAAGCTACAATGGTAATTATGGACTGAATGCGTCGTGGACTCTATATAATGGTAACAAAAGACTGAAAACCATCCAACAGGAAAAGTTGAACAATCAGGTAGCCGAACTGGACGTAGCGACTTCCGAAAATAACATTCAGGAATCTATCGCCCAAGTGTATATCCAGATTCTTTATGCAGCCGAGTCTGTTAAAGTAAACGAAAGTACCCTGCAAGTTTCTATTGCGCAGCGCGACCGCGGACAGGAACTTCTGAACGCCGGAAGCATTGCCAAAAGCGATTTTGCCCAACTAGAAGCACAAGTGAGCACAGACCGATACCAACTTGTCACAGCGCAAGCCACTCTTGAAGATTACAAATTACAACTGAAACAACTGCTCGAACTGGATGGGGAGAATGAAATGAACATCTATCTCCCCGCCCTGTCCGACGAAAATGTACTGGCTCCATTGCCTACAAAAAAAGATGTGTACATTAGTGCATTGAGTCTTCGCCCCGAAATTGAAGCGAGCAAACTTAATGTAGAAGCTTCCGAACTGGGTATCGATATTGCCAAATCGAGTTATTTTCCCACGATCAGCCTTAGCGCCGGAATCGGTACCAACCATACCAACGGCAGTGACTTCACTTTTGGAGAGCAAGTGAAAAACGGATGGAACAATTCCATCGGATTATCTGTCAGTGTGCCGATCTTCAATAACCGTCAAACTAAAAGTGCCGTACAGAAAGCTAAACTGCAATACGAGACGAGCATGTTATCCTTGCTCGACGAACAAAAGACGCTGTACAAAACCATTGAAGGACTCTGGCTGGATGCTAACAGTGCACAGCAACGCTATGCAGCAGCAAACGAGAAGTTGAAGAGTACACAAATCAGCTATGAGTTGATTAGCGAACAGTTTAATCTGGGAATGAAGAATACCATAGAACTTCTTACTGAAAAGAATAACTTGCTGCAAGCACAGCAGGAACAGCTTCAGGCTAAATATATGGCCATACTGAATATGCAACTGCTGAAGTTCTATCAGGGAGATCAATTAGCAATCTAAATAAAAGCATAATAAACGAATGAAAACTAAAAAGATTATCTTAATCGCTGTGGCAGTCGTTGTGGTAGCAGGTGCAGGAATCTGGTTCTTTGCAGGTTCACCGGCCAAGCACAAAGTCACCTACGCCACTGCCAACGTGAGCAAAGGCGATATTTCAAATTCGGTGACTGCTACCGGAACCATCGAACCGGTGACGGAAGTAGAAGTCGGTACACAGGTTTCCGGTATCATCGACAAGATTTACGTAGATTACAACTCGGTAGTAACCAAAGGACAGTTGATTGCCGAAATGGACCGTGCCACATTGCAAAGTGAACTGGCATCACAACAGGCAACGTACGATGGTGCAAAAGCCGAATATGAATATCAGAAGAAGAATTATGAACGCAGCAAAGGCTTACATGAAAAGTCACTGATTAGTGATACGGATTTCGAACAGGCCCTCTACAACTACCAGAAAGCAAAAAGCAGCTATGACAGCAGTAAGGCATCGCTCGCAAAAGCGGAACGTAACCTGGCTTATGCTACTATCACCTCACCGATTGACGGAGTAGTCATCAGCCGTGATGTGGAAGCAGGACAAACCGTTGCTTCCGGATTCGAAACTCCGACACTGTTCACCATCGCTGCCGACCTGACACAGATGCAAGTGGTAACCGATGTGGATGAAGCCGATATAGGCGGCGTAGTAGAAGGCCAGCGTGCCAGCTTCACGGTAGATGCTTATCCGAATGATGTATTCGAAGGTGTAGTTACACAGATTCGTCTGGGAGACGCAAGCAGCACGAGCAGCACAAGTACCACTACTACAGTGGTTACTTATGAAGTTGTAATCTCTGCTCCCAACCCTGATCTGAAACTGAAACCGCGTTTGACGGCTAATGTCACTATCTATATTCTTGATAAAAAGGATGTGTTGTCCGTTCCGAACAAAGCACTGCGATTCACACCGGAAAAACCTCTAATCGGCAATAATGACATCGTAAAAGATTGCGAAGGCGAACACAAACTCTGGACTCGTGAAGGAACTACATTCACCGCTCATCCGGTAGAAATCGGAATCAGCAACGGTATATCTACAGAGATTATCAGTGGTATTTCCGAAGGAACAAAAGTTGTGACAGAAGCTACCATAGGAGCAATGCCCGGTGAAAATGTAGCCGCTGAAGGGAATCAGGAAAGTGGCGGAGAAAGAAGTCCGTTCATGCCTAGCCGTCCGGGAAGTAAGAAGAAATAATAATTATTAAAGAGGGTGCCATAATGAATAATAAAATGCAGATTAACGCGATTTATCGCAGAAATAATTGTATAAGTCGTTGATTAATATATCAATATAATTGAAATAATCTGCGATAAATTGCGTTAATCTGCGTTTTGACACACTCTCTTAACACATTATTTACGATGAAAAAAGTAATTGAAATACAAAATATCAAACGTAACTTTCAGGTAGGCGACGAAACTGTCCACGCATTGCGGGGCGTTTCGTTCAATATCAATGAAGGGGAGTTTGTCACCATCATGGGGACTTCCGGTTCGGGGAAATCCACGCTGCTTAATATATTAGGCTGTCTGGACACCCCAACCAGCGGAGAGTATCTGCTCGACGATATTCCTGTACGTACGATGAGCAAGCCTCAACGTGCGGTACTAAGAAACCGGAAGATTGGCTTCGTGTTCCAAAGCTACAACTTGTTACCTAAAACGACGGCTGTAGAAAATGTGGAACTACCGCTTATGTACAACTCTGCCGTGAGCGCTTCCGAACGCCGTCGCCGTGCCATCGAATCCTTACAGGCTGTAGGATTGGGAGACCGCCTGGAACATAAATCCAACCAGATGTCCGGTGGACAGATGCAACGCGTTGCCATTGCACGCGCATTGGTCAACAATCCGGCAGTGATTCTTGCCGACGAAGCGACCGGAAACCTCGACAGCCGTACCTCTTTCGAGATACTTGTACTATTTCAAAAGCTTCATGCAGAGGGACGTACGATTATCTTTGTCACACATAATCCCGAACTTTCGCAATATAGCAGCCGGAATATCCGTCTGCGTGACGGTCAGGTTATAGAAGATACGACCAATCCGAAAATTCTGTCTGCCGCCGAAGCGCTGGCTGCATTGCCGAAAAACGACGAGGATTAATAATTATTCAATGTGCCGATATACTAATGTGCCGATTGCTGTACAATAAACAGCTTGGGTGACTATACCTTCAGGAAATTACCCCATTAGTATATGGACAAATTAGCAAATTATTCATTATGAATGGAACTAATTTATTTAAGATAGCTCTCCGGGCATTGGCGAACAATAAGCTGCGTGCTTTTCTAACCATGCTCGGTATCATTATCGGTGTTGCTTCCGTCATCACGATGCTGGCTATCGGACAAGGTTCGAAGAAAAGCATCCAGCAGCAGATTTCCGAGATGGGATCGAACATGATTATGATTCATCCGGGAGCCGATATGCGTGGAGGTGTCCGTCAGGACCCGTCTGCCATGCAGACTTTGAAGCTTGCCGACTACGAAGCCTTGCGCGATGAGACAAGTTTCCTGTCCGCCATCAGTCCCAATGTTTCATCATCGGGACAACTCATTGCCGGAAACAACAACTACCCGGCTTCCGTGAATGGTGTCGGAACAGAATATCTCGACATCCGCCAACTGACTGTTGAAAACGGAGAGATGTTCACAGAAGCCGACATACAAAGTTCGGCCAAAGTGTGTGTGATCGGAAAGACGATAGTAGACAATCTTTTTCCGGACGGAAGTGATCCGGTAGGTAAGATTATTCGTTTCAGTAAAATACCGCTTCGTGTGGTAGGTGTGCTCAAAGCCAAAGGCTACAACTCTATGGGACAAGACCAAGATGCAGTAGTGCTTGCACCATACACCACAGTGATGAAACGTCTGCTTGCCGTTACATATTTGCAGGGAGTGTTTGCCTCTGCCCTCACCGAAGATATGACGGATTATGCTACTGACGAAATCAGTACGATCCTCCGTCGCAACCATAAACTGAAAGCTTCGGATGACGATGATTTCACCATCCGTACCCAACAGGAATTGAGCACGATGCTCAACTCAACCACCGACCTGATGACAACCCTGCTGGCTTGTATTGCAGGCATTTCGCTGGTAGTGGGTGGTATCGGAATTATGAATATCATGTATGTATCCGTTACGGAACGCACCCGTGAAATCGGTCTGCGTATGTCCGTCGGTGCACGTGGAGTCGATATTCTAAGCCAATTCCTTATCGAGGCCATCATGATTAGTATCACGGGAGGTATCATCGGAGTAATTATCGGTTGCGGGGCCAGCTGGATTGTCAAGAGCGTAGCGCATTGGCCTATCTATATCCAGCCGTGGAGCGTATTCCTTTCCTTCGCAGTATGTACCATTACGGGCGTCTTCTTCGGATGGTATCCGGCTAAGAAAGCAGCAGATTTAGACCCGATAGAAGCCATCAGATACGAATAATTGATTGACAACCGTCGGTTGTCAATTAAAAAAATTATCTTTGTCTTTATGAAACAAACCTTTACATCCGCACGTCGTCCCCTGGAGATACTGATACACATTATCAGCTGGGGGATTATGTTCGGTTTCCCGTTCTTCTTCGTTGAACGTGGAAACGGGAACATTAACTGGATGGCCTATATACGCCATCTTGCTGTACCACTCTCTTTCATGATTGCGTTCTACGTGAATTATTTCATTCTTGTTCCCCGTTACCTGTTTCAGAGTCAGGCCAAAAGATATATCGTCTACAACATTATCTTTTTATGTGTCATCGGCATTTTGTTACATCTCTGGCAAAGCCTGACATTCGATCCGTCATTTATGCCCAAATCCAAAAGACCGGGGATGCCTCCGGGATGGTTGTTCTTCCTTAGAGATATGTTGAGCCTCGTATTTACTATCGGTCTAAGTGCCGCTATCCGTATGAGCGCGCGATGGACGCAGAATGAAGCAGCCCGCAAAGAAGCGGAACGAAACCGTGCGGAAGCGGAACTGAAAAATCTACGGAACCAACTGAACCCTCACTTTCTGCTGAATACACTGAATAATATCTATGCACTGATTGCATTTGATTCGGACAAGGCGCAACAAGCAGTTCAGGAGTTGAGCAAACTGCTTCGTTATGTGTTATATGATAATCAACAGACATACGTTCCTCTCTGCAAGGAGGTTGATTTTATCCGGAATTACATTGAACTGATGCGCATCCGCTTGTCGGCCAATGTACAGATGATTACTAAATTCGATATTCAGCCCGACAGCCAGACGCTTATAGCCCCGCTTATCTTTATCTCATTGATAGAGAATGCTTTCAAGCATGGCATCTCCCCTACTGAATCGAGTTTCATCAGTATTCATCTTTCGGAGAATGATAAGGAGGTGATTTGCGAAATCCGCAACAGTAATCATCCAAAGACAGTGGAGGATAAAAGTGGCTCGGGTGTGGGACTGGAGCAAGTCAGCCGCCGGTTGGAGATTCTTTATCCCGGGGCTTATACTTGGTCGAAAGGCATCTCAAAGGATGAAAAAGTATACGAATCGAGATTAAGCATCAAGATCAAAGAGTAGATTTCAAAACATTGGATATAAGAACTTTAGATATAAATTAGTATGATGTTACGTTGTGCAATTGTTGACGATGAGCCGTTAGCTCTTAGCTTGTTAGAGAGTTACGTGAATAAAACCCCGTTCCTGCAACTCATAGGAAAGTATTCCAGTGCGGTTCAGGCAATGAAAGAATTGCCTGGCGAAGAGGTCGATCTCCTGTTTCTGGACATCCAGATGCCGGAGCTTAATGGTTTGGAGTTTTCGAAGATGGTAGATCCGCACACCCGCATTGTGTTTACCACTGCTTTCGGACAGTATGCCATCGACGGTTATCGTGTCAATGCACTCGATTACCTGCTGAAACCGATCTCATACGTCGATTTCCTGCAAGCCGCCAACAAAGCCCTTCAATGGTTCGAACTTGTGCAGAAACCGGAAGAGATAGACAGTATCTTTGTGAAAAGTGACTACAAACTGGTGCAAGTGGACTTGAAGAAAATCATGTATATCGAAGGACTGAAAGATTATATTAAAATATATACGGAAGATGCTTCCAAACCCATTCTATCACTGATGAGTATGAAAGCAATGGAGGAACTTTTACCTTCCAGCCGTTTCATACGTGTGCACCGCTCATTCATCGTACAAAAAGATAAGATACGCGTGATCGACCGCGGCCGTATTGTTTTTGACAAGACATATATTCCTATCAGCGATAGTTACAAACAAGTTTTTCAGACTTTTCTTGACGAAAGGAGCTGATTATTCATGAATTTATCGGTAAAAAAGTGATTTTTGTCGATTATAGTTTGTCAAAACCCGTTTTATATCTACCTTTGCAAAGAACAGAAAGGGATTGTGAAATTCCAAGAATAGAATAGTTTAGTTAAGTCTAGTTTAGTTTTTGTGTTGATCGGAAGCCTGCGAGCGAGCATGAGCTTCCGATTTTTTATTTTACTGATATACAGTATATTAAAAGCAAAATCGAACTATTTTTCTTATCAATTAGTAGTCTATATTAGAGAACAAAAACGTCACTTTTGACGCTATAAAATGGTCGGATTATGGTCGAAAAATTCCCGGATTAGAATCTGATTATAAGTAAATTACAATAGGATGTTAAAAAAATAATGGTCGAAAACGCCATTTTTACCCTAAAAACACAAATTATGGCTACATTAACATTGGTAATAGTTCCCGCAAAGAAGTTATCAGACGGGACACACAAAATAAGAATTCGAGTCGCACACAACTCCGAAACGAGATTCATCACAACGGATATAGTGGTAAGGGAAAACGAGTTTAAGAACGGGAAAATAATACACCGTCCAGACAAGGATTTTCTCAATACAAAATTACAACAGCTATACAATCTTTATTTCAAGCGATACATGGAACTGGAATACCCTGATTCGCTCACTTGTACGCAATTAGTCAGAATGATAACTAACCCGTTAAACGGAGAAAAGCACCGTAAGTTCGAGGATGTCGTGGATGAATATCTGTCCCAAATAGATAAAGAAGAACGTACCAAGACATACAAACTCTATCGGTTGGCCACAAACAAGTTTATGCAATTCATCGGGAGCGGTTCTCTCATGGAGCATATCACCCCTATCAGAATGAACCAGTATATATCATGGCTCAAAAAGACAAAGCTGTCAAGCACCACAATCAACATCTACATAACCCTGCTAAAGGTTATCATTAACTATGCTATAAAGATGAGATACGTCACCTACGATATCGACCCTTTCATCACAGCCAGAATTCCATCAGCCCAAAAGAGGGAAACGCAAATCACCGTCGAAGAACTCAAGACAATCAGGGACGCCAATTTAGAGCATTACAATCTCAACGTCACACGGGACATTTTCATGCTTACTTATTATCTTGCCGGCATGAACCTAGTAGACATACTAGCATACGATTTCCGGACGGATGAAATAAACTACATCCGAAAAAAGACCAAAAACACCAAAGAGGGGGACTCCCTGATTTCCTTTTCCATTCCCGAAGAAGCAAAGCCCATTATAAAAAAGTATATGAAAAAGAATACAGGGAAAATTATATTCGGAAAATACAAGAACTATACCTCCTGCTATAACCTGCTGGCCAGGAAAATCAGCCAACTGGGCAAGGTGGCAGGAATCAGGCATAAATTCACCCTGTATTCAGCCCGCAAATCTTTCGTCCAACATGGATATGACTTGGGAATTCCTCTTAGTACACTGGAATACTGTATCGGGCAATCAATGAAAGAAGATAGACCAATCTTCAACTATGTCACAATAATGAGGAAACACGCTGATAAAGCAATCAGGGAAATACTTGACAACTTGAAAAATGAATAATCACATATAAAATAAATCACTAAGAATTTGCATAATAACCAAATGCTTATTATCTTTGTAGTGTCAAATAAGAGTTCTTAATTTTAATGTTTAACTGATGAAAGATGAAGAAAAAAAAGAATTAGAACAAGAGTATGAGAATTTAAAACTTCTCGCTTCATTTCACGAGGCCTATGGGGTTCCTGAAAATGCCAAAGAACGGGAAGCGCTTATAAATGACATACTCGATCGGATGAACGAAATCCAAGAGAAATTAAAAAAGTTGTAATTAACATCCCTCCTTTCGGGGAGGGACAAACATTAAAAGCTATGATAGATTGGAATGATTGCCTGCCAACAAAAGAAATGCAGGCTGACTTTGAAAGATTCAAAGAACTAAAAACCACAGAAGAAAAAGAAGCTTTCAAAAAGGAAATGCAGAATAAATATAATAAACTACCGGAAGCCCAAAAGGAAGCCTACAAAAAAGCATCTGAAGCTGGGCTAAAAGCAACGGTAAATGCCTGCAATGATTATATAGAAAGAGCGGAAGAAGCCATATTACGTGATAAACTTGGAGAATTGCCCGAAGCAATCTCATTCAGTTATATTGCAAAGAAATATTTTGGTAAAAGTAGAAACTGGCTATATCAACGTATTAACGGGAATATAGTCAACGGGAAAAAGGCTCGCTTTACTGACAATGAACTCAAAACGTTCCTGAACGCTTTGAACGATGTTAGCGAAATGATTCATCAGACATCATTAAAAATCAGTTAAGCTCTTATTTGACACCATCCCTGCATTGAGCCGATGCAGGGATTTTTATTGTCTAATCGAAAAATAATTGTATCTTTGCAACATCAAGATAATACGGACATAATTCGGATTATTTTGGTTTGACTTTGGTGAGGGGGTGGTTCCCCTCACTTTTTTATTTCTACCGAACATTCTATAGTATATTATTTTCTGAAAGAATCACATTGTACAATTTTTCCAACAAATCACTAGACATATATTCGTTTTTGTTTGCCTTTTGAAACAAGACTGGTGGAAAATGTATATATTCCATTCGGCGGGATACAGATTCATCATTTATCCCCTCTTTCAATCGCACATCTTTCAACTCAAGGTTATTGAACAAATCGGCATTCAAGTATAACCTTCGTGTCTCAATTGTTGATAATGAACTAAATGAGTTAAAAAACAACAACACAAGTTCATACTTTGACAGTTGCGCTCGAAATATATTCGAATATTTTAGGGGCGAAGTGAATTCCGAAGTCATTTCCAAAATATAATAAGCATTCCTAAAATATGTGCCAAGTTGATTTTTATATGGGGCAAAACAATGATCAGCGGCTTTAGCACAAGCTTCAGCTATGGGCTTGAAATTATTCTGTTCAAAATAGATCTTAATTACATTTAAACAGAGGTAATCATAGGTGTTTATATGTACAGGATAAATATTAATCTTTCCTTTATGTACTCCAAATTCATGCTCTGAATAAATGTTGTTAATGGCAGCCTTCAATTGACCATATATAAGCATCCATTGCTCTTTAGACATATTCTTGGGAATAATTCTCCTTACAAATTCCTCTTTGGAAAAATTCTCAGGAATACCTCTTCTAATTTCCAAATAGAAAGTATGATATAACTCTACATAAATCTGTCGATAAGTTTTTTCTGGTGTACAAAACTCATTATAAGGAGTTATTTTCCATTCACATTGTTTTTCATCATATGCCCAATCTATTCTTTTCACTTGCAAGGCATCCCGATATGAAATGAAAATCCTAAGCAACTCAAAAAAGACAGCTCTATCCTCGCTATTCAAGAATTGCAGTTTATTCTGTCTTAATGTAAATAAAACTCCGACGAATGCTATTAATCCTGAAATCGCTCCTAATAGACTTCCAAATTCACCCCAGTCGGTCTTATCTGCAAACTTACCTTTGGTCTGAATAAAATAGAAAGCTAAAATGACTATTATAACTAATATGAGGATGATAGTTCCCCAAACGAGCCAACCTTTTACATTTCTTTTCATTCTTATCATAAATCAAAATCTAATAAGTTTTAAAACAATATTATCAATTCAAATATAATCATGATTTTGATAAATAAAAAATATTTCCAGAAATAATAGATTCCAAAGGTACTAAAGTTTGTTCCTATTTATCACAGCAAACAATATAATACAAGTGCTCACCAATTATAGCTATACTTGACTTAAAAGAAAAGTTCTCACTTTTTTATTTTCCCGACCGAACTTTTCAATTATATATTAGTACTATCTTATGTAACCCTTCTGGAGAGTTTGTTGATTCATGTGTTGTTGATTAGAAGGATTACAAAATAAAAGAGGTAGCCAAATTGTGGCTACCTCTCATTTTTTCTTGTACAATAATGAATTATTAATCAGTTTCTAAAATAACCGCATCTATTAATTTTTGCATATCTTCGATAAGATACAGAGGAACACAAACTATAATATCTTTCACACCAATGTATTGGGCCATTATAGCTCGATGTCTTCCTTCTTTTATGATGAGATCGTCTTGTTTCATCTCCAAAATAGGAGGATCAACATATTCTTTATTAAGCCATCTGTTTATAGTTCTGGCAAAACGAGATTCTTCAGGCCAATATCCATCAAATGTTTTGTTAAAAACCACATCATCCAAATTACTTGAATGTTCTATCAACTTTTCAAGATTACATCGCATAAAAACACAATTTGAACCAGGATATGCAGGATGATAAATTGGCCCTTGCATTTTTTCAATATTAGTTGTCCAAACAGGAACTATGTTTTTAAGTTCCTCATCACTCATTTCTCGACATTTATTCCTTAATAAAATATCTTCTTCATCTAAATCTTCATCATCATTTTTTTTCCAATCTTCCATAGTTATCACATTAGTTATAAAAAATAGCAATATTATGCTATGTTACAAAATACAACTACAAATTTAGAAAGCCCCGTATCCTTGAACGGGGCTAAATTCTAACTAATCATTTTCAGCTAATTTCCGAATAGCTTTTAGTCTTTCTTTTATAGCTAAAATTCTTTGTTTATCATCCGAAGAAGATAAGAATTTTAGCTCATCTTTAAGTAAATCGGCTTGTTGCCTTTCAAGTTCCCGAGCATCTTCCTGACTTATCGCTCCAAAGCCAGTAATTCTACAATTGTCATGTTCCATACAAATAATTATTTAAGTTAAACATTTGTATTCCGAGCAAAAAAATATGCCGGAACACATTTTCTTTGTATTCCGGCACGAAGGCACTTGTTTATACAGTTGCAAATATATATATTATTTCTCAAATATTGTATTTTTAACCATATATTTTTAATCAAGAATTGTATTCTCAACAAAATGGCTTCTTTCTTAATCCATACGCTAGCCAACAGATAATAATCAAAATAATTACTCCTATATAAACTTTATCTTTATGTAAATCCCACCAAGATAACTCGACTACCTTCTCTCTTTGATTTAGTAAAGCATTCACCTTGTTACTTATAGTATCAAGTCGATTCGAGAACTGCTGCAAAGTAATGGATAATGTTTCATCAACTTCACTCCGTTCTTGCTCCTGTTTGGAAGCGGTGGTAGTACTTTCTTTGACTAGATACTGTTTTCCGGTTGAATCCGGAAGCGACAAGTAAACTGTTTTATTCTCAATTTTCAGATCACTCAACTTGTCAGTAGTAACTTTCGTTTGCTTATTCACATCCAGCTGTAATGATTCAATTAAGTTTCGCAAATACAAAAAATCCCCTGAATAGTCAATCTGCTTTTGTGACTCAATGTTATGAGAAGTTTTGCAGGAAGTAAACCATATTCCTGACATCAGGAACATGGTTATATAGATTAGCATTTTCATACTTTCAGATATTTACAAATACCTTTCACATGAAGAGAGACAATAGTCCGTTTACCTTCTTCTGACAGCAAGAAATCCACATCTTCCTTGTTATCCTGAAAAAGGTTTTCCGTCAAAACAGCCGGACACTTCGTATGCTTCAAGATATAAAAACCACTCTCCTTATCTGGATCACCGTCTGCCATATCTTTCCGTATCTTCATTCCAAGCAAACATTCTTCAGCAGCTCCATACAGATAGTCAGCCAGCTTATCAGCTTTTGTCTGCCCCACACTGGTCCATGCTTCCCAACCACGTGCCTGCATCCAATTTGAGCCATTACCGGCTGCATTACAATGAATAGAAACAAGAATTGCTTCGGAAGCCTTATACTCGTTCACTCTCCGGCAACGTTCTGCCAATGGTACATCCACTTCTTCTTTCACGACCAGTTCCGCATCAATTCCTAGTTTACGCAATTCAAATACTACACGCCCGGCAATTTCACGGGTATAGGCGTATTCTTTTAACCTACCATCCGGGGAACACTTACCCGGAGTATTACTACCATGACCATTATCAATCAATACTTTCATTTTCTTCCTCCTTTTTATTAATTATTGCAATTCTACGTGGTGGAATACGGCGACCGCATTCACTATCAGGCCGGTCACAGCGATTATGTTCAGCATCTTTCAACTGCAATTCCAACTCATGACATTTATGTATCCAAGATAATTTATCATTTTGCTCATTACGTAATTCAACATAAATAGTGTCTATCTTCATATCACGTTGTGCAATACGATCCTCTAACCAATCCACCTGCTTACGCTCATTCTCATCTTCCATAGAATCAGCAGAAGCATCTTCCTTACGCGCATTTGTTTTGCGATTCACGTAAAAATTAACGATCCATTTAATCGCTTCAAACCCGCCCAATGCTCCTATTACAGCTAACCATTCATTTAAGCCCATTATTTTCTCAATCAATAGAAATGAACAAGAACAACCAGTATAGCAATTATACCAGGAAACAAGACAGTAGCTAACGCATCCAGCCAATCAAAGATGAACCCGCACTTTTTCTGAATGTACTCAACCACTATTGCAGCAATGGCGGTTGTCGTTAAAGAAACAATAGCAGATTTACAGAAATCAATGCCTAATAGAAGGAAACAGAAAACAAGCATTACAACAAAGACGAACATCCCGGCTTTGACGTGTGCCGGTCGGTTAGATTGCAAAATCCAATCATACAATACTTTTATACTCATAGCATTTAATTATTAATAAAATATTCTGTATGGAACAAATGTATTGAGTATAATAACGAGTTTTACAAAAATGGAAAATCTTGGAAATCAATTCTATGATAAATATCTATAAAACAAGACATTATAATTTTCACTTTTTCCATAAATAAAAAAGGGATGCTTGATAAGCACCCCTAAACAACCAACAGATTGAACTATTAATCCGTAAACATATACACGGAAAGATCAACCTTTTCTATTTCGTCTGAAATTGTATCTCCATACATTGTTAGACACACCCGATAACGGTCAATACTTCTTTGAATCTGTTGCAAGGTAGGTTTCTCGGGATATTCCGAACTGGCAAAAGTTACTAGTTCTTCACCATTCTCACTGGTACCAACCACCCGGAAGTGATGACGTACAATCCAAGTTCCGTCCGGCTGTTGCTCGATAGGCTTAGCAATCCCACGCGGTAAGATATTTTTTTGATCCATGTTTTTTGATATGTTTAATTAGTTGTTTTCTATGGTTATATTTATTCTTCAATACAAACTTTTCAAAATGTCCTTCGATATAAACATATTCCCACCATTCAGGAAGTAACATCGCTGCAATTTTACGGCGGATATTGTACGTTGCAAAGTGTTTCATCAGACCATAATAAGAGTTCATTGTACTCACAAACTTCTCAACATGTGCTTCAGCAAACCCGCTTTCAGCTATTTTATTAAATTTTCTAACAGCGTTATATGTGTTACCAACCACCCTGTCAGATACATAAATTCTACCCGGCAAAATGAACGCCCCTACAAACAATACTCCTTTTTTATAATGCTGAAGATACAGTTTCTTCGGATGCAACTGTAAAAGAAGCTGTTCTTTCAAGAAACCATCAAGAAGATGGACTTTGGACAATATTTCTTCCGGTGATTTCACTACGATACAAAAGTCATCAACAAAGCGTACATAATACATGAATCCCAGTATTTTCATCACGAAATAATCATATACAGACGCCAGAAAGTTGGCTATGAGTTGCGACGGCAGGTTCCCGATAGCCACTCCCCTGTCAGGGTCATTATGAAACAGACTTTTATTACTGGGAAGTTTGTCCCACATGGAGACGGGAGAGCGTCTGATACACTTATTTTGTGGACAATGAAAGATAGTAACGGCTAGAAGATAAAGCAGACATTCAATATCATCGCCTTTATAATTGTCCCTTACGAATATGTTCAGCATTTCCCATACCAACGATTTCGAGATAGACATGAAGAAACTGAACAGGTCATCTTTGAAAATGTACGCATCGGCAGTATAATTCTCACTGACCTCGACTATCATGTTATTCAGATAGTGCACGGCAGACAGACATCCCTCACCTTTCCGGCAGTTCTTCGAGACGTTCCCTTGTTCCCGAAAACGTTCCTCTAAAATCGGCTCGATACGAAGAGCGATCCAGTGATGGACAACACGATCAATGAAAGCGGCGGCAAAAACCTCCCGATATACCGGGTAAGTCCGTATGAATACTTTTGAAAAGTCCGGTACATATTCACCGTAAATAATAGAATACCATAGCCGCACCAATGCAGACTGATAATCATTATAAAACTCAACACAATCCGTACTCGTTCTTTTCTGCCTGGCACAATCTTCGGATGCTTCGAAAATACTGCTAAGAAGTATGTCATAGATTATATTACCTGTTGCGGCGAGGGGACGAACCCGGTTCGCGTTCTGGCGGTTGTTCGTGTTGACGTTGCCGTTGTTGAAGTTCACGTTCCAACTGCTGGAAGCCGTTGCATCCGCTATCTTAGTCTTTCCCGGCTCATCACCGGGGGGATGCCCAATAAATAATTCTAATTGCTCACCCATAATCTCCGTAAAGATTACAGCTCCGGCTTTGCGACTTGTTGCAATCCGTTAGCTTTTTGCCGTTGGAGATCTGCAACCGTTTTTTTGTACCAGCCGGTACTTTGCTTACCGATACTCTCTGCAAGCAGACAGATTTCAGCTGTTTGAGTCAGGCTGGTCAAATGTCGTTCTTCACACACTCTTAGCAGTAATTTCAATGCATCAAACTCACACAAAAACTTCATCAGATAATCTGCACGGTGCTCAAGGTTCATATCTGTATTTGCATAACGGATATATTCGCAACAATGGACGGCAAGCATCATCAACTCCGTACCAAATTCATACCGGAACGCCTTGGGGAATTGTTGCCGGGCATCAATGATAAGGTTCAGAAGCTTATACATCGAATTTGATATAGGAAGGTCCTGTGTAAGTGCCATGTTAATTTTTTAATATTTTAATGTATGTATTAGAGGACACAAAGTTAATAACTGTAAAGCAATTAACACAATTTTAGCACAAAAAAGTGAAACTAAAAAGCCCCTACCGGGGCTTTTATTTAGCTAAATCACTAAGGGATAAAGAATTAAAGGGATAAAGTGTTTATTGCGGCGAGGGGACGAACCCGGCCCGCGTACTGGCGGCTGCCCGTGTAGACGCCGCCGCTGCCGAAGCTCACGTTCCAACTGCTGGAAGCGTCATATTCGGTACTAGACCAATACCATTCGTTTGTAAATATATTTTGATTACCAAACATAGAAGTTATGAGCTCATTGATTTCGGTTTTATACTTGGCCACAAGCATAAGTTCCCCCAGTGCGGGCAGGTTCCACACGGTTGTATCTTCGATACCGTCGTTTTCAAGGGTACAGCCACGGTATGCGCGGGCGGCTTCAGCAGCAGGAGCGCCGACAGTTCCCTGAGTGTCCTTGACGCCTGCAAGGGTTTCAAGGATTACATCGGTATTTTCTTTGCCGTCGAACGTATCATAGAGTCCTTGGTTACCACTGCCGTAGTTTTTCAGGCCGCGCAGGTCTGTGCCGTAGCCACCCCATTTGAAGGTTTTCGTACCGTCGGCGGCGACACAGTCGCTTTTGGCGATAATGAACTGGTGACATTCGGCACGTAGCCGGATGCCGATACGGATATACTTGGAGCGGTTATTCGCGCTCATGGAGTTCCATTCGGAAGCCGTGAAAAAGACTTGTTCACCGTCTTCGATTCGAAGCGTAGCCAAAGAAAGGTCAAGAAGTGTACCTGCCCATTGCATATACTTGGCGATGTCACTCGCAGGGGTATTTTCATTGACGGTTGTAAAACCGATTGATTGCAAAGCTGCAACTTGGTCTTGTTTATTCAGGCGCATAAGCATTGCGTTAGCGATATTTTTATCCATTTTATTATATAATTTTAGGTTAATACTATTCAGAAGCAACAGCTCTCACATGGAGAAGATTTGAATTTTTGTTTTGGTTCGTAATACGTCCGGTATTCAGTTCGAACGTCCAGACGGAGTTAACATCCCAAATTGTTGATGACCAGTAGTATTTATCGGTCATCAGCATACTGTCACTACTCCAGAAGGTACGCATCATCTCATTGATTTTATCGCGGTAGCGGTACATCAAAAGCATTTGACCGGATGACGGAAGGAACCAGTTAGATTCATCCTCGATACCGTCACTTTCCAAAGTGTAGGCACGGTAGGCGCGGGCGGCTTCGGCAGCTGGCGCACCGATCACACCACTATTATTTTGGTCTTTCAGAGTTGCGATAATGAGGTCAGTATCTTCCTCACCCGTGAAGCAGCCATACATGGCGCCCAGTCCTTTTTGATTCAGGCCGTCTATGGCTTTGCCCTGACCGCCCCAGTAGAAGGTGGTAGTCATGTCGGCATTATAGCACTCCTGGGCGGAAATTACGAAGGAGTGTCCATGCGCACGGATACGAAGACCGCGTTTGATAAACAACTGTTTGTTGGTAACTGTGAGGGAGTTCCATTCCTCACGGGTGAAATACCATTTGGAGTTATCCGAGATGCGGTTACAGGCAAGATTCAAATCAAGCAGGCCGGCAGCCCACTTGATACGTTGTCCAAATTCAGAGGCGCGGGAGTTCTCGGTGATATCCGAGAATCCAACGGCGTTCAGTGCGGCCACCTGCGCCTGTTTGTTCAAGCGAAGCAGCGTTGCGCTTTGTTCATTCGTCATAGTTACTTGTTAATTAAATCATTAATATCCATATTGTCTTCAGCGAAGCGTTCGAGATATTCTTCGTAAGTTTCGCCGTTATAATATTCAAGGACTTCATTGATGTTGTCCAGCGTTACATTATCGTAGTACGGTTCCCCGCCATAAGACTCATTATTGAACCAGTTGATAAGGTCAATGTAGGCATCGATGACGGTAAGGATGACAAGGCCGTCGATGCCGGATTCAAGGGATTCGATTTCATCCGTTTCACGGATAACCGTCAACTCGTACGTGCCGTTGACCACCGGTTTATCCTGTCTGTTACCGTCCTCATCCATACCAGCAACTCCATATTCGAGAATGGCAAGAAGCTCGGAGCCGTCAGCTTTCAGTGTCATGTTCGAGATACGGAGCATGGAAAGTTTACGGGATGCCGTTTGTGAAGCGAGCACGTCACGGAGCATCTGGATGGCGTCAAGTTTAGGCGACGTTTCAAGACGCAGACGTTGAACGTTCGGCATGGATGTGATTTGCAGGCCGGACGAAGCGGAAAGGCCGGTATAGGTCAGTTCAGGAAGGCCGACAAAACGGATACTTGTCATTGTAGCCGGAAGAGAGATGTCATTAATCGGAGAAGTCTCTGCAAGAGTCAGGTTTTCCAATACACTGCCCTCGGTGTGGATATGCTCAATACGGGGACACTTGGAAGCATCAAGGCTCTTTGCTCCGGTATTCCTGATATCAAGTGTGGTTAGGAACGGCAAGTCTCCGAGCATATATGCCGCCAGTTTATTGTAACCCATACTACGTTCGACATGGTTTTCTCCACCTGTGACAAGGGTTTCCACAAGGCTCATGACCGAGAAATCGAAGTTGTCACTAAGCGTCAATGCGGAGAGGTCTATACTACTCATCCGGTCGGCTTGGTAGATGTACAGCAATGCACCCTCATCTTTGGCAAAGTTGGTGAATGTGTAGCTTTGTCCGGCTTCGAGGTAACAACTCTCCGAGAGGTTGCCCGATGCGTCATTGCCAACACCGAAGTAACCGGTTGCCGCTGCCATGATGGTTATTGTCGCATCTGCACCACAAGCGATACGCCCGGACAGAACACCGCTGAAGAAGTCTCCGGTCTGGTAATAACCGTCGCGGATGCGCCAACGGGTACGGATAAATGCCGGAAGTGATGTCAATCCAAGCCCTTGCAGAGCGTAGAAGTAGATAGCATCAGAAGTGGCGGTGTACTGGATATACTTCCGGTAGCCGTCGTAAGAACTGACCACTTTCGGCCATACCAACTGCCGTTTGGTACAATAAAAATAAATAGCACCATCCGGTGAGAAAGGTTTCATCATTTGACCGTCCACTTCTATTTGGCAGGAGCGCATAGCCGCGATGACCGTGCGCAGGTCTATGGTGTTTCCGTCGACAAGCAACACCTCCTGCTGTTCCCTACAACACACCCAAAGGATACTGTTCCACCCTGCAAACGGGTTGGTATACGTATCCGTCGAGGGTTTGCCGGGGTCTACTTCGGGGTCGGTATCGCAACCGCCGTCATTGTCCTTGTCGTTCACACCGTCAGCATCATATATCTTGTTAAGGTACATGATAAGCGCGTTCGGTGAATAGACGCCCTTGGTAACGCTCGCCCCGCTCTCCAAGAACCACATGGGCTGCATATTCTTTGCTTGCTGGTCTTTGCCGCAGGCGTAATCGGTAAAGCCGTAGTAGCTCATCACTGATTTGGGGTTGGCGTGCAGACGCAGATTATTGCGCCAGTTCTCCTGCCACCGGGCATCGTTGTCCTTGTTACAAGTATTGCAGAAGCGCAGCATATCATAGAGCTGGTAAGGCACTTTCTTCCCGAGCGCATAGTCGATGGCGAGCTGGTCATTGTCAACCATACACTCGAAATAGTATGTCCACGCCGGGAATGTGTCGCCGGATATTTCACCTTTGTCGATGAGTTTCTGAACCCAACTTGACTTCATTGAGCTGGGTTTCATCATATCCTCAACGGAAGAAACACCGCGCCACCAACACATCCCTTGGTACACGAGTAGTTCAAAACCTTCAACGGGGTTCAGCACATCACCCTCAATGAGCCATTTGCCACCTTCCTGATACATTGAACCGGTCGTATCCTTCCATGCGCCGTCAACGTAACGCATGAAGCGGTAGTCACGTCCGCAATACAAAGACAGCAGGTAGAGCATACCCGTATCAAGTCCGTCTGTAGCCTTGAAGCGTTCCTCTATCTGGTCAAGCGTTTCCTCTGCGCGGCCGAAGAACTCGACAAACGATGCGTCCTGATAGTTCAGACAGCCGAGGTTGTAACCGGGAGTGTTCATGAACCCAAGGGCGGTCTGTTCGCCTTTGTCCTCTTTCCAGTTACCGCGCGCCTCGAAGTAGACATTCTGCAATGTGTCCGACGTGGAACGGAACACGCACACCGGGTGGTTGGCGGTCGAGTGGTTCATCTCCAAGCCTTCGATGTGTATGTCACCCAAGTCATATGTGCCGTCAAAGAAGCGCTGGGCAGGGGTCAGGTAGTCGCCACCGAGAGAGCGGTAGGTGTAGTTCATCATGTCGCAAGTGCCGCAATCGTTCACACCGCTGGAATCAGAGAAGTCTATCTTGACGGTGATGATATCCACCGGGATGGTATTCTCGCCCACACGCACTTTTTTCTGCTTGAAAAGCGCGTAGGAAAGCAGTGCGTCCGCGTTGGTGTAATCTGGAAACAACGGAACAATCTCCTTCGCCTTGCCGAGATAATAACGGGGATTTTTCTTGCAACGTTTGGCTGATGTGGTTCCCTGCCTGCGTTTGCGTACGCCACGTGCCACAAATGAACGCCACGGATGAACGGGGTCGTAGTAATAAAGGTCGACGGTGAAGTTATCGCTTGTCGAAACACCGTTGTCAAACTCATTGAAGCTTTCATCCGATGCTACTTCCACAATATAGGGAATACCGCGCGCATAAAGTTCTGCGGCACTAGGACGTAACATCGTCGTGCCTTCAGCGGTCTGTGAGACAAGCACATTCTCAAACTCATATTCCTTGACCATTATTTCCGTGTCAGTAAGCCGGACAAGGTAGTTCTTATGTGCTTGCGCCCACTCAAAGTAGGTGTTCCACGCACAGAGGTTATAGAGGTAAAGGTCGCCTTTCTCTCCATTGAATTTGATATTGCGATCCTGGAAAAGATTGCCGGTGCCACCCACATAGCCGAGGGCCGCGACACGTTCGCCATCAAGGTAGAGACATATCATTGAATACTTGATGCCGCCACGTTCAATGTATATGCTTGTAGGCTCTACGACAATAGCGGCGGTTATCTCCTTGCCCTGCTCGTAGGAGCGTTCCTCACGCGACCTTATGCCGTTCTTGCAGTAGATGCCCACCTTTGAGCCGGTCACATAGAAGCCGGCGCCGGAACTCTCGTCGTAACACTCCATCAGTTTTGCGTTCTTGTCCTTCACGTTCTTGGTCGCAAAGGTGAACTGTATCGCCCCGCCCGTAGCCTCCAACATCGAAGAGCCGAACATATAATGGTTGAGCTGTCCGGTTACATTTTCCGCGATGCGCAGGCAATTCTTGCCGAGGAAGGTACCGAATCCGTTGCTGGTAAAGTTTGCACCGGCCAGTTTCAACTCATAACCGTTCGACGTGATGCTATGGTCTGCTTCATCGTTGGAGCGTCCCGAAAAATCAAAGTCGTAGATAGTGCCGGAAGTCAGTTCAGCGTCAATGGCCGAGCCGTCAACAGTAACAACGATATTGTCACTCGATACAGCACTGACAATAGCATTATAGGTTACCGCCGTGCCGTCAGCATAACCTTTTATCTGCTGTGAAACAGAATAACTACGAGTATTAAGGGCGAGAAGCTGCGTGAATTGTGTACCATTAGCAAATATGGCAACATGAGACTGTGACTTGCCGGGGACGTAAACCGCGACATCGAGTTTCAATGTATCGTACAGGCGCACTGTACCGCCGGTCGTATCATCGTACCGTAACGACACTATCGGAGTTTCATTCCCCTCTTCCACCACCATTACAGCCGTGTAGATGGTATTGCCTTTTGCACCGCTGGCTATATCAGTTCCCTGTATGCGGAGCGGGTAGCTGCCATGTGACAAGCCCAGTTCTGACGGATGCAGGGTAATGGAATGGGTAAAACTGTCATTGACGGCGGTTGTAGCAAGAAGATGCCATTCTCCATTAATCTTGATGTCCACCCGGACGGAAATGCCTTTATCCGACTGGTTGTTAGCGAACTTGTACAGGGGGATGGTAACGCTTCCTGTTGTCGGAGTTACGGGCGTGTCCGGGCTGTATTGCAACACTTGCACGCAGGTACAGGTTATATCAACGGCAGTAACCGAAATGTTCTTGCTTCCGGTATTCCCGGAATCATCGGTAGCCACAAGCTTGAACTTGCGGGAACCTGCAGCTGTGAAGAACGAAGTGAAGTCAAGCTCGAACGTGTAATCGGTCAAATCACCGGAACTCGGTCTGTTGACACGTTCCGTCCACACGGTCAGACCGCTGTCACGGTCAACTATCTCAAGTGTTTCAATGGAATTCTCTGTTTCAATGCCACCGCCGCTGGTCACGGAACGGACAGCCGCACGTCCCTTGATAGGTGAACCGTATGCCCCGTAGACGGGAGAGGATTCAAAAGCAATGGCCACAATAGTACCACCACCTCCTCCACCACCGCCGGTACCGACAAGAAACTGTTTCTCTTCGCCGACACCTTCGCCTTTGGCGTTGACCATTTGGATTTTGACAACGCCTTCAGTCTCGGTGTCAAGAGAAAAGTCCACAGGGATGCAATCATACGCACCACCGGTTGAGAGGGCTTTATCGCCCCCCTCTTCGGGAGCATCACCAAGTTCCACTTTCGAACCTTCACCGCCAAAGTTCTTCCAAAGTGCCACCTCATTAAAATCAGACACCGCACCTTGAAACTGCCGGGTTTCCATTTCATACTCGCCTGTTTTGTAAGTAATGATGAGACCCGTTCGCTCATATTTGATGCCAGATTCCTGTTGACAGGACACTATAGCAGCAATGGCTGTTTCAAGGGTATAGTAGCCGTCTTTCAATGGGCGGATTTCATCGACAATGACGATGGGGTGTGTTACATTGTCAGCGGGCGTACCGTTCTTCATATCCTCAAGGGCTTGCTTATCCTCGGCGGACAAAAGGCCGGCTTGTTCAAGGGTAGCGGAAGGCAGACGGAAGCTATCATCCGTTTCTTCACCAGTTGTTTTGGATACTTTCTTAAAATACACATTGAGATAGGAAGCGTCAGACAGGACGGAGAAAGAACCCGGTTTGATTATATCGAAAGGGATATTTTTCATTGTATCTTCCAAAGACTTTCCACGGTTGCCGGGGAAAGCTTCTTCTTCACCTTCCCCAAGAGACAACGGTTCAGGCAGGTATTTGGAAGGAACTTTGCTTTCTTCGTCCAAAGGAGCGATACCGTTCGCTTTTCCTATCCTTTCCTCAAAGTCATTTATTACAGAGGTCCATTTGCCCCATGTAACACTCCCACCGGAAACAATACCGATTCGTGAGATAGTACAAACCGTACCCAAATACACACCTTCTGCATTGTCTGACATAGTAGCCAGTTGTATGCACGAAGTGAACGATTGACAAACCTTATCAAGTTCCAACCGTTCAATCTGTATATTTACAGGAATCTTAGACGAATCAACAGACAAAATACACCGATAATTCCCAATAGAAGAATCACCGGAATACATTGTTTTCAATTTATCCTTAAAGCTACCAATAGTAGTAAAAGAGCCAATACTTTTAAATGGGTCAGTCAAAGGATTGGATTTATCAGACACTCCTGTTATACGTTTCAACAACTCGGCGTCTCCATCCGATAAATCTTTTGCAATCTTATTGACATTCTCCACTAATGCATCAAAATCCCCATTCACCATTTTAGCAATGGTACTTGAAAGTAAATCAATAGATATTTTCCGACCGCCGCTAACTTCAACGTACATATCTTTGGATAGCTCTGTTGTATCAGTCAGTTGCTCTATTGTAAGACTGTTTGTCTTCAACGCTTGTAGCACAAGGCTAATAATTTGTTGTTTCTCTGACTCTGTCATTTTATTCTATCTTTATTGTTTAAAACTATTATATTAATTTGATGACGGATCAGAAACTTCATCGGAAGCAACTGGTAACGTATCAACAAATTCACCGTCCCAAGTCACCTCATAATAAGTCCTATCATCAGTTCCTTTCAAGAACTCTAATATACCTCCTGATAATAAATCAATATCGTATGAACTTCCCTTTTGAGAGAATTGAACTTCACTCGAATAACCTCCCAAGGCAACTGTAATCTGATTAACTTCCGAAGTTACAACACCAGCGCTTGTGAGATTAAAAGGTATCATGAACGTCACCCCACTATTAGCAGGTTTATCTAAAATCACTTTACAACTATAATTATGAGATGTAAAAAGACTAGTCATAATCTTCTGATAATGCACATACAACTTACCGGTGATTACTGACGTATACTCTTCTACAGCTTCACCACCAGACTTTATGCTCCTCAACTCTCCACTATCAGATGTTATCCTATAAGTATCGTTTTGAATTCTTCTTATAGACATTTGGTTGTTCCATTCCAAAACAGGATTGATCGTTCTTACCCTCTGTAGCATTTGATTGAATACAAAACTCTTCAATCCCTCTATTTGCTGGTTAAGTTCCGGAACATTGCTTTCCTTTCTGGTATATCGAACACCATCAAAGTAGACGTAATTACAGCATAATACCCGATTCAGTAATTCTGCAAACCACACAGGGCATCCCATTCCATTTCCAAGTGTAAATAATACTGTTGTATATTCATGGCTGAACAGCTCAACAATATCCTCATCGGAAGTCACGAACTGCTCATTATCCACACCGAACGTCCATCCGTTATCTTTGAAACCACCAGGAACGCGAAAATCAAAAAAGTATTGCATCCCATCTATCCACCAGACAGCATCAAGACGCTGCTTATTATCTTTCATTGAATACTGGATAAGGCTGGTTTCTGATAACTCACATTCATCATCTGTAACTTTAAAAATCTCACTCGTATTCCCATTAACTGTTACAGTATAGTATCCACATGGAAGCAATGAAATGTTATAGAAATAAAGAATCTTATCATCATTCATCTTCCATGAGCTTAATGATACAGGTGTAGATATATTACTTAAAAGATTATTAATGTAAACTATAGGCTCCTGCTCTTTGGCTGTCAAAATCAATTCAACAAAAATCCTGTCTGTACGTGCGAATAATTGCACATATTTACTCTTCGCTCCAAATTTATCGGTAGACGGAGAAAAAAACAGCGGGGTAAACGGACTTATAATCATATTCTAGGCTTTTGTTATTGAACGGACAAATAAATCATACTTCACTCCCTCGTTTCTCTCAACTGTACTACTTACCTCTTTGATGTAGCCCTCGTAAACCAGATCATCTTTTAAGATTTTAATCGTTTCGTCATCTGTTGGTGGAATATCTTCATCATAAGTTGTGAAAGAAACATCTCCACAAGTTATAATACCACTTTCAACGTTAAAATCATCTTTCATTCCTATACCATTGACAACAACATCACTATTACCGTCAGAAGAAGAATAAGACAGTTTGTTAGTAAACATACCGATATAGCCGGCATTTGCCTGCAACATGGCACCCTGCCAATACATAGTATTAAACATCGTATCAGGACTAAGTACACCATCAACATTCCAGCCGGCTCTCATCAATTTATACTTCTTGTCATTGGAAGATAGAGTTGCACCGACAAAAAATACATCATTGTCACTTTCGTCATCTGTAGTATCCTTACCTCTATTTTGCGCCAGGAACTCAATACCATAAGCATCTGCACGGTAAGGGCTGATAAGTTCAAGTACATTGTCCGTTATGTCAACGCCAGTGGTATATTCAGTAGTAAACCGGAATTCGTCACGCCCATTCATACTCTCATACTCCTGTTTGTCATACCCGACCCTCACCCGGGAATATATCCTAGACTCTTCCATCTTATATTCAAAATCAGCGATATTACTCCCCAAATCTTTTACATTATTTTCTCCAAATAAGTTATTCCGATGCCTGAAAGATACTACTCGCCCATTAATCACGGGAACAAACCCAAATTCTGCTTCCATCCAATTAACGAATTTGGTATATGAAGTATATAGTTTAGCTTTTGGTATCCCACGAATACTCTCAGCGGTCAATATTACACAATTATCCAATCTTTCATCAATCCCGGAAGAAATCTCACCATCAATACCATCATTCCCGCCATTCATACTTTTAAGCAAACGCTTTAAGATAGTAACAGGCTTTATAGCATCTATATCAATAGGTAATCCAATAGAAGGAAATTCCATGGTTATTTTCAGGCTAGAAAAATAATACAACGCAAACTTTGTATTATAAGCTGCAAGCAAAACAATCCCATCATCAGCAGATAATGTTACTTCCCCATCCCAATTTACAGAAATTGATTCTCCGCCCCATCCCCCTTTCCACTCTTTCAAGAGTGTTCCGGATTTTGTTTTTAGCTGCATATCAGCAGCAAGGCTTGCGCCGTCCCATGAATATGCTCCCTTTATTGATATTTTGACAGACGTGGCTTTTTCTGTATAAATTAAACATGACTCCAAGTTACCACTTGCACCAACATCCTTCACCTCTATGCCACTACCTGACACTATTTCACTACTCCCTATATACATTGGAATAGTCATATAATGATCGCTACCACTTACTGCATCTACAAGAATGCTTCCACTTTCCAGAGTTCTCCCTCCACAATAATATGTGGCACTTCCTACATAAGACAATCTATCATAATAAAGCCGGGCTTCATCTTTCAGTTCATCTACCGAATATTCGTACTGTGTTCCTTTGTTAGCCTTTATGATATTAGCGACACTATCATCTATCGAATTGATAGAAACGGTATTTCCATCATAAGTCAATGAACCGAAATCCAGCCGGCAACTGAAGAATTCATCATAAGTATGAGAATTGGTTATAGTATAAACAGAGATACTGGCATTAGAAGCCAGGTATTTACTCAAATACTCCTCCAATATGAGATCATAGGCTTCTCCCACAAACTGGAATTTTGAAGTAAAGGTTCTAGTTATTCCTTCAAGTCCGGAGCGTTTACGGGAAAACTTTATTTCATCCCAATTCTGAATACAAGATTTGGGAATATCATAGGAAATACTATCAACGATAAGTACATATTTACAAAGCATTTTAACTCCTTTTGAACGTTCACGAGCAAATATATAGAAAAAGCCAACCGATTTCCCAGTTGGCTAAATTCTTGAAAATTGCGCTTTGCAAAAATACAGACTAACTATCTATTTATCAATTATATACCTACATAAAAACAAAAATAGTCTTTTTATATTACACCTATCTTCTTCCCTACCTTACATTTATTATCTTTTTCAATCTCAAGCCTATTAGGTATAGAAGGCCCTAAATTATACTGTTCTTCTAAATATTGACTTAAAGATTTTATAGCATCCAACGCTTTGCTTATATTATCTCTTCTTTTAAATTCTCCAACATCAATAAAAAAATTTATTAGTTGTTCAAACCAAACTGAGCGTTTCTTATCTAAAAGGATATTGGTAAATTCAGAATAACTTAGCAATTTATCTTCAGATTTGTTGTACATAATTTGGCCAATATTATGTTGCAATACGTAGTATATCCCTTCATTATTTAAGAATGCCAAACTAATATTAAATGCCTTATGGAGTATCTCTGTATCATGTTTTTCTTTTGTAATTATGTATGGAAATTCTTCTCTCATCTTTTCAATAACTCCAAAAAGACAGGCAATAAGATAGCATGTTGAAATAATATAATATCCATCATGTATAAACCAATCTCTATTTTTACCTTTTACATCATTAAACCGACTAATTCCAGAAATCTTACTATATCTAATATTGGATTTATTAGATATATATTCATTTATCTCATATAACCGCCAATATGTTTCTTCCAAGTATAGTCGTAAACCATTTAAATACCTTTTATTTAACTCACTCACTTCTTTTTCCCTATCTTTTAACTTATTAAGGTAATGTCCTAGAATAAATATAACAAATGGAATAAAAGACGTGATAATACTTAAGTATATTTTATCTTCCGAACTATAACTATTGAACTTGTTATTTGAATGAATAGTCTCTTTAGGAGTACAATTATCATTGTCTATATTGCCACACACTTTACCATTCACACAAAACAAAAAAAGTAGTATGAGTAACGTATTTTTCATAATTGCCGATATAAAAATGTACTTTACAAAGATAACATAAAAAATATCGTATTTCCCCTACTAATAGCCAATTTCTTGAAGTATAAACTTCCGAGCAGAAGAAATACGACTTCTTACAGTTCCAACAGGAATGTTTAGGATTTCACTTATCTCATCATATGAATACCCACTAGCATAATACATCACACTATCAATACAACGAGATTTTTTAGCACACCGTTGTATTGTGGAAACCAAATCATCAAACAGTATTGAATGAGTTGTACAGTTAGAAATGGCACTCCCGTCTACCATATCAAGCCCTGTAAAATGTATAAGGGAATTTCTATTGTATCTTATTATATAAGTATTCCTCATTATAATAAGGCACCACGGTTGAAGTGGTTTAGAACAATCAAATTTATCACGATTCACAAGTAGCTTATAAACTGTATCACCGGCTAAGTCTTCAGCATCTTGCATGGAACAGCAGAATTTTCTTGCCACCTTTAATATCCAAGGATATATTTCTGATAATTCCTTTTCAAAGTCCATTGTCAGCCCTCCTTATTAGGTGTATCTTCGGTTCGCCATTAATGCACCTTTCCACATATTTCCGGTGCATGATACTTTGTTCGTGCATTTCCTTAGCAGAACGCTCGATTGAACTAATAAGAGTGCCTATATCGGGGGGCAATAAGGCAATCATTTTTTTTACCTCGGACACTTCTGCTGTTATCCGATTACACTTCGTCTCTAATGTACGTAATTCTGACAATAAAACATTGTATAAATGCCTATTTATACAATGGATGCTGTTTTTTTTATTCATAAAAAAGTCGTTTGTGATTCTAAAGGAGATGTACAAACGACTGTATGAAATAATTCGCTTTAATTAAAAATTAATCGAATTACAGCATATATGTAATACCAATATTATCATGTGCTTCTTTTTCTGATCGATATTTCAACATCAGCTTGATGAACGATATTCGCATAGACAGCAGCATTAATTACGCGGGAATCAATACTCATTTTAAAGAATGTCATTAGAAAAGCAATCTCAGCATCAAAAGAAGAACGAATTTGTTCAGGAGTAGCCTTACTTCCTTTATGTTCCTCACTGCGTCTTTCCTCATTCCGTTTTTGCTCAAAAATTGCAGAATGAAGTAAATAATCAATCTTCGATATTACTTGTTCATCACTCATATTTCGGGTATCTACATTTAGCTGGTCCAATACCTGACGAACATCATCATAAAAGCCAAGAGAAACAAGAGCCTGACAAATACGAAGACTCAATAGTTTGGCACGTTCTTTCAGCATATCCTCTTTGTCCATTACCATAGCCTTCATATTTGAAGGATTAACAATACTTCTGTATTCAATGAGCAATTTAGATGCTATCTCTTTAAGCGTGCTCTCTGACACAAATTCGCGACCCGAAAGCAAACAAGCATAGTTTCCGCATGAAAGCTCAATGAAATCATTCAATGTTATCTGATTTAATCTTTCAATCATGACTATTTCAGTTTAGATAACTTATACAGTTCAAATTCACGGTTAGAAGCATCCTGACGCTGCATTTTAAGACTCTTCATCAAAAGAAAATTTGTTCTATCAACCCTTTTTTCTAATCGGGAATAATCATTGAAAACAATAGTGTCACCGGAAGAAGATGCAAAATATGTCGGTGAAAATGTAGGAAAGTCCCAATCCGGCATATCAAAATTAGAGATATCTACCTTATCAACATCAGGAAAGACTTGTGCACCTTTAGGAATATCAACTAAAGTTGG
Source organism: Bacteroides sp. 90-K9/2 (assembly GCF_047310725.1). Classification (NCBI taxonomy): domain Bacteria; kingdom Pseudomonadati; phylum Bacteroidota; class Bacteroidia; order Bacteroidales; family Bacteroidaceae; genus Bacteroides; species Bacteroides sp. 90-K9/2. The sequence continues at coordinate 376,565 of NZ_JBCGVL010000001.1, forward strand.
AGCATCAGGAGTAATCCATGCTTTTCCGGAATACATGATAACTTCATGTTTACCGGCATCACCAACTAAAGCGGTACCGCCGGGATGCCTATCATTACCTTTAGTACCGTCTGCATAGGAAGGAATAGGAGTTGCAAGAATAGTTGCAACCTGAATTGCTCCCATGGCACCAATAACAATAGATAAAGGAATATTCGGTAAAGCTTCAGTTATTGCCAGTGCAGTGGCTATTCCAGCTTGAGCGACACTAGCCGCCTTTTCCCAAATGGCTTGTTTACGTGCCATTTCTTGTTTTTGTTTTTCAAGTTCGGCATTCTTAGCTTCAGTTCTTTCCTTGGCCGCACGCTTACGAGCTTCTGCTTCCTCTTCAGATATGGCCCCCGATTCTGCTAAGTTCTCTATTCGTTCAATATCCTCATCATACTTTTCCTCATTGGCTTCCCGTTCTTCCTCTATTTTCTGAATCTGTCCATCATAAATAGAAGAGACTAAGTTTCCAATGGTCCCCACAGCTTGAGATGCAGTTTGAAGCCACTTTTTCAAGTTTTTCTGACGCTCTTTCTGAGCTTTCTCATCCGCTTTAGTAACCTTATTGATAGCCTCAATCTCCGCTTCTGCTTCTTTTTGGGCAAGGTCTGCTTTCAATTTAGCAAGTTTCTCCTCTAGTTTCTCCCTTTTATCCGTACTCAAATTGGCAGTAGCAAGTTCGGACTCCAAAGCATCAATAGCTGCTTCAGTAGTTTTACGTGCATAGTTTAATTTTAGCTGATATTCAAGTTCTGCATACTCCTGCTGGGTTATTTCCTTAGAAGCTAACTGTTTTTTAAGAGTAAGCGTATCCATAACATATGCAGCATCCCGGATTTCCTGCTCATGCGTTGCATTCTCTGCAATTAACTGCACCTGATCGGATGCATGTCTTTCGTTAAGTTCTTGTTTCTTTTTTGCATATTTTTCGTCAATGAGAAAAACATCTTCACCTGTTTTCTCCGCTGCATCAATTTCTGCTTCACGTTGCAACTCCAACTGGTGCAATTTCAAATCAAGTTCTTCTTGGGACCCCTTTTTTACAACAGCAAGAGCGTTCTCAACATCTTTCTTTTCACGGTCAGAATTATACTTAATAGAGAATTCATCTAATTTATCCTGCATTTCTTTCGCCAAATTCTGACGAATAGCAATTTCTTCTTTACTATAACCCTTAACAGCAGCAATCTTCTTTGAGTACGCTAAACCAATTTTAGCAAGTTCCTTTTCTAAGCCTTCATCCATGAGGGCGAGTTCAGATTCTTGATAAGTTTCTTTAATCTTTTGTTTTTCCTTAGCAGCTTTCTCCAGTTCACGTTTTTCTTTATCTGTGAGAGGTTTGTTGAATGTACTTCCCATATTTTCCTCTTGATAATCATTGGTAATACCTTTGATTTGCTCCATTTTTTCTTTCAACCCAGCAACATATGCAGTTTGCTCTTCAACAAGCTTGAAAGACTCATCTATGTCTTTTTTCATCTGATTAGTAGTTTTTTGAAGCCCTAGGCCTTGTTTCAATAAACTACGATTATTATACTCACTCCACTGCTTTTGGTTTCGTTTAGTATAAAGTTGCAATCTAGCTTCTTCTTGTGATAAAGTTCTTTCCAATATTTTAAGTTGTTCTCCTCTAGCTTTCTCAAAAGCTTCTGCACCGTCAACTCCCTCTTTTCTATATTTCAAAGCGACCCTATCAATACTTTCCTCCTTAGATTTAACCCATTCCTTATCCAATTTAGCAGCTTCTTGACCGTTACGAGCTGCATTGGCTAATCTTTCTTCACCAAGCTCTTCAGCAGTAGCAATAACAGCACGCATAGAACGAACAAGTTCAGTAAATTCATTTATAATTCCAGATAAAACGCCAGTATTCTTTCCCAAAGAAATCATGAGAGCTTCCCAAGCAGAACTTAAACTGGCAATTGCTCCCTTTGCATTATCTTCCATAGTATGAGCCATGTTCCCTAATTCACTCTCAACACCTGTAATCTGGTCACGCAAAGGAACTATTTTATCGGCAGCAGTTAAAAAAGCGTTGAAAGCAGCGACACTTCGTTTATCTGTCATTTCAAGAGTACTATTCAAATCTACTCCCTGCTCTTTCAATTTTTGCAATCCAGCGACCAATTCAGGTAATGTTCTCACCGGACCACCTAACGACTTGGCAAGTACCCCGTTTGTATCGGCTAAATTTAGAAGAATATTACGAGTAGCAGTAGCAGACATTGAAGCATCAAATCCTGCATCTGCCAACTTACCAACCAATGCTAAAGTATCTTCAATAGAGAAATTAAACGCTTTAGCTACTGGCCCCACGATTGGAAGTGCAGTAGCAAGATATGAAAAAGACAATGCACTCTTTGTTGTCGCAACAGCCATTGCAGATACATAGCGTTCAGTCTCACGGGTATCAGCATTAAACATTCTTAATGCAGCTCCTGTCAACGAAGCAGCCTCTCCCAACTCTGCACCGGTAGCTTGAGCAAAACGTAAAACAGATTCTGTTGCATCTAATATTTCTTTTCTTGTAAAACCTAATTTCGCTAATTCAATCTGCAATTCGGTAGCTTCAGAAGCTGTATATTTAGTTGTAGCTCCCAACCTTTTAGCATCAAGAGTTAATTCTTTTATTTGGTCTGATGTGGTACCGAGTATTGCAGCAAGCCGGCTATTAGCAAATTCAAATTCAACAACACTACCTACACCCTCACGAAGTTTAGTGAAAAGAGCAACGACACCACTTACAACAGCTTGCGCACCTATATATCCAGCAGCCCATCCTTTCAATCCGGCACTAACTTTACTTAATCCAGGAGCCATCTCCGTTTTAAGCATCCTTCCTGCATTCTGGGCAATAATACCCATATTCTGCATGGACTTATTACCGTTCTGTATTTCAATCCATGCTGCCTTTACTTCTTCCCGATATGCACCGATGGTCATTTTCTGTTGACTATATCGATCGGAATTTCGCTTTATGTAATCGGTATTGATTCCGATTGTAGAATTAAGACGGGCAAGCGTACGAATATAATTCTCATCAGTATCTTTCAGTAAATCAACAGCCTTTTGAAGCTGCTTATTCATTTCCTTTGCCTGGGAACGACTGTGTACTTCCTGATTAGTTAGTGTTATTGCCGACCGGATAATCTTTAAACGTTCTTCTTCAGATAGAACAGCTTTCTTACGAGTAGTATTACCGGCATTCTGCGCTTTTGTCAAGTTAGCTTCCGCTTTAGCTGCTTTTTCCAAGGACACAGCATTATCCGAGTTTGCTTTGGTTAGTTTCTTCAGTTCAGCAGCAGATAATTTCTCTACATTTAGCTTTTCCTCTATCTTCTTACTGACAGTTTGAGTTATTTCAGACTGTTTTCTAAGAGCTTCGGTTAATTCAGCAGATGCAGAACCAGCCGTTTTTGCTTGGGTATTATAAATATTACTCAACTTTTCAAGATCAGCAACGCCTTCTACATTTAGTTTCAAACCTTTTGCTAATTCTTTGGCCGCATTAGCATAATCGGCCCTCACACGCTCAATAGTATTATCAAGCTCCACCAATTTCTGCAAATCGCTCTCATCAACGAAATCTTTTAATTTTAAATCTGCCATAATTACAGGTAATGTCTATATTCAACAATCTTTCCTTTTATCTCAACTCCAAGTTTATCAAAAGCATAGGTACCATCTTCTTTCTGATAAACGACATACATGCAGCCATCTAAGACAGCTGCTTTCTTTGCAAGATCACTGATACGTTCCAGTTCACTCTGCATCTTTTTTGTTTCACAACCACAAGCCATTTTCTACCGATATCCACATTCTGAAAAGAAACGTTCCATCCAGGGACGGAGATACATAATATTAAAGTACTCTTTAGCTGTATCACCAATGCCTAAAATCTGCTCACCGTATTTCTTCTCAATAGAACTACCGTCCGTAAATCCTTTCGTTGAGAATCGAAGCCCGGAATCAATTCTATCGGCAGTTATGCTATCATAGAAAGTACCAGTAATAAAGAGGTTAGGTACCTCAACCGGACGCGGTGGCAAATAAAGCATCTCACTTCTAAGAGGTGGAGTTATCCTCTCCTTCCATCGTTTATATTGTTCCGCACGGTTCTGCCAGGGACCGGGCTCGTTAAAATAGGTGTCAGTATCATAATCAGGATTCAATAGATGTTCAGTACCGTCCAGACCGGAATATAATTGCTCCTGAATGCAATCAACGAGCACATTCTTATGTTCTTCCATACACCTAATACATTCCTCTTCAAACCCGGATGCAATGGAATGAATAACTCTATGTAATTCATCAAAATCTGCCATACAGTAAAAATATAACGGGCCGGGCTGTAATCACACCCCAGCCCGTCGGTTACTTAGTTATCGCATCGTACACTTCCGAGAGCTTCTTCTTGCGGTCAGCTTCCTTCAGTTCCTGCCACACGACTTTAATGTGTGCATTAATAAACTCTTCCTTCGTCATGCCCTTCACAGCAACCTCGACGAACGTAACATTATCTACCTTCATGACACCTGCTCGATACCTCTGATTCCTTTTTCATACAATACAGAAGGAGCTTTCAACGAAGGAACCGCCCCGGCTTTAGGAACAATGGTAATGATACCATCCGAATATGTAGCAGAAGTTACGTTATTCATAACTTCAGCAGCACCATCAGCAATAAGACTGCCAAATTCTTCTGTACGGTCATAACCACCAACAACTTCAACTATTTTGTAAGTATTTTCGGCCTCCAACTTTTGAAACACAACATCAACCAAGCCTTTAACGAAATTCTTGGGATTGAAGTCTAACTGCACGTAGTCAAAGTGCAATTGGCTGTCTTCCACATCTTCATGTGAAAAACTAACAGTCATCGCAGACTTAGCACTACTGGTCGGGTACTGTGTCACGGTCGGGTAAACAGTAGACATCGGAATACCGGCAAGGATATCAGTGTCATCATTATAACCGATCAACATATTATCCTGATTCCAAAAGTAAACGTCCCATCCTTTATTGGCACATTTCAGAAGCTGGGCATTCAAAACCTCATCAAATTTCTTCAAAGTGAAGGTGTCTGTTTGAGCGCTAAGCCCGTTGTATTCACTTGCACCGTACCCTACAGCATTAACTTGGGGCTCTCCACCATTCTTGGCATACTCCAGGAATGGCAAAATAGGGTAAATACGCCCAGGACGGTCTGCATGGCACAATTCGAGCAACTTCTCACCTGTTATATCAGCAGGGAGTTTGACACCATGTTCTGTCAAGATAGCACCTTTGACTTTTTTCCAGTCAATGCTACAAGCAGAACTACCAGTGTTCATCCGGGAACCCTTACACGTTCTAATCTTTCTCATTTTCTTCTACAATTAAGATTATTAATTTTTATTTCCATCGAGCGTATATTTATGGCATCAATCGGCTCGCTCACAGCCTCACCGGAATCTGTATAGGCTCCGTATCTGCCATATGAATAGTTTTCTGAATAACTATGTTTCACTTTTTCGTCATAGTCGCAGTCGAACCGAGAATCTTCATATAATACTTCCAATAAACGTTTATAGATTGGCCGAAGGATATTTTTAAAAGATGTGGTTCTGCGCATCTCATTGCTCCACTCTTTACAAGAAGAACATGCTATAATTAACGAAACCTTTGCTTTTGAAAAATAATCCGCGTCACCTCTATCTTCACTTATTGGAGTGAATAGTGCAACCAATGGAAACTTCCTTTCAGACTGGGCAGAAGACTTACTGTATTCATCTAAAATATCTTTGATATATTGACTGCTACCGAAGATGTAATTCAACCTTGGGGACTTCACTACTTTAGTTCCCCCTTTCCCATTTGGATAGAGGATTTCAAGCCCTTCTGGAAGTTCCTTTACAATCTCCTCAAACAGTTCTGTTATATCTAAATCTATCATAAATTGAAAGCATTAATTGGAGTCAAAAGATTCTTGGTTATTTTCACATCGAAAGGACAATCATTCGACATAGCCCATTCAACAAACTGTTTGTTCTTCTCTACCATGCTATTCCATGTGCTTACTTGTCTCTTCAAAGGAGCTACATATTCATTAGCACATTTCAAACGGACAAGCCCGGTTATTGTAGCCTGTGTGTTTGCGTCACGAAGAATATGATAAAAGACATAGTCAGCGAACGGTTCACACAGCTTCTCGCACAATATTGCATATCCGGACTGGGGTTCTTCTTTCTCTTCTGAAATATCAACTTCATTTGAAGAATCTTCCTTTTCCCGTTCAATAAGCTCCAAATAATCTGTGATAGCTTGGGAAAGAGTCACACCAACAACATTCCGGAGAAATTCGGGCTGAAATGCCTTAATATACCCATTTATCACCTCATTCACAGCAAGAGATTGAGGCGAAGGCATTTCAGCGACCGAAACATTCTCAATATGCCTGGGACCTGACGTAAAATATGAAACATCAATCAACATAGCGATAGTTATTTAGAAGTCTTGCCTTTCCCGGTTTTCTTTTCATCTTCCACGGAAACGGCTTTATCATCTGTAACAGTTACCACCTTGGCATCTTCCTCTTGCAAATCTTTTGAATCGGCAACCGGAAGATTCTTTTCATCAGAAGGCACCTGTACTTCAAGTTCTGCAATGCGAGCTTTCATTGTTTCACGCTCTTCTGTCAGTTCAACAATTGTCTTATCTTTCTCTGCAATGGATGCAGTAAGCCTGCCAATCTCTTCATTTTTCTCTGCAAGCATACATTCCAATGTCTTTCGGGCATCTTCTTCTGTAACAAGACCACATTCGGAAATAGGGATGAGTTGAATCATCCCTCTATTAATCCGAATGCGTTGCTCTTTAAGCACATTGGTTACATCCTTATCGTTACCTCTAAGTATGTAATCCATAATCCTACGCTTTAGTTATTGCAGTCTTCAATGCGGCCAAATCCCCATAAGCGAAAGCCCATGGCATATAAATCGGGAAGATAACTTCTTCTTGTGCCATCAGCACAACCTCGTTGCAAAGCTTGGTCTCCACATCTTCAGCCCATTCAAGTGTCAAAGTGGTATAATCAACCAAATTTGCAGCTTGGTTGAAGTCACCCAAAAGATACTTACCGGGAAGAATACCACCGTACTCGATAATCGGGCGACCGGCAATATATTTCACCCCATCAACCATTTTAACGATACCAAGATTACGTCCTGTCGTATCTTTCTCTGATTCCATACCGTTAACAGTCATTGGATTAAGAATAATAGCATTCGGGAAATACTGGGCATATGTCATTGCGGCGAAAGCTGTTTTCACTACATCTTCAGAGTTGGGTTCCTCAATGTTCTTAAAGCCGGCTTCATGAACACTGAATGTCATTTTATCCGTAGCCGTTTCAGCACCGGAGAACGCGATGCCAGGAATAAGGATACGACCATCTTCCATTTTCACAAGAGCGTGTGTTTTGTTCAGTTCTGTAAGAACAGCGGCACCAGCGAACGTGATGCTCATTCCATCAAGAATCAAATCCTGTGGTTCTGCAAACTCTACAATCACATCCTTATCACCGTTATATCCGGTAATAGCTTTTACAGCACCGGCGGCACCTGTAACAATGGCTGTACTGATAATCTTCTCTACAGAAGTCACCCCAGTATTATTAATAATACCAAGCAAATTCTCACCGTTACCGTCACCAAACAAGATGTTCCAGTCTTCTGCCATCCAAACAGCTTCAGGAAGCATGTTCAAGATGTAGGAACGAATGTACACTCTTGATTTCAACATACGTTTTGAGATACGGATATGAGTACCAAGACGCTTAGTTCCTGTCTGTATCTCTTTTACCTTGATGCTTGATTCAGGCAAACGACCGTTCTCTGTTACAAAACGGGCATTGCGGTTGAAAGCATATACTTGCGCGTAGGCGAGTTGAGGATATGCAGGATCAGCAGTCAACGTCGTTAATACATCACGCATATGCAGCTTTTTGTTGGCAACCTGAGTCACAACACGTTTCTGTTGTTGAGTAATCAACAAATCACCGGTGTAATTGTCAGTCATGGAAACGACATCTTTCAAGGAGAAACCGTCAAATTCTCCTGATTTGCGTGTTTTTCCTTCTGCGAAATCTCTGAATTTTTCAGAATCAAGCATCTCGTTCAATTTCTCGTCGAACTTATTGATAGTATCCATAGATAAGCCTTTTTGCTTCATCTTCTCAATACTTTCGCCAAGAGTCTTAACTTGGTCAACAAGTGCTTCATTGTCTTTAATCAGTTGAGCAAACTTCTCGCTGTCATAAGACTTCAATAAGTTATTAATATCTCCAAACTGTTTAGTTACATCATCAGGCGTAGCAACTCCTTCCAGTGATTTGTTTACGACTTCACACATCATGCCGACGATATTTTCCATAAATGTTTTCTGTTCTGCCGGCAGACCCTCCGTTTTCAGATTAAAATCTGATACTGTAAATTTTCTAATTGGCATAAAATTTAAATTTTAAGTTATTTATTCTCGAAACAGCTATTCAAACTCTTGAAATCGAGTAAAGTGCCATTATCAGCGGCTTTAGTCGTTACTTCATCGTTCCCATTTTCCCCGTCATTCTTTTCTTGAGTGTCAACAGACGGCTCATTTTTTCCGGTGGTATCTTCAGAAGTGTTTTGCAGAATAGCATTCGAACGATATACTTTTCCCCAACAGTGGGGACATCTTACATAATTCATAAGGTCTTGTAGACCCTTTTGAGTAAATTCTTTCTTTTCTGATTTGACAGAATCAATAAGAGAAATTACTTGGGTTCTAATCTCCGGAGTGAGCTTCTCCATTTCTTCCCTTACAATGTCCTGTGTTATCCATCTCTGATAATCAGCAGCATAGTCCAATACCTGCTGGGCAAAGGTATGCTCCGTTTCTGCATCATAATCAAATTGATGACCACAATGAGGACATGAGACAACGGCACCACCGTTGAGGCTCTTCAGTAATAAACTTAATTCCATATCGTAACCTTTTAAACGCTCATCACTATATCCATGCTGCAAGAACGCTTTACGAACGAAATCAACAGCCTCCTTTACCTGGTCGGCAGTAGCAGACTTAATATTCACAAGGAAAGTCTGGGGATTACTCCCCCAACTTGTCAATGTTGAATATTCCATCATACGCCATTCAAGCACTTTACAGGGATCAACAGAATCTCTTTTAATGGCCTTGACCCCAATAGAATGTTCAAGTGTTCTGCCATTCTCTGCAAACAGTTTATAATCAGCTAACGTATCACGGCCAATCTGTTTTTCAAGATTTAACTGACCGACCATAACCAAATTACCTTCTGTTTCCTTACCACTCAACGGAACACCTAACAACTGGTCTGTACGATGATTCAGGAACCAACGCATCCGACCAATATTTTCTTTCAATGTTTTATTGAATGAGCCGGGCATAGATATGTCATTTTGTGAGTCCTTCACACCGATACCGTTCACCGCAACGGTAACGATACCCTTCTCATCAACATCATTTGCCTTTGTCTTGTACTGAAGGCTTTTGATTTTCTCTTCCATCTTTTTCATCTCCACTTTTAGTGTTAAAAACTCGATTTACTTTATCCAGTTCCTCATCTGACATATCAAATTTCAATTTGTCAAACAAGGGATTTTCTATCATACTTTCGCCTATTTGGGCACGCCAGTCATTGAGTGTTATAAGCCCACATGAGAATTGTTCACGACAACGTTTATTTATATTTGTCTTTACGTCCTCGGATTCTTTCAATCCTTCCTGCAAACAATCAACATCAGAGAAATCACAATCCAAATAATATCCCCCTCCTTCAAGACCAAGGAAAGCTGTAAAATCCTTGCAGAATTGTTTGGCCATAGGAATAACAGTTGAACAATATACGCTCTTTTCAGCAGTAGCCTGATTGCTAAATGTGGACTGGTCTTTTCGCGGAACAAGAACGGCAGGGATGCCGTATGCCCCTGCAATATTTATTGCATCAGCCAAAGTCTCTTCAAACGGCTGTAACTCTGCAATAGAAAGATTAGTACGAACAAAGTCAATGTCTGCATCTGAAATACCATAAGGTACCTGGCCCTTCCTTACACCATACTTCTCAAAATTTTGCTTCAAAAGCTGTTCCTTTTCATCGTCAGTCAACGCTATTGAACCGGTAGCATCAGTTTTCTTACTTACAATAAAGCCCAATCCACCCCGCTTTACATAAATCACATTTCTAGCTTCATATACAGCTATTAGATTTGACATTGGCTTATTTTGGGAAGCAAGACGACTTTTGGACTTCAAGAACATAGCCCCTGAATAGAACTCTGCACTTCCGTCTCTATCATGCCATATTTGGTATGGAGGAATTTCCAAACTACCATTCCAACCATACTCCAAACGATAGCTACGAATAATATCTTCTGTTTGGGCAATACCAAACAATGGCATATTCCCATAAACAGGTTCTACAATAGTCTTATCAGAAGGTAGCACCCAATAATTATCGCAATATCTCCATTTTTCAGCTGTAGAAAAGACATCAGGCATAGCGGCACGAATAAAGCTATTCCCTGTACACAATTTATAAATATGGTGCTGATAAATCAATTCTTTCCAACGCATCAAACAATTAGGACGACTAAGTATTCCATTCATTCGTTTATTCGCCCATACTATACTGTCATCCTTAGTTTTCTTCAATTGAAAATTAGCACCTGCAATTCGCGATGCAATATAATCGATCGGGAAAAAGACTTCAGGTATCGTACTGAATAGTGTTAGATAGTTACTACCCGCTACAATAGGACTAGTAAGGTCCTCAATGTATGCAACTGACCATTTTTCAGCCTTGCCACTTTGAGTATCTATATCCTTATTTTCAGATGAAGTAACTATTTCAACTTCACCTTTAGTCTTAGATTTCTTTCCAAATAGATTATCAAAAAAAATATTCATTGGGTTCCTTTTTGAGCAAAACTAAGTAAAAAGGAAAACCGTTTTCCAAAACTCTAAAATCTTGAAATTACGAGAGCATAGTAATTTTAGTATAACACATTTATTTTCAAATACATAAAGCACAAATCAATTCAAACCTAATTTTACAACGAACTGTACTAGCCCACTCAAAACAGCACTGGCCTCTTTGGTTTCACTATCTTTATTATAGTCCATCAGGTTATTCATGAAGGCAACATATTCCGTATCAGATTCTACTTTTGATGCAGAAAAAAGAATACTATTTTTCACGTAATCAGATGTTGCAGCAATACGTTTGTCTACATCCGGAAACTCTTTCATTACACGAATCTCCTTGTTTGTACTAGAACGGAGTTCCCGGATAAAAGGGAAATAAGCATCCGTACATTCAATTACACATGAATCAGATTCATGGGACAAAATAGAAGAACGTATATCTTCTGTTGAAGTAGTATCCATAAATACGACATCAACAACATGCCATTTATTCCCACATCTAAACGCTTGTATAAGGACAAATTTCCCATTAACATTCGGCATCACATATAGAATCTTCTTAGTGTATTTACATTCGGTATCTGGATTGAAGAAATTAATAGTGCCATTACAAGCATACAAGTTCCTTTTTCGTCGGTTACTAAACTCTATATACTGCTCACTACACAAATCCACAACAACATAGCGAAACGTATCGGATAAATGACCATGTTCCTCATATGTCTGCAAAGTAGTTTTATTCTTGACCTTGGTTTTAAGAATGGCACCGTTAGCATCTTTCTGTACGCTCATGTAGTCCTCGATAGATACCGAACATGATTCGTCGATGTATATCTCTATGCCGGGAACAGTACAATCAAAGATAGCATTGATAAACTCACCGGTCATTGCGACACTCGGATTCTTGTTACCTACCTTATCTTCAATCTCGAACCCTTCTTTTTGTAATGTGTCTATGAATAAGTCCATCCAAGAGCGTTTTTCATCATCAATGCTGTTGGCCACCTTTGTTGAGGCATCACCATGTACATATAACCTATCAGAATATTGGATAGATTTCAGATACTTTGCAACAAGCTTGGAAGCTTTCTTAACTGTATTGTTCGGGCTTTCGGCACACGTTTCATGGAATTGCCAAACCTTGGTACCAGTTGTGAAATCGACCTGCCAATATGATACACTGATATATGGAAGCACGTTGTTATCGACAGAGATATGAATAGGCAAGTCCGGAACATACTTATGTTCACCGGAATGTTTGCCACGGTTGAAGGAACCGAAGAACTCGCTACCGGTACGAATGACACCCCATTCTCCCAATGCGTACACATTATAATAATCCGGGTCGTGAACTCTATCATATTCAAAGTCGGCAACACATTGCTCATCATAAAAACCGTATGTGCCATCAGGACTACCGACCACCCAAAAATTATTCAAATAGGTAGATTGGATAATAACTGTATTAGGTGCCTGTTCCTCGATTTGCTTAGTACGAAGATTAAGTATTTGCCTAGGTGCATTCTTCTTTACGGATTTGACCTTGGTAAGTTCTTCCGGCAACTCTTTGCCGGCAATGGTAACCGACATCGGCACATCGTGCCATTTGTCTTTATCAATGAACTCTTTCTTTATCCAATGGCTTTCACTGATCGGGTTAAAGGTACAAATAATCTGCTGCCCTTTCTTACCACGCAAACGCTTACGTAGCTGCTTGAAATCCGGATGCTCGAACTCTGACCATTCTTCTAACTGAACACGCTTGTAGTTAGAGATACCTTTTATCTTCTCCGGATCGTCAAGACCGGAGAAATCTATCTTCGCACCATTAACCAAACATTTAATAGTATTCTGTTGGAACTTGAACAAATGGGATATGCCAAGACCGGCCGCAGCGACTTTATAATCTTCATAAATGGTTTTGAGAATAGAAGCTCCTACCTTACGCATAACAAGAGTGTTCTCACCGTCCTGTAATGTCTGTATCAGTATGGTTTGTGCCACACTGTACGATTTACCGGAAGATGAACCTCCATAGAGAATGATAAAACGGATAGTCTCATCATTCAAATACTTCAATAGATAGAATCCGTTAGGATTTAGCTTCTTATAATTTATAACCATATTGTTCTAAAAGTAAGGTTATTCCGTAGGGAAAACACCGATATTTACACCTCAAATTGTTCTATTCGTCCGATTTATCATTATCTTCAAATCCGATACGAAGTTCACCGACTTTATTTCCGTCTCCACCTTTGATGTTGACATTCTTATCGGCTTCCCATCCATTCCAGGCACCAAGAATCCGGGCGGCTTCTGTCTTGCCGTTGAACTCATAATTAACCACTCCTCTATTATTCTGAATCTTCTTCAACGCATTACGGGCACGCTTTGGTAGTTGGGACGGACTTCTCATCTTTGTTTTCCCGGTAACAGGGTCTACATAATGTAAATCATCGGGATCAGCGAGTACAATATCCATTAATACCTTCTCGACCGTTTTCCTCTCTACTTCAGACTCTTTCGCCCTCTGTTGCTTAATCTCATTTATCCTTGTACTAACCTTGCTATTTGCTAATAGTCTACTCGCAGCGCTCCAAATTGTCTCTGGCTTCATGTTGGAAGTATTATAAGACATTCTATATGCTTCACTTGCATTACCTTCTGTATCAACGTAATATTTACAGAATTTCTCTTGCTTAAATGTTAATGGTTCCTCTCGCTTTCCCATATCAATTATTGTTTATTCCTATGAGAAAAAGAAGCTGCTCTCTATCTTTTAAAAGCTCATAGGTGGCAAGTAATGTACTGCCAGTTGTTAATATGTCATCGTACACTATAATTTTCTTTTCCTTTATCGGACGAAGAAGAAAAAAATCCGGATTCAATCTATCTTTAGTTAGGCACTGGATTGCATTCTCATAAAATGGTATTTTCACCGCCCCCGCAATTTTCGTACAGATAGAGGTTGAAAAATGAAAGCCCTCGTTATGTCTCCGTCGCGGTGTGGTGACTATACACCATCCTTCATATCCCCCTACTATGAAGCGGTGGAGAAACTCACACGCTCTCTCTGCAAAGAATGATGCAAGTTCCTCCGACTGTTTAATTTCTGAAAAGCTGGTACCAGTCTTGGAACGAGTGAACTGGGAGATGTAATAGATATCACCCTTTTTATGAAGTGATACCTTTTCTTTCAGATCACATAACCGTTCCTGATGAGACCAGCTCTTACATTTCACCGCTTCCGGCTTATCCCAGTCATCAATACGATATATCTTTCCTTTTCCTTTCATCAAAGATCTTCTTTACTCCGTCCTCGACAGATGTGTAAGACAAAGGTACTAAATAGATATCCCGGTTCACCGACTGCTCCAAATTGTCAAAATCCCGTTTTTCATTAATCAGCTCTATTTCAAGCGGTTTGTAGTATTTTACTAAAGAAGCAAAATACATAGTAGTCACAGGCTGGACGTTACAAATATTAATAAGTTGCCGGTTACAGCCCACCGCATAGATAAGTCCCTCGACAATATCATCTATGTAAGTGAAGCACCGGATATTCTGACCGCAGTTGTATAATGACACCCTTTCCTTATTAAGCAGGAACCAGAGAAGAGTTCTTTCGCGTGGGTTTGGTGAATATACATTATGCAGCCGGCACCCGGTCGCAGCCTTACAATAGATAGATGCATACTGTTCATCGAAATACTTGCTTATTCCATACATAGAAGTGGTATTCTCCGGATTAGCCGTTGACGAACTGGCATACACTAACTTTACATGATACTGGTTACATGCATCAGCTACTCGCATGAAAGTATCAATGTTATCTTTCCTGATTTGTTCCAGGTTTCCATTAAACACACTGGTTTGCGCTGCCAAATGGAACACACAATCAATCCCCCCATTCTTCAGGAGTTCACATACTTTTGTGGCTTCAGTACCAGACTTTCGGTCAAGTCCTATGACTTCAACACCTCTTTTTGCTAATTCTCGGCAAAGGGCTTTACCAATAAACCCTTCACTGCCGGTTACAATCATTTTTCTCATCATCACAAAAAAATAAGGGTGCATCTTGTTTAAAGACACACCCAAGTTCAACAAAAAGGCTGTTCCAAAATTAATTGAAACAGCCTATATACTTTACATGGCAAATATATTTCAGCCTACTTTTTAATTACTTCATTCGTTTGAGCATAAATAAATTGATAATACAAACATACTTAAACCCACCAAGGAAAACATCAATAACAGATTTCCATTACTAGCCTTAACTCTTTCAAGCTCTTCTCTAGTAGCATGCAATCCTGCATACGCTCTGTTTCTCTGCCTTTTCAAAATATCATCACTTTTTTTAAAATTGTTCATGTTGAATCAATTATTAAAATTAACAAATAGTAATGAAATCGCATTAATGCATCTCTATCATTCCCCGGGCATACTGAATGACGTTGCAAATATAACAACAAATTATCTATCAGCCAAATTATTCACATAGGAATTTATCTTTTTTTCAAAAAAAAATAAAAAAACTACTATAAATCAACTAGTTATATTCCATTCACTTTCCATAATTACATATCCACGTTTATTACACCTATGCAAATAAGTTGGGAAAGGAACCGTTGTATAATCTTCAACTGCTATCTCTATACTTCCACTCAGAACATTCCATTTCTACTTATTTAATACTAAGATAATCCCAAAAAGAAAGTCTACCTTTTACATTCTCAATAGGACTTTCAAAAAGTATTGGATTAGCTAATACCCAGTTATAAATAGGATTTTCATAATAGCCTTTACTATCATCGGATTTCTCTGCCCATTTAGAAGGATGATTGATAGAGCATCCAATTATTTCTACACTTCCAATGATAGCAGAATTGACAATGCCCTCTGCGCATATTATTTTTCGTTGAAACTCAACAGGCAGACTATCCCATTGAGCCTTTGTAAATACACTATTGGGATTTCTCATTTCTACAGGTTTTCCACTTGCATGGATTAACACCCTATGCCCGATGTATTTCTCAGGACACGCCCAAGTACGATTTTCGATATCCTTGATACCATGAACTATCAAAAAAGCCCATGGTTGTTTTATTGTTATTGCTTTCATATATTATTTTTTATTATTTACTTTGCATGTCCAAATTCTTATGATATATGGAATATATAAATAACGACCTATTTATTAAACTGCTAGGAGTCTTTATTTCATTTTTTGGAGTAATTGTTCCATTGTATAAATTTATTACAGAAAAGAATTTAAGTCAAAGAGATTTAAGATTCAAAACTTACCATCAATTAATAAAACAACTAGTTGAACCTGAAGACGGTAAAGATCATATCATGCTAGATAGACAAATTGCAACATGTTTTGAACTGAGAAATTTTCCTGAATATTTTGAAATAACCAAAAGAATACTTAGCGATTTAAAAGTAAAGTGGGAGCAAGACCCACGAAATAAACGTATTACCTCGGAAATAGATCACACGATTAAATACATAGAAACATATAACAAAGGCTATTTATTTATATTTCAAATATTAGGACTAAAAATTATAAATAAGCAAATAGCCAGTCGTAAAATGTATTCTTTTACCCAACGGTAAAACACCAATAAATAGAGAACTGCCCTCGTCACTTCATATTCCAAGGCAGGGGCAACTTCATTGAAAGGAGAATTATAATATATTTATTCGCTAAATTTCGGTATCGGCATCCAATGGGTTATGGCTAATCTTCCTTCATTGACGTTTGCTCCAGTTTCCCATTCACCAAGAGTTGAAAGAAAACAAATAAGATATCCATACGCTCCTTTGGTTAGAACTATAGTGTTAACTTCCGGCAAACCATCTTTTATGCTAATCCAAGGGGATTGTTTTGCCTGCCATTCTGCACCGGATTTGAAAGCACATTCGCGCATATCCTTAGCATCACAGCTATCATACATCGGAGAAGGATAACCTTCTTCTTTTTGACATTCAAGAGCATATTTTTCTGCTGCTTTTTCTATTTGCTTCATAATCATCATTGTTATAAATCACTTTTTTATTACAACTGCCATAGTGCTAACAGTTGTTCCACTTTCCTTGAATTCACCGGCTCCAATTTCAAAAACTTCTCCATGAACTTCTTCCAACCATTCCCGGAACTCAACACATTTCTTTTCAGACGCAAATTTCCAATGCTGACTGGTAATAGCTGCAAGAATTCCACTTTCTTCCAAGCGTTCATACATAAGTCTTACATGGTCAATATCCTGATTACCGGAAAATGGAGGATTAGCAATAATTTTAGTGTAATGTCCTACACTGTCTTTCGTAAAATCTTCATCAAGCAATATTACGTTATCAAGTGTATGAAGGAACTCCCTGTTTTCCGGCATCAGTTCATAGCATTCAACTGTTACTGACGGGCACGACCGATGAATCGCTTTTATCAGAGCACCACGTCCGGCACTTGGTTCAAGTACGGTATCTGTTTCGTGAATTCCACCGGCAAGCATTACCAGCCAGTCTGCAATATCAGCAGGTGTTTCAAAGAACTGAAAATCTTTTTGCAAATCGCATCGCTTACCTTCTTTCAAGATGGAGAACACACGTTCCGGATTAAAAGGAAATGTGAATCCCTGTATCTTACCTCCCTGCCATGAGCCGCCAGCTTCTTCTATCCATTTCTTTGCTTCAACGTAGGATTTCTTATTGAATTGTACTTTCGGAAGTTTAAGAACACTATCCTCAAGAGTACAATGTTTCAGTATTTCTTCCACATTCCATTTCTTACCTTCATCAGCCTGTTTCTTCTTTTCATCAACCGGAGCGTCCGGCGCTAACAGTGAGGATATTTTCGTAATAACCATATTACTCGCATCCATAAAAGTATTAACACAGGAAAGCGCTTCCATAAGAAATTCAGTATCAACATATCCGGCAGCGTCATAAACATCTATGCCTTCAGTCATATCCGACAATTCATTGAGCTGGGCTACACTACCACGTAACGTTTTTATTAAAGTCTCTTTGTTGTTCATCATAACTTTTTTGTAAATAAATTCTTGTTGTATCTACACTACCATGACCAAGAAGGTCTGCTAATTGAATTACATCTTTGGTTTTCTTCAGGAACATTTTAGCAAAGAAGTGCCGGAAGGCGTGAGCGTGCATTTTTTTCGAATCGATACCACAATGTTTACCCCATACTTTCAGATGCTGTGAAAGACCTCTTTGAGTCAACGGCCCGAATCTCCCGACAGCAAGAGTACCGGACTTGCCTGTCTCCTTTATATAGTCCTTCACTTCCCTCTGCAATTGCTTTTGGAAAAAGAAACGCCGATACTTGTTCCCTTTCCCTTTCAAAACAACTTCGCCGGCCGCTATATCCTCCCACGTGAATTGCTGAAACTCCGAGAGCCGAGCTCCTGTAGTACCCAATACCTTAATGAAGAAATAGTAATCCTTGTTGAGTTTTGTTTTCAGATACTCCAGTAACCTATTATATTCCTCTTCTGTCGGCACATTGTTTACATCCAACTTGCGTTTCATTCTAGGTCGTTTCAGTTCAATAGGTTTCTTCACCCATTTGGAGAACTTCTCAATGGCTGTAATACGTAATCGAATGGTAGCTGGAGAAAGTTTTTCCTCTTCAAGGCTTTTTATAAATCGTCTGCAATTATCCATATTTAGTTCATTGGCGTATTCAAAATATTTTCTCAACGAGGTATAATAGACATCAATTGTGTGAGAGGAATAATCATTGTTATCAGTCAACCATATTATAAAATCATTAAGCAGTTTCTTATTCTTCTCTGAAATAACCTCAAGTTTCTCCAAAGGCTTTACAGCCTTTTCCCGTCGGCCATATCCGATTTTAAGATAAGACAATAAATCACAAACAGCCTCACACATAAACGAATGGCGCACCATAGCATCAGCATTTTTATGTTTATATTTATAATAACCACGACGATTGATTTCTTCGGAATTTTCAAGAAAATCAGTCACATATTTGATGTATTTCCCGATGCTATCATAGCTCCTACCCGTCGTATACAGGTAGGATATGTAATCTACCAATATTTGTTTTCGTTTATCATCCATTTTTTTGTTATGAGAGTTAATACTTCTTCCCGTGCATCTTTTCACGGAGTTCGTTATACTTCATTTTCTGCTCGATGTGCCAAAGCAGGTCTACATCTAAGTGCTTGGCAAGCCCGAAAATAGATAGTATCATATCATTCACGGCTGTAGAAAAATCAAATATTCCGTCATATCTAACGGGAAGTGTAGAGATGAAATAGATTGATTCGGTAAAAGTTTCGCCTTTACAGGCTTCTGCCATATCTTCAATACAGTCATCAATATCTCCGTTGGCAGGGCTTATTCCTCGAAGTCCTGCAAGATCAAGCAAGCGGATAACAGCATCAGCTAATTCTTCTTCGATTGAACCTTTAATGGTTTCGTTATATGCAACTTCGTAACCGCGCTCTTTGGGAATGTCAGAATCCAATCCTTGACAAATGCGGCTGTTAGCAATCTTCTTATTATACCGATCAACATTAGCACGCCTTCCTTTTCTATCTGCTTCCACAGCTTCCATCAGTTCAGAAATCACAAGGCAAAGAAAATGATTGTTACTTAGCTCTTGATCGTGAAACCCATGTTCACAAGCTGTTTTATATGCTTTGTCTCTTAATTCATTTAAATTCATTTTACTCATCCTTGTAATGCTTAAATATATCTATCCAATTCCTTTTCTAATAATTCTCCATCTATTTCAGGAAACAGCCTCAGAACTAAATCCAAAGATTTGCAATAATTGTTACTGTATTCTTCAGTATCCATTAATCGAAGTACCATAGAACAAAAGATACTTTTTGTGTCTTTTAATTCGCCTTTCATCAGCAATTTTGACAGTTCGATAATTTGACTAGTAGGATTATGAAAACTTCCGTTTATATATTGAAAAATTAGTCTTCCTTCAAATTGGCATATTTCACAATCTAGTTCACAATCAATGTACTCTATTTTACCATTTATGAATTCACAATAAACACATTCACTATTAGAAGCAAATAAAATTGCAAAATCATAGATATCATCACTATTACCTACAATTATTGAAGTAGATTCAAGAGTTTCCGAAACACCATTATTCCACTTTGCATCTTCAATAAGTTCCCTCACATATTCTTGAACTCTTGTGATGTTCTGCTCTATTAAATCTTTTTTACTCATAATTTCAATTCAATTAAGTTCGATTATTTTTTTGCAATATTCTCCCAAAAAACAGCACCTTCAGGAGTATTATAAAAAGGGAATGAAATAGCTAGAAACCGATGAAAGCAGCAATCAACATCTAACAAATTGTTCATCCGTTCTTCATTTGTCATTGAGAAGTCAGGACACTCAATATTAAATGTCTCATTTGCTCTTTCTGTATTATATTTCCATTGATTGAAAATACCTAGTCTTTCTAATTTTTCTATTTTTTCATTCCTCTTCATATTGATTGACTTTTAATGCTTTACATCTATAAAGGTAATCGTTATTGACAAGTTTAGCAAACAGAATCTTCGCCATTTTAACGCCATTTTACTCGGTCTTTTTCTTCAACAAATCAAATATTATCCTCTCACCCTCTTTTAAACCATCAAGATAGCCTTTTGCATGTTCACCGGCATTATACACTATAAAAGAGAGGATCAACAAAAACAGCCCGAGCGAACGATGCCAGTATGGAAGTTGGACTGTGAACGGCTTGATTGTTATAGAAAAGTGTCCTACATATAGCAGGAACACAAACAAAATCACACATGAAATAATTGTTGTTTTCATATTAATCTGTAAATAAATTAAGTTGAGTTGTAAACTCGGGTTTATAAATTCTAAATTTACGGTTAAAGAAAGTCTCAAAGGCTGTTACAATTTCAGAGATGGTATTATCAGCAATTCCTAATAATTTATCATCGGCAACTATAAGAGATAAAGCCTTGTCAAGAGTCATTTACTTCTCAATAAACAGGGAATACACCAAATATCTACGGGTATATTCCCCAGCCTTGAGTGACTCAACTTCTTCAGGAGTGGCCTTTCTCTTGTACAATACTTTATACCAATGTGTTTCAGCAGTACGAGCACGCTTTTGTCTCGGTAACAAGTCATAAAACACGGCAATTTCATTCTTTTGGATACACTTATGTTTTTTACGAACACCATACATCACATAAGGAGTGTTCCAATCAGGATGAGTCTTTCGATATTCAAGCTCCAGCTCTCGATCAATAAGATCTTGCTCAAAGTCTTGTTTCATTAACCATTCCTCGAACCAGGCAGCAAGTGCTTCTTCTCGATCATAATAATCTTTTCCATTTATACATAAGGGAATCATAATAACTATTTTCGTTGCATTTCACGTTTAAATCTTTCCTCTAAATCAAAAATGGTTTCTCCACTATTACGCCTATAAGGCCTATCAGTGTTTAGCTGAAGCTCTTTCAGCTTTTTCCAATACCATGGAAGGTATAAATACATATTCTTCAACTCCTTCAAGTTCTTATTTCCACAACACCAGCAACTCACACGATCAAGCAGTTCATATAGCCTTACTCCATCCTCATGCCAAACAAAGCCTTTTGTGTAACAGTACTGGAGTGCATCTGCTTCTGTAACACCCCAGTCACGAAGTGGTAAAATCCGATTAGGCCGATTTTCTTTTTCAAAGCGATGCGTCTCATCGGCAGCAATACCGACATAATCAATCCCGTCTTTTGTGTGAGCTTTCAATGCACGAAGTTTTTCACTCGTTCCCCACCGACATGTTCCCCCACACCAACTATATCCTTTTTTATGGATAATATTGGTCCCTCTTTTCTTAACCGGTCTTTCAAACATTGTCCAAAGAAAAGGTTGCTCCGGATGCAGTTCTGTATATTTAATGCCAAGTTTTTTAAGAATTGGAAGAACAGCATCACGAGTGTTATAGATTGCCTGAAATTCCATACCAGTATCATAGAAAACGACTTCATCCAACTGATATCCTTTTTCTATTAGCATGAAAAGCATTGCTAAGGAATCCTTTCCAAAACTGACTGAAGCATAATATTTCATACAAAAAAATTAATAGACAAGTTCCTTTTTCTTCTTTGCCCTCTCATTATTAATCTGTGACATACACATACGGCACCAGGAAGTCAACAAATGATATTCCTTACCTTTTCTCACCACTATACGATTGTAGAACCGGTTCAAATAAAAGTAATTTCCGCAATGGGTACATCTTTTCATTTCACGTCCTGAATCATCTATAATCCGATTACGTGGCTTACGACGAATAAGAGTACAACTTTTACACTTCTCATCAGTTTCACGGTGCCGCCGGCAATGTGATAAGGATTTTGCTCCACATTTAGCAAACACCTTACAATCTCTACGAGGTATTGATTGATACACATTCATGGCTTCCTCGCATTCAAGAATTTATTTACTACACGAGAAAGTACATCCTCATTCTCCGGCATCAGCCATTCTTTTGCAACGTTCCAAGCAATACTCATAGTCGGATTGAAGTTATCCTTCCTGACAGTGTGATGAGACAAACGTCCTTCAGTGGGCTTCAAATCCTTATCGTGTAAGATACACAGTCCATTCTCGAAAAAAGCACAAGACTCCTTGCCAGCAACGGGCTGAATCATCGGAATAGCAATATTAATAACCCCTAGGAATATGCCAGCAGCCCAGTTTGTCAGTGCTAACCTGTCGGCATAACCAGCATCAATTATTCGTTCAATATCATCAGGAGTACCTAAACATGGCGTATGACATTGTTGTTTACAAACACTGCATGAGCATTGTACAGGTACACGACCTGAAGCCCTCATTACCCTTTGTAATGAGGTTTCTTTTGATAATTCTCTCATAGTAAATTATTTGAGATACTACAGATTATTAAACATCGCCCCACAGCTTTACTGCAAGGTCATAATTCTTTTGAGCTTCGTTTACATCTTTCTTAGCATAAGTTAAAGTGTAAGAGTGCATACGTGGATACTTCCCAGATTTGACACCTGCATGATACTCCTTTGCGACTTCTAATTTATGCTCATAGAAATCTATGCTTTCAGGCATTGACAAATTTATGGTATTAGCTCTCTTATCCCAATATTCTGCTTTACTTTCGTGTTCTGCTGCTTTTTCGTCAAACTGAACACTTTTACCCATATTGTTCCAAGCATCGTCTATCGCTTTTCTATGTCGCTTTTCGCTATGATGTCCTACTTTTATAGGTTCACCAAGGGAAAGAAAATCTTTATCTTTGTTGGACTTATTATAGTATTCATTACTTCTCTGTACAGCAGATGCAGCCCATTTCCTACGACGTTCCGCTCGTCGCTTCGCCCATTCTTGAGCATTAAAGCCGTCAGCTCTAACAATGGAGTAATAGTAAAATCCATCTTTCTCGAAGATTAGATTAAATACTATACTTTCGTTCTCCTTACCGTACTTGGTAGTAACCTCAATAGTTTCACCTTTTTCATGCTTCTCATCACACTTTGCCAAAAATACATTTGGCGCAAATTTGTAATACGTGTTCATTTTCTTAATTAAATTGGTTTGACTTATATGAAAAATGAGAAACCACAGCTACTTAGCCGTGGTTTCATCATTAAATAACTTTGGTTGACTGGGTTGAACCAAATCATCGAATAAACCAGGAACACGAGGTTGTAACGCCTTGTATTCTTCCCGAAAGAATTCTTCTTTGGTTCTCCCATGTTTTTTACCCTTTCGTGTATGTACATCGAAAGTATAGTCTGGAATAGGAATAGGATAACGCCTGACATCATTTATCCACTTTTCTATATCAATATCCTTTCTATCATAAATGAAGTTTTGCAAATGATCCGCATCACGATTCTTTCTACATTCACAAAGGAGAATAACAGCTTTACTGACAAATATCCTCCCTTTGGGTTCAGTAGCAGTCTTGTTTACCAGCTCATGCCCCTGCCACAATGCTTCTATCTCTTTAGTAATGATTCCATAGCAATCTTCAGCACTAATGGTAAACAGACGCTTCCACACATAGTCGCGGTACCCACTCGCCCAAAGTTCCAATGCAAAAAAGCCGGCTACCCCGGTGTCGGCTCGCCTAATGGCTTTCTGCATTGCAGAACTCACCTCAAAGAAATCATATCTGCAAACTGTTCTTATAATCATAATTCTAATTTAATGGTTTGACTTTTAATTGATTACATCAGTAAAGTTAGCTAAAAAAGACGAATATGGCAAACAGAATGGGCACCATTTAAACGCCTTTTTTACAGACTATTAGAATTTGAATTTGCACGATATATTATACTGAACAAGCTGCTTTGTTTTGTCTTTCCCATTAGTGGTTGCACTCTTTAGTAAAATACTATCACCAA
This sequence comes from Bacteroides sp. 90-K9/2, assembly GCF_047310725.1. Classification (NCBI taxonomy): domain Bacteria; kingdom Pseudomonadati; phylum Bacteroidota; class Bacteroidia; order Bacteroidales; family Bacteroidaceae; genus Bacteroides; species Bacteroides sp. 90-K9/2. The sequence continues at coordinate 401,008 of NZ_JBCGVL010000001.1, forward strand.
AATTCTTTTTGATAAAGAGGATAGATTTACGTTCCTCTTCCTGATTCCTTATAGAAGCAAGCCCGCCAGCATTTACAAAAGTGTTCTTTTGCTCAAAATTATACCGCAAATCGGTTAAAACCTTACGCTCTTTGTACTTCATGTAACAAGAAATCCAAAAATCTTCCTTCAAACGTATTTCCTCATTCCACCAAGTGTTTTTGTTATAGATTACTCCATAACTGCAACCGGTTATCATTTTCGAAAGAGAAAGAAAAGCGGATTCATCATACATTACCGGCGATATCCGAGCGGTGAAGCCAAACAGATGTACATCCATCATACTGGCCATCTCAAATAATGACTGAATGATATTAGTAATCTTATCTTTATCCTTTATCCGGCTAGGTTCTCCTTTTTCCACATAAATAGGTTTGCAGGCATGGACATCATCATCAAGCATGAAAAGTTCTCCAAAATGCTTTGCCATCCAGTTACGTTTCGGGATGAGGCCTATAACGTCGTCAGGATGAGTAACAATTTCACATTCCGGGTTAAATTGCTGATATAAGTCAGCTTGACTTTCAGCAACGCAAATGATAGGATCGTTCACCAACTTTTTAGCGAACACCCGGTCATGGCGTTTATGACTTGGTATTACTATCTTGCAGGGCATGGCGAACGTCTTTTATATCAATTACATTGGATTTACTTATTTTCCCGGTTTTGTACGACTTCATGTGCTGCATGTCCAGCCTTTCACGAAGCCAGTTGCTATCTACCTCATTACTTGAGGTGATGATAAACAACTCATGTTTTTCGTCATACTTTGGAATGAGAGGATAAATGGCTGTATCATCCGTGATGGCATCGAAGCGCTCTTTAAATTCATCCTCTTTCTTCTCCGGGGCAAATTCGATGCCCCAGTCTTGGAGTTCCGCCTTATTCCACTCGTTTTCCATAACGTCCAAATCATTCTCACCAAAATTGACATTATCTTTAGTGGCATATTCCCTCAACTTTTTAACGGGGGTATCAGGTGCCAGAATTTTACAAGGCAGTTCTTTATAACCTAACTCCTTGCAAGCTCGCAAACGTAAATTACCACAAACAACAATATATCTGCCATCATTGTAGGGAAAAACTATAAGTTCTCGAAGCTCAAGCATCTCTGGCGAATCCTGAATGCTTTTCTTCATCGCTTCAAAGCGGTAATCACGAAAAAAACGTGGATTTTTCGGCAATCCCGTGAGCTGCCCCTTATTAAAATCAAGTAGGCAGACTTGAATAATCTCTGTCATAACTAACTATATTAAAATCAACAACACAAAATCAACAACACAAACAGTCAGTAACAACACCTAATCATTTTTTCTATCATCGAACTCTATCTTATCTTTGATAAGCTGTTCAATGTCCTCACAACCAAATCTTTTTAAATAGGCAACAAGGTAAATTATCATCTCGGCTGCCAATTCTTCATCTTCCGAATATTTAGGAAGATTATCACTCCTATATTTAGAAGCAATATCGAATTTTCTCCAAACGGCTTCAATTCTTATACTAAACGCTTTTCTTGAGCTATGCTCATTCATCTTAAAGCGCTTCCTCATGATATTCAAGCATCTCTGGGCAAACCTATTCAATGTTATCATATCGATCGGGTTAAATTGTTAGACTATGAATAATCTCACACGATTCTATTAGGTTGGTCTCTGATGCGAAACCAATGAACATATTCTTTACCTATCAGCATACTAATTATTTATTTTGAGGGTCTGTTGTATCCAAATACTTCCTGTATTCCAATTCTGTTTTGGCAAGATTGATTACGGTATTAACCCCTTGGAAAACTTGTTTTGCTTGGCTCACTTTACTAGGATCTTCTTTCACATCCTTAATTTGTTGAAGAACCAAATCCCTCAAATCGTTCAAAATAGTAGGATTCACAGTTGACACCTTATTCAACCGTTCATTCGCTAACACGACAACTGTATTTGTTATTGGCCGGAAACGGTTCAACTTGGAAGCCAAATCAAACATACTAAACACTAACACTTTGCCATTATTCAAGTATATCTCAACTTCGGTACCATCATCACCGGTACCGTCACAGTAATTGAGAATTACAACTTCCTCATTCTGATAAAGGAATGGTTTATTAACCATTTCTTTCAATCTATCTATTGCTCCATCAGTCATGATTCATTCTTTTTTGTTGCTTTATTAATTTGTCTATTCAAAGCTCCTTTTAGCTTGATTAGGTACTGAACATCTTCCGGATATCGGGCATACAAAGAATTCTCTTTTTTTAATTGTTCAGAACGACTGATCATGTAAAGGTTCTCAATGGAAACGTTTTGCCTATTGCCATCCTTAAACTGAATATTATAACCAGGGGGGATTTCTCCATTATGCTCAATCCATACAAGCCGATGTTTAAGTTCAAAGACATTCGGTTCAGCAGTTTTCACTTCAATGTAACCGTCACGAGTTATGCGTTCATAACCGACTGGTTTATGATTTTTGGGGATATGTCCTTTCTTAAATCGAGTAGCTTTCGTTTTTGCTAATTGTTCATCTGACATATATTCCGTTTGCTTACGTCCCTTATTCATCGGTTGGTGTCCTTTGGGAAAGAACCCTTTTGAAGAATGTTCAAATAAGAACTTTGCCGACTTTCTCAATTTAAGTTTGAAAGCCATACCGGAAACTGCACTTTCAGTTGAGCCAAGCATCGAAGCTATTTCAAGATTTGTATGATTAGGATAAAGAACTATCAATTTTTGTCTTCTCTCCGGACTCCAAACCCTCACGTCCGGAGAACGTTTCAGTTTACGAATCAAAGCTTTGGATTTAACAGCTTCAAGTGTTTTACCAAGACGCCCGGCAAGTTCTTTTAAATCAGCAGTCGGGTACTCACTGTCAAGTATAGTAAGTTGCTCGTCAGTCCATGTTTTCATAAGTGCATCAATAAAGAGAGGAAACCGCTAGGCTTCCTCTGTGTTATCGTTATTTAGCTCTTTCAGTCTTTCTTTGAGCTTCTTTTCTTTCTTATCATATGAATCCGCAAGTTTCTTAGAGAGCGCCTTGAAATCATCCGGATATTGTTCTGCAAAAAGGATTTTCTGACACTTTTGCAAATAGGAGTAGAAATTCACATTATTCGATGATAAGCATTCAGCAATAAAGGCTCTATACCATTGGTGTCGGTCAGCTTGGTTGTTCTTGACATAATTTACAAAATCACTCTCACCATTCCATTTTTTCAAATTCAGTTTTTCAAGATAAGTACTGCTACAACCGCTAAGAACCAGCACATCAAAAACAAGTTGTTCATTTTCAGAGAATTCTTTTGTTCTCTGATAATATGTTTTCTCTTGCGCCCACTTGCGCATTTCTTCAGCAGACTTCTCCTTGACTATATCCTTCGCTCTTTTTAATTGGGCGTTTATTTTTTCCCTTTCTATCTCTTTTAGATCGGCAACGGCGGAAGTAGAGGAAGCCGTTTCTTTTCTAACATAATAGAAACTAACGTTAAATTCGGGAGAATAATGTCCAAAAAATGAAAGACAACGATAAACTTCTCCATCTTCAAGCATTTTCAAAGTGCGTTCATCATCTTCTGAATACCAGCACTTACATCTAAAGATTTCATCAGGATCAACTATTTCAAATCCAAGTTGTTTAACAGCTTCCAAAGTTTTTTCATAGAAAACCTTTCTATCTTCTCCCCAATATGTATCGGGACGTCTAGCGATAATTATTGTTTTTCCAAATGAAAGAGGTTCGCCAACTTTAACAAGATGTTCATATTCTAGTTGAATTTTCCGCGTCACATAAGCAATCTGTTTTTTCTCATAGCAAGCAGCATTGATACATCTAGCATCCTTACTATTCATTTCATAGAACAAACAACCATGATTACACGTATTATTCTCACATTGAGAACATGATTTAATATCAGTATTTTCCCAATTATCGGAATCATCTTTAATCCAAGGTGCGTTACCAAGCTCCATGAAAGAATTACTCACAAATTCTCGAATCATAGCAGTAGTACATTGTTCTTCCTCCTCCTCATGAAACTCTTTTTGAGTATCTTCATCCAATTTAGAAAGAATCATAGCACCGGACAATGGTATATCTCCATTTCTTACCCGCTCTTTTAGTTCAGGAATAAGAGAATTCAATTTAATACGGTCAAAAACAAACCGGGTAGACTTTCCTATTTTAAGAGCGATATCTTCCAAAGTTCGTCCTTTTTCAGCCAACTGCGCAAAGGCAAAAGCTTCTTCGATGGGATCAACATCTTTTCTTTGAAGATTCTCGGTAATCATCGCTTCAAAAGCCTCATCATCTGTCATTTCTCTGACAATGCAGGATATTGTCTGAAATTTTTCCGACTTTTTTCGATGGGCTTTGATTTTTGCAACATTCGCTTCATCTTCCTTTGTTTTCAAAAGTGACACAGCCCGAAAACGACGCTCACCGCAAACAATTTCATACGAACAGGGAATTGTCGTAACACCGCCAGTCTCTAAGTCAGTAAAATCTTCGGATTTGGCTACCCTGACGGTGATAGGCTGCAATAAGCCTTGCTTTTCAATGTTGCTTGCGAGCTCTTCAAGAGCTGCTTCATCAAAAGTCTTTCTCGGATTCAAAGGAGAAGGACTAATAAGGTCAATTCTAATGTTTTGTACTTCCATAATTTAATTATATTGGTTTGACTTTTAATTCATTACATCAGTAAAGTTATCGTAAAATGACAAGTTATGCAAACAGAAACTTCGCCATTTTAACGCCATTTTCATGTGGGCTTATTACGTATTTGAATAAATCCTCTTCTTTCAGTTTCCCGAAGAAGTTCCATATCTTCTTCTCGTATTTCAGCAGGCGTTTCACCGTTCACACTTCGATACGTTCCAATACCGAAACGCTCTCTGATACGAGCAATTTTATCCGAATCTTTAGTAACCCAGTAAATTGTAACTTTCATAGTAGCTATATTCTACGACTCTCGCCACACAGGGGGAGAACATTAAACGTTTTAAAACGATCCACTAATCTTGGCCCAAAACGTTTCTTAAATTCGGCTATGCCAAGATTCGATGTTATATGATACTTCTTGCCGTATTGCTGAAAAATCTCATACCGGGCATAAAGAAATTCATCAATAACCGAATCGAGACTGGTACCATACGATTTTTGATTTTCCGTTTCCAAACCGATATCATTCAAGCAGATATTAAAGGGATTTGGTTTAAATCCTTTGGATTGATTCTCATTGTAAGTGTACAAGTCAATATGCCCATGAATTTTATAATAATTCATCATTTGAGTAACAGACAAGTTTTCAAAAGCATTGGGGTTACAAGTAAGTTTCAAATAATCTGCAAAAATCTGCATCAACATTGTTTTCCCGGTGCCAGGTTCACCAACAAGCAAAAGATTCTTATGAACCTTGTAATTCTCTTCCGGAAACACATTTTGAGCATACCGACATCCGTTGAAATAGTACAGAAGAAACTGAATTAGTTTAGAGTTGTTATCATCAACATCAAATTTTCTAAACTCCCGTTCCGTATAATCCGTACCAAGGTTAGAAATTAAATTCCAATGGCTGTAATACTCTTGCGTATCAGTTAAGTCATATTCAGAAACGTTCTGAATACTTTCTTTGTGCCTTTGTATCAGGTTCTCTATCTGTTGGAGCGTCAGCTTGCGCTTGCCAGCTTCCTTCTCCATCAAATTTTGAAGCTTGCTTGATAGATTCTTTTCCTCTTCCGTCATGGTCTAATTCATTTTTTCGATTTTCACGTATGCGATCCAGTATCCAAAGGTTTGCTTTGGAATCCCACCGTTCAATTTTCACTCCATTAGCATTCTTCCACCCTATCGAGTCAAAGTGATTGAAGAATATTTCTGCTTGCTCTTGCCAATCATCTAACCGTTCCGGAGCATTTTGCTTTATGAAGTGTTGAATAACCTCATCAAGCGTAGGAGCTATAAATTCTTTTGCGACTCTTTTAGGTTTCTCCGGTTTAGAGGGTGGGAAAAGCTCGCCAGAGCTACTTTCTTTCTTACCCCCTTTAGGGGGTTCTTTCTTTGTCTTTGTCTCTGTCTTATATTCTTCTTTAGGGGGTATGGGGGAGCTTTCTTGAAAAGGTGCACCTAAAGGATACCCTAAAGGTGTACCTAAAGGATGCCGTAAAGGTGGTATATTTTGCATACCTTTTTGTACACCTTTTATAGAATACGTTGATTTATTGCCTCTTCCATTGCCTTGTTTACATTCAATAAGACCTGCTTGAACTAATCTATTTCGGGCGGACTTGAATACTTTTACAGACACTCCCACGTCAGATGACACCTTTGTATCACTACGTGTCCAGTTATCCTCCCAGCCTAAACGATTCGCAATTTTTAGCAAGTAAAAATAAAGCCTCGTTTCACAGCAGGAAAATTGCCAGCTTTCGTCAAGTTCCCAAAACCTATTGATAAGTTCAATATAAGTCATATCAATTTATAATAATTCCGTAAGACATTGTTTATATAAGGTTGAGGGTCAGCTTTCAAATAACCGCAAACGCTATTAATGAACTCAATCAACCCATGACAAACAACATATACACTACCATATTTCTCTACTAATGCCTGCCACTCTTTTTGCCCATCAGACTGCGTTCCGGCACGTTTACCTTTTACACGTGGAGTTTTCATCTCTATACAAAGACTGCTCTTACCACCGCGAGGAAAAAGCAGAATCAAGTCAGCAACACCAGCGATGGCACCTTCATATTTACGCATAGCACCGCTTTTCTTTGTCCTGACGCCGCCGTTTGGTATAGCAAAGAGTAAAGGGCCGACATTGGGAAACGTTTCTCTGAACCAAGTTACACAAATGTGTTGTATCTTGGTTTCAGAATATTTCACCTCCAATTTACGAATATCTTCTTCAGTCATTTTTCTGCTTGTTTTTTGAAATCGTAGCACATTCATTTAGAAGGTCAACGATTTGTTTACACCTGTTCCTGCAACCGACAAAGGATATTATGGTTTCCCATTCAGGACCGAACAACATTTCTTTCTTGTATTCCTGAATATGAGTTCTCTGTCCATTTATAACTAATCTAAATGGCTTCATAATTTATCCCTAAACAAGTCCATTGCAAGATTCACCATATTCTCTTCTACTTGGTCATCCGTTCCGGTTACACCGTTAGCAATGTTCTTCTTTGTTTGAATCACATCATACATATACTTGTCAATAGTATCCTTACCTAAGAAGTAATAGCAGTTAACGTTGTTCTTCTGCCCGTTACGGTGTGCCCGATCTTCTGCCTGTTCACAATCACTGAATGTCCATGGAAATTCAATAAATGCTACTCGACTGGCAGCCGTCAAAGTAAGCCCGGTACCACCCGATTTGAAATTCAGAATAATCAGTTTACAATCCGGATTATTTTGGAAAGAGTCAACGGCATATTGCTTTTGGTTGACATTATCGGAACCCGTTACAGTAACAGCTTTAGGAAATTCCTTTTTCAGTTCTGCTACAACTTCTTTCAAGTAACCGAAAAGTATCAGCTTCTCACCACCGTCAATAACATCATGGACAAATTCACAAACAGCCTTGATTTTACCTCTGGCAGATATCTGCTTTAAAAGTTGCATCTGCACCATGACGGCACCATTCATTGATTTCTGCACCTGCTCATCCGAAGCGTTCTTGTATTTCTTCAAGTATTTTACCATATCAGCCTCGGCAGCTTTGTATTCTTTGGTGGTAGTGATATCAACTGTCAAGTATTGACGAGTCTTGTCCGGAAGTTGTGTTAGTACTTTCGACTTCTCACGACGGAAGAAACAAGTATTCCATAACCGCCAATTCAGTTCCTTAACGTTGGATGCCTGTTTAGGACCATCACAATATCTTTCAACATACCGGCTATAACCTCCAAAGTCCTCTAATCGACCTAATATTTTCAATTGTTGTATCAAGTCTGTATTATTGTTGACAACAGGAGTACCGGTCAATGCGAATACATATCGTTTTCCTTTGCAGATACCTTCTACAAACTTTCCTTGCTGCGTCTTACTTGATTTACATTTATGAGATTCGTCAATGATAACAGACCTGAACAAAGAGACACGCTGATCGAAAGCAATACTTTTCATTGTGAACTTAGATTCCTTATTTACAGACCTCACAAAAAACTTATTCAGTGATTCATAATTCGTAATGAATACCTCACAAAGTGGGCTGCCATCAGACTTCTTACACTCATAAAAAGATTGCCAGGACTGGCGGTTTCTGTCATCAAGTATAATGGCGTTAATCCCTGCGAATTTCTTGAATTCACGTTGCCAGTTGACTTTCAATGCAGCAGGGCAAATTACAAGTACTGGAAAAGATTCACCGTATATAGGCGCTTCTCTATGTGCTTTAACAACTGCACATATAGCTTGCAACGTTTTACCTAACCCGGGCTGGTCACCAAAAAAACAGCGTTTGTGCTCTATTGCATACTGTACTCCCTCAAGTTGATACTCGTAAGGTTGAAGTAACATATAGTGTTCACCGACAAAAGGTTTCATCGGAGGAATATCATAATTTATATCTTCAGTAACCTCACGTTCCTTGACAGTAGAACAATAACGCATCTGAACAGCCCACTGCGAAAAAGCTCTCACATACCAATTGGCATCACGTCCAACAGGATAACGCGCATCATTGATACTAACAAGCCACGCCCGGTCTGTTCCGTCGTAGCGTGGCTTACTTGGTATCATCTTTATGACCTCGACCAACTTTGGATGATACTCGAACTGAATCCGGTACAGATTGGGCGTCTTAGTCACATAGATTGGTTTCATGAAGCAGGCTCTAATACTAATTCTTGATGTTCAACAGTTGAGCGTATCTCATTATCATCACCATCCTCATTCATTACATCAGCAGCTTCATCTGTCTTCTCAAACGGGTCATCACCATCTTTAAACTCGAATTCTCTTTGAATCTCTGAACATTTATTCTCTGTAACATATTGTTCAGCCTCATACAAAAAATTGTAAACCGCATCACGAAACTCCTCACAATGCGCATACGATTCATTGTCCGGGTCGAAACCAATACCAGGAGAACAAAGATTAAGGACTTTGCTCGTCATAAGGGTTCGCTTACCTGTCAACACACAGACTTCAAAGGAAGAGTCACCACCAATGCTGACACCAGTGACATTGAATTTTTTGAAAAACTCATCTTCAAGACATGACTCCGGACGTTCCCAGTTAATGTACTGGGATTCTTTCTGCTCTGTAATATCTACCATGTAAGGTACGAGCTTGTTTAGCGAATCCTTCAAATCCGGATGAACAGGATTAATCCCCTTGAAAACGATATCGTTTCCCTCCTTGTCTGCATAGACCACTTCAAGACATCCCTTTTTGGTCAATTTTGCTTTTGAAATATTCAAATCCATTTTAATTAAACTTTTAGTTAATACTTACCTATGCAGGTATTCATTAATAAAATCTTTATAGTACTGGTCAACAGGTAATGGCAAATTGATTCCTAATTCGGTGGCAGCATCAGCCTGGACCTTATCCATGAAAGTTTTCATTTGGATCGTATTCAATTTAGAAGTACTTCCAACAACCGAAACAATATTTCCATTCATACATATTTGCCGTGGAAGAAACTTCCAGCAATAGTAATCATGTACATCCAACTTATCCGTGCCTGTCTCCCTCTCAATACAGGCAAACCACAGCCACATGAGCGCATTTTGCGACAGGGTACGCGGTTCTACCTTTCTCTTGATGCTTACAGTGTAAGTTCCATTTTTGAGCGTGGAACAGAGGTAGTCAAACGACTTATCCATTGTGACTACCCCATTTTGTTTTGTTAGAATAGCTTCTGCCATATTTAGAATGGTAAATCATCAGGTGGTGATACCTGTTGATATGGCTGTTGCTGATATGCAGGCTGCTGTACTTGTTGTTGCTGTCTCTGTGTAGGCTGTTGCATTGGTAACGGTGGTGGTACAGGAGCAGCCTGTTGCTGAACTTTCGGTGTAAGCATCTCGATACTATCAACAAAGACTTCAGTTATGTAACGTTTAACTCCTTTGCTATCATCATAGTTACGAGTGCGTAACTTACCTTCTATATACAACTTATCTCCTTTATGGACGTACTTCTCAACTATTTCAGCAGTCTTATTCCAAAAAATAAGATTATGCCATTCTGTACGTTCCGGCACCTGGGTTCCATTTTGCAAGGTGTACGCTTTATCTGTTGTGGCAAAAGATAAAGAAGCTACTTTTGCTCCACCGTCCAATGTTCTCACATCCGGGTCTTTACCGGCACGCCCTATAAGAATTACTTTATTAACACTCATTTTCCTTCCTCCCTTATAGTTACACGAATACTATCCGCTTTAGTTGACGTTTTTAAATATTGGGAATAAAGTTCCGGGTGATCTTCCTGAAACTTCTTTGCATCAAAACTCTTACCCGTTGAAGAGGGAGTATAGCTAACACGCAGCCGACCGGCGTCCCATGATTTAACACCGTTCTCACGCATGACACTTTTAAGCTGTTCCTTATAACCTTTCTGCACTTCAGCGATATAACTCGCCTGTTCCTCTATATCAATAATAGTATTTACTAATTGCATAGGAATAAGCAGCTTCTCATCGGCTGGAACAGGAGCATTAGGTAAGAACTGTTCACCTTTAATCTCACACTCCAGTAATCTCTTAACCTCTGCATCCGGTTTACGCTCAATCTCAACCAATTCAGATTTATCACCTCGTAGCCAAATTCCAAACAATTTATCAACTTTAATTAGTGGATTTTGAAGTTCAAACAAATAGGCATAAATTGATAACTGCCAACTCAAATACTCACGGTCAAGACTTGCAGTAGTCTTGATGTCACCAAGGCTGATTTTCTCGTCCTTTTCCCAAACACAATCAATATTCGATGCAAAATATTCATTATCTGAAACAGTGTACTCATTGGCAAAAGCCTTATATCCGGCATTTACTCTTTCCCTGATATAGTTAATAGCTTCAACACTTTCAGGTGGTAATCCTGTTACATCAGCAAACTGGCATTGTCCATGAATACGACTGCCTTTTTCAGCAGCTTTTTTCAATATGTATTCTGGAATATCCCTATACTTATTGGGAAATAGTTGCCGGCTTATCATTCCGGTAATACCTTTCAGTTGCTTTTCACCAAGAAAATATGTGTGGTTCTCTTCTGAGAAAACCACACTCGATTTAACCAACTCTATCATGATGCAGGATAAATTTTGCCCATTTCCATACAAGCATTTACAAACTCTTTATCATTTTGCATAGCCGGATTACCATACCATATTTTTTCAAGTTCAGCTCTGCTTTTGACAGCAAGCATATCGGCAATAGCCTTTTTCAGTTGAGCACCAGTATAAACTGGATTCTTCATACTAGCCGGTGTTTTTGCAGGCTGTTGCGCATCTTCTTTATCGTGAGTGTTAGTTGCATCACTGTCTTTTGTATCATCAATGCAAAATAGACCGTTAAGAGCATACTTTCTTGCATAAGAAGATGAGGCTCCGGTAATTTGGCTACCGTCCATTCCCTTCTTTGTTTCCTCTTCTCTCGCAAAAGCAGTCACTATTTCTTTTTCCCCTTTTTCGTTGGTTAAAGTGGCAGTTGCTTTTACATAAATTCTATTGCCTACTGGCACCATCTCATCACTGAGAGTTAATGAACACTTTGTTTCAGTAAGGATAGGTTTTACTGACTCAAGAATATCCTCACAACTACGGTATTTGTAACTACCGAACTTATTAAATTGCCCTTTGGGGGCTTTCAGCTTTTGCTGAATAGTTACTAATTCTTTCATAATTCTGAAATTAATGGTTTGACTTTTAATTCTTTACATCTATAAAGTTATCTTTTATTGACAAGATGTGCAAACAGAAACTTCGCCATTTTAACGCCTTTTTTGTAACAAAAAACTGCCTGTACGATATTGTACAGGCAGAAAAATAAGAAAATGAATAATCCAATGTACCTTATGGAACGGCTACGCTTGAAGGGTGTACGGCTCCCTGATTTATACATAATGTAAATGCTAGTGGACGGAACCGGAGTCGAACCGGTCTCACGGAATATTGGTGCACCTCACCGCAGTTTCAACCAACGATATACATATCCGCCCGATTAATTAAAAAGGTGCACTATCTTCACAGACCATACACCCCAATCACAAACACAAAACAAAACTCATGAACTACTATAATTTAATAGGATCAGAAGGGTGAATGGCGTGGGGCTCGAACCCACATCACGCATACCTGCGTATGCTGCCAATTACACCAGCCATCCGTTTTAAGTGAACTATTCTCACGAACCATTCACCTAGAACACAAACACAAAATAAAACACGACATTAACTATTAAATAGCACTCTCACGAGCTTCTTGCTTCCGGATAGCCGTTCAAAGCACACCAGAATAGTATAGAACAATTAAAACTCAAATAACAGGGGCTTTAACCCTACAGCGTCCTTTTCGCTGGCAACATTAGTTAAACATAAAAAGAAAAATTCTCTGTGAAGGAACCCGGACTCGAACCGGGATGAGTTGTCATGCTCACTACATCTAAGGGCTGACACTCCCTATTGTTGAGTAGCGCGTCTGCCAATTCCGCCATTCCTTCAGGTCGTAGCCAGACGCTTCCGGCTACATTGATTGATTGTTATTGATACAAACATAATTTTCCCCCTCACGGGTTACTTAACTCTGATTGAGTTGAACCGGGAAACGAATTCGAACCGCTGACCTCATGTAGAAACATGCGCTCTAACCAACTGGGCTATCCCGGCAGATGCCCGGCGAACCGGGCTAAATAAACATGACAAATACTAAAATTAAGCAATGCAGACCTTCACAGGCTATCTTTATTTTGTTTCCTATCTTCGTAGTATCGAAAACAGATATAATTCACTGATACGACAGTCACCAATACAAAAGCAGCAATAAATTCTTTCTTACTAACTTCAATGCTATCTATAAGATACAGTGTTGTCCATAAGGCAATGAACATCATGGCATACTGTATCACTTTAATCTTTTTCATTTCTTCCGTTTTTTATATTTAACTTTCCTTCCCGCACATCGGCAATGAAGTAATACTTGAGCAGCATTACAATGCCATTTACCGTTTTGGACATTAGTGGGCTTATCACTTTCAATCTTACCCGCTTCTATAAGATTCATCAATTTCTTTTCCCCACCTACGTAATATGCAGACTTATCTTTTCCGAATGTCTCCGTAGACATCACACGAAGAATATTATCCAGCAATATTTCAGCCATTTCACCCCTAATAGTTTCCATAAGCTTTAATTACTTACTCAACTCGTGTGACCGTAACAATACCACTGTTTCTATCAGACTTAATCCCCCATTTTTTATCAGGCTCCTTCTCTTTTAGCCTGTAAGAGGTCAGATTCAAAAGATACGCCCTTTTGGAAATGGGAAAGTCTTTTTTGTCATCAATCTCCATTTCACGGAGAATGCACATGATACTCTTTTCTTTTTCCATACTGATTAATTTTAAAATAAAAGCTCCCCCGAACCAATTCGATCGGCAGCATCACGCTTTATTCGGAGGATTTACTTAACTTTGGGGTGTATAATCAAAAATTAAGTGAAGAAATTTATTTATCATCTCTCTTTTTATCTCGATTAAACCCGACTTTACAATCTGCATAATCCCGAAAAGCTTTCTGTATCATAGCAGGAAGCTTTTCGGCTACTACTTTAGCTGATTTTATCGGCATATTCTCTACACGTAATGAGAATGTGGCATCTTCCAAATTCTCATTACTATCGTTTCTAATTGTTACTTGAATCATAAATATGTTATTAATCAATGGGACTACTCAATGAGTGAGATAGGCCAATAACCGTTCCCAATCAGGCTTATCGCCTGAGCCATATTCATCTTTGAAATGAGTGACAAACCACAATCGGATGCGCCACTCTTTCAAAGGTGCATTTACAATAAAGGAGGTTATTTCTCAGTAACCACCGTAAAGTTGTGTTTCCTCAATGACTCACATCTTAATTTTCCTGACTAAGTATTTGCTGATAAATTGGGGGAATTTCATAAACAAATAAGTAAATTATATTTTAGTGATAATAACCTAAACAATACTGTGGGGGTGTTTATTATTTCAAAAACTTGTCCTTTCAAATGCTGTTAGAATAAAGGACACACCCTAATAAAAATAAAGTGTCGAATTTTAAATTTATAATCAAAAACGGGTATGCCCTTTCATTTTTATTTATATTTTTGTCATTGTCGAATTTTTAAATTTATTATTATGGAAATAAAAGATTTAGTCGGACTTTCCGAGCCCTTAGTAAAACTTATTGAAACATTTAGTAATGGTTGCACAGGGCTTTTCAAACCGTATCAAATAAAAAGAATAGCAAAAGCTGAACGAGAAGTAAAAGAGCTTAACTGCAATTTAGATATGAAACTACAGATGAAACAAGCTCTTCTTTCAACTACAATCGACTCTGTAAAGTCAATTAGAGAGCAAAGACAATGTAATAATATAGCTGATATATATTCAATGGCAGCCGAAGAATTGGCTATAATTGAGAATGTATCAGATGAACCTGTTAATGTAGATTGGGCATCACAATTCTTTGATTATGCAAAAGACATCTCTGATAATGAAGCTAAAACATTGTGGTCTAAAATTTTAGCCGGTGAAATCAAATCACCAAACACATATAATAAAAGAACATTATTTGTTCTAAAACATATAGAAGTACATGAGGCAAAATGGTTCGTTGAAATATGTCCATTCATACTTAACAATCGTATTGTCCCTCGCTTTTTATTTGAGAAAAAAATTTATCCATACAGCCAATTCCTATCTCTATGTGATTGTGGTTTGTTTACAGAAGCTGAATGTATTTATTCTATAGACGAAGAAGAGATTGAAATAAAAGGGAGTTCCTTAACAATTACACTTCCGTATAGAAACCACACTATTGAATTTCAATCTTTTGGCTTGACTAATGCTGGTATTCAATTATACAGCCTTGTACAAAGCAAATCAAATAGAGATTATATGATTAAATTAAAAGAGAATATTGAAACAAGATATAACATTCAAGTTGAATTAACCTAAATACTGCATGAAGCAATTATCTCTATAACTCGATGTTTCGTAGCACAAAAAATCTTATCTTTAACTTCAGCATCAGTCGTACATATAGGATGATTGCGATCAGGTACAGTAAATTGAATAATCGTAGTTGCGTATTGCGTGAAGAAATGCATCTTTTTATAACGATACGCAACTATCATTTTTTTTACAACTTTCATATTCTATATTTTAAGAATTAAACATTGAAGTGATGGGCGGATTCGAACCACCGACCTCATGTAAAACATACGCTCTAACCTGTCTGAGCTACATCACTTTTATATACATAAAGCAAATGCCACGATTTGCCGACATACGTCTAACTGATTTAGTTTTACAACGATACGGCTTGACCATTAACCACAGCATTATATCGTTGGGAAGCCTGCCTACATCAGTAATCCCTTTCGGCACGTGTCGACTTCCAAAACACCATTTTACCAATATGTCAAAGAACTCTTCTCTGTTGTTCCCAGTCTCCCTTCAAGGGCAGGCTCAAAGACCGGACTGGGTGCCGGATAACCGACGGTTTGGTTTGACTTTAGTGAGGGTTATGATTTAGCAGCGGTGCAAATCAAGTTAGCTATTGTAGCAATGGACTTGACACTCTCCGCCAATTCGTAGTTTTTAGCATCTACTTTTCTCCACCAATCCTCATACATAGCTCTTTCTTTTCTTAGCTGTTCGTTCTCTTTCTTCAGTTCCTCTACTTGTTCTTCAAGAATCTGCTCACGTGATTTCTTTTGTTCTTCCATGATTATTTTATAATTTGATTAATCTCCGACATAATGTGCACCGTAATGAGTACTATTTGAGTTATAGTAAGCGGAAGCGGGAATACTGAGGTTATTGTACCCCTCATGCCTTGTAGCTTTAGCCGCTTTGCTCATTACCTCGTTTCTTTCTGATAAGAATTTATCCGTTCTTGCTTTCATGGCTTCCTGTGAGAAATTTTCTTGGAGTTTAGCAAGTCTCCAAGTAGCTTTCAGAACCTCAACAAAAGTTTTCCCCTGCTTCCTGCCTGAATACTTATAGGTTCTATGGGCATTTCTCATTATTTCGGATAAATCAAATCTTTTCATGTCTGTCACATTTATTTGGTTTCACATTTGTTTTATCAATCATTTTTTATACTTTTGGAGTATTGATTGATTGATGATGCAAATGTAATCCAAATATGGATAATTTCAAATCTGAAAACCTATTTTATTATCCATATTTGGATATATTAACTTTATAGTAAATTTTATGATTGATAGAATTAAAGAAGTTATAGCCTATTCGGGGCTATCTGATAGGGCATTTGCCCTCAAATGTGGTATTAAACAAAACACATTGAGTAGACAATTAGGAGGGGTAAGTGAGGTTAGCACCTCAACTATTAATGCAATATTGGATAACTACCAAGAAATATCCGCAGAATGGTTGTTAAGAGGAACCGGTTCCATGCTCATTCAAAAAGAAGAAACAGAACCAGGAATGGACAAATTGAAAAGTATAGTATATACAATAGCCAATCTACAAGATGAGATTAACGAAAAGACAATGCTCACTCAACGTCTTTTGGAAGAGAACCAGAAATTAAAGGGTGAACTGGCTATGTTGAAGAATGAACGAAATGTAGGATAAGCCATGAAAAGGACATATTATACTATAGTACTCAAAATAGCATTTGTAATCACTTACTTTATAGTACTGTTTAACTATCCAATAACAACAGTTATTATAAGCTTGATTCTTATTGCACTATACTATAACATAATGTCTGATTCAAGCCAAACTGATAGACCGGATAAATGGGTTAATGGATATACAAAAAAGGATGGAACCTATGTAAACGGTCACTGGAAAAGAAAAAGAAAGAAATAAATAAAATAAATACAAAATGAAGAAAATCACATTAGTTTCATTTGCATTAACACCCATAGTGTTATTTGCACAAGCTCCTGCACCGTCTTCATCATTCGATGGTTTCGGTTCAGTACTTATGGTATTACTTATCTGTGCTATAATCTTTATCGTATGCAGAGAACTACTTTGCTGGTATTACAAGATTAACAAAATGGTATCTAACCAAGAGGAAATTATCAGGCTCCTGAAAAAGATAGCAGAGAAAGATAAAATTGCATCTGATAATAAAGAAACTATTATTGATCCATTTCACAAATAAAACATCTATATGGAACTTAAAGAATTCATAAAAGATACAGTTACTCAAATAGCAGATGCAGTAACAGAGTTAAATGGAGGAACATCAAAATTTAACCTCATAGTAAACCCGATAGTCTCCATTGGAGGTATAAACAAAGGTACATTACATATTGGAAGGCAAGAATGTGTACTTACCAATATAGAATTTAATCTATCACTCACAACATCTGAAAACAAAGGAAGTGATGCTAAAGTTGGTGTATTTGCAAGCGTAATAGGAGTAGGAGCATCCTCTAATGAAAATGCACAAAACGAGATTGTGAGCAAAATAAAATTCTCGCTTCCAATATTGTTACCTACAAAAGAAGTTTAACTAATCGAACCGTCTTTAATGTATCTATATATTGCATCAGCAAGGTAAGCATTTGCAGGCTTAGAACCTTTTACAACATAATCGACACAACGTTCCCTGAGATCTTGGTCTTTTTTAAGTTCTCTACGAACTTTACGCTCTCTCATCCATTTTTGGATGCTTCTAAAAAACATTTTCATAAACGCACTATTTTAGTTTGACAATGCGCAAATATAACATTTAAAGTAATATAAAATATGAAATATAGAAATCTTGATAGTACATAAAACGGCAAATGGTCGAATTATGGTCGAACCATAAAAAAAAGCAGGACTATATAATTGATATACAGAATATACAACTAGATTTCCAAAAATGTGTCTAGTTTAGTTTTTGTGTTGATAGCTCCCTCGTCGGCGGACGAACAAGGGAGCTATTTTTTATTTATTACAGGAATATAATTGCATAAAATATACATATTTTCCATAACTTTGCAGTGACAAAGGATCACACAAATGGAATATAGTGTAGAAGAACTAAAAAGTGAATTAATAGAGAAATGCAAGAGCGAAGGTATCCTGTATGCAACGGTTGCAATGGACCGTCATACTAAAGAAATGATTCTTCCTGATACTTTACAAGGAGCTCTGAAACATCCGGAATTCTTCGTATGTACTTGCAAGAAAGTAAAAGACCAATATGTAGTGGAGGAGATTACCAAAGTGTAATCCTCCTCCAGTCTTTTATTTTTTATTCGCCCAGTTCACCCAGTAAATCGTAGGAAGGAGCAAAGAAAAGTGTTCCCGTTACTGCTGTACTAAAGTCCAGTAAACGGTCGGTATTGCCTACCGGATTGCCAATAAACATACTTTCCAACATCTGCCGGGTAGTAGTGAACGTACTTGCATAACCGATGAAGTAGGTACCATATTCTCCTTTAGACGTATTGGCGAACGGCATATTGGCACGCACTATTTTCAGGTCATCACCAATATTAGTGACGGCATTATGCGCATTTTGAGGTTTCTCCTCGTCAGACAGTTCGACATCGTTAAACTTGCGACGCCCGATCACTTTCTCCTGTTCTTCCACAGGCAAGGAGTTCCACGCAACCATATCATGAATATACTTCTGCACAAAGACATAGCTGCCTCCTGCAAAATCAGCATCTTCCTCTCCTACAACTGCAAAATGATAGGGATTTTCATCAACTGCCGGATTCTCCGTTCCGTCTACAAAGCCGATAATGGCCTTGCCGTCCATATATCTGAAACCGTGAGTTTCATCAACAGGCTCAACTACGCCTTGAAGTTTCTCATCGATGATAGATGCAAACTCAAAACATAATCCCATCTGTTTTGCACGGATATGAAACAATAAGTCGCCCGGAGTAGAAACTGCCGTATGCTTCTCGCCTTTTATCTCTTCGAAAGTGTTCAGTTCTTTGGGTTTTCCCAGTTCCGGGAAAAGACGGCTCCAGGCATCAGCTCCAAATCCCATGGTACAACTGAACATCATATCGGGAAAACGGTTACGCATACTGCGAATCAGGGCCGAAAAATTGGCACACACATCTTTTACTTTGTCAAGAGTTTCAGGCGAATCTTTTAAAGCATAAACAATAAAGATAACATTTTCGCCTTGTTTCCCAGCTACGTCTTGCGGGATATTACCACCAAATGAATGTTGATAAGGATTCATATTCTTCTTTTTTCTATTAGTTTCGTCAATGAAATAGTTATGTTCTAACTCTTCTTTTTATTAGGATCTTCAATACATGCGGCAGCCCCTTTATCCATAAACAATTCTACATTTTGAGCATGATGAGCTACATAGGCTGCGGGACCAGTGTCTCCCGAATGGCAGATTTCTTCTACTACATCGGCTTTGTTTTTTCCGGTAATCAGGAAAATGACATAGCGGGCATTCTGAATGGGATATCCCGTCATTGCGATACGCTTCTGCCCGTTACGGGGATGTGCACTGACCACATAAATAGAGTTTGAAGTCAGCAAATCTTCTTGTCCGGGAAAGATGGAAGAAGTGTGTCCGTCATCTCCGGCTCCCAACAGTATAATATCGAATTCGGGCCAACCACGTTTAAACGGCACTTGCTGCCGGACTAACTCCGAATAGCGAACCGCCTCTTTCGCAGGCTTTTCCTCTCCACGGATGCGGAATACATTCTCATAAAGAATAGGAGTTATGCCCAGAAGAAGGTTGCGCATCATTCCGTAATTACTGTCCGAATCATCGGGAGGCACACAACGTTCATCCACCCAATAAATCCGCATACGGTCCCAAGGGGTGATTTCCAGATATTCATTCGCCCATAAATCGAACATCAGAGCAGGGGTATTACCACCGCTGACTGCGATATTGAACACTCTGTCCGGCTCTTCATTCATGATTTCCACCAGGCGGAGTATCAATGCTCGTGAAGTTTCAATAGATGAGGGAAAAACTGATATTTTCATAATTCACAATATTGATCTGTATTTGTCAAATTCTTACAAGGATTCGTCCAGTCGGCCCCATGTTCATGCATCATCGCTTCGCTTTCCAAAGGCCCCCACGTACCTGCGGGATAACCGTAAAGAGGCGCGTCGGGATTATCTTTCCAATAGCGCAGCACCGGATCGAAAAATTTCCATGAGGCTTCTACTGCATCACTTCGAGTAAATAAAGTCGGATCACCCTGAATACAATCGTCTATCAGACGGGCATAAGCGTCGCCACTAGGCACACCGCCCAACTGTGCATAACTGAAATCCATCGTCACCTGACGGACTTCGAAGCCTGCACCGGGGACTTTCATTCCGATCTTGAGCACTATTCCTTCATTCGGTTGCAAACGAAGAATCAATTTATTCGCCCGCGGACAGTTGCCACCGGCACAATGAAACATCTGATGAGGTGTTTCACGAAAATGAACAACGATTTCCGTTACTTTCGTCGGCATTTGTTTTCCTGTACGAATGTAGAACGGAACGCCACTCCAGCGCCAGTTACTGATGCCCAGTTTCATGGCAATATAAGTTTCCGTGCGCGAATCGGGAGCCACTCCTTTTTCTTCACGGTATCCCTTTTTACTACCGGAGGCTGTATATTGTCCGCGAACAATATGTTCGTTCAAATCGACATCGTTCAATGGAGTAAGAGATTCGTAGACCTTCACCACTTCATTACGGAAATTGTCTGCATTGAAAACAGCAGGCGGTTCCATAGCCGTAAGGGCTACAAGCTGTATCAGATGGTTCTGCACCATATCCCGCAGCGCACCTGCCGTTTCATAGAACCCGCCACGTTGCTCGATACCCAGATTTTCTACGGCTGTAATCTCAACGTAGTCGATATAGTTACGGTTCCAGAGAGGTTCGAAGATACCATTGGCAAAACGGAAAGCCAGTACATTCTGGGCCGTTTCCTTACCGAGAAAATGGTCGATACGGTAAATTTGATGCTCATTGAAAACAGAGGCATACGTTTTATTCAGTTCAAGTGCCGATTCGAGATCATAGCCGAAAGGTTTTTCGACGATGATGCGCGAATGGGGAGTGTTAAGTCCGGCAGCTTTCAAGTAGATGGGCACTACTCCGTAAAGTGATGGCGGAGTGGCAAGGTAGAACAGCAGATTGTCCGGATCTACCTCGTTAGTCAATTCCACCAGACGTTGGCGGAGTTGTGGGTAACCTTCTTCTTTTGCCGGGTCCATCGGTAAATAGTAGAGATGGGAGACAAACGAAGCCATAAGAGCTGCGTCCTGTTCTTCGGACTTGACGAACTGTTGCAGTTCTTCTAATATATAGGAACGGTAGTTATCGTCAGAATAGACCGTACGCCCGATACCCAATATGGAAAACTCTCCGGTCAACCGGTTTTCACGGTAAAGGGAGTAAAGGGCAGGCATCAGCTTACGCTTGGTCAAGTCACCCGACGCACCGAAAATTATCATTGCAAATTTATCCATCATTCAAGAATTGTTTTGATTTATGTTTTGAAATGGTAAATAATCATTTATGAGTCCACCACAGAGGACACGGAGAACACAGAGTTCTTCTCTCTCTTTCTGCAAGTAAAACAGAGCGATAAATACAATTATAAATACGTGAAACTCTGTGTTACTCCATAGTAAATAAAAATATAAAACCTCTGTGTCCTCCGTGTCCTCTGTGGTGAAATATAATTTATCATTTCAAAACTATTTTTCTATTTAAACATTATATGTACCCGATTTCGTATCTCCTCCGTGGCCTGTCCAGTTCTCGTGGAAGAACTGTCCGCGCAACTCATCCTTACGCTCAAAAGTGTGCGCACCGAAATAATCGCGTTGTGCCTGCACAAGGTTGGCGGGCAAATCGGCAGAAGTGAGCGAATAGAAATAGTTCAGGGCAGAAGAGAAAGCAGGAACGGGAAGTTCTTCTTTCATGGCTTCCGCCGCCAGACTCTTCCATCCGGGAAGCAATGTCTTCATTTCTTCTTTAAAATAAGGAGCCAACAACAAGTGTTTAGGCTTGTCGGTGGCTTCGAAGGCAGCGGCAATATCGTTCAGGAATATACTGCGGATGATGCATCCCCCACGCCACATACGTGCAATGGAAGCCAGGTCGAGATGCCAGCCGAAAGCGTCGGAAGCACGTTGCAACACGGCGAATCCCTGGGCATAAGAGACGAGTTTGGAAGCATAAAGAGCAGAAAAAATATTCTTTACGAGTTCCGCCTTATTATATATAGGTTGTGTATGTTGACACTGGAATTGCTTGGAAGCCAAGTGACGCAAGTCTTTCTGTGAAGAAAGGCTTCGTTCGAATACCGCCGTGGCAATTAGCCCTAACGGCATACCGAGTTCCATCGCATTGATAACCGACCATTTACCGGTTCCTTTCTGTCCGGCTGCATCCAGAATTTTATCAATGAGATAACCTCCGGATTTGTCTTTATGCCGCAGAATGTTGGCGGTGATTTCAATCAGATAACTGCGAAGTTTGCCTTCGTTCCAACGGGCAAAGACATCAGCCATTTCCTCATTGGTCAGATCAAGCAACTTTTTCATCACCCAATAGGCTTCGGCAATCAGTTGCATATCACCATATTCGATACCGTTGTGAATCATCTTCACAAAATGACCGGAGCCGGCAGGACCCACCCATTGGCAACAAGGAGTGCCGTCCGGAGCTTTTGCCGCAATACTCTGAAGAATCGGTTTCACTTCAGGCCATGCTTTTTCCGAACCGCCGGGCATAATAGAAGCGCCATTCAAGGCTCCCTCCTCACCACCGGACACACCGCTACCGACGAAAAGAAATCCCTTTGATTCCGCCAGTTGGACACGACGGTTGGTATCTTCGTAATTAGAATTACCGCCATCAATAAGAATGTCTCCCGGTGAAAGCAACGGGAAAAGCTGATCCATCAGTTCGTCTACCGGACTTCCGGCACGAACCATCATCATAATCTTACGGGGAATAGCTATCGAATCTACAAATGCCTTTATATCCGTGAATCCTTCGATGTTTTTACCTTTTGCACGACCATTCAGGAAGCGCTCTACCACCCCCTCTTCTACTCCGGGAACAGTACGGTTATATACCGACACGTGCCATCCCTTACTCTCCATGTTTAAAGCAAGATTCTCGCCCATCACAGCCAAGCCGATAAGTCCGATATCTGTTTTATTCTGATTTGCCATAACTTGTATATTTTGAATATTCTTTATCTTAGTAACATTTAAAATGCACATTTGTTCGCAAGATTTTAGATTAAAACATTATTTTTGTAGTCTACAAATAAAATCAAGGATGAAGAAGATCAAAATCGGTTTGCTGGCACGCATCGTTATCGCCATCATTTTGGGTATTGCCATCGGCACAGTTTTCCCGGCTCCGCTAGTGCGAATATTTGTTACGTTCAATGGCATTTTCAGTGAATTTCTCAATTTCTCTATCCCATTGATTATCGTCGGGCTGGTCACTGTGGCTATTGCCGACATCGGGAAAGGTGCAGGAAAAATGCTGCTCCTGACTGCTTTGATCGCTTACTTCGCTACTCTTTTTTCCGGCTTTCTCTCCTACTTCACAGGAGTTACAATATTTCCCTCACTTATCGAACCGGGTGCGCCACTTGAAGAAGTAAGCGCAGCGCAGGGAATCCTCCCCTACTTCTCCGTTTCGATTCCGCCGCTGATGAACGTGATGACAGCCCTGGTTTTAGCTTTCACACTGGGGTTAGGACTGGCGTCACTCAACAGCGACGCATTGAAAAATGTGGCACGTGATTTTCAGGAAATTATCGTACGAATGATAAGTGCCGTCATTCTGCCTTTGCTGCCGCTTTATATTTTCGGCATATTCCTAAACATGACACATTCGGGACAAGTATATTCTATCCTGATGGTGTTTATTAAAATTATCGGAGTCATCTTCGTTCTTCATATTTTCCTGTTGGTTTTTCAGTATTCCATTGCGGCATTGTTTGTGCATAAAAATCCATTCAAATTGCTTATCAAAATGCTGCCGGCTTACTTCACGGCATTGGGCACACAATCATCCGCAGCCACCATCCCCGTGACGCTGGAACAGGCCAAAAAGAACGGAGTATCTGCCGAAGTGGCCGGATTCGTGATTCCGCTATGTGCCACCATCCATCTATCGGGCAGCACATTGAAAATCGTAGCCTGCGCACTGGCATTGATGATGATGCAGGGAATGCCGTTCGACTTCCCCCTGTTCGCCGGGTTTATCTTTATGCTGGGTATCACAATGGTAGCCGCTCCGGGAGTTCCGGGTGGAGCAATCATGGCTTCCCTGGGGATTCTGCAATCCATGCTCGGTTTCGACGAATCGGCACAAGCTTTGATGATTGCGCTTTACATCGCCATGGACAGTTTCGGCACTGCCTGCAATGTGACGGGAGACGGAGCTATCGCTTTGATTATCGACAAAATAATGGGAAAAAACCGTGCTGAATGACTGTGCTGAAAAATAATTGGAAAGTCACTTGGCTGGGTCACAAAAAATGCCGACATTTGCACCCACATTTTCAATTATATAAATAATTAGCGTATGAAAAAAGCCCTAATTTCAGGCATCACCGGACAAGATGGTTCTTATCTTGCCGAATTTCTATTGCAAAAAGGTTACGAAGTACACGGTATACTCCGTCGTTCTTCTTCGTTCAATACAGGACGTATTGAACATTTGTATTTTGACGAGTGGGTGCGCGACATGAAACAGAAACGTACGATTAATCTGCATTATGGGGATATGACAGATTCTAGTTCGTTAATTCGTATTATTCAACAGGTGCAACCGGATGAAATCTACAATCTCGCAGCTCAAAGCCACGTGAAGGTTTCGTTCGACGTTCCGGAATACACTGCCGAAGCAGATGCTATCGGTACGTTGCGTATGCTCGAAGCTGTACGCATCCTGGGACTGGAAAAGAAAACCCGCATCTATCAGGCTTCTACTTCCGAATTGTTCGGTAAGGTGCAGGAAGTTCCACAAAAAGAGACAACTCCATTCTATCCCCGTTCTCCGTATGGGGTAGCCAAACAATATGGTTTCTGGATTACTAAAAACTACCGCGAAAGCTATGGTATGTTTGCAGTAAACGGTATTTTGTTCAATCACGAGAGCGAACGCCGTGGTGAGACGTTCGTTACCCGTAAAATTTCGCTTGCTGCCGCACGTATCGCACAGGGCGAACAGGACAAACTGTATCTGGGTAATCTGGATGCACGCCGCGACTGGGGATATGCCAAAGATTACATCGAATGTATGTGGCTGATCCTGCAACATGATGTTCCCGAAGATTTCGTTATTGCTACTGGAGAAATGCACACGGTGCGCGAATTCGCAACGTTAGCATTCAAAGAAGCAGGGATCGAACTTCGTTGGGAAGGTGAAGGCGTAAATGAAAAAGGTATCGACGTAGCTACCGGAAAATCTCTGGTAGAAGTTGATCCGAAGTATTTCCGTCCATCGGAAGTAGAACAGCTGCTGGGCGACCCGACAAAAGCTAAAACACTGTTGGGTTGGGATCCGCGTAAAACATCATTCGAAGAACTGGTAAGCATCATGGTTCGCCACGATATGGAGAAAGTGAGACGAATGATTGCTACCAAACACTAAATGAATTTCATTTCACCACAGAGGACACCGAGGACACAGAGGAAAAAATAAAATCCTCCGTGTCCTCTGCGTCCTCTGTGGTGAACTAATAAAAGATAGAATGGAAAAGAATGCAAAGATATATGTGGCAGGACACCGCGGACTTGTGGGATCTGCTATCTGGAAGAATTTGCAGGATAAAGGATACACAAATCTGGTAGGCCGCACTCACAAAGAGCTTGATCTGCTGGATGGCGCGGCTGTCCGTAATTTTTTCGATGAAGAACAACCGGAATATGTATTCCTTGCTGCTGCCTTTGTAGGTGGTATCATGGCGAACAGCATCTACCGTGCCGACTTCATCTATAAGAATCTGCAAATTCAACAGAATATCATCGGAGAGAGCTTCCGCCACCATGTAAAGAAGTTGCTCTTTCTGGGTAGCACGTGTATTTATCCACGTGACGCCGAACAGCCGATGAAGGAAGACGTATTGCTTACTTCACCGTTGGAATATACCAACGAACCGTATGCAATCGCTAAAATTGCCGGACTGAAAATGTGCGAAAGTTTCAACCTGCAATATGGAACGAACTACATCGCTGTGATGCCGACAAACCTTTACGGACCGAATGATAATTTCGACTTGGAACGCAGTCATGTACTGCCTGCCATGATCCGTAAGATTCATCTGGCACACTGTCTGAAAGAAGGAAACTGGGAAGCTGTACGTAAGGATATGAATCTGCGTCCGGTGGAAGGTGTGAATGGCGACAGTCCGAAAGAAGAAATCCTGGCTATTCTGCAAAAATACGGAATCAGCGAAACGGAAGTCACTCTTTGGGGTACAGGTACTCCACTCCGCGAGTTCCTTTGGAGCGAAGAAATGGCGGATGCCAGTGTCTTTGTTATGGAGCACGTAGACTTCAAAGATACCTATAAAGAAGGTAGCAAAGATATCCGCAACTGCCACATCAACATCGGCACCGGTAAGGAAATCACCATCCGCCAACTGGCCGAACGTATTGTAGAGACTGTAGGGTATCAAGGAAAACTGACCTTCGACAGCAGCAAACCGGACGGCACTATGCGCAAGCTGACCGATCCTTCGAAACTGCACGCTTTGGGGTGGCACCATAAAATTGAAATCGAGGAAGGCGTACAAAGAATGTACGAATGGTACTTGAAATAAGAATCTAAAGAATCAATCAATATGCTATGAGCAGAATTATTTTTGCTTATAGCATATTTTTTTTTGATTATAGCATAATGATTTTTGGTTATAGCATAATGAAATTAGCTATAATCATATTCTTTCCTCCTACCGGCCTGTCGCAATCTCACCGCATCGCCCTTCCCCCATTTCCAAAAATTCTTCCCTCTTAATTCTTCATTCTTAATATAATTGCTATATTTGCACAAATTAATACCAAATGTGCAAAACAATGGAACAAAGTTTTATAGCCTACATTGAGAATAGTATCAAAAATAATTGGGACTTGGATGCCCTGACCGATTATAAAGGTGCAACATTACAGTATAAAGACGTAGCTCGCAAGATCGAAAAACTCCATATCATTTTTGAAGAAAGTGGGATCCGCAAAGGAGACAAGATTGCTGTTTGCGGAAGAAACAGCTCTCATTGGGGAGTCACTTTCCTTGCTACACTGACGTATGGGGCAGTTGTTGTACCCATTCTCCATGAATTTAAAGCGGACAATATACATAACATCGTCAACCATTCCGAAGCAAAATTACTGCTTGTAGGAGATATGGTATGGGAAAACCTGAATGAGTCGGCAATGCCGCTACTGGAGGGTATCCTGATGATGAACGACTTCACCCTGCTAGTGTCACGCAGCGAACGACTGACTTATGCACGCGAGCATCTGAACGAAATGTTCGGCAAAAAATATCCGAAGAATTTCCGCACAGAGCATATCGCATATCATAAGGATGAACCGGAAGAACTGGCTGTTATCAATTATACTTCAGGAACAACAAGTTACTCGAAAGGAGTAATGCTCCCCTATCGCAGTCTGTGGTCGAATACCAAATTTGCTTTTGAAGTGTTAGACCTGCAAGCCGGAGATAAGATCGTATCCATGCTCCCTATGGCACATATGTACGGACTGGCTTTCGAATTCCTTTATGAGTTCTCCGTGGGTTGCCACATCTACTTCCTTACCCGCATGCCGAGTCCGAAAATCATTTTCCAAGCTTTCGAAGAGGTGAAACCGAATCTGATTGTTGCCGTACCGCTTATCATCGAAAAAATCATCAAGAAGAGCGTACTTCCGAAACTGGAAACTCCTGCAATGAAGATCTTACTAAAAGTACCTATCATCAATGACAAGATAAAAGCAACGGTACGCGAAGAAATGATTAAGGCATTCGGCGGAAACTTCAAAGCTGTTATTGTAGGAGGTGCTGCTTTCAATCAGGAAGTAGAACAGTTCTTGAAAATGATTGATTTCCCTTATACAGTAGGATATGGAATGACGGAATGTGGTCCGATTATCTGCTACGAGGATTGGAGAAGATTCAAACCGGGTTCATGCGGAAAAGCTGTGCCACGTATGGATGTGAAAGTGTTGTCATCTGATCCCGAAAACATTGTTGGCGAAATCGTATGTAAGGGCCCGAATGTGATGTTGGGATATTACAAAAACGAAGAAGCTACCCAAGAAGTTATCGACAAAGACGGATGGCTGCATACAGGTGACCTGGCTTTGATGGATGCCGAAGGAAATGTTACGATCAGAGGACGCAGCAAGAACCTGTTATTGAGTGCCAGCGGACAGAATATCTACCCGGAAGAAATTGAAGATAAATTGAACAACCTGCCATACGTGGCTGAAAGTATTATCGTTCAGCAAAACGAAAAACTTGTCGGACTTGTTTATCCTGATTTTGACGACGCTTTCGCTCACGGTCTCAAGAATGAAGACATCGAGCAAATAATGGAAGAAAACCGTGTGGCACTGAATGATATGCTACCGGCCTACAGCCAAATATCCAAGATGAAAATCTATCCGGAAGAATTCGAAAAGACACCGAAGAAGAGCATCAAACGTTATTTATATCAGGAAGCAAAAGGCTAATATAAAGTTAGCTGCATAGAGATATAACTTAAACCGAAAAGAGAAAGGAATGAAGATAAAGAAAACAATATTCACGGCAGCTATACTAATGGCTGCCGTTTGTTTACCGGCACAGAACAAGAGTGCAGGTATTAATATATCCATCTGGAAAGATATTTGTACGCAACCGCATGACAGTACACAGACGACTTATGTGAACATCGGTCTCCTGTCTACAATGAACCGTCTGAACGGTGTGGGCATCAATGCATTGGGAAGTGTGGTACATGGTGACATGAACGGAGTACAGATCACCGGATTAGCCAATCTGGCAGGTGGAACAATGAGGGGTGTCCAGCTGGCCGGTATCAGTAATATCAGTGGTAACAACACCGTAGGACTTTCTGCTGCCGGACTGGTAAATATCACCGGTGACAGAACGCAGGGAGTAATCATATCCGGCTTAACCAGCATCGGAGGAGATAATACCTCGGGGGTAATGATGAGTGGTTTCATGAATGTGACGGGCAACATGGCTTCGGGGCTACACTTTTCCGGAGCGGCAAATATCACAGGACAGAGCTTCGGCGGTTTGATGGCTTCCGGACTTTTGAATGTAGTAGGCGAACACATGAACGGCTTGCAGATTGCAGGAATTGCCAACATAACCGCATCGAAACTGAATGGGGTGCAAATAGCATTATGTAATTATGCAACGCAGGCACGCGGGCTTCAAATAGGCCTTGTCAATTATTACAGGGAAGATATGAAGGGGTTCCAACTCGGACTGGTGAATGCGAATCCTGATACAAAAGTGCAAATGATGGTGTATGGTGGAAATGCAACACCTGCCAATATAGGTGTACGCTTCAAGAACCAATTGTTTTATACTATTCTGGGAGTCGGCTCCATGTATCAAGGATTGAATGATAAGTTTTCGGCAAGTGCATCCTATCGTGCCGGTCTGTCATTTCCTCTTTACAAAGGCTTATCCATCAGCGGAGACCTTGGCTACCAGCATATCGAGGCGTTCGATAACAAAGACGAGATGATTCCGAAACGTTTGTACGCATTGCAGGCACGTGCCAATCTGGAATATCAATTTACCAAGAAGTTCGGTATCTTTGCGACAGGCGGTTATGGGTTAACCAGATTCTATAATAAATCAAGCAATTATGATAAAGGAGCGATTATAGAAGCAGGTATTGTTCTTTTCTAAACAAGAATCGGGCAAGATATACTGCTGAAAAGATTAAAACACTAATATCAAGATATTGCTTTACTAATGATAATTCGTTCCACCTGGATGTTTGTTTCGTTCCACCATGGTTTTCCTTTCGTCCCATCCGGGTCACCGTTTAGTCCCACCTAGGTGGAACGAATCACTCAATGCACTAAAAGTTATTGAATTTCATATTGCAAAGGAATAACATTCATTTCAAACCTTCTCCTTTATCAGACCAGTACGATAAGCAACAAGCAATTTCTTCAAATCCTGTATTTGAGTCACCAGTTCTTTTCCCTTATCGGTATCTTTCACCATCATTCGTTGCGAATTAAATTCGAGAACAAAGTTGGTCGATTTGATATCAAGCCCCTCTTCAATGGCTTTCTGACGGGACTGGAACGGTTCATGCTGTACGAGCTGCATACCATGAGAATGATAAACAAGTGTATATCCCGCAATTCCCGTTTCCGGCTGATAAGCTTTCGAGAAGCCACCATCGATAACGAAAAGCTTGCCATTGGCTTTCATGGGTTGTTCTCCCTGAATCGTTTTCACAGGCACATGACCGTTGATAATATGCGAATGAGGCCCTAAAACTCCAAACTCTGTCAAAATCTGGTCACAAATATCTTCCCGGTTACGCAATGTGTAATAATAGCCCTTCTTTTCTTTATGTAACTCTTTATCTTCTAGGAAATAACGCTCAAAAGTCGCCATCTTATCCTTATCAAACAAGGGAGCCTCCGGACCACACCACATATACCAGATATAATCCATAGCAAATTCCTTATCCTCCTCTCCTTCTTCATCGAAGTAAGCGGTACGGATCAGTTGATCGGCTTTATCCAGCAATCTATGTCCCCAGTATTCCTTTCCACGTATTTTGACATGCTTAAAACTGCCATCCTCATTCAGAGGAACAGAAGCATGATAAAGAAGATTCGAGTTTGAAACCAGATACATGCCGCCATAGGTAAACAGACAACGCATATGCTTCTTCAATTTCTCGCTATTCATAAATGAATAATGAATCTTTTCTACCAATTCGCGTTCTTCTTCAGTCAACCGGTAAGGATTTGCCGGGTCTACAGTCGGGAAGTTGGTATCGCGCAAAGCATATTCTTTTCCTTCGTACACAAAGACACCACGTTCAAAATCAATCTTCTCCAGAAGTTTACGATTAGCCATTCCGAATTCCGGACGGCGGTCGATGATTTCAGCTTCCAGCTTAAACTGGATAATGGTAATGGCTTTATGCATTTGAGTAATCAGACGCAAAGTCTTCTCATTATAATGAGCATCGGCAAAGTTCATTTTCGGCATGAAGATCGTGCAAGGATCATCGGCATACGTATCCATTGCAAAAGTAGCCAATGGAAGCAAATTGATTCCGTACCCGTCTTCAAGCGTACCCAGATTACCGTAGCGCATGGACATACGTATCACATTAGCGATACAACTATCATTACCGGAAGCTGCTCCCATCCAAAGAATATCATGATTTCCCCATTGGATATCGAAGTTGTGGTAATTGCACAATGTATCCATAATGATATGCGCACCGGGACCACGGTCGTAAATATCTCCTACGATATGAAGAGAATCAATAGTCAAGCGCTGAATCAGATTACACATAGCGATAATGAAATCGTCGGCACGCTTCGTAGTGATAATCGTGCTGATAATTACATTAATATAAGCATGCTTGTTCGGTTCGATAGACGATTCGTGCAATAACTCCTGAATGATATAAGAAAATTCGGCAGGCAGTGATTTACGAACCTTCGAACGGGTATATTTGGAAGACACGTTCTGACAGACCTTCACCAGTTGGTTCAGCGTAATCAGATACCAATCGTCCAGATCCTTTTCACGGGCCTTCACCAATTGGAGTTTCTCTTCGGGATAGTAAATCAACGTGCAGATTTCTTTCTTTTCAGCTTCACGGAGAGTATTGCCGAATATTTCATTTACTTTACGTTTTACCGCACCGGAAGCATTTTTCAGTACATGCTGAAAAGCTTCATATTCTCCATGAATATCAGTCAGGAAATGTTCCGTCCCTTTAGGTAGATTTAAGATAGCCTCCAAGTTGATTATTTCCGTACTGGCATCGGCAATGGTAGGAAAACTTCGGGAAAGCAGTTGCAGGTAACGGAGATCACTCACAATGCTTTCAGGAGTTATGTTACTTTGAGCAGTCATTCTATTTACTATTTTACTATTTACAATTTATTAATTGGCAACTTATTATTCGTTGACAACTTACCATTTAGTAACTCAAAAAAGGAATTTATTAACTCCTCTCCTTTTCTAGTTACAAATTTATCTATTTTAAACGATTCCTGATTAAGAAATGACTTCTTTTTATTTACAAATCCATCATTTCTCAATTTTCAATTCTCAATTCTCAATTCTCAATTTAACAAGAACATCAACAACACTTGAGCGATAATTACCCGCAGGAACATACACAGCGGATAAACAGTCGCATAGGCTACGGATGGATTGTCGCTGGGAATGGTATCGTTCACATAGTTCAGTGCCATCGGATTTGCCATACTTCCGCACAACATACCGGATACAGTACCGAAATCAATCTTCATCATCTTGAAAGCTACAAACCCGACCAACATGGTTGGAACAATAGTCAATCCGGCCCCCAAAGCGATCCATAACAAACCTTCCGGACGGAATACGGTGTCGAAAAAATGAGCTCCGGCATCCAGTCCCAGACAAGCAAGATACATGGAAAGCCCCAAGGCACGCAGCATCAGATTCGCACTACGGGTGGTATAGGTAATCATGTGTATCCGCGGTCCAAAAGTTCCCAGAAGGATACCAACGATAATCGGTCCACCCGCCAATCCCAGCTTCACAGGAGTACTGACACCCGGAAAGGAGAAAGGAATAGCTCCCAATGCCAAGCCAAGTACGATGCCGATAAACACAACAACCAGATTGGGTTCTTTCAAGCTTTTTACAGCATTTCCCAATACCTTCTCCACATTCTGAATAGCAGCAGCCTCTCCCACTACCGTCAGGCGGTCTCCTAATTGAAGTACCAATCCCGGAGTAGCAAGCAACTGCACACCCGACCGATACACGCGGCTGATGTTAATCCCATAATGGTTTCTCAATCGGAGTGACCCGAGTTTCTTACCATTCAGTTCGGGACGGGTAACGACAATACGCTGCGAAATCAATTCACTATCAATCGCATTCCAGTCAATGTCCTCTTTATTCCAATCCGTATTTTCCTGTTCACCAAAAAGCACGGTCAAGGCCAAAGCATCTTTCTCCGCAGTTACCACCAGCAAACGGTCACCTTCCTTCAATATCTTGTCAGAAGTCGGAATACTGACATGTCCGTCACGCCATAAGCGGGAGATGACAAACTTCGGGTAGCTCATGCGAGCTATATCCTTGATGCTTTTATTGAAAATAGCAGGATTGTGTACTTGAAACGCTGCAATGTAGGTTTTGTTCGCATCGTCTTTCTCTTTTATCTCCAAGTCTTCTTTGCGAACCAGCACTTTGCGAATTAATAAAACGGCAAGGATTACACCAACGACCCCCATCGGATAGGCTACCGCACATCCTAAAGCAGGAGTACTGCTGTCCATTCCCATCTGTTTCAGCGTCTGTTGTGCGGCTCCCAACGCCGGAGTATTCGTGGTTGCTCCACAGAGGATACCGACCATATCAGGAAGAGAGACGCCTGTTGCATAACTGGCTACCACCGTCAACAAGGTTCCCAACAGAACAACTCCCATTGCCAACATATTCAACGTCACCCCTCCTTTGCGGAAAGAGCTGAAGAAACCGGGACCGACTTGCAAACCGAGAGAATAAACGAAAATGACCAGTCCGAAACTTTCTGCGTAGTTCAACATCTGCGGATCGACCGAAAGCCCGAGATGTCCGGCAAGGATACCTGCAAAAAAAACAAAAGTGACTCCCAGGGAAACTCCCCAGAAATGCACTCTTCCCAAGCCCAGACCAATGGCAGAAATCAGTGAAAGTACCACAACAGCCTGTAAGGCAGAATGTTCGATAAATAGACTATATAACCACTCCATGTATATAAAAACTAATAGGGCGCAAAGATAAAAACTATTTAGTCCGGTTCAAAACTTTTAAGCTTTCATTTCACGCCCTATTGATACCCTGATTCATATATCCTGAAATCTTATTGATTACCCTTTTACTTCGTTACCTATTATTTTGTTCCTAATAACTATCCTATTTCTATCTTAACTTCCTTATCCTTCTCTTTTCACCTGCATCTTGTTATCCTTCAAACGATCTTTTCCCTCTGTTTCTTTCCTCTTTATCTTTCATCATTTCCCCTGAAACTCTACAAAGTTATTTCGTCCGTCCAGATAACCGCTTAACCTGTTTCCACCGATGTACACATCATCCAGGTATGAAACATCATTCGGTCCGTATGACATACGAATGGAAGTCTGCGCATAATTCTCCCAGCTCCAACGGAAATTATATTCATATTGCTCTACTGCTCCGTTAGGATATTCCACCCGTATATAGTCAATTCCGGTACGATCTAAAAAGAAGTCCAGTTCCTGACGGCAATAGTTACCGTCCATGTCCCGGTAGAAACTAACCCAAGTACGGCTACATAAATCAGCCGAACGATTATAGTACCCTGCACCATTATGATCATCATCATAGAAACTATCTATTTCCACTTCGCAAGAGGTAAAACTTACCATCAATACGGCCATCAAAGCCAAACCGAAGTATTTAAATGTGTTCGTTTTCATATTCCTTTATTTTTAACGGTTCTCTAATTATTATCTATCATTAATCTTTCGATAGAACAAAAGTAGAGAATGAATTTTCCTTATGAAACTGAAAACTCCTACTTATCGGGAGGAAATTGCCTAAATCTGTGGGTAAATCCCCCCAATGAAGTCTATTTCAAAGAATTCTTGTATCTTTGCCTCCTGCTAACAACACATGAAATCATCTGTCGCATGAAGTCAATCAAATCCCATATCACCCAACTACTGAAATCCCTCAATGAGGGAGTATTCGAAAAAGAACATACCATCGCACTCTCCCTATTATCTGCCATGGCAGGTGAAAGTATCTTTCTATTGGGCCCTCCGGGAGTAGCCAAGAGCTTAGTGGCGCGCAGGCTCAAACTGGCATTTAAAGATGCGGATGCTTTTGAATATCTGATGTCCCGTTTCAGTACACCGGATGAAATATTCGGTCCCGTGTCCATCTCAAAATTGAAAGATGAAGATACATACGAACGTATTACACAAGGATACTTGCCGACAGCATCAATTGTCTTCCTGGATGAAATATGGAAAGCCGGTCCTGCCATCCAAAATTCTCTTTTGACGGTAATCAATGAAAAGATATATCGCAACGGACAATTTACGGTGCGTGTTCCTCTGAAAGCGCTGATTGCCGCGTCCAACGAACTACCCGCAAAGGGTGAAGGACTGGAAGCCTTATACGACCGTTTCCTGATCCGCCAGTTTGTGGGATGCATTGAACAGGAATATGCTTTCGACCAGATGATCTCTTCTACACGGGAGGTAGAACCTGAAATCCCCGCAAAACTCCAGGTAGACGATGAATTATACAATCAAATACAAGCTGAAAGTGAGAAAGTAGGTATTCACTATACCATCTTCGAGCTGATTCACAATATCAAACGAGAAATCGAACAGTACAATACGGGACGGGATGAAAACACCCCTCCCATCTATATATCCGACCGCCGTTGGAAAAAAATAGTAGGTCTGCTCCGCACCTCGGCCTATCTGAACGAATCGCCGGGGATTCACTTCTCCGACTGCTTGCTGATGAGTGCCTGCCTGTGGGATGAAGTTTCGCAGCTCCCCATCATCGAAAATATAGTGGAACAGTCGATTGCACGGGGAATCAACACCTATTTATTGGGAGAAAAACGGCTGGAACAGAAACTGGATACGTTGAAAGAGAACATGAAGTCCGAACATAGCTTACGGGAACTTAGCGATCCGGGAATCCAGGTCGTAGATACCTTCTATCATCGCATAGAAGGTTACCACATTGCCGGAAATTTACTCATCTTTGCTTCAGATTACCAGTCTTTGAAGAAAGACAGTAACCGGCTGTTTTATATCCAGCAGGATAAATTCCGTCCGGTCAACAAAATCCTGAAAGCCTACGATTTTGTAAAGAACAGAAATATCGCACAAAAGAATATTTATTCCCTCCGAAAAGGAAAACGATCTGTTTTCATCAACAATCAGGAGTATCCACTACTATGTTATGACAATTGCGAACCTTTGCCAGCACAGCAGGACGACAGCACTCCGTTCGAATTTACATTGCAGGAAGTGATAGATTTACTTCAGCAAATGGAAGTAGAATATAAAACAATCTCCGAGCGGGAAACAGCATACACCAAGGAACATCTTTTCTTAAGTTCATCGCAAAAAAGCAAGATTAAGCGAATCTTAGGAGAGACTGCACACGTCATAGAGAACTACCGGAATGAACTTCGCATCATCGCTCATGCCCATGAACAAGAGAACAGAGAGTATTAGGCTCAAACACCTGCAAGACATTTATTACGAAAAATTGCAGGGAATAGCCTATGATGTGTACGACGAACAACTGCACAATCAGATTATCCGTCCCGAAGAACTGGATGCGGACATTCACCTATATTTTCGTCACACACAACCCTCCCTGCAAGATTTCTACTCCCGCTATGCATCGCAATGGGAATACTTTCATGAAATGAATGAAGCATCGGACGCAAAGTTTCTTCAATTCCTGAAAAACAGCGCATACCCCTTCTCCATGAAATATCACCTGGTAGACCTCAACGTAAAATACTATCTCCAACGTTTTGATGTAATCAGCCCGCGTTCCAAAGAATGGAAAGCGTTGCGGACTCTCTTTTTCGACAAGTGGCATACGCTGCTCTCGAACAATGAGTTCAACTATCAGATGGAACATATCGAGCAACTCTGTGAGGATTTCTACCGCATTCAACTGTCATTAGCCAAAAATCTTCCGGTACGCGGTGGCTCACGCCTCGTCTGGCTGCTTCGCAATCATAAACAGATAGCGGAACAGATTTTAGAATACGAAGAAACGATCAAACGGAATCCCGTTATCCGCGAACTGGTAGAAATCTTAGGCAAGAAACACCAAAGCAGCCGGAAACGTTTCAAAATGACCGCAGGTATTCATCGGGAACAAATTATATCTCACGCCACCCGAAGCGATATTGCAGGCATTTGTGAAGGAAATGATTTGAATAGTCTTCTCCCTCTGGAATACTGTTATCTGGCGGAAAAGAGCCTGCAGCCTATATTTTTCGAGCGTTTCATAGAGAAGAGACTACAAGTCATCGATTATCAATCGCACGAGAAGCAAACCATCAATGATAAGAAAACAGCAGGAAATGAAGTTTCCGAAGAAGCTGAAGGCCCTTTCATCGTTTGTCTGGACACTTCCGGTTCTATGGCAGGAGAACGGGAAAGAATCGCGAAATCTACTCTACTTGCCATTGCCGAATTGACAGAAGTACAACATCGGAAATGTTACGTCATCCTTTTCTCCGATGATATCGAGTGTATTGAAATAACCGATTTAGGAAGTAGCTTCGACCGCCTTGTCGATTTCCTAAGCCAATCTTTTCATGGTGGCACAGATATGGAACCGGTCATCACGCATGCTCTGCGAAAAATCAGCGAAGAAGGATATATGGAAGCAGACATCATCACCGTATCGGATTTTGAGATGCGTCCCGTCGATAAACTGCTATCCCAGTCCATAGAACATGCAAAAGCAAAACAGACAAAGATGTATGCCATTTCTCTAGGAGGCAAAAGTGCAGAGACCAGTTATCTGAAATTATGTGATAAATATTGGGAATATAGTGTTCAAAACGCTGAAAATCTTAATAAAAATAGAATTGAGGAATCAAATATTTAATCAATGTTATAAAACATCTCTTTTTTCTTGTTTTATTTGCAAATTCACCAGAAGTCCGTATATTTGTACTGTGTTTTTCATAGTATTAGATTTAAGGTTAACAAAAGATTGGCTGTCTGGGATAGATAGCCTTTTTTTATGCCCTTTTCCAAGGTTAAATATACCGTCACTATCCAATCCCGATGATTACCCTATCCCATGAAGATACCGTCACTATAATGAACGGATAGCGTCAATATGTTTCAAGTCGTCCGCCCATCGATAAAATTTAAAAGCTTTCGAAAAAAAAATTCCTCCGTTTAACATTTGAAACATAGCAGGTTATCTCATTTTACAAAAAACAGGTAAAAAAAATCTTGCTAAAAGATTTGCGTAGTCCAAAAGTTCCCCCTATATTTGCACCGCATTTGAGAGAGAATGCGGGTTCAAGGAAGTTTGGGTGAGTGGCTGAAACCACCAGTTTGCTAAACTGACGTACTCGTAAGGGTACCGGGGGTTCGAATCCCCCAGCTTCCGCAAAATCTCAAAATAAAAAAGAGCTAAGTTTTGTAGACTTGGCTCTTTTTAAATCTATCAAATTCCGGTGGGTTCGTCTAACGGTTAGGACACATGCCTCTCACGCATGTAATACGAGTTCGATTCTCGTACCCACTACCACTTGATTATCAGCCTCTTACAAACAAGTAAGAGGCTTTTTTATTGCCTTATATCTATATCAAAGTATCGTTTTTAGGCGTTATAAATGGGTATTATTAAAAAAAATGGTGCAAATTTTGCGTAAATTTTCATCTCGCATAATTATCGCGCTATCCCATTAATGGACTCTCTTTTTCTTTATAGATCTCGAAGTAAGATTCCTTATCAATCCTCAACCGGACTCTGTCCTCCCTTTTCTGACCTGCCAGATTCACAAACAGATTGAAATACAGTTGGCTGAAAGAAAGGTTGGAACGGTCATAAGTTATATCGAACGTCCAAGTTCTGCGGAAAGAATCGAACGTAGCATACGATTGTTCACCCCCTTTACACATAAACACTTCCGGGAAAGACGTAGGAGGATAAGGCTGGAATAAGCCGGCTAATTGAGCATAAATATAATCAATCATCCATTCATCTCCTGTTAAGGTCAATTCTCCTTTTAAACGGAGTTTGATGGCATAACTGGCAGTCACGTCGGGCGAAGTATAAACAGGGACCTGGCTTTCTGCCGGATAGTTGCCGTCTTTATATCCAAGACTCATCGTTAGTTTGGATTGACCGACACCATTAAAACCACTCACCTCCTGATCAGTCAACCGGTTTTTCAGACTAACCATAAATGTCAATTTACCGAGCGTCGGATCACCCGGATATTGCGCGAGCGTGTCCAGTACATAATCTTCGGTATTATAACTACGGGCTATCAAATCACCCTTTCCAGCCTCCAAAGCCGGACCGCCTCTTTCCACATCCACGTTGCCAACCGGATAATAAATAGCATCATTATCCCTTACACAACCACTAAAACAGAACAGCAACACTGCCAACTTTATTATCTTATTCATTATCAACTACATTTTGATTTTGCGGACAAATATACATCTTTTTTGTACCACACATGATTTATGTCAACCGTTTTTAGTATTTTTGCACACACCAAGACAAAAAGACATGGATACACTATTAAGAGATACCGTAAATGCTGTTGTTAATTCCCGCTTTCCGGAAATGAGCATAGAAGGAAGACGGCAGATAGAAAACATATTGATCCGTGAAGAATTTCCCAAAGGAGCAATAGCGCTGAATGAAGGAGAAGTAGCTCACGAACTCGTTTTTGTTGGCAAAGGTATGCTTAGGCAGTATTATTACAAAAATGGAAAAGACATAACCGAACATTTCTCATACGAAGGCTGCATCGTGATGTGTATCGAAAGTTTCTTGAAACAAGAACCTACGCGGCTGATAGTGGAAACTCTGGAACCTTCCATCATTTACCTATTCCCCCGTGATATGATACAAAAGTTGGCAAGAGAAAATTGGGAGATCAATATGTTCTACCAGAAGATACTGGAATACTCCCTAATCGTATCGCAGATTAAAGCAGACTCCTGGCGTTTTGAATCCGCCCGCGAACGCTATAACCTCCTGCTCGAAACACATCCGGAAATCATCAAACGTGCACCTTTGGCGTACATCGCCTCCTATCTTCTAATGACACCGGAGACATTAAGCCGTGTACGTTCCGGTGTTTTATAAATTTAGCGGCTTTTCCGGTATTCCTTAGGAGACATACCGGTGTAATGTTTGAAGTATTTTCCAAAGAAAGACTGGTTTGCAAAATTCAGCCGGTCGGCAATCTCTTGTATATTCATACTTGAAGAATTCAGAAGTGCTTTCGCCTCCAGAATCACCAATTCGTCAATCCACTCTCCCACTGTTTTCCCACTGACCTCTTTCACTACTCCCGAAAGATGCTTCGGTGTCAGACATAACTGATCGGCATAGAATTTCACACTGCGTTCAGACTGGTAGGACTCTACTAAAAACTCATAGAAACGTTCAAAAATATATTCTTTCCGACTTTTATTCTTCACTGTGACAGTATTGGCAGGTACATGGTTATTAAGAATATTATACAGTTCGAAAAAGAACCCCTGCATCAATCCCATCACAACCTCTTTACGGTACACCCCCTCCTTATTTCTCAATCTCTTTCTGATAAACATATGATATTCCTTCACAACCTCCTGCTCGTGCGAGTGAAGGGCGAGACACGGATAGTCTTTCAGATAGAGAAATAAGGAAAGCACATTCCCTATTTTAGGCAACACCTCCAACATATTCTTTGACACAGCAAAAAATATTCCCTTAAAATCGGGACTAAAGCACCGCTGTTCAATAATCTGGCTGGGCAACGCTATCACCATCAATCCGGGAGACAACTCAAATTCACGCAAACTAATATTAAATGCACCAGTACCTTCCAGGCAAAGCCCTACAGTCAGCACTTCCAGTTTGGTAGGTCCATTATACAATGATATAACGCTCTCCGTATCGAAAAGTGCTATATCATTATCCATAACATCAATATGGTCGGCATCTATATGTTTGGAATGAACTACCGAAGAAATACCTATTTTAGGAACACTCTGAATATCCATACTCTCTCTTTTTTGCGACAAATATACCAGCATTTAATCAGATACACAAGCCATTCAGGAGTATTATCGGACATAATGAACACTTTTGACTACTTATTGAACAGACCGGAATAGATATTCATAATCACGTCTGGCAGCCGGCACTGTCCATTTCTCCGGAACAAACTTCCACTGATTCAGGGCTTTGGGGTCCATCTTACCTTTCTTTTCGATATAATTCATCAAATAGAAACGAAGGTCTTTATCCGTAGAGAAAATAATACGGTCTTTCAATTTCTCCTGCGGAATACCCGATCCTTTCGTCAACAGTTCTCCACCGCCATTACCACGATAAGAATTTAAGGCCACTTTATATATCTTATCCATACGGAAAGGAGAACCGTCGGCCATACTCGTAATCGTAATCTTTTCTCCCTGCGGTTTAGTCACGTCCACCGTATAAATAATGCCGGAAGCCGAGTCGAAATTAAAACTGAAGTTCCGGAAAGAAGCCCTGTCTTCCGCACCTTCCCGAGGTTTCTCCTTGAACCAGAGCAGATGATCTTCCGGTGACTTCATCCGGTTCGTCCACATATAATAAGACATCTCCAGAAAATCCTTAATCTCCTTCCCGGACAACGTCATCACGTACAACATATTCTCGTACTTATATAAGTTGAACATATCACTGACAAACACATCCCCCTTCTTTATCTCCGCATCAAACGAAAGCGGAGCGGCAAAAGAGATGTCAGCTCCGGTAATGTCGAGCTGTAAGGTATGTATCAAGTCGATAAAAGCGGAAGGACCGAAGAAAGCAGGACGAGTAGAGATACTCTCGGTAAAAGTTCCGATCTTCTTGGATACAAACTTCTGCACCGCCTCATATTGCGGAGCAAAATACTTCATGAAATCCTCGCTGATTCCGTAAGTTTCCGTCTCCGTCAACTCCCCCTTGATATCCTTGCTCTGCACCTTTCCATCTTTCAATTTCAAGGTCACATCGATATTAGACAATACAATTCCATTGCTGGCCGGATCGATAATCAACACCGAATCTCCGGCCACGTTCATCACCTTCTTACATTCGCGGGCATGATCGTGTCCCATCAATACAATATCGAATCCCGGGACATTCTTCGCAACGTTGAGAGAAGCATTCTCATTGTATTTGCCCGACATTTTGAAAGCCTCCTGTCCGGCATGAAACAATCCGATCACTACATCGGGATTCTCTTTTTCATGGATAATCTTCATCCATTTGCGTGCCGTCTCTTCCATATCGTCGAAACGCAACCCTTTCCACAGGTTTTCAGAAAGCCATGCAGGGATGGCAGGAGTAATCATACCCAATACCACGATCTTCACGCCATCACGTTCCAACACCTTATAAGGAGCCAGATGGGGCTTTCCCGTAGACGTATCAATGATGTTGGCACCCAACACAGGGAAGTCACAAGTGGCTATCCAACGGTCGAACACGGCACGCCCCGTTTCCACATCATGGTTTCCCATATTGCCGGCATCATATTTCATATAATTCATCATTTCCGAACAAAGATGAGGAGACACCGTATCTATATAATTATAGTAATAGGCAGTAGGCTGCCCCTGCAAAATATCACCATTATCCAGCAATATCAGATTCTCTTTATACTGTTCGCGCTCCTTCTGCACGAAAGAATAAATACGTGCCAGACTCCCCTTCCACTCGTGACGGGTTATAAAATTGTAAGGATAATAATTACCATGTACGTCACTTGTTTCCACAATCTTCAGCTTCACTACCTTTTCCTGCGCCGCAACAGACAGTACGAGACAGAAAAGCAAGCCATAAATAAATCCTATTCGTTTCATTCTT
Organism: Bacteroides sp. 90-K9/2; assembly: GCF_047310725.1. Taxonomy (NCBI): domain Bacteria; kingdom Pseudomonadati; phylum Bacteroidota; class Bacteroidia; order Bacteroidales; family Bacteroidaceae; genus Bacteroides; species Bacteroides sp. 90-K9/2. Next base: position 444,102 of record NZ_JBCGVL010000001.1, read on the forward strand.
TTTCTATATTTAGCGGATGCGAGAATACGAACCGTGCCCCACCGGTATAGTCAGGGTCGATCCATATACTTCCTCTCCATTTATGCACAATCAATTTACAGATAGACAATCCCAATCCGGTTCCCTGGGCATACTCATTCAATTTTTCAAAACGCTCGAACACAAGTCCCTGTTTTTCTTTCGGGATGCCGCATCCGGTATCCGTTACCGAGAAAATAGCCATTTGCTTTTCCTCATTCACAGAAAAGTCCAATGTAATCTTCCCGCCTTTCGTAAATTTGTCAGCATTGGACAGCAGATTAATGATTACCTGTTGCATACGCTGCACATCCGTCACCATCCGGAAAGTTTCAAAAGAGGTGGAAAACAAAAACTGATTATCCGACGACTGCCGTGAAAAACTAACAGAGGCAACCACCTGACTACACAATTGCACCACATCACATTCCTCCCACGTCAAAGTCACCCGGTTGGCCTCCAGACGTGAAAGATCGAGAATATCATTAATCAGACGAAGCAACAAATCCGAATTGGTTTTGATAATCTGATAATAAGACTGCTGTTCATCCTCCGTGCTATCACCCATTGCCAGTACATCCGAGAAGCCGACAATCGAGTTCAACGGTGTCCGTATCTCATGACTCATATTAGCAAGGAAAGCACTCTTCAGACGATTAGACTCTTCCGCCCTGTCTTTCGCTACACGCAAATCCTTCTCCGATTTCAGAAGCTCGTCTTTCAAACGTTTCGTACGGAAATAATAGAAGAGAGAGATACATAAGCCAAGTACCAGAATCACGAACAAAGCACAAGCAGACCATATCTGATAAGTATATTGCTGATAGAACGAAACCGACTGGTTGACAAGCTGCACTTTAAAAGGCAACACATTCGGGTGCAGCCCCCACTCTTTCACCTTCCGGCTATCCAATACCGCTTTGCAGCCGATGACCGAAAGATGCTTTTCCGTATCCTCCGGATGCTGATCCATCCGTATAGATTCCAGAGCCATTTCTCCTCCCACTTTCCGATAATCGGGCAGCACTCCTCCTATCGCCCAATAACCGAGGCTCACCGATGAAGGAGTAAAAGCCGGGATGGTAGGAGTAGCTTCCATCATGGCATACGTAGCATTTCGCATGAAATACCCTTCGTTCATGTCCACACGCCACGTTCCCACCAAGATAACTGTGTTTTCGGGCAGCTGTCTCAATTCCTCAACGATGGTATAAATAGAATGTGTCCGGCCGTCCATCAGAATCAAATCCAGATCGGGGAAGTTCTTCATTTCTTTTCGCACCAACGCTTGCATGGTCACCCCGCCATAAGTATTGTCCGAGATAAAAGCAATGTGTTTCGTTTTCGGGTAGAAAGCTTGAATCATGCGGATATTACCTTCTATATTATATTGGTTGATAAATCCCGATTCCAGTTCGGGAATATCCAGATGATCCTCAAATATATCGATAGATTCGGGCATCCAGCGATCAAGGTTTTTCACCGTATCTTTCGGCAATATCACCACATTGCTACTGGCCAGACTGCACATCACAGGCACTTTCACCTGCATTTCATCCCTCTGCGACAAATAAGCAGCCCATGCCTCCTGTCCCAACAGGATAATTTGCGCCGGATGCTTTTCCCCCTGATATTTAGCCAGAATCTGCGTCATCATTTCGCTCCATAACGGAGCTTCCGAGAAGCTTTTACAGTTCATGTTTTCGATGATAATGTCGCGCTGTCCCCCCAATTTACTATATTCATCCATATAATCGGAAATAGTGACCGAGGTTTGATGCGCAGCCGGATTATAGGAGCAAATAATCAGAATAGGTTTCTTATCTTTAGAGACAGCCAATACTTCCGTTGACTGCAGAAGCCAAAGGAAACAGATAAAAAGATATCCAAGACGTCCCAGCATAATCATGCAGTTTTGATGTGTTAATTCATTAATTAAGTTGCAAATATAGTAAAACTTGTCGGGTTTAGCAGATTAATATGTATTTTTGTCGCTCATTTACTCTCAAAAAATACAAATTATGGAATTATTTCACAAGATGATTTCCGGTTTTTTGGGTATACCGGAAAGACAAATAAGTAGTACACTCCATCTTTTGGGTGAAGGTGCTACGATTCCCTTCATCAGCCGTTACCGTAAAGAAGCCACCGGCGGACTGGATGAAGTGCAGATAGAGCAAATCAAAGAGCAACACGATAAGTTGTGCGACATAGCCAAACGGAAAGAAACGATTCTCGGCACCATCAACGAGCAGGGAAAACTGACTGCCGAACTGGAGAAACGTATCAACGACACTTGGAATCCTACGGAACTGGAAGACATTTATCTTCCTTATAAACCCAAGCGGAAGACACGTGCTGAAGTAGCCCGCCAGAAAGGGTTGGAACCGCTTGCCATCCTCCTGATGTTGCAAAGGGAAAACAACCTTAGCGCCAAGGCTGCCTCCTTCGTGAAAGGAGACGTGAAAGATGTGGAAGATGCCCTGAAAGGCGCCCGTGACATCCTTGCAGAGCAGGTGAACGAAGACGAACGTGCCCGCAACGCGGTACGTAATCAGTTCAGCCGCCAGGCAGAGATTAGTGCCAAATTGGTGAAAGGAAAAGAGGAAGAAGCGGCGAAATACCGGGATTATTTCGATTTCTCCGAAGCACTGAAACGTTGCACGTCCCACCGCCTGTTGGCCATCCGCCGGGCAGAGTCGGAAGGCCTGCTAAAAGTATCCATCAATCCCGACGACGAGGCATGTATCGAACGCTTGGAACGTCAGTTCGTACGTGGCAACAACGAGTGTAGCCAGCAGGTGGGCGAAGCTACGGTCGATGCTTACAAGCGTCTGCTCAAGCCCTCCATCGAAACAGAATTTGCCGCTCAATCCAAAGAAAAAGCCGATGAGGAAGCCATCCGGGTATTCACCGAGAACCTCCGCCAACTTCTTCTCGCCCCTCCATTGGGACAAAAACGGGTGCTCGCCATCGACCCCGGATTCCGTACGGGATGTAAAGTTGTCTGCCTCGATGCGCAAGGCAATCTGTTACATAATGAGAATATCTATCCGCATCCTCCGGTGAACAAAACAGGAGAAGCTGCTTCCAAACTCCGTAAGATGATTGAGGCCTATCAGATAGAAGCCATCTCCATCGGCAACGGAACGGCAAGCCGTGAGACAGAAGATTTCATCAACAGCCAGAGCTTCGACCGTCAGATACCCGTGTTTGTAGTCAGTGAACAGGGAGCTTCCATTTATTCGGCTTCGAAGATTGCCCGCGACGAGTTTCCCGATTATGACGTAACGGTGCGTGGAGCAGTCTCCATCGGCCGCCGCCTGATGGACCCGTTGGCAGAATTGGTGAAGATAGATCCTAAATCCATCGGTGTAGGTCAATACCAGCACGATGTAGACCAGACAAAGCTGAAAAAAGCACTCGATCAGACCGTAGAGAATTGCGTGAACCTGGTCGGCGTAAACCTGAATACGGCAAGCAGCCATCTATTGACTTACATCTCCGGACTGGGACCGCAACTGGCTCAAAACATCGTCAACTACCGGGCGGAAAACGGAGCTTTCGGTTCGCGGAAAGAGTTGATGAAAGTTCCGCGCATGGGCGCCAAGGCTTTCGAACAGTGTGCCGGATTCCTCCGCATCCCCGGAGCCAAGAATCCGCTGGACAACACCGCCGTGCATCCGGAAAGCTACCACATCGTAGAGCAAATGGCCAAAGACCTGAAATGTACCATCGACGAACTGATAGCCGACAAGGAACTCCGCCGGAAGATTAACATCTCCGCCTACATCACCCCTACCGTCGGCCTGCCCACCTTACAGGACATTCTGCAGGAACTCGACAAGCCGGGACGTGACCCGCGTAAGGCTATCAAAGTCTTCGAGTTCGACAAGAACGTGCGCACCATAGCCGATTTGCGCGAAGGAATGATTCTTCCGGGCATCGTAGGCAACATCACCAATTTCGGGGCGTTTGTCGATATAGGTATTAAGGAGAATGGACTGGTGCACCTCTCGCAATTAGCGGAACGGTTCATTTCCGATCCGACGGAAGTGGTATCCATCCATCAACACGTCATGGTCAGAGTGATGAATGTAGATTATGACCGGAAACGGATTCAACTTAGTATGATCGGAGTACCGCAAGACTGATTGCTTCTCTTTTTTCTCCCCACCACACGATCAGAATCGTAAAAATAATCATAAGTACTGTGCAAATGAGCGAGCCTTCAAAACCGAAGGCTCCGCCATTCAGTACGTTTTCTTCGGGCATACGCAAAGTCAGCATGCTCGTCGTGAAATTATTTCCGCTTACCTGATAACCCAGAATCGGACCCTGAATCCAATTCCAGAAAAGATGAAGAGAGATAGGGAAACACAGATTACGGGTATATAGATAGGAAGCACCCAACAGCATACCGGCAAGCAATAGATTTAGCATCGGCAGGAAAGCTATTTCCGGATTAAAGATATGCATAAACGCGAATAATGCCGACGAGATGAAGAGTGCCAGGAATTTATTCATATTGGTATGAAGCAGACGTCCAAGGATATAGCCGCGCATCAGAATTTCTTCAAACAACGCCACTAACAGGAAAAACACCCACGACCCCAATAAATCCAACGGCTTAAACTGGAAACCGGTGACTTCTATTTCTCCCAAAACAACAGAGATTCCGAAACCCAGCAAATAGAGCAAGATTGCCACCAAGAGACCATACCACAGTCCGTTGGTATGTCCTTTTAGGGAAAGTCCCAAATCAGAAAACGGACGACGTTCGAGACGAAGCAAGATGACGGCGGCAGTAAGAACGGCCAAAAGCATACCGGCCTCCACGAAAATATACCCTACTACTCCCGGATGGCGAGCCTCCACTCCAAGAACCAACGACAGGCCTCCGCTGACCAATGTCCCATACAATCCAATAAATATGAAAAGTACCACAATAAACAGCGGGATACATGCCCACACAGGAAGTCTTTTGGGTTCTTTCTTCCCATCTATGTTGTCTGCCTCCATTTTTACAATTTGTTAATCCGGCTACAAAATTAGATATAAAACATAAAAAAACATCATGTATTCTCTATTTTTCCTATATTTGTCAGAACAAATCTACAAAATTATGAAAATTAAACTACTATTGATAAGTTTCTTACTGGCCGCTAATGCATTAGGAGCCGCCGCCCAAGTGAGTAAGACGTATTATGTGAGTAAGCCCGGTACGCTGATTTCCATGATGACTGAAGAGGAAGCCAACAGTGTCACCCACCTCACACTGACCGGAAAACTGAATGCAGAGGACTTCCGGCATCTCCGTGACGAATTCGATAATCTGAAAGTATTGGATATTTCGAACGCGGAAATCAAGATGTACAGCGGAAAAGCCGGTACTTATCCCAATGGAAAATTCTACATTTATATGCCGAACTTCATCCCTGCCTATGCTTTCTCGAATGTGATAGGCGGAGTGACCAAAGGTAAAGCCACACTGGAAAAAGTGATCCTTTCCGAGAAAACGAAGAATATCGAAGATGCTGCCTTCAAAGGCTGTGAGAATCTGAAAATCTGCCAGATCCGGAAAAAGACAGCTCCCAACCTGCTGCCGGAAGCATTGGCAGACAGCGTTACCGCCATCTTCGTTCCTCTGGGCAGCAGCGACGCTTACCGCTACAAAGACAGATGGCAGAATTTTGCTTTCATCGAAGGTGAACCGGTTGAGACTACCCTGCAAGTGGGTGCAATGGGTAAACTGGAAGAAGAGATCCTGAAAGCCGGACTGCAACCCAGAGACATCAACTTCCTCACCGTTGAAGGGAAACTGGATAACGCTGACTTCAAACTTATCCGCGATTATATGCCGAATCTCGTATCGGTTGATATTTCCAAGACAAATGCAACGGCTATCCCCGACTTCACTTTCTCGCAGAAGAAGTATCTGCTGAATATGAAATTACCTCATAACCTGAAATCAATCGGACAGCGTGTATTTAGTAATTGCGGTCGTCTGTGCGGCACGCTGGAATTACCGGCCAGTGTAACGGCTATCGAGTTCGGCGCTTTTATGGGATGCGATAATCTTCGCTACGTATTGGCTACGGGGGATAAGATTACAACGCTGGGAGATCACTTGTTCGGGGAGGGAGTTCCGAGTAAGTTGGTTTATAAGAAATAAAAAAGCTACCCGATCTAAATAAAAAATTATATACGCTTCAAAAACACAACAGTAGACGTACGAAACTTGAATTACATTATTGTTTTATAATATGTATGAATATGAATAGGCAAGATTGCCAATAATATGAAAACTAAAAAATAAATACAAAAATCAGTAACTAAAAAGGGCGGGAAGTAGTGCACGTACTTCCCGCCAAAATATAGGTTACAGATTCATCGCATTCGCACCAAATACGCCTGCTACTGCCGAAGCCACCGCAATGACTACCTTTAAAATAGTATCCCAAAGGGATCTTTTGACTGCCATAACTTTACACACCTCCTTTCCACGCTCTTTAGTTGACCACAGAGGACACAGAGGGCACAGAGGAATATTTATTTCCCTTCTCCGTATACGCTGCGGTGGTTTGTTTTTTTATACTAATTTTCCTCCGTGTCCTCTGTGTCCTCTGTGGTGAAACCTTCCGCTTTCACCTCAAAACACGGACACGCTTTGATCCATTCTTCCGGTTCAATTTCCCCGTTTCCGTTGCGGTCGGGACTTAAATCCCGGTGACCGCACACCCGGCTACCGGGGAAAGTCTCAAGCAATTGATGTACAAGCAAATGAAGTGTTGCCCGTTGTTCCGGTGTCCGCGTGTCCGCCGGACGACCATGACAGTCCAGCCCACCTTCATAGCAGATGCCTATCGAACAAGCGTTGAATCCTTTCACGTGCGCACCGATACGTTCAATCGGTCGGGTGATGTGCACCGTTCCGTCTTTGCGGATGTAGTAGTGATATCCTGTTCCGTTAAATCCACGCCGACGGTGTTGCGTTTCCAGATCATCCGGGGTGAGCGAACGGTCGGCACGGGTGGCGGAACAGTGAATCACGATCAAATCAATCTTTCTCATTATAGTGCCACTGTTTTTCTTATCAGTTGTAAGCATTATCTACGCTCTATGGCTCAAGCTGCCGGATCCGGAGCTTCACCACCGCCATCACCACTACCTCCACCGGAGTCTCCTCCTCCACCTTCTTCACCGGAATCTCCACCTTCGGTTTTCTTTTTCTTAGGTGCATCGAGGTCAAGGAACTCGATTTTCTCACCGGCACGGGTAGATGTCAGATTAGGACGGACGCTGCTGGAAGGACGGAAATTGATATTCACGCTCCTGATGTTCTTCATCGTACACTCTTCTTTCGTATCCGCCCCCAGTGTGGTAGCGGAAAGACTGAATACACCGAAGTCGCGGATATTGACGGACTTACCGTCGAACAACGCTGCACGCATCGCTTCAACAAGATTGGTTAGCACACTCTGGATATCGCCCAGCGACAAGGAACTTTTCTCTTTCATCGTGTAAGCGAGTTTATCCAGGTCTACACTCTGTCCCTGCGTCACAAGTTGTGGGTGATACTTCACCACCCCATCAACCTCTCTCGGATCTTTACGACCCATTCTTTTAAATGGTATTGCCATGATAAATTAAAAATTGAGAATTAAAAATTAAAAAATAAATGTTACAGATTGCGGTTAGCGCAATGGTATCGGAAGAGAGGAACGAGCTCTGTTTCTTTTCTTTCGATACCTCAAAGGTAGTGTATTACAGGGGAATGGAATGACGTACTTTGTCTCCGATTGGCTTACTTTGTCTTACTTTCATTTAGAATGTATTTACTTTCATTCAGAGTGATTTTATTTTACTTATACATTTGGAGTTCCTATGGATTTTTTGTATATTTGGAATACTATAAACATAATTCCCCGAAGATATGAAAGCTGAAACTGAAGAGGCGGCGGAAGAGCCGTTTGTCATACGTCCGTATTTGAAATCGGAGCTGGCGCATTTATATAATCCTTATGTACCGTTGGTGTATGCCATGCGGAAAATGAGGGAGTGGATCAGAAATAACAATGAACTATATGACGCAATGTATAGTGGCGGTGAAGGAAAAAACGACCACGCTTACAGCGCAAGGCAGGTACGGCTCATTGTGAAGTATCTCGATGAGCCATGAATCTCTTTATGGCAAGTGCTGATTAGCTATAATGAAAATGAAATTAGCTATAATGAAAATGAAATTAGCTATAATGAAAATGAAATTAGCTATAATGAAATCGAGATTAGCTATAATGAAAATGAAAGCGGCTATAAGGGATTCTGTGCAACACACAGCATCTTGAGGATAAACAGGCCATATGAGTTTTCTTTATATAATAATGTCCACGTGCGCAGGCGCGGGAGAATATTCTTTTAGATAGAAAAAAGCGTGTATTTGAGGGTGAGGGGTTCACCCTCAAATACACGCTTTTTCCATCAAATAAAATCTATAAAGAGAATAAACAACATAAGTAAATGATAGGAACAAAATAAAATGTACCTTTGCGTCTTTTTAAAACAACATTTTTTAACAACATTGAAATAACACTTAAAATCATGAGAAAAAAGACATTTTTTCCGAAGGCTTCGTTTACCTGAACAAGCAGGCTATAACGCTCGAAAAGGGAGAATTCCCCCAAGTATCCCAGTTTATCACACAAACGCTTGACACCGTCAATAATTTGTATAACAACAGGATAGATGTAAGTCCGCGCGAACGCAAGAAGTATCTCCTTCCCTTTGTCCATCTCTGCTATGATCACGATTCTCCTTTTAACACTAAAGGTCCCAAATTCTTTGCACAATTGTTGTTTATGACTGTTAATTTCAAGAAATATGATGATTCGGACGAATCATTAAGCGTAGAAGAGATTGACTATGAGATACAAAGACTAAAAAGAACGCTTTTTGACGATTAACATTTAAGAGCCGACTGTTAAAAAACTGCTTTTTGAGTACCAAAAGCAGTTTTTTTTATCTACAGGAAAAGCCGTCCTTTGCAGTGTGTTAATATTGACACGACTTAAATTCATATCAACAAATCAAATGGAAAATATCGTAATAACCACATACAGAGGATTATCACTCGTATCAGGAAATATCAGCATCCGGCAACTGTTCGAATTTATCCGGGGAGATGTCTATCGGGACAGAATCCGGAGACTTCGGGAAGCAATGGAGGCAGGAGACACGGCGAAAGCAGACCGCATGAAGAAGCAACTGCCCTACCACACCATCACAGCCACTTACGTAAAGGAAAGACTGGCTTACAGCCTGGACAAGTATCAGGACATCATCACGGTAGACTGTGACGATATGCCGGCAGAAAAGCTCCCGGAATTCCGCCAACTGGCGAACGATTGCCCCGACACATTAGGAAGCTTCATCAGTCCCCGCATGCACGGGTTGAAAATCTTTGTCTACCTCACCGGCAAAGAGGCGGAAGCCTTACGTGCCGAACTGAACGCGCTGGGAACCGTCGACTTCCCCACCCTCGAACGATATCACCACCGAATGTACGCCTTGGCAAGCAGCAAATACGAAACACTGCTCAATACCAAAGTGGATACAAGCGGAAGCGATCCGGGACGCGGATTCTTCGTGTCGCATGATCCGGACGCTTTCTTCGCTCCCGAACGACTGGAAAACGTAAAGCCGCTGACCGTAAAAGTGACACTGCCCACCGAGGAAGAGTGCAAAAACAAGAAACGCAAAAATCCGGCAAAACGATCTCCCCTCCTTCCCGTGCAGGAGAACGCGTCGCCCATCGACCTGCAAGTGCAACTCGACTTCCGGAAAGCGCTGGAATACACCCAACGCAAAGAACGTCTGGAGACAGGCAACCGGGACAATTTCTTCTATTGTCTGGGCAACCAGTGTTACCGTCGGCATATCACGGAAGAGGAAGCCGTCAGTCTGGCACACAGCCATTTCGGCGAACTCCCCGATTTCGACCTCGAACTCCCCCTGCACAATGCTTACCAATATACCTCAAAGACTGACTGTGCGGAAGAAGAAGAGAAAACACCGAGAATCTGCCAGGTAATCAAATTTATGGATGAACACTACGAAATCAGGAGAAACGTAGTGAAAGAGCAAATCGAGTTCCGGAAACTAATACCCGGTGTTCCCCCCACAGAGCTGCCGCCTTTCAGCACACTTCGCGTAAAGGATGTCAACACATTCTATATCAACGCGCAGATGAAGAAGATATACGTCTCACAAGCTAATTTGAAAGCGCTGGTAGACTCGGACTATGCCAAGCCATTCAACCCATTTGTCCATTATTTCACCTCACTCGAGGCATGGGACGGGAAAACAGACCACATCGGGCAACTGACAAAAACAGTAAAAGCGGCAGATCAGGCTTTTTTTGAAGACAGTTTCCGCCGCTGGCTGGTGGGAATGGTGGCATGCGCCATCAATGACGAAGTGCAAAACCACCAGTTGATGTTACTCCACGGCGCACAGGGAAAAGGCAAGAGTACCTTTATCCGCCGTCTCCTCCCGCCGGAGCTTAAAGATTATTATCGCAACGGCATGATTTATCCCGAAAACAAAGACCATCTCCTGCAAATGTCGTCCTGCCTGATCATCAACCTGGATGAGTTTGACACGCTCTCTCCCGCACGGATGCAGGAGTTGAAAAGTCTCATCACGCAAGATGTGATGAACGAACGGAAGGTTTACGACATCCAGAATTATACGTTCACCCGCCGCGCCTCGTTCATCGCCAGCACCAACAACCCGCACTGTCTGCCGGACATTGGTGAAAACAGGCGTATCCTGTTCAATACGCTTCTGAAAATAGACTATCACACGCCTGTCAACCATCAGGGGATATATGCACAAGCATACGCACTCTACCGGCAGGGATTCCAATATTGGTATGAGAACCAAGAGATTACGTTTCTCAACAACCGCAACGAGGCGTTCCGCCAAAAAGATCCGATGGAAGAGAATCTTTTCTTCTATTTCCGGGCTGCCAGGCCGAACGATATACAGGCGAAATGGTATCCCGCCTCCTACCTGCTGTCGGTATTAAGCGTGAACGGGCGTACACAGGCCAACGCACAGATGAAACAAATGCTGGTCACGGTACTGGAGAACAACCATTTCCACTCACGGAAGACCTCCAACAATGTCACAGAATATTGGGTGGTGGAGTATACATCCCAGGAACGTACAGAAAATTCAATACGACCGCAAGTTCCGGTTCAAAAAGGATTAGAGTTATAATCAATCTGCCAAGCAGCAGTTTTTCTACAAAATAACAGATAAACGGATAAATTAATGGCATTAACGATGTCACATTCATCCGTTTTCCGTATATTTGCTACGATATGAATTAAAGAAAGGAATCGCAATATGATGAAACAAATACCATACGGATTGACGGATTTCGGAGCCATCATCAAAGATAATTTCTATTATGTAGATAAAACCATGTTTATTGAAAAAATAGAGAAGCAACCCCGTTATCTGTTTCTGATCCGTCCCCGACGCTTTGGAAAAAGCCTCACGCTGGCAATGCTGGAAGCTTATTATGACGTTCGTTACGCTGACCAGTTCGACGAATTGTTCGGCCAGCTGTATATCGGGCAACATCCTACACCGATACATAACCAGTTTCTCATCATGAGATTCAATTTCTCGGAGGTGAGTTCGAATATCAATGAGGTGGAGGAATCTTTCCGGCTGCATTGTTGCGGGAAGCTTAGACATTTTCTGCAAAAGTACGAACATCTATTGGGAAAGGAAATCTGGGATGTGCTGAATGCAGAGACGCTTGAAGAACCGGGAGCATTGCTATCCGCTATCAATTCGTATGCCACTCTCAAGGGAGACATCAAAATTTATCTCCTGATTGATGAATACGATAATTTCACGAATACCATTCTCTCGACTTACGGCACGGACTTATATCGGAAAGCGACGCATGGCGAGGGATATATCCGGAGATTCTTCAATGTAATCAAAGCCGCCACGACGGGAATGGGTTCTGCCCTCAATCGTCTGTTTATCACGGGAGTAAGTCCGGTAACAATGGACGACGTGACAAGCGGATTCAACATCGGCACGAATATCACAACCGATCCCTGGTTTAACGACCTTGTAGGTTTCAGCGAGAAGGAACTGCGCGAGATGCTGGCGTATTATAAGGAGCAAGGCGCTCTTTCCATGTCAATAGATGATGCGGTGGCAATGATGAAACCCAACTATGACAATTATTGCTTCAGCAAAAGTAAATTAGCGGATTGCATGTTCAACTCGGACATGGTGCTCTACTGCATGAAGTCATTGATATTGCACGGAGTTAAACCGGACGAGATTGTAGATCCGAATATCCGTACCGACTTTAATAAGCTTGCCTACCTCGTCCGTCTTGACCACGGACTGGGAGATAACTTCTCCGTCATCAAGGAGGTTGCGGAAAAGGGAGAAATAATAACCGATATCGTCACTCATTTCTCCGCACTGGAAATGACGGACGTGAGCAACTTTAAATCTTTGCTGTTCTATTTCGGACTGCTTTCTATTAAAGGGGTCGATATGATGGGGCGTCCCATCCTGCACGTTCCCAATCTGGTGGTTCGCGAACAGCTATTCAATTTCCTGATTCAAGGATATGCCCGTCATGATATCTTCAAGCTCGACGTGAACCGGTTGCTTACGCTGTTTGAGAATATGTCTTTCAAGGGAGAATGGGAACCGTTGTTCGAATTTGTAGCAGAGGCCATTCGGGAGCAGAGCCGCATTCGGGAATATATAGAAGGGGAAGCTCATATCAAAGGATTCCTCCTAGCCTATCTAAGTATGTTCCGCTATTATCAACTGTATCCGGAATATGAAATGAACAAGGGTTTTGCCGATTTCTTCTTTAAACCCAGTCCGGTGGTACCCGTATCTCCACCCTACACTTATCTGCTGGAAGTGAAGTATGCGAAAGCCGATGCACCGGAAAAGGAAATAAGGACGCTTGCCGATAATGCGCGGGAACAGCTGATTCGCTATAGCAAGGACGAATGCGTGGCGGAAGCTCGTGAGAAAGGGAAACTGAAACTGATTACGATCGTGTGGCGCAGCTGGGAATTGGTGCTGATGGAAGAGGTGTTATAGGATTATTTGTCGCATGAAATGTGCGGGTGAGTCTTATTAATAAAAAATTAGGCACGGATTACGCGGATTTCACGGTTTTTTGTTAATTACAAATGATTAGCAACCGTGAAATCCGCGTAATCCGTGCCTGAATTTATAATATAATTGGATATAGAAAAACATACCTAGTAGTATTTTTCGATTCCCCCAAATCCTTTTATCATTTTATTTTCCTTCGTTTTATGGATGAAGTTGTTCAATCGCTTTTCAAATTCTTCCGGCCGTTTCCTTGCGGCTTCAATGTACGCAATTCGGATGCGCCTATACGCATCGGAAAATTGGAGGTAATTCTCCCATACTGTTTTATCCTCTTTCAGTTTTCCGATGATATCATTCGGAAAAACGAAAGGAGCTGACAATACTTTTCGTATATTATCTTCCCAATCAGGGTGAATCATTTGATGTTCCAGCAACCATTTCAGTCTCTCTTTGTTGGCTTGAGAATAGGAACTTTTAGGGTTTCTGGGCGTGAAATGCTGGATTTTATGTTCTTTGTCGAGCGCCTTTATAGTGCTGTCGATCCATCCGAAACAAAGGGCTTCTTCGACGGCGTCGTTGTATGTAATACTTTTTTCGCCCGAAGATTTGGAGGGGAATACAAACCAAACGTCACTGGCGGTTTCAAAGTTGTCCGCCAGCCATTTTCGCCAATCTCCTCTATTTTCAAAATATTTTATTTCCATAGTGCTAAAAAGAACAGCAACCCATTGTTGAGAATAGGTTGCTGTAAAAATAGGTTATTCATCAGACTTCATGTATGGGAGTCAGAGGCCTTTATTCGTCCGGTCACTTATTTGTCTCCGTACATCTTCGCCCGCAATTCCTTAATATGGTCGGAAGTGATATATTCGTCATATTCCATCATCTTGTCGATGATACCGTTCGGTGTCAGTTCGATGATGCGGTTGGCAACGGTCTGGATAAATTCGTGGTCATGAGACGAGAAGAGGATATTTCCCCTGTACGTCTTCAGGTTGTTGTTGAATGCCTGAATAGATTCCAAGTCCAGATGGTTGGTCGGAGTGTCCAGAATGAGGCAGTTGGCATTGCGCAGCTGCATACGGGCAATCATACAACGCATCTTCTCACCTCCGGAGAGTACGCTTACTTTCTTCAGCACCTCTTCGCCGGAGAAAAGCATACGGCCGAGGAAGCCTTTCATATATACCTCGTTGCCTTCTCCAAACTGGCTCAACCAGTCTACCAGATTCAGGTCGGAATTGAAGAAGTCGGTGTTATCCAGCGGCAGGTAAGCAGTGGTGATGGTTACCCCCCAGTTGAAGGTCCCTGCATCCGGTTTCATGTTTCCGTTGATAATTTCGAAGAAAGCAGTCATCGCGCGCGGATTGCGTGACAGGAATACCACCTTGTCACCTTTCTCTACATTGAAGTTCACATCGTTGAAGAGCACTACGCCTTCTTCCGTCTTCTTGCTCAATCCGGACACTTCCAGAATCTGGTTGCCCGGCTCGCGTTCGGGAGTGAAGATGATGCCCGGATACTTACGTGAAGAAGGTTTGATTTCTTCTACATTCAGTTTCTCCAACATCTTCTTACGGCTCGTTGTCTGCTTGCTCTTCGCTACGTTCGCGCTGAAACGGCGGATAAATTCTTCGAGCTCTTTCTTCTTCTCTTCAGCCTTCGCCTTCTGGTTCTGTTGCTGACGGAGAGCCAACTGGCTGGATTCGTACCAGAAACTATAGTTACCGGCAAACATATTGATTTTTCCGTAGTCGATGTCTACGGTGTGCGTACATACAGAGTCGAGGAAGTGACGGTCGTGGCTTACCACCAATACGGTATGCTCGAAGTTGGCAAGATATTCTTCCAACCAAGTCACTGTTTCCATATCCAAGTCATTGGTAGGCTCATCGAGCAAGAGGTTGTCCGGATTTCCGTACAATGCCTGCGCCAGCATGACACGCACTTTTTCCTTACCACTCAATTCACCCATCAATACGTAATGCTTATCTTCTTTCACGCCCAGTCCGCTCAACAGCATAGCTGCGTCGCTTTCCGCATTCCATCCGTCCAACTCGGCAAATTTTTCTTCCAATTCGGACACTTTCAGTCCGTCTTCGTCTGTGAAATCTTCTTTTGCATACAATTCTTCGCGTTGCTTCATGATGTCCCACAACACGGTATGACCCATCATGACGGTATCCATGACGGTATATGAGTCCCACTTAAAGTGGTCCTGGCTCAACACCGAAAGACGTTCGCCCGGTCCGAGCGCAATCGTACCTGTTGTCGGGTCCAGATCTCCGTAAATCGTACGAAGAAACGTAGATTTTCCCGCACCGTTCGCACCGATAATACCATAACAATTACCACTCGTAAACTTCAGGTTTACGTCATTAAACAACACTCTTTTACCAAACTGAACCGATACGTTCGAAACTGTAATCATCTTATTATTTACTATTTTACTAGTTACTATTTACTATTTGAGCGTGCAAAGGTAGACATTTAAAATGAATTATGAGCTATCTGATATGTGCCAATCTGACATAAAAGTGTTACCTTTGCTGCGTTTTTTGGCAAAACGGCCAACTTGGCAAAGTTTTTGCAGACAAAATCTGTGACATCCGGTCAGTCCGGTATGTTTATAAGCGGTATCTTGCATAGATAACGTGTGTTTCTAAATAGTAAATAGTAAATAATAAAATAGTAAATACCAAGATGGATCCGAAAGAAAAAAAAGTGAAGGAAGAGGAACTGAATGTGGAGGAAACTCAAAATCCTGCGGAAGACCAACCGCAAAACGAACAAACGGAGGAGTCTGCTCCGCTGACTCATGAAGAGGAGTTGGAAAAGGAACTGGAAAAAGCTCAAGAAGAGATTGAAGAGCAAAAGGATAAATATCTGCGCCTGTCTGCCGAGTTCGACAATTATCGTAAACGCACTTTAAAGGAGAAGGCCGAACTGATCCTGAATGGTGGCGAGAAGAGCCTTGGCAGTATTCTTCCGGTAGTGGACGACTTTGAACGTGCCATCAAGACGATGGAAACGGCAACGGATGTCAATGCCGTAAAAGAAGGGGTGGAATTGATTTACAATAAATTTATAGCTGTCTTGGCTCAAAATGGCGTGAAAGTCATCGAGACGAAAGACCAACCGTTGGATACTGATTACCATGAAGCCATCGCGGTAATCCCCGCACCGTCGGAAGCACAGAAAGGTAAGATTCTGGATTGTGTGCAAACGGGATATACACTGAACGACAAAGTGCTCCGCCACGCCAAAGTGGTAGTAGGGGAATAAGGATTGATTACGGATTATGAATGATGAAAAACGAGGGACTTCCCGCAATAATTCATCATCCATAACCCGTAATTCGTAATTCATCATTCATAATTTTAAAAGAAGCATGGCAGAAAAAAGAGATTATTACGAAGTATTGGAGGTGACGAAGACAGCCACAGTAGAGGAAATTAAGAAAGCGTACCGTAAGAAAGCAATCCAGTATCACCCTGACAAGAATCCGGGGGATAAGGAGGCTGAAGAGAAATTTAAGGAGGCGGCCGAGGCTTACGATGTGTTGAGTAACCCGGAAAAGCGTTCGCGTTACGATCAGTTCGGTCATGCGGGAGTGAGCGGTGCGGCAGGTAATGGCGGTCCGTTCGGTGGTTTCGGTGGCGAGGGGATGTCGATGGATGACATTTTCTCTATGTTTGGCGACATCTTCGGTGGCCGCGGCGGCGGTTTCGGGGGAGGCTTCGGAGGTTTCAGCGGATTTGGTGGCGGTGGCGGTTCACAGCAACGCCGGTATCGCGGCAGTGACCTTCGTGTGAAAGTGAAGCTGACGTTGAAGGAAATCTCTACCGGAGTAGAAAAGAAGTTTAAACTCAAAAAATATGTGCCGTGTGACCAGTGTCATGGCACGGGTGCCGAAGGTGATGGCGGTTCGGAAACTTGTCCTACTTGTAAGGGTAGCGGCTCGGTGATCCGTAACCAGCAGACTATTCTGGGCACTATGCAGACTCGCGTCACTTGCTCCACTTGTGGCGGTGAGGGTAAGATTATCAAGAACAAATGTAAGAAGTGTGGTGGCGACGGAATCATTTACGGTGAAGAAGTGGTGTCAGTGAAAATCCCTGCCGGAGTGGCAGAGGGTATGCAGCTCTCTATGGGTGGCAAAGGAAATGCCGGCAAACACAACGGTGTGGCAGGCGACTTGCTGATTCTCGTAGAGGAAGAACCGCATCAGGACTTGATTCGCGACGAGAATGATTTGATTTATAATCTGTTGCTTAGTTTCCCGACTGCAGCTCTGGGTGGAGCCGTGGAAATTCCGACTATCGACGGCAAAGTGAAAGTGAAGATTGATTCGGGTACTCAACCGGGTAAAGTGCTTCGTTTGCGCGGCAAGGGATTGCCGAATGTGAACGGGTACGGAACGGGGGATTTGCTCGTCAATATCAGTATCTATGTGCCGGAAGCGCTCAATAAAGAGGAAAAGAGCACGCTCGAAAAGATGGAGGCTTCGGACAATTTCAAACCTAACACGTCGGTGAAGGAGAAGATTTTCAAGAAGTTCAAGAGTTTCTTCGACTAATTTTTTGCTATGAGTATGGGTACATAATTAGTTTATATAGTAATTTAGGCACGGATTACACGGATTTCACGGTTTTTAGTGTTGTCATTACTGAAAAACAACCGCGTTAATCCGTGAAATCCATGCCTAAAAAAGATAGAAATTTATTAGTGACAAGTACTTAACATATAAAAGTGAGCTGCAATCTTTATTTGTAGCTCACTTCTGTTTTTGGGCTTATCCTTCCTTTTTCACTCTGTTCGGTTAAATAAGTCGATAAAGAATTGTCTTTTTAAAAAAAGGGCATATATTTGTGTAGCAAATAAATAGATACTAAATATAGACTTCAAGTATGGCAGAACCTTTTAAGAATATGTATAACGAGCAATTTTTCGATCTATTTACGAAAGATTTGAAACTTGTTATCGATGATTTTGATGCTCACGGGTTTGTTTCTCAAGTTATGGATGATGAATGGGAAGGCAGGGAACTTAAACAGCGCTGCATACATATCACTACCATTCTGAAAAAGTTTTTGCCGGCAGACTACAAAGAGGCAATCGCTAAGATTCTTGAGTTGTTGGATCATGTAAAAAGTACGCGGCCTGATTTTTCGGTGATAGACGATACGAAGTTTGGATTGATGCTGGAGTATGGGGCGATTCTGGATAATTATGTCGAGCAATATGGGTTGGATGATTATGAAACGTCTGTCAAGGCGATAGAGAAAATCACGCAGTTCACAAGTTGCGAGTTTGTGACTCATCCTTTTATTATAAAATATCCGGATGAAATGATGAAGCAGATGTTGGTTTGGTCGAAACACGAGCATTGGGGAGTAAGGCGGCTTGCGTCAGAAGGTTGCCGTCCGCGTTTGCCTTGGGCGATGGCTTTGCCGAATCTGAAAAAAGATCCGACACCTATTATTCCTATTTTGGAGAATCTTAAAAATGATCCGGCAAGATTTGTACGGTTGAGTGTTGCCAATAATTTGAATGATATTGCGAAAGATAATCCGGAAATAGTCATTGATTTGGCAAAGAAATGGAAAGGTGAGTCGAAAGAGGTAGACTGGATTATAAAACACGGTTGCCGGACGCTCTTAAAGCAAGGGATTCCGGAGGTGATGGAGTTGTTTGGCTTTGATTCTATCAGAAATAATATTAGTGTGGAGGATTTTCAGATTTCAAGTCCTAAGGTTAAAGTCGGGGACTCGCTGGAGTTTGGTTTTAACTTGTTGAATCATAGCAATAAGACGATCAAAATACGGCTTGAATATGGTATTTATTACCAAAAAGCAAATGGAACGCTGACGAAGAAAGTTCATAAAATCAGTGAAAAAGAATATACCGGAAATTCTACCACACGAATAACGCGAAAGCACTCTTTCCGTGTGGTTACGACGAGAAAATTCCATCTCGGGCTTCATCAGATTGCTATAATAATCAATGGGAGTGAATTTGAAAAATATGATTTCGATTTGATTGAGTAATTCGATTGCTGCAACAAATAATATAAATCCTCGATTCTCCGGATGAAAATCGAGGATTTTTTATTTGGGTTCGTCTTTATCTCACACTGGCTGGAAGTTGAATATATAGCACTCTATATATTACAATAAATTGATTGCCGATAATTCCTTTGATAAAGCCTGAATACCTTTTTGTATTTTTTCAAGTTGTTGCCTGCGAGGCTTATGCACTCCAGCAGCATAATGCCATAATTGCCGTTCATTAATACCCGTAATCCGACTCAATGCAGCTTTAGTGAAGATGTTGCTATAATAGTTTATAAATGTAGCAGCATCAATCTTGAATTTTAATTCAAACTCTCCGGACAATACTTCACAGGGATTGGAATTATCTTCCAAATACAATTCAATCGCCTCTCGCATGTTGTCCTCAATCTCTCTCATGTCATTGCCAACAGTGATAACCGGAGCATCTTCAATATAAGCACTCAAGTTCTTTCCTGCGTGTTCCACAATTACTTCTACTGTTTTCATATCTCCTCCTATATTAAATTACAGAAAACAAGGGGGCTACTTTAGCCCCGCTTGTTTCAAAATGCTGTAATAAGTGCCTTTCTCAACGCCTTTGCTATTATGATTCGGTACAATAACTACCCTACCGTTCTTCTCAAACTTCATGTGGCTACCTTTCTGACCTTTTAGAACAAAACCGTTTTCCAGCAACATAGTTACAACGTCTTTAACTGATTTGTAACTCATAACGCTTTGGACTTAATTACTGCACAAATATAGTAATTATATGAACACTACCAAAAGAAGTATTCATATTTTCACTATGATTTCTTCCTAATACCCCGGATTCTGTTTCAACCTCTCATTCATCACCCGTATTTTCTCCGGTATAGGAAATACAGTTGTATATCCACTTGCTTCATCCGGCAGTTGCGGACGGCTGCTGTAAGCTCTTGTAAACTTCCCGAAGCGGACTAAGTCCTGTCGTCTCCATCCTTCCCAAGCCAGTTCCAGCTGACGTTCGGCAAGGATATTCTCTAAAGTGGCAGTGCGGGGAGAAGCGTTGACACGGCTACGAATTTCATTGAGTTCTTCATCTCCGTTTGCTCCGTTCCGGACTTTCGCTTCACTTTTCATCAATAAAGCGTCTGCATAGCGGAACAATACAATGTCATTCTCCATCAACTTACCGTCTTTTGTGGCAGTCGGGTCGACTTCATACTTTTTCATGCGGGCTCCTGCGGTTTGTTCGTATGGGGTATCTGTTATATCCAGAGATACTTTCCAGGGCAGATATTCCAGTACCGTTCCATTATCCAGTTTGATTATGTTTCCTTTCAGGTCGTGGACAATTCCTGCAAAATAGCAAATATCAAAACGGGGATCTTGTTCCGCGGTTTCATAACCGAAAGTTTCGAGGGCTTCAATGGTGGCGCTGGGACCGTTCTCACCGCTTAGTCCGTAAGCCTTGGCATGATTATAGTGGCGGGAACGGAAGAGATATTGCATCTGGTTGGTATACAGAGTTTTGTTCATCGGGATAGTGAAGACATTCTCTACAGACGGTTCGTTGAATATGGAGAAATTCGTTTCGTATTCCGGTTCCAGTTTGTAGCCCATAGTCTTGAGTTGGTCACAGTAGTAGATGACTGTTTCCCAAGCATTGAGTTCGCTGCCGTTCACAATGAACTTTATATTTTTTCCATCCGGACGTTGTCCGTCCGTCCAATCATTGTCTGTATAAACTTCGGAGTTCAAAGCCAGTTTGGCCAGTAAGAAACTTACCACGGGGCGAGTGATACGACCATAGTAAGGGCCGGACTGGTTGCTATGTGCATCGCTCAACAAAGGAGCCGCCTCTTGCAATTCCTTGACAACAAAGTCAAAGACCGTTTTCCGTTCACTTTGCACTACATCTTTCATGGCTACGGAAGAGGATTGAACTAGCGGGATGCGTCCGAACAAATCCATCAGGTAATAATAATACATAGCCCGCATGGCACGTACTTCAGCGCGGTATGCCGGTAGTTCCGTAGCGGAATGAGTTTCGGCGAATTTGTCTATCCGTTCCAGTGATTTGTTACTTAACATGACGACTTTATAGAGATATTCCCATGTAGCCTGAATGGCATCATTCTCTATTCCCCAATCGTGCAGGTAAAGTCCTTGCCAAAAACCACCGTCATACCAGTCACCTCCACGGGTGGGGATAATGGCTTCGTCGGAAGTAAAGGTGTTCAGGTCGTAGACTCCCCTACCCGTTCCCTGCAATCCCTGACTATCACTATAACCGCCTACGTATGTATAAAGCGAAGCTACTGCATTGAGATATACTTCCGAGATCGTATTGTAAACGTCATCTTCGGGTAACTTATCTTTCGGATTTTCCTCCAAGAACTTATCACATGAGAATAAGCCCAGACACGCTATAAGAAGGAATACCAACACTTCCGAAGGACGTAAGTTCTTCTTTGAAAACAGTTCCGCTATCCTTGAAAGCTGTTCTTCTTTCTGCAAAAACCGACTTTTATTTTTCATATATTGTTTCATCATCTCCTCCTCCATTAAAAGTTAATACTCAATCCCAGTGTGTACGTCCGCGCCAACGGATATCCCCGTTTATCATCCACGCCTAAAGTGGAGTTCACCGTGGAACTGTTAATCATGGGTGAAAGTCCCGAATAACCGGAAATGGTTGCCAGGTTGTTGACTGTAAATGCCAGACGCAGGGAACGGACATATTTCTTCAGTTTCTGCACTTTCTCAATCGGCACGTTCCAACCCAGCGTCACATAGTCGAAGTTGACATAATCTCCTTTTTCCAACCAATAGTCGGTGGCGGTTTGATCCTTGATGTTCTGTTTCGGGGCTTTCTTCATTACGTTATAGTCGGGAAATATATTCATGTTCATATAGGTCAGGGAAGTTCCGTTGTAGATTTTATGTCCGAAAGCTCCGTTAATCTGCAAAGACAGGTCGAAACGCTTGTAGCGGAAACTGATGTTGGAGCCAAGAATCGTTTTAGGTACGGCTTGTCCTGCCACGTAGCGGTCTTCACCATCTTCAAGGCTGACACCTCCGCCATTCAGGTCGGCGATGCCATAGGTGTATCCACCGTTTCCGTCGGATTCGAGTCCTGTACTGTGGGGAAGATAGAACACGCCCAACGGTTGACCCACCATCTGATATACGATGTGGTTGTATCCTCCGTGAAAGCCGGCTCCGTCGAGGCCGGCAAGACTTTTATATTCGGGGGCAGAAAGCATTTCACCATTGTGCATACCGCTTAAAGAGAGCAGTTTGTTGCGCTGGAAAGTGATATTGGCATTGATATTCAGTTCCATATCCTTCGTCTTCAAAGGGGTGATGCCGATGGCGATTTCCGTACCCCAGTTGCGCATGGAACCGATGTTGGCAAGCAAGGTGTTATAGGTGAAAGGCGGTACGCTTACGTTGTAAAGGTAAAGCATGTCTGTGGTTCGAGAGTTGTAATAGTTGGCGGAAAGCAGCAGGCGGTTGCCGAAAAGAGCTACGTCGATACCGGTATTAAAGGTATGTTTCACTTCCCATTTCAGGTCGGGATTCGTGTTCCGCAAGTCTCCTAAAGATACGACGGCGGAGTTTCCGACGGGGACTACACCGTTCGGCTTTACAAGGTTCAATGTAGTGTATGAGTCAATCCCGCTCTGATTACCTGCCAGACCATAGCCGATACGGAATTTCAGATTGTCTACCATCGGCAAGTGCTTCATAAATTCTTCCTCACTAATCACCCATGCGGCAGATGCGGAGGGGAAAAATCCCCATTTATGGTTCGCTCCGAATTTGGAGGAAGCATCTGTACGGGCATTCAGCGTCAGCACGTAGCGGTCGGCGTATGTATAGTTGAAACGTCCCATGAAGGATGCCAGACGGGGTTGGTCGTAGTATGAATTAGTGCCTTCCCACAAGCGGAGTGCGCCTGCCTGAAGATTATTATACCCGAATTTGTCGGTGCTGAAATTGCTTACTGTCGTATAATATCCCGTGTAGGTTTCTTTTTGAAGTTCGGCAAGTGCCAGCACGTCAAAGAAATGTTTTTTCCAGTTTTTCTTATAGGTCAGCATCATGTTGCCCAACAAGGATTCTCGCTTTTTGGTTCCTTTGTAAGCCTGACCGTTCGCCCAGACGGAGGTGGGGAGGTATTGCGAATTTTCCACAATATTATAGGTATAGGCGCCGAAGAGGTTTAGTTTCAGTCCTTCCAGCAGATTGAAAGTCAGACGGGCGTGCGTGCTGATGTGCGAAGTGGCATCATCGTCCTGCACTTCCATCCATGCCAATGGATTGGTGATTTGGCTGGCGGTCGTTATTCCGTCCCAGGAATTGGTGACGGGGTCTTTATGGTTGGGATAGGTGGGGTTGAATGTGGCTGCCGAATAGAACGTTTTCTGATAATCCACCAGATTATGATTCTTCTGAATGGAACCGAACATTCCCAGCTCGCAGTTCAGGAAGCCGTCGAACATCTGCTGATTCATGTTCATATTCGAAGTGAAGTTTTTCATGTCTTCATTCAGAATCACTCCCTGACGGTCCATGAAACCGAGGGAAACACGATAGCTGGATTCACTGGAACCGCCATAAAAGGCGACGTGATGGTTTTGTTGTAGTCCTGTCTGTTCAATCTCTTTCTGAAAATCGGTGTTGTTTCCTTTATCCAGAATGGAAATGCCACGCTCCGAGGCCACACGACGGAATTCATCGCCGGACAGCATTTTCAGATTCTTGTAGACGGTGGAAACTCCGAAGCTACCGTTGTAGGCTACCTGTGTCCTGCCGCTCATTCCTTTTTTGGTGGTGACCTCAATCACACCGGAAGCTCCTCGTGAACCGTATTGTGCGGTTTCGGAAGCGTCTTTCAGAATGGTGAAGCTCTCAATATCCGTAGGGTAAATGGAGGTGAGCATACTCAAGTCGCCAAATACTCCGTCAACAATTATCAAAGGGTCGTTGCCACTGGTCAGTGAGGTGGTTCCCCGCAGGCGTACCGCATCCAAGGCTGCCGGACCGTTTGATCCGCGTTGGATGGTCAAACCCGGCACACGTCCGCGGATTGCTTCCAAAGGGTTCGTTATCTGGTCTTTATTCATCTGTGTCTCCGTAATCTTCTCTACGGAACCGGAGAGGTTTTTCAAACTTCCGGTGGCATATCCAACAGTTATCAATGAGTCTATGGGCGTGACGGGAATCTTCTGCGCCAAGGTGCTCTCGCACGGGATTACCAGAAGAAGAAGGCTGTAGAAAATGAGTCTAGCGTGTTGTACCATATTCTTAGTTTTTAAGGTAATAATACAAATATAACAATAAAAGAGGGAATCTGGTTGAGTAGATTCCCTCTTTTATTCATAAATGATATTGACAATGTCTATTTCACGATTATCTCATCCGTAAATATCCAGCCTCCGAATTCGCTTCCGGCCTGTGCCTGGTAACGTACGTATCTTCCTTTGGCTTCTCCCTGCCATGAAATATCCGTAAACCGGATGGGTGTTTCTTTGCTCACTTCAAAGTGTTGTTTTTGCAGCTCCGTGAAGTTTATTCCATCATCGGAAATGGAAATAATCACTGTCTCCGGCAGGAATACTTCCGCGCCGACCACTTGCATAAAAGCGGCGGTGACGGAATGGATAGGGGTTTCTTTTTCCATATCAATCGTCACATCGAGACGGTTGTCCGAGATAAATCCTTGCCATGAACCATCACCATAAGTCCAGTCACCACGTATGCCGTCTGTCAGGGCTGTGTTGCCTTGTGCGGGATAATGGGAGCTGTAGGGGGAGTTATAGATCACTTTTTTACCGAGTGCCAAATGGCTGACTGGTTGAAGAGATTCGGGACGGCTGCCGATTTCTTTGCTCAAATCGAAAGGATGGTATCCTTTTTTCTGTAAATCGGCCACTGCTGACAGTGCACGGGTATGGAAATCGGACCATGACTTACGTTCCGGAGCCGACCAGGCTACTTCCGCCAATGCCAGTATACGAGGGTAAATCATATATTCCACGTGTTCGGGAGTGGGGATATATTCCACCCATAGGTTGCCCTGCACACCGTAGACTAACTTTGCCTGCTCCGCAGTTAAGGAAGCGGGAACAGGATCGTAGGCATATACTTTCTTCAATGACAGGTAGCCGCCGATAGCTTCCGGCTGGGAGTATGGGGCGTCCTGATAGCTGTCCAGATAACAGTATGCACCCGGCGTCATGATGGCATGATGGCCGGAGGTGACGGCAGCGATACCACCCTCTTCTCCACGCCATGACATGACGGTTGCATTGGGCGCAATGCCTCCTTGCAAAATCTCGTCCCATCCCAAGAGACGGCGTCCGTGATTGTTGAGGAATTTTTCGATGCGGTGTATCAGATAGCTTTGCAGCTCGTCTACATTGGCCAGATGCTCGTCTTTCATTCTCTTCTGACATTTCGGACAGGTCTTCCAAGCCGATTTGCCGGCCTCATCACCTCCTACATGAATGTATTCGGAAGGGAAAAGTTCCATAACTTCCGTCAGTACATTCTCCAGAAAGGTGAAAGTTTCTTCATTGCCGACACAGAAATCGGAGTTCTTGTAAGGTTCTCCCGAACAGGATAGCTGCGGGTAGGCAGCCAGCACCTCTTCCGAATGGGAAGGCATTTCAATCTCCGGAATCACGGTGATGTAGTGCTGACGGGCGTATGCCAGTATTTCACGAATATCGTCCTGGGTGTAATAGCCTCCGGAAGCTCCGGGTTCATCGTAACGGAGGTATTTACGTCCGCCGTTCCACCATTTCTTCCAGGTGGGGTCTGTACGCCAAGCTGCAAAATCGGTCAGTAAAGGATATTTCTTAATTTCAAGCCGCCAGCCTGCCGCATCGGTCAGGTGCAGGTGCAAACGGTTGATTTTGTAATATGCCAATGCGTCTATCTGCTTCTTTATAAACTCTTTGGTAGAGAAATGGCGGGATACGTCCAGCATCAGTCCGCGGTAAGCAAAACGCGGGGTGTCTTCTATCTTGACAGAGGCTACGGAATAGCTGCCTGTGCCCGCCGGTTGCATCAGCTGTAACAGGGTTTGCATTCCATAGAATAATCCGGCTCCCGAAGTTGCCCGGATCTCAATTCGTTGAGGGGTGACGGAGAGTGTGTAGCTTTCCGGTGATGGCAATTGGGGGGTCTTGGGGGTTATCAATAAGAAAAGCATCTGCTTCCTGTCTTTCATTCTCGCTTCTTTCAATTGAACAGGCAATGCTTTCAGGTAATTCTCCCAAAGTTCCGCTTCTCCACCTTGCAGGTTTGTATAAAGTTTAGTCTTTTCTGACAGTAAAAAAGAGCCCGTCCCCTGCTCCATTTTTAATGGGACAGGTATGACGGACTGTGCCAGAATGGGATGTGCATGGAAGCACATCCCCAATATCCATAAGAAAAGACAAACTTTAGGGTATTCTTTTCTTATATTCATTAATCAATTTTGATTTCGTCTACAAATAAAAATGCGTTTTTACCTTTTCCTCCATGCCATGCCGGAAGTGATTTCTCCGGTGAAGCAATGACTCTCACGTATTGGGTGGTCAC
This sequence comes from Bacteroides sp. 90-K9/2, assembly GCF_047310725.1. NCBI lineage: Bacteria > Pseudomonadati > Bacteroidota > Bacteroidia > Bacteroidales > Bacteroidaceae > Bacteroides > Bacteroides sp. 90-K9/2. The sequence continues at coordinate 470,939 of NZ_JBCGVL010000001.1, forward strand.
AGGATCAAAGGTTAGTTTATGCTCAACGATTCCGTCTTTGTCTGTCTCTTTCATCTCCGGGTATTCTTCGGAAGCAATCTTTTTGAAGTTCTTGCCATCATCTGAAGTTTCTACGGACAGGTTTCTGGCATCAAATACCCAGTCTCCTTTTGCTACATTGGTAGAGATTGCCACGCTTGAGATTTCAGTAGGTTGCTGGAGGTCGATAGTCATATCCATGTCATTTCCGTTGAAAGCGATCCAACGGCCTGACCTGTAGCTGCTATTTCCTTTCAGACCGTCTACCAAAGTGGAAGCTCCTTTGAACAGGTATTGTTCATTGATAGGCTGATTGGCTACAATCGGCTTCATGCTGGATTTGCTGAAATCAATCTTCTCCGTCACAGTCTTGCTTTCGCCGTTGGGACGGATGGCTTTAGCGGACAGGGTGACATTTTCCTTAATTTTCAATACTCCTTCGTAAACGGGGGAAGTGGCAGTAGGTTCTGTGCCGTCTAACGTATAGTAAATAGGAGCACCGTCGATGGTAGACAGGGTAACGTCCATTGTTCCTTCTGCCGGATTCGGGTCAAACTCGGCTTGTACGTCAAATACGTGTTTAGCGTAATTGTATCCTTCTGCATCGTACCACTTAATCAGTTGTGGAAGACGGGACAGGAAGTCGGCATAGTTTTTCTTTTCGGGGCTGGACCACTGAATTTCACACAAAGCAGCCCAACGAGGCAATACCATGTATTGTGCATGTGGGAAAGTAGCGATGTATTCTGTCCAGAGGTTGGCTTGCACTCCCTTGATGTATTTCTGTTCTTCGGGAGTAAGAGAAGCCGGCATCGGCTCGTAGCTATACACTCTTTCCATGGGCAGATAACCACCGATACCGAACGGTTCGTTTTCTACGTCTTTAGCTTGGTAGTAGTCGAAATACAGGTAGGTGTTCGGTGTCATGATGACATCATGTTGCTGCTTCGCAGCTTCGATACCACCTTTCTCACCACGCCATGACATCACGGTAGCATTCGGAGCAAGTCCGCCTTCGAGGATTTCATCCCAACCGATGATTTGACGTCCATGGTCGTTCAGGAATTTCTCAATATGGTTGATGACAAAGCTCTGCAAACGTTCTTCTTTGCTGTGGTTCTGATCTGACTTCAGTCCCAATGCTTTGATACGTGCCTGGCATTTCGGACATTTTTCCCATCTTACTTTCGGGCATTCGTCGCCACCTACATGAATATATGGTGACGGGAAGATTTCAATCAATTCACCATAGACATCTTCCAGGAATTTCAAGACCTGGTCGTTTCCGGCGCAAAGCACATCTTCGGATACGCCCCATTGTCTCCATACTTCGTACGGACCACCGGTACAACCCAATTCAGGGTAAGCGGCAAGGGCAGCTTGCATGTGTCCCGGAAGGTCGATTTCGGGAACAACGGTGATGTAGCGTTCGGCTGCATAATCTACGATTTCTTTGGCTTGTTCCTGGGTGTAGAATCCACCGTAAGGTTTGCCGTCGTATTCGCCGGAGTTACGTCCGATGACTGTTTCTGTTCTGTTAGCACCGATTTCAGTCAGTTTCGGGTATTTTTTGATTTCCAGACGCCAGCCTTGATCGTCGGTGATATGCCAGTGGAGGCGGTTCATGTTATGCAAAGCCTGCATGTCGATGTAGGTCTTTATTTCGTCCACAGTAAAGAAATGACGGCTGGTATCGAAATGCGCGCCACGATAGCCAAAGCGGGGAGCGTCATTGATTTCTACGGCTGGCATGGCAATATCCGCACCGACAGCCACAGGCAATGATTTGCGCAGGGACTGGATGCCATAGAATACACCGGCTTCCGTAGGACCGGTAATCGTGATTCCGTCACCGGTAACTTTCATCTGGTAGGATTCCGGATTTTCGTTCTCCGTACCTAATGCCAGTATGATTGCGTTTTTACCTTCTGTTCCGGCTTCAATGGCGAAATCTTTTCCGGTAGCCGTTTTCAGGTAGTCTGCCAGAAATTGTGCGTTGCGTTGCATCTTCTCGTTTCCTTCCGGATAGAGAATCTTCACACTGCTCTTCAGGATGAAGGGACTTCCTTGAGCGGTTACAATCTCTTGTGGCATGGGGATGATCTGGTAGTTGGCTTCCTGTTGCGCCGATTGGCAAGAGGCAAAAAGTCCTGCTAGTGCCAGACATCCGGTTAATTTAAAGAGTTGTTTCATAAACTAAAAAATTAGGTGTTAAGTTATTAATAGATTAATTATAAGTTTCACGAATATGTTTGATTGTCAAAGGCAGCTCCTCTCCTTTCTTTATTTGGGGAGAAGTGATGACGACCGTTTTACGTTCTCCGGGAAGAAGGTCGAAAAAGTTGTCGCTGAAACGGGCTCCCTGCAAAGGAATTTCAATAAAGACATCTTTTGCAAGAGTGGGAGAAAACAATGTCAGTTCACACATGCCGTCTTTCTGTTTCATCTTGCAGGAAACGGTTGTTTCAGGCAGAAGCAGGTCTTTTGTTTTTCTAAAGAAGTATACGGTTTCGGCAAGAGTATTTCCTGCCTTGTCTTTCAGGGTCAGTTGCATGAAACAGCGTTGCTGTTCTTCCGGTGATAGCCAGATATCGGGTTTTATACGGTACACACATTGGGAAGTGTTAGCCGGAACTGACAATGTGTTGAGTCGTATCGGCTTGCCTTGTTTCTTTCCGTCAAAATCTGTTACTTTCATTTCCAACGTCAGGTGGTCTTTGGTGTCCGGACAGTCGGAAATCAGGTAGATATTGAGGCTGTCGTTCTGCCGGATAGGATTGATGAAAATTGGAGCAAAGGCTCGTTTGGCTTGGTAATGCAGGGCTTTCCAGTTACCATAATAGTCGATACTCGACCAAGATACTACCGGCCAGCTGTCATTCAGTTGCCAATACAGGGTGCCCATACAGTAAGGACGGTTCCGGCGGTGCGCTTCCAGTCCGTGACGCATTCCTTGTCCTTGCAGCACTAGTCCGACATAGACAAAGTCTTCAAATTTTTCGGGGATGATATAGTCGCGCTCCATGTAGGTACGAATCAGGGCGTTGCCGATGCTGCTTTTCTGATGAGCATTCATCACTTCCGATTCTATCTGATAATCTTCCGGAGCGGCGAAAGTGGAGATGGTCTTCATTTCCGGGAAGGACTGGAAACCGAATTCGCTCATGAAACGGGGCAGGTCTGTATCGAGTGACTCGAATGTTTTTTGACCATACCAGACTCCCCAGTTATGGCTGTCTCCTATCCCCCAGGATTCGGGACGTCCCCAGTTGGCAAAATATGGGGAGCTGTGTATGTAGAAACGGGCGGCATCCAGTTCCTTCACCTTGGCAGGAAGGAGCTGATGGAACAGTTTGTCGTAGCCTCGAAACATTTCCTGATAGATTTCGGGCGGGAAGTTCTTGTCGAATCCCCAATATTTTAAGGCTTCCAGTATTTCGTTATTGCCGCACCACATCGCCAGGGAAGCATGATTGCGAAGGCGGCGGATGTTGTAGCAGGCTTCCGCCTCTACCCTTTTCAGGAAGGTGGGGTCGGACGGATAGGGAGTGCAGGCAAACATGAAGTCTTGCCACACCAGTATTCCGTTTTCATCTGCCAGGTCATAGAAGCGGTCATCTTCGTACGTCCCACCTCCCCATACACGAATGACATTCATGTTCGCTTCGCGGATGTCGCGGAATAAGGTTTGGTAGCGTTCGGTAGTGACGTTAGTCAAGAGTGCATCCTGGGGGATGTAATTGGCTCCTTTGGCAAACATCGGTACACCGTTTACTTCAAAATAGAAGGATTCTCCGTCTTTATCTTTTTCATTAACGAGGCGAACGGTACGCAGTCCTATCCGGTGCGATTGCTCGGCTACGACTTTATCTTCTACTATGATTTGAGCGGAGAAATCATACAGGGCGGGCTTTCCCCATCCATTCGGCATCCAACGTACGGGGAATGCCACTTCGGAAGGTATGGAAACATGATTGATTCCGGGCTGTAAAGTGATTGCCTGGTTGATGCTTTTTTCTGCACTTCCTTCGAATGAGGTATTGATTCTCACCTCTGCCTGAAGTGGGCGGGAGAGTATGTTGTTTATTTCTAACTCATTAGACAGGTTTGCGAGCTGGTCGGTCAGTGCGAGTTGCTTTACGTGGTAGTCACTGATAAAAGCTGCGTCATAAAAACGGATGGTCACCGGACGCCAGATGCCGCTGGTCACCATGCGGATTCCCCAATCCCAGCCATAGCTGTAAGGGGCTTTACGGGAGAATACGCTTAAATGTTTGTCGTGATGGTCGTTGTCTGCCGGATAGTTGAATCCATTCGAGTTATATTGAGGCAGTGTCTGCCGGATGGGGGAATGAAAATAGATGTGAAGAAGGTTTTCTCCGATACGGAGTTGGGACTTGACGGGTATGGTATAACCGACAAACATGTTATCGGCTTTCAGCAACAGTGCTCCATTGAGGTATACATCGGCGTATGTGTCAAGGCCTTCAAAAACCAATTGGGCGTCATCCCGTTTCAGTTGTTCGGGGGTAACTGTAAAAGCAGTCCGGTATTCCCAGTCTTCATTTTCCACCCACTGAATCTTTTGTTCATTGATGCCATAAAAAGGATCGGGTATTTGTTTATGGTTGATAAGGTCCTGATGAACGGTGCCCGGAACCTGTGCCGATTGCCACAGCTCTGTTCCTGCCTGGGAAAATTCCCAACCTGTATTTAGAACGACAACTTCGGAATTGTCATTGCTCTGTGCATATACCATACTGCAACAGCATAGTAATCCACATGCTATTTGAGCCTTTTTTCCGATCAAATTAATCATCATAGTGGGGGCATTAGATATTAACGGATTCAAAGATATTGTTTTTTCAGCAAATTTCACTGATAATTTAACAAAATATGTTGTTTTTGCATGCTACGATAAATATACGGCTTTATTCTTTTATCATATCAGATAGTTTAACCGCTATTATATCTTTCATTTCACTCCTAACAAATCTGTTAATTTCACCGTCTGAAAAGTCATGTGTGCCACACTGCTCTCATATAGAATACCGATTGTCTCTTTATCAATCATCGTCAGGCAACTATATCCCCATCCTTCTGCTTCGTCGAGCATGATTTGATGTTCGGGCAACCAGGTAAGTCCTTTATCCAGACTTGCTTTTATTGTTATATGATTGCGCCCTTTAGTCGTATCCGGATTTGAAAACAACAGGAGGTCTTTATTCAAAACGTTGTCCTTGGCATCGACATGAATCAAGCTGGCCATACATACCGGTTCCTGAAGTGCCTTACGTGAAGACGGATGTTCTGTCCAGGTTTTTCCCAAATCTTTGGTTAGGGCGACAGCACGGCTTCCTCCTCTATTATCACGCATATTCAGCATTAATACTCCCGGTTCTATTTCAGCAACTTGTGCTTCCGTCGTATTAGTCCGTGCCGGATGATGCATTTTCCATGTTTTTCCCCGATCTTTACTATACATGATTCCTGCATTCGGGATACGGGTAGAGTCGATAAACTGTGTTGGAAAGACTAATGTACCGTCGCTCATCGTTATTCCTCGTCCGGGACCTTGAAGCAGAAAATACCAGGAGGGATCTTTTACCTGTTCTGTTATATTGATCGGTTTCGACCAGGTTTTACCATCGTCTGTACTCTTTGCCAATACCAGCTGTGCGGTATGGTTTATATCCATTCCCGGATGGGAGCTCCACCAGGCACGTTGATTACCCATACCATGGGTCCATGCGGCAACCACCCAGACGGTATTCGTTTGGGTATCTACCAAAATAGAGGGATCTCCTACCCCATTCTGTGCTTTAGGTAAACCACCGTACTCACCAAATGAAAGCGGAAGACGCATTTTCTCCCAGCTCTTCCCTCCGTCAGTGCTACGACTCAAACCCACATCTACATATTCCTGTAAATCGACACTACTATTATATCGGACATCGTACACTCCCAATAATGTTCCTTTATTGGTTGTCACCAATCCGGGAATACGGAAGGAAGCAGAACCATCATTACCGGCATGACGGACTCCGACTGCCATCCGGTGAGTAACATTCTTCGGAGAAATAGATTTACAATAGAGTTCTTTCCCGTCCACTTTTACAGCACGTAAATCAGAGACTACTTTAGTATGCAAAGAGGCATCTGTTTTCATCTGCAAACTGATCCAAAAAAAGTTGACACCTGGAAATAAATTGTAATTACCTCTTAATACGACTTTTTCTGATGGTCCGACCTCTGCACATTTTATGGAATAGGAAGGATTAGCCGCCAATGTCGCACCCGGTCGATGGCTGGATATGTACTCTACAGGGGCAAAGCGATTTTTGTTTTGATCTTGTAAGGCCTCTGTTCCTCCATAATAGAGTTTGATTGCCTGAACATCCGCTAAATTGGTACTTTTACTGAAATCTAAAACTACTTCATCGAGCATCTTGCTTTCCTTTACATCCAACCGGATATAGAACAGAACATTGTCCTGCCGCTCTATCAAAACCGGGATTTGTGTTTCATGAATAAACACTGTGTCTGAAGCTTTTACGTCAAAAGAATAGCCTAATAAGACAAGGAAAAGTAAATAAAAAATTCTTCTCATAATGGGGGTATTAGTTAGTTTAACGCGATAAAGATAAAACTTTTCTACCATAATACAGCTATGCAAACAGTTAACTTTCATTTTACCAAGTTCTGGTAGGACTAGTCAACACCTTGACCACCGTTCTGGCTCTTGTCATCATTGATAAGGTAGGCCGCAAGAAGCTAGTTTATTACGGAGTTTCGGGAATGGTTGTTTCTCTGATTCTCATCGGCCTGTACTTCCTCTTCGGAGATTCCCTGGGAGTATCCAGCCTCTTCCTGCTTATTTTCTTCCTGTTCTATGTATTCTGTTGTGCCGTGTCTATCTGCGCTGTGGTGTTCGTGCTCCTCTCGGAGATGTATCCCACCAAGGTTCGCGGACTGGCCATGTCGATAGCAGGATTCGCTCTCTGGATCGGAACGTACCTAATCGGACAGTTGACCCCCTGGATGCTCCAGAACCTTACCCCCGCCGGAACATTCTTCCTGTTCGCCCTCATGTGCGTGCCGTATATGCTGATTGTCTGGAAACTCGTGCCGGAGACTACCGGGAAGTCACTGGAGGAGATTGAAAGATATTGGACCCGTTCGGAATAAATATAAAACAGACCTTAATAACAATAAACTAACATCTTATAAATATGGATAGTAAGAACAACATTGGTCATTCAGCGGACATTTCTTTCACTGCTGAATTGCCCATACCAATCTATAATGGAAATAATAGTATGGATTTCGAGAAACTGGCAAGTCTGTACAAGAATGAACTTCTGGACAGTGTCCTCCCTTTCTGGCTTGAACACTCCCAAGATCACGAGTATGGTGGTTACTTCACCTGTCTGGACCGTGAAGGAAAAGTGTTCGATACGGATAAGTTCATCTGGCTGCAATGTCGTGAAGTGTGGATGTTCTCCATGCTTTACAATAAAGTGGAAAAACGCAAGGAATGGCTGGATTGTGCCGTTCAAGGTGGTGAATTTCTAAAAAAATACGGACATGATGGTAACTATAACTGGTATTTTTCCCTTGATCGTTCGGGTAGACCATTGGTAGAACCGTACAATATCTTTTCATATACATTCGCTGCCATGGCTTTCGGACAGTTAAGCCTTGCAACCGGTAATCAGGAATATGCTGACATTGCCAAGAAAACTTTCGACATTATCCTTTCCAAAGTAGATAATCCGAAAGGGAAATGGAATAAGCTTCATCCGGGTACCCGTAATCTGAAGAACTTTGCCTTGCCAATGATCCTCTGTAACCTGGCACTGGAGATAGAGCATTTATTGGATGAAACGTATCTGCGGGAAACAATGGATACTTGTATCCATGAAGTGATGGAAGTTTTCTATCGTCCCGAACTCGGAGGTATCATTGTTGAAAACGTGGACATAGACGGTAATCTGGTCGATTGTTTTGAAGGCCGTCAGGTAACTCCGGGGCATGCCATTGAAGCTATGTGGTTTATTATGGATCTGGGCAAGCGTTTGAATCGTCCTGAATTGATAGAGAAAGCCAAAGAGACTACTCTCACGATGCTTAATTATGGCTGGGACAAGCAATATGGGGGTATCTACTATTTTATGGATCGTAACGGTTGTCCTCCCCAACAACTGGAATGGGATCAGAAGCTCTGGTGGGTGCATATCGAGACACTTATTTCTTTGCTGAAAGGCTATCAACTGACGGGAGATAAACGGTGTCTGGAATGGTTTGAAAAGGTACACGACTACACTTGGGAGCATTTCAAGGATAAAGAATATCCTGAATGGTATGGCTACTTGAACCGAAGAGGAGAAGTATTGCTACCACTCAAAGGTGGAAAATGGAAAGGATGCTTCCATGTACCAAGAGGACTGTATCAGTGCTGGAAAACATTAGAAGATTTGATGAATTATAAATAACTATCTTGTTTTATTAACATTAATATTTAATATGGAGAAACAAATCACATGGAGTATAAGGTTTATAGCCTTATTCATCTGTTCGCTTTCTTTCTTAAACGTTCATGCTCAAAAAAACACGAACGTGAAAGGGACAGTGTATGACTCAAACAATGAGCCGCTTGTCGGTGCTACTGTTAGTGTAAAAGGGAATTCGTCCAACGGTACTATTACCAATATTGACGGACAGTTTAGCCTAAATGTACTGGATTTAAAATCGACTTTAGTAGTTTCCTTTGTCGGGTACCAGACTCAAGAGGTTGCTTTACATGGTCGTTCAGAAATTACTATTAGACTTCAAGAAGATGCACAAGCATTGGATGAAGTTGTAGTGGTGGGGTATGGAACTCAAAAAAAGAAATTCTTAATAGGTTCCGTTTCTCAAGTAGGCTCTAAAGAGTTGATGATGGCTCCTCAAGCTAACCTTTCTAATATGATGACAGGCAAGTTACCGGGGGTAACGAGTGTTCAACGTTCCGGTCTTCCCGGAAACGACCAGACATCTATCAACATCCGTGGTTTAGGTACTTTTTTAGATTCTAGTCCTCTGATATTAGTGGATGGTGTTGAACGTATGTTGAATACTGTAAATCCTAATGATGTAGAAAACATATCTATTTTGAAAGATGCAGCTACAGCATCCGTTTATGGTTTGGCAGCGGCAAATGGAGTAATCCTGGTAACAACCAAGAAAGGTACTGAAGGTAAAGTAACTCTTTCGTATGACGGTTCTGTTACTTTCCAGAAAAATACAGCTATGCCTGAAATGCTAAATGGTCCTGACTATATTTATTGGTATAATAAGGCGAGTGAACTTGATGGCAACGGACCATATTATGGAGCTGATATTCAGACGAAAGTGGCTAATAACTATGATCCGGAAGGTAAATATGGAAATACAAACTGGACGAAAGAAGTTTTTAAGGATTATGGCTTCACACATCAACATAATATTTCTGCTTCCGGTGGTAACAAGAATATCCGTTTCTTCACCAGTATAGGTATGTTGGATCAATCCGGCATCATCGAAAATGTGAATTATGATCGTTACAATGTCCGTTCTAACGTAGAAGGTAATATTACCAAAGATTTAACGTTCGAACTTAATATTTCTGGCTTTTATGAAGAAAAGAACTGGCCCGGAATTAGTACAAGCGCACAAGCTGAACAAAACCCCATTCAGCAGGCTGTTTATTCAGCCCCTATTATTCCTATTTATTATCAAGGAGAATATACAGCTTGGATTGGTCCCGGTAGTTCCAACACACAGAGTCCACTCGCTACTTTAAGGAATAGCGGATTTCAGAAAAACCAAAGACATGAGTTTGATGGTACAATGAAAATCAGTTATGCCTTTCCTTGGATAAAAGGGTTGAAAGCTTCTCTAGGTTTAGTTTATGATACTAGTTATTCGGAAGATAACGGTTTCTTGGTAGGATACAATGTTAATGCTTATAGTGCAGATTCTAAATCATATAATTTAATGCGTGCCTCTTCTACAAGCGAGAAAGGTAATTACACAAAATCCGCATCTTCTTTCAGAAGATTTATGGTCCGCCCAAGTGTGGAGTATGCTAATACCTTTGGCAAGCATGCAGTTTCAGCCCTTTTCTTATATGAACAGACGCAATTGAAAGGTTCTACAATGACAGGAAAGATGGGTGGTTATAATTTTAATGATCCGGTTGATCTTTCATTAGGTACTGAATTTATATCCAATCCTACAGGTAGTCACAGCGATAAAGCTACCATTGGTTATGTAGGACGTTTCAATTATATTTTCGATAAAAGATACCTTGCTGAATTTGCTTTCCGTGTAGATGGATCCTATAAATTCGCAAAAGATAGAAGATGGGGATTCTTCCCTTCTGTATCTTTGGGATGGGTAATCTCTGAAGAAAATTTCATAAAAAACAATTTTTCTTCTATCAACCTATTAAAACTGCGTGCTTCTGTCGGTGAATTAGGAAGTGATAATACAGATGCTTTTTTACATAGAAGTATTTTTAACGTAGAGAAGAATGCCTACATATTCGGAGGAGTTCCTTATGCAGGATTAGGTGCATCCAACTCTATTACTTCCAGCTTAACCTGGTCTACTACCCGCAGTTACAATATTGGTGCTGACCTGACAATGTGGAATGGATTATTGGGAGTAGAATTCGATTTATTTTATAAGCTGACAAAAGATATACAAGAAAGCCGGAGTGGTGGTTTCCCTCCTTCATTAGGTGGAAATTATGCTCAAAAAGGAAATACGGGTAAGATCGACAATCGCGGTTTTGAATTGGTATTGAAGCACCAAAACCACGTTAATGATTTTTACTATAGTATAACCGGTAGTGTAGCGTGGGCTAGAAATAAAGTTCTGTCGCGGATTGAAAGTGAAAGTACTCCTTGGTACCGGACAAACATAGGTGAACCTTTAGGACAAATTTATGGCTATAAAGCTATAGGCTTATATCAAACACAAGAGCAATTGGATAACCGTCCTTTTGTTGGTAATGGAGTTCAACGTTTAGGTGATATCATGTATGAGGATATCAATGGAGATGGTAAAATTACGCAGGATGGGGATAAAGTTAAAATCGGTCACAGCACTTTGCCAGAGTTAAACTACTCTCTGTCTATGGACTTCAACTGGAAAGGGTTCAATTTGAGTGCATTATGGCAAGGAGCTGCTATTGTTAGTTATACGTTGAATGGTACTTATAATCATGGTTCAATGGACAATACGGTCTATACACGACCATTCTACTCGGGAGGAAATGCTCCTTATTATCTGGTAGAAGATTCATGGACACCGGAAAATACTAGCGCCCGTTATCCCAGATTAAGTGCCATTCATAACGGAAATAATGCATATACCTCTTCCTGGTGGTTAGTAAATGGTAATTTCCTGCGTTTGAAGAATTTACAGTTTGGTTACACAATTCCTAAAAAAATACTTGCGAAAGCCAATATTGGACTATCTAACGTTCGTGTATATGTAGCAGGCACCAATCTGTTTACTTTCACAGAATTTAAATATTGCGACCCTGAAATGGCTATTATAAATAATGGTTATTATCCCCAACAAAAGAATTATAGTGTTGGATTAAATATCACATTCTAATTAAATCAATAATTATGAAAATAAAAAGATTATATCTATTAGGGATAGGGCTGATGTTTACGTCACAGTTTCTAACCTCGTGCCATGATTTGTTGGAGAAAGATCCTACAGACTCATATTCAGAAACAGTAGCCTGGAGCTCGGAATCTTCTTTAGATATGTATGTGACTTACTTATATAAGCCTCTCAATGGCTTATCCAACTTTTCTTCTTTATCCTTAACCGATGGATATACAGATTTAGTTAAGTATGGAAATGGAGTTCCACAAACATGGAGTGCTCATAACAAGATTCTATTGCAGCAAAACACAATAACATCAGATAATAATCCGATGTCATCGTGGGGACTTTATACCGACATATTTAGAGAAAATGTATTTCTGCGTGATGCTGGCATCTATGGAAGTAAGTTTAGTGAAGATTTTCTCAATACTCGTATTGCTGAAATTCGTTTTATTCGCGCTGTGAATTATGCACGTATGATAAGAATTTTCGGAGGAGTTATTCTTCGTGACGAAACAAATGGAGTTGATTCAGAAGGGGAAAAAGCAAAAGCAAGAGCAACTGAAGCCGAATCATGGGATTTTGTTCTGAAGGATTTGGAATTCGCAGCCAAACACCTTCCGGAAGAATGGGACAGCAAATGGGATGGGCGTTTGACTAAAGGAGCAGCGTATGCCTATATGTGTCGTACAGCACTCTTTGCAAAACGTTGGGATATTGCTATTACCGCTGCTGATGAGATTAAAAAGCTCAATAAGTATGATTTAATGGATGAATATAAAGATGTATTTAAAGTGGCAGGTAATAAAGAAATTATTTTCTCCATAGCATACAAAATTCCGGATATGCCCCATTATTTCGATCGCTATTTTGCTCCTGACGGTAAACAAGGGATAAGAAGAGCTGTCCCGACAAGTGAGCTGGCTGATTCTTATGATATGGCTGACGGAACTCCTTTCTCGTGGAGCGGCTCCATGGCCAAAGATCCTTATGTAGGTCGTGAACCTCGTTTCTATGCATCCATTATATATAATGGGGCTACTTGGAAAGAAAAGACTATTTATACCTATGTAGACGCAGAAAACGGTTTTGCAGCTTACAGAGATAACATGAATCCGGGAGAAAAACAAACTGTTACCGGATATTTCATCAGAAAATATCTACAAGAAAACAATACCGAATTTGATGATAAGGGAAGCGATCAGTTTTGGATTGAAATGCGTTATGCGGAGGTTTTGTTAAATCTGGCTGAAGCTCTGGCAGAACAGGATTATGCTAAAAATCAGGATGATGCCCTGGAAGCTCTCAATGAAGTAAGAAGACGTGTTGACCTACCGGAACGTACAACACAAGAAGCACCGGATAAAGACTCATTTATGAAACTATTACGTAAGGAACGTATTTGTGAATTGGCCTTTGAAGGATTCCGTTATTGGGATTTACGCAGATGGCGTTTGGCTGGCGAAGTTATTGATGGAAAACAGGCACATGGAACAAAAATAACCAAAAAAGATGATAATTCTTATACTTATGAACAAGTGTCATGTGACGACAATATAAACCGCTTCTTTCCAGAACGCTATTACTTGCTACCTATTCCTGTAGATGAATTACAGAATAATCCGTTATGTGAGAATAATGCTCCTTGGTAATATTAAAAGATTATTATAGTTATGAAAAATTTCAAAGTAATTACATACATCATATTAATGATAGCATTTAGCTTTTCCTTTTCTTCTTGTGAAAAGCATGATGATATCCATTATCATTTTGATTGTGATATCATATCCATTATGGTTCGTGCTAATTCTCCGGAAGATGGTACTACTTATGATGGGCTCATATCAGAGAATGGAAATATAACTTTCGAACTTCCGGCAAAAGTGAAATTGAGCGAATTATATGTAACAGCCAATTTGCCTGTAGCAGCATTTGCTTATCCTTCATTGACTGGTGCTAAAGATTTATCTACTCCATTTAAACTAACTATTGTAGCAGGTGATGGAACGCAAAAGGAGTATACTTTGATTGCTAAACACCCAAATAACTAAAAAAGTAGATGTTATGAAAATAAAATATCATAATTGGCTTCAAGTTGCTGTCATGGCAACAATGGTTGTATTTTCCGCATGCTCGGATGATCCAACATTATACTCTGACACTGATATAACCGGATTCAAAGTTAGATTGGGCGAGGGTAATTATAAACAGGGTACCGTTAAGGATGGTAACATTATTGAATTTAAGATCACTCCGGACTTAGATTTGAGCAAACTCAATGGAGTTACTTGTTCTTTCTTTATCTCTCCATATGCAACAGTTACACCTACCCCCGATGTACCTCAAGATTTTTCAAAAGATGTACATTACACAGTGAAGGCGCAAGATGGCACAACCACTGACTGGACCGTAAAATGGACTTATGGCGGAAAAGTAAATGATGGAGAAGGTTTTGAATATTTTTTCAAAAAATGGGAAATTAGTGTACCCACTCCATCTAATAAAGACAAAGATGGTTTCGGTGCAGTGTTTGGTAATTATATAATAGATACCCAATTTAATTTCTATGATAAATATACAGGGCAGAAAGTAGATAAGACTTTGAATGTGACAGGAATAGACGCTTCTTTGTGCCAGTTAGTCAATGATGACGCCGGTAATTTGATCGGTGTAGTAAAAAATGTAGGGTTATACAGATGGACTACTGTTGAGGGAGCTCCACAAAAGGTTGCTAATGTAACTCCCGGAGCAAATAAAGTTTCTGCAATCGGTGATATTGACAAAGTGGGATATGTTTATGATTCTAAACCTGATGGTGTAGGTACACATGCAGTTTACAAATTTGAGAATGGTACATATACAGGCACTTCAACCTTGGTTACCGGTCGTCCCAGTAATGATAGTAACTGGCGACAGATTGTGGCTGTACTCGGCGTGTCGGATAACCCACCATTTTACGTAATAGACGCAGTGAATGCCGGAGGTGTAATGGGACCGGAAATCGGTTATAAAGCAAATACGGCAGGGGCATTTAGCAGCATCACAGGTCCATATATAGACATGTGGAATAAGAAAGGATACGCTGGCTGGGGAAATCATGTACTTATTTCCGGTAGAGGTATTCCATTCAATGGCAGATGGTACGGAGCAACCATAACTTGTGGTTGGGGCTGGGTTGGACTGCATCTGCTAGACCCGTCTAGTAATCATTCATTACCTATCACAGAAACAATTGAGCCATGGACTACCAACTCTTGTATCTGGACTACTTGTTCACCAAGTGATGACGGAGAATCATTATATCTCTATTACGGTTATGGTGTAGGTATTCGTTGTTATGAACTTACAAAATACGAGAAATAGGCATACTCCTAATTATATAGAATTGAAATATGTTGAATAAAAGCATTATATCGTTTTTTCTATTGTTATTTGCTACCTGTTCCTTTGCCGGGAACAGGGGCAAAGAACAACCTAAATACCTTTGGTTTGATGCAGAAGCTAATTTTGAACGCTTTGCCTCTAAAGATTCTATTTCTTACTATTTGGAAAAAGCCAAATCAGTAGGATTCAACCAAGTAGTAGTAGACGTCAAACCTATATACGGGGAAGTACTGTATAAAAGTAAAATTCTACCTCCACTTACAACAGTGAATGGTAAAGTAATTCATCGTGACTGGGATTACCTGCAGTATTTTATCAATGAAGCTCGTCGGTTAGGATTAAAAGTCACTGTTTCCACTGCAATGTTTCCGTCCGGACATCCCGCTACCCGCGAAGGTCTGGTCTATGATGAGTCACGTTGGGATGGGAAAACATGCTTGGAATATACACCTGACGGAAAGATGCTTGACATCAGAGAGGATAAGAAAAAAGTAGGAGCTTTTTTAAATCCGGTTCGTAAAGATGTCCGCAAATTTGCTTTAAGTATTGTTCGTGAAATAGTGAAAAACTATGATGTTGATGCTTATGCATTAGATTATTGTCGATATCCAGGAGATGATAGTGACTTCTCTGCTGACAGTCGTAAAGCTTTTGAACATTACTTAGGAAAAAAAGTCCGGAACTTTCCAGACGATATTTTCACTTGGAATGCCGATGGAACGAAAAATCCTGGTATTTATTATAAAGAATGGTGGGCATTCCGGGCTAATGTTATCACTAGTTTTGTGAAAGAGGTACGTAAAGAAATTCATTCTATCAATAATAAAGTAGAACTAGAGTATTGGGCCGCTTCCTGGATTCATGGTATTTATGGACAAGGGCAGAATTGGGCCAGTCCAAAATCTGATTTCTCATTAAATTATCCGTGGGGATCGGAAGCCTACAATGAATCAGGATTTGCACCTTATCTGGATACCTTCTTATGTGGAACGTATTTAGAGCGTATCTACGGCATGGATGATCCGGAATCTATAGAGTATGGTATTGCCCGTGCACAGAGATTGGTTGGTAATGATTGCAAAGTATTCGGAACGATATATGCTTTAAATCATAAAACCAATATAGCCGATGCAGTAAGCCTTTGTCTTGAGAAATCGGAAGGATTGATGATATTCGACATAGTACAGGTTATTGAAATGAATCTGTGGGATGATATCCAAAAAGGTATAGAACGTGCGGAAGCACAGAGATAACTAAAAATAAATATTTACGATTAAATCGATATGATAATGAAAAATATATCAAAATATTGGCTTCTTTTCATGATTGCCGCCATGTCTGCGACAAGTTGTTCAGATGATGATAATGAAAAGGTGGTAATGCCGGATCCTGATCCGACAACATTAGGTTGGGTTAAACAGACAACAGAGTTTGGCACATTACCTGAATACATAAGTGTATACAAATCTCCGTCAGAGCTGGAAGGCATGAAAGCCATAGCTTTTATTGCTGTTGCGGATATGTCAAAAGCAAATTTTGCAACTATCGGAGACCAGATATATTCTAAGACTCCCAATCAAATCTGGCAAGCAGAACAACAAAAATATCCGATAATTATGAATGGTGGATATTTTGTAATGGGAGCCGGTAAGTCTGTCAGTCTGCTATGCCGTGGAGGAGAGGTCTTAGCTGTGAACTCGCAGGAGGAAATACGTTCTCAAAAGAGTTATTATCCTACACGAGGTATCTTTCAGCTGTCAAAGAATGGCTATTTCTCCACAGATTGGGCTTATACAACAACTGATGGTGTGACATATACCTATGAACAACCTTCTCCCAATAAGTCCGGTTATGAGCCTCAACCTGCACCTTCGGCTTATTTTCCGACGAGAGGCGTGAAATTAAATGCAGAAACGGCGATTGGAGGTGGACCGATCCTGTTGAAAGACGGAAGTGTGAGAAATACTTTTATTGAAGAACTTTTTGATGAAGAAAGTGGAGTTGCTCCCGAAAGTTATCATCCAAGAACCGCTATCGGAGTAACAGCCAATAATAAGGTGATATTTTTTGTTTGTGAAGGCCGCAGTGTAACGGAAGGTGTAAAAGGTATGAATATGGCTATGATGGCTAATGTCCTGAAGAGCTTAGGTTGTGTAGATGCTATGAATCTTGATGGTGGTGGTTCAACTTGTATGTTGGTCAACGGTCAACCGGTGATAAAGCCAAGTGCTGGTGCCCAACGTGCTATAACTACGGCAGTAGCTTTAAAATAACGGTCGAAAGATCTTTAGGATAACAAGTTTATTTTATTTAGCTTTCTTATTATTCTCGATTTCAGGCTGTATTTTTTCTAAATACTAGCTTGAAGTCGAGAAATAAAAACAATAAAGTATGAAATACATTCCAAGCATTTTATTCTTCTTTTTTCTTCTATCACTTAGTAGTTGTTCTACAAAGACTGTAGAATCAGAGCTTCCCGAGCCAAATCCTCCCACTCCTGTCATTCCGGAAGAACCAACTCCTGAAAAAGAAAAAATGCTCTGGTTTGATGCAGAAGCAAATTTTGAACGTTTCTCCCCAAAAGAGAATATCACATATTATCTTGATCTCGCCAGATCAACAGGTTTTAATAAAATTGTAGTCGATGTGCGTCCTGTACAAGGCGATGCCCTGTTTAAAAGTTCCTATTTAACCCCATTGACCGATCTTGCCGATACACATATCGAAAGAGATTGGGATTATCTTCAATTTTTTATTGATGAGGCTCATAAACGTGAACTTAAAGTTACGGTCTCTGCTACTATATTTACGGCAGGCCTACCTTCTTCTAAAAATGGTATGGCGTACCGTGATGATACATGGGATGGAAAAACTTGTTTGGAATATACCAAAGATCAGGGTTTGATAGATATTAAGGACGATAAAACAAAAGTCTCCGCCTTTTTAAACCCAGTTTTACCGGAAGTACAAGACTTTTGTCTGAATTTTATAAAAGAGTTAGTTACAAATTACAATTTTGATGGTTTTGCCTTAGACTATTGCCGTTATCCGGGAGATGAAAGTGATTTTTCGGAGGCAACAAAAACGGCTTTCGAACAATACATCGGAAAGCAATTAGATCGGTTCCCGGATGATATTTTCATTTGGAATACAGATGGCACTAAACGGACAGGGACTTATTACAAGAAATGGTGGGAGTTCCGCTCTATGGTCATACGTAATTTTGTAGAACGGGTGCGCACAGAAATTAAAAACATTAAACCGGATATTCAATTAGAATATTGGGCTGCCTCATGGATTCATGCTATTTATGGGCAAGGACAAAATTGGGCATCCACCGAATACGATTTTTCCAAAGAATACAGTTGGGCTTCACCTGAATATAAAAATACAGGTTTTGCCGGATTGTTAGACACCTTTCTATGTGGAACTTATTTAACCAAAATATTTGGATTGAACGATCCCGAATCCATAGAATATGGTATAGCGCGTGCACAACGCATTGTTCATGGAGCATGTAAAGTCTATGGCACTTTGTATGCTTTAAATCATAAGGACAATATAGCAGATGCTGTTTATGTCTGTCTTTCCCAATCCGAAGGATTAATGGTGTTTGACATTGTGCAAGTAATAGAATTCAATCAGTGGGCAGCCATTAAGGAAGGAATTCAACGAGCAGAGAGTCTTTAAATAGCGAATATTCAATAAAATATAATATATAAAATGAAACGAGTACTTATATTATTACACATTATTTTATGCACATGCATAGTAATTCAAGCCAAAAACTACACTGTAAGTTCACCGGATGGAAAAATCAAGGTGACGGTAACAGCCGGAAAACTATTAAGTTGGAGTATTGATTACAATGGTGAACGTATACTAAATCCCAGTCTGATGCAGATGGATATTGAAGGGCAGACTGAACAACCGGGAGTAAATCCGAAAGTAATAAAAGCTAAAACACTCAAAGTAAATTCGGAGCAAACAGCTGTCATTCCACTTAAACAAAGAATTATCAAAGATCAATATAACCAGTTAACTCTGACTTGTAAAGGTAACTACGCAATAGTCTTCAGAGTATATAACAATGGAGCCGCTTATCGTTTTGAGACTTCATTAAAGCAACCTAAAGTTATTATTAATACTGAAACCATCGAACAGAACTGGACTGAAGGGTGTAAGCTATATTGGCCAAGAGAAAAGAATCAAGAATATCTCACACACTGCGAAGCCATTTTTGATGAATTAAACATCTCCTCGCTCACTAAGGATATGAAAGGCTATCTACCCATTTATCTCTCTACCCCTAAAGGAACGAAAGTTGTTATTATGGAATCCGATCTTTTCGATTATCCCAATCTATTTTTGACAGGTGATCGTAATAACACGCTGTCCGGTGAATTTCCTCCTGTAGTTTTAAAAAGTGCCTTAAAGGAAGGTGCCGACCGTGACGAAGTATTATTGGAGAAAGCCTCTTACATTGCTGAAACTGAAGGAACAAGAACTTTCCCTTGGCGTGTGTTAATGATTAACGAAGACGACAAAGCGGTAATTGAAAATAACTTAGTGTATCAATTAGCCTCTCCATCTGTTACTCAAGACACAGACTGGATAAAACCCGGAAAGATTTCTTGGGATTGGTGGAGTACACTGAACGTATACGGGGTAGATTTTAAGGCAGGTGTGAATACTGATACCTATAAATATTTCATTGATTTCGCTTCAAAATACGGAATTGAATATATTTTATTAGATGAAGGATGGTCAGCCGGAACCTGGAATATTAAGGAGCCAATACCCGGATTGGATATACCGGAACTGGTACGATATGGAAAGGAAAGAAATGTTGGTCTTGTATTATGGACCTTATGGAACCCACTTGATAAAGAATTGGACGAAATTCTGGATGTTTATGAAAAATGGGGAATCAAAGGTATAAAAGTAGATTTTATGCAACGTTCGGATCAATATATGGTTAATTTCTACGAACGGGTAGGAAAAGCCGCAATGGACCGTAAATTACTCGTTGATTTCCATGGATCTTTCAAACCTTCCGGTTTGCAGAAGAAATATCCCAATGTGATGACTTTTGAAGGTGTACTGGGATTAGAGCACGATAAGGATTCAAGAGATATTAATCCGGTACATGACTTGATTCTTCCATTTACAAGAATGGTAGCCGGTCCGATGGATTATACTCCCGGTGCAGTAAACAATGCAACAGCAGAAGACTTTTACATCAATTTCGTACATCCGATCAGTTTAGGTACACGCGCCCATCAGGCAGCTTTATATGTAGTGTATGAAAGCCCGTTACAAATGTTAGCAGATTCTCCCTCAAATTATTATAAAGCTCCAGAATTTGCCTCTTTTATCTCCCGTATACCTACCATTTGGGAAGATACTAAAGCTATAACAGCTAAAATCGGAGAACAATTAGTTATTGCCCGCAAGAATGGTAAGAATTGGTATTTGGCAGGTTTAACAGACTGGAATGCCCGTAACATTGAAGTGAAACTGGATTTTCTTGAAGCATCCAAATATAAAATGGAAATTTTCAAAGACGGTGTGAATGCAGATGTTTACGCCTCGGATTTTAAAACAGAAGAGGTAATGGTTTCAAAAGATGAACTAATTAACATCATCATGGCTAAAGGTGGCGGTTGGGCAGCAATTCTTACTCCGGTTGAATAAAAAGGTTTAGTAATGAAGAAAATACTATTTATATTATATACCTGTTGCATTTTATCGTTTCCTGTACGTGCGCAGCAAATTCCGTCATTTAAAGCAAATGACAGAATTGTTTTTCTTGGAAATAGTATAACGGAAGGAGGGCATTATCATTCTTATATATGGCTGTATTACATGACGCACTTCCCCAATTTACCTCTTCGTATGTATAATGGAGGAATCGGTGGTGATTGTGTGAGCCACATGGTTTATCGTTTCGATTCAGATATTAAAATCAAAAAGCCGACCTATCTGATCTGTTCTTTCGGGATGAATGATTCCGGATTCGACGGATATAATAAGCCCGGATATGATAAGTATGCGAATCAGCAGGTAGAGTATGCTCACACAGAGTTTGAAAAACTGCAACGGCAGATTCTTGCTGACAAAAAAATAAAAAGCGTAGTACTTCTAGGCTCTCCTCCCTATGATGAGAATGTGAAATTGAAAGGAGTAGAAGCTCTACACGGAAAGAATGAGACGATCAAACGAATTATTGAAATGCAGGCAGAAGTTGCCCAAAAGAGAGGATGGGGATTTGTCAATTTCAATACTGTGATGTGCGGGTTGAATAAGCAGATTCAGCTATCTGATTCTACAGCTACTTTCTGTGGCGGTGACCGGATTCATCCTGATAAAGACGGTCATATGGTAATGGCGTACTTATTCCTGAAAGCACAGGGACTTGCAGGACAGGAAATCGCCTCTTTCCAAATCAATGCCACTAACAGGAAAGCAATGGAAGAGCGAAATTGCCGAATATCTCATATAAAGAATGAGAATGACACAATATCTTTCAGATATTTATCCCGTTCATTGCCTTTCCCTATCGACACGATTCCTCGCTGGGGAACGAAAGGTACAGCCCGAGATGCTATCAGACAAATTCCCTTTATGCAGGAAATGAACCAGGAAATAATGAAAGTAACTGATTTGCATGGCATTTTCCGGGTAACTATTGATGGAATAGAAATTGGCTGTTGGAGTGGCGACGAATTGAGTAAAGGAGTTAATCTGGCAGAAATAACATGTACACCCCAATACCAACAGAGTCTGTCTATCATGCATCTGAATGAAGAAAGGTGTGCTATAGAAAAACGTTTACGTCAATATATGGCTATGCAGTATGTCTTTTTTAAGCATAGAGGATTACTTTTTGCAGATAATAAAGCCGCTCTTGATGTTGCCAAAGCGGAACGGGAAAGTCATTACCTGGTGAAGTATTTATATACCAATTATACTCAAGCCATGTTTCCACAGATACGTGAAGCCTGGCAGGCTGAAATAGACCAGTTGATAACTCAAATATATAAAATAAACAAGCCTCTTACGCGTTTGATAAAAATAGAAAGGATTAAAGAATGAAATTAAGACTATTATTACTTTTATGCCTGTTCCAATGGAGTTTTTCCTGTTTTAGTGTACAGGCTGAAACTACTCCCGTAGTCTATTACGGGAAAGTACTGTCCGGAGGTAAGGGAGTTGCTAACGTACCTGTGACAGATGGTACGCAGATTGTCCTTACAGATAATAAAGGACGATACTCCATGACAAGTACCTCTGATGCAGAATACATCTATATTACCCTTCCTGATGGTTATGACGTTCCGATGAAAGGTAAAGTCCCTGTATTCTTTCAAAAAGTACCTGCTCAACCTTCAAAGAAAGTACATTTTGATTTTGAGTTGACACAATCATCTACGAATAACCAAAAGCATGTTTTGGTTGTATGGGCT
Organism: Bacteroides sp. 90-K9/2; assembly: GCF_047310725.1. Lineage (NCBI taxonomy): Bacteria > Pseudomonadati > Bacteroidota > Bacteroidia > Bacteroidales > Bacteroidaceae > Bacteroides > Bacteroides sp. 90-K9/2. The sequence continues at coordinate 493,462 of NZ_JBCGVL010000001.1, forward strand.
GACCCACAAGTGTATTTTGACGAAGAAATGCCACAAGTACGGGAGGCCTCAAAAGATGTGAAAGAGCTGTTGGCAACTAGCTATCAGGGAATCCCTGCGTATGGAATAGTGTGTGGAGATATTATTGGTGACATCAATAAAAAGCCCAGCTATTTTGCGCCCATGATAGATGCAATAGCCGAAACGGAAATTCCCTTTTTCTATGTAATTGGAAATCATGACTTAGATTTAAATGTACGTTCCAATGAACATGCACGTACTACTTATAAATCTTATTATGGTCCCACTTACTATTCATTCAATAGAGGAAATGTGCATTATGTTGTTCTCGATGATATTTTCTTTATTGCAAAAAGCTATTTGTATGTTGGTTATCTTACCGAACAACAACTCCAGTGGTTAGAACAGGATTTGAAACAAGTTACTCCGGGATCCACAGTAGTAGTTGCTACACATATCCCTACCTATTCAAGAGAAGCACGCCGAAAGGAATGGGGAAAGGAGTCTACTATGAAAGTAATGAATAACCGCTCTCATTTGTATGAGTTGCTAAAACCTTACAATGCTCATATCATGTCAGGACATGAACACTATAATGAAAATTATGTGTTGGCAGACAATCTTTACGAACACGTGCACGCCCCCTTGTCAACATTGTTTTGGCAAGCTCCCTGGGCTTGTGATGGAACTCCGGGCGGATATGCCGTCTACGAGTTTGACGGAGGTAAAGTTAACTGGTATTACAAATGTGTAGGAAAAGATAAGGACTATCAATTTGAACTTTATCCGGTAGGTGCCAGTCGAAATAAAAAGGAAGCAGTGGTGGCAAATGTCTGGAATTACGACCCAACCTGGAAAGTGAAATGGTATGAAAACGGTATTGACAGAGGAGAAATGACTCGTTTTTCCGGATACGACCCTGCTATTTATGAATACTGTGATAAAAACAGTTCTACATTTAAGCATAAGTATTTGGGAGCAGACATTACTGAACACTTATTTTATGCGGTTCCTGAAATGAAGGATTCCGAAATACGTGTAGAAGTTACAGATCATTGCGGTAATGTATATACCCGTAAAATGCAGCAACCTAAATAAGCAAAAACATAAAAAAGGAAAGAAAATGAATCGACTAACTGCATTAAGAAAAGTGTTTTATATTGTGGGAATCACCAGCTTCCTTTCAGCTTGTAACCAAACTGATAATCTGGTACTAAAGTCCCCGGATGGTAAGATACAACTAACAGTCACAGAGAATGATAATACAATATCATACGCAGTAAATAAAGAGAATGAAACCATGATACTCCCTTCTAAATTAGGGTTTATCCTGGAACATGGAGATAGCTTAAACCATTTTGTAATTAAAGGCACCGAACGTTCCTCCTTGGACGAAACTTGGGAACAACCTTGGGGAGAGAGCCGATATGTACGTAACCACTATAATGAATTGAAAGTACTACTTCAAGAGGTAGCAGGAAAACGTAAACTTAATGTAATATTCCGTCTCTTTAATGATGGTATCGGATATCGTTATGAGTTTCCGCAACAGGAATCCATGGATTCATTAGTTATTATGAGCGAAGCAACAGAGTTTAAAATGCCGCGTATACATAAAGCTTGGTGGATTCCCGCATCCGATCCATATTATGAATGTATAGCAACATTCTCTTCCATAAATGAACTGGATACTGTACGCACTCCTCTAACAATGGAAACTGCAGAAGGAAAGTATCTTGCCATTCACGAAGCTAACCTGACAGATTATCCCAAAATGAATCTGACAGTCAAGGATTCTGCCACACTCTGCGCTTCATTAGTTCCTTGGTCTAATGGGGTTGCAGCATACATCAAAGCTCCATTTGTTACCCCTTGGAGAACAGTTGTTATTGGTGATAAACCGGGTGATCTGGTTACATCTTATTTGATGTTGAATCTCAACGAACCCTCCAAAATCAAAGATACTTCCTGGATAAAGCCAGGGAAATACATCGGTATATGGTGGGAAATGCATTTGGGTAAAGGAACATGGTATTATGGTCCCAAACACAGTGCTACCACTGCTAATACAAAGAAATATATAGACTTTGCATCGGAAAATGGTATCTCCGGTGTGTTAGTAGAAGGATGGAATGTCGGCTGGGAAGGAAACTGGATGAAACACGGGGATTCTTTAGACTTCACCAAACCTTATCCGGATTTTGATATTAAGGCAATCACTGATTATGCCCGTGAGAAAGGCGTAGAACTGATTGGACACCATGAAACTGCAGCTGCTACCCGCAACTACGAGAACCAACTGGATAAAGCCTTCGCTTTCTATCAACAATATGGAGTGCATGTCGTGAAAACCGGATATGTGAATCGCCTAATGGACTTTAAAGAAGCGCACGACGGTCAGTATGGTGTACGTCACTATCGGAAAGTGATAGAAACTGCTGCCAAATATCAAATAGCTATTGACAACCACGAGCCTGTTATGCCTACCGGTATTGAGCGCACATGGCCTAATCTTATGACCCAGGAAGGCGTGCGCGGACAGGAACACAATGCATGGTCTCCCGATGGAGGAAATCCGCCGGAACATACAACTGTTATTCCTTTTACCAGAGGATTAGCCGGCCCCATGGACTTCACATTCGGAACTTTCAACTTTACTAACGAAGCATATCCGGGGACTCGTGTCAATACTACACTTTGCAAGCAATTAGCGCTATTTGTCGTGATCTACAGCCCCTTACAAATGGCCTCGGATTTACCAGAAAACTACAAAGGCATCAAAGCGTTCGATTTCATTAAGGATGTACCTACCGACTGGGATAAAACTTATGTGGTAGATGCCAAAATTGGTGATTATTCCGTGTTTGCGCGGAAAGACCGTAACACCAGCGATTGGTATGTAGGCTGCATCACAGATGAAAATGCAAGAGAGTTGGATGCTCCTTTGAGCTTTTTGGATGCGGATGCGAAGTATACTGCTCAAATATATGCTGACGGTGACGATGCGGAATGGAAAACGAATCCGACTTCTTTCAAGTATGAAGAGAAAATAGTAACAGCTTCTGACACGCTTCATGTCAAACTGGCAACAAGCGGTGGATGTGCTATTCGTTTTATCAAACAGTAATATGATTATGAAGAAAATACTAAGTATACTCCTTTTTCTAGTTGTTGTCTGCCAAATACGTGCGGAAGATGCTAATATCACTACCATGTATAAAATGACACAACGGTTGTTTCCTCAACAGGCTTCATCTTTTGATTTCCGTCTGTTGAATAATACTTCAGCAGACACTTTTACCATCAAAAGTGAAGGGAATAAAATTATTATTTCCGGAAATAACGCTAACTCTATGGCAGTAGGTTTGAATCATTATTTGAAAAACTACTGTCTGACCACTATTTCATGGTATAAGGATGATCCGATAGAATTACCTAAAACTCTCCCTTCCATATCAACAGAAGTCACTATTAAGGCAAATGTCCCGACCCGTTTCTTTCTAAACTATTGTACGTTCGGGTATTCAATGACTTGGTGGAAATGGAGTGATTGGGAACATTTTATCGACTGGATGGCTTTAAATGGAATCAATATGCCTCTTGCTATTACCGGTCAGGAAGCTATCTGGTATAAAGTCTGGAGTAAACTGGGATTGACAGATGAAGAAATACGGGGATACTTTACAGGTCCTGCACATCTTCCATGGCATCGAATGTGTAACTTGGATGGCTGGCAAAGTCCTTTACCTAAAGAGTGGTTGTCAAGTCAGGCAGCGTTGCAGGAACAGATTGTTGCCCGTGAACGTGAATTTAATATGCGACCTGTATTGCCGGCTTTTGCCGGGCATGTACCGGCAGCATTGAAACGGGTTTATCCCAATATAAAAACAACCAGAGTAAGCGAATGGGGAGGTTTTGCCGATCAATATCGTTGTACTTTCCTGAATCCCATGGATTCTTTGTATGCGATCATACAAAAAGAATATCTTACCGAACAGACTCGTTTATATGGTACAAACCATATCTATGGCATCGATCCGTTCAATGAAATAGATCCTCCTTCATGGGATGCCGATTCTTTGGGAATGATGGCTAAGCATATCTATGAATCTGTAGCTGCTGTAGATCCTGAAGCGGTATGGTTGCAGATGACATGGCTGTTTTATGCTGACATCAAGCATTGGACCACTCCACGTATCAAATCCTATCTTCGTTCTGTGCCTCAAGACAGGTTGATTCTATTAGACTATTTCTGTGAATATACAGAAATCTGGAAACAGACAGACAGTTATTTCGGTCAACCTTATCTTTGGTGTTATCTGGGTAATTTTGGTGGCAATTCCTTTCTGTCAGGTCCGGTAAATTTGGTGAGCGAACGATTGGCAGATGCTTTAAAGAATGGCGGCAGTAATCTTAAAGGAGTAGGTTCCACTCTCGAAGGCATAGACCTGAATCAGTTTATGTATGAATTTGTTCTTGACAAAGCATGGAATGGAGGTCAGACAGATAAAGAATGGTTCTTTAAACTGGCAGACAGACGAATTGGCAAGATATCTCCTGAAGCGAGAAAAGCATGGGAAATACTAGCAAATAAAGTGTACGTCCAACCAGCACAAGTGGGACAAGGCACACTCACCAATGCGCGCCCCTGTTTGAAAGGAAATGGACATTGGACTACCAAACCAACGATTGAATATCAACCAAAAGATTTAGTTGAAGCATGGAGATTGCTATTATCTGTAAAAGACTGTCAACGGGATAGTTATGAGTTTGATCTGGTCAATATTGGACGACAAGTTTTAGGGAATTATTTTAATGTAGTCCGTGATGAGTTCACCCTTGCATATGAAGCGGGAGATATACCGATGATGAAAAACCGGGGGAATAAGATGAGAGAGATTCTTGCTGACCTTGATAAACTCGTTAGCTGTCATCCAACTTTCTCACTGCATAAATGGATCACTGATGCTCGTGATATGGGACATGATACCGCTTCTAAAAACTATTATGAAATGAATGCCCGTTCTCTGATTACCATTTGGGGAGATAGCTATCACCTGACCGACTATGCTAATCGATCATGGGCAGGTCTAACCAATCAATATTATTCTGTTCGGTGGGATCGTTTTATAAATAAAGTAATCGAGGCTGCTGAAAAGAAGAAGAATTTTGATGAAGAAGAATTCTTTAATCAATCACGGATTTATGAAAACGAATGGGTAAATCCTAGTAACAGAATCAGCTACAACGAAGGCGGTGACGGAATAAAACTAGCCCGCCAAATCTATAAAAAATACGCAAAAGAAATCATTCGATAAAATTATAAAGTATACCTCAATATGAGAACGAATAAACTACACTTGTTTTTATTTCTTTTAATGTGTTTCTGCCTGAACCTTTCAGTTCAGGCGGAAGCCTCTATCAACATTATCAAAGGTAAAGTCACCTGCGAAGGTAAAGGAATGGGGGGAGTAATGGTTACCGACGGCCATATATGTGTGCAGACCGACGCTTCAGGGAAATATAGTATCCCCACTTTGGGAGACAGTCGTTTTGTATATATTTGTACTCCTTCAGGCTATCTGACAGACCGGAAAGGAACTATCCCTTCTTTCTATCTACCTATTGATTATTCTAAAAAGCAAAACTATAATTTTAATCTGAAGAAGAATCCCAAAGATGATGTTTCCCATGTTTTTGTAGCTCAATCTGATATACAAGTTACTTCCAGAGACGAACTGGCTATTTATCAACATGTAGTCGACGATTGCAAACAACTTCTCTCTTCTTATGCAACAACAGAAGTTTTTGGAATTGATTGTGGAGACATTGTAGGCGATCATCAAGAATTATATCCCGATTATTTGAAAAGAGCCGATCAACTGGATATACCTATCTATCGTGTAGTTGGCAATCATGATATGAATTATGACGGTCGCACGCATGAAACTTCCTACAAGACTTTTGAAGATACTTTTGGTCCTTCTTACTATTCTTTTAATAAGGGAAATGCCCATTATATTGTAGTAGACAATAATTTCTTTATCGGACGTGATTATTTCTATATGGGTTATCTGGATGAGAAAACATTTGCATGGCTTGATAAGGATTTATCATACGTACCGAAAGGGGCACTCGTATTCTTCATTATGCATATCCCTTCCCGCCAAACAGAAAAACAAGAAGCTTTTTTGTATAACTATGATATGATTGGTAATCAGATGGTCAACGCAGGTGCACTGCATCAGATGTTGAAACCCTACAAAGCACATCTTATCACAGGACATACTCATTACAATCTTAATGTCGTATTCGATGAGAATCTGATGGAACATAATACGGCTGCAGTTTGTGGTACGTGGTGGAAAGCGGATATTTGTCTGGATGGTACTCCACGTGGTTATGGCGTATATGAAGTAAATGATAACGATGTAAAATGGTATTACAAAAGTTCCGGATATCCCAAAGAACATCAATTTCGTTCTTATCCTGTAGGAGCTTCTAAGGAACATCCGTCAGATATTATTGCTAATGTATGGAACTGGGATAAACTGTGGAAAGTGGAATGGCTGGAAGACGGTCAGTTGATGGGAAACATGACACGATATACTGGTTTAGATCCATACGCATCAGTAGTATGTTCGGACCGGGAAAAGATGGTATATACATGGATTACCCCAAGACCTACCCAACATATGTTTCGGGCAACTCCTAAAAATAAAGATGCTCATATAACGGTTAAAGTAACCGACCGTTTTGGCAAAGAATATATTCAAACAATCAATCCATAGATATATGAATAAACGTGCTTATGCTTTAGATGCCCTACGAGGTTATGCCATCATCACGATGGTGCTTTCGGCAACTGTTGCATGGAATTCTCTACCCGGATGGATGTATCACGCACAAACTCCTCCTCCGGACAGAGCTTTCGATGCCAGTTTATCGGGAATCACCTGGGTGGATCTTGTTTTTCCATTCTTCCTGTTTGCAATGGGTGCTGCTTTCCCTTTCTCGATCAAAAAAAGATTTGAGAAAGGGGATACTAAGTTACGATTGGTATATGAAGCTATCAAGCGAGGTGTGCAATTGACTTTCTTTGCTATTTTTATTCAACATTTTTATCCGCATGTTTTAAGTAATCCACAAGACGTGCGTGCTTGGTTATTATCCATTCTTTGTTTTATTATACTATTTCCTATGTTCATTCGCATCCCTCTGAAAATGCCAGATTGGATGCGTACAGTTATCAAGGTAACGGCCTATGTAATAGCCATTGTCTTGTTACTGACAACTCAATATGCAAATGAAAGAACTTTTGATGTATCATTCAACAACATAATCATATTACTGCTGGCAAATATGGCTGTTTTTGGTTCGGTCATATATATTTTCACAATGCAAAATCTCCGGGCACGAATAGGTGTATTACTAATATTGATGACTTTGTTGTTAAGTGGACAGGTTGACAATTCCTGGACACAAGCTATATACACCTACACCCCTCTACCTTGGGCTTTTCATTTTGAGTATTTACAATATCTCCTTATCGTGATTCCGGGAAGCATCGCCGGAGAGTATTTGATGGAGTGGCTGAAGCAGCACAATGATTCGTCTGTTGAATCTACAAATAAATGGAAAGCTATCGTAATGATTCTTTTGACATTAGCTATAATTATTGTAAATTTGGCAGGACTTTATACACATTGTACAGTCTTGAACCTGATAATAAATATTCCGTTGCTGATAAGTGGAGTCTTTTTATTGAGAAAGGGCACAGGATTTATAAAGCTTTGGAGAGAACTTTTTACAGCCGGAGCTTTCTTAGTTGTTTTGGGATTATGCTTTGAACCTTTTCAGGGAGGTATAAAAAAAGATCCCGCCACTTTGAGTTATTTATTTCTCACTTCAGGTCTGGCATTTATGGCTTTATTGCTTTTAAATGTGATATGTGATTATTTTCGTTGTGTAAAGAGTACCCGTTTTCTTGTAATGCCCGGACAAAATCCCATGATGGCCTATGTAGTAGGAGATCTGTTGATTATGCCTGTAATCCATTTATTAGGAATTGCATCATTGCTTGTTTATTTCAATGAGAATGCATGGATGGGATTTTTACGAGGGGTAGTATTAACGGCATTATCAGTATTGGTAACTATGTTCTTTACCCGAATAAAATGCTTTTGGAGAACTTGAAACAATAATATTCAAAATATGAAAAGAAGAATTTGTGTTTTTATAATGCTTTTTTTGATGTGTCATATATATGCCCAACTAGTATATCATGATGCATCAAAGTTCCCTCTATTAGGAAAAGCCACCGAAGCCACCGGAGTACGATATGAAAGACTTCCGGATTCATTGAAGAATATTTCCCGTGCTCCGTTATGGAATTTAAGTCGTAATTCTGCCGGAATGGCGATACGTTTTCGCAGTAATTCTACCACGATAGCTGCAAAATGGGAAGCTCTTATCAATTTTCATATGAATCACATGACTGATACAGGTGCAAAAGGCTTAGACCTTTATTGTCTTCAGAAGAATGGGGAGTGGCGTTTTGTAAACAGTGGTCGTCCGAATGGAAAAATAAATCAAGCAATAATCATTGCTAACATGCAACCGGAAGAGAGAGAATATATGCTTTATCTTCCTCTCTATGACGGTTTGGTTTCCCTATCTATAGGGATTGATTCGTTAGCTACTATCGATCAGCCTTTAATTGATTATCCAATTCGCCAGAAGCCGGTTGTATTTTATGGAACCAGTATTCTTCAAGGAGGTTGTGCTTCACGTCCCGGAATGGCACATACAAACATTATATCAAGAAGATTAAATCGTGAATGTATCAATCTGGGATTCAGTGGAAATGCATTGCTAGATTTAGAAGTTGCCAAAGTAATAGCCGAGGTAGATGCCAGTGTTTTTGTTTTGGACTTTGTGCCTAATGCTTCTGTAGAACAGATGAAAGAACGTATGGAGACATTCTATCACATCATTCGTAGTAAGCATCCGGATACGCCTATTATTTTCATAGAAGATCCTATATTCACCCATACATTTTATGATGAAAGAATTGCTAAGGAGGTACAAAGAAAGAATGATACGCTAAAGGAGATATTCAACCGACTAAAAAAGAAAAATGAGAAAAATATCATTTTAATCTCTTCAAAGAATATGCTGGGAGAAGATGGAGAAGCCACAATTGATGGTATTCATTTCACTGATTTAGGCATGATGAGATATGCTGATCTTGTCTGTCCAATCATAAAAAAAGCAATCAAATAAAATAGTGTCGCTATCGGCTTGGTATAGCGTCGCTATATGAAGCTTATAGCAACGCTATCCTGTTGACATAGCGTCACTATTTTAATAATCTTAATAGGTGGCTTTTTCGTACGCTATATCAATAGAAACAAATCTTCAAATATCAAAATGATAAAATGTCATTTTGATATTTGAATTGCACTATAATCGAATTTATTCAGTCTCAATGCCAGGAGTGGAAAAGAATCGTACGGATTAGTGATCTGCATAATTCAGGAATCAAAGAAATCCTTTTATTATAGAGCATAATCATTATTATTGAATATTATGCGCTGCATAATGAATGCATTTATCAATCCATACATGCTTTTTGTTTGATTAAACAGAGCCCTAAAAACACTTCTAATAAATCACGAAATCCTATTTTCACGAGTAAAATATGCTTCCTTTTAAATGTACGTGGCGTTTCTTATAAACCAACCTTGTGTTTCTTTAAAACCAACCGTACGTTTCATTAGAATCAACCGTATGTTTTTCGCAAATAATACGGTAATTTATATGCAAATGACCGTTCTTTTATTCGTAATTATGCATATAAATACCGTATTTTATTTGTTTATTTCTCTACTTCTTTTCATTTACAAAGGATAGGAAATAGTAGAATCTATAAAAAAGCGACAGAAAGCAAATCTTTTTAGTATAAAATAATCACATTGATATTTACGTTCTCCAAAACCATTTGATTTTTGTGAAGAACATAGTCACTAAAACTGCCAAAGAAGTAAGAATTACTCCTTGGAGAAAACCTAACCAAGCACTTTGTTGAAAATAAGATAACAATGAAGCAACTCCTAATATGTTAGCTAATGGCATAATCAATAAATCGCCGACCACATAAGCTATCATTGGATTCTGACCGGACATGACTAAAAAACGAGTACTTTTGACACACCGGAAATAGTCACAAATAATACTTAGGAATATAAGAGCCAGGAAAGCCAGCCCGGAAGTAACAAAGAAATAACTAAAAGTTGTCGGATCTTTTTTAATGCCATCCTGAAAAGGTTCAAAACACAAACCCAAAAGAAGTAAGTATGCGCCTGCATTAAACAACTTTTTCCATAATAGGGCTATTCCATCCACCCTGTGTGGAAATATACATTTGCCTGCTAGTAGCAATAAAACTGTAACCACCAGATTAATAACCAAATTACGAGTGTAGAGACCGTAAAGATTACTAATGATAAGAACGACGGATAATATCATCAACATGATACTCATTTTACGATAAGGAGATGTAGCATAATCATCCGTCTCTTTTTGATATGTTTTCATCCACTCCGCTAAATATTCGCCAGCTATACTGCCGGGAATAACGATAAATAAGTATTTCAAGTAATCAAACCGATACATCCATGGCAGAGGAGTATAATTAAATACACTCTGTGTCCACGAACCATCCACTGTACTCCCTAATATCATTGTCAGTAGCAATATCAGAATTCCTAAACGTATCCAACGATTATGCATTGTGAAAATGTAAAGAATAGAGCCGAAAATAGCCATATTAGCCAACAACAAAATGATGATATTACTGGAGAATAGGCTGAATGTCTTACCATCTGCATAAGAGGTGGTTGCTAACATGATGGCAGCAATAATGTAAGCTCCAACTTTTATTGAAGTATGTGCCCAATCCGGCATCTTCAAAGGAATACGCATAAACATGGGAAATAGAACAATAAAACAGAGTATAGCCAGCAACCATGCCCTCATATCTTGTGGAGAGCTTAACATGTACGGATAAAAGTGCTGGATAAAAATAGCAAAGAAAGTCAACTGAATCCCCCGTTTGACAGCTTCATAAACAAGCTTCAATTTTGAATCACCTTTTTCAGCACGTTTCCTTATGGAAAAAGGAAACGCGGCTCCCATAGCGAACAAGAAAAAAGGAAACACAAGATCTACCCAAGTAATGCCGGGTAACAACGGATTAAACACATGATCTGGCGGAGGCGTTTGCGCATGACTCATCCAACCGGGAAGAACATGCGTTACGATGGTAGCCGAAAGTACCATCGTAATAATTGCATATCCTCTTAAAGCATCTAAAGCTAAAGCTCTGTTGTTCATAAAGCTCCCCCTTCACGCATTCCTTTTTCTACTTCCTTCCAAAGATTCTTTTGGATGATGTGTACAATATCAAATACCATGAGCCCATCCGATCGACGGAGGTTCATTTCTATTGTTTCAGATAATTTTCCCGGGTTATCGTAGAATTGATCTACCAGGATACCACCCATAAACTTGTTATCTTTCAGAATTTGACGTAAGTGTTGACAAGAACCTTCCACACAGTACCATGTACCGGCTTGAGCTTGTGAGTCTGTTTCGTTCCAGATACTGCGGTTCGTTTTCTTATACTCTTCTATTGTTATGTCTGTATAGTAATTTCCAGTTGCATACAAATCAATCAGCTCTGCATATCCATAATTTTTATATTCGGGAGTAGCCCAGCTGAAATCTTGAGACGGATCATACTTTTTACTGGCGAAATTAACTCCTACTTCGTAGTAAGACGGATACCAAGCTCCAGTATATGTGCCAAAGGAAACTTTTGGATTGGTAGCTTTAACTTCTTTACGTGCCAATGCCATAAAATCAGTAATGTTTTTCGTCCTCCATTCAATCCATTTCTGGAAAAACTTTCCCGGTTGCATGATATACTTCCCGCCAGCATTCTTCTTCCAAACAAAAATATCTTCGGGGAACTTGGTCACTTTCTTATCTATATATTCTTCAAATTTCTCACGCGAAAGTGATGAAAAGTCGGCTGTTATACCATCATAACGTACGCGATCGAGCATCAGTCCATCCAAATCAGGATAATTGGTCACCACTTCTTTCAGTACATTCAGAATATGCGTCCGATATTCCTCATTCAAGGGGTTAATCATAGCACCGTATTTCTGTTTTTCTTCCGTGATTGGAATAATGCCTTTCTCGGGAGTATACACCATTGATGCCCAGTCCGGATGTCCACTATATACCATTCCGCGATCGAAATAATTGTGTCCGGCGCAGAACACATTTAGGGAAGCATGAATCTCAAGTCCCAATTCATGCCCTTTTTTAATGAAATGTTGCAAGTAATCAAAATTCCCAGCTTTTGCACCTTTCCATTCTTTCATCTGTGGGGCAAACTGGCTTTGATAAAGCACTTCTCCGGTAATGGGGCGGATGTCCACTATTGCGTGGGTAAAACCTAATGATTTGATTTTCTCCAGATAGTAGTCTATCGAGTCTTTATGACTGAAACGTTCGAAATTAGCTTCGGCATCAAACCACATTAAAGCGGGTTTCTTCTTGATTACAATCCGAAAAGGAGAAGCAGGAATTTCCGCATTGTTACATAGTTCTCCCAACATATAATTCCGGAAACAATAGCGCACCTCTACCGGATCATTTACAGAATCATTCCATACTTTTACAGTGGATGAGCCATTGATAATTTCTGCTTTAGCCGATCGTAATATACCATCTGTCCCGACTATTTCAAATCCTTTTATATTTTGATTTTCAGGAGTCAATCCATCTTCACCATGTTCAAAATCTATCTCTACTATGTTCTCTTTTATCCGGTGGGATTTATATATAGGACCGGAATATTGAATACCTTTACGATGATAGGTCTTTGCCAATGCCCAATAAGCCAATCGCTCACCGATCTTTATTTTATAAGGTGAATGAATAAAGTTTTCACTTCCGGCATCTCCTGTTGTCACCATCCCGACATTAGGAACTTCTGACATCAATTCCAACTGACATTGACGGAACCAAGCCCAATCCTGTTTATCATTGCCTTCCGATTTCCACGGCGCAATCTGTACGTAATAAAATGGCATTTGGGGATTATTGAAGAATGTTCTCCATTGAGAAACCATCGCAGGAAATAATCTTTTATATAATCCAGGATCGGGTGTGTTTGCTTCGCCTTGATACCAGATAACTCCTTTAACAGGAAATCCTTTCCATGGATTTACCATTGCATTCCATAATAATGTGGGAGTCCCTGCCGTCCATTCAAACTCTTTCTGTTCCACGCAGGGTAATGCTATTTCCGGGAAGTCCGACAAAGTCTCTTTATCCATCCAGGCCTCTATTTTTGACATACTCCAGGAACAATGTATCAGTCCGACGGGAATATCCAGAGATTGTTGTAGCTGATTACCAAAGAAATAAGCTGTCGCACTGAAATTAGCAACTTCTTCCGGAGAGGCTTCTTCCCATTCTCCTTCCACCCCAGTTTCCTGTGGAGTGGTACTCCAGGCATTTTTTACTGTATAGAGGCGCAATGGACGTTGAGGATTGGCAGATACAATGTACGGCTGGGAGCCAAACACTGGCTGTCCACGGAATCCTTTTACAGGCATCTCCATATTCGACTGTCCGGAACAGAACCAAACTTCTCCTATTAAAATATTTTGTAACTTGAGTTCCTCTCCGTCCGAAAACGTTATACTGTATGGCCCTCCGGCTCTCGGTGTTTGAAGCGTAAGTTTCCATTCACCTTTTGTATCAACATTCGTTTGGACTTTTTTATTATCCCATGAAGCGATAGCTTGCACGCGTTTTCCCGAAGTTGCCGTTCCGGAGAAAGTAACCTCTGATTGTTGCTGCAACACCATATTACTCCCCCAAATGGAAGTTAGGGTTACTTTAGCTTCTGCCTTCAAAAGAAACGACAAACATATCAATAATATAAAATATCTGGTTCTCAACATATTATCTTTATTTATTTTCTATAGCTTTAGTGTATACATTACCGAAGCGGTCTGTTACTTTCACTTCCATTTTAGCATTCTTATTGTGGGGAGTAGCATGAAAAAGATGTTCGGTAAGAACAGGGGAAATCCATTCATACTTCACCTTTTCTTTGTCAGAACAGATTGCTTTGGCTGTAGGATCGTACCCTTTATAACGTTGCATTTCTCCCATTCGCTTTCCGTTTTCATACCATTCCACTTTCCATCGTTCATCCCAGTTCCATACATTAGCAATGATATCAGAAGGATGCTCGTCGGATGATCCGACAGGATATACATGTAGCTGATGTTCTGCCGGATAGCTTGCGCTTTTATATATCCATTTCACTTGATTCCCATCTACTTCATATACCCCGTATCCCCTCGGAGTGCCGTCCACATTAATATCTGCACGCCACCAAGTACCGCATACGGCAGCTGTGTTATGTTCCATTAATGAATCATTAAAGCATACGTTCAAATTGAAATGTGTATGTCCGGAAATGATATGGGCATTATAACCTTCCAATAGTTTGTACAGTGCAGCTGTATTTACAGTTTCATCCTGATCTAGGGTATTATATCTTAACTTCTTCTGAAGACTGGAAGGAATATGCATTACCACAAAGACAAGTTTGTCTTTAGGCACGTATGAGAGGTCTTGCTCCAGCCATTGGAAAGTACGTTCATCAATGTAACCTATATATTGATAATCACGGTTGACATAAAAGCAATTATCGAGTACGATGTAATGTGCATTTCCTTTATTAAACGAATAATAGATGGGACCGAAATAACTTTCGAAAGTACGATAGGAGTATTCAAAAGTACGTCCTCCATACGTCATGTCATGATTACCGATTGCCCGATAAATGGGAAAATTTAATGATGATACCGTGTTTATATATGAAGGATATAAAGAGGGTGTATCTCCTACAATATCCCCACAATCTATACCGAATACCTCTTTTTTACCTATATAAGGACGAATATATTCTTTCATATCCTGCAAATATTTTGCATAGGCTTTTACATCATCCTCGGAAGTCACTTGGGCATCTGCCTGCACCAAAAAAAGATGATTCATTTCATTTTGCGGATTTCTTATCAATTCGAAATCGTAAACACCTTGTTTGGCCGGATTCAGCTTTTGATAGAATAAAGGTATTGTTTGTTCTGCTTTCGGCAAATATCCAGAAGGAGTGGATAAATAAATAAAACGAACATCTCTATTGGGGAGGAGAGTATATTGGCCTTGTTGGTCAGTAAGCGTACAGTCTATTCCGTCGGTAACTACTATTCCTGGAATTCCTATTCCATCGCAAGTCACTTTCCCGCGAATATGATTAGAAGGAATCTGGGCTTGTAAATTCAAGCCCAGACCTACTAATAAAAAAAATTGTAATAAATATATTTTCATAATTAGTTGGTTAGTTCAAACCTTATTCTTCGATAGATTCCAGATATTTATCAAAGCCCGTTTTAAAAGCATTCCAATAGTCATACATCTTAATGTGGCAAAGGTCGAAGGCAAAGAAACCGTCGCTATTATTGATACAAGCATCAATGGCATCCGGAATTTTGGCAGATTGTCCTCCGTCGGTCCATCCGGTACTGTTACCTATATCCGGTCCACCGGCAAAAGGTACATCACCTTGTAGCAATTCGCGTCCATTCTTGCAAAAGCCTTCCATGGTCCATTCCCCGCTTCCATATATATTGTTCACGGAAGCATAGGCACCCAAGAAGATATAGTCTAAATGATCTGCATATCCATAATTTTTATAATCGGCAGTAGCCCATTTCGGATAGTAAGTAGAGGTGTTGTATTTAGGGCTGGCCCAGTTTACACCTGACGTATAGTATGTAGAATACCAAGCACCGACATAAACTCCAAATTTGATATTGTTATTGACAGATTTAACCTTGTCGCGCGCCTTTACAACGAAATCATGAATAACTTTCACTCTGAATTCCAGCCACTTCTTAAAATAGGCAGGCTGTTCCGAAGGAAGTTCATCCGTACCGGGTGCCATAATATCTGCCGGGAAGTTTGCTACAGTTTCACCGATGTATTCTTCGAACTTCTGTTTGGAAATGTCTGAAAAATCACTTTCTAAACCATAGTCATCATAACGACAACGGTCTAGTATAATGCCATCCAGATCATATTTAGCCAAGTCGGCCAATAATTGTAAAACGAAGTTTTGTACATCATCATTAGCCGGGTTGAAGAATTTTGTCCCATAATCAGTCTCATCGTCCAACAAATCCATTGTATTGGTTAGCCCATCAGCCAAATTAGCTACACTAGCCCATCCTTTTTTAGAATCATCACGGAATAATACTCCATCATGCCCCAGATTATACGGACATAAATAACCGCCTACAAATGTATTGATGGATGCATTCACTTTTAATTCCTGTTTACGAGCCTCATCAATAAATGCTTGTAAGTAATCCCAAGTTTCCGTCCTTTCATAATAACTATATCCGGAATTACCCCATACATCCATACGTTTCACCTGATCTACAACATTTGTATTGAATAATACATCTCCTGTAGTGGGACGTACATCGACAATAATATCAGTGAATCCTGCCGCTTTTATCTTTTCCATATCTTTGGCTATGTTTTCCTTACTATTGGCATAGTCAGGAAAATTAGCAGCCGCATCAATCCAAATATATCGTGGCTTAGCTTCTGTAACATCCGGCTCGTCCGGCTTTTCTGTCGAATTATCGTTCCACGGCCATCTGGGAATTCCATCAGAATTATCACTACAGGAGGTTATTGTAACTGCTCCCAAGAAAGTCAGTATTAGTATTTCTAGAAATTTTCTCATATCATATTTGTTTTATTAAGTAGATACTACTTTAATTATTTGTCGATACAATCAAATTCATATCCTCCGATAACCTTACAGTTGTTATCCACGTAGTAAACACGGAGTTTATATCCATCTGTTGTTGGGGCAAGCAATACATCGCCTGTTGCAGCTACACCATCAGCAGAGTTGAACGAAGAAAGTGTCGGATTGAATGACAAAGCATCCGAAGTAGATACTGTACCGGTGAATGATCCGTCTGATGTTACATCATACATATATAGGTATGGAGTTCCACCCCATTGTGGGAAATGAGCTGTACATACCAATACAAGATATTGTGCATTATTAAAGCTTCTTGCATCCAGACAGTTGTTGTTCATTGCCCAAGAATTACCATTGTCGGAATCTGCCAAAGATTTGGCTGCATTGTTACTTGCTCCATTCACCCAATAAAGTATGTTAGCGTCATAATATGACAAGAAATAATCACTTTGAGCGGTAGTTCCCTTAGTCACAACTTTAGTGTTTGATACAGGTGCTCCCCAACTATCTACACCGTTTACTGAAACAACTTGAGGACTTCCCAGTACGCCATCTGTTATAATCCAACGGACAAACTTGTTGGAACCAGAGCCCGATGCTCCGTCGCAAGTGGCAATAATAGAGGCATTAGTATTGATATCTCCTTGAACAGA
Source organism: Bacteroides sp. 90-K9/2 (assembly GCF_047310725.1). Lineage (NCBI taxonomy): Bacteria > Pseudomonadati > Bacteroidota > Bacteroidia > Bacteroidales > Bacteroidaceae > Bacteroides > Bacteroides sp. 90-K9/2. The sequence continues at coordinate 511,057 of NZ_JBCGVL010000001.1, forward strand.
CACTTTCGTACCCATATCCAGACCTGTACTATTGGTATAAGTTGTCAATAAAGTCGGAGCTGTTGTCACAGACGAAGTTTTATAGATAGAGAAGGATTTACCGTTAGTAGCCTTGGTAGCTAATAATATATTTCCCTTACTATCACTCGTCATACATCCCAAAGAAGCAACACTCACACTTCCCAAAGTTACATTACCAATCTTATTTCCGGTAGATGCATTGTAATATGTAGGAGTGGTGGCACCATCTCCTAGGCAAACTACCAAATTATTTCCGCTAACGGCCAAAGAGGGTGAATTAGCATCGGTCCAAGGTAATCCGATAACTCCCATATCCAATTTGAATAATTCTGTTTCACTACCTTTTCTGTATCCGTAAGGGATCTTATCCGGTACTGCTTTTTGAATGGTATACGTTTGTTTTGTCACTCCATCGTGAGCTATCACCGTAAGTTCCACAGGCGAGTTAAAATTAAGCGGCTCCGTTTTAGGATCCGGTGACATGGTTGCATGGGCTGACAATGAATAATCTGCCAAGCAAGAAGATAAGTCTTCTGCAGAGATTAAAGATACAGTTTTATGGTCTTCATCGATAATACCGGTAATATCCTCTGATGGTATTGAGAAACTTAGTAACTGACATTTAGTAGACTTAACTCTTTCACCTGTGATACAGATTTGTTTCTTATATCCTTGAGCGTCTGTGTAAGTGAAATAGTTTTCTTTAGTCAAGTCCAGAATTGAAAGAACCGGCTCAATGGTACAGTTGGGCGCCAACTTTGCCTGAACCCTCATCGTCTTCATATATTCTGAAGTTTCATTATCGCTATTTTCAGGATAATACCATGGCATAGGGATTACATACTTATCTACAGAAGCATCTGTAATGGTATACACTACTGCTTCTTTATCTACGTATGGTCCAGAAGTAAAGAGCGCAGTCAAGCTCGTGATTCCCTGCCTGTCCGCAGTAGGAAGCACATATTCCGGATCTTGGCAAGAACTCGTGAGAGCCAAAACCCCTAATAATAGATATAGTATATTCTTTTTCATAATGTTTTCATTTTAGATTTATTGCCATTCTGCATATTGAGTTACTGCACCGTTATTATCCAACTCTGCCTGTGGCATTGGGAAACGATACATCTTAGTCGGGAAATTACGATCTTTATCGTCACATTGTGTATAAATGTAAGTGAAAGATCCATTTGCATTTTGCTCTATTTTCATTCCATGAAGACGAATACCGGTAAATGCTGTTGCAGATAATTTCCAACGCCGCATATCCCAATAGTAATGTCCTTCGTATGCAAGTTCCACTTTACGTTCCTGACGGATGGCTTTTATTAAATCATTACCGCTTTTGTCTGTGTAAGATAAGCCGACTCTGTTACGAATATCTTTAATATCTTTATTTGCCTTATCCGTATAGCCATTCAAATGATAGCAGGCTTCTGCATGATTCAATAAGACTTCTGCATAACGAATTTCCGTCCATGGCTGCGTACTGGCTTGTATGGAAGTAAAGTTGTGATCCTCGTCTACCAGTTTGCGCAAATAGTATCCGGTGGTAGAACGCCCTTCCGGCTTCGCATCCGTTTTCCATGCAGCCCAGCCATCAGTACCATTTACGAAAGATTCTATAGTTCTACCTTTCCATGTTGCTCCATTATAAAGAATGGTAGCTTTAAAGCGCGGTTCCAGCTTATCGTAAGGAGGAGTAGCTGTAGTACCTTCAGCAGTATGCCATGCACTCCAATCAGGGAAACCACTGCCATCTGCATATTCATACGATTCAACCATTTCTTGTGTTGGGGTACCAAATCCTCCAGTCATGGAGTTACCATCCAATACTTTATCACCTCCAGGAGTCATATATCCATCAAAGTCATGAGTCACAGTAGAACTTTTATCATAACAATATTGTAAAATGGCTTCTTTGCTTCCCGCTTTAAAGGCATTTGAATAGTCTTCTTTTGCTTCCAGTTCATAGCCCATTGCCATCACCTTTTCAGCTGCGATGCGAGCATCATCCCATCTTTCAGCATACAACATAGCTCTTGACAACATTGCATAAGCAGCTCCGCTGGTTAGACGTCCGTTAGGAGTTTTATCGACAGGCAAATGTTCGCCAGCATACTTCAAATCATTATATACAAAGTTCCATCCATCGGCTTCCGAACTAACCGGCATATCCTTTTGGATATTATCCAAGTTCTCATCGTATATGATAACTTCTTTATAACGTTTTAATAAATCTGTATAGAGATATCCTCTGAAAAAACGCATTTCAGCTTCCAGGCGTTCTTCATCAGTCTGATTGAATGAAGCATACTTCTTTAATTTGTTGATACCTTCATTGACGCGGCGCACGTACTCGTACATAGTACCCCAGTTACCTAAATAAGTACTAACATAGTTCACCGTAAGGACAGAACCTCCATAAGCAATTTCACTGGGTATTTGACATTTGGCCATATAGTTGTAAGAACCATATTTAAGCTGATCCGTCAAAGCTTCTGTCATTCCTGCCAAACATTGTCCGTCCCGATAGACTCCTAAATAATCTATATAGCGATAGAAATCGTTGACTGCTTGCTCTGCATAGTCAAGTTTACTCCATACAAGTTTATCTGATGCTCTGTCTGTTGGAGTCATGTCCAGATAATCGCTACATGAGCCAAGCCCTAAAGAGGCTCCCAACAATATGATACTTAATACTTTTGTTTTCATAATAGAACTTTTAAAGGTTTAGAAAGTCAAAGTTATACCGCCCATAATAGTGCGTTGTTGAGGATAGTATCCGTTATTTACTCCCGGAGATTCAGGATCGATTCCATCAGGAAGACCGCAAATCGTGAATAAATTGGAACCTTCTACATAAATTCTTAGATTCTGAATACCTACGGGGCTCATCCATTTCTTGGGGAATGTATAACCTAATTGTGCAGATTTGAGACGAAGGTATCTACCATTACGCAGCCAGAAAGTGGAAGCTAGTCCATTATCTCCTCCATGCCCCTGATTGCCCAGCGTAAGTCGGGGGAATGTTCCATTCGGGTTTTCTACTGTATATGCATTCTGAACCAAGTATAATGGTGAGTTGGCACCTTCTTTAAATGCTTGTGTCCAAACAGTGTTGTCGTCATAGCCATTATAATAAGTACCTGTCAATGATACGTCGAACAATGCACCTCCGGTAAATTGTGCACTTAAATCGAATCCATTCCAGGCACAATTTAAGTTCAAACCATAAGTTAGTTCCGGACGATTACCACGTCCAACACGTGTTCTATCATCTTCGTCTATTTTACCATCACCATTCAAATCTTTATACTTGATATCACCTACATTAGGACGGGTGCCATACCAGGCTGAATTGTCTATTTCTTCTTCCGAACGGAATAGACCATCTGCAATCCACACAACAGAGGCATCTACACTACGTCCTGTACGTTTTCTCCATTCTACTGTATTAGGACTATCCGGATAGCGGAGGTAGCGGTTTCTTGCAAATGTCAGATTGAAGCTCGCACCATAGGAGAATGGCTTACCTGCTAAATTTAATTTATTACGATGACTCACCGTTACTTCAACTCCTTTGCTATCTACCTTATTGTAATTGGCATAGGTATAATAATATCCTCCCATGGATGGTGGATAATCACCTCCCATGGATGTCAGGATATCGTAGGTGTAATTATAAAATGCATCGAATTCTACACCTAACAGACCATTCCACATGGTAAAATCAAAACCCGCATTGTAGGTTAAAGTGTTCTCCCAAGTCAGAGTAGGATTGGCTATAACAGAAGCACGTAATGCTTGCATTACTTTTCCATTCAAAATTGTCTGGTATGCATTTTTGTTGCTATCCATCAAATCATAAGTACTAAGGAATGCGTATGGGCTCACTGCATCGTTTCCTAACAAACCAATGGATGCGCGAATCTTCATGTCATCCAAGAATGTCAAATCAGACATAAAATTTTCTTTGGATATTCTCCATGCTACAGATGCTGATGGAAAGAACGCCCAACGTTTTCCACTGACGTTACCCGCGAATTTATAAGAGCCGTCATATCGACCTGTAAATTCTGCCAGATACTTATTGTCATAGTCATATTTCAGACGGAAAACATAACCTATGCTACGATTTGCATCACTGTAGCCCGAGATTGGGGAGTCAGCCGGCTGGCCAAAACTTAATTCAGGAAGTTCGGAGAAACTCATATTCTTATTATATCCGGAGAAGCTATTTTCTTTATAGTCCCGGATTTCCGCTAATACCATTGCTTCCACATTATGCTTTCCGAAGGAGTTTGCATAGTTTATACTCCCTTGACCTACCATTTGATGAGAGCTGTATTGTCCTTCACCTAAATTTATTCCATTGGCTGTACCACGGGGATCATCTGCTTTAGACCAAGTCCAATCTGTTGTTGAAGTCGGCATTCTATGTATATATGTAGAATAAGGCGTATTCAGATTCTTATTATGAGAAGTTGTATAGTCATAAGCTCCGGTTACTTTCACGCTCAAGCCTTTAACCCAAGGTACATTATATTGTAAAGAGATGTTGGTCTGTAAATCAAAGCTGTTAGTATGCTTATATCCGGATTCATAAATAGCAGCCAACGGACTGTTGGGCAGACTTGTGTTATTCTGTGTAGTAGCACTATAAAGCCCGTCGTATGTTTCCGGCAAATATGGGTGCATCATTATAGTCTGATGAGCTACTGACAACCAGCCTTGTTCACCTAGTTCGGAATTAGAATCCGTACCACCCGAAGCATATCCCGGAGTCTCACGCTTGCCAACATTTCCTGCAATACCTAAACTTAACTGGAAGTTCTTAGCCAATTGAGTCTCGAGATTAGTTCTCAAATTATATCTCTTGTAAGAGAAATTATCAATGTTACCTTTTTGACCTAAATAACCCACAGAAGCAAAGTAACGCATCTTATCACTACCTCCTTGTACTGTTACATTGTGTTTCTGGTTGATACCGGTTCCGAATACTTTATCAATATAGTTAACATTATCCCATCCGTCAGTAGGATCACCATTCAACATCGCTTCTACATTTGCCTTTGTAAAAACAGGAGTATATTGACTAATCTCCGAAATACTTCCATTTGCCATTTTATCCATCATGTCAGCCATGTTATAATAATAAGCAAATTGAGGTCCATTCATAAACTGTGGGAAGTTTGCATTCATAGATGCTCCTATTGAACCGTTATAAGTGATTCTAGATTTTCCTTCCTGACCTTTTTTAGTAGTTATAATAATAACACCACCCGCTCCTTTTAATCCATAAACTGCTGCAGAAGCTCCATCTTTTAAGACAGATACGCTTTCAATGTCATTAGGATCAATATCATTAATAGAACGAGGCATTCCGTCCACTATATAGGTAACATTATAAATAGAGCCACGAACCCGTAATGTAGCCTGGTCATCTCCCGGTTCACCGGATACTTGGACGGATGAAATACCCGGCAAGCGTCCACCTAAAAGACTCGATACATTGGTTGCCGGTGCTTTCAACAGTTCATCACCTTTTACCGCAGATACGGCTCCGGTCAAAGATTGTTTTTTGGCAGTACCATATCCGACAACAATAACTTCATCCAAAGCCGCCACATCATCTTTCAGAACCACATTAATGGTATTCTGACCTGCTACTTTTATTTCCTGATCTGCCATTCCAACATAAGAGAATGATAAGATGTCTTTTGCTGTGGCCTGAATGCTGTATTTTCCATTTACATCTGTAATTGTGCCATTAGTAGTTCCTTTTACAACAACACTTACTCCTGGTAGAGGTTCCCCTATACCATCAGTAACAGTTCCTTTCACAAAACTCTGTGCATGACTACTGATAGCACATGCAAATAGTGCGCATAATGAAAACATAAATATTTTCAATATACGAGAGTTTTTTTTGATTTTTGAGTTAAACTCTGTCATAGAATTAATTTTTAGATTATTAATATAGATTGGTTAACATATCCGTTATTGTTTATAGCTGTTCCAATACTTTCCAGCATTGGTATAACCCTCTTGGTACATGGAAACATCCTTTCCATTTTCCTCCTTTCAATGGTAACAGTACTTCACCTCTCCGGTTTAAGTAGCCATACCATTCGGGATATTCTTTATCTTTAAAATGACTCCATGTATAATCGTGTACTTTTTCAAACCATTCCAGACATTGGTTATCTCCGGTCAATTGATAACTCTTCAGAAGAGATATGAGTGTTTCAATATGCACCCACCATAGTTTCTGGTCCCATTCCAGTTGTTGGGGAGGACAACCGTTACGATCCATAAAATAATAGATACCTCCATATTCTTTATCCCAACCATATTCAAGCATTGTAAGAGTGATGTTCTTAGCCTTTTCGATTAATTCCGGACGGTTTAGGCGTTTCCCTAAATCCATTATAAACCACATGGCTTCAATCGCATGGCCAGGGGTAATCTGCCGTCCTTCAAAGCAATCTATCAGATTACCATTCACATCTACATTCTCAACAATGATACCACCAAGTTCGGGACGATAGAAGACAGACATAACTTCATGAATACAAGTATCCATCGCTTGTTCCAAATAGTCCTTGCCTAAAATATGCTCAATTTCCATAGCAAGATTGCATAGTATCATCGGCAGGGCAAAATTTTTTAGATTACGAGTGCCCGGATGAAGTTTATTCCATTTACCTTTCGGATTATCTACTTTGGAAAGGATAATATCGAAGGTTTTCTTAGCAATGTCAGCATATTCCTGATTATCGGTTGCAAGGCTTAATTGCCCGAAAGCCATGGCAGCGAATGTATATGAAAAGATATTGTATGGTTCTACCAATGGTCTACCCAAACGGTCAAGGGAAAAATACCAGTTATAGTCTCCATCATGTCCATATTTTTTCAAAAACTCACCACCTTGAACGGCACAATCCAGCCATTCCTTACGTTTTTCCACTTTATTGTAAAGCATAGAGAACATCCACACTTCGCGGCCTTGCAGCCAGATAAACTTATCTGTATCGAAAACTCTTCCTTCACGATCCAAACAGGTGAAGTAGCCTCCATATTCATGATCTTGTGAGTTTTCAAGCCAGAAAGGAAGAACATTATTCAAGAGTTCATCCTTGTATTGATTTGCCAATTTCTTAAAATCCATACATCTTTTATTATTAAGTTATTAAGGTCTTTTTGTTTTACTATTCCGAACGGTTCCAATATCTTTCAATCTCCTCCAGTGACTTCCCGGTAGTCTCCGGCACGAGTTTCCAGACAATCAGCATATATGGCACGCACATGAGGGCGAACAGGAAGAATGTTCCGGCGGGGGTAAGGTTCTGGAGCATCCAGGGGGTCAACTGTCCGATCAGGTACGTTCCGATCCAGAGAGCGAATCCTGCTATCGACATGGCCAGTCCGCGAACCTTGGTGGGATACATCTCCGAGAGGAGCACGAACACCACAGCGCAGATAGACACGGCACAACAGAATACATAGAACAGGAAGAAAATAAGCAGGAAGAGGCTGGATACTCCCAGGGAATCTCCGAAGAGGAAGTACAGACCGATGAGAATCAGAGAAACAACCATTCCCGAAACTCCGTAATAAACCAGCTTCTTGCGGCCTACCTTATCAATGATGACAAGAGCCAGAACGGTGGTCAAGGTGTTGACTAGTCCTACCAGAACTTGGTAAAAAAGAGAATCTCCACCTGAAAGTCCTGCATTTTCAAAAATAGAAGGGCCGTAATAAAGCACTGCATTCACTCCCATAAATTGTCCTAAAATGGCAATACAAACACCGATAATAACAGCTTTGAAGATTCCAGGCTTCATTAATAACGACCATTCCGATCTCGTTTCAGAGGTCAGTACAGATTTCGTTTCTTTTAATTGACTTTTCGCTTCTGTAATTGAATTGTATATCCTTTCTAGTATATTTACAGCTTTTAAATCTTTACCACGTACGATTAACCAACGAGGGCTTTCCGGAATAAAGAATATGATAATGAAAAATAAGATTGCGGGCAATGTTTCCATCCCTAACATTCCTCTCCAGACTTCAGTAATAAATACCTTATTCAACCAGTCCACACTTAATTGAGTTCCACTCTCTGCCCATGCTAATAATTGATAATTAACCAAATAGGCACCTAAGAAACCTACCGTTACAGCTAATTGATATAGCGATACCAAACGCCCTCTATACTGTGCTACAGATACTTCAGATATATAAAGAGGAGAAACGATGGAAACAACCCCTATCCCTACTCCACCTATAATCCGATAGATCACTAATTGAGTAAAATCGGCGCATAGAGCACATCCTAAGGCTGATGTAGAAAACAATACGGCTGAAATAACCATCGTAAGTTTTCTTCCTAACTTATCACTTAAGATTCCTGCAAAAAGAACACCCACAATAGAGCCTACTAAAGCACATCCTACATACCATCCCTGTTGCAACGTATCTAATTGAAATAGTTGAGTCACCTGGGCAATTGTCCCCGATATAACTGCGGTATCATATCCGAACAAAAAACCTCCCACTGCTGCCACAACGGAAAGAAATATAAGATAACCAAAATTGATTGTAGACTTCATCATATTTATTTTATTTCAAAATATTCTTTATATCTGTCATATAAATGACCCGCTTGTAAATAAGCTGACTGCGGACTCATAAAATGAGAAAATTCAAAGGTGATAGCCTTATCATATCCAGCACGTTTTGCAGCCTCCAATTTCATCCGAAGTTTATCGAACTTAATGGGTAGAAAACGAATAGGCATATCACGGTCAAAAGATTCGGCATTTGTCCAACATTGCATACCATACTTATCTGCTAACTTTTTATTGACAAAAAAGAAGGCATCCAGTTCATCATAATCAATATGACCATCTTGAAAAGCGCATGCGTCTACCACCTCATGAATTCCATCAAAAATTTCATCCCACTCTTTTTCGTGTTGTTGTACAGAAACGGCATCTTCCTTAGTCATCTTTGTCGTTCCCATTATTGCTTTTTTGCCATCGATCCAAGGAGATATAAAAGTAGGCAATCCATTGGATACATCTTTACATTGTTTACCTAATGCATAAAAAGCACCAATTGCACCTTTCGTTGCCCGACTAATTTCACCACTGATGTACCATCCACCAAAACTTTTATACTTGAAACCATAGTTTTTCCAAACCTCATCAATCACATATTTATTATCTTCTACTTCCCAGGTCATATCTCCTGTGTCCCAGTATTTACCCGAATCATACAATCCAAAATAGAATTTCATTCCATACTTTTCAGCTAAACGCAAAAACATATCCACCAAATCAACAGAAGGCATATAGCAACCTTTTTTCAGCAAATAAGGAGAAGGGAAAGTTACAAATTTACGATAGCCCGAACGGATCATTATTACCGTATCAATTCCTATATTCTTCATGTGTTGAAAATCTAGGTCCCATTCTTTCTCACCCCAATTCTGATGTGGAATATCATGCGATATCTCATCCAGGAAAGTTCCGGTAATTTTTAATCCATTGTTTTTAGGAACAATGAGTTTACTTTCCAGACCATCGGTTGCCACTATTGTACTAGCATTAGCTTTTGAAGTACAAGATTCAAACAATGTTGGCACAGTCAAAGCCGACGCACCAGCCAATGTGGCTTTTTTTAGAAAATTTCTTCGATCTAATGTTTTCATATTAGTTTAATTAAAACAGCTGTTAACATTTATATTTTTATTACCTATTGAATATACTGTCCTGTAATATCTATTTTTTTATTATTGAAAGGATCTAATATCTGATCTATCAAAATAGCCATTTCACCCCGTAGAATATTTCGATTCATATCTAAATCTTTCAAGCCAAATTCACTCCAGATTTCTTCAATCCTACCCTTCTTCAACTCAATACTTTCTTTTTCAGCAATCCCTTCTATCATCTCTACCGCTTTCTGAATTGATATGGTATTATTACCTTCAAAATTTTGCTTATCAACAAAGGGATACACATCTCTTAGCCCTTCCAACTCATTTGCCAATAACAAAGTATCTGCTCTAAACCACGTTTGATTTGCCCAGTCAACACTTTTACCTATACCTTTTAAAATTCCTGTAGAACCTACACGCTGTAATGATTTAAACATTGGATGATCCATTGCAACATCTAAATAAGGTAATAAATATCCTTTCGCATCCAAAATTACATTTTGCACTTCCCGAACAGACACTTCACTAATATTCTTATTTTCTTTCACTGCAAGAGCTGCCAATGCTCCCGCTGCCTGTCCAATCTGCATTACCATAGGTTGCAAGCGAGTGGTACCATTAATTATATTGGAAACGGATATTGATTTTTCAGCAACAATCAAACCTTCAACATCTTTTGGAATCAGGGTTCCTAAAGGCAATCCATACGAAGGTACCGGATGAAAATAGAGATTAGGCAATTCTTCATATCCATGATAACGGGTATGATGATGATCTACTGGATAATTTCCAACAGCAATGCAAGTGCGATAAAGTGGTTGAGACTGGTTGAACGGCTCACAAACATGATTTAAATTAAAACGAACCAATCCATGGATTCTTCTTGACTCCCTATGATAAGGAATAAATGGCAGTTTGTCGGCCGTAGGATATTCATCATCAGCCAATCCCAATGTATTAAAGCCTAACTCATGTTGCAGGAAATAAACAAAACACATTGTATAATGCTTGGCATATTTCAAAGCTTCTTCACGTTCCTCACGAGTCATCTCAATCAGGTTAACATAATAATCATTGCCTTCTATCGGCCAATTTATCATATACTTATTATTAGGAAGCTTCCCATATGTTATCATCATTTCCTTAGACCATACACGATCCGGTTCTTTAGGTGTGACACAAACAGGACTGGCGCACGCACAAGCAAATTCATCTTTATTGTATCCTTCAGGGCAAGGAATCGTCACATCCTTACCATAATCTTTCAAGGTTGCAACGTATGTAATATCCTGAACTATATTATTTTTCTCTTCCGGGGCAATATCTTCTTTAGTATCATGACGGCTTTCCATGCCGATATCATATTTCACACCGCACATTTTGGCTATATCACCCAATTCCGTACCATCAATCAAAATCTTAGCGCATACTTTTTTAATCGTATTATCCTTCATCTGAATTTGAGCAATCCAAGAATCATCTTTTCTTTCCAATTTTACCAGAGTAGCATTATGCCATACTTTTAAGTTTTTCTCTACGCCAACCATCTCATGGAAAATTTTATTTCCAACTGAAGGTTCAAATAATACTCCACTCACCCAACCGGTTTTTAAAGAATCAAGTCCTCCATAATAATCTGCTAAATGTCCGCGAAACTCACCAAACAAACCAGCCGGCAAATCATAATTTCCATCAACAGCACTTACACCCGCAGAAGTTAACATTCCACCCAACCAGTTTGTCTCTTCCACTATTAATGTCTTAGTTCCCATTCGAGCAGATTGAATACCAGCAGTCACCCCACTAGCACCTCCACCAACAATCAGCACATCAACAGAATCATCCAAATGAGAACACGCCGTGAAGCATAAGGATATTAATAAATATAGAGTTAAAAAATAGTTTCTCATACTAAATTCATTTAAGGATGCAGATTTTTATTAATAATATCACGGCACAAATATAGCTATATTTATTAAATAAACAATAGATAATAAAATATTTTATTAATAAAAACATTATTGATAGCATAATTAATTAATAGAAGGGGTAATTAATTCACCAATCATCATATTCCATTTATTATACCCATAATCGATCACCCTTATATTATCCTGTATATAAACTCATTAGATAACATATATATAGTATAACATCCAAGATATTCTAATTTTCAAGGTTCTAAAACCGTAAATTAATAAAAAAATTAATTATCTTTGTGTGAATTACCAAATAAGCATAGTTATGAACCAACAATTCTTGAAAGAAATAGAAAAGGGCTCTAAAAGCGCTCTCGTCAAAAAGAGAATTATTACACATTATATATATAATGGCAGTTCTACAATTCCCGATCTTTCAAAAGAGCTGGATTTAAGTGTACCAACTGTCACCAAATTTATTGGCGAAATGTGTGATGACGGATATATTAATGATTATGGAAAATTGGAAACTAGCGGCGGACGCCATCCAAACCTTTATGGACTTAATCCCGAATCCGGTTACTTTTTAGGTGTAGACATTAAAAGATTCGCTGTCAATATCGGCCTGATAAATTTTAAAGGCGATATGGTGGAACTGAAAATGAATATACCTTATAAATTTGAGAACTCAATTGAAGGGATGAATGAGTTATGCAAACATATTCTCAATTTTATAAAGAAACTCACTATTAATAAAGAGAAGATCTTAAATATTAATGTAAATGTATCGGGTCGTGTAAATCCTGAATCAGGATATAGCTTCAGCCAGTTTAATTTTGAGGAGAGACCATTAGCAGATGTATTATCCGAAAAATTAGGATATAAAGTGACTGTTGACAATGATACGCGTGCCATGACCTATGGAGAATATATGCAAGGCTGTGTAAAAGGAGAAAAAGATATCATTTTTGTAAATGTAAGCTGGGGAGTAGGGATCGGAATTATTATTGACGGGAAGATCTATACTGGAAAATCCGGTTTCTCCGGTGAGTTTGGACACATGAGCGCTTATGATAATGAAATAATCTGCCATTGCGGCAAAAAAGGATGCCTGGAGACAGAAGCCTCCGGTTCAGCACTGCACCGTATTTTATTGGAACGTATTCAGAACGGGGAAAGCTCCATACTATCGACTCGAGTCGCCACAGAAGAAAATCCGATCACTCTTGATGAGATAATTGCTGCCGTGAATAAAGAAGACTTGCTTTGCATTGAAATCGTAGAAGAAATCGGGCAGAAACTGGGAAAACAGATTGCCGGACTAATCAACATCTTCAACCCGGAACTGGTAATTATAGGGGGAACTTTATCTCTGACCGGCGATTATATCACCCAGCCCATAAAAACAGCCGTACGCAAATACTCACTCAATCTGGTGAATAAGGATTCAGCCATTATAACATCCAAATTGAAAGATAAAGCTGGCATTGTTGGCGCTTGTATGCTAGCACGCAGCAGAATGTTTGAAAGCTGATTATCTTCTACGCTGGGAGAAAAAGTTATCTATAAAGCGAACGATATAGACTACTGCCACTCCGGCAACTACTAAAACAATAATACGACTCAACATAGATTACATTTTTATATTTCACATCTATTACATACACTGAATTTTCCTTTCATAGGAAATTGGATATTTTATAAAAATTAGAACGCTGATTATTAGTTAATAATCAGCGTTCTAATTTGAGAGCCGCTAGCCAGACTTGAACTGGCGACCTACGCGTTACGAATGCGTTGCTCTACCAACTGAGCTATAGCGGCGTTTGTCTCTCGTTTACGGCGTGCAAAATTACAGCTTTATTTGAGAAAACAAAAAGAATCCGATTATTTTTTGAGCTTATTTTTTAAATCAACTTTTGTTGACGTAATCTAAAACTTTTCTTTGCGCTCAAATTTCCCGTCCTCGGTATAATATTTCCATGTACCTTTCGGTTTATTATTTGCATACTTTCCACGAAGTTTCAAGGTACCATCTTCATAATATTCACGGTAACGGCCGTGACGTTTCCCTTCTTTTACTTCCGCTTCACTCTTCAATGCGCCTTCCGGATAGAACTCCCGCAACACATTCCCTTCAAACTTTTCGACATAGAAACGTTTCAGTTCGCTCATCTGCTCTTTCTCGGTTTCAGCATCTTCGTTCATTTCCTTATCATCTTCATCAGTAGCAATAGCAACGGCAACCTCTTCCGGTTGATATGGGCTATAATCCATCACATACTGCAAAGAAGCCGAGTGATCCTCTCCTATAATCTGCATAGTCCAGTAAGGGAATGAATACAAAACGTCTTTGTTTGATTGTATTTCATTCCATGTGGCAGGATTCATCATCGGTTTCAACTGGGAATAAAACTTGCGCACATCTGTATATAAGAAAATAGTAGAACTTGATTTTAAATATGACAGTGCATTTTCAAAACCCGGATTATTTTTCAATAAATTCTTCTGCTCGTAATCTTCTACAAAAGAAAGTAAAGAAGCAGCTTTATTACTAAAAACTACATAATCGTCAACATAAGTATAGTATGGCTTCTCAAATTTATCAAATAGCTTCCCAAAAAACAAGCGGAAAAAGCCTTTCATCTCGATATAATTAATCTCGAAATCCTTATAATTAGCAGTCTTAATCTTAACCGGAGTACGTCGCTTAATCTTCTTTTCAATGAATTCCATGTTCTTACGGGCATCTTTAATACTTTTAGCCCTGATAGCCAGAATCAGTTCGGGATCATGCCCTAACAAACCTGGTTCGGATTGCGTAATAGCAAACTCTCCTGACATCCAACTCAAGAAGTTTTCTTCCAAAGATATACCGAATAACCCTTCTATCTTTTTCCGGGAACTTTGATAAGAATCATACAACTGTTTATTGTGAACCGACAGTGCATTCTCCAATTCCTTTACAAAAGTTACCGGACTATTGAAACCTATATTCGTATAAAGAGCTGTCCGCCCGGACAGAATCTCATGCGCTTTCATTTTATGTTTTCCCGAATTCAACAAAGCAGTGACATAAGGATCGGCAGAATCTTTTTTCAACGTATATCCTTTCACCTCCATCCTTTCCTTATTCGTATTTAAATAAAGTCCCGCAAAATTCATGGAATTGCTAAACAGATCGATATACTCATTTCTTGTACCTAAATAAATAGACATAAATTGAGGTACACGCGCATAATTGATAAAGACCCTGACAAGCCCCTTACCGGAAACCAACTTCTCTGTTTCAATAAAAGACTGATCAAGCCCGATTTTAGGTTTATTACGAGAATCAATAGCCGACTCGACAAGTCCGGATGTATAAGAACCGACCAAATGATTATCGACAAAAGCAATATAGAAAATATCCCTCGTCTCGGGATCGCGCATTTCAAGGATATTAATGCCATTATGCATCCGGTTAGTCACAGTAAAACCACTCATAACCAATACGGTTTCAACCTGGTCTTTCAATAAGTCCATCTTTGATGTCTTCTGCATATCCAGGATAAGTAGAAAATCCCAATTAGTGGGACGAGTCTTATGGAGCGAAATAAGCATATCCCGCTCACCAACAAGCGACAATAATACCTTATTGCTTTTGACAACGGAATCCAGCTTCTCCACACTTTGCGTCACCTCCTCAAAAGATTTCGCTTTCTTCAGGCATTGCCACGTCTCGCTTCCACTAAACTTCTCCCAATCTTCAATCGGAGCCGATGACTGAATAATAAATGCCGCATCTTCCGGAACCAGATAGATCTGCTGAATATTCCGATCAGGCGAGACAAATAAATAAACCACGGAATATACAACATATACCGCCAAAGCCAATGCAGCCACAACTAAAGTTCTCTTCACTATTTTCGAGGTACTTTTTTTCTTCTCCGGGCCTGCATATTGCTCTTCTTGCCCGCAATTTAATTCATCCATTATTGAGTTGTTATAAACTTGAATGGACAAATATACAAAAAAAACTATTCTGAATAAAACATAAACCATTGACTCGTATCGTAAATATGTACTAACTTTACCGCATGAAAAAGAAATTCCAACTCGAAGTTCCGGGAGGAGCCGATAAGGTCTTACTTCATACCTGTTGCGCTCCTTGTTCATCAGCCATTATTGAATGTATGATGCAACATCACATTACCCCTGTTATCTATTATTGCAATCCTAATATCTATCCGCTGGAAGAGTATATGATAAGAAAAGATGAATGTACGCGCTATGCCCAATCATTGGGATTGGAAATAATAGATGCTGATTACGATCATGAAAACTGGCGATGTCATATAGCAGGAATGGAGCAGGAACCCGAAAGAGGAGGACGCTGCCTACGTTGCTTTAAACTACGTTTATTGGAGACCGCCCGTTATGCACACGAACATGGCCTTTTCGTAATAACCACAACGCTTGCTTCCAGTCGTTGGAAAAGTCTGGAGCAGATTAATGAAGCCGGACAATATGCCACTGCTTCATACCCGGATGTCACATACTGGGAGCAGAATTGGCGGAAAGGCGGACTTAGTGAACGACGCATTGCCATCATTAAAGAGTATAACTTCTACAACCAACAATATTGCGGTTGCGAATTCAGCATGAGAAAAGAAGAATAAAACGAACCCGACATCAGCAGCTAACCAATGAATCGAAGTAAAAAAGGTAAAAACAGAAAGCTATTCAAAAAGAAATCACATTCCAATAACAAGTTAGGATGTATCATCGCCATCATTGTGCTCATTCCTATTCTTTTTGGCGTCTATTTGTATTGCCAACAGATTAATATCCAGAAAAATAATGAACTGCAAACCGATGCTTCCCTTCAAATTCCACTTGGCAAAGATCTGGAGACACCCATATCATTAGCTCCCCGGCAAGAACAAATCATCCGGCATAGCGGATATACCGTATCATATAACAAAGATTTAAAGATCCCCAACTGGGTCTCTTACGAATTAACCCGGGAAGAAACCAGAGGAAAAGAAAAAAGAGGCAATCGTTTCATTGCCGATCCATTAGTGACAGGTCCGATTGCCACGAATGCCGACTACACCCGTTCAGGATATGATAAAGGCCACATGGCTCCTGCAGCAGATATGAAATGGAGCCCCGAAGCCATGAAGGAATCATTCTATTTCAGCAATATGTGTCCACAACATCCACAGTTAAACAGAAGAGGGTGGAAAAATCTGGAAGATAAAATCCGGAATTGGGCCATAGCAGATAGTGCCATTATTATTATATGTGGACCTATTATTGAAAAACAGCCTAAAACGATTGGGAAAAATAAAGTCGTAGTACCTCAACAGTTTTTCAAAGTAGTCCTATCCCCTTTTGTCAAACCGATACGGGCCATCGGCTTCTTATTCAACAACGAGCAGGCAGTAGAACCTCTATCTTCATATGTAGTCACAGTGGATAGCATCGAGAGCCTGACTAATATGGATTTCTTTGCCCCCCTGCCCGACGAAATAGAAAACAGGATAGAAGCGGACGCTAATTATTCCTTATGGCCGAACTAACTTGCAAAACTCATTCAGCTGAAACGAATTTATCTCCATACGCCAATAGTATTCTGTTACAACAGTCCTTCACCTTATTATAAAGGGATGCCGTAGCGATTCTAACGGTTTCACACGGTATCATCAAGTAATTCAATTAGTCCCACATATTATGGGAAAGTATTCTTTTATATTGTGGGAAAGTATTCCCACAATATATGGAACTAATGGAGTTACTATACAAAAAAGGAAATACTATAAAGATCCGGATAAATCAAGAAGGGTGAAACGCAAGATGAAGAAACAGCTTCATAAACCGCACCAAAAGAAAACAAACTTTTGATGCGGCCGCCCTGTGATTCATCATGTAAAGAGAACAATCCTATCCAAATTCTTTTTATCTTTGGCGAACTTTTTAAATATACCTCAAAAGATGAAGAGAAAAAAGAGAAACATTCTATTATCCATTCTAATCGGAGCATTCCTCCTTTGTGCAATTGCCGGAGGCACCTTTTATTACTATCTGTTTGCTCCTCAATTTCATCCATCTAAAACTGTATATATTTATGTAGACCGGGATGATACAGCCGATTCTATCTACCATAAAATAAAAGAATTCGGGCACGTCAATAAGTTCGCCGGATTCCGGTGGATGGCAAAATACAAAGATTTCGATCAGAATATCCATACCGGACGTTATGCCATTCGCCCCAATGACAATGTCTATCATGTATATAGCCGCTTTTCCAGAGGTTATCAGGAGGCGGTCAACCTTACTATCGGAAGTGTCCGGACATTAGACCGATTAGCACGAAGCATTGGAAAACAACTCATGATAGACTCTGCCGAAATCGCCAGCCAGTTATTCGACTCTACTTTCCAGGCTCAAATGGGATACACAACCATAACACTCCCCAGCCTTTTCATACCTGAAACCTATCAGGTATATTGGGACATGAGCGTAGACGACTTCTTTAAACGAATGAAGAATGAGCACGAACGCTTCTGGAACAAAGAACGTCTGGCACAAGCCACCGCCATCGGCATGACACCGGAAGAAGTCAGCACTCTTGCTTCCATCGTCGAAGAGGAAACCAACAACAATGAAGAAAAGCCAATGGTAGCCGGATTGTATATCAACCGTTTACATCAAGATATGCCTCTGCAGGCAGATCCTACCATCAAATTTGCACTGCAGGATTTCGGTCTGCGCCGAATCACCAATGAGAATTTGAAAGTCAACTCCCCCTATAACACCTATATAAATACCGGACTGCCTCCAGGCCCCATCCGTATCCCTTCTAAAAAGGGAATAGACAGCGTATTGAACTATACCAAACATAACTATATCTACATGTGTGCCAAAGAGGATTTTTCCGGAACTCACAACTTTGCATCCAATTATGCCGACCACATGGCAAATGCAAGAAAATACTGGAAAGCCCTGAATGAAAGAAAGATTTTCAAGTAAATTTGTAATAAAACGAACGGAAAAGCCTATCTTTGCCCGATAGATTAACAAACTGTGATCAACACTAAATAAAAGAAATATATATGAGCAAGCAACTCTTACTTGGCGATGAAGCCATTGCACAAGCTGCACTGGATGCCGGACTTTCTGGTGTTTATGCCTATCCTGGTACTCCTTCAACTGAAATTACGGAATATATTCAAATGGCCCCAATAACGACCGAACAGAATATACACAGCCGTTGGTGCGCCAATGAAAAAACAGCGATGGAAGCTGCGTTGGGTATGTCATTCGTTGGTAAACGGGCATTAGTTTGTATGAAGCACGTAGGTATGAATGTAGCTGCCGACTGTTTTGTCAACTCTGCCGTCACAGGCGTGAAAGGCGGATTGATGGTGGTAGCAGCAGACGACCCCAGTATGCACTCTTCGCAGAACGAACAAGACAGCCGTTTCTACGGAGATTTCTCACTGATCCCCATGTACGAACCCAGCAATCAGCAGGAAGCGTATGATATGGTATACAGTGGCTTCGAATTCTCTGAAAAATTGGGCGAACCGATCTTGATGCGTATGGTAACCCGCCTTGCACACTCCCGCTCCGGAGTAGAACGCAAAGCACAAAAACCACAGAATGGCATCTCTTTCAGCGAAGATCCCCGTCAGTTCATCTTGTTGCCGGGAAACGCCCGCAAACGCTACAAAGTATTGCTTGCCCGCCAAGACGAATTTATCAAAGCCTCGGAAGAATCACCTTATAATAAATATACAGATGGTCCTAACAAGAAGTTAGGAATTATCGCTTGCGGTATAGGTTACAATTATCTGATGGAAAACTATCCTGAAGGTTGCGAATATCCGGTACTTAAAATCGGCCAGTACCCATTGCCTAAAAAGCAATTACATCAATTGATTGACTCCTGTGACGAAATCCTCGTTCTGGAAGACGGACAACCATTTGTAGAAAAACAATTGAAAGGTTATCTGGGCATCGGCGTTAAAGTAAAAGGACGCTTGGACGGCACTCTGTCACAGGATGGAGAATTGAATCCGGACTCTGTAGCCCGCGCCGTAGGCAAAGAGAATAAATCGGAATTCGGCATTCCTTCTGTCGTAGAAATGCGTCCGCCTGCACTTTGCGAAGGTTGCGGACATCGCGATATGTATATCACATTAACCGAAGTTCTGAAAGAAGAATACCCATCTCATAAAGTATTCAGCGACATCGGCTGTTACACGCTAGGTGCGAATGCTCCTTTCAATGCAATCAACTCATGCGTAGACATGGGCGCCTCCATCACGATGGCAAAAGGTGCGGCTGACGGAGGTCTTTTCCCAGCTGTAGCTGTCATCGGAGACTCCACATTCACCCATTCCGGAATGACCGGACTACTAGATTGTGTGAACGAGAATGCCAGTGTAACCATCGTCATCTCCGACAATGAAACTACCGCCATGACAGGTGGACAGGACTCTGCCGGAACCGGACGTATCGAAGCGATCTGTGCAGGTATCGGAGTAGATCCGGCTCATATCCGCGTCGTTACTCCGCTGAAGAAAAACTATGAGGAGATGAAGCAAATCATTCGCGAAGAGATCGAATATCGTGGTGTATCTGTCATTATTCCACGCAGAGAGTGTATCCAGACATTAGCACGCAAAAAAAGAAGTAAGTAAGCCATGAAGAAAGACATTATATTATCAGGAGTCGGTGGACAGGGAATTCTGTCTATTGCTACAGTGATCGGCAAAGCTGCCTTGAAAGAAGGATTATATATGAAACAAGCAGAAGTGCACGGAATGAGCCAACGCGGAGGAGATGTTCAATCCAACCTCCGTATCAGCGACCAGCCGATTGCTTCAGACTTGATCCCATCAGGTAAATGCGACCTTATTATTTCATTGGAACCCATGGAAGGATTGCGCTACCTCCCCTATCTTAGCCCTAACGGTTGGTTGGTGACTAACGAAACTCCGTTTGTCAATATCCCCAATTATCCGGAAACAGACAAAGTAATGGCAGAAATCAATAAGCTGCCTCACAAAATTGTGTTGAACGTAGACAAAGTAGCCAAAGAAGTAGGCTCCGCCCGTGTTGCCAACATTGTCTTATTGGGAGCAACGATTCCATTCCTCGGCATCAATTACGAGAAAGTGCAAGACAGCATCCGGGAAATCTTCCAGCGCAAGGGAGAAGCAATTGTAGAAATGAATCTTAAAGCATTGGCCGCCGGCAAGGAAATTGCAGAAAAGCTAATGTAATAACAGACATTATCATGAGTACACAATACTGGGAAGAAGAACTAGAAACCATGAGCCGGGAGAAGTTGCAGGAATTACAACTTCGACGGCTCAAGAAAACAATCAATATAGCTGCGAACTCCCCATATTACAAAGAAGTTTTCAGCAAACATGGCATCACAGCAGATAGCATACAATCATTAGACGATATCCGCAAATTGCCCTTTACTACCAAAGCCGATATGCGTGCCCACTATCCTTTCGGGCTGGTAGCAGGTGATATGAGCAATGATGGTGTACGTATTCACTCTTCCAGTGGTACTACCGGAAACCCGACAGTTATTGTTCACTCACAGCACGATCTCGACTCCTGGGCCAACCTGGTAGCCCGTTGCCTATACGCAGTAGGAATACGCAAGACCGACGTCTTCCAAAACAGCTCCGGATACGGTATGTTTACAGGAGGGCTGGGTTTCCAATACGGTGCAGAACGCCTGGGCTGCCTGACAGTTCCCGCTGCAGCAGGAAACAGTAAACGACAGATTAAATTCATCAACGACTTTAAGACTACCGCTTTACATGCTATTCCCAGCTATGCCATCCGCCTTGCCGAAGTCTTTCAGGAAGAAGGACTTGATCCCAAAGGAACCACACTGAAAACGCTGGTTATCGGTGCCGAACCTCACACCGACGAACAACGCCGGAAAATAGAAAAGATGCTGGGCGTAAAAGCATACAACAGCTTCGGTATGACAGAAATGAACGGCCCCGGCGTTGCTTTCGAATGTCAGGAACAAAACGGAATGCACTTCTGGGAAGACTGTTATCTGGTAGAAATTATCGATCCGGAAACAGGAGAACCCGTTCAGGAAGGAGAAATCGGAGAATTAGTGCTTACAACTCTCGACCGTGAGATGATGCCGTTAATCCGCTATCGCACCCGCGACTTAACCCGTATTCTTCCGGGGAAATGCCCCTGCGGCCGCACGCATATCCGTATCGACCGTATCAAGGGACGCAGTGATGATATGTTCATTATCAAGGGAGTAAATATCTTCCCGATGCAGGTAGAAAAGATACTCGTACAATTCCCCGAATTAGGCAGCAATTACCTGATTACACTGGAAACGGTCAACAACCAAGACGAGATGATCGTCGAAGTAGAATTAAGCGACCTTTCCACTGACAATTATATTGAACTGGAGAAGATCCGCAAGGATATAACCCGCCAATTAAAGGATGAAATATTGGTGACTCCCAAAGTTAAACTGGTAAAAAAAGGCTCTCTCCCACAAAGCGAAGGAAAAGCCGTCCGAGTGAAAGACTTAAGAGACAACAAATAACGATTCAAAATTCCATGTGCTAATATACCAACCGCTGTTCACCATGCGGAATGGAATATTAGCACATTATTTAATTAATATCATACAGCATGCAATTACTTAAAAAAAGAATTCTGCAAGACGGAAAGTGCTACGAAGGAGGTATCCTGAAAGTAGACGGTTTTATTAATCATCAAATGGACCCTGTCCTGATGAAATCAATCGGAGTTGAGTTTGTCCGCCGTTTTGCAGCCACAAACGTAAATAAGATTATGACGATCGAAGCCAGCGGCATCGCTCCTGCTATCATGACAGGCTACTTGATGGATTTACCAGTTGTATTTGCAAAGAAAAAGTCTCCTAAAACCATCCAGAATGCACTAAGCACCACCGTGCACTCATTCACCAAAGACCGTGATTATGAAGTCGTTATCAGTGCAGATTTTCTCACCCCGAACGACAATGTTCTTTTCGTGGATGACTTTCTCGCATATGGAAATGCCGCATTAGGCATTATTGACCTCATCAAGCAATCCGGAGCAAATCTGGTAGGAATGGGCTTCATTATTGAAAAAGCCTTCCAAAATGGCCGTAAAATGCTCGAGGAACAAGGTGTCAGAGTAGAAAGTCTGGCCATCATTGAAGACTTATCCAACTGCTGTATTAAAATCAAAGACGAGTAGATTGATTGGGGTTGAAATACTGCCCCTTATCTTTCGTCCTTTTTCCATATTGCACCGCATGCTGCGGACAAACATGATAACATGCCAGGCATGAGGTGCAATCCATTCCCCAAACAGGCCTTCCGTCCACAACTTTAACATTCTCCACCGGACAAATCTTCTCACAACGCTTGCACCCAATACAAGCATCGGTAGCATAAAAATGCTTGGGAGACATCTGAAAACGATTAAACAACGGATTTATAATCCTCGTCTTGATAAAAGGCATACTCCCTTCATGACAGAGAAACATCTCTTCCCTCTTACTTATCAAAGCATTTATTTTACTGACAGTCGAAACAGCCTCCGCTAGTTTTTTCTCTTCCAACTCTTTATTATCCACGTCAAAACCGGGAAGCAAGACATAATTATTAGGCATAGTCACCGAAAAACCAGCGTGACATTCCCAACCTTTATTCTTCAATGCCTTCGCCAGTACTTGCTGGGTAAGCCCGGTATCATCACCACAGGAACAAACAAAAAACAAATATTGTCCTTTATATCCCCTTAAAGAGAGCTGTCGAACAAAGTTCAATACTATTTCAGGAGGTCCCCACGAATAGATAGGAAATACAAAGCCGATCTTTTCATCTGCCTGCAAACTTAACTCCAATGCTCCATTCTTTAGCGCATCGGGAATAAAAACCAACTCTTCTTTTTGCTCTTTGGAAAGCTGATTTGCAATCCACTTAGAATTACCTGTACCGGAGAAATAAAATATCATAGAAAAGTATATAAAAAAGCCGCATCGACGATGTGATGAAACTCTGATAGAACAAGATTTGAGCGCTCGCCCTCTTTGTAATCCACCGGCTTAAAGCTGTCCCGAAGGATGTGGCCCGCCATTGAAGAACGAAGCTTTCTCGGTGCATCAGATTAATTTGAAGAGTTTCCCGATCCAGTCGATACGGCTAATATTTTTGTATCACAAATGTAATAAGAATCTATGAGACTAACAAGAAAAAAAAGGAATTTGTTTACCTACTAACATTTTTTTCACTCCCTTTTATCCGCCTAACAAAAGAAAAGTGTCAGTTACTAGCCTAGTAACTGACACTTTGTAACTCGTAAACTATTGATGCTTAAGCAGCTTTAGCCTTAGCAACTACAGCTTTGAAAGCTTCCGGGTGATTCATAGCTAAATCAGCCAAAACCTTACGGTTTATTTCAATACCGGCTTTGTGCAGACCGCCCATCAATTTAGAATAAGACATTCCTTCAAGACGTGCAGCAGCGTTGATACGTTGTATCCAAAGAGCGCGGAAGTTTCTTTTCTTATTTCTACGGTCACGGAACGCGTAAGTCAAACCCTTTTCCCAAGTGTTTTTAGCTACGGTCCATACATTCTTTCTTGCACCAAAGTAACCTCTGGTCAATTTCAAAATTTTCTTTCTTCTTGCTTTTGAAGCAACATGATTTACTGATCTTGGCATAGTTTTACTTTTTTTGAATGTTAGCGCCGCTACTTCACGCAGCGAACTTCAAGCTAATGCATTCGGTTAATACTTTAATAATACTTTTACGCTTTTGATTACTTCATTGCTAAGAGTTCCTTAACCTGGCTTACATTTGTTGTATCAACAGTTGTAGAGTAGCACAGATTTCTTTTTCTCTTCTTGGATTTCTTAGTCAAAATGTGACTGTGAAAAGCGTGCTTTCTTTTGATTTTACCTGTTCCGGTAAGGGTAAACCTTTTTTTAGAACCGGAGTTAGTCTTCATCTTTGGCATCTTACTTGTTTTTAAATTATTAAATATATAATGGCAACGCACTATACCTGCGCGTTACGCATCCTTTTCTTATTCTTCGCTCGTTTCCGGCTTCTCTGCTTTTTGTGCAGGAGCAGCAGGTTTCGGTGCTCCGGCCGTTGCAGGCTTTTTAGGAGCTTCTTTCTTCTTCGGAGAAAGCTGTATAGTCATACGCTTACCTTCCAGTATCGGCATCTGATCTACTTTAGCATAGTCTTCCAAATCATTCGCAAAACGAAGCAACAATACTTCACCTTGTTCCTTAAAAAGGATAGAACGACCTTTAAAGAATACATAAGCCTTCACCTTATCACCGTCTTCCAAGAATCCTTTAGCATGCTTCAACTTAAAGTTGTAATCATGGTCATCTGTCTGGGGACCAAAACGAATCTCCTTCACATTAACCTTCACCTGCTTCGCTTTCTGTTCCTTCTGACGTTTCTTTAATTGATAAAGAAATTTAGAATAATCAATAATACGACAAACAGGGGGTTGAGCATTAGGAGAAATTTCCACTAAATCCAATTCTTTTTCTTCAGCCATTTTCAGAGCCTGAAAGATTGGATATACTTTCGGTTCAATATCATCGCTTACTATGCGAACTTCCTTGGCACGAATCTGTTCATTGATTCTGTATTGCCCTTTTAGAGTGTCATTCTTCATTAAAAACGTTTACTTCCTGGTTTGATCTTTTTATTGTTATACTAAATATTTTATTCTGAAACGGCTGCAAAGTTACCATTTATTTATCATATTCTGAACTTCTTCGTTCAAAATTTTAGCAAATTCTTCAAATTTCATGGTTCCTTTGTCACCTTCGCCTTGTCTACGAACAGAAACTTCACCATTTTCAGCTTCTTTTTCACCGACAATCAGCATATAAGGAATGCGTTTCATTTCATTATCACGAATCTTACGACCGATCTTCTCGTTACGATCATCTACAATCGCACGGATTTCGTGTATTTTCAGATACATCTTCACCTGCTCTGCATATTCATTGAACTTCTCACTGATCGGCAGAATAACTACCTGTTCCGGTGTCAGCCACAATGGGAATCTACCGGCAGTGTGCTCAATCAATACGGCAACAAAACGTTCCATTGATCCGAACGGAGCGCGGTGAATCATCACCGGACGGTGCTTCTGATTATCAGAGCCCATATACTCAAGTTCAAAGCGTTCCGGCAAGTTGTAGTCAACCTGAATTGTACCCAGCTGCCAACGACGACCAATAGCGTCTTTCACCATAAAGTCGAGCTTAGGACCATAAAAAGCAGCTTCTCCATACTCAATCTTAGCAGGCAAGCCCTTCTCCGCACAAGCCTCGATAATAGCCTGTTCCGCTTTTTCCCAGTTATCATCGCTACCAATATACTTTTCACGGTTCACCTTATCACGCAAAGATATCTGTGCTTCAAAATTCTGGAAATCCATAGAACGGAACACAATAGATATAATATCCATCACACGAAGGAACTCATCTTTCACCTGTTCCGGACGACAGAAGATATGCGCATCATCCTGCGTAAAACTACGAACACGAGTTAAACCATGTAACTCTCCACTTTGTTCATAACGACAAACCGTACCAAATTCAGCTATACGCAACGGAAGGTCTTTATAAGAACGTGGGAAGTTCTTGTAAATCTCACAGTGGTGAGGACAGTTCATTGGTTTCAAGAAATACTCTTCCCCCTCTTCCGGAGTATGGATAGGTTGGAAGGCATCCTTGCCATATTTTGCATAGTGGCCTGAAGTCACATACAGCAACTTATTACCGATTGGCGGAGTAATCACCTCCTGATAATCGTAACGCGTCTGGATACGACGCAAGAACTCCTGCAGACGCAAACGCAATGCAGTACCTTTCGGCAACCACATAGGAAGCCCCTTCCCTACAGTTTCGGAGAACATAAACAACTGCATCTCCTTACCGATCTTACGATGGTCACGCTTCTTCGCTTCTTCCAACAACACCAGATACTCATCCAGCATTTTCTTCTTCGGGAACGTGATACCATAAATACGGGTCAACATCTTACGGTCTTCATGACCACGCCAGTAAGCACCAGCCACAGAAGTTAATTTAATAGCCTTGATCGGAGCAGTCGTCATCAAGTGAGGACCACGGCAAAGGTCAGTAAACGCACCCTGTGTATAAGTCGTAATGTGTCCGTCTTCCAGTTCGGAAATCAATTCACATTTATATGTTTCGCCACGATCACCAAACATTTTCAAAGCATCCGTTTTTGCGATGCTTTTTCTGACTACGTCTTCTTTCTTTGCAGCCAGTTCCAACATTTTAGCTTCAATGGCAGGAAGGTCGCTTTCTTTTATTACCGCCTCACCCGGATCCACATCATAGTAGAATCCGTTTTCAATAGCCGGTCCGATACCAAACTGGATACCCGGATAAAGTTCCTGCAAAGCTTCCGCCAACAAGTGTGCACTTGTATGCCAGAATGCATGCTTACCTTCTTCATCATCCCATTTATAAAGAACAAAATTAGCATCTTCATTAATAGGACGTCCTAAATCATAAGTCTCGCCGTTCACGCCACATGCCAGCACTTCCTGTGCCAGACGCGAGCTGATACTTTCAGCAATCTGTAAACCGTTCACTCCTTCGTTATACTCACGAACGGAGCCATCGGGAAATGTTATCTTTATCATAATATGATGATGTTATATTTTCATAATTTGAACGCAAAAGTAACTAAATCTTTTGAGTTTTCTGTTTTTTATCAAAAAAATGTTATTCCGATTGATCCGTAAAACGTTTGATAACATTATAAGCGGAAACAATCCCCAACTCACCGGCTTTACTCAAATCTGAAATACCCAGCTTATTATTTCCTAAGAAAATATGAGTCAGTCCACGGTTGAAATAAGCATCCGCAAAATCAGGATTCAGCTCAATCGCCTTATCGTAGTCGATAATTGCGGCACGGTAATCTTTCAACATGGCAGAAACATTAGCACGATTATAATATGCGTATACAAAGTCCGGAGCCAGATTAATCACCTTATCCAAGTCTTTTCTGACCACTTCATAATCTACCGCAGTAATCTCTTTACGCTTATTATCACCCGGAACAACATCTGTTTCGACAGCTTGTTCAGCCTTCTGATATTCCAACTGTTTACAACGGATCAGTGCACGCATAAAATATGCCGGGAAGAAATCACCATCCAGCAAGATCGTCTGGGTCAAATCGGAAACCGCACTCGAGAAATCCTGCACCAGATAAAAATCAATCGCACGGGCAAAACGTTTCGAAGCATTCTTATCATCTTCCACAATCGCCGATGTATGCGTATCAATCAAGGCAAAATGAACTTTCACCTGTTCTTCCGTCAACGGAGCTTCCATATTTGTGATACGAAGACGTTTCGGAAGTATACCTGTACGGTTCATGTCTTCAATATATTTGTGGAAGTTCACCGAACGCTTCACGTCACTCATCTTCTCATAATAAGTCAAAGCGAACATCGGTTCCAGCGTTATATTTACGTTCTTATCCTGCACACGACCACGATAATCACTTGTATAGCGTTGTTCGGCTTCAGAATCATCCGCAATCACTATCTTACGATAGTTATTCATATTCTTATCGGATTTCTTACGGGTCTTCTCTCCGCCTTCCTCCTCATTTTCCTTATCCTTGTTCTGCGCTACATCTTTATTCGTCACACCATTCTGCTTGTCGATCTGCGCCTTCATGACCTTAAACTCGTCCTGCTCCGCACCCTTCTTATCTCCAATCTTTCTGCGAGCTTCCGAACGCTGATAATATCCGGCCAGGAAGTTCGGATACTGATTGATAACGGTGGTGTAATCTTGTATAGCTCCGCGATAATCACCCGTTTGCGCACGAAGCAAACCACGGTTAAAGACAGCCATCATATTATCCGGTTCCATCTTGATGACAAAGTCGAAGTCTTCGATAGCCCGGTTATCATCTCCTACCTGTGCACGTAACAATCCGCGGTTATAATGACCGATAAAGTTATTCGGGTCAATATCCAATGCCAGATCATAATCGCTCATGGCCCCTCTTAAATTATTCTGATGAAAGCGTGCCAATGCACGGTTTATATAATTTCCTGCATTCTTAGCACTCAACGGAATAGCACGGTTGAAATCCGCTTCTGCTTCCGCATACTTAGCCTGCTGTAATTTAACAATCGCTCTTGCAGCCCAAGCATCCGGATCATATTTATCCAGTTCAAGCGCCTTATTGAAGTCATTCAAGGCAGCAATTGTATCTTTCTGTTGCAAAGACACTTCCCCCCTCATCAAATAAGCACGGGTATAGCGTGGAGACACCTTCAACAAGCTTTCCAAATCCTCTTTCGCAGAATTATAATCCTTCTTCTGGATATGAGATAATGTCAGGTTATGCCATAAGGTAATATTCTCCGGATCATAATGCAATGCTTTCTTATAATCCTCAATCGCCCCATCAAATTTACTCTGACGAATCCTTGCCAAACCACGAATCTGATAAGCACCCACCACAAACGGATTGCGTTGGATAGCTGCATCACAGTCCGCTTCAGCACCCTGAAAATCCTCCAGATTCAGTTTGGCCAATGCCCTGAAGAAATAAGGTTCATACAGATAAGGCTTAGCGTTAATGACCTGGTTAAAGTACTGAATAGAAAGCACATAGTCCTCAAAATAAAGAGCATTTCGGGCAATAGTCATCACCCGATCCGTATTTATTTGAGCACACACCAGCGTTGGGAACAGTAATAAAACTGTTAAGATTCTTTTTACCATTGATATTTTATGCTTGTAAACGAAGCAAAAATAATGCTTTTCGCTTACTTAACAGGGATATAAACGTTTTTTATCTTTATTTCACCTGTTTCATCTTATATGAACTGCGCGCTTTTCCCTTCAACATCGTATTCAGCTTTCCTTTAATCATCTGCTTACGAAGCGGTGAGATATGGTCGATGAACATCTTACCATCCAAATGATCGAACTCATGTTGCATCACCCGAGCCAGATAACCTTCCACCTCTTCCTCATGCTCCACAAAATTCTCGTCCATATATTTCACGCGAATTTTATTACCTCTTTTCACTGTTTCATGAATACCGGGAAGGCTTAAGCATCCCTCTTCCATATTCACTTCTTCCCCCCCAACTTCCAATATGTGGGGATTGATATAAGCCTTATTGAAGTCTTTAAATTCAGGATATTCCTCCGAAAGCGGATCCAATGTAATCGTGACCACGCGAATAGGCAAACCGATCTGTGGAGCAGCCAATCCTACGCCGTCCGCATGTACCATTGTTTCGAACATGTTCTCAATCAACTCTTTCAGATTCGGATAATCCGGTGTTATGTCCTCTGCAACCTTTCTCAATACAGGTTGACCATATACATAAATAGGTAAAATCATATTTTTATACTCTACTAAAAAATTAAGTTATTCTTATGTTCTATACTAAAAACGTTTACTCTCCAAATATGTTTGCAAAATAATAGTAGCACTTATCTCGTCCACCAATGCTTTATTTTGCCGGTCCTTTTTCTTCAAGCCGGCCTCCAGCATGGTACGGTGTGCAAGAACAGAAGTGAAGCGTTCGTCCACATATTCGACCGGAAGGTCCGGATAGCGTTTTTTCAGCGAACGAACAAAAGGCTCTATATTCTTCATATTCTCCGAAACCTCATTATTCATTTGCTTGGGCAATCCAATAATAATCCGCTCCACCGGTTCTTTAGCTATATATTCACCGATAAAGTTCAGAAGTTCATGCGTGGGCACCGTTGTCAATCCGTTTGCGATCAACTGCATTGTATCGCTCACAGCTATTCCGGTACGCTTTCTTCCATAATCTATTGCTACTATTCTGCTCATGGGGTACAAAAATACAAAAAAGACGCTTCCCATGAAAGGAAACGTCTCTTTTATTCTATTATTTCAAATGTATATTATTCTTCAACAATAGCTACACGGCTCAACTTAGCATCATCATAGAACATGTTGCCTACGCCACCCTTGTAATCAACCTTCAATTGAGAAGCAGGAACACCAAATTCATTAACCATCAGGTCACGAACAGCTTCAGCTCTCTTCTTACTCAACTTCATGTTGTATTCAGCAGAACCAGTACCCTTATCAGCATATCCTGTTACAGTAAATACTTTATCAGTTGCTTTGATACCCTTAGCCATAGCTTCGATATTCATGTATTCTCTCTTGCTGATGTTGCTCTTTCCGATATTGAATACAACAACCAGACGTGGAACGAATCCAGCTTCTTTCTTAACGATCACTTCCGGTTTCTTGTTACGAGCTTCAACCAAGTCACGTTTCAAAGATTCGTTTTCACCCTTCAGGGCGTTCACTCTGTCTCTCATGTCGTTCAACTGGCTTTCCGGAACCATTGGTACAGTAGGAACAGCATCCCAACCACGTTTCTTAAACTTGTAAGTAACACCTACAGTCAGACCGGCCAATCCTTCAGGACCTGAATTGCCGAATGCGCCTTTCATCAAAAGTCCGCGCAATTCAACGTTGAGATCCAAAGCAGAAGACAGGCGGAAACGGTTGATCAAACCGGCATTGATACCCAATTCGTCATAACCCGAACCTTTTCCTGAATGAACAAATCCAGCTCCTACATAAGGAATGAATGAATACAGACGATCTTCTCTATAACCACAAATCATATTGGAAAGATTCAGCATTACATCTCCATGGAAGTTCATCACATTCCATTTTTCTTTGTAGTAGCCATTAGAATACTGTCCTCCGTCTACAAGCGGACCATTAGCATCAGGAGTAGCACCTTTAGCCTGAAGACCGTTATAAGCAACACGTAATCCGATACCCGGAGTAAACCACTTACCTACAGCAATGTCAAGTGCCGGAGCAAGACGTTTTCCGAAGTCAGCTTTACCATCATTGTCGCCAAAATACATTTGTGCGCCAACGCCACCACTAATAAACCAGTTAGCACCAAAGCGATTCGTTTCCACTCTATAACTCTTTGCTGCATTTTCTTTTTCTTGTGCAGGCAGACATACAGAGACTGCTGCCAATAAAATAAACAATAAACCCTTTTTCATCTCAATTTATTTTAGTAAATAATATATTTCAATTGTCTTACAGGATAGAAGCACAACCCAAATGCTCTACACCTGACTAAGAGACAATAAACATCATCCTTCTTTCTAAATTTAGTGCAAATATAGATATTTAATATAACACAAACAAAAAAACACGTAAATTTTCATTCATCCATAGTTTTTTATAGAACGATAAAAGTGTCATATAACACCAGGAGGCATCTGAAGGCATTTATAATAGAAGAATTAAAACAAAAAAAAATAGTCAATGATAAATTATATCACTGACTATTTCCATTCTTCAACTATATACCTTATTAATATACCAGTTTCACATTGTCAATCCATAGCGTATTTCCCGGAGAACCAATATAGGCTCCTCCATGACTGGACGTGAACTGAAGACACATATGAGTCGGAACATCATTTTCATCTCCCCAGGCCACCTCATGAATAGGCACACTTTCACCTTTGCTGTTCACCGTATAGTTTTCGGTCACTTGCAGACGCATCATATGAGACTTATATTCCGGACGGTTCGTTATGTCACCATACATAATCTCATAGGTTGCATTATTTTTCCAATCCGTAGAATGATAGTAATAAGTCACCATTGTCCCTATCCGTTTCGCATACACATTACCATTGGCATCCTCCCAGCGTTTTTGCAAAAACAGGATAGCTGCCGGATAATCTTTTCCGGGAACATCCGTAATCTTGCTGAAACCGGTAGCACGAATACGATTCTCCCGGTCAGACATCTTCACTTTGTAATCAAACTGAAGGGCAACCGGTTTCTTTGTAAACGGAATGCCGGTCTGCAACATTTTCTGCGGATTTTTAGTACCCTTAATCGGCTCATGCACCGAACCAGTGAAAATAGAACCGGCCGCCAGTACTGTGATATTAACCAATCCCATCACTTTCACACTTTCCATGCGCGTATCCAAACGTGCACAATATCCATCCCCCCGTTTCTCCGGGAATACCGAAGTATTAGTTTTCGTTATACCGGCAACCTTCGCCATTACATTTGAAGTGCCCCAAGGCGATCCGCCCATATTCTTATAAACCTGATCTCCCTTAATCACCGTCGTCGGCCCTATCGCATATACATTCTTTGTATTTCCACCAATAATGCTCGACTCCTTTATCTGACGGTCCACCCATTGATCCATGTCCCCAAAAGGAAGCATTTCAACTTTATGTTGCGCCATCAAAGACAAGGAAGAAATAAATGCAACGAAACCTGTCATCAACAGGCGATGAACGTTTTTCTGAATCATCAATACTTTTCCTTTCTTTTTCTTCTTATAAATTATAATCCCATTGTTTCAAAGCAAAATCCCAGTTCTCTTCTACCAAACGAATCGTACGGTCGTCATATTTATACTTATTCTTCTTATATCCCTTCTTTCCGCCCACATATTTTTCTATATCACTACGTGCTTCGGCAAATCCGGGGATAGAAAGAGACTGATAAATATTCTCCGTCATTCCCATCGCATCCGCTTCGAAATCTTCAAACTTCACTTCCATCAAGTTACCTTCCGGAATAAATTTCTTATCCGATTCATACTTATGATAAAGCTTGGCATAAATAGAAAGGATATTTTCCTCTAATTGTTCATTGCTGACATCCTGCAATTTCAGCGGCTGAATCGTATTTGTAAAGAAACTGCGTGTAGATTCGAATACAGTATACGGATTACGCATCAGGTAGATAAACTTAGCATTCGGGAACATTTTCACCAGTTCCTTCACCCTGCCGGTATGCGGAGGATTCTTGCTAAGGAATTGAGTACCATGGGTATTCCACAAAGAGATCTTAATCAACTTCGTAAACACCTCTTCAAACACTCTCAATTCAGCATCCGTTATATCATCAAATAAAAGATATTTATCAGCATATTCCTGTTGATATTTCGGCAAAAACCAGAAATTATAATATGTATAAGGCATCATGTTCGACAAAGCAAACTCCTCCTCCTGGGGAAGATCCACTGCCAGCTCCATATTATCCGTCGGACGCTTATCCGGCATCAGCCAACTCATATTCTTTTTGAAGAAAGGCTGTCCCCACATCATCAGATGAGGAAATACAGTCTGATAAGTAGTGTTATACCCAAAATGCTTGTCACAAGAGAACACATTATGTACAAATGTAGTTCCACTCCGCCAGTGTCCCAAAATGAACACCGGATCATGCTCCAATGGCTGACCAGCCAGCAACTTCTCATAACGCCTGTCTTGTAATGACGCCAATGGAGAAAGCAATCGGCACACAGCCTTCGTCAATCGGTATTTACCTTTGTAGGCTGCGTCAATTTCACGACCGGCGGTGATAGCCTTGAATGTCTTCCAGTCGGCACCTACCAATGTATTAATCGGAAGTTTATTAAATTCGAGTAATCCCACTTTATTAATTAGAAATTAAAAATCAAAAATTAAAGACGACAGGATACTGTCATTTTCAGTTTTCAATTTATTGTTGAACAATCTATTTTATTAGTCGCACTGCAAGACCCTGGCGTTCCAGTTCCTTCACAGCTTTTTCTACCGCTTCGTAATGTTCCGGAGCAATTCCCAGTTTTACCATATCCAATACCGGAATACCCTCCGTGTCACTCATATCTTTCATTTCCACACGGTCGATAATCATACCTACTGCCGAAGTATTATTAGTGATCGGGTCAATCAGGATAAATGAGCCACAAGATTTATTCTTCTTATAAGGATCAAAAAACAATTCCTTAGCCGTAGTCAGCACCACACGGGCAATCTGATTCAACTGCAAAGGCAGCGTTTCTTTAGTCAGCTGACCATTCTCCAGAGACAGATGCTCCATGGTATTCACGTCCACCTTATATTTTATCGTATCAATTCGCGTACGGCTCAAATTGGTAGTCTGTTTGATAAAGAACGACTTATTTACATCCATCGGTTCTTCATCCATCCAGACCATCATAGCATCAAAGTTACGATCCACCGTCGGCAGATTATCAGGATGCACCAACATTTCGCCGCGCGACACGTCGATCTCATCCTCCAAAGTCAAAGTCACAGACTGCGGTGGGAAAGCGTAATCCAATTCCCCGTCATAAGTCACGATACTCTTCACCTTAGACGTTTTTCCGGAAGGAAGTGCCATCACCGTATCCCCCTTGCGAACGATACCGGATGCAATTTTACCACAGAATCCTCTGAAATCCAGATTCGGACGAAGCACATACTGAACCGGGAAACGGAAATCCGTAAAATTATGGTCATTATCAATCTGAACCGTTTCAAGGAAATCGAGCAAAGAAATCCCCTTGTACCATGGAGTACGTTCAGATTTATCCACCACATTATCCCCATCCAATGCAGAAAGTGGAATGCAGTTGACGTCAGGAATACCTAATGGAGCAACAAACTTCTTATAGTCAGCCACAATCTCGTTAAAACGCTCTTCCGAGAAATCCACCAGGTCCATCTTATTGACAGCCAATACCACATGCTTGATTCCCAGCAAAGATACCAGGAAAGTGTGGCGACGAGTCTGGGTTATCACTCCGGTACGGGCATCCACCAGAATAATAGCCAAGTTAGCCGTAGATCCTCCGGTAATCATATTGCGGGTATATTGCTCGTGTCCCGGAGTATCCGCGATGATAAACTTACGGCCATTCGTTGAGAAATAGCGATAAGCAACATCAATCGTAATCCCCTGTTCACGTTCAGCCTTCAATCCATCGAGCAATAACGCATAGTCAATATGCTCACCTGCATTTCCCACCCGTTTGCTATCACGCTCCAACGCATCCAACTGATCCTCGTACAGTTTCTTACTATCAAACAACAAGCGTCCGATCAACGTTGATTTTCCATCATCTACCGAACCCGCAGTCAACAGTCTCAACAAGTCTTTCTGTTCATCCTTGTCCAGAAAAGCTTTTATATCTAATTTATTATCTGCCATTACTTCTTAAATTAAAAATTGAGAATTGAAAATTGAGAATTAAAAACTACACACTATTATTTTTTAATTTTTAATTCTCAATTCTCAATTTCCTAAAAGTATCCTTCACGTTTCTTTTGTTCCATGCTACCCTCCTGGTCAAAGTCAATCACACGGGTAGTACGTTCACTCTTCGTTGTAGTCATCATTTCCTCCACAATCTCTTCAATCGTAGCAGCTCCACTTTCCACCGCCCCTGTCAGAGGCCAGCAGCCCAATGTACGAAAACGAACCATCTTCATTTCAATCTGGTCACGGTACTTTTCAGGCAAACGGTCATCATCCGCCATAATAATATTACCATCCAAATTAATCACCGGACGCTCCTTAGCATAATATAGCGGAACGATCGGAATATTCTCCAAACGGATATACTGCCAAATATCCAACTCAGTCCAGTTGCTAATCGGGAATACACGGATACTTTCCCCCTTATGCACGCGGGCATTATAAATATCCCACAATTCAGGACGCTGATTTTTCGGGTCCCATTGGTGAAACTTATCCCGGAAAGAGAAAATACGTTCCTTCGCACGTGACTTCTCCTCGTCACGACGTGCACCACCAAATGCAGCATCAAACTTATACTTATCCAGCGCATGAAGCAAAGCCTGTGTCTTCATCAAGTCCGTATGCACCTTACTTCCATGCGTAAAAGGTCCTACCCCTGCATGAAAAGCCTCCATATTACTTTCAACGATCAGATTCCATCCATACTTCTTCGCATATTCATCACGAAACTGAATCATCTCCTTGAACTTCCAT
Source organism: Bacteroides sp. 90-K9/2 (assembly GCF_047310725.1). NCBI lineage: Bacteria > Pseudomonadati > Bacteroidota > Bacteroidia > Bacteroidales > Bacteroidaceae > Bacteroides > Bacteroides sp. 90-K9/2. The sequence continues at coordinate 547,633 of NZ_JBCGVL010000001.1, forward strand.
TTCGAATCGATATGCATCAACGGGAATGGCACTTTACCCGGATAAAACGCTTTTTCAGCCAAGCGTACCATCACCGAGGAATCCTTTCCGATACTGTAAAGCATCACCGGATTCTCAAATTCCGCCGCCACCTCGCGGATAATATGAATAGACTCGGCTTCGAGCTCCTTCAAGTGGCTTAATTTATATTCTTCCATATTTATTTCATTTTATACACTTCACTTTTGGCAAAACAAGCTCCAACAAACGGTTCACCGACTCCTCCAAAGTCAATTTGGAAGTATCCAGTGACAAAGCCGGATGTTCGGGAACCTCGAAAGGTGCGGAGATTCCTGTAAAATTCTGAATTTCCCCTTTCCGTGCCTTCGCATACAACCCTTTCACATCACGTTTCTCACATTCCTCCAGCGGAGTACTAACGAAAACCTCCAGAAAATCATCCTTACCAATAATGTTTGCAGCCATTTCGCGAATATCATTATTAGGGCTAATAAATGCAGCAATCGTAATGATACCGCTATCCAGAAACAACTTCGACACTTCCGCTATGCGACGGATATTTTCCACCCGGTCCGTTTCGGAGAATCCCAGGTTATTATTAATTCCACTACGGATATTATCCCCATCCAAGATACGGCAAAGCAATCCGCGCTTATGAAGTTCACGTTCCAATGCAATGGCAATCGTGCTCTTTCCGGAACCGCTTAATCCGGTAAACCAGATCATCACACTGTGTTGCCCCAAAAGCTCTTCTTTGTCCTGCCGCGTCATCATGCGGTCAAATATCGGATATATATGATTCTTTTCTTCCATTTACAAATTTATTTATTAAAAGTTCCAGATCAACGGGATCAGAATAATAGAGATTAAGAAAGTGATGATATTAAGCGGCAATCCGATACGTACAAAATCCGTAAACTTATAGTTACCGATACCTTGCACAATCAAATTAGTCTGATAACCAATCGGTGTCGAGAAGCTGGCAGATGCAGCCATACAGATCACCACAAAGAAAGGGGTAGGACTAACTCCCAATTGGGCAGCAATCGACAATGCCAACGGGAAAGCCAAGGCAGCAGCTGCATTATTCGTTATCAGTTCCGTAAACAAATTCGTAATGATAAACAACATTGCGAGCAACACATGCGGGCCATAATCATCGCTCAACCCGATAATAAACTTCGCAACGCTATCCGCCACACCGGAGTTCACCATCGCCTTACTGATGGCAAAAGCACAAGCAATAGTAATCAGAATATCCCACGAAATATATTTAGTATATTTACGGGCAGGGAACAGATTCGTCCATGCCATAATAATAGTAGTAATAGACACAAAGAAAAACATATCCAGCTTGATATCCGGAAACATCTCCTTAGTTACCGGAAGCTCACCCACCGTTGCGCCGACAATCATCAGAACCAGCAACAGCAAAGCAAACCAACGCTTCTTCTTCCCGGTAGTATCCGGCTCATTCCCGTTCGTCAACAAGACAAATACAGAAGATTCCCCCCATGTCGGGATAAACGTATCATCAGCCATCACAACCAATGTATCTCCTTCGTGAAGCACCACAGCCTCCAGATTCGACACAAAACGCTGTCCGTTACGTGTTTTAATCTCTTTTACCTCCGCACCGTAATGACGCTGGAAATTAAAATCCTTCAGTTTCTTATTGATACCGGGAAAACGGGCCCCCAAAACAGCCTCTACCCGATGTAACTTCTCCCCTTCCTCTACTTCCTCATCCGGCACAGCCGTATCCGGACGTGCATCCGGCAAAAGACGTTTGGAGAAAAGAAATATATAAACGATTCCGGCAATAGCGATAAAAATGCCCACCTTTCCGAGTTCGAACATCGAAAAGCCTTCAAATCCGGCCTCCAATATCATTCCATGCACCACCAGATTGGTAGAAGTACCGATCAAGGTACAGATACCTCCCAAAATAGTCACATAAGAAAGAGGAATCAGAAACTTCGTAGCCGGGAGATTCACCGACTTAGCCCAATGTTTGATAATCGGTGCAAAAATAACCACCACAGGCGTATTATTCAGAAAGGCGGAAATAAATGCCACCGAAGGTAAGATACGCAACTGTGCCTTAAATACGGTCGTCTTTCCTTGCGGAAGCAACTTTTTAATCACTTGTCCCAATGTGCCCGACTGGCGAATCCCCTCACTCACCAGAAACAGCAGAGCAACGGTAATCATCCCTTTATTACTAAACCCTTCCAGCATCTCTTTAGGAGTCAGGATGCCGGCACACAGAAACAAAACCACTACCGAAAAAAGTATCATGCCCGGACGCATCTTATCTGCTACCAAAGCCGCTACCATTCCTAATAGGGATAATAGTACAAATACAATTTCAAATGTCATATAAACATTATTTAGTGTTCTCTTTTTGGCTCAACGATAAACCACGGATTCAATAAATCCTCCTTATTATATCGTAGAGGTTCTTCCTCTCCAGCCTGATATACTTCCATCCCTGCAGCACGGGCTATCGCATGCCCGGCAGCCGTATCCCACTCCATCGTCGGAGCGAAACGCGGATATACATCAGCCTTACCTTCAGCAACCAGACAGATTTTAATAGAACTTCCGCTCGAAATCAACTCCACACTGCCGTGTTTCTTCTTCAAATCTGCAATATATGATTCAGTTTCAGGCGACAGGTGCGAACGGGAAGCAACCACGATCAAATGATCGTGCACCTCCTTCAAAGGTATCTGTTCCGACTTCCCAATCAGCTGTTCCAATGCCACGCCGTCATCTTCCAGACTGACAATACCGGAACATTTATAAGCCCCTGCACCTTCGATCCCGAAATAAAGTTCTTTTTTAACAGGCACATAAATAACACCGAACACAGGTACAGCGTTCTGCACCAAAGCGATATTTACCGTAAACTCTCCATTGCGCTTAATAAACTCCTTCGTTCCATCCAGCGGATCTACAATCCATAAAGTATCCCATCCTCGACGGATCTCATACCCTAAATGCTTCCCTTCTTCACTAAGAACAGGAAAAGGAGTATCGTTCAGAATAGCCACAATCGCTTCATGCGCTTTTCTGTCTGCTATAGTTAACGGAGAGTTGTCAGCCTTCCTCTCTATCTCAAAGTCCGATGCCGGATCATTATAAATAGAAAGAATCTTTTCACCCGCTTTTAGAGCCGCATCAATAGCAGCCATAACATATTTTTGTTCCATTCAATCTCTAAAATTAATGCCCTATTCACATTCAGGCAATACATCCTCCAAATTAAGAGTTGACAAAAGTAAAAACTTTCTTTGCTATAAAAGTTTCCCCACTATCATTTATAACTTCTTTTAGTAGAAAGATAAAAATATCTAAACGAAAAAGCCACTCATTTTCAATAAAAAAGCAGTAACTTCCCAGTTACCGCCTTCTTATTCGGAAAAAAACGTTCGTTCTTTCCAATATATATTACCAAAAAGAAATCAATATACACGATACAGCAACCAAGCACCCTGAAAATCCGAACGGTTCGGATATTTAGCCTTGAATGCATCGCGAGCTTCAGCAGCAGCAGCCTTGTCAGCAAAAGAGTTCACAATCACACGATACATTGCCTTATCAGCATTAAATGCAATCGTAGAGTGATATCCCTGTCCGTCCAACCAATCTTTCAGGCCTTCAGCATTCGCTTTCACCCCAAAGCTACCTGCCACAACGCTATAATCTTTCAATCCTTCGTTACCGGAAACCACTGTAACCTTTTCCTGACGAACGCCGGATGTATCTGCCACTTTAGTAGTTGTCACAGGAGCTGCAACCACCGGAGTAACCTCTACCGGAGCTTCCACCTGCGGTTCTGCCAATTCTTGCTGTTTTGCTTTTTCGTAAGCTTTCTTATAGGCACTTTCGCTGGATTTACAAGATGCAAATGCCAGCACCAAGCATACTCCCATTCCTAATACGACTAATTTTTTCATAATCCTATACTCTGTTTTAATTAATAATTCAATATTCTCGTCTATTATATTTAGTTTCGGGCAACAAAATAATAGAAATTTTATCATCCGGCAAAGAAATCCATCAAAAAAACGTCTATTCCGGCTTCTTCTTATACGAAATAGTGCCTGTAGCCTGATAAGTAGGCATCAAAAGTACCTCCGCAATCTGAATATGTGCAGGAGCCGACGCGGCAAAATAAACAGTTTCTGCAATATCATCTCCCGTCAACGGACGAATCCCTTTATAAAAATTATCGGCAGCCTCCTTATCTCCCCGATAACGCACCACTGTAAAGTTTGTCTCCACCATTCCCGGTTTTATATTCGTCACTCTCAACGGAGTGTCCACCAGATCGATCCGGAGCCCGTCCGAAAGAGCTTTCACGGCAGCTTTCGTTGCGCAATACACACTTCCACCCGGATAAGCGGCATCCCCCGCAATAGATCCTATATTAATAATATGTCCGCGTCCGCGTTCCACCATACCGGGCACCACCAAACGCGTCATAGCCAGCAGTCCTCTTATATTCGTATCGATCATGATATCCCATTCATCCAGGCTACCCTCGAATTCCTTATCCACACCGATCACCAGTCCGGCGTTGTTCACCAACACATCAATCGCCTTCCATTATTCGGGCAATGATTCCAAAGAGGCGGCAGCCAATTTCCGGTCACGCACATCAAAAGGCAATAAATAAACCCGGACACCATACCCCCCTTCCAGTTCAGCTTTCAGTTCTTCCAGTTTCGATACGGTACGGGCATTCAGAATCAGGTTCCATCCCTCCTTCGCAAATTTACGGGCACAACCTTCACCAATTCCGCTACTGGCACCGGTTATAAAAACAATCTTAGCTTCCATTATGTTTTGATTTACAATATTCGAAAGCAAAAGTACGCCTTAACCTTCAAAGGATAGCTACGAAAGTCAGTTAAATAAGATTAAACCATAAAAGAAAAAAAGAATTATAAAACGAGGCACTTTTTTTCAGTTTTCACGAACAACCTTTCGATAAAAATGTTATATTTGTTGTATCATAATCATTTTAAACATTATACATTATGAAAGGATTGAATGTTTTAGCAGCTTTTTTGGGTGGTGCAGCCGTAGGTGCAGCCCTTGGTATTTTATTTGCTCCTGAAAAGGGAGAAGATACCCGTCATAAAATCGCAGAGATTCTTCGTAAAAAAGGAATCAAGCTTAACCGCAGTGAAATGGAAACTCTCGTTGACGAGATCGCTGCCGAGATGAAGGGAGAAATAGCAGAATAAGTGAGTAACCAAAGACTAAAAACAGAGCGACCATGTTTGCAGACGATAAAAGTATTGAGAATTTTCAGCAGTTGTTTTTCGAGTTCAAGAAATATCTGGAGCTTCAAAAAGAATATACCAAATTAGAATTGACGGAGAAGTTAACCATACTTTTTTCCACGTTAATTATGATATTAGTACTTATTATCCTTGGCATGGTTGCCCTGTTTTATCTGCTTTTTGCTCTTGCTTATATATTGGAGCCTTTGGTGGGCGGTCTGATGTCGAGTTTCGCCATCATAGCAGGCATCAATGTTGTTCTCATCGCCCTGGTTATTATTTTCCGCAAGCAGCTCATCATTTCTCCAATGGTGAACTTCCTCGCTAATTTATTTTTAACCGATTCAAATAAATAAATTATGAATGCGCAGACCCCGCAGAAATTTACATTAGAAGAGATTGCCGAACGTAAAAAGAAGCTTTTAAATGAGATCCATGCTCAAAAAAAAGCCATGACAGCTACTACACGCGAAATATTTGCCCCACTTGCTCCGGCAACCAACAAGGCGGATGCACTCATGCGTTCGTTCAATACCGGTATGGCTGTATTTGATGGCGTAGTGATGGGAATCAAGATTATGCGGAAGATACGGGCGTATTTTAGGAATTTGAGATAAAAAGAGCTACTCTTCCACTATCCATTTTTCTATATTTCTTGTTTGCGAACTAAAGTTCACACCTACTTTAAAAAGCTTACGATTATCCGCTTCAAAAGGAAGTGAATAATGTTTTTCATTAATCTGCTTCAAGGCTTCTTCTGCCGTGCCATTCAGTTTAAATTCCATGACATATATAAATTTGTCCGTCTGCAAAACAAGGTCGATGCGTCCTTCGCTTGTATGATATTCCACTTTAGTATAAAAGCCTACGAGTTTGAAAACGATAAAAAGCACATTTTCGTAATGCAACTCCTGCTCGCGAATCACGTCATAGCCTGTATCTGCAAAGAAACTTTGCAAACGACGGAAGAAAGAGTTATAATCACCAGATTCAACTTCACGGACAAACTTCTGAATTTCAAACGGAGACTCCACCTTATTCACGTTCGCATAATAAGGAAGCAGGAAACGAACAAACCCCTCTTCCACTTCACGATTCGGAAAACCTAAACGATATATACCAAAACGTTCGTCATACCCCTTAATGGTGAGATATCCGCTCTGGTAAATCACCGGAATGGGATTACTAGATTCCGAGTCGATACTGTTCAACACCTGTTCATCTGTTTCCTCATGAGCCATCCGTTCCAAATCATAGTGATGCTTCTTCAACAAGTTCACCAGATAAGTGGGTGTCCCCGTCTCAAACCAGTAGCTGCCGAACTTCATCTTATCAAACGTGTTCAACAGACTGAAAGGGTTATAGATTCCTATAGTATGTTCCACAAAGTGATAGCCATCATAACATTCTTTCAATTCTGCACACACCTGCTCATAACTCATCTTCTGCTTTTCTGCCAACTGATGCAATTCCTCCTCCAGATTGTCATGTATTTCTTTCTCCGTAATACCGCAAATATCCACAAAGCGCTCATCCATTGAAATATCCTTCAAGTTATTCAAGTCACTGAATACGCTTACCTTGCCAAATTTTGTCACCCCGGTCAGCAACGCGAACTTGATACAACCGTCCATCGTCTTCAAAGCGCCGTAAAAAGGCTTCAATGTATCCCGGAATTGCTTCTGTAAGTCCTCATTGCCAATTGCCTGCAACATCGGCTTGTCATATTCATCCACCAGAATAACTACCCGTTGTCCGGTCTTTTCATAAGCGCGCTCTATAATACCGGCAAAGCGTAGAGAGAACGAACGTTCCGATGGTTCGGCACCATAAAGTTTTTCCCAAGCGGTCAACGATTTATCCAGAATATTATCCAGACTCTCCGGAACATCATACTTCTCAATATTAAGGTCGAGATGCAAAATTGGATGTTCTATCCAATCTTTTTCGAGCTTCTCCACCATCAGTCCAGCAAATAGTTCCTTCTTCCCTTGAAAATATGCTTCCAGGGTAGAGATCAGCAGACTCTTTCCAAAACGGCGCGGACGACTCAAAAAGTAATAACTCCCGGTCTTTACCATCTGATACATCAAGGCCGTTTTATCAACATAGAAATAACCGTCTTGACGGATTTTCTCGAAGTTCTGGATACCAATAGGATATATTTTATTGCTCATACATGTACAACCTTTTAATTATGGTGCATACAAATATACTGCTTTCATTCTATAACACAAAGCTAGCAATGATTTTAATTCTATGATAGAAGAAACTTTGGGGTGAATTATATTCGGATGCAGAAGGTACGGACATATTTTAGAAATTTGAAATAAAAAATCATTTAGTCAATCGCTTGATTGGATACTTTCAAATCGTCTATGATTTGTTATAGCACATCTTTTAACTTCGGCAAATCATGTTTTATCACGTCATAAACAATTTCAGCATCTAAATCATAATGGTGTGCAACTATATCCCTCATTCCCATTACACCTTTCCAATCCATCTCTGGATACAATGATTCTATTATCTGACTTTTACACATAAATTCCATCTTTATTGATACACCCCCTCAATAATTCATCCATATTATTTCGCAACCGAACCACATCAACTGGACATTTCAATAGTTTTTCCAATTCTTCTTTAATATGAACTAAAGTAAAGATAGAAGGTCTATCAATTTCAACACAAATATCGACATCACTACCTTCATGTTGTTCACCACGAGCAACGGAACCAAATATCCCCATGCGAGAAATACCATATTTAGCAGCATTCTTTCGCATATACTCACGAAGCAAAGATAAATATTCTACAGTAGTCAACATAATAAATTGCTTTGATCTATACTACAAAGAAATGCATTTTCTTTCAAAAACACAATAGATAATCAATAAAAAACATTCTAATTCTTTCTATTATACAAAACTAGAAATCTGAATATTATCTTTAATCAATAAACATGCTATTAAAAAGTAATATATCAACGATCTTCACAGACAGTTGATATATTTAGAATACATATCAGCATTTGCCAATATGAGGGGACAGATCAGGAATATACCGCTGTATTTTTTCCCAACCTGCAGAATGTAGGGGATTCATGTGTGTAGCATGAAGTTAGGGACCTACATATTTCGTTATTATTATATGCTATTTATATAAATCCTCTCCATACAGAAATGGAGATTCAAAATCTTTCAATAGTGGATGCTTAGTGTCCTTCTCACTTAAGATAGCCTTGCCTGTAGGAATTCTCCAACAAATTCCAAGTGATTCATCTAATATGCTGATGCCTCCATCATGCTGTGGAGCATAAAAGTTATCACATTTATATTGAAACACTGCTATTTCACTCAATACTGTAAAACCATGAGCAAAGCCACGAGGAATAAAGAATTGGCGATGATTTTCCCCTGTCAACTCTACCGCTACATGCTGACCATAGGTAGGTGAACCCTTGCGGATATCAACAGCCACATCCAGCACTGCACCCTTTACGCAACGTACCAACTTACTTTGGCTGTAAGGCATAGTTTGAAAATGCAGCCCCCTCATTACTCCATACGAGGACATACTTTCATTATCCTGTACAAACTTAATAGGACGTACCTTTTCATCAAATTCCCTTTGTGAAAACGATTCGAAGAAATACCCCCTGTCATCCTTAAAAAGACGCGGTTCAATAATCACCACCCCTTCAATATTTGTCTTAATAACTTCCATACAGATACTTATCTATTCTTATACATATCCTCGTAGTAGCTCTCATAGGCACCACTGGTGATATTATCCATCCACTCCTGATTATCCAGATACCACTGTACTGTTTTCTCAATCCCCTCTTCAAACTGCAGACTAGGTTCCCAACCCAGTTCATTCTTCAGTTTCGTAGAGTCAATGGCGTAGCGTAAGTCGTGTCCCATACGGTCCATTACATAAGTGATCAATCCCTCGCTATGCCCTTCAGGGTTACCCAGTAATCGGTCCACAGTCTTAATAATCACATGAATAATGTCTATGTTCTTCCACTCGTTAAAGCCACCGATGTTATATGTATCCGCAATCTTACCATTATGAAAAATCACATCTATAGCCCTTGCATGATCTACCACATAGAGCCAGTCACGCACATTCTCTCCCTTACCATATACCGGTAACGGTTTGCGATGACGAATATTGTTAATAAACAATGGAATTAGCTTTTCGGGAAACTGATAAGGTCCATAGTTGTTCGAACAGTTAGTCACAATAGTCGGCATACCATAAGTATCATGAAAAGCGCGTACAAAGTGGTCGCTACCTGCTTTCGAAGCCGAGTAGGGTGAGTGTGGGTTATACTTTGTTGTCTCTTTGAAAAACTCATCGCCATATACTTCGTGTGCTGATATTTCTGATGACTTTCCTTCCGGATGCGTTAGTTCCAATGTTCCATACACCTCATCTGTTGAAATATGATAGAAACGCTTACCCTCATAGCCTTCCGGAAGATACTCCCAAGTTAACCTAGCAGCTTGTAATAAAGAGAGAGTTCCAAGAACATTAGTACGAGCAAAAGTAAACGGATCTCTGATACTACGATCCACGTGACTTTCGGCAGCTAAATGAATGACCCCATCTATATGATACTGTTTGAAAATTTTCAGCATCATCTCAAAGTCACAAATATCCGCTTTCACAAAAGTGTAGTTTGGTTTATTCTCTACATCTTTTAAGTTAGCCATATTTCCCGCATAAGTCAACTTGTCCAGATTGATAATATGATAATCAGGATACTTGTTCACAAACAAACGCACCACATGGCTGCCTATAAATCCGGCACCACCGGTAATGATAATATTTCTTTTACTCATAAGTTACTCTTTCCTGTACGTTCCACTTCCTCTACCACCTGCAACAAATACTGCCCATATTGGTTCTTCAGCATCGGTTGGGCCAACTCACTCATCTTGTCGGCATCAATCCATCCTTGTCTAAAAGCTATACCTTCCAAGCAAGCCACTTTTAGTCCCTGCCGTTTTTCAATCACCTCAATAAAGGTCGATGCTTCACTCAATGAGTCGTGTGTACCCGTATCCAACCAAGCGAAACCACGTCCCAATGTCTGTACTTTCAACTCACTATCCTCCAAAAATCGCTGGTTCACAGTGGTAATCTCCAATTCCCCACGAGCTGACGGTTTGATGTGCTTCGCTACATCTACCACCCTATTAGGATAGAAATAAAGCCCTACTACCGCATAATTCGATTTTGGCTGTACAGGTTTTTCTTCAATGCTTAGGCAATTACCCTCGTCATCAAACTCCGCAACACCATAGCGTTCCGGATCACTTACCCAATAACCAAACACGGTAGCTTTTTGCTCCTTTTCTGCCATGTACACCGCCTCCTTCAACATGCTACTAAAACCATTGCCATGAAAGATGTTATCACCTAGTACCAAACAGACCGAATCACTACCAATAAAATCCTCACCAATAATAAAAGCCTGCGCCAATCCATCAGGTGACGGTTGTTCCGCATACTCAAACCTCACACCATAGTCACTGCCATTACCTAACAAACGTTTAAATCCCGGCAAGTCATGTGGAGTAGAGATAATCAATATCTCACGAATACCCGCCAACATCAAAACCGAAATAGGATAATAAATCATCGGTTTATCAAAAATAGGAATCAGCTGTTTGCTAATACCCTTGGTAATAGGATACAAACGCGTACCGCTACCACCAGCTAAAACAATACCTTTCATATCATTGCATAATTCTATATCTCTTTACAAATATTCCATAAGAACAGTACATTACCAATCAAGTATCTACGCCACATTCGTTTAGGCTCTTTTAGCAGTCGATAAAACCATTCCAACGAATGCTGTTGCCACCATAATGGAGCCCGTTCGGTAGTACCTGCGTAAAAGTCAAACACCGCCCCTACAGTACCCACATGACAATGAATGTTCAATTTTTGCCAATTGCTGTAAATCCATTTTTCTTGTTTGGGAGCCGTCATGCCAATCCATAAAAGATCTGGATTTGCCCTATTAATAGCCGCCACAATAGCCTCATTATCTTCCTGTGAAAATTCCGGTTTATAAGGAGGTGAATAAGTCACCACTTCCAAGTTCGGATAGTCTACTGCTGCTCGTTGCTTTATCAATGCCAACACTTTCTCTGAACTACCCATAAACATACATCGCCCGCCTTTCTCGTTAAGACGATTCATTTCAAAAACAAAAAGATCCCAACCGGCTATTCGTTCCCGTGGTTGGCTTTGCATCTTTAACCATTTACAAACCTTCACGATGCTTGCTCCGTCAGGAATAAGAACATCCCCTTTCATTAATGCTTTGGCAAAGAGTGGATCCTTCAGAGCAGTGTTATACGAGTGTGCATTAATCGTGTTTATTAGCAACTTACCTTGCGGCAATGCTTTAAGTTGATTTATACTCTCCATAATAGAGAGTTCTTTTAACTTAATCATATTAAATTAAAAATTTAGAGGATTAATTTCATTCACTTATCTCGCGGAAATTATTTCTTAGCTCTCATCAAAACCCATCGCTATACGTTGAGAGAGCATGATTCATACAGTTCCAACATCTGTTTTGCCTTGTTATCCCAAGACAATTCTTCTTGTCGTTGACGACAATTCAATGAAAGTTGTTTTAACAAACCTCTATCTGCTTCTAATTCATTCAATACTTTAGCAAAATCTTTAACCGATTGCGTTGGAGATGACAATGTTATCTTACGACCAACAGTTTCATCTATAACTGCAGCCATACCACAAGCATCAAAACACACCACCGGTAACTGATTACTTACAGCTTCCAGCACTACCGTAGAAGTATCCTCATTCACACTGGTAAATAAAAATATATGAGAAGAGCACATTTTCTCATGTACTTCATGATTTGGTCTATTCCCATGCCATATCACTTGATCAATAATACCTAACGAATTCGATAAAGCTTTGGCTGCAGAAACTTGCTCATCTGTACCTGTACCATAAACATTCAATAAAATGCGTTTATTCTTTGTTGCAGCGATAGCTCTCAAAGCTAAAGATAATTGTTTTCGAAAGTCAAATTTCCCTACCCACAAAATATGAAAAAAATAGTCATCAAATCGATCTGTAGAAACACATGCCAAAGGGAAACATCCTGTTTCCGGTATTACCACCGATTCCAATCTTTTATATCTTTTAATAGCTTGATAAGAATCCGGTATAGAACTGACTAAAACATCAGCCTTTTTAAAAGCTGCATTTACTCGTTTATCGTATTTCAACTGAAGCACATTAATAATGTTCTTCAATCCATTAAACAGTTTCATTTTTAATCCAGCCCCTTCAAGGTATGCCAATGGAAATTGTTTCAATCCTCCGATAGGTCCCCACACAAACGGAACCTCCTCTATCTTCCAAAGATATCCCGGTTCACGAAAACCAATCATATTGAGTTGATGCACTATATCAATATGATGCATCTTCATAATATCAAGAGTCATCTCATACGTGCGATATTGCCAAGTACGATAGTGTTTATAAAAACGCCAGTCGCCTTGATTCCAACACATCCTTCTCACCTCTTCCGATACCGGATTATAATAGAAGTGTATATTACCACCTTGCGGCAATGTAGGTACTACCGCCTCTATTTTGTCACAGAATTCACCTTCAGTAATGATGTGTAGTTCGCAATACTTAGCCAAGTTTACACACCAATTCCAAGCCATACCCGGTTCGCTACCCATATTCGGTGAACATGCGTAGGCGTTAATTAAAATAGAAAGCATATAAAATTAAATATGAATCTTAGATTTTATGAGCTCTATGATTATAGAACATAGCAAAGAACATCCTAATACAGTAATAAACATCACAAGAGGATTATTTGTAATAAAAGAAATACCATTCAAAAAATAAAAAATGAATGAACAAGCCAAAGATTCATTGAATGTTTTCCAAAGAAAAGTAAGATTTTACCCCTCCGTTTTACATATATTAATAATTCCTACACAAAACATAGGAACTATCAGCAACTCTGTAATACCAATAAGAGGCAAATAAGCTCGCACTAAAATCGGTATCACAAGAAGTAACGGAGCCAAGTATATTTTTTCATAGAGCCAATAACATCGTTCATGCAGCCATCCGAAAATATTAAACTTAGCAAAGAAACAGCCCAACATAAAGATATTCAAATCTATTAATATCATTTTCAGATGCCTCTCCACAATCATCTCCTCATCTAAATGTAATGCGCAGTTTAAGCCCCTTGTAAGAATCAATAAACCCAACATCAATAGCAGATAACCTTTCCATCCTAATTTGATCTTACTGACAAAGTAAAATAAAACGAGTAACTCCGCATAGAGCGAAAAAAACCACCATTCCCCATTGCATGAAGTTGTAAGCCCCGATAAATTATAAAAGATGTTTTTTACATCAGGGGCATAATATCCTACAATACAACCGACAGAAATAAATGATATCGCTACCCACCAAAAAGACAGGTATAATTTCTTCAACCGTTTTCCAATGCTCATCCATGTTACTGTTCCCTTTGCTACTATACATTGCAAACCATACCCTGCCATAAAAAGGTATATAGGTACGCATATCTGAAGTGCCTTGATAATAGGCATTCCCATCCACAGCACACTAGTTGGAATACGTTCAGGAAAACCAAATAAATGAAATAATACCATACAAAGAATGGCTACTCCTTTAATTTGTATAGAATGTTCCTTAGTTAGATTCATCTTAATACTTATACGGCTTTAAACACTGCCCTCCAATCATAATCCATATCCTTGAATGTCTGTGCAAATAGCCTTGCACTGCAACGTAAGATATACGCTGCAAATACTATAATTGCAAACATTACGATTAAGTTAAGCGGAAAGACTGCATTCATCTTATCTGTAAACAAAGCAGTTTGCACCAAATATATCTCTAAGCACAAGCCACCAACAAGTTTGATAATCCAGCCTACTGTACAATGATGATAGGCCTTTTTCATAAAATCAGAGTTACATAACTTGAAAAAATAGAATACTGTACCCAACAATGGAATCCAAGTCAACATCTGAAATTTATTATATACCGCAATATCTTTAAAGGCATATAGCGCATAAAATGCTACAACACATCCTATCAGTTTCAATCCATCCCATACAAAATGATACTTGTATTCTCGTTGTGAAATACCCATCATCGCTCCCATCAACATAAACATGAAGAAATGAAACCATTTAAAATATCCCGCTCCATACATATTAAAATCCATTGGAGTATTTATTAACATAAAGTAAACAGCACATGCTATTGCTACTGCCATAAATGCTAATCTTAAGTATTTAAACATATAGCGTTGTATAAAATATAACAACACATAATATAACATTATGCAACTAACAAACCATCCCCCTCCGGATAGAAGTACATTGTTTATATTATTTTGATAACCAAATAGTAAAGAACCAAGTATTGCCCATGCAAAAATAGTAGGATAAATACGGTTAATGCGTCGTTTATACCAATTATCAAATCGCCCCATTCTACCCAAGAATAGAGTGAAACCAGAACAAAAGAAAAAAAGAGCATCACCAATTGCACCACCAGTAGCTAATGCACCAAACTTTGGATAAAGTATATCCATATGCGAGTTGGTAATAATCAGTGCAGCAAAACATTTCAAAATATCAATACTAATATTTCTTTGCTTCATTTTTGCCAACTCTATTTAAAGAAAAAACGACAATATTTTTTCAGAATCACACCTATACCTGCCGTAGTAAAACACACAATTGCACCAACTACAAAAGCAATAATATTATTATTTGAAATATGAGCCTTATCATATAACATTCGTATTATAGGCCAATGCATACACAAAATAAAAAGAGAATAACCTCCAAGAAATGATAAACTTTTACGTAATATAAGAATTGACTCTACAATACAACTAATAGACAAAATAAAAGCAATACCCGAAAAAGAAGCTAGTAGATATAACAATATATTATCTGGAAGTTTCATCCAACGGATTCCTATATGTACAGGTATCACCCAAATAAAGAGTGCACATAACAATATCGAAAGCAAACAAATTACATATCGGTATTTTCTAAAAAAAGGTTCTATTTTTAAATAATAATTCCCTGCAAGCAAGATAGGGAGCGAAATACCAGCTTTGGTAATATCTGTATAGTCATCTATTCCATTCAGTCCTAAATAATAGCAAACACCAAAAATTACCCACAACATACAAAAACGCACATATTGAGGCAGTTCATTAAGTAATAAGAACATAATATTTAATGTAAATAATGCTATTAGAAACCAAAGAGGCCCATTATCAAACGAGTCGGGATCATAAAGATGAATTCCGTCAATAGTATTTCTACCCAACATTAATACAGCGATAGAACTGATAACTGCAAAAAACAGGTAAGGATATATCAAAGCTTTCACTTTCTTATATAAACTATTTTCTACTGTATGCGAAGATTTTATAAAAACTCCACTCAAAAAGAAAAAGACCTGTACATAGAAGAAATCAAAGAGATATGAGTAACCAAAAGGAGTGTGACTCAATACAATCAGCATAATACTTAACCCTCTTGCTATATCCAAAGATATATTACGTTTCATACTATGATTCAAATATTAATTTTTAATCCCATCATTTTAAGAACTCTCATTCCACCTAATAATAAATAAGTCAAACGATATTTCAACATTACAATAGGCAAACGCAATTTTAAAGGCAAGTGGGACACATCTATTTCCTTAATTCCAACTCTAACATCCTCCATATTCATATATCGTTTCAATTCTTTCCTAGAAGAGAAGAAAGATATATCAGATAAACGCATTATCAATTCTAAAGCACTAAACACAATAGTACCAATATAATATGAAAAAATATCTATATTTTTCTCTTTCAAATAAAGATTTCGTAAGATAGCCCTCTGCTCAATACCTATTATTTTATCTTCCACTAGCCCCTTAACATTATTTAAAGACGAAGTCAATAAGCCCTTTTCTTTAATTACATAATTATACAACACATCATCCATCAGCGCTATCGTTTTAGCATAACAAAAGAATCTAGCATTAAACAATTTATCTTCTATTAATTTAATTCTCTTTGGAAATAATATTTTATTATCTATTAGAACAGATCTCTTATATAAAAATCGCCATACTCCAGAGAATTCTTTACTATTC
Organism: Bacteroides sp. 90-K9/2; assembly: GCF_047310725.1. Lineage (NCBI taxonomy): Bacteria > Pseudomonadati > Bacteroidota > Bacteroidia > Bacteroidales > Bacteroidaceae > Bacteroides > Bacteroides sp. 90-K9/2. The sequence continues at coordinate 564,177 of NZ_JBCGVL010000001.1, forward strand.
CACAGATGATTCAAGTCTACAAAACTATTTATATTATCTTGAGTTATACCTAAAAAGCGAGGAAGATAGTTATGTATTATTTCGTCATTTGTCTGATATACGTATGGTGATTCAGCTTTGTCATAATGTATACCTCCTTGATCTTCATAAATAGTTTGGAAACCAAAATGTACTGCATCATAATTACCCTCTTTTGCTTTTAAATAAACTTTGGATAACATTCCTTGATTTATATAATCATCAGGATCAAAGAAATACACATACTCTCCTTGAGCTATCTTTAAACCTTCATTCCGAGCTTGAGATAATCCTTGATTCTTAAAAGACAATATTTTGATATAACCTTTCTCTGTATATCCTAAATCATCACATTTTTGCAATAAATTATCTGTACTACCATCATTTATGATTATAATCTCATAATCTTTAAAATCTTGTATCAGTATGCTATCAATAGCTCTTTCTATATATTGTGCTACATTATAGCATGGCAGAATTATGCTAACAGCGTATTTATTTGTATTCATATGTATTCCTCTTTATTCTAAAAGATGAAGTCTCTAATCTATCCACGTTTTTCCAATAACCTATATATCCAAAATACGAGTTTATGAAATATATAATTAGAAAATGAAATACCAACCCATTCATTCAGTAAACTGTACTGATAGAAATTACCTTTCAACCTTATTAGAAAATTAGATATTTTACCATCTTCTTTTTTTTCAATAGAATTAAAGCTTTTCAAACCAACAACTTGTTGTCTGTGTTGTCTATAAAGAATTGTACTTTTCTTTAAATTACAAACTACCCCCCCCATTTTAAGAGTCATTAACACTACCCACCAGTCATGCATATAGATTCTATCATCAAAAGGAAGTGCTACCGCTTTTGCCTTATCGTTTAGCATAATCGTATTGCCACATATTCGATAAGATACAATAAACCAATTCAATTTATCTAACCAATCAGGATAAAGTTTGTCATATTTATACCGTGATCCCTTCACAACGAAACCATCTTCATCTGCAATAGCCAAATCCGTATGAACTAAAATGGGTATAGTAGGATTAACACTTTCCATTTCAAGCATCTTTAAGTAAGTAGATTCTATTTTATGAGGTAACCATATATCATCCTGATCAGAAAACATATAATATTCAGAATGAATATTTTCCAATAGCCAAATAAAACTTTTCTTTGCTCCCCTATGCTTAATTTCATCATCAACCAACATAATACGACTATCTTTTTTACAATATTCACGCACTATTTCTACAGTAGAATCAGAAGAGCCATCATCCCTTATGTATAGTGTCCAGTCCTCAAAAGACTGCCCCATAATAGATTCTATCTGATAATTTAAATAACACTCTCCATTATAAGTAGCCATTAATATTGCAATCCTCGATTTATTGTACATATCTTTGATTATTTAAAATTTGCATGACAAATATGATATTTCTTCTCTTCTTCCGTTTCAAACCTATCACGAATCTTCCTTGCTGGTACTCCACCCCATATCTCACAAGACGGTATATCTTTCGTTACCACCGATCCGGCAGCTACAATACTCCCCCTGCCTATTGTAACCCCACTCATAATGATAGCGGCAGTACCAATCCATACATCATCCTCAATAATAGTAATACCATTATCTCCACGCTCACCACTCCATATTGTTTTGCCCGGAGTAGAAAATGTATGGTCTTGGCGCCCCACAAAACATACACGACCTGCCATCAAAATATTATTCCCAAAATACACATTGGAAGCTACATTGCAGTAATCACCGAATTGCACATTATGTCCTATCCGTACATCCATATTCTGTGCAAAGCCCGTGCCTTTCATTACTCGTACAAAACCCTCATATTTCACCCATGGATAACGTATATGAAACATATACCACGTACGTAACTGATTGAAAATATAGCGCAATATAAAGTTTAGTTTGCTTGCCCCATTAGGCATATTACTACAATCAATCTTCATCGCTTATATACTTTTTCACAAGCCTCAAAGATGCGGGCCGCCGCCTTATCAGGCGTATAATTACTTTCTATTTCAATCGCCTTTTGTCCCATAGCCGACAAATCAGCTTGATGAAATTTTGCTAATATATCTATAATGGATTCAGGCTTCAAAGGATCGAACTTATACCCATTCACCCCATCTTGCACCAGTTCATAATGACCACCATTATAAATAGAACAAGCCACAGGTTTGCCACATGCCATTGCCTCCGGTATCACCAAACACCAATTATCCTCAAGCGTAGGCATGATAAATACATCACAAAGCGCATAGAATTTATAGAGTTCATCGTAATTGATGCCCCCCATGATATGAATAGAACTATCCCCCGCATACAGTTCTTTTAGAGGCTTTTCTAAAATCCCTTTACCTATTACCAATAAGTTATCGTTGGGATATTCTGCAATATGCTGCCCCCATACCACAAGCAGTTCTTTTATGCCTTTGCGTTCCACCATTTGACCAACGAAAAGAAAAGTTAACCCATTCTTTAAGTTTAACTCTTTACGTAAAGCGTCTTTGTCTGCACTAGTTACTTTTTCCACTGCCTGTGATAAGCCAAAACTATCCGCACACATACAACCTTTTACTTTCGGAGTTCTCTTAAAGTGCAAGCCCTCATTCAAATATTCTTCTGTAAGCGTACCATTAATTAGAAAATAATCCACAGGTATACCTACCAATCGGCGATACATCGACCGCCATGTAGGGGAGTTACGTTCCACGTAAGCTGTGCGTTCATAGAACATACAAAGTTTTTTTCGATGTGTCACCGCATAGCGAATACCAGCGGGAGCCCATCCCCCAAAGCCTTCAGTAATAATCACATCTGCCTCCACAGATTTCACAGCCTTATACAAACCTGGTTGCTTCTTTATTACTAACGCACTATTGGCAAAGTCCGACTCATCACTCCCCATTGTCATACGTTGTTCACCACTCATCACAATAGCATGATTACCCAATACCGCTTTCAACTTCCCTCTTACTAGTTCTGAAGTATTCTCTTCTGAACAAATCAAGTAGAAATTACCACTACAAAGCCTATTTAAGTTTTCATATACCGGTACCCGGTAATTACCGAACCACGGTGAAATCCACAATATTTTCATTTTGTTATATTATGAGTTTTCAAGAACCCAACCATAAAAAGTATACATTCCATCATTCGTATATTCATTTAGTCTCCCCTTCCAAGTAAGTTTGTGTAAATTCACTTTAGAAACAATCTCATTATAAATATTTTCATCATAGGCCTGATTCAACAAAAAGTAGATGGAATGTGCATCTTTATCCGAGTTCAAAGCTGGTAAAGCATCAATCATCTTTCTAACATTAGGATATAAATCATAAGCCAAACTCAAACAATAATCAGTAAAAAAATAATCTATAATAAATTTATTATTTTTCCAATATTCGGAAAGCATCTCTTTCATATATCCAAACATCACATTATGTTTAGCTGCTCCTAAATAGTATATATTCCATTTCCCTCTATTTGGTACAGAGTCCAATTTATTCGTCCTTACACTCACAAAAGATGCGTTTTGTGGAACATAAAGCGGAGCTGTGAGCATGCAAGTAGCATCTAGCCAAATTCCTCCATGTTCATACACCAAAGCCATACGCACATAATCAGAAAAGTGAATAAAAGACATTCCTTGCATCATATCACCAACATTTTGTTTTAATCTATCTTTGATATGTTGAGGGATGGTTAAATATTCATCAATATTATGTTGGGAAACTACTCTTACCGGATGTGCACCTGCATACTTTCTTACAGAATTCAAACAACTCTTTACTACAGGAGGCATTTCATTCTCTCCTTGCCACCAAAAAATCCATATAGGCAGATTATCAGTAAGAGGAGAAAGTTCTAGACTTGTCAATTCTGCATATTCATGAACCACCCGTTTGCAAGTATGTTTTGCATAATGCTTTACTGCCACATCATGCATCTTTCTAAAAAATAAAGCAACTCTTGTAGAAGGGAATAATCTAAGTGATAAAACAAATAGAGTATAAGCCAACCCATGAAATAAACCAAAGCTATACACTTTCTTGATTTTACCTCCAGAGCACTTTACAATATTCGACAATTCATTATACGTACTCGTATGAATATATTTCCATCCATCTCTATACCCTTCCATGTAAGTTTTAAAATAGCGTATATCCCATCTGATTACTCCTTTGAGCAGAGCGAAAAGAGAAGTAAAGAATATGCGTCGGACAATACACAGTATAGATAGCCATTTCTTATCCCTACATTTATAAATGAACCGATGCCAAAAGATTAAACCATTACGAGCCGAAGCATATATATTATTCAATTTTTTATTGTCATCCATTAGCGAAGAACCAGCATCAAGATGTACAAACTCCACTTCACGATTCATAGCAATCACATTACCCTTCAAATAAAGTTTATAGAACATCACCATATCATCCGGTAATGCATACTTGGCATCTTGCAACCATAACTCTTCTTCAAAATGCAACTCTTTCAAGGCCTTTGTACGTCCGAACACACACGTACCATGACCACTTTGACTATAATACTGTTTATTATCTTCTACCGCACTATTCACTATAAATCCACCAGTACGCCATACTTTCACCATGAATGAATCTTTCAAACGTTTTCTAATAGAAACTCCCAATAGCCAATCTTTTATTTTATTAATTAGTGTATATCTCCCCCCCGAAATGTTTACTTCTTTTACCAGTGGGGAAACAAAATCCGCTTTACACTTTTCCATAGTATCAAATAAAGAAGCCACAAAATTGGAGGAAAACTCTACATCATCGTCTAAGGCTAAAGTATATTCTGAAGAAGACTCATCAAAACACGCAACACGCTGATTGACCATACCCTTATCTACAAACACAAAACGTTCATACCCCAATTGCTCTTTAGGGCATTCATAACCATTAGCCAAAACAATAATTACTTCTTTAGGCTGAATGCTTTGTGTGGCAATACTATCCAATGTGCGTTGATATTTATCTTCGGCTGTTCCCAACGTACGAATAGTCACGCTATAATTCCTGTTAATCATATTTACTTATTCTTATAATCCTCTACCACTTCCTTATAATAAGCAATCTGCTGCTTTATAATCATATCCAAGCTGAAAGCATCTTTGATACGCTGCTTAGCGCTCAATGAGACATTGGCCTTCTCTCCTTCCGATAAATTAAATATCTGCCTTATTTTATCGGCTAAACATCGAGGATTACGAGGTTCTATCAGAAATCCACTTTTACCATCCTCAATAATTTCACTCATACCGCCCGAACTACTACCTAATACTATTCCTCCGCAAAGCATCGCTTCAATACATACCATAGGCATATTTTCCCACCATGAAGGAAAACAAATTACATCAGCGGTAGTATATCTTTCCATCAACTCCTCACGTTGTACCTTACCTACTAAATTAAACCAAGGTTCATCTCCATACTTAGCTTGTAATTGTTCCGCAAAAATTCCAGTTTTTCCCACTAGACTTAAACGAAACTGGCAAGAAGCATCCTCTTGATGAAGTATTCGGCAAGCTTCCGCTAAATCGCCACATCCTTTCCAATCACAAATAGTACCAGCAAAAAGAATCTCTTTCACTTCACGGTATTCTTCTTTTCTCCGAAAGCCCTTCCACGCATTCATATCAATAGGATTATAAATCACCCGTGCTCTGTCTTTCATTACTCCAGCATACTGCTCTGCCCATATTTTGAGCGAAGTGCTACATGATGACAAATAGGCAGCCTTTTTCATCTCTTGGAGCTCCTTCTTTCCTTGCCAGTAGTAATGCCAATTATTTTTTGAGAAAGATTGAAGAGAAAATCTATAATGATCGAGTAACATTGGCGTATGCAATCGTACCACCACGGGAATATTCAATTGATGTAAGAAATACCCCTCTGCTCCATATTCAGGCACTTCTACTATATCCACATCACCTAACTTCCTTATAGCTAATACAATGCGCTTACGATAACTATAAAAACGATATAGAGGACGAAATTTCTTCCATAAAGAAGGCTTCTCGACTTCAGGAATAAGAAAATCCCCCCCTCTAAGACGTATTACGCATATACCTTCATCATCATACATTGATTTTTGACATGTATTATCCGATGCGCAAATCACTGTAATTTGATGTCCAACTGCATGCAAACCATGTACAACTTCTTTTATGTACGAAGCTATTCCACCACCTCTTAATGAAGGTGGATATTCACGACAGACAAAACAAATATGCATATCTACTATACCGTATAATAATTACCAAATAACAGAAAAATCGGACTCTTAATAATAATATCCACTAGAGGAGCATAATCCCAAACAATTAGTTCGAACTGATAGTAAAACCACAAAATCATCACTACTGCAATCACTTTAAGCAACATATCCCTATTTCTGATATTATCAAAAGCAAAAGGATAAATAAAAGGCATGAAGGCAAATAACATCATAAAATAACGATATTGCGCTAATGGCTGTCTATACATTGCTACTATAGTAAGCAATAATAAAAGAGTAATATTCAGAATAAAGGCACTACTATCAGATAATGTTTTACGTTCTAGCCATAGTTTGCGGAATGCAATTAATGCCATAGGAAGAGCTATTATAAAGACTTGAGCCCATACAAGGCCAAACTCCGTATCATTAAGAGTTTCACTGGTCGCCAAGCGAGATACACCATATGTCAAAGCAGAACTAGTATCTGTTGCTATACCTGATGCCAATCTAGGAGCTATAATAATTAGTATAGCAAAAGCTGCTCCAATAAAAAACAAGCCCTTTTTCGTTAGTCTGCGATGTAGAGGTTTGAAAATAAAGAAAGGTACAAAGAGCAACGTTGCAGCATGAGTAAACACTGCACAAACAGCCATAATCCAATCCTTCTTTCGCATTTTACCATAATAGGCATAATTTCCTAAAACGTACATCATAATACACTGGGCAAGAAATTGCTTTTGAATTTGCAAGGTATATTGAAAAAAAAGATAAAAAAACGATAATGTAAAAACCCCAGCTATTATAGGTATATGCGGTTTCTTCATTGATAAACAAAATCTGCGTAATCCCCAAAAAACAAGCAAGTAGTCCATAAAAGTCAACAACGCTGCATACAGAGGATAATAACCAAAGGTAAGATAATATCCCAAATAGTTATATATACCATTCATAAACTCTCCTGAAACTTGCATTCTAGACGAATCTTTAAAATAGTCTATTCCATAGATGTAAACCAATGATTTCCAGAACCCCACATCTGGAACATTCATATAAGCAACATAATATTGCCATTGATCTCCCCCCATACGTTTCGTGGCATTAATAGCTGCAAAATAACCTGCAATAGCAAAGAAACACAGATAATAATCAGATTTAGTCGCATGGGATTTAGTGACCATATAAACTATTATGGTGGGAATAGCAATAAAAGGAGGTGCAATCAAGAATAATATGAAATATCCAATGATATAACCCCAGTTTGTTTTGGAGTCTTTATTTAGGAATTGATGGATCATTATATCTACCTCTATTACATTAATCGATTTAATATCCTTTTAAGAAGAAAAAGACTCCTCCATAACTTAAAACCTTTATCCCCCAACAAAGAGATACATTTCCATTCCACCATAACCGGCCTATTTGTACATTGACATATAATAGCATCTAGATCACCATCAAGAACATTCATATTAGACTTCTCCAAATAAAGATGAATGGCAAGACTTTCTGCAACAGTCTTAAAGGAAGTCCTCAAATTATTAGTTATGTTTTCAGACATTTGAATAATTTCAGTAAACACTAGTTTCACATCCTCATAATTCTTCATTGAAAACTTAGCAGTCACAGCTTCACTATATTTCCTATACCCATACACCTTGATTGGAATATAAAAGTTTTTCTTGCTATATAATAAACTTTTCAATATAAATAGTGTATCCTCATTATAAGTACAATCTGGTAAAAATGAAATATGATGAGATTTAATAAGCGAGGATTTAAAGATATTGAGACACATATAGTACTCATTTAATAAAATTTTGTTCATGAAAGTAGCCGCGTCCAATTCACAACCAACATATTTCTTACGCCTTCTTATATTGTAATTTGGATACATTTCATTTCCTTCTTCATCTATAGTCTGATGCTCAAATCTCAATAAATCGGCATTTGTTGTTCGGAGCATTGCAGCTATTTTATCTAGTGTGTTAGGATATATTATGTCATCCGCATCCAAGAACATGATATAAATCCCTCTACTGACTTCTAACCCCTTATTACGTGTTGTAGCAACACCTTCATTGCACTTATCTATAAAAACTATACGCTGGTCATTAGAAGCATATCGCTGTGCTATCTCCGCACTTTCATCAGTTGATCCATCATTGATCAGAATAATTTCATAATTAGTATACTGCTGATTCAGAATACTATCCAATGTTATCGATAAAAATTGAGCAACATTATATACTGGTACTATAATCGAAATAAAAGGAATACTCATCACTTTTTCAGAAACTTTTTTAGTGCAGCGAGATGTAAAAGATACTTAATCCACGGATATAAATAGAGCCTAGGATTTATTAACAACGAAACAAGAATCTTTATCGATGAATATTTGAGATCAATGCCAAAAGGATGCAAATCAAGCCCTGACAAATACAAACTATTTTTACGATTCAATTTTATAGTATTTATCGCATTCGAGTTATGTAGTATTTCGAGCCACAGCGGCTTTTCTGAAATATGAATTACAGGCATAAATTTCTCTACAAAGAAATGATCCCAATAAAATACAGTCCGCAAGGGTTTATCCAGCTTTTCGAGCATCGATGTAAAATGATTATTAGGATAATAAAAGCGTTGAGCTATACACGTATTATTAAAATACTGTATCCCCATATCAAAACTTAAAATATGATCAACCGTATCAATTGTTGCATACTTCTTTACAGCCTCTACCATATCACACTCAAAACAATCATCGTTATCAATACGGGTTGTTATCACATATTCTATAGAATCTTCACAATACGAACGAATCAGCAAATTGTAGTATTCAGCCAACCATACTCGCCCCATCATTACACCATAATCATTCTCATTAACAGGAGCAATCTCATTAGCGTATATTACATAAGACGATTCAATTGCTAAATTGGCTATATAATTCATATCAACATAAATTGGCTTAAAATTTTTGCACAACTTCTGTAATTGTTCATTCCGATATACAAAAGACTTGGGCGTTCTTTTATCAAAAAATACCAACCATATAAAATCTTTATTTTTTTGATTACACATTGAAGAGAAACATGTATTCTCAAATATAGAATAACGTTCATTCAAATAGGAATCAGAAAATAGAAAGTCTACACTATCTTTACGAATGAAAGGTATATTGAAACGAGTTAGGATAAAATGTTTAAAGTCATTCATGCTAGCCTTGTTTTAGCTTCAGTGTTAATACTTATCTAGTTATACTATTACCACAGTTTAATATTTAATTATTTTAAACATTACCCCCCCCCAATTTAGCAGCATTTAACGAAAAGCCAGGCATAAACATACGCTCTTTTTTGCATACATAAATAAAACTACTCCGTGCTAGCATCAACATATCAAGAAACTCTTTACTATAATCTGTTTTTACTAATGTACACTGTTTATCAATATGCACTATTTCACCGGAAACAGTAAATACATACGATTTTTCACTAGCGGCTTTGATAAAGTCTTTACTATCAGAAGTCACAAATATCATTTGCTCACCATTATTTTCTTCATAAACCTTATCTATAAGATGCAAACTATCCTCAATGTATTGTTTCCGTTCTGCCACTGACAATACTTCTCCACCAGACGCATCCTCAAAATCACCTAATAATTGCCTAAATCTAAAAGCCATTGAAAGATATGGAGAATAATTATGTACCTTGCTATAAAAAGAAATCTTTTCTTGGAGTCCTTCGGAAAGAACAAAAAGTTCTTTAAATAATTCGGCATATTCCTTATCATCTACAAAGTGAGCATTAGTATAAAAATGAAACTGTTTTATATGTGGATGGGAATCTATAATCTCATTCATCTTTTGATATTGAAACTCCGCTTCTTTTGCTTCAGATAAAGAATATTGCTTATAATAACTGCCCAAAGTAACAGGGAAAGAATCACCCATAAAATAAGATATTTCATCTTGATCTATTTTCCAATCATATTCATTGCAAGTTAAGTATTCATGAATATCAAAAGGAGATTTCCAATAAATTCTAAAATCCATCCCCCTTTCTTTTGCAAACTTATACAGATTAATACATCCACGCAATCTATCCGCCAAACCACCATGTGGGAAACGACCATCTACCATCATAATCAAACAAGGAGCAGAAAACTCACCAACTACTTTGCATGTTCTAGTATAATAATTACCTACATGACTACGAAGAGACTCATTATCCTCCCAAAACATATACGCTAGTTTCGAACAAAACATTTTTCGTATTTTCCTCTTTAAACGATAAAATATACTATTCATCTGAAAAGTTTTAAGAATTTGTATTTCAAATGTTTTTTTACAATGAAAAAAGGGGTCTTATATATATATTTAAAAAACTGTATAAAAAACAATGGATAGCTAATTTTGCGAAGATCTAATAAATAGCCCCATATCTCATTATAATATTTAATTTTTCCATGATTCCTTAAGAAAGTATTAACTTTATATCCTACCTTCAAACGAGCTAACAGCCTCTCTTTATCAAGAGAATATTGCAAAGATCCCTGTCTAATTGTTCTTGTATATACTATTTCTTTAGAAATTTCTATTTTTCGCGCATAAAATCCAACTTGTACACTATACCATACATCATTTGAAGCAGGTGTCTCATCGAACATGATATGATACTGATTTATTAACGACATCTTCACCATTTTTGTCCATGGAGGTTGAGACTTGTATCTTAAAGGATCAAATTCATTTTCATGATTACACTCTTTAGCTAATTCCGCCACTTTTAAATCTTGATTTTGTGGAATGAATGTATCACAATCAATCGTATTATTAGTAATAAAAACTACATCTGCAGTAGAATCTTTATATTTATCCAAAAAGACATTCAATTCTGGTGTAAAAAAATCATCAGCATCTGCAAATAAAACCCATTTACTCTGTACTTGTTTTAACCCTACATTACGAGCATAACCTGCTCCATATCCTTCTTTCGTAAATATAACCTCCACAAAAGGATTATTAAGACCCGGGAAATGGCTAAAATCCACTTGGCAAGAATCACTATTGTCATCAACTACTACGATATGCACATCTTCCCTTTGAGGGATAGAGTCAATACACCGCTGTAATAAAGAGGGTATATTTTTATGAGGAATAATGAAAGTAAAATTACAAAGATGCATAAAATAGTTATCTAATTAAACAGTTTCCACAAATCAAAATAATCAAAAATAGCGTGCACAGCCTTATCATTCAGATTTTTTTCTATATTATCCTTACACAATGCACTAGTTTGCACTTCCCTTATACCAGTATGGAAGCGCATTACAGGCTTATTTAATTTTATTTGCCTGCAATTCGTACCTTTCTTTAAAGACATTGCTTTCAACCAAATATCATCGGCAGTAGGAGCTAATTTCATAAATAAAGTCTCGTCAGTCACTTCTTCAGCCAAAGAATGAGGAGGATATAAGATACCTCCAATTCCTGTAGGAAAATTCTTAATATTACATTCTAATGCCGTCAAATGCTCATCATACCAAGTTACATAAGGTTTTATGTTTCCATTTTTATCAAAAGCCATCTTACTACCACTCATAAACCAAATATATTCAGGTTCCTGTAAATAAGCATTAATCAAATATTCTAAAGTTTCATGTCCATACAGCACATCATCATCTATTGTTATAATTACATCTTCCGGATATTTCCGGAGAGTAGGAATAATCTTCTTATACGAACGGTAATCCGGACAATAAGCTATTTCCACCCCCCTACTTCTCAAATCTTTCAATGATTGTGGCAAATTTTCATCATTATATTCTTGTTCAGAAAGCCATAGTATTATTCTGTTAGGTTGTACGGATTGCATCAAAATGCTATATATTACATAGCATACAGAATATACTCTATCACCATAAGAAGTTAAAGATACCGTCACAGTATGCGTATAGCCTTGGCTATCTACAAAAGGATGCAAATTCACCCCCCAATTTGTTAATATTTGCAAATACATCAAGCTTTAAGAATCTAAGTTTATATGAAACAATATCATCTATTATTTCATCAATATACAGCATATTAGAAAATACTCTTTTCAGTTTTGATAACCACATACTCATCTGTTTTTTATGTAAACTATAATTTTATGAATTTTAAAAAGCAAAAGCCCCAACCACATGTTATAATAGCACAATCTAAACTTTCTTATATTCTTTATTTCAGGCAAATAAGAAACTGTCTTATTATATTCAGAGATAAAGAAAGTCGCTCTTTCCTTCACCGATATATCTGTTGTAAAATCATTCATATAAGATTCATACAACCTTTTTACTTGAGCATAAACATTAAGTAAAGGCACATCGTGCAATATACAATAAGATAATATATTGTTAGCAGAAAGCAACCGACTCTTAATCCATGCTTCCGAGTGTTTCTTATGTGAAGCAGAATATATATTTGTACAATTATAATTATAAACTATCAAATTGAAAGATTGCACTACGCGGGCTTGACACAATGCTTTTATATTGAAGTTTTGATCTTCTGTACAAATCACACCTTCAGGGAAATTTATATCATTATTTATCAATAGAGTACGTCGAAACACATAATTCCAACTTGCCAATTTAAATGATGCAGAATTTAAAATCTCTATTGGTGCACACACCCTATCCTGTTCACGATGCTCTATAATCTTATCCTGCAGAATTGTATTATAACCAAATGTACAAATATCAATAGCTTCATCAAGCTGCTTCAAATTCGTAATAAGAAATTCCATATCACGTTTATTTAACCAATCATCAGCATCCATAAATAAAACCCATTCATTATGGGCCCTCAAAAGCCCTTCATTGCGTGCTGCACTAACACCTTGATTATCCTGTGAGAAAATAAATATATTAGAATAGCAATTAGCCATCTGGTTACAAATGGCTAAAGTATCATCTGTACTACCATCATTTATAATAATAATCTCCGTCTCCGAACCTAACAGATTCAGACAACTATCTATACAAGTGGTTATAAATGAAGCCGCATTGTATGCCGCAATAATGATGGAAATCATAAATATTAGCTCTTTTTTAAAAGATTTCTATATTCTTGTTTTACAGGAAATGGAGCAACGTCTAGCAAATCTTGTTGAATTTCAACAAGAGATTTATGAGGTAATGCAATGGACGAATATCTTTCAAAAAAGTTCAAACAGCTAGACAAATCTGAAAGGATATCCTCTATATCAGTAAAACCTTCATAAATAGGTATATTTACCGAGCTAAAATAATCATAGAACTTTATACCATCTGTATGAATGTAACCTTTTTGAATCCAAATACACGGAATATGATAGGCGTGCGCTACGATAATTCCATGAAGAGATGAGGATAAAACATATTGGCAACTATTGATTTCGTCTATAACTTTTTCCACCTCAAAGGTTCGCAAATCTATCACCGTATACTTAAGACCATATTGTTTTATAAAGTAATCAACTTCGCTGAAATGCGGGACAATACCTATTTGAATATTTTTAACATTGGGGGGGGTAGGTTCATAAACCAGTGGCAATAGTAAAGCGGGATCACCAAAAACACAACATCCTGAATAACCCATCGATATAATCTTATTATTGGTATATTCCCCTCTTACAGCACAAGCTATTCCACCATGAAATGTTTGGTCAGTATTCATAAAACCACTCCCCCAAATATGTGACTTATGATTTCCCAAATTAATCACAGAACCTATACCTATAATATTATGTTCCCAAGAAAACAACATATCTTTCAGTGCTTTTCGGTTATTACAGATGAGATATTTTAAGATTTCTTTTATTGACCTTCTAACGCTCACCGGACCTCGTTTATATTGTATAGGCAATCCACTCAATTTATTAATGATATAAGGACTTAATTGATCCCCAAAATTCGGTTTATTCCAATATACAAGATTGATTCTTTTATTCATTCTATTTATCTTTTATAATTTATCACATTCCTGATTTTCGCTCTAACAAACAATCGTTCTTCATGATTTATCCCAATGAAGTATACTACAGAAACAACAGATAGCACAGAAGACACACATACTATAAAAAAACGGAAAAATGGTGGTTCTATAATATAGAATAAATATATTGGCAATACAGAAGATAAAATTCCAACGCCCATACATCGAATGATAACATCTACAAAATAATGCTTGGGAGATAAACCAATAAAAGGTTTAAGCATAAAGACTCGAATTATTAATGAGAGAAATAAAATAAGCAAATTTACTATAAAGACAGAATAAGCAGGTGCTCCAAACTTCAAAAAAAGATAAGACAAAGGAAGAATACATAATAATAGAGGACAGATTACCAGCTGCAATTTTTTAACATTACCAGTTGCTAAAGCAGACACTAGAAGGGGATTAGTTGTGGTCTCTATATAAGTCGTAAACAACATGATCCTCAAAAATACAACAGTATTCTCCGGTACATTTACAAGCCACCAGTTCAATATCAGTTGTGCTTCAACAAGTACAGGCAAAGACAACAATAAAAGTAAATATAATGAAAATTTTGATTCAGCAAAAATCAGTTTTTGCATATACTCATAATTCCCAACTGCGTAATTTTTTGTTATTTGTGGGTGAATGGCTGTTTGAAAATTGGATGCAAAATTAGAAATAATACCTTGCACTCGGATCGCAATTCCTCTGGCAGCATTCACCGATGGACCAAAAAACATATTTATCAGCAAGTTTAAACCTTGCGTATAACAGACAAAAGCGAAATTACCAGTCATGTTCCAACCTGCAAAGCCACACATTTCCACAAATAGCTTTTTATTCCATGTTAAACTATATTTTGCCTCTTCAAAATGTACCTGACAATATATGATATAAATGAGTTGATTGACTATCTGCGTAATAAACAGCAATAATGCATAAAGCAATAATTTATCCCAAGGCAAATAAATGACAATATACACAATCAGCAATTTAAAGACTACATCCGAAATACTAATATAAGCAAAAGCATTCATCTTCTCATGTGAAATAATAGAAGAATTGTAAGGCACACTCATTATAGACAACATCGTAGTTATTATAGAAAGCTGATATAAGATAAATGCTGTATCCATCCTCTCTGCTGGTATAATCATCTTATGGTAAAAAAACCATAAGCCAAAAGTTTCTGCCAAGAGTAAAATAATAAAAGCTAATATGGCATGAATAGTAACAGCAAAGCTAAAAGTTGCCTTCAATTCTTGGGAATTTCCTTTTGCCAAACTCACAGTCAAGAAACGAGAAGTAGAACTATTCATAGAGCCATTAATGAATGTAAACATCACTACAATACCACCAACTACATTATAGATACCAAAATCGGTTTCTCCTAAAGCATTCAGAATTAGTCTTGACGTAAATAGGCTAACTCCCATATTTACGAACATCCTAAGATAGAGCATCAAAGAATTTTTAACTAGCAGTTTATTATTTGATACAGTAGATTGATTCATGAACGCAGATAAAAATTCAGCAATATTAAATAGTTACACACTTTTTCGACAACAATTTATACATATTAATAATATAAGTAGCAACTACAATTGTACACACAAATACAATAATAGGGCATAGGAATCTTATCATTAATGAAGAAGAAAAATCTATATAGAAAGACAATATTCTAAGAATGAAAATATGTAGAATATAAATAAATGCAGAATACTCCCTTCCTATTATTGCGACAACACTTCCTTTGCCAAAATAAGGATATTGTAATGCCAAAATAAAAAGAATTCCACTCATCAATATTATAAAAACATAATGATCACGAATAGGATCCATACCTACTATTTCATACAATTTATATTCACCCAACAGGCCGATAATAACAGCAGAAATAAAGTAAACTATTTTTACCCCCCCCAGTTTATATATTAACATTTCTTTATACTCAAATATTATACGCCCCAAAAGGATATAAGGAACGCCCATAAATGCCCAATTACGATACCATGAATAAGGCCACCCTTTGCATCCTACATATAATCCAATAAGAAAAAGAATAGGAATCACCCATTTAACTTTGATTTTCAATTTATCTATAACATAAATAGCTATAAATGAATAAAGCATAGCATATAGATACCATAAATGCCCAACGCCTGGAGTGTCATTTATAAGCACCCAATTCAGTATCGATATAGAATTAAAAGTGTCCATAAACCATTGATAGAACATATTATTTTTTAGAGCCATACAGCCATAGTATATCCAATAAAACAGAGAAGATGCAATAGCCAACAAAAAGATCTTTTTCAGTTGCACTCCATATTTTCCTTTTTCTACAATAGATGTGTAATAATAACCCGTGATTAAGAAAAACAAAGGAACAGCCAGTCGTGCAATTACATTCAATAACGGACACACAGTCGCAGGAATAGTATGCAATTGCACCACAAAAAATGCCGCAAAACATTTCACAACATCAAAACTGTCTTTTCTACTATTCTTCTCCATACCGTAACACCCACTATCATTAGTATTCCTTGAAAACGTATAATGCCAGAAATACTGTTAATCCACTATTATTTTACTCTATTTCTCTCCAATTCGTGTATAACTAAATCCCATTTCTTCCAGCTCCACACGATTCCAAATGTTACGTCCATCTACGATATACTTATCAGTCATCACCTTCTGAATCACGTTCCAAGTAGGCAGGCGGAATTGTCGCCATTCAGTCATCAGCAGCAACGCATCAGCACCATCGGCACAGTCATAGAGATTTTCAGTATAAGTCACAACATTGCCGATACGACGTTTACATTCAGGCATAGCGATGGGATCAAACACTTTCACGGTAGCACCATCCTTCAGCAACTTATCAATGACTACTAGAGCTGGAGCTTCACGCATATCATCAGTATCAGGTTTAAAAGCTAAACCTAACATAGCGATAGTTTTACCTTTTACATCCCCCATCAAACGGATAAGTTTATCATAAACAATACTCTTCTGACGGTCGTTGACACGTTCCACCGCTTCAATCACCTCCATGTGATAACCGTTGTCGATACCTGTATGCATCAAAGCTTTCACATCTTTCGGAAAGCAGCTACCGCCATATCCGCAACCGGCATAAAGGAATTTTTGCCCGATACGCACATCAGCTCCAATACCTTTGCGTACATGGTCTACGTTAGCCCCTACTCGCTCGCACAAATTAGCTATATCGTTCATAAAGCTGATACGGGTGGCCAGCATGGCGTTAGCAGCATACTTGGTCATTTCAGCACTAGGTATATCCATAAAAATTACACGGAAATTCTGGAGCAAGAAAGGTTGATAGAGCTTGGTCATCACCTCTTCAGCTTTCTTGCTCTCAACGCCAACTACCACCCGGTCAGGACTCATAAAGTCTTTGATAGCGGCACCTTCTTTCAAGAATTCGGGGTTACTGGCTACATCGAAGGGTACATCTGCCCCACGCTTGTCCAACTCCTCTTGAATGACAGCCTTCACTTTTTGAGCAGTACCCACAGGTACAGTAGATTTGGTGACCAGAATGGTATATTTATTGATATTTTGTCCAAACTGGCGGGCTACGGCAAGCACATACTTCAGATCGGCGCTACCATCTTCGTCAGGAGGAGTTCCTACTGCGGAAAAGACGACTTCCACATCATCCAAAACTTCGATCAAATCTGTTGTAAAGTGAAGGCGCCCATAGCCAACGTTGCGTTTTACCAATTCTTCCAACCCTGGTTCATAAATAGGCATTTCACCGGCTTTCAACTTGCTAATCTTATTAGTATCTACGTCAACACAAGTCACAGTGGCACCCATTTCTGCAAAACAAGTACCGGACACCAAGCCAACATAGCCTGTGCCTACAATTGCTATATTCATATATTATTATTGATAAAGTTCCTGCTTATTTTATGCAGAATTAAGAGCATGTCTCATAGGGGTAAATACTTGGAAGTATTCACCTATATAAAAATAGATTGATGTATAATTAAAATTTTAAAGTTTATTCTTCCTTTGCTTTGTGTTCTCCATACACGTGATGTCAGTTAGCATTTGCAACTGACTGAATAATCCCGATTAATTTTTCTATCCATTTGTCGAAACGAGGACACTTTTTCCGCATCGTTTCAACATCCAGTTCATCAAGTACAAGTCCACTATCGGCTACCTTGTTGTAATCAAAAATACGTGACAGTCTTTTCGAAGGCGCAGTTTCCACCCCTCCGTTTATATCTTCGACGTTTGCATAAGAATCTATGATTTCCTGAATCTGATCCAATTGTCCGCTATCATCAAGCAACAGATTAAATCCATCCATAGAAACAAACAATAAAGTTTCAAACTCATACTTCTGTATGTAAGGCACCAGTCTTTCATACCCCAGATCCGACTTTATCCCTTCCTCGATAGCATCTATATTCCTGCACTCAAGACTGTAGTTAGGAAAATCATTGGGTAATCTAAAAAAATCCAAGAAAGTGGTTATCCATATATTACCTTGCTGGGCGGCCACCCGCTCTACCTCATTCTTCAAATAAGCATAGTTCACATTTCCACCTTTTCTGTTCAGCTTACGATTAGTGGTAATCTTTTGGGCATTCATGCTCCATTGGGCAGTCCCAACATACTTATAAAGATAGGGAATAATCATCTTATTAATGAAAGCAACCTCACAATCACCCTCTACGATAAAAACCAGTCTGTTTCCTTTTTCCATAGTGCCAATCCGCTTTAGAAAGGCTGTCCGCCAACAAGATTTTTCTCCCACAACTCGCCCATACTATAATCCTTCAGCCACTCCTCCAAATCCTTTCCGTCCAGACGGCAGAATACTGTTTCGTTTCCTTTTCTATCAGCAACGATAATATCTTCCGGTGCGAAATTATCCACCAAATTCACGGACTGCGTCGATACGATGATTTGAGAACTTGAAGATACTTTCTTCAACATGGCGCAGAGTTTGTTAATGGCTAAGGGATGCAACCCCAGTTCCGGTTCGTCTATCAAAATGGTTTGGGGCGGTTCGGGTTGCATCAGTAACGCAGCCAGACAAATGAAGCGCAAAGAGCCATCGGACAACTGATAAGCATTGAATGTCATATCCGGCACATCTTTCTGTTTCCATTCAAGACGAATCGTATTCGGATTCAATCGATTGGGTTCAAGCACGAATGAGTCGAAAAACGGAGACACCGATGCCACCATTTTCTCTATTCGCAGGTAATGCTTGAGATATTTCTGTTTCAGTAAATATAAATATGGAGCAATGTTCGATCCGTCACGTTTGAGACGTACATTGTCGTGTAAAGGTGCAAAGTCTTTCATAGGCGACTTATCTCCCGTATCATGGAAATGATAAATCTCAAACTGTTCCAACAGAGGGCCTACATACCACGCCTGTCCACAACGGTCTTGCTTGATAGACGCCTCTTCCTTATTTGTGTCGCAGGTCTGGATATGCCAAACCGCTCCACTAAGGAAGGCTGTTTTCGCTTCTTTCACAAACAATCGATCCTGTGATTCCTCCAACACGACAATATATCTATTTTTACTGTGGTCATGCGTAAACAACAAGTCCACAGTGATTCGGTCAGTATACTTCTTGCCATTATAAAGCAGACAGTTAGCTCCTCCTTTTCTCAATACATGATTTTGCAATTGTTGCTCATAGATATCACGTATCAGTTCAAAGGCTGAAATAAAATTAGTCTTACCTATACCATTTCCACCTATCAAGATATTGATGGGACTTAACTTCACCTCTTGAGCCTTGATGGACTTATAGCCTTCTATTGTTATAGCATCAATCATAATCTAACTTACATTTACTTGCAAAGATAGCATATTTTCTCAAACAATGATACTGCCGGTTGTTCTTCTACAAATAGTTCCTCAAAAAAGATCTTAAATGCAAGATTGAATATTGCTATTTATTCTTCCTTCGTTTTATGCTCCCCATAGCCGTAACCATAGCCATAACGCTTACCATAACCATAGTACTTGCCATATTTACCATAACCGTAATAATAGCCATATTTCTTCTTCTGAAGATCCAGACCGTTAATTACCGTACAGAGATTGGGCAGCTTATTGTTTTCAGCCAATTCATTAATTAATGTATATTCGGCTTTTCGGGTATAATCGGCACGACAGACGTAAACAGACAAATCCGCTACACGACCTATGAGCAAAGTATCCGTAACCATACCGACCGGAGCAGTATCCAAAATCACATAATCAAAATTCTTTTTCAACGTTTCAACCGCCTTATCCAAGCCATCACGAGCCAATAATTCTGTAGGATTGGGAGGAACCGTACCACCGGGAAGAATATACAGACTCTTGCTCACATCAGAAACCTGAACGAAATCCATCAGATTCTTTTCAGGATTCGACAGATATTGGGTAATGCCCTGCTCCTTTCGAGAAATATTAAAAACTTTATTCAAACCGGGTTTACGAATATCAAGACCGACAATAACCACCTTCTTTCCTAATAAAGAAAGACTAATAGAGAGATTCGAGGAAACGAATGACTTACCTTCACCACTGATTGTTGAAGTCACCAAAATTACTTTCTGATCATTCTCAAGCATAAACTGAAGATTTGTACGGACATTGCGGAAAGTCTCACTCATCAGGTTATTCTGATTCTCAAATACAGCTATGGAACCGTTCTTCTCCCCTGTCAAAGGCACATCTCCTACAATAGGCAGACGAGTCAATTTCTCCACATCACCACGACCTTCAATCTTGAATTTAGTAAGACTGATCAGGAAAATGATGCCGACAGGCAAACCTACTCCCAACGCTAAAGCAAACATATAAATCATTTTAGGTTTCGGAGATACCGGGCCACCTTCAGCTACTGGCTCATCTATAATCTTTGCATTATTTGCCGTAGCAGCTAACGTAATAGCATTCTCTTCACGTTTCTGCAAAAGCATCAAATAAAGCCCTGCCTTAATTTCCTGTTGACGTGCAATACTTACATATTGTCTTTCCTGTCCCGGAGCATCACTGATACGACGGGAAAAACGACTAGCTTCACGATCCAAATCAGCCTTGACTATAAGCAAACCCTGTAACGTTCCGTCAATAGCAGCTTTAACATTCGCCTTCATTGCACGAATACTCATATCCAGATTTATAATCATCGGATTGTTTTCAGTTGAAGTACGCAACAAGCGTTTACGTTCGATAACCAGTTCATTATAACGTTCTAATTGAGTAGTCAGTCCATTGTCTGTTAAACCAATGTTACTGGGAAGCACCTCATATTCATTCAATGGATTATTGATATATTTCGCAAGGTCACGAACCAAATTAATCTGTGTACCATTCTCAACCCTTTTCTTTTCATATTCAGCATTTCCTGATACAGCCAATTGAGCATCACTGCTTATATCCGTCAAACCGGCATTCCGCTTAAATGTCTCCAGCTTTTCTTCCGTATTGCCCAATTCCTCGTCTATAATTTTAATACGCTCATTGATAAATTCTCTCGTCTTTTCAGCCACTTCATTTTTATCATTGTTTGTATTCCGGTTATACATTTCCATCAGTTTATTGATAAAATCTTGTCCACGCTGAATATTCGTATTGACCAATGAGACTGTGGCAACAGAAGTTGCTTTTGAGGTTGGTGCAATCGTTAATGCCCACTGATATCCCTTTGCCATTCCAAACGGCTGGCTAACTACCGCACTGATATGCCGAACATCCTTCCGACCTTCGACCTGGCCGTTTAACAACGAATCTCTTAATGTAAATCCAAAGGTTCCTACATTAGTAGGAAATACGGCCGGCAACTTGTCAAATCGCTTATTATATTCATTCAAGCCTACTTTCAAATTCACATCCAGCCCACCATCGGAAGACAGTTGCATGTCAATCAAAGCCGCACTCGGAAGTTTGTCCGCTTCCTGGGCAGTCAAATTCACCACAACAGGAGAAGTCTTATACATCTCACGCTTGGGAAATTCATCCTCATCATAATAAGTAATATATAGTTCCAGACTATTGACGACTTCCTTGAGTATGGTCTTTGAACGGAGTACTTCTATTTCATTATCAATACTCTGTGCAGAAGTAATGACTCCTCCTAATCCCAAGTTTTCTAAATCTGCCGATCCCGAATTTCCTCCCTTCTTATCATCCTTTATCATGATAGAAGCAGAAACCTGATACACAGGGGTCTGAAAATATAAATATCCCCAAGCACCTATCAAACAAATCAATATAGAAGCCAAAAACCAAGGCCAATGGATTATATATCTGAAAAGAAGTTCCTGATAATTGATTTTCTCCTCATCCTGTTCATTCATATTATTTTCGTACGGGTTTTCTTTCATTGTTGATCAATTATTTTATTAATTTTATCGTAATATAGTTATTAATAAATTGGCTATTGACATCAAAATTGAAATGCCATAGAACCACAGGCCGGTACTAGCCCCAACATCCGAATTCTTCGCCTTAGTCTTATTAGGTGTCACATAAATTATATCATTCTGTTGTAGCTGATAGTAAGGAGACAGTACCGTTTCAGCCTTATTCAAATCCATAGTAATAATTTCCTGCTTGTTATCTTGCCCTGTCCGGATCAATTTCACATTATCACGCATACCATAAATGGTCAAATCACCTGCCATGGCGAGCGCTTCCAGCAAATTTATCTTCTCGTTAGAAACCACAAAACTACCCGGACTAGCGACCTCTCCCAATACCGAAATCCGGTAATTAACAATACGCACAGTTACAAGCGGTGCTTCTTTCAAATAAACCTTCAACTTATCTATAATCAGATTTTCTATTTCAAGTTTAGTCAATCCACCTACATGAATCTCGCCTAACACAGGAAAGTTGATATTCCCTTGATTATCTACTAAATATTGCTGTAGAGCAGATGATGCAGTTCCTTGTCCTACCGTCTTTCCCTCCGTTCCACTAGCAGTACCCGAATTTACCAGATTAAAAGGTGCAGCCAGTTCCGGAGTAGAACAAGATACGGCAATCGTCAACAAATCCTTGGGCATAACCTTCACACCTGTCTGACGAACACTCTGTTCTGTATCATTCACAAAAGCCGTATCCTGCAAATAAGGTACTTTCTTATATGATTGGCAGGATACCAGCAAAAAAGCAAGTAACACACCCAAAGTCAATCGTTTCAGTTTTCTCATAACCACCTAACTCATGTAATTTTACAACTATTGATTTAATCTTTATTCAAATTCCAACTCTTCACCTAATAAGCCTCTTTATCCCCGCGGATGACATTATACACAGTTTTATACATGATATATAAATCCAAAAGAAACGACCAATGCTCAATATACCAGATGTCACGTTGCACGCGTCCTTCCATCTGCCAAAGCTCTTTTGTTTCTCCACGAAAACCTGTCACCTGTGCCCAACCTGTAATACCCGGTTTCACAAAATGACGAACCATATATTTATTTATTAAATGGGAATATTCTTCTGTGTGCTTCAACATGTGCGGACGAGGACCCACTAAAGACATATCCCCTTTCAGTACATTAATAAATTGAGGAAGTTCATCCACATTCGTCTTACGAATCAAATCACCGATTCGGGTTTTACGAGGATCATGTTCGGTAGCCTGTAATGTATCACATAGAGCATTCACCCGCATCGAACGGAATTTATAGCACCAAAATTCACGACCATCTTCACCACTTCGTTTCTGTTTGAAAAAGACAGGTCCGGGAGAACTTATCTTTATAGCCAGTCCCACAATGACATATATAATCGGGAAAAGGGTACAAAGGAACAGTAGCGAGCAAATAATATCAAAGCTACGTTTCACAATACGATTTTCCAATAACTCTAGTGGCTCACGACGGATAGAAAGTACCGGAACATTACCTAGCATTTCAAAATGCATTCTCCGTTTCAGATAGTTCCGGACATTGGGAACGCTGAAAAAACGAATCAGATGGTTCTCACAATAGTTGATAATCGGCACAATTTCAGCACTACGGGCGGAAGGAAGACTGCAATAAAGCTGGTCTACTTTTCCCGCATTACGGGTCAAATAATCAACGGCTTCGCATGGCTGTCCCAAATATGCTACATTCATAGGATAGCGGTCTGATGGAGAATCTTCAAAATATCCCAGTACCCGAAATCCGGATGTCGGATCATCCGTCATGGAATGATAAAGTTCCTGCATATTTTCATGGCTACCCACTAGTACTACCTTTCGGACATTTTCCCCACTTTTGCGATAAAGCTCCAGAATATAACGAAACGTCAGGCGATAAGAAATAATAACGATAATGAGAACTACGTAAAATGCCCCCAGCTGACGCAGGTTAACACATTCAAAATGGAAAATGTATGAGAGTCCCAACACCATCAATACAAAAGGAATCATGTTCCGTGCCACTCGAAGCATGATTTGCTCCGGACGAACCACCGGACGATGAAGGATCACTCCGGAACGAATGTTGCAAACCAGATAACATAAAGTCATCAAAGCCATGCTCTGGAAAAGAGGCATGGAAAACTCAAAAAGGGAACGGTTTCCCCAAAGAGAATCGAATACCCACAACAGTAAGTTCAGTAAGATAATGTCCCCTAAAAGGACAAAAGATTTTAGGACTTTATTAAAACGTTGGACTTCCTGCATAATATTATTTTTTTCTTAATCAGATCCCCCCCTATTATCCGTGTTTCTTCCTATACTTGATATAGAACTCCACACATTCATTTGCTTTTTTCCGAAACTCTTCTTCAGTAGAAACGTCATAGAAAAAGTTCAAAAGACGGATATAATGACTCACGACCTTATCGTCGCCCTTTTTAATTGTTCATAGGTGTCCGAACTCATATGCATCTCCTTAAGCATATCTTTCACAGTTACACCTGTATTCTTAAGCAGCCTACCCATTACAAAACCAAGCACATAATGATGCCATTTTCTTCTCATTCTTAAACTCTTATTAATTGTTAAAATATTGAATTATATATTATTTTCACCCGCTGAGTTTCAGATATGTCTGAAACCTCTATTTCCAGTTTTTCCTACTTTCGCACCGCGTTTTGAAAATTCAAGGCGATAACTTCAAATAATAAACATTATGACAAACGATTTTAGAATGTCTTATTTCATGCCTCCCATTGCTCCCATCAAAAATGAACAGGGACGGATTGTTACTCCTGCAACACTTATTCCCTCCTGCGAAGTCTCCGTAGAGCAAGTTTTTCAAATGATAACCTGCAACGAGAATCTCAAAATTCTGACCGGACAAGTACGCAATTCCGAAGATATACGGACCGCAAAAGCATCACTATTGCCGTATGTGACTCCCTGTGGTACGTTCTCGCGTCGAAACAGCAAATGTTTCGTAGCTTCTTCACATCTGGTGGTGGTAGATATCGACCATCTCGACTCCTATCAGGAGGCAGTGGAAATGCGCAGCGCATTGTTTAATGACCACCTTCTGCATCCTGTACTCACGTTTATCAGTCCCAGTGGACGGGGTGTGAAAGCATTCGTACCCTACAATCATTTACCCATGGCTAACGACACAAACAGTATCATCGAAAATATGAAGCTGGCAATGATGTTCACCGTGCTGCTCTATGGTACGGAAACACCTTCTCCATTCGGAGAAAAACGCAAAGGGGTAGACTTTTCCGGTAAGGACATTGTAAGGTCTTGCTTTCTTAGTCATGATCCGGGAGCGTTGTTTAGAAACAGAAATAATCAAAATTATAAATTACAAATTAAAATTATGGACGAAATTGAATCGTTATGCCGCCTCTGTGAGGCGGTTGAAACTGCAGGAGCGGATATTGCCCCTACGTATGCTGAATATGTACAACTGGCGTTCGCCATCGCAACGGATTGCGGAGAAGCGGGACGCGAGTTTTTCCATCGGTTGTGCCGGGTGTCTGCCAAATACGAACGGGAACATGCCGAACGGATATTCTCCAACGCACTTACTACCCGGCATGGAGATGTCCATCTGGGCACTGCATTCCATCTTGCTGAAAGGACGGGTGTAACTCTCTGCAAAGAGGAAATGATGAATCACCGGAAAAATGCAAAAAATGCAGAAAATACACCGACCAAAAATCTCACACACACGCACGTATATAATAAGGTGGACAATGAAGAACCGGACGAATCCGAAGAGCTGCAGGACGGTAGTGAACCGAACCAGCCATTGCCCTCTTTCACCGAAGCGGACTGGCCGAAAATCCTGTTGCTCATCATGAGTTATGCCACCAGCCCCACACAACGCGATGTCATGCTGCTCGGAGCATTGACCGCCATAGGTGCCAGCATGGAGCGATATGTGAGATGTCCATACGCCGGCAAACTCCAATCTCCTTGCCTGCAAAGTTTTATTGTAGCTCCTTCCGCCTCGGGTAAGGGAATTCTTTCGTTCATCCGTCTGCTTGTAGAGCCTATTCATGACGAGCTCCGCCAACAAGTAGCGGAAAAGGTCAAGGCCTACAAGAAAGAGAAAGCCGCCTATGATGTCATGGGAAAGGAGCGCTGCAAAGTGGAAGCTCCTCAAATGCCCAAGAATAAAATGTTCCTCATTTCGGGTAATAACACCGGAACGGGTATTCTGCAAAATATCATGGATGCCAACGGCACAGGGCTTATCTGCGAAACCGAAGCGGACACCATCTCTGCAGCTATCGGCTCTGAATACGGACACTGGAGCGATACGCTCCGCAAAGCGTTCGACCACGACCGTCTGTCGTACAACCGACGCACCGACCAGGAATACCGGGAAGTAAAGAAAAGCTATCTTTCCGTCCTGCTTTCCGGTACACCCGCACAGGTAAAACCACTTATTCCATCGACAGAGAACGGTCTCTTCTCGCGCCAGCTGTTTTATTATATGCACGGTATATGGACATGGATCAACCAGTTTGAAAGTGGCGAAACCGATCTGGAAGCTGTCTTCACAGACATAGGTCTGGAATGGAAAAAGCAACTGGACCTGATGAAAGCACACGGGCTTCATACGCTCCGGCTCACTGATGAACAAAAGCAAGAGTTCAATGCTCTCTTTGCCGATCTGTTTTTCCGTTCGGGACTCGCCAACGATAACGAAATGAGCAGTTCCATAGCCCGACTGGCTGTCAACACGTGCCGTATCATGGCAGAAATAGCTATGATGCGTGCACTGGAATGCGACCAGCCTTACCAGTTCAAAGGTTCTTCCGCCCCTCTGCTGACTCCTGACAAGGAGATTGCTGCCGATAATATCAAAGACGGCATTATCACCCGTTGGGATATGACAATCACCGCTGAAGATTTCCATGCGGTGCTGGAGCTTGTAACTCCGCTCTATCGTCATGCCACACATATCTTATCTTTTCTTCCTTCCACAGAGGTCAAACATAGAGCCAATGCCGACCGGGATGCACTTTTTGAAATAATGGGCAACCAGTTCACCCGCACACAGTTGTTGGAGCAGGCTGAAAAGATGAAAATCAAACCTAACACTGCTCTTAGCTGGCTGAACCGTCTGATAAAAAAAGGATTGCTTATCAATACAGACGATAAAGGCGTTTATACGCGCACGCATGTGTGCGTGTGTTAGGGAGCCTCCGGAAAAAGTGCATTCTTTGCATTTATATAACAACAGGACGTTTCATGAAATCTAAAGCGGCGCTTTAGAGGTGGTAAAGCATAGCTTTACGATTGCTAAAGCGGTGCTTTACTTTTCCGCTCTTCTAAGGTTCTCCCAAGGCGTCTACAATCACTCTCACCTCCAACGGGGTGAATGAGCGGCGCTTTGATTCGTAACCTAAGTCGTACAGACGTTGCAGAAGTCCGGGACATAAAGAGATCCATTTCTTCATCTTTCGATATGCAGCAATGTCAGTTAGTTCCGGAGAATAAAGTTGAGCCAGTTCCATGCGGCCGTAGGCACGTATTTTGAATTCGTTCATAATGAATAAGTTTCTGATTTACAGTTACAAAAATAACAAAATATATCCACATATCCTACGTTTTTCCATTGAATAACCGACTGTTACTGCGCATAATTGACAACAATCGTACGCAAGCGCATACTATTGATTTTTCAAGGTTTGAGGGTAGTATCTTTGTATTGTCGAAAGGGAAAAGAATCCCTCGGACACGATGTTTAACCCTTTAATTTATTGTTTTATGATCCGTTACAAAATTTATCAAAACCAACAACAGAAAGGCCTGAATGCAGGCAAGTGGTTCGCCCGTGCAGTAAGCGACGAGACGTTTGATTTGGCAAAGCTTGCCGAGCATATGTCGAAGCACAATTCACCGTATTCCGGTGGTGTCATCAAAGGTGTGCTTTCCGACATGGTTGACTGTATCAAAGAACTGCTGCTGGATGGCAAATGTGTGAAAATCGACGACCTTGCCATCTTTGGTGTGGGCATCCGCAGTAAGGCGGCTGATACGCTGGAAGATTTCTCACTGGAGAAAAACATCACTGGTATGCGTCTGAAAGCCCGTGCTACCGGTAATTTGTCAACCACCAACCTGAAACTCGACAGCCAGTTGAAACAACAGGCCGAATATCAGAAACCGACAACTGCCGGAGGAGGTTCTGATTCGGGTGACAACCCTGATCCGAAACCGGATGGTGGCGGTGAAGCGCCTGATCCGGCTGCTTAAAGGATTCACCACAGAGGACACCGAGGACACAGAGTTTTTTCACCACAGATTATTTCTTTCCTCTGTTTCCTCTGTGTCCTCCGTGGTGAATAAAAAAACTATTATCAATTTATTTAAAACTTCTTATCTATGAGTAATTCATCATCTCCCCGCTCCGTATGGAGCTTCATCATCAAAGTGATTATCACCGTTGCCACCGCTATCGGAGGTTTGATCGGAGTACAGAGCTGTATGTAGTCCTATGCGTACCATCACTCTGATTATCATTCATTGCAGTGCCACGCCGGAAGGAAAGTCCCTTTCGGCGGAGGCTTGCCGACAAGATCATATCTTGCACCGGAGATTCCGTGACATCGGCTATCATTTCTACATCACCCGGGACGGAGAAATCTGCCAGGGTCGTCCTCTGGAAAAGGTCGGGGCACACTGCCGTGACCATAACACCCATTCGATAGGTATTTGTTATGAAGGAGGGCTGGATATGGCAGGACGTCCCAAAGACACGCGTACATTGGCACAACGGGCTTCTTTGCTCGGTCTGCTCCGCGAATTGAGGAAAATATTTCCTAAGACGTTGATTGTAGGCCATCATGATTTGAATCCGATGAAGGAGTGTCCGTGTTTTAATTGTACGGAGGAGTATCGGGAATTAGGTGGTATTATCTAAGTATATTGACCAGCAAACTGGCAATAGATACCAGGATGGAAAATCCCGAAACCCACATCGTCGTACTTGTTCCTATGTCTGCGCTCTGCGCTTTGGTTTTATTAGGAGTGACATACAGGATGTCATTCTGTTGCAACTGATAATAAGGAGAGATTAACAAATCCGCGTCGTTCAGATTGAGTGTAACAAACTGTTTATGCCCATTCCTGTCTTCGCGGATTAGTTTTACATTATCACGAACACCATAAATTGTTAAATCTCCTGCCATGGCAAGTGCTTCGAGCACATTGATCTGCTCATTCACCACCGGATAAACACCGGGGGAAGCCACTTCTCCCAAAACCGAAACTTTAAAGCCGGACATACGGACTACTACCGTAGGACGTTCTTTCACGTAAGATTTCAGTCTCTCCGTTATCAGGTTTTCAGCTTCACGACTTGTTAAACCGATTAAAGAAAGTTTACCTAAAACCGGATAGTTGATATTCCCCTGGTCATCCAGCAGAAATGTACTGCCTTGTTCATTGAATGGCTGCGAAACAACCGGATCGGAAGTGGAAACAAAAATGGAAACCTCATCGCCCGGTATCAGTCTTGCGTCCTGAACAGGTGCAACTTGCGTATTCGCCTGTTTCAAAATCTCCGCATCCTGTAAATAAGGTACTTTCTTATAGGACTGGCAAGCCGAGAAAAAGAATATCAGTGCAAAAGCACAGGATAATTTCGTATTCATGTAAATGGTGGATAAATAATGACTGACGGGTATTAGTTTTTCTCGCAGATTGCCTCGACATAACCAATAGGCATATTAACGCAAGCGCATCCCAGCATATTCAGCCGGACAGCAATCTTGCTTTTGCCATCGACATTGACCAGTTCACCAACCAGCCCGGTCAGAGGTCCTTTCACAACACGGACCCTTTCACCACGTGCCAAAGGAGAACTGTTCATACAAATAGCTTCCTCTGAATAGTCGAGCATGAAACGGAAACGAGCCATCTGCTCATCAGGGATCACCGCCGGAGAACTCTCACCGCGCATCACCATATAACGGCTAACAGTAGAGAAACCCAGAACTTCTTTGCGTTCTTTCGGATTTACATGCACAAACACCATCATGGGCAGAAGAACGGACTCAACCATCTTGCGCCGGTCACTCCACTGGTGAATTTCTTGTTGGACAGGAACGAAATTCTCAATCCCCATTTTAGATAAACGCTCGGCTACTTTCTTCTCGTGGTGCATACGAACCAGAGCGACATACCAGCGTTTAGAGTGTGCTACGCCTTCCCCTGTCCCATCACTAGGCCCAGCACTAATTGATTTTGGTTTTGTTAAAATCATGTTTTTTTACCCCATGTTATTCCGTTACTTCTTAGGTAACGGACAATACATACACAAGGCACGCATCTCAATAAAAATGGAAATCACATATAGGAATAGGGCACAAGAATGGAACTGCCTAATACTCAACAGGAAAAATCCAGAGATTAGGCAATAAAAAAGTATAGAGCATGAAAATTAGATTATTTCATGTTCGGATAGTTTTTTTCCTTATATTTCAGATAAAACGAAAAAAAGTGGAAGAATATTTGCTTACTATCTATGTTTTTGTCTATCTTTGCGTCAAATTTAAGTTCCGTTACCTAAGAAGTAACGCACATATATCAATACTGACTACTAGCACTTTACACTTTTCTTTCTGTCTACACAACAGTTTCTGACGTAAGATAAATTCCCTTTATTTACCTCTGTACGTTCTTTAAGTCCAAAGCCCTTTAAATAGATTTGTGTTGTTTTTATAGATTTATGGCCCAATGATTCACTAATCATTTCAATAGGTACTCCCCGATACTTCGCTGTCGTTGCCCAAGAGTGGCGAAGTGTATAGGAAGTGACGGGAGATTGCAGACGTAAAGCTCTAGCCAAGTCTTTCAAACAATTATTGAACTGACGGAGAGCGGACTGATATTCCCGATACCCTTTTTCATCCTGACGTTTCTGTTTGCCGCTAAGAATGTCAAACAGATAATCCGGACGATCGGGTTGGGCATCTTCCCTGTTACGGAGCTGGTTGATCATTTCCCTGGCTGTATCAAGCACTTCCACACTCATCGGAGTTTTGGTTTTGATACGATTATACCGCAACACATTCTGATCCAAAGCCGATTTCTCCAAATGAGCCAAATCGGCAAAAGACATTCCACAAAACTGGAACATCAGGGCAGCAATAGCCTGTGTACGACGCAATCGCTCCGACTTTGGATCTTCATATAGAAGCTTATGCAATTCGACAGCAGGCAGGGCTTTTTTCTGGCGGATATCCACACCTGTATAAACATCATGAAACAGTCGCGGCACATAAGACGCAATACCTGCTTCCACTCCCCGGTTGTAAATGCTACGAAGCATACGCATATACGTAGAAATCGTGTTGGGCTTCAAACCACACTCGTAAAGGTACTGCCCGTAACGCCGTAAACTTTCCCGGGTGACTTGTCTGAACGACACATTGAGCGTGCCGCAAAACTTGCTGAAAGAGAAGAGAGCATTCTTGTAAACATGTGCCGTAGAATGGCGTCCCTCCTTTCGCAAACGGCCGATGTAGAACTCTGCACACCGGCTAAATCCATTTTTGTTCCTCATTACATCATTTATTATTTTATATATTTCAAAAAAAATCATCCGGCTTTGTCCATCATGAGAACGGAACAAAGTCGGATGAATTCCATTTTGTACGATATTATCTTACACGTATGTTTCCAGCAGTTTCACATTTCCTCCTTCGGGAGTGATTGTGACATCTTGCGTGGTAGCAGGCAACAGGATAGATTCTCCTGCACTGACAGTCAGTTCATTACCTTCATTGTCTCTCATCTTGCAGGATCCTTCCATACAGATAAAGATCACGAATGAATCGAGTTCGGAATAGTCGCAACTGATTTCTTCAGTCATGTCATACAGAGAAGTCGTGAAGTAAGTGCAAGCAACCAGTTCTACCGGTTCGTCCTTCAACGGTTCGTATTTAGTGCGATAGTCATCCAAAACCTCATAGTTGATGGCTTCACGGGCTAAATCGGTGTGAAGTTCGCGGGTTTTGCCATTCGCATCTTTACGGTTGAAATCGTAGATACGGTAAGTTATATCAGAGGTCTGCTGAATCTCGGCGATGAAAGAACCTGCCCCGATGCTGTGCACACGTCCGGCAGGAAGGAAGAATACATCACCCGGATGAATTTCATATTCCTGCAATACGTCGGTAATCGTATTGTTCAACACGCGTTCTTTATATTCTTTCGGGGTAATCTGTTCAGAGAATCCTGAACGCAATTTAGCTCCTTTGTCGGCATCTACCACATACCACATCTCGGTTTTTCCCATCGAATTGTGGCGTTTCTTCGCCAACTCATCTGTCGGATGTACCTGGATTGACAAATCCTGTTTGGCGTCGATGAACTTAATGAGCAGTGGAAATTTATTGCCGAAACGAGCATAATTCGCTTCTCCAACCAGCTCCTCGCGATACTTTCTGACCATATCGGCCAAGGTTAGACCTTTATCCGGACCATTAGCCACTACGGATTCATTGTTCTCAACGCCAGAAATCTCCCAGCTTTCTCCTACTCCTTTCAAGTCTGAATTCAAATGCTTGAATGGAATAATTTTGTCGCCCCCCCAAAGCGTCTGCTTCAGAATAGGTTCGAATTTTAATGGATACATTTTTGTTTTTCTTGTTATAAACTTAGATTAAATTCGCTCGGATTGTTACAATCCGGCAACAAACATACAAAAAATAGTTCAGTTTTTAAGAAAAGGAGGATGAAAATTCATTTAAGAAAGCATCTTTTATTCTTGCATTCGAAGAAGATGAAGTAATAAAGCTAAACTTTCCTAAAGCATCTACTATATTTAGCCGGAATAATTTGTGAGTAAGAAAGAATTTCCCTTTATTTGCAGGAAAATTTTAATAATACCAGACATGAATAACACATTCCCAACAGAAGGGAATCTATCAGGGCTTAGCCGGAAAGATTTCCAAAAGGATATAAATGATAAGAAAACTGATTTATTTATCCTCAAAAACGCAAAGGGAATGGAAGTAGCTGTAACCAATTACGGATGCGCCATTCTTTCTATCATGGTACCGGACAAAAACGGTAAGTATGCCAATGTAATCCTCGGACACGACAGCATCGACCACGTCATCAACAGCCCGGAACCTTTCTTAAGCACTACTATCGGACGCTACGGCAACCGTATTGCGAAAGGAAAATTCACTTTGTTCGGCGAAGAACATGAACTCACGATTAACAACGGACCTAACTCTCTGCATGGTGGACCTACCGGTTTCCACGCCCGTGTATGGGATGCTGTCCAGATTGATGAGAGTACGGTGCAATTCAACTATGTTTCTGCCGATGGCGAAGAGGGATTCCCCGGCAATCTGGAAATAGAAATGACCTACCGCCTGGACAACGAAGTAAATGCACTGAATATCGAATACCGAGCTACCACCGACAAAGCTACAGTCGTTAACTTGACTAACCACGGTTTCTTCAACCTCGCCGGTATTTCCAACCCTACTCCTACCGTCAACAACCACATCGTTACGATCAACGCTGATTTCTATACGCCTATCGACGAAGTTTCTATCCCTACCGGTGAAATTGCCAAAGTAGAGGGTACTCCGATGGATTTCCGTGCCCCGCACACTGTAGGCGAACGTATCGACGACAAATTCCAGCAACTGATTTTCGGTGCAGGATATGACCATTGTTACGTACTGAACAAGTTGGAAAGCGGTTCGCTCGATCTGGCTGCCACTTGCAAGGATCCGGAAAGCGGACGTATCATGGAAGTATATACCACCGAAGCGGGTGTACAACTCTATACAGGCAACTGGCTCAACGGATTTGAAGGTGCACACGGAGCTACATTCCCTGCCAGAAGCGCTATCTGCTTTGAGGCACAGTGTTTCCCGGATACTCCGAACAAACCGCATTTCCCATCGGCTACTTTGCTGCCGGGTGATGAATACCAACAGATCACTGTCTACAAATTTACGGTAGAAGAATAAGATTTGAAAAATAACTAACCTAATTTTATAAACTAACATTTTTTTGAACCATGACACAAGAAAAAAAGAATGGAAAAATCATTGCGATCATTACGATGATTTTCCTTTTCGGTATGATTTCATTTGTTACTAACCTCGCTGCCCCTATGGGTATCGTATTGAAAAACCAGTTCGACGTATCAAACGCATTAGGTATGCTGGGAAACTTCGGAAACTTTATTGCTTATGCAGTAATGGGTATTCCGAGCGGCATCTTGTTACAACGCGTGGGCTATAAGAAAACAGCACTTATCGCAGTAGCTATCGGCTTCATAGGCGTAGGTATCCAGTTTTTATCCGGCCATTCAAGCCCGGAAATGGCTTTCGCTGTTTATTTGATCGGTGCATTCGTAGCAGGTTTCTCTATGTGTTTGCTTAACACTGTTGTGAACCCGATGCTGAACAAACTTGGTGGCGAAGGTAACAAAGGTAATCAGCTTATCCAGGTAGGTGGCTCTTTCAACTCTGTAATGGCTACCATTACTCCGATGTTTGTAGGTATCCTTATCGCCGGATCTATCGAAAAAGCTACTATTTCTCAAATATTCCCTGTGATGTACACCGCTATGGCTGTGTTCGCTTTCGCATTCTTCGTGCTTTTGTTTGTACGCATACCAGAACCTAACGCCGCTACCGCAACAGAACCTATCGGTAAATTGATGAAAGGTGCTTTGAAGTTCCGTCATTTCGTCCTGGGAGCTATTGCAATCTTTGTATATGTAGGTATTGAAGTAGGTGTACCGGGAACTTTGAATTTATTCTTGACAGACCCTGTAGAAAAAGGTGGAGCAGGTATCGCTTCTACAATCTCGGGATTCGTAGTAGGAACATACTGGTTCCTGATGTTGATCGGACGCTTGACAGGTGCTTCTCTTGGTGCTAAAATCTCCAGTAAGGCTATGCTTACATTTACTTCTGCTTTAGGTTTGATTCTGGTATTCCTTGCCATCTTCTCATCTACAGAAACAATGGTTGATCTACCTGTACTTCAACAAAGCGCTACCGGTAGTTTGTCATTCGGATTTGCAGAAGTTCCTATCAATGCCATGTATCTGGTATTAGTGGGCTTATGTACTTCTATCATGTGGGGTGGTATTTTCAACCTTGCTGTAGAAGGTTTAGGTAAATATCTGGCTGCTGCTTCCGGTCTGTTTATGGTACTGGTATGTGGTGGAGGTATCTTACCTGTAATTCAGGGATTAGTAGCCGATATCGCTGGTTTCATGCCTAGCTATTGGGTTATTATCGCCGCTTTGGCTTACCTGTTGTTCTACGGTCTGGTAGGTTGCAAGAATGTAAATAAGGATATTCCTGTGGAATAAACAATCACATAGAATAGAATTCAATTTATTCACCTTTAAAATATAAATATCATGGATACAGAATACGTAAGAAGTCGATTCATTAAACACTTTGACGGAACTACCGGCTTTCTATATGCTTCTCCGGGCCGTATCAACCTGATCGGCGAACACACTGACTACAACGGTGGATTCGTTTTTCCGGGAGCGGTAGATAAAGGGATGATTGCTGAAATCAAACCGAACGGTACTGACAAAGTAAAGGCTTACTCTATCGACTTGAAAGATTATGTGGAATTTGGCTTGAATGAAGAAGATGCTCCACGCGCCAGCTGGGCAAGATATATTTTCGGTGTATGCCGTGAAATGATCAAACGTGGCGTTGACGTGAAGGGATTCAATACTGCTTTCGCAGGTGATGTGCCTCTGGGTGCAGGTATGTCTTCTTCTGCTGCTTTGGAAAGTACATATGCTTTCGCATTGAACGAACTGTTCGGTGAAAACAAGATAGATAAGTTTGAATTGGCTAAAGTGGGTCAGGCTACAGAACATAACTATTGTGGTGTGAACTGCGGTATTATGGACCAGTTTGCTTCCGTATTCGGTAAAGCAGGCAGCTTGATCCGTCTGGATTGCCGTTCACTGGAGTATCAGTATTTCCCATTCCATCCGGAAGGTTATCGCCTGGTTCTGATGGATTCAGTGGTGAAACACGAATTGGCTTCTTCTGCTTACAACAAGCGTCGCCAAAGCTGTGAAGCTGCTGTTGCCGCTATCCAGAAAAAACATCCGCACGTAGAATTCCTGCGCGACTGTACAATGGCTATGCTGGAAGAAGCAAAAGCTGATATCAGCGCTGAAGACTATATGCGTGCAGAATACGTAATCGAGGAAATCCAACGTGTACTCGACGTTTGTGAAGCATTGGAAAAGGATGATTACGAAACTGTAGGTAAGAAGATGTACGAAACTCATCATGGTATGAGCAAGCTGTACGAAGTAAGCTGCGAAGAACTCGACTTCCTGAATGACTGCGCTAAAGAATACGGTGTTACCGGTTCACGCGTGATGGGTGGCGGATTCGGCGGTTGTACGATCAACCTTGTCAAAAACGAATTGTATGACAACTTCGTTGAAAAAACAAAAGCTGCTTTCAAAGCTAAATTCGGCAGAAGCCCGAAAGTGTATGATGTAGTAATCGGCGACGGTTCCCGCAGACTGGAATAAAATTCATTCGAAATTAAATAAGTAAGAAGGGCGGCTTCCTCACGGAAGCCGCCCTTACTTTTACAATTAACAAAAATTTAAAACCTATTACTTGGTATTCTGAGCTAACACATCTATTTATTTCTTCTTAAATTTATAAACAGCAAATGTAGTCGGTTCCAGTTCGGTAACAAACACGTTGCCTTCAATCGATACCGGAGTTTCCTGTGGAGTGATGGCGGAAGGTTGTTCAAGCGTGTTATCCTTGTCAAGATCAAGCGAATGAAGTTTGATGCAACGGCCGTCGGAAAGTACATCCTGTTTTTTCAAACCTTCAAAGTTCAATGAAATCGGTTGGGCCGTGGCGGAAGTGTTAACCACCTTAACAATCAATTCATTCTTATCCTTATCATAAACAGCACTGGCAAAGAGTCCGTTTTGCCCTTCAGCTCCTGTTACTTTTTTCTTATTCATGGTAAGCGGAAGCACGTTAGTTCCTTTGTTATGTGCAAACAACTGCTGTACATAATAGCTTGTAGTACGCACGGAATTCAGGTTATCAAACCAAATCATATCCGGACGCCATTGCCATCCTTCTACGTGAGCGAAAAGAGGAGCATAAGTAGCCATGTGTACGATGTCAGCGTTACGTTCCAGCCCTGTCATAAAAGCAGCTTCAAGCAGAGCAGCATGGTAATGATTCCATTTTTTGCCTTTTCCGTGGCAGGCATATTCTCCGGCAAACACTTTCGGACCTTTACGGTCATAGTTGTCATAGCGTGCGCCTTGTGTCAGAAACCAACTTTCAGGACGATAGAAGTGTTCGTCCACCAAATCAGCTTTCAGACGTTTCATTTCAGGCCACAAATAATCAAACTCTTTTCCTTCGGAATTCGGACCGGAGCTACCTACGATTTTGATTTCCGGATGAGCCTTACGAATGGCTTTGATAAACGGTTCAAGACGTTCGGGATATTCTTTTCCCCATTGTTCGTTACCGATACCGATAAACTGCAGATTAAATGGAGCAGGATGTCCCATATCGGCACGTACCTTCCCCCATGTAGTATTGACGTCACCATTGGCAAATTCTATCAAATCGAGTGCATCCTGAATATAGCTATCCAGATCACAAACTGCAACGTGAGCTTTCGAATCATTATTCTGATATTGACAGGAAAGACCGCAATTCAGAATCGGAAGAGGCGCTGCACCCATTTCTTCGGACAACAGGAAGTATTCGTAGAATCCTAATCCATAGCTCTGATAATAATCCGGGAAGAAACGATGGGTAAAGGTATATTGCCAACGGTTCTCATTCAAAGGGCGGTTTTCTACGGGACCTAGCGATTTTTTCCAGTCATAACGGGTATCGAGGTCAGTACCTTCTACGATACAACCACCGGGGAAGCGGAAGA
Organism: Bacteroides sp. 90-K9/2; assembly: GCF_047310725.1. NCBI lineage: Bacteria > Pseudomonadati > Bacteroidota > Bacteroidia > Bacteroidales > Bacteroidaceae > Bacteroides > Bacteroides sp. 90-K9/2. The sequence continues at coordinate 602,877 of NZ_JBCGVL010000001.1, forward strand.
CTCCGGGATGAATATCCGCCAATGCTTGTGCTAAATCTTTGCGAAGACCATTTTCATGTCCTTTCCAGGTATTGACCGGGAAAAGAGAAACGTGCTCCAAATCAACCGTTCCTTTAGAAGTAAGGAAAATGCGGAGTACGGATTTTGGATGGGTAATGCCGGACTTCAAGATGACTTGATACTTTTTCCATTCGTTGGAGTCAATCGTCAGATTCTCTGCGGCAAAAGCCTGACGTTCACCCATTGATTTAGTATCGACAAGTTCGATCCTCAATGTTTCTTTCGTACTTCCTTGCGGCAAACGCGCCCAAACAGAAAAGCGATACTCCTCTCCTTTCTTGACGCCAATACCGAAAAAGCCTTCGTTATCCAGACCGGTATGTTTGTGTCCGTGTCCCGGATCGGAAAGGCGTACATAATGCGGATTACGTTCAAAAGGTCCGTCATCCATCAGTGTCACTTTGCCATAGGTATTCCATCCCATCAGATGCTGGGGGAACTCGAACGAGCGGTTCTTTACCAGTTCCGCGTATAATCCGCCATCAGCAGCATAGTTGATGTCCTCAAAAAAGAGTCCGTACATAGTAGGTTGGATTTCCGCTCCCAGCTTCTTCGTTTGTATCACCAACTCATTGGTTTGCGCATGAAGTGCAAGGTTAGTAAACAAGGCTAATACTGCCAATAAATTTGTGTATCTTCTCATGGTTCTCAATAAAAAATTATATATAGTTAAAATGCAAAGATAATCAGATTCTCAATTTTCCGCGTACCCGATTTTATCATAAACAGGTGTTTATCGGTCAAAAAGGATCAAATTCCATTCATTTGCACAAATTTCCATCTGGTATCCGTATTTATAATACGAAATCAGATAAAAAAACACCTATTTATTACAATCATATAATACAAATATGAACTGCAGGAAAGCGTATATTTATATATATAATAAGGTGTGGAAAAAATTATAAAACATACCTTTTATGCTGCATAACATATAAGAGTGTATTTGATACACCAAACAAAAGTGTTACTTTTACACCCAAAATAAGATAAGCATCTCATTTACATTAAAAATAAAACCATGAAAAAACATTTTCTACTTGCAGGAATTGCCGTGCTGATGCTGGCTGCGTGCAATAACAAACCGGCTTCCGAGCTGACCTTGTCCGGTCTTGATCCGGTAAAATTTCAAACAGAAGTGAATAATGCCCAAACAGCTCTTTACACACTAAAGAATAAGGCAGGCATGGAAGTATGCATCACTAACTTCGGAGGACGTATCGTGTCTATCATGGTACCCGACAAGAACGGTCAGATGCAGGATGTAGTTTTAGGTTTTGACAGCATTGCTGATTATATCAATATTCCCAGCGACTTTGGCGCTTCTATCGGACGCTATGCAAACCGTATCAACCAGGGACGTTTTGTATTGGATGGCGATACGATCCAGTTACCACAAAACAATTACGGACACTGTCTGCACGGAGGTCCGAAAGGCTGGCAATACCAGGTTTATGAAGCCAATCTTATCGATCCGACAACACTGGAGCTGACTCGTATTTCACCGGATGGAGATGCTAATTTCCCGGGCAACGTAACAGCTAAAGTGACTTACAAACTGACTGATGACAACGCTATCGACATCAAATATAGCGCAACTACTGATAAAAAGACGATCATCAACATGACCAACCACTCTTATTTCAATCTTTCCGGTGATCCGTCTAAAATTTCAACCGACCATATCATGTATGTGAATGCAGACTACTATACTCCGGTAGACAGCACCTTTATGACTACAGGCGAAATTGCTCCGGTTAAAGACACTCCGATGGACTTTACTACTCCGAAAGCCGTGGGTAAGGAAATCAATAACTATGATTTCGTTCAATTAAAGAATGGAAACGGATATGATCATAACTGGGTATTGAACACTAAGGGAGATCTTTCTCAAGCAGCCGCCAAACTTACTTCACCCGAAAGCGGCATTACTCTGGAAGTATATACCAACGAACCGGGTATACAGGTTTATACAGGTAACTTCCTCGATGGAACCGTAACCGGCAAGAAAGGTATCGTTTACAACCAACGTGCTTCCGTTTGTCTGGAAACACAACACTATCCTGACAGCCCTAACAAGGCAGACTGGCCGTCTGTTGTTCTGGAACCGGGACAAACTTACAACAGCGAATGTATTTTCAAATTCTCTGTAGAGAGATAATATTAACTCATAAATCATTTTTATCGTGGAAGCATTAGATTGGCTAGTAATCGGAGTCTTTTTTCTGGCTCTGATTGGTATTATTGTTTGGGTAGTCAGACAAAAACAAAATGACTCGGCAGATTATTTCTTAGGTGGACGTGACGCAACATGGCTTGCGATCGGTGCCTCTATCTTCGCATCGAACATTGGCTCGGAGCACTTGATCGGACTGGCAGGAGCCGGAGCATCCAGTGGTATGGCTATGGCTCACTGGGAAATTCAAGGATGGATGATTTTGATTCTGGGATGGGTGTTCGTGCCTTTCTATTCACGAAGCATGGTATATACGATGCCGGAATTCCTGGAACGCCGCTATAATCCTCAATCACGTACTATCTTGTCTGTAATCTCTCTGGTTAGTTATGTCTTGACCAAAGTAGCCGTAACTGTATATGCCGGTGGTCTGGTGTTCCAGCAGGTATTCGGCATCAAAGAACTTTGGGGAATTGATTTCTTCTGGATTGCAGCTATCGGTCTGGTAGTGTTGACCGCAATTTATACCATCTTCGGAGGTATGAAATCCGTTCTTTATACTTCTGTTCTTCAAACTCCAATCCTATTGTTAGGCTCCTTAATTATCCTTGTGCTTGGTTTCAAAGAACTAGGCGGATGGGACGAAATGATGAGAGTTTGTGGTGCTGTGACTGTAAATGATTATGGTGATACCATGACCAACCTGATTCGTAGCAATGATGATGCAAACTTCCCATGGTTGGGTGCTTTGATCGGTTCAGCTATCATCGGATTCTGGTACTGGTGTACTGACCAGTTTATTGTGCAGCGTGTACTTTCAGGAAAAAATGAGAAAGAAGCTCGCCGTGGTACTATCTTCGGAGCTTACCTGAAACTGTTACCTGTATTCCTTTTCTTGATTCCGGGTATGATTGCATTCGCATTGCACCAGAAATATATCGGTGCCGGTGGTGAGGGTTTCCTTCCGATGCTGGCTAATGGAACTGCAAATGCCGATGCCGCTTTCCCGACATTGGTTGCCAAATTACTTCCTGCCGGGGTAAAAGGTCTGGTAGTATGTGGTATTCTTGCCGCTTTGATGAGTTCTCTTGCCTCTTTGTTCAACTCATCGGCCATGTTGTTCACTATCGACTTCTACAAGCGTTTCAGACCGGAAACTCCGGAAAAGAAACTGGTTGGTATCGGCCAGGTTGCAACAGTTGTAATCGTTATTTTAGGTATTCTTTGGATTCCTATCATGCGTAGTGTAGGTGATGTACTTTACACTTATTTGCAGGATGTTCAGTCAGTCCTGGCTCCAGGTATCGCTGCTGCGTTTTTACTGGGGGTCTGCTGGAAACGTACTTCTGCTCAAGGTGGTATGTGGGGACTGATTTCCGGTATGGTCATCGGCTTGACGCGTCTGGGTGCTAAAGTATACTATAGCAACGCGGGTGAAGTGGCTGATTCTACATTCAAATATTTGTTTTATGATATGAACTGGCTGTTCTTCTGCGGATGGATGTTCCTATTCTGTATGATTGTAGTAATCGTAGTTAGTCTAACAACAAAGGCCCCGACAGCAGAAAAGATTCAGGGACTGGTATTCGGTACAGCTACTAAAGAACAAAAAGCGGCTACTCGTGTCAGCTGGGATCACTGGGATATTATTCATACTGTAATAATCCTGTCTATTACAGCCGCTTTCTACTGGTATTTCTGGTAATTAAATAATTCACTACGACAACAATGAACAATTATTATAGCTCAAATCCGACTTTCTATGTCGGCATCGACTGTATCATCTTCGGTTTCTCCGAAGGGGAAATCAGCCTGCTCCTGTTGAAGAGAAACTTTGAGCCGGCAATGGGTGAATGGTCTCTGATGGGAGGATTCGTGCAGAAAGATGAAAGTGTGGACGATGCCGCCAAACGTGTATTGCATGAGCTCACCGGACTGGAAAACGTTTATATGGAACAGGTGGGAACCTTCGGAGCGATTGACCGCGATCCGGGTGAACGGGTAATCTCTGTGGCTTATTACGCGTTAATCAACATCAATAAATATGATCTGAATCTGGTTCGGAAACACAATGCTCACTGGGTGAAAATAAACGAGCTTCCCCCACTTATTTTCGACCATCCTGAAATGGTGGAGAAGGCACAGGAACTGATGAAACAGAAAGCGTCCGTGGAACCTATCGGATTCAATCTGCTTCCGAAACTCTTTACGTTGACTCAACTGCAAAGTCTATATGAGGCCATTTATGGTGAGACGATGGATAAACGGAACTTCCGTAAAAGAGTGGCTGAAATGGATTATATAGAGAAAACTGATAAAATTGATAAACTAAGTTCTAAACGCGGCGCTGCCTTGTATAAGTTCAACGGCAAGGCTTACCGCAAAGACCCGAAATTTAAAATCTAATCATTATGCTGGAAGAACTAAAAGAAAAAGTATTTCATGCCAATCTCGAATTGGTAAAGCATGGATTAGTCATCTTTACCTGGGGAAATGTTTCTGCCATTGACCGTGAAAGCGGATTGGTAGTAATCAAACCCAGTGGTGTAAGTTATGATGACATGAAAGCCGAAGATATGGTAGTAGTGGATCTGGATGGCAAGGTCGTTGAAGGACGGCTGAAGCCATCTTCAGACACCCCTACTCACGTAGTGCTTTACAAAGCATTTCCGGAAATCGGAGGAGTGGTACATACACACTCTACCTATGCAACAGCATGGGCACAAGCCGGATGTGACATTCCGAATATCGGAACCACTCATGCAGATTACTTCCATGATGCCATTCCCTGCACAGCGGATATGACGGAAGCGGAAGTGAAAGGTGCTTACGAGCTGGAAACCGGTAATGTAATAGTGAAACGTTTTGAAGGCTTGAACCCTGTACATACACCGGGAGTATTGGTGAAAAATCATGGTCCTTTCTCTTGGGGAAAAGACGCATACGACGCCGTACACAATGCTGTGGTTATGGAACAGGTAGCTAAAATGGCAAGTATCGCTTATGCGGTAAATCCCAATTTAACAATGAATCCGCTGCTGATAGAGAAACATTTCAGCCGCAAGCATGGCCCGAATGCTTATTATGGACAGTAAAACAATTAAAAATTATAAATTTAAACTATAACATGATGAATAACGTATTTGATCAATATGAAGTATGGTTCGTAACAGGAGCACAGCTTTTGTACGGAGGTGACGCAGTAATCGCAGTAGATGCACACTCTAATGAAATGGTTAACGGATTGAACGAATCCGGTAAACTTCCTGTAAAGGTGGTATACAAAGGAACAGCTAATTCTTCTAAAGAAGTGGAAGCTGTTTTCAAAGCAGCCAACAATGACGAAAAGTGTGTCGGTGTTATCACTTGGATGCATACGTTCTCCCCTGCTAAAATGTGGATTCACGGCTTGCAACAGTTGAAGAAACCTTTGTTGCACCTGCATACTCAATTCAACAAGGAAATTCCTTGGGATACCATGGACATGGACTTCATGAATCTGAACCAGTCTGCTCACGGTGACCGTGAATTCGGACATATCTGTACCCGTATGCGTATCCGTCGTAAAGTGGTGGTAGGTTACTGGAAAGAAGAAGAGACTTTGCATAAGATTGCCGTTTGGATGCGTGTTTGTGCCGGTTGGGCAGATTCACAGGATATGCTGATTATCCGTTTCGGCGACCAGATGAACAACGTAGCTGTAACCGATGGTGATAAAGTGGAAGCTGAACAGCGTATGGGTTACCACGTAGATTACTGTCCGGTAAGCGAATTGATGGAATATCACAAAGATATCAAAAATGAAGATGTAGATGCATTGGTAGCTACTTACTTCAAGGAGTACGATCACGATGCTTCTTTGGAAGATAAATCAACTGAAGCTTACCAGAAAGTATGGAATGCTGCCAAGGCTGAACTGGCTATGCGTGCTATCCTGAAAGCTAAAGGTGCGAAAGGGTTTACTACCAACTTCGACGATTTGGGCGACATTGAATACAATGGTTTCGATCAAATCCCGGGTCTTGCCTCACAACGTCTGATGGCGGAAGGTTACGGATTCGGTGCTGAAGGTGACTGGAAATCGGCTGCTCTTTACCGCACTGTATGGGTAATGAATCAGGGACTTCCTAAAGGCTGCTCATTCCTGGAAGATTACACTCTGAACTTCGATGGTGCAAACAGCTCTATCCTTCAGTCACACATGTTGGAAATCTGTCCGCTTATCGCTGCCAACAAACCTCGTCTGGAAGTACACTTCCTCGGTATAGGTATCCGCAAGAGTCAGACTGCACGTCTGGTCTTCACTTCAAAAGTCGGTACTGGCTGCACTGCTACTGTTGTAGATATGGGTAACCGTTTCCGTCTGATCGTGAACGACGTAGAATGTATCGAGCCGAAACCGCTGCCTAAGTTGCCGGTTGCTTCTGCTCTCTGGATTCCGATGCCAAACCTTGAAGTAGGTGCAGGTGCATGGATTCTGGCTGGTGGAACTCACCACTCTTGCTTCTCTTACGACCTGACAGCAGAATATTGGGAAGATTATGCTGAAATCGCAGGTATCGAAATGGTACATATCAACAAGGATACTACGATCAGCTGTTTCAAGAAAGAACTGCGCATGAACGAAGTTTATTACATGTTGAATAAAGCACTTTGCTAAACCTTAAAATATTGATTTCAACATGAAATTAGATGCAAAATCAACCATTGAGGCAGGTAAAGCTATTCTTGGCATAGAACTCGGTTCAACACGAATAAAAGCTGTCTTGATTGACCAGGAAAACAAGCCTATTGCTCAAGGTAGCCACACTTGGGAAAACCAGTTAGTTGACGGACTTTGGACGTATAGCATTGAAGCCATCTGGTCAGGGCTGCAAGATTGCTATGCCGATCTTCGTACGAACGTAAAGAATGCATACGGCATAGAGATCGAGACGCTGGCTGCCATCGGTGTCAGCGCCATGATGCATGGTTATATGCCATTCAACAAAAAAGAAGAAATCCTCGTGCCTTTCCGCACTTGGAGAAACACCAATACAGGCCGCGCAGCGGCTATTTTGTCCGAACTATTTGTCTATAATATCCCTCTGCGGTGGAGCATTTCCCACTTATATCAGGCTATTTTGGACAACGAAGCACATGTGAATGAGATTGACTTCTTGACCACTCTGGCAGGTTATGTGCATTGGCAGATCACAGGCAAAAAGGTGTTGGGAATAGGTGATGCATCGGGTATGCTTCCTATAGATCCGACTACTAACAACTATTCTGCCGAAATGGTGGCTAAGTTCGATAAGCTGATTGCTCCGAAAGAATATAGCTGGAAGCTGCAGGATATTCTGCCTAAAGTATTATCGGCAGGTGAAAATGCAGGTGTCCTCACACCGGAAGGTAGTAAAAAGCTCGACGTATCGGGTCATTTGAAAGCAGGAATACCCGTTTGTCCTCCGGAAGGAGATGCCGGCACCGGTATGGTTGCAACCAATGCTGTGAAACAGCGTACCGGAAATGTATCGGCAGGTACTTCTTCATTCTCTATGATTGTATTGGAGAAAGACTTGTCCAAGCCATACGAAATGATCGACATGGTCACAACTCCTGACGGAAGCCTCGTAGCCATGGTACATTGCAATAACTGTACTTCTGATCTCAATGCATGGGTCAACCTGTTTAAGGAATATCAGGAACTTCTGGGCATACCTGTAAATATGGATGAAATCTATAGTAAACTCTACCATATCGCACTTACCGGTGACACAGATTGCGGAGGTCTCCTTTCATACAACTATATTTCAGGCGAACCTGTAACAGGACTTGCGGACGGAAGACCGTTATTTGTACGTTCTGCCAATGACAAGTTCAATTTGGCCAACTTTATGCGGACTCACCTATATGCTTCAGTAGGCGTTCTCAAGATTGGTAATGATATCCTGTTCAACGAAGAAAAAATCAAAGTGGATAGAATTACAGGTCACGGAGGACTGTTCAGAACAAAGGGAGTAGGTCAAAGAATACTTGCAGCAGCTATCAACTCGCCTATTTCGGTGATGGAAACAGCCGGTGAAGGTGGTGCCTGGGGGATTGCCTTGTTAGGTTCTTATCTCGTGAACAACGAAAAGAAACAATCTCTTGCCGACTTCCTGGATGAAAGTGTATTTGTCGGAGATGCCGGTGTCGAGGTATCACCCACACCCGAAGATGTAGCCGGCTTTAATACATACATCGAAAACTACAAGGCAGGATTGCCCATCGAAGAGGCAGCGGTCAAATTTAAATAGTTGACAATTGGCAATTCCTTGTTATATATTCATCAAGAAATTGCCGACAAATCGCTGTTTAGCAAGAACCAATTCTCACTAAATATTAACATTAACTATCCCCACCCCTCTCCTCTTTGGGAGAGGGAAAAGGGGAGACTATTACCATGAAAACCACCTCATTCATACTTGGCCTTGTCCTGTCCGCCTCACTGGCTAAAGCACAAAATGCTCCACAGGTGTCTTACTTCCCTTTACAGAATGTAAAACTATTGGATAGCCCGTTCCTGCAAGCCCAACAGACTGATTTACATTATATACTTGCCTTAAACCCCGACCGTCTGCTCGCTCCTTTTCTACGCGAAGCAGGTTTACAACCTAAAGCTCCCGGCTATACCAACTGGGAAAATACCGGATTGGACGGACATATCGGCGGACATTATCTATCCGCCCTCTCCATGATGTATGCCGCTACCGGAGATACTGCTGTCTACAACCGCCTCCACTATATGCTGAATGAGTTGCATCATGCACAGCAAGCTGTAGGTACAGGATTCATCGGAGGAACTCCGGGAAGCCTCCAACTTTGGGAAGAAATAAAAGCTGGAAAAATCCGTGCCGGAGGTTTCGACCTTAACGGCAAATGGGTACCTCTATACAATATACATAAAACGTATGCAGGATTACGGGACGCTTACTTGTATGCAGGAAGCGATCTGGCACGCCAAATGCTGATTGACCTTACAGACTGGATGATTGACATCACTTCCGGTTTGAGCGACGAACAAATGCAGGATATGCTTCGTAGCGAACATGGCGGATTAAATGAGACTTTCGCTGATGTGGCTGAAATCACAGGCGACAAGAAATATCTGGAACTGGCCCGCCGTTTCTCCCACAAACTTATCCTCGACCCGCTTATCAAAGATGAAGACAAGCTGACAGGTATGCACGCCAACACACAGATTCCCAAAGTGATCGGTTACAAACGAATAGCCGAACTTTCGCAAGATGACAAGAGTTGGAATCATGCTGCTGAATGGGATCATGCCGCCCGTTTCTTTTGGAATACGGTAGTCAATCACCGTTCCGTCTGCATCGGAGGAAATAGTGTCCGTGAACATTTCCACCCGGCGGATAACTTCACGTCCATGCTGAACGACGTTCAAGGACCGGAAACCTGTAATACTTACAACATGCTCCGTCTCACTAAAATGCTTTACCAGAATTCTCACAATCCCAACAATACACAGGAGCCTGATCCCAACTACGTAAACTATTACGAACGTGCGCTTTACAATCACATTCTTGCATCGCAGGAACCGAATAAGGGTGGATTTGTCTATTTCACTCCCATGCGCCCGGGACACTATCGTGTGTACTCACAACCGGAAACATCCATGTGGTGCTGTGTCGGTTCTGGCTTGGAGAATCATACCAAATACGGTGAATTTATTTATGCACATCAGAAAGATACGCTTTATATCAATCTCTTCATCCCTTCACAACTGACCTGGAAAGAGCAAGGCGTAACTTTGACACAGGAAACCCGATTCCCTGACGACGGTAAGGTAACTTTGCGAATAGATGAAGCGCCCCAGAAAAAACGTACTTTAATGATACGTATTCCGGAATGGGCTAACCAATCCAAAGGCTATAGCATCAGCATCAATGGGAAAAGAAAAATATTCATTATGGCAAAAGGTAATCAGTATCTTCCTCTCTCCCGCAAATGGAAGAAAGGAGATATCGTTACTTTCAACTTACCGATGAAAGTCAACATGGAACAGATTCCCGACAAGAAAGATTATTATGCTTTCTTATACGGTCCTATCGTTCTTGCAGCTTCCACGGGCACTGAACACCTCGATGGTTTATATGCCGATGACAGTCGTGGCGGACATATCGCTCATGGCAAACAAATTCCATTACAGGAAGTTCCGATGTTGATAGGAAATCCCGATTCCATCCGTAAGTCTCTTCACAAAGAACAAGGCAGCCGGATCGCTTTCAGCTACAACGGAGATGTTTACCCTGCACAAGGCAAAGCATTGGAGCTTGTTCCCTTCTTCCGCCTGCATAATTCCCGCTATGCCGTTTATTTCCGGCAGACAAGCGAAGAGCAGTTCAAAGCCATTCAGGAAGAAATGGCAACGGCTGAACGAAAAGCAACCGAATTAGCTAATCAAACCATTGATCTTATCTTCCCCGGCGAACAGCAGCCGGAATCCGACCATGGCATCCAATATGAGCAGGCAGAAACCGGAACGAACACAGACCGCCACTTCCGTCGTGCCAAAGGTTGGTTCGGCTATCAACTGAAAGTAAAAGAAGAGGCAAGCCGCATACTGATTACAATACGGAAAGATGACCGTAACAAAGTAGCTATTCTACTGAATAATGAAAAGTTGGCTGTTAATCCAATGATCAGTGAAACAGATAAAGATGGTTTTATCACCCTTTCTTATGTCCTGCCTCAAAAACTGAATACAGGCAGCTGTCCGATACGTTTCATCCCTGACGGAACGGAATGGACACCTGCAATTTACGAAGTACGTTTACTAAAATAAACGTTCAAAAAGAAATAACCATCATCAAAATCAAACATCTATATAATCATTAAACAAATACCATTTATGAAAGCAAAACTATTAGTCAGTACGGCCTTTCTGGCAGCATCAGTATCTCTTTCCGCGCAAAAGAGTGCTACCATAACCGTACATGCCGACCAAGGCAAAGAGATTATCCCGAAAGAAATCTACGGTCAGTTTGCCGAACACCTGGGTTCATGTATCTACGGTGGTCTTTGGGTAGGCGAAAAGTCAGATATACCCAATATCAAGGGATACCGTACAGATGTATTCAATGCATTAAAAGACTTGGCTGTTCCCGTTCTACGCTGGCCGGGTGGCTGCTTTGCCGATGAGTATCATTGGATGGACGGCATCGGTCCGAAAGAAAACCGTCCGAAGATGGTGAATAACAACTGGGGCGGAACGATTGAAGATAACAGTTTCGGTACACATGAGTTCCTGAATCTTTGCGAAATGCTGGGTTGTGAGCCTTACGTAAGTGGAAATGTAGGTAGCGGTACCGTAGAAGAACTCGCCAAATGGGTGGAATATATGACCTCGGACGGGGACTCTCCCATGGCCAATCTCCGTCGTAAGAATGGTCGTGACAAAGCATGGAAGCTCAAATATCTGGGAGTAGGAAATGAAAGTTGGGGTTGTGGTGGCAGTATGCGTCCGGAATATTATGCGGACTTATACCATCGTTATTCTACCTATTGCCGCAACTACGACGGCAACCGTCTGTTCAAAATTGCCAGCGGTGCAAGTGATTATGACTACAACTGGACAGACGTATTGATGAATCGTGTAGGACATCGTATGCAGGGGCTTTCTCTCCACTATTACACCGTAACCGGATGGAGCGGCAGCAAAGGAGCAGCCACTCAATTCAACAAGGATGATTATTATTGGACAATGGGGAAATGTCTGGAAGTGGAAGATGTGCTCAAGAAACATTGCGCCATCATGGATAAATATGACAAGGACAAAAAGATCGCTCTTTTACTCGACGAATGGGGAACCTGGTGGGATGAAGAACCGGGAACCATCAAAGGACACCTGTATCAGCAGAATACATTGCGCGATGCTTTCGTTGCTTCTTTAAGCCTTGACGTATTCCACAAATATACAGACCGCCTGAAGATGGCAAATATCGCGCAGATAGTCAATGTACTTCAATCCATGATTCTGACGAAAGACAAAGAAATGGTGCTCACTCCTACTTATTATGTCTTCAAGATGTATAAAGTACATCAGGATGCCACTTATCTTCCCATTGAGCTGACTTGCGAAAAGATGAGTGTACGTGATAACCGTACCGTTCCGATGGTAAGTGCCACAGCTTCCAAAAACAAGGATGGAGTGATTCACCTTTCTCTTTCTAATGTAGATGCTGACGAAGCACAGGAAATCACCATCAATTTGGGTGATACGAAAGCAAAAAAAGCAGTTGGAGAGATTCTGACCTCCGCCAAACTGACCGATTACAATTCTTTTGAAAACCCTAATATTGTAAAGCCGGCACCTTTCAAAGAGGTAAAAATCAATAAAGGAACAATGAAGGTAAAACTTCCTGCTAAGTCCATTGTTACTTTAGAGTTACAGTAATTTTAGGGGATTTACTTATTGTATCGCAAACAAGAAGACCGTAAAATTGTCGATAAAAAAGATAGCTCTTTTGGATTGTTAAATCCACATAAAGAGTTATCTTTGCGAACAATCTGACAGAAATCAATTAAATTTTAATGATATGAACGATAACAAACTTATGAATCGTGCAGCGGATAACATCCGTATTCTTGCTGCTTCAATGGTTGAGAAAGCCAATTCCGGTCACCCGGGTGGCGCCATGGGTGGTGCTGATTTTGTAAATGTACTCTTCTCTGAGTTTCTAGTATACGATCCTGAAAATCCCCGTTGGGAAGGACGTGACCGCTTCTTCCTGGATCCGGGCCATATGTCTCCGATGCTTTATTCTACACTGGCATTGACCGGTAAATTCACTCTGGACGAACTGAAAGAATTCCGTCAATGGGGAAGCCCTACTCCGGGACACCCAGAAGTGGATATCATGCGGGGCATTGAAAATACTTCCGGTCCGTTGGGACAAGGACACACTTTCGCTGTGGGTGCTGCCATCGCTGCCAAATTCCTGAAAGCCCGTTTCAACGAAGTGATGAATCAAACAATCTATGCTTACATCTCTGACGGTGGTATCCAGGAAGAAATCTCTCAAGGTTCCGGACGTATTGCCGGTGCACTGGGACTGGACAACCTGATTATGTTCTATGACTCCAACGATATCCAGCTTTCTACTGAAACGAAAGATGTAACCGTTGAAGATACTGCCATGAAATATGAAGCATGGGGATGGAACGTACTTAGCATCAACGGTAATGATCCTGACGAAATCCGCGCAGCAATCAAAGAAGCACAGGCTGAAAAAGAACGCCCTACACTGATTATCGGCAAAACGGTTATGGGTAAAGGTGCACGCAAGGCAGACGGCAGCAGCTATGAAGCTAACTGCGCTACACACGGTGCTCCTCTCGGTGGCGACGCTTATGTAAATACAATCAAGAATTTGGGTGGTGATCCTACTAACCCGTTCGTTATATTCCCGGAAGTAGCCGAACTGTATGCAAAACGTGCAGAAGAGCTGAAGAAAATTGTAGCTGAGAAATATGCTGCAAAAGCTGCATGGGCGAAAGCAAACCCGGAACAAGCTGCCAAACTGGAACTTTTCTTCTCGGGCAAAGCTCCGAAAGTGGACTGGGCTGCTATCGAACAGAAAGCTGGTAGCGCTACTCGTGCTGCATCTGCCACTGTACTGGGCGCACTTGCCACACAAGTAGAAAACATGATCGTTGCTTCTGCCGACCTTTCTAACTCTGACAAGACTGACGGTTTCCTGAAAAAGACTCATTCTTTCAAGAAAGGTGATTTCAGCGGAGCATTCTTCCAGGCAGGTGTATCAGAATTGTCGATGGCTTGTATCTGTATCGGTATGTCACTCCACGGTGGTGTAATCGCTGCTTGCGGTACATTCTTCGTATTCTCCGATTACATGAAACCTGCCGTACGTATGGCTGCTTTGATGGAACAACCGGTGAAATTCATCTGGACACACGACGCATTCCGCGTAGGTGAAGACGGTCCTACTCACGAACCGGTAGAACAGGAAGCACAAATCCGCCTGATGGAAAAACTAAAGAACCACAAGGGACACAACTCTATGTTGGTACTTCGTCCGGCCGATGCAGAAGAAACAACTATTGCATGGAAACTTGCCATGGAAAATATGTCTACTCCGACAGGATTGATCTTCTCTCGCCAGAATATTGCCAACTTACCGGCAGGAACTGATTACGAACAGGCAGCTAAGGGTGCGTATATCGTAGCAGGTTCTGACGAAAATCCGGATGTAATCCTGGTAGCTTCAGGTTCTGAAGTGGCTACATTGGTAGCCGGCACAGAATTGCTGCGCAAAGATGGCGTAAAGGTACGCATTGTATCCGCTCCGTCTGAAGGTCTGTTCCGTAACCAACCGAAAGAATATCAGGAAGCTGTTCTCCCGGCAGATGCAAAGATTTTCGGTATGACTGCCGGTCTGCCTGTTAATCTTCAAGGTCTGGTAGGTTGCCACGGTAAAGTTTGGGGATTGGAATCTTTCGGTTTCTCTGCTCCTTACAAAGTGTTGGATGAGAAACTTGGATTTACTGCCGAGAACGTATATAACCAAGTAAAAGCAATGCTCTAATGAAAACAATCGGATTAGCATGCGACCATGCCGGTTTTGAACTGAAAGAATATGTTCGCGGCTGGCTGGAAGTAAAAGGCTGGGCTTACAAGGATTTCGGAACTAACTCTACCGCTAGCGTAGACTATCCGGATTATGCTCATCCACTGGCTCTTGCAGTGGAATCGGGAGAATGTTATCCCGGTATCGCTATCTGCGGCAGTGGAAACGGAATCAATATGACGCTGAACAAGCACCAGGGAATTCGTGCTGCTCTCTGCTGGAATGCAGAAATTGCGCATCTGGCTCGTCAGCACAACGACGCTAATGTTCTGGTCATGCCGGGACGCTTCATCAGCACTGAAGAAGCGGATATGATTTTGACAGAGTTCTTCTCTACAAAGTTTGATGGCGGTCGTCATCAGAACCGTATTGACAAGATTCCGGTAAAATAAAGCCTGAAGATAAATATAATAAGGCAGCTATACGATTGTGCGGTAGAACCGCAATCGTATAGCTGCCTTTTATTAATAAACTAACATGCGGAAAGATCGCCATCGGTTATTTACTTCTCAACAAATAGTCTTTTAGCATATATACATGTCTCCGACAATTCTATTTGCTATTATATATTCTTTTTCTTCCATAAAAAAAGCACTAATAATGAAGAAAGTACAGAAGCTGAAACCCAAAAAACAGAAACAGGACAAAAATTATAAATAACCACACCATTAATAACACCTTTATTGGAATCAATTAAATAACCGCTGATAATGTCTTGGAGCCCCGCTCCAATATAACTAGCCATACCGACAATACCCAACGCTGCTCCACTTGCATCCCTTGGAACAATATCTATCGCCATTAATCCTCCTAAAAAACAAATCAACACTCCTACTGCAACACCGAAGAGTAGCATACTCAAAATATTGATAAAGAAGCTATTTCCTGAAAACAAAAATAAACAAAGAGACAATGTATTAAGCAAACCAAACAGAAAAGCCAACAATCCTCTTTTGCCATGAAACAACCTATCTGATAACCAGCCTGAAAAAACAGTACCGACAATGCCGAGTAAAGCATTTATAGAAATAATCTGCGTTGCATGAGATAATGAGAATCCTTTCACTTCTTGCAAAAACAATACCCCCCAACCATTAATACCATACCGGCTGATATACATAAAAGAACTGGAAAATGCCAATAACCATATGAAAGGATTTCTAATGACAGCTTTTTGTAACTCTGAAGTAGATTCTTTTGAGGATGCTTCTTTTCTCTCCAATTCTTCATTAGATATGACTTCCACTGGAGGCAAACCTTTACATTGGGGTGTATCATGGAGAAAGAGAATAATAACAACGACTCCTGCCGCACCGGCTAAGGAAGCTCCGACAAATCCCCATTGCCAACCAAAGAAACCGACTACCGCTCCGACAAATATAAAAGAAAGAAATTCTCCTAAATTATGGCTGGCACTGAAGAATCCATAATATGTTCCGCGTTGTTTTAACGGGAACCAACGAGAAAGGGCAATAATAGCCGGAGGTGCTCCCATTGACTGAGCCCAGCCATTTATTCCCCACATAGCCGCAAAAACGACAAAAAGTAACATATTAGAATAGAAAGCCACATTTCCCTGCAACAATCCACACGCTCCGACACAAAAGTTCGCAACAGCGGAAACTGCAAGCCCAGTTGCCATAAAACGTTTTATATTACTGTGATCGGCCAGAAATCCATTAACGAATTTTCCTAAAGCATAAGAGAATAATAAGGCAGAGCCAATAATGCCTAACTGCACAGCATCTAATGTTCCATTTTCAAGGATTGGCTTCTTCACGACATTCAATGTAGTGCGGCACACATAATACAAACTATATCCTATTGTTCCGGACAAGAAACACGACCAGCGCCATTTCCTATACAACTTACTTTGCATTTCTTCGGAAATTTCAAGCATAGGGATAGGGGCACTTTTTTTATAAAAAGTGAGTATGTTTTTCATCATACAATGTTATTTCAAGATTTAAAAAAAGCACAATATGATATAAAAGAGAGTATTGGAATCAATACTCCCTTTCAAAAAATAAATATGCTGATAATTATTTTATTTAGTATAGCTCAAATCAACTCTCACAGGAAAATGATCTGAAGGAGTACGTGCCTGTGAGTTCTCATAAATAATATCAGAGGATTCTTGAGCCGAATTGGTTATTTTTTTGTCACTTGTTTTATAACGATATGTATCCGTCAAAACCGAATACTTGTCAACCACTAAATCCGGAGTTATAAAAATATGGTCAATACGGCTATTGGTATTCAGATTCGGATTAAAATGATTAATCGTTCCATTCAGCACATAGCGAAACTTCGCTTTCTCATAAGAATCGCACACGACTCCTGACGAAGCTAACAACTGATAACTTTCATGACTTTGATCCACATTGAAATCACCTGTCAGAATAACAGCATCATTTCCACACATTTCCTTAATCTTCCTCAACACCAACTTCGAACTTTCCCTCATTGCCACTTCCCCCTTATGATCTGTATGGAGATTAAAATGCCAAAAACGGAAATTTGTTTTCCTATCAACGAATTCCCCCCATGTACATATTCTTACATAAGCAGCATCCCAGCCCTTATTGGGTTTAGAGGTATCTTCAGACAACCAAAAGTGGCCGGAATGCAATACCTCGAACTTATCTTTCTTATAGAAAATCGGTGCATACTCTCCTTTCTTTTTGCCGTCTTCGCGACCTACACCAATATAGTCATAGTCCGGCAAACTTCTTAAAAGATCTCCCAGTTGGTTATATTTTACCTCCTGAGCACCCCAAATATCAAAATTATTGTATTTAATAAGCCGAGCAATTACAGGGTACCTTTGCTGCCATCCGTTTCCCTCCAATGAGTCCTTTACATTACTATTCCGTATATTATAAGACCCGACACTGAGATTTCCGGCTGAGGCATTGAGTACTTGCTTAATGACAGGTTGTACTACATTCTCCATTATCCGGTAAGCAGATTCTAGCGGATGCACCCCATCCTCGCTATATCCAGCCTTCATCGCACCATTTTCATCTCTTAAAACGGTATTATAGTCTACATACGGAAAACCATTCTCTTCTGCATATGCTTTAATGGCACGATTGAGAGCATCTATTTTCTGTGTGACTTCCGTAACAGCAGGATTCCATCTGAATCCGCCCGACGGTAATACTGAAGCCAAGATAACCCGAATGCCATTCATCTGAGCAATTTGTGCCATAGAACGAATATTATTCAAAGTAAAAACCGGATCATATGTCCCTGCATTCTCCGCTATGTCATTCGTTCCGGCGTTAATTACTACGGCATAAGGTTTCAGAGCAACTACATCCTGTTGAAAACGCAACAAAAGCTGGGCACTGGCTTGCCCACCTATCCCCCGTCCTATATATCCGTTTGCAGTAAAAAACTGCGGACGCATACGTACCCATCCGCGCGTTATAGAGTTACCTATAAAAACAACCCGCTTTTCATTCGTTGCAGGAGTAGGCAAACTATTATTCGCTTTTGCATAATATGCCAGATTCACAATCTCATAAAGATGTTTTTGCGGCTTTTCTCTCTGGGCATCAGATTCAGGACAAAAGCCCCAAAGAATACATATCACCAATACTATCTTTTTCATTTCTCTACTCATCATTTTACTTTCACAACTTTAAAATTATCCAAGAAGAAACGGGCGGCCTTTCCAGTGTTTTTCACCTGTATAGAACGAACTAATATTTGTGTGTCAGAGGTTGCCCCATAAACCGGAACAACTATTTTCTTCCACTTATTCCAGCTATTCACCTTGATTTCCTTTTCTGTACTGCCATCCTTCAGCTTACCGGCATTCAATACTTCTACAAGAATTGTATTCAGATCTTTATTGCCTTTCACGCCCTGATAAATAGCCACATCAAATGATACATCCACATTTACTTCTTTACCTGGTTCTATTCCCGCGCAGCTATACTCTCCCAAACCAGCTTCAGGCATACGTTTTTCTAACTTCGGAGAAATAATATCTCCGCCATCAGTCCTGCGTCCCACCTGCAAATACCCTAATCGAAGATAAACAAACTTTCCTGTGGTTTTCCAACCGGTAGCCTCCAGCACACCTTTAAGCTGCTGTGGCACTCCGTCAATCCGGGGACCGGCATTAGCAAACTTGCCATTCAGATAATCCTGGCCCCCAAACTCAGACGAAACCCAGTCAAATTGATCTTCAAAATAAATATACCCTATCGGATTATGATCTCCTTTACTATTTTGAGCATATATCACACTGTTCCCACAAAAAGAGAACATTATCATAAACAATATATATTTATACATCTTCATATTTCCCATAATTATTTATTCCTTTACTGCTTTTTCTACTTTCAGATGATCGAAGAAAACACGGTTTCTCCCTCCCGGCGAAGCGACCCCATATTTAATCCGGATGCGTGTATCCGATGTGGCTCCATAAACCGGTATCTCAATCCTCCTCCAACTATTCCAGCTATCCACTTTTATTTTCACTTCCTTGTCTACCTTATTACTTAATGTTCCTGCATCAAGCACCTCCATGATTATATCGTCAGAATCCTGATTACCACCTGCTCCCATATATACTGAAACATCAAAAGATACCATGACATTTACAGCCTTACCGACACCAATACCTGCCCTTTTGGGAATATCCGGATAAGAAGAAATATAACTATTCAGTCTCGGAGAAATAATATCTCCACCGGAAGTAGTACTTCCCAACTGAACATATCCCAAAGATATGTAAGTGAAGTATCCGGACGATACGCTCCACCCCGAAGCATTCCATATCGGTTTACAGGCTGCAGAAAGCTTATCCCAGCGTGGACCGGTAGGCGGATATTGACCGATAGCCGATCCACCCACATAATCACCCCCACCGAACTCTTCTGTAATCCAGTCAAACCGATCTTCAAAATAAACGAAACCTGCAGGCTTATCATCATCAACCAACGCATCGAAATCAATCTCTATTCCTTCATTTCCAACTCCTTCCACAAGCTGAATATCATCAATACGATAAGTGCCACCTGCTGAATTGGAGAATCTGAAATACATATAAGATGTCTGGCTCAACAAATGGAACTTCACTTGTGCCATCGACCACTCCGCGGTTTCGGCCTGTTGATATGGTAATTGAATCCAGTTTTCATCATCATTACTTATTTCTAAAATCAGACCATTCTCTTCCCCCAGAACACCAAAAGACAAAATAAAGCCGGTATTGGATTTTGTCCCCACAGGCCCGAAACTAAATTCACTATCCTCTGAATCAAGAAGTACATTATTAGCACCCGAAGCCGTTTCATATCCAACTGAAGGAGATTCACTGTCAATATAAGCCTGTTCACCGGAGAAACTGGTGCCTAAAATCCCGACTCCGACAACATTCCACTGCTCATAAGCCTTCACCGGAGCTTTTTCCACAACCGGTTCCAATCCAAAATCACTGGAAAAGAAACGGATAACCTCATCCCCTCCCGACTGGTTAACCTGAATCGTTTTCTTCGTTCCGTCGAGTGTTTCTAATGTTAATTCTGCAGAACGAGGTTCTCCTTCATTTTTAAGAGCGGTAATCACCACCTTGGTCGTTCCGGTTCCTCCCATAGGTGACACCTCTATCCAATCGACATTTTCATCCTTCGTTATCTCCCAATAAACATTGGAAGTAACCTCAACCCCTGCTTCATCTCCATTTTTTCCGAATCCTAATTTATTTATCTCTATTTCCGGTTGACTTAGTGATATTTCCGATACTACCTGTTCTTCTTTCTCCGAACATGACAGCATACAGAACACAATAAAAAATAGGACGAAATATGTCAGTCTTTTACTTGTAAGATTTGCTTTCATATATTCTTTATATTTAATGTTGAATGACAGGAATTGTCCAATACACCTCTCCACCATAAATTATGTTGAGTGAAGAAGTCCTCTCCTCCGATGTTGAATTAGAATAAACCTTCACATAGAAACGCCCATCCTCATTACCTTCTCCGGGCCAGACTTCAATCCAGTCAACATCCGATTCCGCTTCCGTCCGAACCTCCCATTCCGGCAAGTTAGAATAGAGAAAGAAAGATTTGATGTCACCCGATTTTGAGTTATCCCACACATAATCACGTTCAATCAATACATCCTTCTTTTCTCCTGTCAATACATCAGTTTCTGTAACCCCCATTCTTATATAATACTGTTCATCGCTATCGTTGTTGCAGGAAAACATACACACCATCACTACAGCGATAAGAACTGAGTGAAAACAGAGTTTTATCTTTCTCACACTTTTAAAATTACTTTGTTTCATATTATCTCGTTCAAAGTGAATAACTTTTATAATTCAGAAGCTTGCTTGCTCCACCATACAGGTGTCAACATATTATCCCCTCCGCGATAAAGAGTTCGTAAACGGTCGACAGCCGCTTTATAATTATCAGGATTCGTTTCTGCCGTATTTGTCGGATATTCGAACCGGGTGGGCAATGTGTAATTGTTACTTCCGGTAGCAGAACCAATTCTTAACTTAGGATAACCCGTACGACGATATTCATGCCATGCTTCATATCCGGTCCAGAAAAGAGCAATATATTTCTGAGTCAGAATTTGTTGTAATGTTCCATTATAAGTAACTCCATTCTGGAGAAAGAAAGATATCACTTCATCCGTTACAGGAGTCTTGTCAGGATCAATACTTTGCCAGTAACGAATAGAAGCGGTAATGGCATCTTCATAGTTTTTTTGAGCAACATCATCTCCCCCGGGAATGATTCCCACCTTCGCCGCTTCAGCTTTAATAAACAACACCTCATCATATTTCATCAAAGAGTAAGGAGAGGCGTACAGTCCCAATACGTTCTTGTTCAACATGGATATACCTTTATTATCAGTATCCTGAAAAGACTCTCCACTAGGTTGTCCTTTCCAATCGTAGCCTTTCACTTTGACATAATAGAACGGCAAACGCGGATCATTGGTAGTATTCATCAATGAGACCATATTTTCAGTCATATTGTGTCCTGACCCCGTAAACTCCGTCTCATTCTTATCCCCAAAAGGATTCAGAAAAGGGGCACTTCCGCTAAAGAAAATCGTCGCATTATCCTCATTACCGGAAAATACCGGATAAGTTTCCGGGTCATTCAATATCTCCCTGATTTTTTCAAAAACATTCATTTCCTTATCACGATTACTCAGACGCATCAATAAACGAAGATACAGAGAATTGGTAAACTTCTTCCATTTCAACATATCACCACCATACAACAAGTCTTTATCCGTTTTCTTTAGTGGTGTAGAAGTATCATACAACTGGTTTGCCTCTTCCAACCATAAATAAAACTGGCTGTACGCATCCTGTTGTGTGTCAAATACAGGTTTATAATTCTGCTCTCCTCTGCCCTTAAACGCCTCACGACACGGAATATCTCCGAATACATCAGCGGCATTGGACATATAAAACACCTTCATGGTAAGAGCAATGGCCTCACAATTACGATATTCCGCATTATCCGTTTCTTCTCTTTTCATTTTAGCCACCTCATACATATGTGTCGCATTTGCCGCCCAGATAAAACAACCGTTCCACACACTTGCCATAGATGCATTACTGATTACATACCGATGTACCGCATTATTCGTAGCCCCTCCCACCGTGTACTGCATCAATTCATTTGTCAACATCCACGAGTTATTCAACATGGTTGTAGCTCCCGAGTAAATCACATTCGGCAACAGGCTTGAAGGAGATACAGTCCACATTTCAGGCTGATTGGGGTTAGTATTATAATCCTCAAAATTGGTCGTACACGAGCTGACAGAAAATAATGTTGCCAGACAACCTATAAAACAAACGATATACTTCATATTCTTCAGAGTTTAAAAAGCTAATTTCAAATTAACACCATAAGAACGAGTCATAGGATACCCTCCTGTTTCAACTCCTCTGTAAAGCGAGGAACCTGAGAAAGAAGCAACTTCCGGATCATATTGGGGCCATTGAGTGATACAAAAAAGATTCGTAGCAAACACACCCAATGAAAGCCCCTGAAGCCTTAATGCGGAACACATTTTGGGAGTGAACTTATAATCCAGCCGACATTCTTTCATTTTCAGGAAAGAAGTACTGAATGTATTTTCCTCCACATTATTGCGATTCCATTTAACCAGATTATAGTAATCTACAATATCCGTAGTAATCTTCTCATTCTTGGTATATGTCCCGTCCGCCGCCCGGTTCACACCCGGATGTATCAAGCCGTCATAACGTCCTTCCAAGGAATTCTTCAGTTTCCCCATATAAGAAAGTCCGAAATTCGTGACAGAATAAGCATGCCCGCCCATCTGGGCGCTAAAAGACATATATAAAGTAAAATTCTTATAAGACAGAGTTTGAGTCATTCCGGCCTTCCAATCCGGATAGATGCTACCCAAATCTCTCAATTCCGTCCCTAATACCGGATTTCCTGTTGCCGCATCGACAACCACCTGTCCGGAGCAATCGACCTTATTTCCATTCTCATCCCGGTAAAACGCACCTTCCGGAGCCCGCTCATATCCGGTTCCATAAATCCGTCCCAGTTCTTTTCCCGGATAGGCATAGATAAAGACTCTCTGTCCAATTGTGTTCTTTGTATTCAACTGCCACAGATTCACTCCCGGCGCAAGTTCAACCAGTTTGTTCCAGTTTTTCGACCAGTTCAGAGTCATATTCCATTTCCAGTCCCTTGTCCGGACAGGTTTAATATTTGCTGAAATCTCAATACCTTTATTATTGACTTTACCCGCATTAATAATCCGTGAAGACGCACCGGTAGCATAATCGGCCGGAACATTGATGATTTGATCAGTTGTATTGGTATTATAGAAAGTAAAATCAAGTCCCAACCGATTTTTAAACATACGAGCTTCCAATCCAAACTCCCAGCTTTCTACATTTTCGGGCTTTAGATTGTAATTCTGAACCTTATTGGAAAGCAGATAAGAACCAACAAAATCACTATTGTTATATACCTGTTCCAATTCATAAGGATCCGTGTCGTTACCCACATTTGCCCATGACCCACGTATTTTCAACATATCAATCCATGAAGCACGCTGATGCAGGTTAAAAACTTCATCAAGCAGGACACTCACATTAACCGACGGATAAAAATAAGAATTATTTCCCGGAGCCAATGTACTTGACCAGTCATTGCGTCCGGTCAATTCCAAATAAAGCATATTTCTCCAACCAATATTAGCAAAGCCATAGAAACTGTTGATACCTTTACGACGACGCGTAGGATTCACCAACAAGTTGCCATCGCTATTCCGCAGCATATAGATACCCGGTTCCAATAAACGTGAAGCTGTAATAATTACATTACGATAATTTGAATACATACTATTCCCACCCAAAGAAGCATTTATATCAAAGTCTCCGAACCTGTCTTTATAAGACAACAAGAAATCATTGTTCATTTCAAGGTTATATACAGTCTGCTCCTTATACATACCTGACATATATCCATTCGAATAAAAAGGTTTGCGTTGTGTACGGAAATCATTACTCATATCCATACCACTTCTCAACGCTAAATTCAATTTATTCTTTATCAAAGAGATATCCAGACTGACATTACCATATACACGGTCACGTGCCAAAGTATTCAGCTGTTCGTAAACTTGCAGATAAGGGTTATCAGCCGTGGCATTAATCAGCAGATTCGTTTTCAACCCTTCTTCATACACTTTATTGATGCGTCCTGATTTATATTCATTATAATAATCATTTACACTGACGCTGGTGGGCGACCATATCAAAGTATATAAAGGCGAAGCTGTACTATATCCTGACATCGGAAGATTATCGCTATTTTTGCGATAGTATGTAACCTTTCCTGACAATTTCAGAAACCGGTTCAGTTTCTGACTCACAGACAGATTTATGTTTTGTGAATCAAAGCCGGTATTAGGCACAATCCAAGAATTACGCTGATCGGTTATAGACAGGCGGACAGAGCCCCCCTTCCCATTATTTCCGTCAATAGTCACACTGTTGCGGAAAGTCATCCCCGTTTCAAAAAAGCCCTTGTACCAATCCTGTTCAACAAACGGAAGTTTGGTATATTCATCCGTTTCCCAGTTTCTGGATGCATAGAGATACTTCAGCGACCCGTCATACCTTGGTCCGAACGAGTAGCGTGAATAGTTTCTTGGTGTATCCCCCACTGTCCAAAAAGAGAACTCGGCAGGCTTCACTTCAGTTGAGCCAACTGTTTGACGGCGATAATCGCCCGAACCATATTCATGTTGGAAATCAGGCCAGAAACTTGCTTGTTCAAAAACAGCCGAAGAACTGAACGTAACCCCAAGTCCTTTTGTGATACGTCCGGATTTGGTAGTGATAACTACTGCACCGTTGGCAGCACGCGAACCGTACATAGCGGTTGCCGCAGGGCCTTTCAAAACCGAAATGGATTCAATATCATCCGGATTAAAGTCACTGGCACTGTTACCATAGTCAATCGGTGCATCTGTATTTGAATATCCACCGCCATCATTACTTGCCGACATATCACTGCTGACCGGTACGCCATCTATGACGAACAAAGCCGTATTACGATCATGAGACAAAGAGCCTTCTCCACGTAATGTAACCCGTATGGATGCACCGGGAGCAGCAGAAGACTGGTCAAAATTCAATCCCGCGACTTTTCCGGACAGCCCTCCCAGCCAGTTGGCAGAAACAGTCTGTGTAAAATCGTCATTATCCAACTTAGAGATAGAATAACCTAATGCCTTCTCTTCACGTTTAATGCCAAGAGCAGTGACTACGACCTCGTTCAGTTTGACCCCGTAAGACATTGTAAAATCCAATTGCCGTTGCTCCCCATTCTTCAGTCCTTTCACTGTGACAGACTTTTTCTCATATCCGATAAAAGAAGCGTCTATGACATGTGTCCCCTCCGGCACATTCGACAAGAAATAATTACCGTCAATATCCGTTATGACACCTATTTTAGTACCATGTACCACTATATTCACTCCCGGAAGCGGTTCGCCATTAGAATCTTTTACATTTCCACGTATGCTGCCGGACGTTTTTTTCCTAGCAGGCTTATACACAGATATTCTCTTATTCTGTATCTCATACTTGATATCTTTTCCTTTAAACAGCAATTCCAGAATCTCTCCCACTGTTTTATTCTTAGCCTCGATAGAAACTACCTCATTGACATTTACATCATTATTACGTATCAAAATAGAATAATTCGTTTTCGATTCTATTTCATTGAATACTTTACTCAACAATACATTTTTCTGCTGAATCGAGATACGTATTTCTCCCTGTTGAAAGGGAGAAGCCACAACGGATAAGTTTATCAGAGTACTGAAACAGGCAAGAAAAAAAACGGTACGAATAGATATAAAACTTGTATTAGAATGATAAAATAGATAAATCATTCTATTATATAGAAATTTTGTCATACATTTGTAACATCTTAAAAGATTATTTTTAGAAAAATAATTTCACGATCGATCGGAGAGCATAGGGCAAATATGTTCTCCGATTTCTTTTACTATCTTGAGTCTATATCATAAGCATTACTATTATTTAAGGGTTAAACAATTCATTTTCTTTTATCCTGTACCACAATCATATTACCTTTACGTGTCCACGTATATTTCTTATCTACATCTATATATTCCAAGACGTCTTCAATCGACAGTTTAACATCAATGCTTCCCGAGAATATTTCTTTCTGAGCTTGTTCGCTTTCTATGTTAATCTTCACATTATATCTCCGTTCAATATCTTTCATGAGACTGACAAAGGAAGTATTAACAAAGTTCAATCGTCCGGTAGTCCACAATGTCATTCTTTTGGCATCGGTTACATCTTTCCGCATTTGCTGCCGCTCCTTATTGTAAATCAGACATTCGTCAGGAGATAAAACCACATTTTTCTTTTCATCCGAATTCATAGAGACATTGACTTTCCCTTCCACCAAGTCAACTTCCACTTCCGGATCCTCATGATAAGAGCGTATGTTAAACACTGTTCCCAGCACTTTTACCTTGAGTTCATTGGTATGGACGATAAACGGCCTTTCCGGATTCTTCTCCACCTCGAAATATCCTTCTCCCGTTAAATAAACATCTCTCGTCTTCTGTTTCAGGAAAGAGGGGCTATACTTTAATGTAGAACCGGAATTAAGACAAACGACTGTTCCATCCGGAAGATATACTTTGGTTTGTGAGCCCAAGGGAACTTCCATCATACATAATTGTTTTGACTGCCCTGCAATTTGAATACCATTATAAATATAGTAAACAGTCACAGACATTGTTATAACCAACAATACAACTGCTGCTATGCGATATCCCCACTGACGTAGAGAAAAAGTTGAATGCTTGCGATTGGGATGCATAGACAATTTTGACACGAGTTCAGCATAGTTCGTTTTTTTCTCGTTCTCAAATCGTGGGACAAAAGATTTGGCACGGACTTTTGCCATTTCTTCATATTTCTGCCGATATATCCGGTCGGACTTCATCAAAGTACACAACCTCCGACTATCCTCTTCCGACAGATTACCAGCGAAATAATCAACCAGCAATTCTTCAAATTCCTTCAACTGATTTTCCATATATTATCTTTGCCTTTTGTATATAATACACATCTGGAATACGATGCATTTAGACAAAAACAATTTTTTTTTCATTATTTCTTCAAAAGGAACAAAAGCAGAATCACAATAGCCGACCCTAATTGCATTTTCATTTTATCCATTGCATTCTTGATTTGAACGCGAACTGTATTTACCGAAATACCCAATTCATCCGCTATTTCCTGAGGAGAAATACCCGAATAAAGATACTTTTCAAAAATAATGCGACATTTTTCCGGCAGAGACTTCACTATATTTTCAACTTGCTGTTTCAACTCGTTAACTTCCAACTCCTGCAAAGGACTGTAATCCTCTATGCAAAATTCCTCCTGCATACGAAGCAGTTCTTCACGATATTCATCAATAATACGTTCACGGGTACGCAAAGAGCGGATATAATTCAAACAGCCATTTTTCACACTACACAACAAATAAGAATGTATGGGATATGTCAATCCGCCCCTGCGATACCATATATGCACAAAGACATCATTAACTACCTCTTTTGCTTCATCAGGATCAAACAAATAGGTAGTGGCATAGACACACAAATATGTAAAGTAGCTATCATATAAAATGGAAAAAGCAGATTCTTTCCCTTTATTTATATCTAAAATAATTTGTTGATTGACTTGTGAGAATTCCATAATATCTTATTTCATCGGTGCCAAAGATACATTATATATTTAAAATACAAGTCTCATTTTTATGAAAAAAACTATCGGACAAGTCCCACAATAAACTGATAACAGAAATAACCGCAAACCACAAACTTCAGCAAAGTTCCCAATATGAATCCGATTAATGAGCCGAATCCGGATTTAAGTGCCTGGGAGAATTCCTTATTTCCCAGTAGCTCACCAATCACAGCCCCGAGGAAAGGTCCGAGAATAATGCCCCAAGGCAGAAAAAGAAGTCCGACCATCGTTCCGATGATACATCCCCAGTTCCCCCATTTACTACCACCACTATACTTGCTGCCCAGCATCGGCGTAAAATAATCCAAGACCTGCAAAACAGCTACAATCAATAACCATACGATTAATTGCGTCGCAGTATATTCTACTTTATCCGTGAAATGAAGAATGACTAATCCCAAATAAGCAATCGGAGGGCCGGGAAGAAACGGAAGGATACAACCTGCTAACCCTGCTATCATACAAAAGGCACTAATCACAATCAAAATAAGGTCCAGCATAGATCTATACATTTTAATATCTGCACAAAAATACAGTAACTTTCAGTAAATACAAGCTAACATCAAGAATTATTTCCCCACTACTTGCACAGCCCCAGATAAATTCGTTCCTTTGTGAAACTGTAATTATCATCATGCGTAACCCACAAAAGAAAAACAAACCGGTCCCCGATTCATTCGCCCGCTGCCTCAACGAAAAATGTAAGCAAGCTAATTCCTGCCTCCGTCGTCTTGCCCTGTTACAAACCACACCCGAGACTCACTACTTCAGCATCGTCAATCTTGCTAGTGTTTCGCAGGATGCTGCAAAATGCCCCTTCTTCGTCAGTTCCCGAAAATTACGGATGGCATGGGGAATGAAACATCTGCTTGATAACGTACCATATAAAACTGCTTATAGCCTTCGCTACAACTTGCTTGCCTATTACGGAAAATCGCATTATTATTGTTGCTTCCGGGGCGAACGCTACATTACTCCCACCGAACAGGCATATATCCGCAATTTGTTCCTGCAATATGGAATAAAGGAAGAGCCCGTTTATGATGACTACACCGAAGAGTACAGTTGGTAATCACCAAGGACAAAAGAAGTTCCCCGTAAGACAACAGTTGTTTCCCCGTAGGCAAACCATAGTTTCCCCTATGGGGGAACAACTGTTGTCTTACGGGGAAACAAGTATTACATTATGGGAAACTTCCCAAAAGGTATAATCTTAATTACCAATCATGTAACCATTCAATATTAATTAGTCATCACAAATACCAATTCCCCTCCTTTCATAATATCCGAATGATATATTCTGAAATTCTCAACAGGTTTGCCATTCAGCGTTACCGACTGCACATACTTATTCTCATCCGATAAGCCCTTTGCCTGTACCGTGAATGTTTTATTATCCGGTAATGAAATGGTGACTTCTTCTATCTGCGGTGCTCCCAATATATACTCTCCTCCAATCGGATTCACCGGATAAAATCCCATTGCAGAGAAGATATACCATGCAGACATTTGACCGCAATCGTCATTTCCGCACAATCCATCCGGTTTGGACAGATAGAAACGGTCAAAAATCTCACGAATGAGTTGCTGTGTTTTATGAGGTTGTCCCACATAGTTATATAAATAAGCCACATGATGGCTTGGCTCATTGCCGTGTGCATACTGTCCGATAAGCCCCGTTACATCTTGGGTGAATCCTGTATTCTCTTTAGATGATTCCAAGAAAAATAAAGAGTCCAGTTTATTGGCAAACTCCTCCTTACCTCCGAGTAGTTCGATTAGCCCTTCCACGTCATGTTGTACGTGCCAGGTATATTGCCAGGCATTCCCCTCCGTATAATCTCCGCCGGAAGTGGCAGCATGGGACAATAACAAGGTGTTAAAAGGAGTACGCCAGTTCCCTTTTGAATCTTTCCCTCTCATCATGGTTGTTGAAGGGTCCAGCAAATTCTTATAATAGGAAGAGCGTTTGGAGAAATAATCATAATCTTCATCATTCCCCATCGCTTTAGCCATTTGAGCCACACAAAAATCATCATATCCCGATTCCAGTGTCCGGGAAACAGATTCTTTCGGGATAAGGTCGAAAGGATAATATCCGTATTGATCATAAATCTCCCAGTCGGAATGCTGATGACTAACGGTTGAAGTACCACGAATAGCAGCATAGGCCTCTTTCGGTTCAAATCCGCGGAAACCTTTCAGATAGGCATCCACTATGACAGGAATGGCATGATTCCCTATCATACAATAACTCTCCTTTCCCCACAAAGTCCATATCGGCAGATATCCTTGTATTTTATAATGGTCAAGCATACTCTGGATCATACCATCCACCTTTTCCGGACATAGAATCGTATATAAGGGGTGAGCTGCCCTGTAAGTGTCCCACAAAGACAAAGTAGAATAATAACTACCCGTCTTCGAAGTATATATACTATCATTGGCTCCACGATAACGACCGTCTATATCAGCAATGTTGTTAGGTTGGATAAACAGATGATAGAGCGATGTATAAAAGTTGGTTTTCTGTGCATCACTTCCCGTAACTTTCACCCTAGAGAATAGTTGATTCCATTGGTTATGTGCCTCCGTACGGATTCCCTCAAAATTCCATGCCGGATTTTCTTTTTCCAAAGCTGCAATGGCACCCTCTACTCCTACCGTTGAAAGTGCTATTTTCACTTGCAAGGTATCCCCTTTCGCCAGATTGAAATCCAACAGAAGACGTTTCCCTTTCTCCGGATCAACAGAAGATAAGGTATCCTTTACCGTATATGGTTTATCAAAAGAAATCACATAATAATAGGAACGTTTCACCCAGTTCTCTACCATCTGATGTCCGGTGATGGTATGGTTATCCGGCAGATCCATATCAGCATACAATACATGTTTTTTAAGCCATTCCCGATCCCATACGACTCCACTCTGCAAGTCTATCAGCAATCCGGATGGTGCATCCGAATGATAAACGTAACGATGAAAAGCTGTCCGTTGGGTAGAAGTCAGTTCGACATCCACATCAAAATCTGTCAGGTGAACGGCATAATATCCGGGAGAAGCCTTTTCTGACCTTTTATCAAACTTACCTTTATAGACATTATTTTCGATCTTCCCACTGAAAGGTAGTAAGAGGATATCACCCAAATCAGGACATCCCGTTCCGCTTAAATGAGTCTGGGCAAAGCCGATGATAGAATCATCCGCAAAATTATATCCGCTGCAATACTTCCAGGCATCATTTCCCGTTTCCGGGCTCGCCTGAATCATACCGAAAGGAACACATGCTCCCGGAAAAGTATGTCCGTTATCCGCATTGCCTATAAACGGATTCACATATACCGAATAATCGGTATTTACTTTGGGTTGTGTAGTACAACTCAACACTAATAGTCCTCCAACTATATTTAATAATAGGATGGGGATCTTTATTGTCATCTTCATTTGTTTATTGTTCATTTTTCATTCATTTGTGTCCTGAAAAGTAATGTTCCATATCCGGGACCATCACACCATTTAGAGCCCCCCTCAATCGAGATTTTAGACATTACACGCCGGGTATAGGGCATATCCAACCCCTTGCGGGTGACATAGTGGTTGTATACAATCTCAAATATCGGGCGAAAAGCTCCTCGTTCTTTCTCCGAAATCACTTGCCAATCGCAATAACGTCCTGATATATCCGTCCAGACTTTGAAAGGAACCGATTCTCCCAGATTATACTTTACCGTATATTCGTAGCCGGTCAGCAAACGGTTGTCAAGTGCGGCATACATCTTTTCATCACCTTGATTATAGCCTGTTTCGCAAACTTCAGACAGATTACCCAATCCGAACATCACGTGGTCCTGATCGCGTCCACTCTCCTGGCACTGCCCGCTTTCACTGATATAATTTTTAATTGTACCATTATCGTGACCATTATAGTAGAAGTCAACAGCCTGATTATACAAAGATTCATCATCCAAGAAAATGCCAAAAGCCATATATGCTTTCGTTGCAGCGGCTCCCCAGTTTCCGTTTGTATAAGGCTTGGCTTTGAAAAAGGTATCCAGAACCGGAATAAATACCGTACGCAACATGTGCTCCCAGCTTGCAATATCTTTCTTTTCAACCTTGTCATACGTATGCTTGATAAGTTCGGCTGCATTGGCTAACATACTTCCTTGTAAAGAAGCACACAGGGGATCATCATTATCATTGGGGCCAATCAGTCTTAATACAGCGCTATACGCATTCAATATTTCGATTGATTTGCGGGCATGGGCTTCCTTTCCTGTAATCGTCCACATCAGAGCATTCAAATAAGCTGCTTTATGGTCATCTTCGCTCGGTCTTTTTGTATAGCTGTTCACTCCCAAGCGGGCTATAACCTCAAAAGGTCCCTGAAGCTGATAATCGGATGAAGCACAAGGATCGGCCTGCAACAATAAATAAGACTGATAAGCCGGATTTATCTTCTGGTCTACATAATGTCTGATTCGCTCCAGGCTCTCCCGGGTATGTAGAATACCCGGATGGATAAATTTATTCTCTTGTGACAGAGCTTGTTTTGCTTCTATTTTCTTCCACCTCATAAGTGCTTCTATATAGTAATAATCGGCATAAATGATAGAAGCATCTATTTCTTCCCCGGCAGGATAATGCCCGGTAGAATGTAATAGAAAGGAAGAGTTCTTCTTTCTACTCTGATAGTGCTCTGAAGATAAGCTATGAAGCATTTCTTTTGCTAATGCATAATATCGTTCGGATCGTTCCGGATCGTCTTCCAATGTTGACAGTTCCAATAAGGCGGACGCTGTTACCGCAGCAGCCGAAGCATCTTTGGGTATTGCCGGAATATCAGGTGCATCAAAATCCCAGAATGGAATCAGGTCGGCCGGCAAACGACTGATATAAAGATCGGCCACCTTTTCTGCAAATCGCAAGAAATCCTTATCACGGGTTTCACGATACACCATCGTATAGCCATAAATAGCCCATGCCTGTCCGCGTGCCCACATGGAACGGTCACTATATCCCTGGTGAGTGATTCCTTTTATAAGCTTGCCGGATATGGTATCATAAACGGCCACATGATAGCAAGAGCCGTCTTGACGAAAGTGATTTTCTTTAGTTACACGAGCATGTGACAATGCCATATCATAATACTTTTTACCTCCTCCATTTTTTGACGCCCAGAATAATAATTCCAGATTCATCATATTGTCTATGATTGTATTGTGCGGCCAACCATTTTCCGCAACTTTCCACGGCCATGACAGAATAGTCCCAACCCTGGAATTATACAGTTGGGACAGTTCTTCCGCACTTTTGAGAATAACGTCCTTATAATATTTATCCTTTGTCAGACGGTAGGCATTGCCATAACTACAGAATATCTGGAATCCCAGATCATGACTGGTAACTTTATGGGATAAAGGTTCTAACAGTCTGGTGAAATAAACGGCTTTTTCTTTTATCTCCGGTTCCCGGCTATATTCGTAATCATACCATAAAACTCCCGGAAAAAAACCACTCGTCCAATCATCGACACTCACCATATTCCAATGCAACTTATAAGCATCCATGGATCTCGGAATTTTAGAGGAAGCTCCAATTGCTTGCAATGTTTTATGTATCTGCTTATTACAGTAGGTCAGTTCTGTCTCTTGTGCATTGACTGCACACAGAATACACAGACTAGCCCACAAAGAGAATATTCTTTTCTTTATCAGGTTCATATCTATTTACCTATTATTTAAATGGATGTGTATATGACCATGCAATTATAATCAGCCCTGTCAAAAAGGGCTGACCATAATTACATTGTCTTCTTTCTACCTTAAAAACGGAAGGAGATTAATTCTCTTCCAGATAACTGTTCAGTTCATCAACATTTCTAAATGCTTTCATCCATTTGATAGTATAAGGTGATACTCCATCCGGATAAACAAGATCGGCAATCTTCAAGGTAATAGTTATATTGAATGATTTATCTGTGGACAGATATACATTCTTATCATCTTTAAAGAAGTTTCCTTCGCTAAAATTCCAATAGTAGACCGTTCCATAGTCTTTTTCAATACTTGATGCTGTATTCTGTCCCCATTGGTTGCCTACACTATTTTTATAATATCCATATTCGGAAGAGTCGAACGTAAACGCACGGGTAGCCGGCAGTCCTTTTATCACAACTGCAAGAATTGGATAATTACCGATATGCAATGCCAGTTGTCCTCGCTTCACATCACCTCTATACTTTCCGTTACCTTGCAAAGAAGGTGTTACAATGTAATCATCGCCTTCGGCTTTGCCAGTCGCATTATTAGTCACAACCTTCCAATCTGTACCCTTACCGTCAACAGCTCCTTCACTTGGCGGCATTCCACTTTCCGAACGGAACAGTAGCGTTCCATATCCCGGATGGTCACACCATTGTGCCTCCCCTTCCGGAGAAATTCTGGATATCACCTGCTGGGTATACGGCATCTTCAAGCCTTTACGAGTCACATAATGATTGTAGGCTATCTCAAACACGGGACGGAAGCTACCTCTGTCTGCCGTAGAGATGACCGTCCAGTTTGAATATCGTCCGGTAACATCCTGCCAGGTGACAAAAGGAACATCATTATATCCGAGATTATATTTAGCTGTATATTCATAACCCGTCAACAATCTATTTTCCGAGGCGCTATAGAGCGTTTCGTTTTTCTGATTATAAGCAATTTCACACGCTTCCGCCAAATGTCCCAATCCTAACATCGTATGATTCTGGTCACGTCCGCTCTCCTGACACTGTCCGGTTTCACTGATATAGTTTGTCAAACTACCATTGTCATTACCATTATAGAAAAAGTCAACAGCTTCATTATATAAACTTTCATCATCCAAGAAAACACCGAATCCCATAAAAGCTTTGATAGCAGCAGTACCCCAGTTGCCATTCGTATAAGCCGGTTTGGCAAAAAACTCCCTCAAAACCGGAATAAATACATTACGGAACATCTTCTCCCAAGCATCAATATCCGTTTGAGATACAGGTTCATAGGTATATCGAATCAGTTCGGCTGCATTTACTAAAAGAAATCCTTGCAAAGAAGCGCATAAAGGGTCGTCATTGGCATCAGGACCTATCTCACGCAATGTCCCGGCGTAGGCATTCAATATCTCTATCGTTTTCTTTGCATGTGCTTCGTTCCCTGTCAAGCACCACATAACCGCATTCAAATAGGCTGCCTTATGATCTTCTTCACTAGGCGTTTTAGTACTTGCATTAATTCCATCACGTGCAATGACAGTGAAAGGACCTTGTATTGCATAGCTGGAAGAAGCCAAACGGTTTGATTCAAGTTTCCTATAGCAGTCTATAGCCGGAGAAACATTGCCCATCACAAAGTTTTTCATCCGGTTCAAGCTACTTGTCGTATGCAGGATTCCCGGGTGGACAAAGTCCATAGAAGGGCCCGTTTCCGTATAATTCGGATTCGGATTAGCCGGTGGAGGCGTATTATCTTCCTGACATGAAACAAAAGCAAACAATAAAAATAGTATCGGTAAAATATATCTTAGTTTCATATAAGTTTCGTTTTAAAATTCAACATTCGGTTACCAACCGGGATTATTTCCCAATTCACTTCCATTGGATAAAGAATTTAACCATTGCAAAGGAATAGGGCGCAGAATAAATTTATTCTTAAAAGACTCTTCTGTCAGAGTAGTCTTGATTGTACCACCATGAATATTAGATACATCCCAGTTATATTTCAACACACGTTCTGCCAATTTACGAGTACGCTGCAAATCATTCCAACGTGATCCTTCGCCTAATAATTCCTTCGCCCTCTCATCAAGTATATCATCTAATGTTACAGTCCCGCTATAGCCTGTAAGACCTGCAACCGGAGCATTCTTGGCCGCACGTGAAGCAACATAATTAATATATTTGATCGCATTGTCATTATCATTATTCATAACTGCCGCTTCTGCTGCTATCAGACAGGTTTCTGCCAGACGGAACAGATAAATATCACGTGTGCCGGACCCCGATTCATCCTCTTTAAACTCTGTATTTCCATCTTTGAATTTCCAAATAGGAAGGAAAGTACGAGATGTTGAATTTGTCGTCTGATAAGCATACTTATAATAATCGTCATCGGACATATCGCTCGCGTCGCCAGCCGGGAAATTAAAGACCTTGTATCTTACCTTATCTTTATCTGAAGCAGACCATACCTTATATTCCGGATCGGTAGGAACCGGGAAGTAGATAATCTTATCACCTTTTGCAAAAACTCCATCCACAGGAGTAGTACACTGAAACCAGTTTTTGCCAGCGTCTTTTCCATCCACAGAAGTATTCTTGTCTCCATTCAGCGGACTCATATAAGTGACTGATGGGCGTCTGTCTTTCTGCCAGTCATACATGAGATAAGCATATTTAGTAGGAATTGCTTTTACATGCGCACTGGCATTACCATAATAGCTATCTTTCCCTAATCCTAACCAACCGCCGATAGAATATGGCATCATAAACCACTGATTCCAGATATTCGTATTATAGTTCGCCGCATCAGCAAAACCAATCGCAAAAACAATCTCGTCATTCATTTCGTTCGACTGACGATGTACCATAGCATAATCGTCCAATAATTTGTGTCCTGAATTAAGATAGACATCTTCCGCATCTTTAAAAGCATTCTCAAAATCTTTAGCATCTGCATAATCTTCATATCCACGTGTCAGATAAGCTAATGCCCGGATATGTTTGGCTGCAGCTTTAGACATACGGCCATAGCTGGAACCCGTCTGCCGATAAGGAAGCACTGCGATTGCTGCCTCCAGATCTTCAAATATTTGCTTATAAAAAGCGGCACCATCCGCATACTCAACGGTATAAGAAGGTTCTTTCGCTTCATGTATTTCCAACGGGGCCTTTCCCCAGTTTCTAATAATCTCTAATAAGTACCATGCCCGCAATGCCTTAGCCTCCGCTACTCGTTGCGCGAGAGTGTTCGGTTCCATGCCATCCGGATCATCTGTCCGTAGAATCACATTCTCCGAACGGTCGATAGCAGCATTCACATTCTTCAAAGCATTATAATAAGAGCTCCACATGGAATAAACCGTACCATTACTCGACTGATAAGTAGTGGTGTACTGGTTCATCGGAGTAATTTCCGTCGGATAATTCTGTGTAAACACATCTGTCCCCTGTTGAGTGAAAATCTGAAAGTTCGTATTATTATAAATATTCTTCAAGTTTGAATAACACCCTACAATCAAACTTTCATATCCACTTTTAGTCTGATAATATTTATCCGCTGATTGACTGGAATAATTCACTTCATCCAAAAAATCAGAACAAGAACTCATCCCTATACTTATAGTTAATGATAAAAGGACATATTTCAAATATTTTTTGTTTTTCATAAATCTGTTTTTAAAATGAAACATTAACACCTAATAGCGTATTCTTAGTCATACCATCCGTATCTCCGATATTTGTTATATCCGGCTGTTCCGGATCGAGTCCCCTGAATTTCGTCAGGATGAGAGGATTCTGTACTGTCACATAGATACGGGCATTGCTTAACCCCCATTTTGACAGTAGTTTCTTACTCAGCGAATATCCCAATGTGACATAGGATACTTTCAGGAAATCGGTCTTTTCATAAGCAATATTACCTCTGGAACCCATTTGTGAAGGTCGCCCCATTGTATTGGAAGGGTTCTCCGGTGTCCAGTAGTTTGTCCGCAAATTATTAAAGTTCTGACTGTTCCATTCCAATGCAAAGTTTTCAAAGAAACGGTCGTATTGAGTAGCGCCTAACTGGAAATACATGTGGAAAGATAAATCAAAATCACGGTATTTAAACATATTCGTCATACCTCCCGTCCAATCCGGAGTTCGTTTACCATCTATGATATAATCGTCATCAGTAAGTTTTCCGTCATTATTATAGTCTTTAATCTTGAAATTACCCGGTACACACCCATATTTCGCAGCTTCCTCTTCTTCTCCCAACTGCCACACACCAATCGTATTCTGATTCCAGTTAGTATCTACAGGCTTACCGATAAATCTTTTATCCGAATAACGGCCTCTCATTCCTTTCAGATTCACAGAATAGTTACTCAAATCTTCTTCATCGGCAAGACTTACAATCTCATTTTTATTGTAAGCTAAATTAATGGTCGTATTCCATGTAAAGTTCTTCGATGCAATATTTACCGTATTTAGCTGTAATTCAAATCCGCTGTTTCTCACTGAACCCACATTGGAAACTACCGATGAGTAACCTAAATGAACCGGAATATTACGCCCCATCAATAAATCATTCGTTGTCCGGTTATAATATTCAATATTACCGGAAATACACTGACCTAAAAAGCCGAAGTCAAATCCAACATTATATTCGGAAGTACGCTCCCATGTCAATAAGGGATTAGCTATATTAGCGGGAAGATTACCTACAGAAGTAGAAGTACCGAAAGGATAATAAACAGAACCCGAAATGTTCCCTTCAGAAGCGTAAGGG
Source organism: Bacteroides sp. 90-K9/2 (assembly GCF_047310725.1). NCBI lineage: Bacteria > Pseudomonadati > Bacteroidota > Bacteroidia > Bacteroidales > Bacteroidaceae > Bacteroides > Bacteroides sp. 90-K9/2. Next base: position 641,625 of record NZ_JBCGVL010000001.1, read on the forward strand.
GAAACAGAATTGGCATTACCTGCCTGTCCATAACTCAAACGCAGTTTTAGATTAGACAGCCACTTCGAATCTTTGACAAAGCTTTCTTCTGTAATTCTCCATGCAACAGCCACTGAAGGAAACAGCGCCCATTTATGACCGTCAGCCAACCTAGATGAACCATCATAACGCAAACTAGCCGTCAACAAATATCTGTCTAAAAGCCCGTAGTTGACTCTACCGACGTAAGACATCATAGTCCACTGATTGAAATTAGAACTTAATCCTGTAATTTCTCCTCCATTCAAATTATACCACAACGAATTATATGACAGGTCTTTTGTCGCCCCATATAATCTGTCATACTGATATTTCTGTGCAGAAAAAACTCCGGTAGCAGTAATGGAATGTATCGCCTTCTTCCAAGTATAATTTATAATGTTATCCCAGATCCAACTCAACGAATTATCCTTTGTAGCATTAGCAATTGCTCCTTTGGCCGTACCTTGCTGCGCTTTAGTCCATACTCCGATATAATCGCCCATAGATGTCTGCGTGAAATACGGAGAAAAGGAAGAAGTCAACTCTAAATTTTCAATAGGAGTTATTTTCAGATAGATGTTACTTTGAAGATTTAAACTTTTCACTTGCGAACGCTGATTCTTTGAAGTAATCAGAGGATTGAAAAGATTATTACTCGAATACTTCCAGATTTCTTCACCTGTCACCAAACTGTTCGGATGTTGTGTAGGACGCATACGGAATACATCCCGCAATAAGTCCCAGTTACCTTTTTCACGAATACTGTGAGTAGCATACATACTTCCACCAAAAGACACATGTTTGTTGATAGTTATATCTACCACTGAACGCAAATTATAACGCGTATATTCTTGTGGCTGAATCATACCATCTTCATAATAGTATCCACCGGAGAAACCATATTTTACAGCTTCCGTACCTCCTACTGCCGACAGGCTATGGTTGGTTATAAAAGCAGGATCGGAAATAGCATCCAACCAATCATAATAGTTACCATCTTTTACCGCCTGAAGTTCGGAGGGATCTGTAAATATCTGCTCGTCTCTTTTATAAACATAATTGGGAGCCCCGCCACGAGTTGCTTCTCTGGCAAGCTGTACATATTCATCTCCGGACATCATATCCGGCAGGTTAGTATATGTTCTAAACCCCACATAGCCATTATACGAAATCTTGGGTTTACCGGTCTGGCCTCTCTTAGTTGTAACAATGATAACTCCATTGGCACCACTGGATCCATAAATAGCTGTTGCAGACGCATCTTTCAACACATCTATCTTTTCAATATCATCCGGATTCACAAAGTCCAGATTTCCACCCGGCACTCCGTCAATGACAATCAACGGAGAGGAAGAAGCTGTTATAGAATTAATACCACGGATTTTGATATCATACCCTCCACCCGGTTTGTTATTGGAACGTACAATCGTCACTCCGGAAAGTTCACCCTGCAAAGCACCGGCAGAGTTTGTATTGCCTCCCCTTACCAGATTTGCATTGGACACGGAAGCTACAGAACCTGTCAAATCAGATTTCTTCACAGCTCCATATCCCACAACCACCACTTCACTCAAGGCTTTTGCATTCTCCCGCAACACAATATTCAGTGACTTCTGATCTGTCACCTTAATTTCCTGTGTCATATATCCCAAATAGGAAATTTCAATTACATCTCCGGGAGTTACATTCAAGGAAAAAGCTCCATTTATATCTGTAATGACTCCTTTCTTCGTCTTGGGTATCACAATATTTGCCCCCACAACTGGGAAATCCGTTTCATCTTTTACTATACCCGTCACTGTTCTCTCCGACGGCTTGGCTGAAGCACTTCCACCCACAGCAGTCTTTTCAACCTTTTGCGTCAGAATGATATGACGACCTTTAATGGTATATGATAAATTGGCTTTAGCGGTAATTACTTCAAGTACATCTTTTAATGTGCTGTTTCTTTTATCGATTGTTATTTTTTGTTTCCTATTGATTTCATCTGAATTGTAAAAGAACAGATAATCCGTCTGTTTCTCAACCATTCTTATTACATTCTCCAGATTTTCATTCTTTACCGATATGGATACTTTTTTATCCTGCGCATAAATATTGCTTGTTGTGAGCTGCAAAATAAATAACAACAAAACGGTAAAAGTTATTTTTATGTTTTTTATGCTTCTTTTTGGGGGATACCCGTAAGTCATAGACTGTTTATTCATACATTTGTAAGTTTTAAGATTAAACACTATTCCATTCAAGAGGAAGTTTAATTTTTTGAGATGCAAACATCTCGGAGAGAAGAAAATCGGCCAAAATTTTCTTCTCTCTTTCTTATTATATAAGGTTAACTGCTATTCATTCTGTCGTTCTTAATTTAGATTAGTTATTCAATTTATAATCACATGTTGCTTATTTACCTGATATTGAATTGGAATTGAGACATTTATCACATCCAGAATATCCTTAATGCTTTGTCCCCGATAGAAGGTTCCGGTAAATTTACGTCCTTTCAAGTTATCCGACTGAACCCGGAAATCGACTCCGTAAATATGTCCCAGCCTGTTCAATATTCCGTCTAAACTTTCTTCATGAAAATAATAATAACCGGAAATCCATGATGTATAAAGAGAAGCTTCTACTTTATCTACTTTATAAGTTCCTTTATCTTTATTGTAGACATATTGTTGATTGGGTCTTAAAACAACCGGAGTATTTATATTTTCACTAGTCAAACGAATGGAGCCCTCCAATAAAGTAGTAACAGCAACAGAATCCGACGGATAAGCTTCCACATTGAATTTGGTGCCTAAAGCTTCTATCTCCTGCCCATTCACAACCACGATGAAAGGTTTACTTTTTTGCTTGGCTACATCAAAGAATGCTTCTCCCTCCAAATAAACCACACGTTTATCTTTTCCATAATGAGGATCATAACGGAATTTCGACTGACTGCCCATGCTCACCTGTGTACCGTCTGACAGTATTATCTTATCAGCAACAATTCCATCACCACTCACATATTCGGCTATCGGAGCAGGAGAAGTAGTATTTAACATCAAGAAGATAGTAGAAGTAAGGGCGATGGCGATAACAGCGACTGCCGCATAAGTCTGAATTCTCCGGAAAAGAGTGTATATTTTCTTTGGAGTCTGCTTCTGTTTCTTTTCCAATAAACGTTGCCAGCTCTTATCCATATCAATATCGCTTCCTTTAAACAAGCAAGCATCATAGACCATCTTCGCTTCGAAAAAAATCTTTTTATTTTCAGGTGTTTCATTCACCCAATCATAAAACTGATTGATCTCTTTCTCATTCAACGAACCTTTTAAAAACCCTATTATCAAATCTGAAATCATGTTTTCCATATATAAATAGATAATATTTACCTGTTTTTATATATGTAACGAACCATCGGCAAAAACTACTCACCGACTTCTTTATTTTTTTTAATTATATTTTTCTACGTGATGGAAAACGAGAATTCATGCAGGCTATACGAACATAAATAAATAGACAAAAGCCGTCTGAAGTTCCTTTCGCAAGAAAAGCAATGTTCTATATAATTGATTCTCTACTGTTCGCGTGGATAAATTCAATCTTTCAGCAATCTCTGCTGCCTTAAGTCCCTCCATATATGACAACAAGAAGATCTCGCGTCTTTTTTCGGGCAATTCATTTATTTTCGCCATCACATGTGCTATCAAGTCTTTCCTCATAAATAACTCATCAGCACCGTCGTAAAAGCTCAACTCATCTAATTTGAGCTGGATAGCACGCTTATCGGCAAACTCCTGTTCGAGACTAATACGACGCAAATGATCGATACAGGCATTCCGGACAGCAACAAACAATATATTTTTAACCTCTGATTCAGATAACAGAAAAACTTGTTTATCCCATATTCTAAGAAATACATCCTGCACAATATCTTCTGCAAAGAAAGGAGAAATAAACTTCCCAGCAAAACGCAACAACATGGGCGCATATTGCATATACAGTTTCTGATAATTATTTATATCATTCACATGTTCATCTTTCATTTCAGTATTCTACAAGGCCAAAGTGTATTAATAATCATCATCAGAGAAAACAAAACCAATCATGTTGGTGGTGACAAAAATAGATATATTCTCGTTATAAACAAAAAAGATGAGATCCGTTTTTTCTTTCATCCTGACTATATATTCATAGAATATACAATAAAGTCCAAACGTTGTAAATTTCCGTCTTCATTTGCCCCATTTACACAAATAAAAACTATCTTTGCGTTTCAGAATCCCGAAAGACGAAAGAAATGGAGCAAATAGACAACCTAAAAGAGCTTATCAATCAGGGGGATGTGGACACAGCGATTAAGCAATTGGACCAGCTTCTCCAGGACACTTCTGTCGAAAAAGAGAAAGATACTCTTTACTATTTACGGGGAAATGCCTACCGAAAAAAAGGAGATTGGAAGCGGGCACTGGACAACTACCAGTATGCCATCGAGCTCAATCCGGACAGCCCTGCCGTTCAGGCCAGGAAAATGGCAATTGATATCCTCAATTTCTACCACAAAGATATGTTTAATCAATAATCGAACTCAAAGATAACGTAATAAAATAAAGATTATGGCAAAAATCAAAGGAGCAATCGTAGTCGACACGGAGCGTTGCAAAGGATGCAACCTGTGTGTAGTGGCATGTCCGCTCGATGTAATCGCCCTCAATAAAGAGGTAAATATGAAAGGCTATAACTATGCCTGGCAAGTAAAAGAAGATACCTGCAACGGATGCAGCTCGTGTGCAACGGTTTGTCCGGACGGATGTATTTCAGTGTATAAAGTAAAAGTAGAATAAAAGAAAAGAATATGGCAGAAGAAGTTGTATTAATGAAAGGAAACGAAGCCATCGCCCATGCAGCTATCCGCTGCGGTGCGGATGGATACTTCGGATATCCTATTACTCCCCAATCGGAAGTGTTGGAAACGCTGGCCGAACTGAAACCGTGGGAAACAACCGGCATGGTAGTACTCCAGGCAGAAAGTGAAGTGGCAGCTATCAATATGGTATATGGAGGTGCAGGTAGTGGAAAAATGGTTATGACATCATCCTCAAGTCCTGGTGTAAGTCTGAAACAGGAAGGTATCTCTTACATCGCAGGTGCCGAACTTCCTTGTCTGATTGTGAACGTGATGCGTGGCGGTCCCGGACTGGGAACCATCCAACCGAGCCAGGCAGACTACTTCCAGACTGTAAAAGGTGGTGGTCATGGTGACTACAGACTGATAGCACTCGCACCGGCATCCGTACAGGAAATGGCGGATTTCGTAGCACTGGGATTCGAATTGGCATTCAAATACCGTAATCCGGCTATTATTCTTGCTGATGGTGTGATCGGACAGATGATGGAAAAAGTAGTTCTTCCTGTTCAAAAAGCACGCCGCACGGAAGCGGAAGTAATCGAACAATGCCCATGGGCTACTACCGGAAAGGCGAAAGGCCGCAAACCGAACATTATCACTTCTCTGGAACTGAAACCGGAAGCAATGGAAATCAACAACCTCCGCTTCCAGGCCAAGTATCGTAAAATCGAAGAAAACGAAGTACGTTTTGAAGAAATAAACTGCGAAGATGCAGAATATCTGATCATCGCCTTTGGTTCAATGGCACGCATTGGCCAAAAAGCAATGGAACTGGCTCGTGAAAAGGGTATCAAAGTAGGTATTCTGCGTCCGATCACCTTGTGGCCATTCCCGACAAAGGCAATTGCCTCTTATGCTGATAAAGTAAAGGGCATGCTTGTTACGGAACTGAATGCCGGACAGATGATTGAAGATGTCCGCCTGGCTGTTAACGGTAAAATAAAGGTAGAACATTTCGGACGCCTCGGCGGTATTGTGCCCGACCCGGATGAAATTGTAACTGCCTTGGAAGAAAAAATAATGTAATTAGACGATTTACGATTAAAGTAACTATGGTAAGTCGCAAAATAATCTTAATCGTAAATCGTAAATAAAAAATAGTAAATAAAGCGATGAATCCCGATAAAATAAGAAACGTACTGAATATCCTCTTTATGATATTGGCCGTCGCAGCCATCATCATCTATTTTGTAGCCAAAGAAGATTTCAAAATGTTTATCTACGTATGCGGCGCGGCAATCTTTGTCAAGCTGATGGAGTTTTTTATACGGTTCACCAACAGATAAGGAGAAGAAGTTATGACTAAAGAAGAAATAATCAAACCCGAGAATCTGGTTTACAAAAAACCGACTCTGATGAACGATAACGCCATGCACTACTGTCCGGGCTGCAGTCACGGCGTGGTACACAAACTCATTGCCGAAGTAATAGAGGAAATGGGCATGGAAGATAAAACAGTGGGAATCTCTCCGGTAGGATGTGCGGTTTTCGCCTATAACTATCTGGACATTGACTGGCAAGAAGCAGCACACGGGCGCGCTCCTGCTGTGGCAACCGCTGTCAAACGCTTGTGGCCGGACCGTCTCGTATTTACATACCAAGGCGACGGTGACTTGGCCTGTATCGGTACAGCTGAAACCATACATGCTTTGAACCGTGGCGAAAACATTACGATTATCTTTATCAACAATGCCATCTATGGTATGACAGGTGGTCAAATGGCCCCGACTACACTGGTAGGAATGAAGAGTTCGACTTGTCCTTACGGACGTGACGTGGAACTTCATGGCTATCCGCTGAAGATTACTGAAATCGCTGCCCAATTGGAAGGAACCGCTTACGTAACCCGCCAGTCCGTACAATCCGTACCGGCTATCCGCAAAGCTAAGAAAGCAATCCGTAAGGCGTTTGAGAATTCCATGAGCGGTAAAGGTTCCAACCTGGTGGAAATCGTTTCTACTTGCAGCTCCGGCTGGAAGATGACTCCCGAAAAAGCAAACAAATGGATGGAAGAACACATGTTCCCATTCTATCCGCTAGGTGATTTAAAAGATAAAGAATAACGCTAAAAGTCAACAGAACAATGAAAGAAGAAATTATTATAGCAGGCTTCGGTGGACAAGGCGTATTGTCTATGGGTAAGATTCTGGCATATTCCGGTCTGATGGAAGGCAAAGAAGTGAGCTGGATGCCGGCTTATGGTCCTGAACAACGAGGTGGAACGGCCAACGTTACAGTTATTGTAAGCGACGACAAGATATCTTCACCGATTCTAAGTAAATATGATGCTGCCATCATTCTGAACCAGCCTTCACTCGAGAAGTTCGAAAGCAAAGTGAAACCCGGCGGTATCCTGATTTATGACGGTTACGGAATTATCCACCCTCCTACTCGCAAGGATATCAAAGTATATCGTATTGACGCAATGGATGCAGCCAACGAGATGAACAATGCCAAAGCATTCAACATGATCGTACTTGGCGGTTTATTGAAACTTCGTCCGGTTGTAACTTTGGAGAATGTGGTTAAAGGATTGAAGAAAACCTTGCCGGAACGCCACCACCACTTGATTCCTATGAACGAGGAAGCTATCAAGAAAGGGATGGAGTTAATCCGTGAGGTTTAATAAATTAAAAATTAAGAATTGAGAATTAAGAAATAATTGCTCGCCAAGTAAAGGATGCAACATATTTTTCAATTCTCAATTCTCAATTCTCAATTAAAGTAAGTATCTTTGCCTCCAATTATGAGACGAATCTTACTATTATATATATTACTTTCCGTTATAGGTTTGACGACTGTTCAGGCACAGTTCGATAATGGTCGCCAGAGAGTAGACGAAAACGGATACGACCAATACGGAAATCAGGTAGACCCTGCCATGATTCCGGACAGATTGGATAGTGCAAATGTCGAAGTACAGGGATTGCCTCCAAAATTGTATATGTGGCGTATCAAAAACCAGTTGGGCGACCGGACCATAGTACCGGCAGATACAGCCTTTCATCATTTCCAGAATTCAAACCTGACCGAAGGACTTACCGGACATTACAATTATCTGGCCAATATGGGTTCTCCCCGTATGTCACGCATCTTCTTTGACCGCCGTGACCCGGAACCGACTATTTTCATGGAGCCTTTCTCCAGTTTCTTTATTCGTCCTACGGAATTTAATTTTACCAACAGTAACGTACCTTATACGAATCTGACGTATCACAAAGCCGGTAATAAAGTGAACGGGGAAGAGCGTTTCAAATCTTACTTCTCTGTCAATGTAAACAAGAAACTGGCTTTCGGCTTTAATATAGATTACCTGTACGGACGAGGATATTACAATAATCAGAATACGGCGTATTTTAACGCAGCTGTTTTCGGTAGCTATATCGGCGACAAATATCAGATGCAAGCTATATACAGCAACAATTACCTGAAAACAAACGAAAACGGAGGTATTGAGGACGACCGCTATATCACTGCACCGGAAGAAATGGCGCAAGGTCAAAGAGAATATGAGTCAACCAATATTCCTACCGTACTAAATGCAACGACCAACCGTAACCATGACTTTTATGTCTTCCTGACCCAACGATATAATCTGGGATTCAGTCGTGACATACCACAGGCTGAAAATGACACCACTCCCGCCAAACAGGAGTTTGTCCCCGTTACCAGTTTTATACACACCATCCAGGTAGAACGGGCACGGCATACCTTCAACTCGAATGATGATATGCGCGAGAAGAATTATTATCAAAACACTTATTTAGACCCAGATAATCCTACGGCCAGAGACAGTACCACCTATGTAGGAATCAAGAATACCATAGGTATTGCTCTATTGGAAGGCTTTAATAAATATGCCAAAGCCGGATTGACGGCATTCGCTTCCTATAAAATCAGCAAGTATACATTGATGAATATGGAAGGAAATCCGTTGCCCGACAAATACAACGAAAATGAAATATTTGTTGGAGGAGAATTATCCAAACGTGAAGGAAATGTACTTCATTACCATGCTATCGGAGAAGTGGGATTGGCAGGAAAAGCCATCGGACAATTTAATGTAAAAGGAGATATTGACCTGAACTTCCCGTTATGGAAAGATACCGTCAGTCTGATAGCCCGTGGTGAAGTCAGCAATAAGCTTGCTCCTTTCTATATGCGCCATTATCATTCCAAGCATTTTATGTGGGACGACGATATGGACAAGGAATTCCGTACCCGTATTGAGGGGGAATTGAGCATTGCACGTTGGAGGACACGCCTGAAAGCAGGAGTTGAAAACATCAAGAACTATACTTACTTCAACCAAGAAGCAACACCGGAACAGAACAGCGGAAGTATACAGGTATTATCTGCAAGTCTTAATCAGGACTTCAAGTTGGGAATCTTCCATCTGGACAATGAAGTGACCTGGCAGAAATCCAGTGACCAGACTGTACTTCCCCTACCTGATCTCTCGCTATATCATAACTTCTATATGCAGTTCAAACTGGCGAAGAAAGTACTTAGTGTGCAATTGGGAGCCGACGTGCGTTATTTCAGCAAATACAATGCACCTGCCTATATGCCGGCCATTCAGAATTTTCATCTGCAACCGACAGACGACCAAGTACAGATAGGAGGTTATCCGATTGTGAATGTATATGCAAATTTACATTTAAAGCGTACACGTTTCTATGTAATGATGTATCACGTGAACCAGGGCATGAGCAGTCCGAATTACTTTTTGTCTCCGCACTACCCCATCAACCCACGTGTGCTGAAATTCGGTCTTTCATGGAATTTCTATGATTAACAAAAACTATACGGCTTATGGTATCACGCCCCAAATTGAGACTGTTCAGATATTTAGTGCCAGTGATTGTTGTATTGGCATTTATCTCCTCTTTCCGTCAATGCGGCAAGCAGGAAAAACCTGCGGGACATCCGCGTGATTATGCTGCCATTGCCAAAGAGGGTATCATACGTGTAGCCACTGAATATAATTCCATCAGTTTTTATGTAGACAGTGACACTGTTTCCGGTTTTCATTACGAACTGATCCAGGCATTCGCCCGGGACAAAGGGCTCAAAGCCGAAATAACACCTATCATGAGTTTCGAAAAGCGGTTGGAAGGATTAAGCGAGGGACGTTATGATGTGATTGCTTATGGCATATTAGCCACCAGCAAGTTAAAAGACTCTCTGCTTCTCACCTCTCCCATTTTCCTCAACAAGCAAGTGCTGGTGCAACGCAAAGAAACTGGAGAGAATGATTCGCTCTATATCCGTACCCAGCTGGATTTAGCCCAGCGAACACTTCATGTCGTAAAAGGTTCTCCTTCTATTTTGCGTATTCAGAATTTAGGCAATGAGATCGGAGACACGATCTATATCAAAGAGATTGATAAATACGGTTCCGAACAATTGATATCAATGGTAGCGCATGGAGACATCGACTATGCCGTTTGTGACGAAAGTATCGCACTGGCAGCAGCAGATTCGTTGCCGCAAATAGATATTAATACAGCTATCAGCTTCACGCAGTTCTACTCATGGGCAGTCAGCAAACAATCCCCCGCCTTACTCGATAGTTTGAATACATGGCTGGATAAATTCCAAAAGGAAAAGGAATACCAAAAGATTTATAAGAAATACTATGATAAAGAATAACCTTATTTCTATTACACAAAAACTTCGATTCCACATACGTTCATTTTCTTTTATTGCTTTCCTGATTCTCCTGACTATCTGCTTTCCACGGACCCATGCCGCAGAAAGCGGGATATTCAATTTCTCGAATATCAATCTCAAGAATGGCTTGTCGCAACTATCAGTCCTTGCCATTGCCCAAGACTCCAAAGGGTATATCTGGTTTGCCACCCGCAATGGATTAAACAAATACGACGGGGAGAAATTTACTGTATACAAGCATGATAACGATGATCCTCATTCATTGTCGGACAATCATATCACCTGCCTGTTGCCGGACGATGCAAATGACGGATTGTGGGTAGGCACCAATAACGGGCTTAATTATATCAATCTCAAAACCAATCAGATTACCAAATATCAAACGGACGATTATCCAAGCATGGCAGGAAACAACATTGCCGTTCTTCAATTTGACCAGTCCGGAAATCTGTGGGTTGGTACCCGAACGGGGTTATGTATATGGTACCCCCGTTCCGGGGAATTCAAGAAGAAATATTCCGACCATATCCCGGAGAATGAAGCAATCATGCAGCTTTATATTGATGCAGAAAAACGGCTTTATATTGGTACCCACCGTCACGGATTATTTATCTGTACGCCTGAAATGGAGTTGATTCAGCAACTCAATAAAAGCACACTGCCTGCCCTGTCGGACGACGCAATCAGTTGTATTTTCGAAGACTCCCGACATCAGATATGGATAGGAACAGAAACCAGGGGACTGAATAAATGGAACCCGAAGACCAAAGACTTATCCATCTACAATCAGAAAAACAGCGGACTGACAAATGACTATATCCGTTGCATCACCGAGCAGGACCAGAAATTGATTATCGGGACGTTTGACGGACTTAGTATTCTGGATTTAAGAAACGATGATATATCCAAGTACAACCGGTTCGATGCCAACCAGAACAGCCTAAGTCATTTTTCCGTCCGCAGTATCTACATCGACCGGGAAAAAACGCTCTGGGTAGGTACCTACTCCGGTGGTGTGAACTACTATAACCCGCTCAATAACCGATTCATCTTTTACCATCCGGTAGAGAATAACAACCAGAAGTTATATAATATCTTTGGCACGATGGTGTATGATTCCACTTCATTGTGGATTGCAACAGAGGGAGGAGGATTAATGCAGTTCGATCCCATCACCAAGAAATATACCAACTTCCTGATTGAACAGACATCCCAAGGATTGTTCAACAAGAACATCATCAAATCCCTGTTACTGGACGGAGATTACATCTGGTGTGGCACAAGTACCGGAGGAGTCTATAGATTCCATATTCCCTCCAGAAAGTTCACATTAGTATATTCATTCGACCGGGAAAAAAATATAGCTATCTATACTTTTTATAAAGATGCAGAGAATAATCTATGGATTGGAACGACAGCCGACAAAGGACTGGTGAAACTGTCTCCGGACGGAAAAATCACGAATCAGTTCCCGTATGGCAAAGAGAAAAAGGAGTTTGTCAACTTCACCAGCCTCCGGAGTTTCCTGCCACTGAATGCCCATACCTTTCTGATAGGAACCCGGTCGTTCGGGCTCTACGAATATGATATGCAAAAAGGAACGGTGCTCCGTTGCAATATGTCAGAGACAAATCCCAATCAGAAACTCGAAAATAACTACATCACTTCCATGGTGCGCAAAGCGAACGGTGAAATCTGGTTCAGCACTTTCGGAGGGGGAATATACCTGTATAAACAAGGAACAGGCGTCGTCAAACATATTGGCAAGAAAGAGGGGCTACCCAATAATGAGGTATATGCCATGGTGGAGCACAATAATAACTTATGGATTAGTGTCGATAAGGAAATAGCCGAGCTGAATACCAAGACCGGGCAGATACGTAGTTATGACTGTTTTGTCGGTTCTGAAACGTTGGAGTTTACACCGCAGGGAGTCATCAGTCTGCCCCACGGTGAGATCTACTTTAGCGGAAGCAATGGTTTCCTTTCTTTTACCCCCGGCTCTCTCCTAAAGAATAACACCATGCCGCCGGTAGTACTGACCCAACTGACCGTAAACAATAAGGTTATCACACCGAATGATGATACTCATCTGCTGGATAGTGCCCCGGATGATACACAAACATTGGTACTTGCCTACAATCAGAATAATTTTTCCATTGCATACAGTGCCTTGAACTACATTCTGCATAAACAGAACCAATATGCCTATAAACTCTCCGGTCACGACGAAGACTGGAATTACGTAGGTAGTCGTAAAGAAGCATTCTATACCAACATCGCTCCGGGAAAATATACATTCCAGGTCATAGCATCCAACAATGACGGCGTATGGAATGAAACCGGAAAGAAAATGGAAATCATCATTCGCTCTCCGTGGTGGGGAACGCCACTGGCCTATATTCTCTATGTCCTATCCGCATTGGGAATCATGTTTACTATCGGCTATTATATGTACAGTAAGCATAAACTGGAACTGGACTTGCGCATGAAGCAAATGGAAAAACAACGCATGGAAGAATTCCATCAGACAAAGCTACACCTGTTCACCAACTTCTCGCATGAGTTACGTACTCCACTGACACTTATCATCAGTCCGTTGGAAGAGTTGATGAAACGGGCAGAAGTTCCCCAGTTTATCAGAACACAACTGGAAATGATTCTGAAAAATGCCCGCCGATTATTACTTCTCGTCAATCAATTGATGGATTTACAGAAGAACCAGAGTGGTAATCTTACTCTCCAACTGTCTCAAAGCGACCTGAATGCTTTCCTGCTCGAAATATTCTATACATTCAGGCAGATTGCCGAAAGCAAACGGATTCACTTTGAATATCAGCCCCCTCAAGGTGAGGTGACAGCCTGCTTCGATCAGGGCTTACTCGAAAAAGCTGTTTTCAATTTATTGTCGAATGCTTTCAAATTCACAGTACCGGGAGATACGATCACTCTGCGTTTATTGCTGATTACAGATATAGACACTCTCCGCCAAGAACATAGCGACTGGCTATCGGAACATTCTCCGCTTATCACCTCCCATCAGGGAAGTTATTTAGTGATTCAGGTAGCAGATACGGGAAAAGGAATTCCAGAAGATGAACGTACCCAAATCTTCACTCCCTTCTACCAGGTTGGTCACACGACAGGTAGCGAGAATATGAATGGCACAGGTATCGGATTAAGCCTGACTCAATCTGTTGTTCATCTGCATCACGGAGAAATTGGAGTCACAGCCAATACCCCCAAAGGAAGCGTATTCACTATCCTATTGCCAAACCACACCATGACAGAAGAAGAGGTAGCGGATGCCGTTGTTCTCCCGGAAGAAACCAATGAACAAGTAGAAAAAGGTATGTCCGGAGCCATTGATTCCGAAAATACCGTTTCCGGAGCCACTCCATCCCTACCCGGCAAAACAGTTCTATTGGTAGAAGACAACGAAGAGATACGAAGTTACGTAAAAGGACACTTGGAACAATATTACCATGTACTGGAAGCCGACAATGGTTCGGATGCTTTTGAAATTATCCTGAAAGAATTTCCCGACCTGGTGGTGACGGACATTATGATGCCCGGTATCGACGGACTGGAACTTTGTTCACTTATCAAGAACAATTTGCAGACAGGACATATTCCCGTTATTCTACTCACTGCCCGCACGATGGTGATGCATGTCAAAGAAGGATTCTTGTCGGGAGCAGACGATTATGTGGTCAAGCCATTTAATATTGATGTCCTGCTGGTACGTATCTACAATCTTCTGGCGCAGCGGGAGAAGCTAAAATCCGTATATAGCAAAAATTTCTCCCTGCAATCCATGGGAATTGAAGTGGAAACGACCTCCGCCGATGAGAAATTCATGCAGAAACTATTCAAAATCATTGAAAAGTATCTCACTGACCCCGATTTGAAAGTAGACAAAATCTGTGAAGAGATGGGATTCAGCCGGAGCAACCTTTACCGGAAACTGAAAGCTATCACCGACCTGCCGTTGAATGACCTTATCCGTCATAAACGTTTGGAAATAGCTACACAAATGCTGAAGCAAACAGAAATGAACATTACCGAAATTGCAACGGCTACGGGATTCAGTACTCTTGCCTATTTCACGAAATGTTTCAAATCAGCTTACGGTGTTTCTCCATCGGAATATCAAAAGTCACATTCAGGCCATACAGATATTGATACCATCCGGAAATAGCCGATTTACAAAATCGTCCCAAACAATAAAAAATGTCCCAACAAGGCTTACAGAGCGGATTTTTTTATTTGTTTGGGATGAAAATGCAAACATCTGGCATCATTAGACAAACCGATTCTACTCTGTTTCCATACATTTGCAATGTTGTTCTACTTAATATAATCATATGGAAACAAAGATTAAAAACTACTTGTTGGTCTTCGGACTTGGAATCATCACACTTACCAGTTGTAATCACTCTAAAGAGCAAGATATCGTTGCTTCTAACTTCGCATTTGCCGAACAGCAATTAAAATACGCACTGACTCAAATAGACGAGGCACGTGCCAATGAATCACAAGAGAGTAGAGAAAAGAGAGAAAACAAAGGCTGGGGGGAATTAACCAATCCCCGCAGTATCAAACCGGACGGTTCACTGGAACTGGTTGTTTCTAAAGACTGGACCAGTGGATTCTTCCCCGGTGAGCTTTGGTATCTATATGAGTACACGCACAATCCATATTGGAAAGAGCAGGCGCAGAAACATACAGAAATTCTGGAACGCGAAAAAAATAACGGAAAAACACACGACATGGGCTTCAAGATGTATTGCAGCTATGGAAACGGTTATCGTCTGACCGGAGATTCCACTTATAAAGATATTCTGTTGCAATCCGCACGCACCCTGATTACCCGTTACAAACCGGTAATCGGCTGTATCCGTTCCTGGGACCACCATGCAGACAAATGGCAATTCCCCGTTATCATCGATAATATGCTGAATCTTGAACTTCTGTTCTGGGCATTCCGCGAAACAAACGACTCCACCTATTATAATATAGCAGTCAACCATGCACTCACTACCATGAAGAATCACTTCCGTGAAGACAACAGCTGCTATCATGTAGTAGATTACGATACCATCAACGGAACGGTACGCAGCAAAATGACGCATCAGGGATATTCCGACGAATCGGCATGGGCACGCGGACAAGCATGGGCCTTATACGGATACACCATGTGTTATCGTGAAACCGGCAGACCCGAATTCCTGCAACAGGCGGAGAAAGTAGAGAAATACATCTTCAGTAATCCGACCCTGCCGGCAGACCTGATTCCTTATTGGGACTTCAACGCACCCGGAATACCGAACGAACCCCGTGACGCATCCGCTGCATCCTGTATGGCATCCGCTCTTTATGAACTAAGCACATACGTTCCCGAAAAGAAAGAACAATACAAGCAGGAAGCCGATAAGATTCTCCAGAATCTGACGCATAGCTATCGTGCGCAACTGAACGGGGATAAAGGATTCTTGCTGCTGCACAGCACAGGTTCCAAACCACACGACAGCGAAATAGATGTCCCGCTTTCATACGCCGACTATTATTTCCTAGAAGCCTTGCTCCGCAAAGCTAAATTGGAAAAGGAAGAAAGTCTTTTCTAAATCTTCCGGCAACTCTCACGATCACATCACTTTACTATTTATCCTTATTAGTACATTACTAATTATGAAAAGATTATCTTCCATATTCATCCTGTTCATTCTGCTGATACTCCCGTTAAATGCCATGATTCCGACTCAACAAAGAATCCGGCTGACAGACTCATGGGAATACCTGAAAGGTGACTTGGGAAGCATTTGGGAAGCAATACGTCCCGCCGACCCCGGTTCTTCCGAAGCAGTGCCTATCTGGCAACAGGTTACCCTGCCCCACTGTTTCAATGCAGAAGATGCAGTAGACCCGGATATCAATTATTATCAGGGCGCAGGATGGTATCGCACGCAGCTTTCTATCAAGAATCCATATCTCAATGGACGCATCCTGCTGGAGTTTGAGGGAGCAGGACAAAAAACGGAAGTGTATGTCTATACATATAAAGTAGCCAGTCACACAGGAGGCTACGACGGTTGGAGTGTCGATATCACCGAAGCTGTTCAACAAGCCCTTGCCAACCCGGATTGCGCAAAACGCTTCAATGGCAGAATTCCATTATCCGTTCGTTGCGATAATACCAGAGATACGGAGATGATTCCGTCCGACCTGTCGGATTTCAACTTATACGGTGGTCTTTACCGCTACGTGAATCTGATTTACCAGCCCGAAGTGTCCTTCAGTAATATACAGATAGAAACCCCTGTAGAGAAAGATATGAAAAGCGCTTCTCTAAAGATACAAGGAACATTTCATAACCCGAATGATATTCGCCAGGCAAGCATTCACCTTTTATTAAAGGCGCCTAATGGAGAAAAGGTATGGGAACAGACAACAACGATTCTTCCGTTGGGAACAAATCCTCTGTTCGAAACAACGATTAAGAATCCGATTCTGTGGAGTCCCGACCAGCCTCAACTCTATACCTGCGAACTGACATTGACTACTCCTCAAAGCAAACAGACTATTACAGAATCCGTCGGATTCCGTCACTTTGAATTCATTGAAAACGGACCTTTCCGGTTGAACGGAGAACGCCTGCTGTTAAGAGGAACCCATCGGCATGAAGACCATGCCGGAGTAGGCGCCGCTATGACAGAAGAACAAATGGAAGCGGAAATGAAACTGATTAAAGAGATGGGAGTCAACTTTATCCGTTTGGGACATTACCAACAATCGGACATCATTCTCCGTTTATGCGATCAGTTAGGCATTTTGGTATGGGAAGAAATCCCCTGGTGCAGAGGTGGACTGGGAGGAGAGAAATATCAGGCACAAGCCCGCCGGATGCTGACCAACATGATTACCCAGCACCACAATCATCCCTCCGTCATCCTTTGGGGATTGGGAAATGAAAATGACTGGCCCAATGATTTCTCAACATTCGAACAATCGGCCATCCGTGCTTTCATGAAAGAGTTGAATGACTTGTCACACCAACTCGATCCGTCACGTATGACTTCCATCCGCAGATGTGATTTCTGCAATGATATTGTAGATGTCTACTCTCCCTCCATTTGGGCAGGCTGGTATCGCGGACAATTCACAGACTACAAGAGCATTTCGGAGAACGAGATGAAACGGGTGAAACATTTCCTGCACGTAGAATGGGGAGGTGACTCACATGCCGGACGTCATTCCGAATATCCTTTCAACCCGCTACAGGCAATTACGAGTGGAAACAGTGCCGACGAACGGGCAGGCGACTTCGCCCTGCAAGGCGGAGATCCCCGTGCTTCCAGAGATGGCGACTGGTCGGAAACATACATCGTAAAACTATTCGACTGGCACTTGAAAGAGCAAGAAACAATGCCTTGGCTGACAGGAACCGCCTTTTGGGTATTCAAAGATTTCTCCACCCCTCTCCGCCCCGATAATCCGGTGCCATACGTCAATCAGAAAGGAGTGGTAGAACGGGATCTCACTAAAAAAGAAGCCTACTACGTCTTCCAGTCTTACTGGACTAAACAGCCTATGATTCATATTTACGGTCATAACTGGCGGACTCGATGGGGCAAAGTGAACGAAGAAAAAGAGATTCTAGTATATTCCAACTGTGCAGCAGTAGAGCTGTTCGTGAACGGCGTCAGTCAGGGAGTCAAGCAACGCAACAGCCAGGACTTTCCGGCAGCGGGACTTCACTGGAACTGCCTACTGAAAGCAGGAGAAAATAACATAAAAGCGGTCGCTGTGAAAGGCCCTGGTAAAGGTAACATGAAAGCAGCCATTACGGATGAAATAAGTTTCAACTACCAGACAGAAGAATGGGGCAATCCGAAACAACTGAAGTTGAAGACATACCCCGATAAAGGTTCTATCGTATGGGTGGAAGCCCAGCTGACTGACGACAAAGGGATCCCCTGCCTGGATGCTGCAAATGTAATCTCATTTGAAGCTGCGGGCGACGGAAAACTGATTCAGAACTTAGGAACATCCACCGGTTCCCGAAAAGTACAGGCTTATAATGGCAGAGCTGCGATTCGCGTTGACTTGAACGGTACATGCCAGATAGCCGTAAAATCACCGGGCATTCAAACTGCTTTCATCGAAGTGAAAGCTGAATAGCAGTGAAAGCTGAATAAGAAAAGGAGAAAAGTACCATGAGAAAGACAATAGTTTCAATAGGTTTCATTATATTCTTTGGCACTGCTACGGCAGTTGCCGGAGAAAACACAGCCGAACAGATCCGTCACCTTTTAGAAAAAGAAACGATACAACGGGCAGATGCCGCGCTTCATGAGAAACCGGTCACAGTGACCGCTACCCGCGCGACAAGAAGTGCCGGAGGTATCCATGACTTCTATTCG
The DNA here is from genome assembly GCF_047310725.1 of Bacteroides sp. 90-K9/2. Taxonomy (NCBI): domain Bacteria; kingdom Pseudomonadati; phylum Bacteroidota; class Bacteroidia; order Bacteroidales; family Bacteroidaceae; genus Bacteroides; species Bacteroides sp. 90-K9/2. The sequence continues at coordinate 660,636 of NZ_JBCGVL010000001.1, forward strand.
GAGGGTGACTACTGGTGGCCGAATCCGGAAGCTCCCGACGGTCCTTATATCCGCCGGGACGGAGAAACCAACCCGGAGAATTTCACAGCACACCGGCAGACCATGATTCGCATGAGCCAACTGGTAGGCGACCTTACTTCCGCCTGGATACTTACGGGTAAACAAGTATATTCCGATGCAGCCATGCAACATATCCGGGCATGGTTTATCACCCCGGATACACAGATGAATCCCAATCTGCTGTATGCACAGGCCATCAAGGGAGTAGCGACAGGACGAGGAATAGGAATTATCGATACGATTCACCTGATCGAAGTAGTGCAGTCGCTCCGGCTTATGGAAGCGAAAGGGATAATTGACAAGGAAGAACTGGGGACTATCAAACAATGGTTCTCCGATTATCTGACCTGGATGTCCACACACCGTTACGGAATCAAAGAAATGGAAGCGAAAAACAATCATGGTACCTGCTGGGTCATGCAAGTCGCTGCCTTTGCGTTGTTCACGGACAACCGGGAAATGATTCGTTTTTGCACGGAACGCTATAAAACAGTACTTTTACCTAATCAAATGGCTGCAGACGGCAGTTTCCCTTTAGAACTGGAACGCACCAAGCCCTATGGTTATTCTCTTTTCAACCTTGACGCAATGGCCACTATCTGCCAACTGCTCACTACCGAAGAAAAAAACATATGGAACTATACCACACCGGATGGCAAAAACATCGATAAGGGTATCGCTTGGCTTTATCCATACGTAAAAGACAAAAGTAGCTGGAAGAGACAACCCGACATCATGTTCTGGGAAGAATGGCCGGTGGCGCAACCGTTCCTGTTATTCGGCACATTACATCATTTCAACAAAGAATATTTCAAAACATGGATGCAACTGGAGCATTTCCCCACCAACGAAGAGGTGGTACGTAATCTTCCCATCCGTCACCCGTTATTATGGATTCAATAAACTAGAAAATCAATAGAATATGAAAAACTTATTAGTATGCACATTATTGTTCGCCTCTGCTTTCACACTGAACGCACAGGTAGCCAACACCCGCATCTATGCCGCGGAAAAATTAGCCAAAGTAAAAGAAAAAGCCGATTCACCTCTATATGCCCCTGCCGTCAAAACTCTTTTAAGAGATGCCGACAAGGCTTTGAAGATGACTCCGCCGTCCGTAATGGACAAAACAATGACAGCAGATAGCGGAGACAAACACGACTATATGAGCATGGGCCCTTACTGGTGGCCGGATCCATCCAAACCGGACGGTTTGCCCTATATCCGTAAAGACGGACTAAGAAATCCGGAATTGGATAAGCTCGACCGCAACAAACTGGGAGATATGTCGAAAGCAGTCACCACACTGGGACTTGCCTATTACTTCTCCAGTGATGAGAAATATGCGCAAAAAGCCGTAGACTTCCTGAATGTCTGGTTTCTGGATGCCAAGACAAAGATGAATCCGAACCTCACTTACGGACAAACCATCCCCGGAAAGAATAAAGGCATGGGACGTGGTGCAGGTATGATTGATATTTACTCATTCACAGAAATGATTGACGCCATGACATTGATGGAGAACTCGAAAGCATTTACTCCCAAAGTAAAGAAAGGGATGAAAGAATGGTTCACGCAACTAGTGGAATGGATGCAGACCAGTCCCGTAGCTGCCGAAGAACAGAGAGCAAAGAACAATCACGGTCTGGCTTATGACGTGCAACTGACAGCTTATGCTCTATATACAGGCAATCAAGATCTTGCAATGAAAACCATTCAGGAATTTCCCGAAAAGCGTTTGTTCGCGCAGATAGAACCGGACGGCAAGCAACCGTTGGAACTTGCACGCACCACCGCCCTAGGATATACCATCTTCAATCTGGGACATATGCTCGATATGTGTTCGATCGCCTCCACTTTGGGACAGGATATTTACACCGCCACCAGTCCGGACGGACGTTCCATTACGGCAGCACTGAAATTTCTGATTCCATATATCGGCAAACCACAGAGCGAATGGCCTTACCAACAAATCAAGGAATGGGACAAGAAACAGGAAGAAGCTTGCTGGATTCTTCGCCGTGCCTCCTTCTTTGATCCGAAAGCCGGATATGAAGCCATCGGCACTCAATTCCGCAAGACACCTGCCAACAAAAGAATTCATTTAATCTATAGTTTAGAATAAGAAACACTTAAAATACTAATCAGATGAAGAACAAATTTATTCATTACCCTTTGGTAATGGCATTGATGCTGTTATTCTGTGTTCCGTGCGTTACCGTCACTTATGCACAGTCGTTTACCGTCACCGGAACAGTGACCGACAGCCAGGGTGGAATCCCCGGAGCGAATGTGAAAGTAAAAGGTGGTACCGCAGGTACAATCACCAACATGGACGGTCAGTTTACGTTGAGTGTCCCCTCCTCCAAGTCTATCCTGGTGGTTTCATACATCGGATACATCCCACAGGAAGTTGCCATCAACGGTAAAAACAAATTGGATATTCACCTGCTGGAAGATACCAAGACACTGGATGAAGTGGTAGTCGTAGGTTATGGTGTGCAGAAAAAGTCTCACTTGACGGGATCTGTGTCCAAGATGGATATCAACAACCTGACAGATATTCCCGTGACCCAAGTAGACCAGTTATTACAAGGTAAAATTGCCGGTGTCAATATCCAGAACTCTACTTCCGAAGCGGGAGCCGCCCCACAAATCCGTGTGCGTGGTATGGGTTCTATCAGTGCCGACAGTTCTCCGTTGATTGTCATCGACGGCTACCCCACACCGGACGGTCTTTCCACACTCGATATGGCGGATATTTCTTCCATCGAAGTATTGAAAGATGCCGCTTCGGCAGCCATCTACGGTTCACGTGCCGCCAATGGCGTTATTTTGGTTACTACCAAGACAGGAAAAGCCAGTAAACCAAAATACAGCGTGAAAGCCTCCACTGGTTTGAAATGGGCTTATAAGTTACATCCCATCATGAGTTCACAGGATTATTGCAGCATGATCGGATATGAATCGGTATTGAAAAATAAAACAATGTCACAGACAGAGGAGGCTTTCGGCCTCATTGATAACTACACCGACTGGCAGAAAGAGGGATTGAACAGCAGTCCGCAGATTCACCAGGTGCAGCTCTCCGTATCGGGTGGCAAGAATGACATCACTTATTATATTTCGGGCAACTATGCACAGGAAGACGGTATCATGCTCAACAGCAACTATACCCGCCTGAACCTGCGTTCACGCATCACTGCCAAACTATCCAAGCGGGTAGACTTCAGCTTGAATCTGGCACCGTCGTACACCAAGACAGAAACTCCTGCCACCAACTTCATGGATTTCTATCGTACGCCCTCTTTCATGCCTGTACGCCATACAGCCGCCACCTCCGCACTGACCGGCAAACCTATCGGTTCGTATGCACGAGGCAGCGACTTCAGCAATGTCACTTATACCCGTGAAGACGGAACCACTTTCACCCCGACCAGCAGTCCTTTCGGTTCGAGCAACAACAATCCGCGTTCACTGATGGATACGGAAGAACGTTTCCGCGAGGATTACAACCTGCAGGCGAATGCCTCTTTCAATGTCCAACTGATGAAAGGACTGGTATTCACCACTTCCAACGGCTTCTTTATCAAGTATCGCCAGAACAATCAATATCGCGATTATGCAGCGAAGAAAGATGAAGAATCTGCTATGGGTACTTATACCAACCGTCTGTATATCGACTTATTGAGCGAGAACACGTTGAACTATACCGGAAAGACAGGGAAGCATGACTACTCCGTACTGGCCGGCTACACAGCGCAGACTACTTCTGAAAGAACTGCCGGTATCGTCGGACTGGGCTTCCCCACCGACTATATCCATACATTGAATGCCGCAACATCTTTCGACCTTGACGGAACTTACACCCAGAAATACCGTACGGCAATGATGTCCCTATTGGCACGTGCCACATACAGTTATGATGAGAAATACCTGTTCTCTGCCAGTATCCGTACAGACGGAAGTTCTCTCTTCGCCGACGGGCATCAATGGGGCTACTTCCCCTCGGTATCTGTGGGATGGCGTGCTTCGGAAGAGTCTTTCCTGAAACAATTCGGTTGGCTGAACCTGCTGAAAGTCCGTGCCAGTTTCGGTGTGACGGGTAATAACAGTATTCCCGCCAATTCATTCTATGACCTGCTCTATCCCAGCAACTATGCATTGGGAGAGGGAAACGGCAACCTGATCTCCGGACTCGCCAAAACTAGCGAAACCAAAGGTAACAACCGCATCACCTGGGAACAGACTTACGAATACAACGCCGGATTTGACTTGAGCATCCTGAACAACCGCATCAACCTGACAGTGGACGGATACTACTCCATCACCAAACAGTTATTATTCAAACAGCCGGTTCTTTCTTTCACCGGATTCAATAACTACTGGAATAATATCGGACGCATCCGCAACAGTGGTATTGAGATAGAACTGAACACTCATAATATCCGCACCAAGAATTTTGAATGGGAAAGCTCATTCAATATCTCTTCCAACTTCAACAAGTTACTGGAACTTTCGGGAGAAGAACGACTGATCTCTACGGGTGAACGTAACGAAACATATCTGGCACAGGTAGGCAAGAGAGCCATTTCTTTCTTCGGCTACAAGACAGACGGCATTTACAAAAGTCAGGAAGAGGTGGACGCTGTTCCCCACTTGGCCAGCGCCGTACCGGGCAGTCTCCGGATTGTAGATATCAACGATGACGGAGTGATTAATGACAAAGACCGTACAGAAATAGGCAACCCATTCCCGACAGCAACATGGGGATTCACCAATACACTGACCTGGAAAGGATTCGACCTTTACGTCATGATTCAGGGAGTTCACGGACTGGATGTATTCAACGGTGACGGTTACTTTACCGAAACCAAGAAGTTCAACCGCAACTACGTGAAAAACCGCTGGATCAGCGCAGACTACCCGGGTGACGGAAAAACTCCCTCTTTCGCAGCAAACGGCGGTGTCGCCTGGGAATTTACGGATTACCTGATCGAAGACGGCTCGTATGTGGCATTGCGCAACGTGACTTTAGGTTATAAGTTCAATAAGAAGCAATTGAAAAAGATCGGAATCAACTCACTCCGTCTCTATGCTTCAGGACAGAACCTGTTCTATATCTGGTCCAAGGACTACCGTGGTATTAATCCGGAAGCACGCAAGACGAGTGGTTCTTACAGTTCTCCCCTTATCAACGGTTACCAGTCCGGAGGGTTCCCCCTGCAATCGACAGTCACTTTCGGATTCGAACTTAATTTCTAACTCCTTAAAGACAAATAACAATGAAACTAAAACATACATTCATCGGTATTCTCTCGACCTGTGCGTTGGGACTCGCCTCCTGCGACTTGAACATCATGCCAGATTCTTACATAGCCGATATCAACTTCTATAAGAATGAAGCGGAAGTGAATACTGCTGTCATCGGCTGTTACGGAGGTATGCACAATCCGTTAAATATAGAATGGGCGCTGACGGAACTCCGCTCGGACAATACCCGCATGAACAGCACCCGTTCCAGTAATGACGCATTCATGCAACTGCTGGCACTGGACCTCGGAACAATGGACGCCAGCAACCCGAATATCCGTACTTACTGGGAGGCTACTTATCAGAACATCAATAACTGTAACTCGATACTGGTTCCCGAAGTGTTGAACGTAGTGGAGGACGAAAAGAAGCGTGCACAATTCGAGGGTGAAGCACTCTTTATCCGTGCTTATCATTACTTCAATCTGGTGCGTCTTTTCGGTCCCACCTTTCTGGTGACGGAAGAGATCAGTATGGAAGAATCATTAAGAAAAAACCGCAGTTCGGTACAGGCTACCTACTCACAAATCATCGACGACCTGAAACGTTCTGTCACGGACTTGCAGGATGTTACGTATAGTTCCAATGACTTGGGACGCGCCACGGTACTGGCAGCCAAGTCACTACTGGCAAAGGTTTATCTTACCCTCGGACAGTATGAAGATGCCAAACCGTTACTAAGCGATGTAGTGACTGTTAAAGGCGAAACGCTGAATGTCAAATATGCCGATGTGTTCGACACGACCAAAGAAATGAACGATGACATTATCTTCACTGTACGCTACAAAAGCGGCAGTCTGGGTATCGGTTCTCCGTTTGCCAATACATTTGCACCGCAGAACAGTGGCGCGAATGTAATCACCGGTAGCGGTGACGGTAAGAATTACCCGACGAAAGAAATATCCGCTGCTTACAGTAAAGAGGATTTAAGAAAGGACGTCAGCATGGCAGACAGTTATTATGATAAGAGCAAAGAGATGGAAGCACAGGTTGCTTATGTCAAGAAGTTCCTTTCAGAAGTATCTGTACGATACGATGCTGAAAATGACTGGCCCATTATCCGTTACGCAGATGTGCTGCTGATGTATGCGGAAGTATTGAACGAAGTAGACGGTCCTTCTGCCGGATTGAAATACCTGAATCTGGTACGTGAACGTGCCGGACTAAGCAAAATCGAGAGTAACGCTGTGACTACCCGTAACGTATTCCGTACCTATCTTGAGAAAGAACGTCGTTTGGAACTGGCTTTCGAAAATCAACGCTGGTTCGACCTCTTGCGTTGGGGCAAGGCCATAGAGGTGGTCAACAAGCATATTCAGGAAACGGAATGGGATTTCTATGCTGGCTATACCCAACAGATCAACAAGTTGCAGGATTACCAATTGATACTGCCGATTCCACAAAGCGTGATCGACAACAATCCGGGCGTCATCACACAGAACCCTAACTATTAATACTAAAAGACACTGAATCATGAAAAATAAATTCTATAGCCTATTCATCTTCTTCGTTCTCACTGCGCTGGCAGGTTGCAACGAAAAAGAATCGACTGATGTCACCGAACAGGGTGATCCTCAAATTATAGAGTTCACCCCGACGAGCGGTAAGTTCGGACAGGAAATCACTGTCAAAGGAGAATTCCTGCGCGATATACAAAAAGCAACGATTGGTGGCGTAGAAGCTACGATACGCTATAAGCTCTCTCAACAGGAGATTGTTATTGTAGTTCCCGCCAATGCCGGAAACGGGAAAATCGTTCTTAGTACGAAAGAAAAAAAGACGGAAAGTGAGCAGTCATTTACGATTGTATATCCGGTTCCCCAAGTGAAGAATGTTCCTGCCGGGGCGCACGTGGGAGATCAGATTGAAATACAAGGTGAGAATCTGGACATCGTGTCTAAAGTTTGTTTCGGCGATAAAGAGGCTTCCATCTCCTATCAGTCCGAAAGAGAAATTGTAGCAACCATTCCTTTCGTCATCACGGATGCCGCTCCTATCTCCCTCTATTATCTTGACTCTACAGGAGAGCAGTTCACTCAACCGGAGGGTCCTGCTTTTGAGATCATCAAAGATATTCCGACCATTGACGCAATGGCAGAACGGGTGACCGAGGGAAGTCTGATTACCCTCAACGGAACTTTCCTGAATCTGATTGAAAGCATCCATTTCGGGGATGAAGTGAAAGTGACTAACTTCGTTGAGAAAACTGCCAACAGCATTGTATTCCGTGTTCCGGAATTGCCGGAGAGTGCTACTGTGGACGTTCTGGCCAAATATTATGAGGGAACAGGCAGTCTGACGCTACGGAATGACTGTTATGTATTTATTCCGAGAGTATTCAGCTATCCGAATCTGAAGATGGGCGCACACCGCAATGAAGATTTTGGTAATATGATTAACGGAACTACCGGACAGGTTTCCACCACTTGTATCCTGAAAGATGTTGATTCCCGTGCCCTGATTGATTTTGCAGCGGTACACAACAGTAATAATGACTTTGCATTGAACGGTCCGCAGAACATAAAGGCTAATTTGAGAAATTATTGGTGTAACGGTACTCCATTACCTCCATTGAAGAGTTCTTCTACGGAAGCCGAAGTCAACGAAAACTTTGGTGAGTTTACTTCTACTGTCACCAAACTTCTTGTACTTCAGGAAAGCAAAGGATATGGCGAACTGATTAGAAACATTAAAGAAGGAAACATCGAAGAAATATCTCCTACCGACGAGATTACCAAAGCATTATTCAATATTGACATGGATGCGGAAGGCTCCAACTCGGTACGCAGCCGTCAGAAAGCGGAAGCGGAGGATAAGGAAGCATCGAATATATACAAGGCAGGCAGTGTCGTTGTGTTCAAGAACCTGAAGAAGAATAAATTCGGTATTATGATTATCCGTTCTGTCAATGTAGACTTTGACGCTGTTAAGGCGACGAATGATGCCAATGCAACGATTACTTTCGACCTGTATTACCAACGTTACTAAAAAAGACGAAAGACAATGAAAAGACAATATAAATTTACCGCATTATCGGCAGTCCTGTTCTGCCTGATAGGTTTGTTGTACGGATGTACCCGTGACAATGAAATCATAATTCCGGAAACATCTGTCAATCCACCGGCTACGGATTATTCCGTAGCAATCGGTGACGAGGTTACCTTTACCGGACAGAATATGCATCTGATCTCTAAAGTGGCTTTTGACAATCAGGTGGTCAACATCACTACCGAGCCATCCAACCGTTCGCAAACCACACTGATAGTGGCGGTGCCCGATAATTTCGAAGTGACACAACATATCTCTGTCGTTGCCACTTACAATTCTGTACACAAACTGACTTTGAGTGATGCTTTCGAAGTGGTAGTGCCGGGTGTCACCACTGATGTGAGTTCTGCTACTATCGGAGATAAGATCACACTTACAGGAAAGAATATGCACCTGATTACTAAGGTAAACTTCGGAGATCAAGTGGTATCTTTCGATCCCAATCCAGACCGTTCGCATACTTCACTGATGGTAACTGTGCCCTCTACTTTCGATATAACTAAAAAGGTTCAGTTGAGCGTTACGTATACCACCCATACCGTGAATGTATCTAATGATTTTGAAGTAATCGTGCCACCGGTTATTCCTACTGTCACCACTGTTCTGGAAGGAGAAGTGGGCACAGGAGCCACTATTACGCTGGCCGGAACCAATCTGAATATTATCAAGAAACTAATGGTAAACGGACAAGCATACGAGTTTACAGCTACCGCTACCAGTCTTTCTTTTAAAGCTCCCGAAGACATTACCGAAAATTTAGTAATCGACAATGTAGTATTAGTGTATGACAATGTGCTGGGGGATAATCAGGAACTATCTGTATCGGGAAGCGTAACAGTGAAACCGACACCTACCCTGCCATACATCCTTTGGGAAAATATCGAACTGGGAAGTCATGGAACGGAGAATGCTTTCTTTGATGTTACGAATGGACGGACGATGACTCCATGCGATGTAGTCGAACATAAGGAATGGGTTACTTTCGCAATGGATAATACTAGCGGTGCGCCCACAGCGCGTCTGTTGAATCCGGCCAATATCGGAACCAATCTTCTGAACAGTCAGTTTTGCAATGGTACAGCTTTGAATCTGAATGATTATGCCATCTGGAAAGAGCCTACGCAGACAACCCCGTTCAAGAAAGTCACGGATGACGCACTGATTGCCAAAGTGACAAATGGTGAAATCACCAATATTCGGGATGACATCGGAGATGTGAAAGCGTCTGATATCAAAACAAATACTCCGACTATTGCAGCAGGAGAAGTGTATTACTTCTATCATAAGGAGAAATTCGGATTGATCTGGGTGAAACAACTGAATATTCAAACAGACAGAAAGCTGAATACCATCATTATGAATGTATATTACGAGAAATAGGCAATACAATAAAACGAGTACCCCAAAAGTTATATTATCCCATGAATCTACGAGCGAACTACTCCAAGAGAATCCGTTTGTCACTGGCTTTCAGTATTGTTGCAATGACTGTTTGCGCCCAGAGCATCTGGAATGCAGAACATTTGGAGCAAGTGAAAAAGTCTCTCAACCAACCCGCATACAGCGCCACTTATCAGAACTTGCTAAAGCAGGCAGACAAGGCTTTGAACGCCCACCATCTTTCTGTTATGATGAAAGATAAGACACCACCAAGCGGAGACAAGCACGACTACTTGAGCCAGGCACGCTATTTCTGGCCGGACCCTACCAAGCCGGACGGTAAACCTTATATCAGCCGTGATGGTGTGTCCAATCCGGAACTGGATAAACTGGACCGTAACCGCTTGGGAGAAATGGCAAATAATGTCACTACACTTGCACTTGCGTGGTATTTCAGTGGCAAAGAACAGTATGCACTAAAAGCAACCAAGCAGATTCGTGTCTGGTTTCTGGATAAGAAAACCTGCATGAATCCACATCTGAAATATGCACAGGTTGCGCCCGGACATAATAATGATCTTGGCCGTTGCTATGGTGTGATAGATACTTATTCGTTAGTGGAAATGCTGGATGCCGTCCAGCTTCTTGAAAAATCCCGTTCGTTCACCTCGAAAGATTCAGAGCAGCTAAAAAAATGGTTCGGGCAATTACTGGACTGGATTCTGACTAGCGAACAAGGAAAAGAAGAAGCCAGCCGCCCCAACAATCATAGTACTGCTTATGATGCACAAGCCATCGCATTTGCACTCTATACAGGCAATCATAAAGTAGCCGAACGGATACTTCGGGAAGTTCCCGAGAAGCGGGTATTCAAACAGATTGAACCGGGCGGCAAACAGCCCGAAGAATTACGCCGGACATTGGCTTTCGGATATTCAGAATTCAATCTGCAACATCTGATAGATATTGCGACTATGGGAGAAAAAGCCCATGTACCTGTTCTTTCCGTCAGCTCTGCCGACGGACGAAGCATTTACAAAGCTGCCGATTTTCTGAAGCCATATCTTGGTAAGGGAGTCAAAAAATGGCCTTACAAGCAAATCAGCGAATGGAACAGTAAACAACAGGAATTATGTAAAGACCTGTATCGACTGTATCTGCTCGATTCCACTCGCACCGATTATTTAAAGGCATATCAGCAGTTCCGAAAAAAGAACTCCAAAGAGCTTTTCAATCTTCTTTTCCTGAAAGAGAAAGATGCATTGTAAAAAAGGAGAATATACTCCGGAAGCCTACCCATCCAATCCGGTGGAATAGAGAAATAAAAAGCAAATAAAGCCTCAAAGACTTGACTTTCGCTTCCGAATATCGTATCTTTACAGAGTTAATGATAAAGTAGCTTCAATTAAACTACACGCAAAGGAGGGAATTGTGATTCCCTCCTTTCTTTTTATATATCAAAGGAAAAATCATATTCATAGAGGGGAAAGTTCCCCCACCCCGGCTTTCCCTTCTGTTTTGCCCGGTATTCTTTCTCCTTCAACCCGGGGCATAGCGGTCTTCACCTTGCTTCTTACCGGAATTAGAGTGTGCGTTGCCATCTTTTAGAGGCTCTGTTTTCACCAAACAGACCGTCTGTTCAGATAAAGCAGAGCCTCTATTGAAGTAAAACGTAATGTCTGTTTTCCCACTGTCTCTGCCAAGTTAATAATCAATAAAGTTGCTCTTGACAAAAAATAGCTTTATCTTTGGGGAGTTGTTAAAGCAGACACAATAGGTATATATTATGAGTGAAAAGATTATCAAATGGGGCTTTATTGGTTGCGGAGAAGTAACCAAGACAAAAAGTGGTCCCGCTTTCCAGAAAGTAGAACATTCGGAAGTCGTAGCCGTAATGAGTCGTGACGGTGCGAAGGCGAAAGCGTATGCCAAAGAGAGAGGAATCAAAAAATGGTATGACGATGCACAAGAACTGATCGATGATCCGGAAGTAAATGCTGTCTACATTGCCACTCCTCCTTCTTCACATGCTACGTATGCCATTATGTCCATGAAAGCAGGCAAACCTGCTTATATTGAGAAACCAATGGCTGTGACGTACGAAGAATGTACACGCATCAACCGCATATCCAATGAAACGGGAGTTCCTTGTTTCGTAGCTTACTATCGCCGTTATCTCCCCTATTTCCAGAAAGTAAAGGAATTGGTAGAGAACGGGACTATCGGTAATGTCATCAATGTACAGATTCGTTTTGCCCAACCGCCACGCGATCTGGATTACAATCGCGATAATCTTCCCTGGCGTGTGCAGGCTGACATTGCCGGAGGTGGCTACTTCTATGACCTTGCTCCGCATCAGATTGATTTGTTGCAGGATATGTTCGGCTGCATCCTCGAAGCAAGTGGTTATAAGAGTAATCGGGGTGGACTTTATCCTGCTGAAGATACATTAAGCGCCTGTTTCCAATTTGATAACGGATTGGTTGGTAGCGGTTCCTGGTGTTTCGTAGCCCATGACTCTGCCCGCGAAGACCGTATTGAAATTATCGGTGACAAGGGAATGATTTGTTTCTCTGTTTTTACTTATGAACCTATAGGCTTACATACCGAAAAAGGACGGGAAGAAATCTGCATCGGTAACCCGGAACACGTGCAACAACCTCTCATTCAAGCAGTGGTAGATCACCTATTGGGTAAGTCCGTTTGCTCCTGTGACGGTGAAAGCGCAACGCTTACTAATTGGGTAATGGATAAAATTTTAGGCAAACTATAACCCCAAAAAGCAAAAAAAGTATCATTCTTCTCCGCAGTTTACCGATACTGTAAAAAAATTAATAGGGATATTCCATTGTATATTGTTAGTTTTTTCTATCTTTGTATAAAGAAGAGAAGGAAAAAATGAAACTAACAATATACTTTTTTGTACCATGACTAAAGAAGCCTTAATGAGGAAAGCAATCGAGCTTTCCAAAGAGAATGTTAAAAATGGTGGAGGTCCTTTCGGTGCTGTGATTGCCACGAAAGAGGGGGAAATAATTGCAACAGGAGTGAATCGTGTTACGGCATCTTGTGACCCAACTGCTCATGCCGAAGTGAGTGCAATACGTGCCGCAGCTGCCAAACTCGGTACTTTTAATCTTAGCGGATACGAAATCTATACTTCCTGCGAACCTTGTCCCATGTGTCTCGGTGCTATTTACTGGGCACGTTTGGATAAAATGTACTATGGAAACAATAAGACCGATGCCAAGAATATTGGCTTCGATGACTCTTTTATTTATGACGAACTGGAACTGAAGCCTGAAGACAGAAAGCTTCCTTCCGAAATCTTATTGCATAACGAAGCCCTTACTGCCTTCAAAGCCTGGGCGGCCAAAGAAGACAGAGTAGAATATTAAAAAAAACCTCTCACTATTATTAACCTATTAATTACCCCTCAAATGAAAAGAAAAAGCCTTTTATTTGTTATGGCATCAGTATGCCTGTTCAGTTGTCAACAACAAGACGAACTGCAAGACCCCAGTAAAGAAGGTATCAACTTTCTTACTACTGTCGACAATGAAAGTATCACTGACGCTGTTACTCGTAGCAGCAGTAACCTGTCACTTCCTTTAAAAAGTAGTTTTTCAGCCGGAGACGTCATTTCAATGTCTGTTTCCGAGCAGGAATATCAGCCTTTTATCTTGGGAGTAGATAACCAAAATTGGAGCGAGACAGCTACAGATTCGGAAGCTGTAACTTTCTATGCTCATTATCCTGAATTGTCCGGTGATGTAACGACTAGATCCCTCTTTAGTCGCTACCGTGACATCAAAGGCGGTTTAGAATATTTGTTCGGCACAGCCCAAGCCCGCAAAGGTTCTAGCAATGTAGCCCTTACATTCAAGCGAATGACTGCGCCCGTTATTCTACTTGATGAAAAAGGCAACCCGTACGAAGGTAAAGCAATCGTTAAACTTTTCCTGAAGAACAAAGGTGTGCAGGATCTTTTCAACGGTAAAATCGAAGCTGACAAGAATGCAACCCCGGAATATATCAGTATCCGGAAAATTTCAGAAGGTATCCTGACTAACTTGATTCCACAAATAATCAAAGCTGGTGAGAAGATTGGTTCTGTAATCGTAGACGATAAGGAAGAACCTATCATCGCAGATCAGGATATTACCATAGAAGCCGGAAGTCCTGTTACGATGAGACTTTACGGAGGTCGCGGAATTATTGATGAACGGACTCCGTTACGCAGATAAAACAAAAGAATAACAGCGATACTAATAAAAATCCCCGGAACCGCTGTAGACACTCAGCATTCCAGGGATTTTTTACACACAAAAGTTATTATTGAAATTGAAAACTGTCTCTTTATTAGATTAGAAGCGCATACCTACGGTTAATAGTACTTGACTACGTTTATTGGTAACCTTAGTTGCATTTGGCACAATGATTGTTTCAAAGTTTTCTCCTGTTTCATTATAGAAAGGATAAAAGTCCTCCTTATAAGTATGGAACTGATAAGCTAAGTCAGCATAGAAAACAGCTCCTTTATATCCCAGTCCTACTGTATAATTATTGGTTGCTTTCAAGTTAGAGAATTCTGTACTTGTACTGATACTGTTAAGTGCAATTCTCTTAAATGTATCGTCATACATTGCTGCTGTCACATAATTATATCCTAAACGGAAAGAGAATTCAGGTGCAAATTTAATTTCAGCACCAACGCGTAATGTATGTACTCCTTTCAATCCCGTTTTTATTTGAGATGTTTCATTCTCCATTTTCAGACCATCATCATATTTCAGTTTGGCTGAAGAATAATCACTATATTCATATTCTGCTCCTAATGCTACAGAACGACCAATGGTATACCCCAAGCTTAAATTATATTTCCAAGGAGTTACTAATTGATATTTAGTTTTTGATTCACCAGGGAATTCCATCGTATCATATTCAAACAATTCATCCTTTTCAATGATTCCGTTACTATTCATATCAATATCAGAAGTCATGATGGCGGAAGTTCGGTCTTCCAAATTAAACCATGTAGGTGTGTGTATTGCAGCACCGATACGGAATGAAGAGGATTCAAATGGACGTACAATCACTCCTAACTTAAAATCAACTCCCGTTCCACTTGTATCAAACCAATTCTCTAAAGAATAAGTTGAAACATCTCCCTCATAACTTTCCCTATAAATAGAATTTCTTGAATAATCTACACTATAAGCTCCTATCGTAGCACCCAAATAAATGCGATCATAAAAGTTTAGCGCAACATTAAAGTCATAGGAATGTAACCCACCTCTTTCTTTAGATGTATAGGCTCCCTGCACCGGCAAATAAATAGGTTCACCTCCCTCACCCACCATATAGCCTACATTGCTGGCATATTGATCATTATTTTCACCATTATCGCCCACTGCTCCAATCACTCTAGTCCGAAGAGCCATAGCGCCTAACCACGGTGCAGCATCGATACCTCCATCAGTAAAAGCGGCATTAGAGCTCAAATATCTTTCAGTAAGCCCATGGGATAAAGTAGCAAAAAAGTCACTTTGTGACAATGGTCCTTCCGAATCTTCTATCAGTCCATTCATTACCATATTTTTATCAAAGGACTTTACCTTACGATAATTAAAACCAAAGTTCACAAACCGCAAAGGTGTCTCATTTCCGATACGGCTTGATATAACAAAACCGATATTATCAAATGAACCAAACAACTTATCTTGTTCATTTTTGCTGCCGTTCATAGTAGACTTCATTCCAATATTACTGAAACCAAATGAAGTCATTACGTCACTACTTCTGTATATTCCGATACCTGCCGGATTGGTCCCCATAGTTGATATGTCACCGCCTAGTGCTCCCATGGCCCCTCCCATGCCGACAAATCGTGCAGTTCCATTCAAATCATTCCCCATAAACCGGGCTGCATCGTATAAGCTCTGTGCACTTACGATAGTACTACCAACCAAAGTACACAGTATCACTATTGTAAATCTTATATTTTTCATAAATATATCTTATTAATAATACCCAATCATTATCATCTTCTTCGACTTCCACCGCCACCAGAGGAACCGCTAGAACGAGAACTTCCACCACCACTTGAGTAACCACTCGAGCGAGACGATGAAGACTGACTCGGTGAGTAGCTGGAACCTGATGAAGAACGACTTGGAGAATAAGTGGAACTAGAAGAAGAACGGCGACTACTACTATTATCCGGTGAATAACTCCGTGGAGTCGTAGAACTTCCACGGTTATATGTAGAAGAAGAACGACTGCTACTGCTATTCGTTGTTCCATAAGTTCTGCGAGAAGAAGAGTTGGAACGACTGTTATCATATGTCGAACTGCTACGTGTACTGCTCGGACGAGTGTAGGTAGAACTCCTGCGGGAAGAGTTTGAGCCTGTGGTAGTCCCTACTCTTGTATTCGTACGATTACCTACAGTTCTTCTGGAAGAAGAATCATAAGTTGTGCCGCGGCGTGCAGATTGGCTTACACCTTCTCCATTTGTACGACGTGTACCAACTGTTGTACCGATTCTGCGGTCACTACTTGTTGGGTAAGAAGAACGGCGTGCACTTCCAACACTGTTTCCAAAGTTAGAACGACGATTATTATAATAGGTATTACGTGCCCAATGGTTTCCACCTCCGCCCCAACCCCAGCTAGGACCACCGTGCCAGTGGTGGTGATGTCCCCAATAACCGCCGCCATACCAGCCACCCCAGTAGCCGCCATACCAGCCGCCCCAATAACCCGGAGAATATCCCCAAGCGTAATAAGGACGATTCCATCCCCAGCCGTAAGAGCCATAACGCCAATCCCACCAGAGCGGATTACTGAATGTCGGGAATGCATAAGCATACATACCATCGGTATATACGTTCCAGTCCCATGAATTCGGACCGTAAACTACATCCCAATACAACGGACTGCTGATGCTGATAGCAAAACGCGGATTGCGGAAACGGATGATACGTTCAGCGTATTCATAGTCGTCTTCTGTACCATTGAATTCACCTGTCACCCATTCTCCGTCCAAATCCGGATTAGATTTTTCTTTTATATATAAGGTATCATTATCCATTACGAATTCATTATCACGTGCATCGTAACGGCGGTTATATTCATCCACATCCCGTGTTCTTCCCTTACGGTCCTGAACCACTACTGTAGTACCCGGTGAAGTATAGATGTTGGTCACCTGTTTCTTCGGTTCCTTCTTAACCGGAGTTTCTTTCTTCTCCTGTTTGTCTTTTGAAGGAATGAAGTAAAGGTCGTCATCAACGCTTTGTGCCATCAAGCCTATCGGGAGGCACAAGGCAAATAGCAAGAAATAAACAATCTTTTTCATATCATCTCGGTTTATGTAATTACTTAAACTTATTCACGTTACAAAGATAAGGAAGAGATTTTTCGTTCGAGGGAGATTTTCCCCAAAGGATAATAGGGAAATCCCTATTTCACTACTTTTATAGAGAAAAAGAGGTGTTTGATTCTATCGAAATACGTCTATTTAACTTATGATATCAAAGGTATGGTAAACTTCACATACGATATATACAAATCAAAGAAGTCCATTTGGAGCTTTTGTTGATAGCAACATATACTTCATTAAAAAACTTCGTCAAGACTTCGTTTTTGAGTATCTTTGCCCCATCATTATTCAGATAAAAAGAAAGATTATGAAATATTTTGAGTTTTCATTTCAGACACATCCTTGCACCGAAACGGTGAATGATGTATTGGCTGCTGTATTAGGCGAAGCCGGATTCGAAAGTTTTGTTGAAAGCAAAGGCGGATTGACTGCATACATCCAACAATCCTTATGTGACGAAACTGTTATAAAAAATGCGATAGATGAATTTCCTATACCCGACACAGAAATCACCTATACTTATATTGAAGCAGAAGACAAGGACTGGAACGAAGAATGGGAAAAGAATTTCTTCCAACCTATTATCATTGGCAACCGCTGTGTGATTCACAGTACTTTCCATCAGGATGTTCCCAAAGCGGAATATGACATTGTTATCAACCCGCAAATGGCTTTCGGCACCGGACACCACGAAACGACAAGCCTTATTATTGAAGAATTACTGGACAACGAACTGAATAATAAATCCCTGCTGGATATGGGTTGCGGAACTTCAATTCTTGCCATTCTGGCACGAATGCGAGGTGCACGTCCTTGCACGGCTATCGATATCGACGAATGGTGTGTACGCAACTCCATCGAAAATATCGGATTGAATCATGTAGATGACATTGTGGTTTCACAGGGAGATGCTTCGTCACTGACCGGAAAAGGACCTTTCGATGTCATCATTGCCAATATCAACCGGAATATATTACTGAATGATATGAAACAGTATGTTGCCTGTATGCATACTGATTCTGAAATCTATATGAGCGGATTTTATGTAGACGACATTGACTCCATCCGGAAAGAAGCCGGAAAAAACGGACTGACTTTTGTCCATTATAAAGAGAAAAATCGTTGGGCAGAGGTGAAGTTTATTTATAAAGGGGCAACCGAAAATCATGGTTGATATACGCTATTAATAAACACAAAACTCTTGATTGATATAAAAAAAATAGTGACGCTATATGACAATGATACCGTCAGTATCCCAATCATATACCGTCACCATTTTTATTGGATAGCGTCACTATCTCGTAGAAGAGAGAAGATCAGATTATTATGAACGAGGTCTTCACATAGTTGTTACGCGAACTCCCTCTTTATCTGTTGGCACCATTCCTTTATTTTCTCTTCCGCATGTTCAGACTGATTATCCAAATCAACAACCAGACCACACCATTGCCCGCCACGCAAAGCTTTGGAACGTTCGAAAGTGTAACCCTCGGAAGAAGTAAAGCCGACTAGCGTAGCTCCATCCTCTTCAAATACCTCCGCCAACAATCCGATGCCATCCGCAAAGTTTTCCGGATAACGTATCTGATCTCCTAACCCGAAGATTGCAACTTTCTTTCCTTTTAAATTCATTGTCCGTAACTCCGGCAACAATTCATCCCAATATGTAGGAAGTTCTCCGTCAAACCAAGTTGAAGCACCGACAATGAAACAGTCATAAGCCTCAAAGTCATTTTGCCAAGCCTGTTCAATAGGCACTGTTTCTATCTTTTCCTTACTAAATTCTTTCTGTATTTTCTCTGCCACCCAACTCGTTCTTTCAGCTTTGGTAGCATAAAATAAGCCTATCTTTTTCATAATCCACACTATTTAATATTCCAATAATTTCCGGGCAGCCTCGTATATCTTGGCCTCATCCGGCAGAATTTCCTTTTCCAGAATCGGATTAAAACCGACAGGAGTAAAAGTAGACCCCACACGCTGCACCGGTCCATCAAGATAACGGAACATTTCCCCACTAATCATAGCAGCAAGTTCCGCACCAAAACCGGAGAAAACTTTATCTTCATGAACGACCAATGCCTTGCTCGTTTTCTTGACCGATTCGAATATCGCCTCTTTATCCAACGGAATCAAGGAGCGAATATCAATGACTTCCACTTTCCAGCCACCTTCTTTTTCCAATCGTTCTGCTGCGTGCAGGCAGAAATGGGTGGTATTGCCATAGGTAATAATGCTCAAATCTGTTCCCTCACGACGAACACGTGCTTTCCCGAAAGGTACTTCAAAATCTTCCGGCACTACTGCCGCCGCTTCTACCGAATTATACAATGCTTTCGGTTCGAGGAACAGCGTAAAGCCTTTGGATCGCATACTGGTACGAAGTAATCCGGCAGCATCATCCGCAAAAGATGGGCAGACAATACGTGCCCCCGGTAAAGTGGTCAAAGCTCCCTCCAGGTTTTGAGAATGATACAAGCCTCCACCGATATAACCACCGGAAGCCAGACGCAGAGTTATATTCGGAGCAAATTTCCCATTGCTACGCCAGTACTCATGTGTACACTCCACGTATTGCTCTATGGCAGGCCAGAAATAATCGGCAAACTCCGCTCCCTCAATCACCACATGAATTTTAGGATCAAAACGACTCATTCCATTGGCGGTGCCTACAATATAATCTTCCGCAATCGGTGCACTGAATACACGGGCTTCGCCGAATTCCTGTTGCATACCTTTGGTTACATTAAACACGCCTCCTTTTTCCCTGTTTGCCACATCCTGCCCCCAAATAAAGGTATCGGGATTATGGCGGAATTCAGCTTTCAATGTTTCATTAATGGCATTGACCAGAAAAGTCTTCTCCCCTTCCGCCTCATGTGTACCGTCTTTATATTTCTGTGGCTGATAAGGTTCGGGCATTACAAAGTCATAAATGCTTTTAGGATCGGGATCGGGAGCAGCCAAAGCCTTCCGGTTGGCAGCAGACAATTCTTTCTTTGCATCAGCTTCTATTTGTTGCAGTTCTTCCTCGGTCAGACGTTTATAACGCAGCAGCATCCGGCGGAACTTCATCAAGGGATCAGCATCTTTCACATATTCCAATTCATTCTCATCCCGATACAAGGTGTGTTTATCTGAATTGGAATGCGAACCGATCCGGACACAATTCGCTTGCACAATAACCGGATTACGGGTACTGATAGCATATTCCCGTGCCTCGGTCATAGCATTCATCGAATCGAATACATCCTTTCCGTTGCAATAGATAATCTTCAAGTTCTTGAAGCCCGAGAAGTTCTCGGCCACTTTACGGTTGGCAGTCTGTTCCGATTTGGGTACGGAAATACCATACCCATTATCTTGTATTACAAAAATCACCGGAAGACGTTCGAGACTGGCACCATTGATAGCTTCGTAAACGAATCCTTCGGAAGTAGCCGACTCTCCGTGAGAAGTGATAGCCACGCCTTTATGTCCATAATATACCATTGCTCTGGCCACACCTGCTGCGTGAAGGTCGTGTGTACCAGTAGCAGAGGAGATATTTTCAATGTGCCATTCCGGTTTCGCGAAATGGTTCGACATGTGACGTCCTCCGCTACCCGGGTCCGTCGCTTTGGAAATACCGTTCAGGATCACTTCTTCAGCAGTCATTCCGGCAGAAAGCACGGTTAACATATCCCGGTAGTATGGGAACAGGAAATCTTCACCGAGGGTGAATACCTGACCGACGGCAAGTTGAATACCATCATGTCCTGCATAGGGAGCATGATAAGACCACCCCAATGATTGCAACAGGTAAGACGGTGCCTTTTCGTCCAAGGCACGCCCCAATGTCATCAGATGATACCACTTTTTCAGGGTTTCTACATCTGTAGTCTTTATATCATATTTCTTTTTCATGAGTAATGAAGTTCTTAATGAATGAAACAATCAGTTATCAGCCTTTCCAATTTTCGAGATAGTCGGCTATAAAATGCAGGAAGTTACCTCCCAACATTCCGTCTACTACCCGATGATCGTAAGACAAAGACAAGTACATTTTATGCCGGATTGCAATCGTATCACCCTCCGGAGTTTCTACAACAGCAGGTTTCTTCTCAATATACCCTACTCCCAAGATAGCTACTTGCGGCTGATTAATGATTGGCGTACCGAACAGGCTCTTGAATGTACCAAAATTGGTTATCGTAAATGTGCCCCCATCAATATCTTCCGGCATTAATTTGTTATCCCTTGCTTTCAAGGCCAGAGAATCGATAGCAACAGCCAACCCGTTCAGATTCAGATGATCGGCATCATGTACCACAGGAACAATCAGGTTTCCATCATTCAAAGAGACGGCAATACCGACATTAATATGCTTTTTGAAAAGAATATTATATCCATCTACCGATACATTCACCTGTGGATAGGCAGCCAATGCTTTTGCCACGGCTTCTGTTATCACAGGCATATAAGTCAGTTTCACTCCTTCGCGACGGAAGAAAGCATCTTTATTTTTTTCACGCCAACGCACCAATTTGGTGACATCTACTTCTACCACATTGGTCACGTGAGGAGATACTTTCTTAGACATAACCATGTGGTCGGCAATAATCCGGCGGACACGATCCATCTCTCTGACTTCGACTCCAGGCATTGCTACAGGAGCAGACGATTTAGATAAAGTGGCAGCCGGCTGGGCAGCAGCGGCAGATGTAGCCGGAGCAACCTTCGGACTTGCCTGTTCAGTAGAAACAGCAACTGATGGTTTGCTTGCGGCCGGGGCAGCAGATGCCGGCTTCGGTTCAACGCTACCTCCTCTTTTCTTCTTTTCAATA
Source organism: Bacteroides sp. 90-K9/2 (assembly GCF_047310725.1). NCBI lineage: Bacteria > Pseudomonadati > Bacteroidota > Bacteroidia > Bacteroidales > Bacteroidaceae > Bacteroides > Bacteroides sp. 90-K9/2. Next base: position 682,650 of record NZ_JBCGVL010000001.1, read on the forward strand.
TAATCTTTTATATCTTTCTTACTCAATCGCCCTTCATAACCGGTTCCTTGTATAGCATCCAGCTCTTCTTTCGGAATCTTAGCTTCCCGCGCCAACTGAATCACAACAGGAGAGTACCAACGTTCTTCCTCTGCAACAACAGGTTTCGATGCAGTATTCGCTGATACGTTCTTAGCAGTTTCCGCTGACGATGGTGATGTTTCAGAAACATTTACCGGCTCCGTTCCAGAAGATTCTTCGCCATCCAAATCAATTATAGCGACTACGGTTCCTACAGCAACAGTATCACCTTCCTTATATAAAATCTCCACCACTTTTCCCGCTACGGGAGAAGGGATCTCCGCACTTACTTTAGCAGTATTCACTTCAAAAAGCACATCGTCTTCCTGAATCATGTCACCCACCTTTACAGACCAAGAGACGATGGTCCCTTCGGTTATACTCTCGCCCAACTTAGGCATTTTTATTTCGAATTTCGACATAGACAGTTAATTTATTATTCAACCTTGAGATATTACAACAACGGGCTGAAATAGAAAGTTTTAAGTTAAGTAAATTTTAACCGGATACTGACAAAGCCAGTCCGGACATCAACGACTATATATCCACTCTTTCTGAATATATTTCTCTTTCCGGAGCTGATTGACAGCCTCTATTTCCTTCCCGTTAAAAGCACTGACAGATTGGGACTTACTGAAATACTGAAAAGCCTTCTCTTTAAAATCAGTTACAGTTCCCTCCGGCAAGTGACTCCGAATATTGGTTACCTCACTCCGAACGGAAGGAACAGCATATACTGACGATAAAGTTTCATCATCAACCATCGGTTCCGGATTCAAAGCTTTATACAAGGCAGTCAGATCCGTATCATACAACAGAGTGCAATGATACAACACCCGATTCTTATGTACGCATTGCGCACTCCCTGATATTTTCAATCCATTCAAATAAATCCCCAATCGTTCATCTCCTTTTACCATCAGGCCTATAGAATTCAAGAAATTCAATGTCCGCTGCAAATAAGTAACAAATTCCGGCAGACGGGGAGCCGTTTCTATAAAAGTCAGATTGACATTACCCAAATCATGATACACCGCTCCCCCACCCGAAAAACGACGGGCAATATGTACTCGTCCCTGTTCCGCCCATTTCTTATCGACTTCCGACCGCAACCGCTGATGCTTACCTATTACCACAGAAGGAGTATCCTGCCAAAGCATGAAAATATCTTCATTTCCCTGCTTCAACAGATATTCCTCTGCTGCCAAGTGAAAGTAAATATCAGTAAACGGACTATAGATACATCGAATCATAGATCAAGCGGAATAAGAGTTAAAACATTATTTCGTGATAAATCTCTCCGACCGTAGGATGCGGAAACACAGTCTTCTGGAATTCCTCCACCGTGTACCCTCTCTGAATAGCAATACCTGCTATCACAATAAGTTCTGATGCCGGATTTCCCAACATGTGACAACCGATAATCCTCCCGTCTTCATCCTGGATCAGCTTACAGAGTCCGTTTCCCTGTTCATTCTCCGCAACGAACCGTCCGGAATAAGCCATCGGTAATTTTGAAACACGGTAAGGAACTCCTGATTTTACCAGTTCTTCTTCTGTCTTTCCCACTCCCGCCACTTCAGGGTTGGTATAAACGACTCCCGGAACACAATCGTAATTCATACGGTCTTCCACTCCTAAAATATGATTGATAGCGACTTCCGCTTCACGGATAGCGGTATGCGCCAATAAAGAATAGCCTGTAATATCACCACACGCATATACACGAGGATGCGAAGTCAACAGATGTTCGTCTACTTTCACCCCATTCCGATGCAGTTCTATATTCAGCTTGTCCAGTCCTACCTTGGATAGATTTGCCTTACGTCCTACACTAAGCAAGATCTTCTCCGCTTCAATAGTAGACGTCTTGCCTTCTTTTTCTATCACAACTCCATGAGGATTTACTTCCACCACTTTCGTATTCAAATAGAAAGTGACTCCACGTTTGGCATATTCGGCACGAAGCATACCGCTGGTTTCCTTATCCATCGCTCCCAGAATCTCCGGCATCATTTCTACCACATGCACTTTCACACCCATACTGTTGAAAAAAGAAGCAAACTCCATCCCGATCACCCCGCCACCAATAATGACCAGCGTCTTTGGAAGTTCCTTTATTTCCAATGCCTCCTTGGAAGTCCAATAACTGATTTCTGACAGTCCCGGTATAGGAGGAATCACTGTATCAGAGCCGGTACATACCAGCAAATATTTCACGGAATAGGTTTCTCCATCACAAATGATTTGTATTTTCCCATCTTTTTCTCCTTCTATCAGAGCTTCCTTTTCTACAATAGTCACTCCGTAAGAACTCACAGTCATCTTCACACCGCCCGTCAACATTTTTACTGTTTTATCTTTACGGCTCATAATCTTGGATAAATCGAACGAAGGAGATTCGGCAGAAACGCCATATTTGGAAGCATTCTTGATGCTATCCAGTATTTTAGCAGAATATAACAAAGTTTTAGTAGGAATACACCCCTCATTGAGACATACTCCACCCATTGCCTTTTTCTCAAAAAGAACGGCCTTTAATCCGTTGGCCCCTGCCCGTTCGGCAGCTGTGTACCCGGCCGGACCACCACCAATAATAGCTATATCAAAGTTCATAATCGTATCTTTTAAGTAATAATACGATTATAACAAATATGAGAAGAGATAAGTTGTAGGGAAAAGAAATACCCGTTACTTAATTGTCAGCTTTTTAAGTTCCTCTAACGAGCCATTGAATACATTCAAATCTACGTCTTCTTTAATACCGGGAACACTTCCCACATCCGTATGTTGCCAAAAGTGCCATTTTCCCTGATACCTTACAGAGTCCACATAATAATGGGCAATCCAATAAGGGTATGCATTGAAGATAGAGTCGTCCAGATAACGGGTTTTAAATTTATAAGAGGTATAAAGAATAGGCTTCACCCCATAATGAGATTCCACCCGGTCCAGCCAGCGTTTGATGCCTTGCTGTAATTCCTTTTTCTCTTTTCGTCCGGTCACTTCCACATCGAGAACCGGAGGCAGGTCACCGGAAACAAGTTTTACCGTGCGAATAAAGAAGTCCGCCTGTTTCAAAGCATCCGTGCTCGGAATATAAAAATGATAAGCGCCACGGATAAATCCATGATTACGGGCATTGGCAAAGTTTGCCTCAAATGTAGTATCGTTATGATCTCCTCCTTCTGTTGCCTTCATAAAGACAAAATGCAAAGGAGTAGCCGTCTCTTTATTCTGCAACAGCTTCTTCCAATCAATCTTTCCCTGATAGTGAGAAATGTCAATACCATGAATATCATATCCGTCAGGGATGCAGACACCGTATTCCTTTAAGCCATGGCAAGGTTTCCATCGATAAGCATAAGGACGGATAAAGAAATAATAGAAAGCTGCGGAGAAACAACCGACAATCATCACTGCCAGCATATTACGGAGCCAGGTAGGCATCACAGTTCGATGCTTCACCTGTTCCTTTTTTGAGGTACGGGAAGTTTTGGAAGAAGAGGTCGTTCCCTTTCTTTTAGTGGTGGAAACAGTTCTTTTCTTCTGTACGGCAGACATCGGGTTGTTGCGTTGCGGCATTTACTTTAAACGATCAATATTTTTAGAGATAGGCACGGATTACACGGAATACACGGTTTATTAAGAAATAACTAAAAAACCGTGTTAATCCGCGTAATCCGTGCCTGAAAGAACCCTTCATTGCAGCTGTTATTGCAACTATTACATTAACAACTGCTCTGAAGTGTATTTATTTAGCTTGTTCCAGTTGCAAAGTCTTAGTTGCCTGGTCGCAAACTTCTGTAGGACCGAAGTATTGGATCGGACCCGGATATACATAATCCGTTTCGATAGCCCAACGTTCGCGTTGTGAAGCAAATGCTTTGAAAGGAGCACCATCCAGTTTTACCAATGCTTTCTGGATAACCGGCTTCATTTCACCGTGACGACGTTCCATGTTCATCATCATGGTAATAGGCACACCACCAGCAATCCATTCAGCAGCAGGAGCTGTTGTGTTACGTACAGAAGACATATAACCAGTCTTACCGTTAGCAATCAACATAGAAGCTGTGTAACCCAAAGAGTAGCAATAGTCAGCGTCAAAGTTTGACGGAGCAGCACAACGTCCTTCATAACCGAAGAAGTGGTGTTGAGCAGCAAATTTACCAACATACTTGCCTTCTTCTTTCCATGCAGCCAACTTAGTAGCTACCATTTCAGACAACAGTTTTTCAGTTTCGATCAATGATACCTGAACGTTTCCATGCGGGTCACGATCCAAAGTCAACTGACGGGCAACACCTTCCGGCAGACTTGCATAGATAGCAGAGTTTTCCGGAGAAAGTTTGCGGATGATATAATCACGTTGGTGAGATTTCTTAATCTGACCGAATTCTTCAGCATTAGCAGCCAGGAAGTCATTCAATTCAGCAATCAGACGTTTCATGGCAGGAATGAACTCAACCAGTCCTTCCGGAATCAATACTGTACCGAAGTTGTGTCCTTGTGCTGCACGGTCTGCTACCACTTTAGCGATGTAAGTCACTACATCATCCAAAGACATATCTTTTGCTTCCACTTCTTCTGAAACGATACATACGTTAGGCTGTACCTGCAAAGCACATTCCAGTGCAATGTGAGAAGCCGAACGACCCATCAATTTGATGAAGTGCCAGTATTTACGTGCAGAGTTACAGTCACGTTGGATGTTACCGATTACTTCAGCATAAGTCTTACAAGCTGTATCGAAACCGAAAGAAGTTTCAATCATATCGTTCTTCAAGTCACCGTCGATTGTTTTCGGGCAACCGATTACTTGTACGCCATACTTTTTGGCAGCATAGTATTCAGCCAATACGCAAGCATTTGTGTTAGAGTCGTCACCACCAATGATAACCAGTGCCTTGATACCCAATTCTTTGATGATTTCATAACCCTTTTCGAACTGGCTTTCAGCTTCCAGCTTCGTACGTCCGGAACCGATAATATCGAAACCACCCGTATTACGGTATTCGTCGATGATATCAGCAGTCAGTTCCATATAGTTGTGATCTACCAGACCACCAGGACCCAAAATAAAACCATATAATTTGTTTTCCGGATTCAATTTCTTGATACCGTCGAACAAACCGGAGATTACATTGTGTCCGCCCGGAGCCTGACCACCGGAAAGAATTACACCTACGTTCATAGCAGGAAGAGCAACAGCTTCACCGGCTTCGAATGTAATCAACGGCATTCCATACGTGTTCGGGAATAATGCTTTGATAGCTTCCTGATCGGCTACAGATTGAGTAGCAGCACCTGCTACAGCCTTAACAGCTCCTGATGCCAATGCTTTCGGAAGTTTGGGCTGGTAAGCAGCCCTTGCGATTTGCAATGCACTTTTAGTCATTTTCTTTAATTTTTTATTTAAAGGTGTTAGTAAGTTTCTTGTCAAACTTGAAAAGCGTTGCAAATTTCGCACTTTTTTCCGAATTATGAAAATTCTTCTTCTGTTGTTTTTAAGACAAAAGGAAGAAGAAAGAAAAATTAAGGCTATCTCCCGACGTGGGAGATAGCCTTTACGTTTTCTTCAGCGAGCTAATTTATAATATAATTCTAGGGATTCTGCTCCCAGCCTCCGCCAAGAGCCTTATAAAGTTGAACCACCGCAATCAACTCGTCACGAATGGCATTACTCAATCCGATTTGGGCATCAAAGTATCCACGTTGGGCATCCAATACATCCAGATAGTTGATGACCCCATTGATGTACTGCAATTGTGCCAGGTCCATGTAGCTCTTGGCCGAACGTTCCAGATTGGCACGAAGTTCGTATACTTCCTTGATCTTGTTGAAGTTGACAATCGCGTTACGTGTTTCTTTGAAAGCTTCCAGTACGGATTTCTCATAACTATGTACTTCAGCCTCATAAGCAGCCTTCTTCGCTTTCAATGCCGCACGGTTCTTTCCCCAACCAAAGATAGGAGTTAATAAAGCTCCTTCCATAATTGCGTAGGGAGATTTCAGGAGTTCCGACAAAGAAGTACTTTCACTACCGAAACCGCCTGTCAAGGCAAGACGCGGGAACATATTCGTATAGGCCACTCCCACTTTTGCATTGGCAGCAATCAGTTTCTGCTCTGCCTGACGAATATCGGGACGGCGTTCCAACAAAGTAGACGGTAATCCTACGGGAAGTGTTTCCGGAGAATTAAATTCCTGAAGCAAACGGGAACGGGCTATCTTATTAGGATATTCACCCGCAAGATAAGCAATATCGTTTTCTTTCAGAGAGATTTTACGTTCCAAGTCAGGAACCAGAGTGGCCGTACGTGCCAACTCCACTTGTGCCTGTCGATAGGAAGTCTCGGAGGTCAATCCACCGGCAAACCGGATACGTGCCAGACGTACCCCTTCTTCACGGGCTTTCAACGTCTGTTTGACAATATCAAGCTCTGTATCCAAAGCTACCAGTTCATAGTAAGCCTGCGCCACTTCAGCCACAATCGTCATCTGCAATGCACGTTGCGCCTCAATAGATTGCAGATACTCGGCAATGCTGGCCGAACGTGCCCAACGTAGATTTCCCCAAAGATCGAGTTCCCATGAAACAAGAAATTGTGCTTCAAAGGTATCTGATCTCTTGAAAGCGTCTCCTCCATGATTCTCAAGTTCACGTTCCCCTGTCACTTTTCCTTTAATGTCCGGAAGCAATGCCGCCGTAGAAATTCGTTTCTGTGCAGCCATTTCTTTCACACGGGCAGCAGCAATCAGCATATCTTTATTATGATCCAATGCACGCTCTATCAGACTTCTCAATGTAGCATCCGTATAAATATCCCTCCAGTCCTGAGCACCGAAGCTGACCGAATCCTGTGATCTTTCCAAGCTGTCGGGTAAATGAAGATCAGGACGGACATAGCTTTTCCCTACCTTGCAGGAAGTCAGTACTCCGGCAAGTAACAGAATAGCAATATATAGTTTCTTTCGTTTCATTATTTCTTATGTTTTAAGATTTTCGACTTTGTTTTATACACCATCACAAAGAAGAACGGCACAAGAATGATACCAAATACGATGGCAAATATCATTCCGAAAAATACACCTGTACCGATTGCCTGCCGGCTTGCCGAACCCGGACCACTTGCCAGTACCATCGGAAGCATACCGAGCACAAAGGCAAGAGAGGTCATCAGAATCGGACGGAAACGCAATTTGGCTGCGTATATGGCCGACTGCACCAAGTCTTCACCTTTATCTACCTGCACCTTTGCAAACTCTACAATCAAAATCGCATTCTTAGCGGCAAGTCCGACCAACATAACCAAGCCAATCTGGAAATAAACATCGTTTTCCAATCCGCAAACCCAGACTCCCAAATAGGCTCCCAAAGCAGCCACAGGTAAAGAAAGCAATACGGCAATAGGCACTGTCCAACTTTCGTATTGTGCGGCAAGGAAAAGGAAAACGAACAAGAATACCAGTGCCATCACCATACCTGTCTGACCTCCCGCCTGCTTCTCCTGATAGGAAAGACCGCTCCATTCCAGACCGATATTATCGGGGAGATGATCTTTGGCAATCTGTTCCATGATCTCCATCGCCTGTCCGGAACTATATCCTTGCGCAGCTGCTCCACGAATAACGGCCGTAGTAAACATATTGAAACGTTTGATACTTCCCGGTCCTGTGGTATATGATGCATTTCCCAGAGAAGTCAACGGTACCATCGCTCCATTGGAGGCTTTTACGAAAAATAAATTAATATTGTCTTTATGTTCCCGGTAAGGAGCTTCCGCCTGAATATAAACCTTATATATACGGTTGAACATATTAAAGTCGTTCACATACACCGAACCGGTATAAGCCTTCATGGTAGAAAACACATCAGCCAAAGGCACACCCAGCATCTTCACTTTGTCTCGATCCACATCAAAATAGAGTTGTGGGATTTCCGACTGCAAAGAAGATGACAAGCCGGCCAGCTCTTTACGTTTGGATGCATAGTACATTAATGTATCTGCTGCGTCTACCAAATTATCAAAAGTGGCTTCTCCGCGGGCTTCCAGCTGCATCTCAAAACCTCCCGAACTACCCAGTCCCGGAATCACCGGAGGGGTGGACAGATAGACTTTACATTCCGGATATTCCTGAAGATGTTTTTCCACCGTATGCATGATTTTCTCAATAGTAGTACTCTTCCGATCTTCCCAAGGTTTCAGGATCACCGTCAGTTCAGCACGTCCCTGGTTACTTCCGACACGCGGACTACTTCCCGTTACATTCTGTATATACTCAATGTACGGGTTCTTTTCCAGATAAGCAATGGCACGCTCTGTCACGATACGGGTACGTTCCAGAGTAGCTCCTTCCGGTAGTTCTAATTCAATCTTGAAATATCCCTGATCTTCTACAGGTAAGAAACTGGTCGGAATAATACGATGAATCAACATGATAGCAATCAACACCATACCAAAAGCACTCAAAACTCGACGAGGATGCTTAATTGTACGAGTTACGGCAGCTACATACTTATTACTACCGATACCCAGCCATTCATTAATCTTCCGGAAAACGATATTCTTTTTCTTCCCGCTATCCGGTTTCAGAATCAGCGAACACATCACCGGACTCAATGTCAGAGCCACTACCGTAGAAATAAGTACGGACACTACAATTGTCACCGTAAACTGGCGATACAACTGTCCTGTAATCCCACTTAAAAAGCTAACCGGGACGAACACAGCCGCCAATACCAGTGAAGTGGCAATCAAAGCACTGGAAAGTCCGTTCATCGCTTTTTTCGTAGCTTCATAAGGGCTTAGGTGCTCCGTTTCCATGATATGTTCTACACCTTCCACCACCACAATCGCATCATCCACCACAATACCGATGGCAAGAATCAATCCGAGCAATGTCAGGATATTCAGTGAGAAACCGAAAATCAGCATGAATCCGAAAGTACCGATCAACGAAATAGGCACCGCCACTACCGGAATCAACGTTGCACGCCAGCTCTGCAAGGATAGATAAACCACCAGAACCACCAAAACCAACGCTTCAAACAACGTCTTATATACTTCATGAATAGATTCGGAAATATAGGTCGTCATATCAAACGGAATCTCATAGCTCAATCCCTCCGGGAAGTTCTTGCTAATCTCATCCATCGCCTCTTTTACTCTCTCGGCCACTTCCATCGCATTGGCACCCGGTAACATATAAATACCAAGCACGGCAGCATTCTCACCGTTGATACCACTCTCTGTATTGTAGGAAGAAGCTTCCAGCGATACACGTGCCACATCTTTCAATCGAATGATAGAACCATTTGCATTAGCACGCACTACGATATCTTCAAATTGTCCTACACTGGAAAGACGTCCCTGTGTCGTGATAGGAATCGTGACATCTAATCCCTGTACAGGCTGTTGTCCCAGCACCCCCGCTGCCGATTCACGATTCTGATCTTTCAATGCATTCTGCAAATCCTGTACGGTCAGTCCGAAGTTTGCCAACTTATCCGGCTGCGCCCATATCTGCATGGCATAATAACGGCTACCGATATTGGATACACGTCCCACTCCGGGAATACGGCGAATCACATCGAGCACATTGATAGTAGCAAAGTTACTCAAGTAAATCTCATCGAACTTTGGGTCAGTAGAAGTCAGACAAAGCGTCATCAACTGACTGGGAGCCTGTTTCTCTACCGAAATACCATTCTGAATCACTTCCGCCGGCAAACGGGATTCTGCCAGTTTCACACGGTTCTGAATCTCAACAGCTGCCAAATCCGGATCAGCAGATACATCAAAAGTAACTGTTGCCGAAAAACCTCCGGAGTTAGAACTATTTGATTCCATATAAAGCATCCCCGGAGTACCATTGATTTCCTGCTCAATCGGAGTAGCTACTGCCTGTGATACAGTAAGTGCACTCGCACCCGGATAGGAAGCACTGATCTTCACCACCGGAGGGGTAATCTGTGGGTATTGATCCACCGGAAGCATCGTCAGACCGATAATGCCGACAATCACAATCACGATGGAGATTACAGCCGAAAAGACCGGCCTATCTATAAAAAAAGTAACTTTCATCGTTTATTCTCCTTTCGCGTTATCCTTCATTCCGGTAACATTTTCTTTCGCCCCGGCCACTTCATTTTTTGTCGCAGTTATACTATCCTGGGCCTCTGCATCCGATTGGCTCACCCGTACTTTCATACCTGGAGTCAACTTATGGAATCCTTCCACAACAACCATTTCTCCTTCTGCCAATCCTCTTTCTACCACCACATTATTCCCGACTTCCGGTCCTAATTCGATAAAACGCTTTTCTACCGCATTATCTTTACGCATGGTATAAATATAAGCTCCTCCCTTTTCGATGGTAACGGCTTTCATCGGAACAACGAGTGCTCCTTCACGAACATCCAGCAACAATTTCACCTTTGTAAACTGCCCCGGCAATAATACCTGTTTCGGATTAGGCATTTCTGCACGTACGGAGAAAGTACCGGTTTGAGGGTCCACCTGCGGTTCGGCAAAATCCACGTATCCTTTGAATGGATAAACCGTGTTATCCGCCAATGTAATGGTAATATTGGGCTGCCAGGAACGGGTAGAGTCCTGTTGTCCCAAATTAATATTTCTTTCTTTACTCTTCAGATAATCGAGTGCTGTCATACTAAAATCAACCAACACCGTATCACTCTTCACAATAGTAGCAAGCAACGATTTTCCCCCGGGTCCTACTAACGTACCCAAATCCACATTTCTTTCACTAATGTGCCCCGACAAAGGCGAACGGACAATGGTATAGCCCAACTCCAGTTCAGCCTGTGCCAGATCCGCCTCACTCATGGCTACCGTTGCCTCGGCACTTTCATAAGCAGCTTCCGCATTATCCAAATCCAACTGGCTTGCAGCATTCTGCTCAAACAACGGACGGATACGTTTTAAATCACGCTCCGCCTTCAAAGCCTGCGCTTCGTCTTTTTTCAACTGCGCCCTGGCCTTATCAGCTTTGGCACGATACTGGTCCTGATTAATGACAAACAAAACCTGATTCTTATTGACATATGTCCCCTCGGCAAAAAGCATATTTTCCAGATAGCCTTCCACCCGGGCACGGACTTCGACGAACTGCTGGGCGCGAATACGCCCTACATATTCCCCGTATATCTCTACATCATCTTTCACTACCGGTTCCACAATGACTGTCGGCATTTCCGGTGCAGCCTTCTGAGGTCGGGTCAGTATCCAATATACACCCAACACAACTACCGCACAGATTATAGCAGCAATGGTTCTCTTTCTCCTCAGTTTCAACTCATGTTTCGAAAAGAATAATCTCATATCGAATCTTATTATTTAATTTAACTTATGTTTGTTCTTTACTCCTATATGCAATTCACATACCAAAAATGCGTCGCAGACATTATTAACTTACAATCAAAGCATTACAAATTCTTCTTCTTTTTGCAAAAGTGTGGAAATCCGCTGTATTGTGTAGAAATTATCCACATTTCCGACTTTTGGAACATTTTTTTTAATTCCCATTTCAACAACTAAACAAATTATGCTCTACATTTGTATTATATTAAACATCAACACTAGACCATGTCCTAATGAAAAAACAAATCTTTTCAACATTAGTTTTATCAATTGGCTTATTATTGCCTTTTTCTTTGCATTCTCAGGAGCAAAGAAAAAAGGTAGGTGTCGTACTGAGCGGCGGGGGTGCCAAAGGAATGGCACACATCAAAGCACTGCAAGTGATCGAAGAAGCCGGCATTCCTATCGACTATATAGCCGGTACCAGTATGGGAGCTATCGTAGGTGGTCTTTATGCCATCGGCTATACTCCGGAACAATTGGACAGTATGGTACGGAAGCAAGATTGGACGTTCCTGTTGAGTGACCGTATCAAAAGAAGCGCCATGTCATTAACAGATCGTGAGCGATCTGAAAAATATACAGTCTCTATCCCTTTCACCAAAACTCCCAAAGATGCCGCTACCGGAGGAATCATGAAAGGAGAGAATCTGGCCAATCTGTTTTCAGACCTTACCGTGGGATATCATGATTCTATCAATTTTAATAAACTTCCCATTCCTTTTGCCTGTGTGGCTGCCAATGTTGTCAACGGAGAGCAAATCGTATTCCATGACGGAATACTTTCTACTGCCATGCGCGCCAGTATGGCCATCCCCGGTGTATTTACTCCGGTACGGCAAGACAGCATGGTGTTAGTGGACGGTGGTATTGTAAACAACTATCCGGCGGATGTAGTGAAAGCAATGGGGGCTGATATTATTATCGGAGTAGACGTGCAAAACGCTCTCAAAAAGGCCGACAAGCTCAATAGCGTCCCCGACATTCTGGGACAGATTGTAGACATTACCTGTCAGTCTAATCATGAAAAGAATGTAGACCTCACAGATACTTATATCCGTGTCAATGTAGAGGGATATTCATCCGCCAGTTTTACTCCGACTGCTATTGATAGCTTGATGCGAAGAGGTGAAGAAGCGGCAAGAGACCAATGGGATTCGTTGCTTGCCTTAAAAAAGAAAATAGGAATAGCCGAGGATTATACTCCCAAACAACACGGCCCTTATTCTTCCCTATCCAATGCGCGTACTGTTTATGTGACCGACATTTCATTTTCGGGTGTAGAAGTGGATGACAAAAAATGGCTGATGAAGAAATGCAATTTGAAAGAAAACAGTAATATCTCCACTCTACAAATAGAACAGGCCTTGTATCAGTTACGCGGTAGCCAATCCTACTCAAGTGCCAGTTATACATTGAAAGAGACACCTGAAGGCTATCATCTCAACTTCCTGTTGCAAGAAAAATATGAAAGAAGAATCAATTTGGGCATCCGTTTCGACTCGGAAGAGATCGCATCGTTGTTGGTCAATGCAACGGCAGACCTCAAAACTCATATTCCTTCCCGGTTGGCTCTTACCGGTCGGTTGGGTAAACGATATGCCGCCCGCATAGACTACACGTTGGAACCCATGCAACAACGTAATTTCAACTTCTCGTATATGTTCCAATACAACGATATCAATATTTACGAAGAAGGTGACCGTGCCTATAATACAACTTACAAATATCATCTGGCCGAATTCGGTTTCTCTGATGTATGGTACAAGAATTTCCGTTTCGGACTCGGTCTTCGTTTTGAATATTACAAATACAAGGATTTCCTGTTTAAGAAACCTGAAATCTCCGACCTGAAAGTAGAATCGGAACATTTTCTAAGTTATTTTGCCCAAGTACAATATAATACCTATGATAAAGGACGTTTCCCTTCTAAAGGAAGTGACTTCAGAGCTGCCTATTCGCTCTATACGGATAATATGGCACAATACAACGAACATGCTCCATTTTCAGCACTGAATGCTTCGTGGGCAAGTGTCATTCCAGTGACCCGCCGCTTCTCTGTCATTCCTTCCATTTATGGACGTATCCTGATCGGAAGGGATTTTCCTTATCCATTACAAAATGCTATTGGCGGTGATGTCCCCGGTTTCTATATTCCACAGCAATTACCTTTTGCCGGGGTTACCAATCTGGAATTAATGGATAACACCATTATGATCGCCTCTATTAAATTCAGACAACGGATGGGAGCCATTCATTATCTCACATTGACAGGTAACTACGGGCTAACGGATAGTAATTTCTTCGATATATTGAAAGGGAAGCAATTGTTCGGTGTTAGCGCAGGTTATGGTATGGATAGCATCTTCGGACCATTGGAAATATCATTAGGATATTCTAATCAGACAGATAAAGGAAGTTGCTTTGTGAATTTAGGATATTATTTCTAATGGATTACAGTATTTCCAAAAAGCAAAAGAGGAGACCGCTTCACAGTGACCTCCTCCCTCTATACTCTATATGAATATGCTAAAAAGGGTTTATTGAAAAAAAGAAGCATATTCAAAAGGGTTTTATTAAAAAATATTACATAGCGATTCAATGAATCGCTTTAAAATCATATCAACAATCTTCACAGACAGTTGATATGTATGGGAAATATGTATCAAATTATATTTTGGTACATGGATCAATTTACATGCTACCACCTTTACCACCACTATGTGTCGGGTTATAAGTTACCGTCTTATATTGCTGGTCAGCACCTGTATAACGTTTTGCAGAGATAGATATCGTTTTTGTCTGCCCGTTATAGATGACTGTTGTAGTCAATGTAGTTGTACGAGTCTTGGCATAACAAGCATAATCCATCGTAGTATAGCCATTTACATTTACCGTATTATATAACACACAATCGAGAACAACCGAAATGAAAGCAGAGAAAAACATCGACAATTACAGTAATAGAAGAGTTTTGGCCTTTAGCGAAGGGGCAAATTCTTTTTTTAACAGGATATATAAATCATAGGGCAAAAACGAAGGTATCCAAAGAGGGCTGTACAAAGCGCTGAAACGCCCACCAGTAAAGGGGGAAAAGCCAACGAAAACCAGTAGAGTAGAGAAGAGAAGAGAAAAGTATTATTTCTGTTATAAATAATAGCAATAATATAGGGCAGAGAAAATGGCTTTAGCTGCTACCGCTGTCGGTTCGGATCACTTCGTCGGTGCCGTTTCTGTACCCGCGTCCCTCATGAGTTATTCGTCCGGCAGATGACCGGCTTTCGTCTGGCAGGTTGTTGATGCTCGTCCGGTGGGTAACGGACATTCACACGGTAGATAACGTACGTTTGTCCGTTAGGTAAATTCTATATTATTTTTCGGGTTACCGCTTCACTAAAAAATAATATTTGGCTCATACATAACCAAAATACTATTCAGGATCACAATCAAACCTGTTATTCCATCAATAATAGCCTGTGAAATTATTTAAATAAAGGGATAGAGTTAAGAAGATGAAGGCCTGAATAATGTTTTTCCCTATATTATTCGCTAGAATCAAAGAAAGTGCCTATCTTTACCGCAAATATTTTTATTATTCACCATTAAATATAAAGATTATGGCAAGTAGAAGAGAACTCAAAAAGAACGTAAACTATATCGCAGGAGAATTATTCACCGAGTGTTTAATTAACAGCATGCTTATCCCCGGCACAGACAAAGCGAAAGCTGATGAACTGATGGCAGAGGTACTGAAGATGCAGGATGAATTTGTTACTCGCATCAGCCACACAGAACCGGGCAACGTGAAAGGTTTTTATAAGAAATTCCGTGCTGATTTTAATGCAAAGATTAACGAGATTATTGAAGCTATCGGAAAATTGAACTAAAAGCAGAAATGAAAAAAGCAATTTATAGCTTTATCTATTACCGCCTGTTAGGGTGGAAGACAAACGTTACGGTGCCTAATTATGATAAATGCGTGATATGTGCCGCTCCACACACAACAAATCTTGATTTATTTATTGGAAAACTATTTTATGGTGCTATAGGCCGTAAGACAAGTTTCATGATGAAAAAAGAATGGTTTTTCTTTCCACTCGGAGTTTTTTTCAAAGCTGTTGGCGGAATTCCCGTTGACCGCAGCCGAAAAACTTCGCTAGTAGATCAGATGGTTCATAATTTTGCTAAATATAAAAAGTTTAATTTGGCTATCACTCCCGAAGGAACCCGCAAAGCGAATCCAAACTGGAAAAAAGGATTTTATTTTATAGCCTTGAAAGCCCAGGTTCCTATCGTTCTGATTGGCATTGATTACAGCAAGAAAACAATCTCTGCAACGAAAGCCATCATGCCATCAGGAGATATTAATAAGGACATGAAAGAAATCAAACTTTATTTCAAAGATTTCAAAGGAAAACATCCGGAGAATTTTGCTCTTGGAGAAATATGATTTTAAGTATTAAGTAATAAGTATTAATCGTAGCTTCTGACATACCTATCCGCACGGTTTAATACTTAATACTTGACACTTAATACTTATTTAACACTTAGTTAGTATGGAGTCTATCCGTATTTCCATCATACAAACCGATATTGCTTGGGAAAATAAACAAGAAAATCTCCGTTCGCTCCACGAAAAGCTGCAAAGTCTTCGTGGAATAACGGAGATGGTTGTTTTACCGGAGATGTTTTCCACCGGATTCAGCATGCAGAGTAAAATGCTGGCAGAGCCGAACTCCGGAGCGACCATTACAACACTCAAGCAATGGGCTGCCCAATTTCAGCTAGCCATTTGTGGAAGTTATATAGCAACTGAAAACGACCAGTTCTATAATCGGGCCTTCTTCCTGACACCGGAAGGAGAAGAATTCTATTATGACAAACGTCACCTGTTTCGTATGGGAAGGGAGGCTGAACATTTTTCGGCTGGTGATAAACGACTTATCATCCCTTACCGTGGATGGAATATCTGCCTGCTGGTTTGCTATGATCTCCGTTTTCCTGTATGGAGCCGAAACGTAAACAACGAGTACGACCTTTTAATATATGTAGCCAACTGGCCTATCCCCCGCCGTCTGGTTTGGGACACTCTACTCCGGGCACGTGCCTTGGAAAATCAATGCTATGTATGCGGTGTCAACAGGGTAGGCATAGACGGATATCAGCTTACATATAATGGAGGAAGCAGAGTTTATTCTGCTTTCGGAGAAGAAATAGGCTCATTTCCAGATGAAAAGGAAGGAATAGCTACTGTGAGCCTTAATCTGAATACTCTTAACCAATTCAGAGAGAAGTTCCCGGTATGGAAAGATGCAGACGAATTCCATCTGTAACATTGGCAAAACAACAAATGTTAAAAACAGATTATTGCAGCAACAATACCTATAACTCGGTAGTTAATTATATAGACTTCTTTTGTATCTTTGTCGTGAAAATACAGTCGTAAGGACGCTAATCTTACATAACTTAATTAACAACTTTATGAAAACAAATCTTAGTTCTCAAATCAGTCTCCACCGGGTCTCCCCCAGATACTACAGACCGGAGAATGCATTTGAAAAATCAGTCTTGACAAGACTCGAGAAAATCCCTACGGACATCTACGAATCCGTAGAAGAAGGTGCTAACTATATTGCGCGCGAAATAGCACAAACCATACGCGAAAAACAAAAGGCAGGACGTTTCTGTGTATTGGCACTTCCCGGAGGTGACTCACCCAGCCACGTATATACCGAACTTATCCGTATGCATAAGGAAGAGGGACTTAGCTTCCGCAATGTGATCGTATTTAATATGTATGAGTATTATCCGTTGTCTCCCGATGCAATCAACAGCAACTTCAACGCTTTGAAGAGTATGTTGCTGGACCACATCGACATTGACAAGCAGAATATATTCACTCCCGATGGAAGCATTGCCAAAGATACTATCTTTGAATATTGCCGCCTGTATGAACAACGCATTGAAAGCTTCGGAGGTATTGATATTGCTTTGTTAGGTATCGGTCGTGTAGGTAACATTGCGTTCAACGAACCGGGTTCCCGACTGAACTCTACCACTCGTCTGATTTTGTTGGATAACGCATCACGCAATGAGGCATCCAAGATTTTCGGAACGTTGGATAATACTCCGATCAGTTCTATTACAATGGGAGTAGCCACTATTCTTGGTGCAAAGAAAGTGTATCTGCTTGCCTGGGGTGAGAATAAAGCAGCTATGATTAAAGAATGTGTGGAAGGTGCGATCACTGACACAATTCCTGCTTCTTACCTGCAAACTCACAACAATGCGCATGTAGCTCTCGATCTTTCGGCAGCCATGAACTTAACACGTATCCAACGTCCTTGGTTAGTCACTTCCTGCGAATGGAACGATAAGTTAATCCGTAGCGCTATTGTTTGGCTGTGTCAGCTGACCGGCAAACCGATTCTGAAATTGACCAATAAAGATTATAACGAAAACGGGTTAAGTGAGCTTCTGGCACTTTATGGTTCTGCATACAATGTAAATATCAAAATTTTCAATGATTTGCAGCACACCATTACCGGATGGCCGGGTGGCAAGCCTAATGCTGATGATACCTATCGTCCGGAACGCGCAAAACCATATCCGAAACGTGTAATCATCTTCTCTCCGCATCCGGATGATGATGTTATTTCCATGGGTGGTACACTTCGCCGTTTGGTAGAGCAGAAACACGAAGTACACGTAGCTTACGAAACTTCCGGTAATATCGCTGTAGGTGACGAGGAAGTAGTTCGTTTCATGCATTTCATCAATGGATTCAACCAACTCTTCAATAACAGTGAAGACTTGGTTATCAATGAAAAATATACAGAAATACGCAATTTCTTGAAAGAGAAGAAAGACGGTGATATGGACAGCCGTGATATTCTGACTATCAAAGGTCTGATTCGTCGTGGTGAAGCCCGTACGGCTTGTACTTATAATAATATACCGTTGGAACGTTGCCATTTCCTTGATCTGCCATTCTATGAAACAGGTAAGATTCAGAAAAACCCGATCAGTGAAGCAGACGTAGAAATTGTACGCAACTTGCTCCGTGAAATAAAACCTCACCAAATTTTCGTTGCAGGTGACCTAGCCGACCCACATGGAACTCACCGTGTATGTACAGACGCTGTATTTGCTGCTGTCGATCTTGAAAAAGAAGAAGGTGCCAAATGGCTGAAAGACTGTCGTATCTGGATGTACCGTGGTGCGTGGGCTGAATGGGAAATCGAGAATATTGAAATGGCAGTGCCTATCAGTCCGGAAGAACTTCGTGCAAAACGTAACTCTATCCTGAAACATCAGTCGCAAATGGAAAGTGCTCCGTTCCTGGGTAACGACGAACGTTTGTTCTGGCAACGTAGCGAAGATCGTAACCGTGGTACAGCTACTTTGTACGATCAGTTGGGACTGGCTTCTTACGAAGCAATGGAAGCATTTGTAGAATATGTTCCATTATAAGAGTAATCATTCTTAATTAAGAGAATATAAAACAATGAAAGAAGAGTGGGAAGTTTCGATACTTCTCGCTCTTTTTTGTTTATTTTTGCGGGAGAATTCACCACAGAGGAAAGGAGGACACAGAGTTATTATGAACAACCATTTTATATCGCTATATCGCTTCATAGATTTAACCTCTGTGTCCTCCTTTCCTCTGTGGTGAAAATGAAAATAAAAGCATTGAATGATGAAAAAGATAATAGTGTTTCTTCTATGCCTCATTATAGGCGCAAACTACCTTTTCGCTCAAGACATTGAAAGAAATGTAAAAGAGCGGCTGACGGATTACTTCAACCAATATACCGCAACAGCCAAAATCAGCACTCCTAAACTGAATAGCTTCGATATTAATTACGACCGTAAGACGATTGCAATCTATGCATCGGAGAGCTTCGCCTATCAGCCTTTCCGACCGGAAACTGTAGAAAATATTTATAATCAAGTAAAAGAGTTGCTTCCGGGTCCCGTTCATTATTACCAGCTCACCATTTATGCGGATGGGAAACCTATTGAGGATTTGGTACCTAATTTCTACCGGAACAAGAAAAAGGATAAAGGACGGTTATCCTTAAATGTAGATTATAAAGGAGCTCCTTGGGTGAAAAACACTTCACGTCCCAATGAAATCTCACGCGGACTACAAGACCGCCACATTGCAATCTGGCAAAGCCACGGCAACTATTTCAAAAATGACAAAAACGAATGGGGATGGCAACGCCCCCGATTGTTCTGCACCACAGAAGATATGTTCACTCAATCTTTTGTCCTTCCTTATGTGATTCCAATGCTGGAAAATGCAGGAGCGATTGTTTACACTCCCCGCGAACGGGATACACAAAAGAATGAAATCATCGTAGATAATGATACTCCCAGCGCTTCTCTTTATTTGGAAGTGGGTGGTAAAAAGACTAATTGGACAAATGCTCCGGTAAGAGGATTTGCTCAAAAGAAAACAATCTATAAAGAGGAAGAAAATCCTTTCACTGACGGGACCTGTCGTTTTATTCCAACAGAGAAAAAGAAAAAGAAGAATAAAGACCAGGTATTTGCCGAATGGGTGCCTACTCTACCGGTAACAGGCAAGTATGCAGTTTATGTTTCCTACCAGACATTGCCCAACAGTGTAAGCGACGCCAAATATCTGGTATTCCATAACGGTGGAGTTACCGAATTTAAAGTAAACCAAAAGATAGGTGGAGGCACATGGGTTTATCTCGGCACTTTTGAATTCGACAAAGGGAACAACGACTACGGCATGGTGGTTCTTAGCAACGAGAGCAGCGAACATGGAGTTGTATGTGCCGATGCAGTACGTTTTGGAGGAGGAATGGGTAACATTGCCCGTGGAGGAAGAATCAGTGGGCTACCGCGTTACTTGGAAGGAGCACGCTACTCTGCTCAATGGGCGGGAATGCCATACGAAGTATATGCCGGACGAAAAGGTGAAAACGACTATATAGACGATATCAACACACGCTCTAACGTTATCAATTATTTATCGGGCAGTTCCGTCTATAACCCACAACAGTCGGGTCTGGGCGTACCTTTGGAAATGACGATGGCATTGCACAGTGACGCCGGATGCAGCAAAACAGACGAACTGATCGGATCACTCGGCATTTACACCACCGATTTCAATAATGGCAAACTGAATGCAGGAACAGACCGGTATGCCTCACGTGATCTGGCAGACATTCTGCTGACACAGATTCAGAAAGATATTTATTCAAGCTACAGCTTGCCGTGGACACGCCGCAGCATGTGGAACCGGAATTATAGTGAAACACGTCTTCCAGCTACGCCTTCTACAATTATTGAACTACTCTCCCACCAGAACTTCGCAGATATGCAGTTAGGACATGATCCGAACTTTAAATTTACAGTGGGACGTGCCATCTACAAAGGAATTTTGCAATTCATTACCAGCCAGCATGATAAAGAATACATCGTTCAGCCTCTGCCTGTGAGCAATTTCGCCATTCAATTCGGAAAGAAAAAGAATACATTAGAACTTTCATGGAAAGGCGAAGACGATCCGCAAGAACCGACTGCACGACCACGGGAATACATTGTATATACCCGCATCGGTTATGGAGGTTTTGACAATGGCACTTTAGTCAGCAAAACGTCCCATACCGTTAAGATAGAACCGGGACTTGTTTATTCATTCAAGGTAACTGCTGTAAACCGGGGCGGGGAAAGTTTTCCTTCTGAAATCCTCTCCGCTTATAAAGCCAAACGTGAACAGGGAAAAGTAATCATCATCAATGGCTTTGACAGAATCAGCGGTCCGGCGGTCGTTAACACTTCTGAAAAAGCTGGATTCGATCTAATGCAAGATCCCGGCGTTCCGTATATATCGAATATTTCATTTTGCGGAGCACAAACCAGTTTCGACCGTACACAAGCCGGTAAAGAAGGAAAAGGAAGTCTGGGGCATAGTGGAAGCGAATTAGAAGGAATGAAAATTGCAGGAAACACGTTCGACTATCCTTTTATTCACGGAAAAGCGATTCAGGCAGCCGGAAAATATAGCTTCGTATCATGCAGCGACGAAGCGGTAGAGAACGGATTAGTTACGTTAGAAGATTATCCGGTGGTAGATTATATTTTGGGACTGGAAAAAGAAGATCCTGCAAGTAAAGCATATTACAAGACATTCTCTTCGGCTATGCAACGGATTATGACCAGCTATTGCCAAGCGGGAGGTAACCTGTTTGTCAGCGGTGCTTATGTAGGAAGTGATATGAGTGGAACACAAGGAAACCGGGAATTTACGGAGAAGATACTGAAGTATGGTTATCAAGGTAGCCTGACGGATAAGAGTTCGAATCAGATTAAAGGATTGGGCCGTACTATTACAATCCCACGTCTGCCTAATGAAAGCAGCTATGCTGTGCCTGCTGCGGATTGTATTGTTCCCGTAGATACTGCCTTCCCCGTATTTACGTATGCACCCGGCAATCTGAGTGCAGGTATTGCCTACAAAGGAAACTACCGTACTTTTGTATTGGGCTTTCCTTTTGAAAGCATCCAGTCCGAAGCGGACCGGGCAACCATTATGGCAGGCATCCTGGGATTCTTTACTCAAAAATAAAAAATATCTTTTTTTTTAATCCGTTTTTCATTTTAAATTCTATCTTTGCTACTATAATAACCTTTAAAACTAAAAAACAATGTATACTATACAAGCAAATCCCAGTGGTACACGCAGCATAGAAGTATCTAATGAAAACTTGAGAACGATTGAAAAATATGCTCTGTTCCGTCATCTTATCGACAGTACCGGTATTGTAGATGAAGCAGTTTTGGATAAGTTGAAACTTAATGTCCGTTCCCTTATCGCCAGCCAGGAGGAAGATAGCAAAGACTTGCTGGACCTTTGTATCGACGTGATTTATCACAATAATATGAAGGCATTCGGCTTGCAACAGCTCATCAAGCTCTATCTTACCTGGCTCTCCAGTCCGGAAGCGGAAGAAGAGGAGGAATAATGATTACGGTAGATACCTGCGGAATAACAGCATACAGTCCGCTGATTCCTGCAATAAAAGCGATGTGCACTGCCTCTCCGGGTGAAACGATAGAGATTATCATGAACCATGCCGATGCGTTTCAGGATCTAAAGGAATATCTGTCCGAGCAAGGTATTGGTTTCCGTGAAATCTATGACGGTGAACAAATGACATTACAGTTCACAATCAACGGGAAGTTAAAAAAATATCCTAATAATTGAAAGAAAACATCCTAATGAACGAAGTGAAACATCTCAATGAATAAAAAAATCATTGGGATGTTTTTTTATTATCCGTATCTTTGCGGCATGAAAGAATATCGATTGACCGACTGGTTACCCACTACTAAGAAAGAAGTAGAACTTCGAGGATGGAATGAATTGGATGTCATTCTATTCAGTGCTGATGCATATGTGGATCATCCTTCTTTTGGTGCTGCCGTTATCGGACGCATTCTCGAAGCGGAAGGTTTGAAAATAGCCATCGTTCCCCAACCTAACTGGCGTGACGACCTGCGTGACTTCAGGAAGTTGGGACGTCCACGGCTATTCTTCGGTATCTCCGGCGGATGCATGGACTCGATGGTTAATAAATATACCGCCAACAAACGACTACGCAGCGAAGACGCCTATACTCCGGACGGCCGACCGGATATGCGTCCGGAATATCCTTCCACGGTTTATAGCCAGATACTAAAGAAACTCTTTCCGGATGTTCCGGTAGTCATCGGAGGAATCGAAGCCAGTTTAAGACGGTTGAGCCATTACGATTATTGGCAGGACAAAGTGCAAAAGAGTATTTTGTGCGACAGCGGGGCAGATCTGCTCATTTACGGAATGGGGGAAAAGCCTCTTGCAGACCTGGTGAAGAATATGAAAAGTCTGCTCACCGCTGAAGAACCTGTACTGACGAGCAGCAAATTCAGAACAATTATCGGTTCTGTACCCCAAACAGCCTATCTTTGTCGTGCAACAGAATGGACATCTGCGGAAGATGACCTTCAACTTTATTCACACGAAGAATGTCTGGCAGATAAAAAGAAACAGGCTAGTAATTTCCGACATATCGAAGAAGAATCCAATAAATATTCGGCTTCACGAATCACACAAGCAGTAGGAAATAAGATAGTAGTTGTCAATCCTCCCTATCCTCCGCTGAGCCAGAAAGACCTCGATCATTCGTTTGATCTACCATATACCCGCCTGCCTCATCCAAAATACAAAGGGAAACGGATTCCGGCATACGATATGATTAAATTTTCCATCAACATTCACCGAGGATGTTTTGGTGGCTGTGCATTCTGCACCATTTCCGCCCATCAGGGAAAGTTTATTGTCAGCCGAAGCAAAGAGTCTATACTGAAAGAGGTAAAAGAGGTTATTCAGTTACCCGATTTCAAAGGATATTTAAGTGATTTGGGAGGTCCTTCCGCTAATATGTATCAGATGAAAGGGAAAGAGGAAGCTATTTGCAAGAAATGCAAACGACCGTCATGTATTCACCCGAAAGTTTGTCCGAATCTAAATACCGATCACCGCCCTCTACTGGATATTTACCATGCTGTGGATGCCTTGCCCGGAATCAAAAAATCGTTTATCGGTAGCGGTGTACGCTATGATCTGTTACTTCATCAAAGCAAAGATGAAGCTATCAACCGTAGCACTGCCGAGTATACCCGCGAATTAATAGTCAATCATGTGAGTGGCCGGTTAAAAGTAGCTCCGGAACACACCAGTGACCGGGTATTATCCGTAATGCGCAAACCTTCTTTTGAGCAATTTGAAACATTCAAGAAGATATTCGACCGTATCAACCGGGAAGAGAATCTGCGTCAGCAACTGATTCCGTATTTTATCTCTTCGCATCCCGGATGCAACGAAGAAGATATGGCGGAGCTTGCCGTTATCACTAAACGTCTGGACTTCCACCTGGAACAAGTACAGGACTTCACTCCTACTCCGATGACAGTGGCTACCGAAGCCTGGTATAGTGGATTCCATCCATACACGCTAGAACCGATCTTCAGTGCCAAAACCCAACGGGAGAAACTTGCACAACGCCAGTTCTTTTTCTGGTATAAACCGGAAGAACGAAAAAACATCATCAATGAGTTGAGACGTATCGGACGTTCAGATTTGATAGACAAGTTATACGGAAAAGGAAAGGACATGGAAAGAGGGAAAGGAAAAAGATAGAATGAAATAAATTATAAATCAAGCATAAGGCATGATTATGAATCAATTATAACTTGTGATTCTATTGGCTACTTTTAAGTTAGCGCTCTCCAATTGATATATATTTGATTACCTAGTAAGTTTTCGTTTGACTATAGTCAAACGATAGTTCAATTATTGTCGGGCGTTAGTTCAACTTAAGTCAAACGAAAACTCATTAGGCAATCGAAAAAATAATATAGGTAAGAGAAAGAAATAAAAGCTACATAGTGATGAGTTGTTGCCAATAATAGCATCTTCAACTCATTTATGCTTCCTTTACCGGCAAAGCCACAATCTCCTGCAACACACTGACTGCCGTTTCCACATTAGTAACATCCTTAATCAGCATACTCCGTCTGCCGTTCTGTTCACGCAAATCACAACGACGGGTATATTTCATCATATAGTCTATCACTTTACCAAAAGCCTTACTTTGATAGAACGGACTATCCGGATTGGAAACAAAGAACAAGGTCATCCGCCCACCTTTCAGGAAGATTTTCTCTGCACCCAAACGGGCTGCAAGACGGCGTAGAGGCACAATACGGAGTAGTTCTTCCGTTTCCCGGGGAACCGGTCCGAAGCGGTCTTCCAGACGAGCACGGAAAGCTTCCACATCTTTGTCCAATGTCAGCCCATCCAGTTCACGATATAGCAACATGCGTTCGCTGCTGCCAGTTACGTAGTTGGCGGGTAATAATAGTTCGAGGTCGCTTTCTACCTGACACTCGTCTACAAACTCTTCTCCACTAATTTGTCCTTCGCCTTTGATTTCATCCGCATACAGTTCTGCAAACTCATCTGTCTTCAACTCATGGACAGCTTCGGTCAGAATTTTCTGATATGTCTCATATCCCAAATCGGCAACAAATCCGCTTTGTTCGGCTCCAAGTAGATTTCCGGCTCCACGAATATCCAAATCCTGCATGGCAATATGAATACCACTTCCCAAATCACTAAAGTTTTCAATCGCTTGAAGACGTCGCCTTCCTTCGGCTGTCAAACTACCCAACGGAGGAGCCAGCAGATAACAAAAAGCTTTCTTGTTGCTACGTCCTACCCGTCCACGCATCTGATGGAGATCACTCAATCCAAAGTTTTGCGCCTGATTGATAATGATAGTGTTGGCATTCGGAATATCAATACCACTTTCGATGATTGTAGTTGCCAAGAGTACATCATAGTCGTAGTTGACAAAATCCAGAATAATCTTCTCCAGCTCTGTCGGTTCCATCTGTCCATGTCCAATTGCTACACGGCAATCCGGGATATGACGTTCGATCATCGCTTTCAATTCCGGCAAGTTCGCAATCCGGTTATTGACAAAGAAGACTTGACCGTTGCGGCTCATCTCAAAATTGATGGCATCCGTTATCACTTCTTCATTAAAAGTATGCACTTCGGTCTGAATCGGATAGCGGTTGGGTGGCGGAGTAGAAATCACACTCAAGTCGCGTGCACCCATCAATGAAAATTGAAGGGTACGGGGAATTGGAGTAGCAGTCATCGTCAGTGTATCCACATTTACTTTCAACTGACGCAGCTTTTCTTTGACAGAGACTCCAAATTTCTGCTCTTCGTCCACAATCAACAATCCCAAGTCTTTAAACTGGACATCTTTTCCCAAGATACGATGGGTACCTATCAGAATACCGACATCTCCCTCTTTCAATCCCTTCAATACAGCTTTGGTCTGTGCGGCAGTACGTGCGCGGCTTAAATACTCCACCCGGCACGGTAACCCTTTCAGACGCTCACGGAAAGTCTGAAAATGCTGGTAAGCAAGCACTGTTGTCGGAACCAAAACGGCCACTTGTTTATTATCGGCAACGGCTTTGAAAGCCGCACGGACCGCTACCTCGGTTTTTCCAAATCCTACATCTCCGCAGACCAGACGATCCATCGGACGGTCACTTTCCATATCCGCCTTGACATCAATCGTCGCCTTGCTCTGATCCGGTGTATCTTCATAAATAAAGGATGCTTCCAACTCACGCTGCAAAAAACTATCGGGACTATAAGAGAAACCTTTTTCCTGACGACGCTGCGAATACAATTTAATCAAATCGCGGGCAATATCCTTGATTTTACTCTTCGTACGTTCTTTCAGTTTCTCCCATGCACCTGTACCTAATTTGTTAAGGCGGGGAGCCTCTCCTTCTTTACCTTTATATTTGGAAACCTTATGCAGGGAATGAATAGAAACGAACACCACATCTTCATTTTGAAACACCAGTTTCAAAACCTCTTGCGTAGTATCACCATTCGGAATACGTACCAAGCCGGAAAAACGTCCGATACCATGATCCGTATGCACCACATAGTCTCCCGGAGTAAACTGATTCAGTTCTTTCAAGGATAGTGCCACTTTTCCCGAACGGGCTTTATCACTTTTCAGATTATATTTATGGAAACGATCAAACAACTGATGGTCTGTGAAGATACAGAGCTGCAGTGTGTTATCTACAAAACCTTCGTGAATAGTACGTTCTACGGGAGTAAAATTAATCTTATCACCTCGATCTTCAAAAATCGCTTTGATACGATCTGTTTGCTTCATGCTGTCACTACAGATATAAAGCGAATAGCCTTTTTCCAGATAATCCTTGAAAGAAGAAGCTACCAGATCGAAATTCTTATGAAAGATAGGCTGGGCAGATGTATTGAAAGTAACGCTGGCATTGGGCGTTCCGGTCGGTTTATTACCAAATTCCAACCGGCGGAAATCGAGTGCCCGTACAGTAAACTCACTGCCGTCTATCAATTTCCCTTCCAATGTAATGCCACCATTCTCTTCGGCCTCCTGAACGGCTATTGCCTGTGGCGTCAGCGCCTCATCGTGTACTACCTGGATTCGCTCGCGCAACCAAAGAAAATCGCGCATCGCCAAGGTAGTCTCTTTCGGGATGAAATCCAGAAAAGAAGTCGTTACGTCACCTGTCACCGCCAAATCGGGAACAATAGACACTCCATCTTTCTTCTCACGGGATAATTGGGATTCCACCTCAAAGGTACGGACACTTTCCACTTCATCACCAAAGAAATCAATACGATAAGGATATTCCGAAGCAAAAGAGAAAACGTCGATAATACTACCGCGAACAGCATATTGTCCCGGTTCATATACGTAGTCTACATATTCAAAACCATAACTATGCAACACATCGGTGATGAAAGTGGTATCCACTTTCTCTCCTACATTCAGCTTCAGCGTTTTATTACTCAATTCCTTGCGCGACACCACTTTCTCCGCCAATGCATCCGGATACGTAACGATACATAATCCCTCTTCCCCCTTTTGCAAGCGGCTAAGTACTTCTGTGCGCAAAATCTCATTGGCCGCATCTTTTTGTCCATACTTGATGGAGCGACGGAATGAAGATGGAAAGAACAAGACTCTTTCCGTACCTAATATCTGCGTCAAGTCGTGATAGAAATATCCGGCTTCTTCAAGATCACCTAAAATAAATACAAACGGGCAACCACCCTCTTGCACCAGTACAGAAGAAAAAAGAGAAGCGGCGGATGCACACAGTCCTCCGCAAAAAACAGTCTGAACGGAAGTGTCCTTCAACAAGCGCTTCATTACTGCCATATTGGGGTGGGCAGCATATTGTTGTTGCAACTCAGTTATTGTCATACCTATAAAATTTCCCCGCAAAATTACAAAAAAGATTGGGAGTATACACCCAAAGAACAGAAGTATTATAATAAGGTATCTGCCGGACATTACTTAGATGTGGGGCGAGTGCTGTTAAACCGTGGGCTAAACATCCGTGAGCCGTGGGATGAGCACTGCTAAGGCGTGGGCTTACCCCAAGCGAGGTGCGGGCTTAGTTCCGACAACATGCCGTCTTATTCCGAATGGGGGTATGAAACACGTTAAATTTTCCTTAGTTCAGCTATAACTAAAGGAAAAGAACTACTTTTGTTTCTAAATTTTATAGTATCTATATGCAGACATCGGATAGCATTGTAATTATCCCCACCTATAATGAACGGGAGAACATAGAAAATATCATCCGTGCCGTTTTCGGCCTTCCCCAAGTATTCCATATTCTGGTCATAGAAGACGGCTCTCCGGACGGGACGGCAGCCATCGTAAGAAAACTGCAACAAGAATTTCCCGAACGGCTTTTTATGATTGAACGTAAAGGAAAACTGGGACTGGGCACTGCCTACATTACCGGATTTAAATGGGCACTGGAGCACGCATACGAGTATATTTTTGAAATGGATGCAGACTTCAGTCATAATCCGAATGATTTACCCCGTTTGTATCAGGCTTGTTCGGAACAAGGAGGAGATGTATCTATCGGTTCCCGTTATGTCAGTGGAGTGAATGTAGTGAATTGGCCGATGGGACGGGTATTGATGTCATACTTCGCCTCTAAATATGTGCGGTTTATCACCGGAATACCTGTACATGACACCACTGCCGGATTTGTTTGCTACCGCCGTCAGGTATTGGAAACGATCGATTTAGATCATATTCGTTTTAAAGGATATGCCTTTCAGATTGAAATGAAATTCACTGCATCCAAGTGTGGTTTCAAAATCATCGAAGTTCCCGTTATCTTCATTAATCGTGAATTAGGGACTTCTAAAATGAATAGCAGCATCTTTGGAGAAGCCATATTTGGTGTGATAAAATTAAAAGTAAATAGTTGGTTCCATAAATTCCCACAAAAGAAATGAAACGTACACTGATTCAAAATGCCGTTATTGTCAACGAAGGAAGAAAAGTTCTGGGTTCAGTAGTAATCGAGAATGAAAAGATAGCCGAAATATGGGTCGGTGAAGAAAACGCAACTGCCCCCTGTGACGAGATAATAGACGCAACCGGATGTTATCTTTTGCCGGGTGCCATCGACGAACATGTGCATTTTCGCGATCCCGGACTGACTCATAAGGCAGATATCACCACAGAAAGTCGTGCTGCGGCAGCAGGAGGTGTCACCTCTATCATGGATATGCCCAATACCAATCCGCAAACTACTACATTGGAGGCTTTGGAAGAAAAATTTATTCTGTTGGGTGAAAAGTCGGCTGTCAACTATTCCTGCTATTTCGGAGCAACGAATAATAACTATACCCAGTTTGCACAACTGGATAAACACCGGGTTTGTGGAGTGAAGCTATTTATGGGGTCAAGCACCGGCAATATGCTGGTAGACCGGATGGCCAGTCTGCGTAATATATTCGGTGGAACTGATCTGCTCATCGCTGCTCATTGCGAAGATCAGGGAATTATCAAAGAAAATACGGATAAATATAAGAAAGAATACGGAGACGATGTACCTTTGGCTCTTCATCCGCTCCTTCGTTCGGAAGAAGCTTGCTATCGTTCATCCGAACTGGCAGTGCAGTTGGCACGTGAGACAAACGCCCGCCTGCACATCATGCATATTTCCACAGCTAAAGAGTTGAGCCTGTTTTCTAATGTACCTTTGGTACAAAAAAAGATCACGGCAGAAGCCTGTGTTTCTCATCTGCTCTTTACGGAAGAGGACTATCAGACACTGGGTGCCCGCATCAAATGCAACCCTGCCATTAAGACAGCGCAAGACCGGAAAGCTTTGCAAGAGGCTGTCAATAGCGGTTTGATTGATGCCATTGCCACAGATCATGCCCCACACTTACTTAGCGAAAAAGAAGGCGGTGCCTTAAAAGCAATGTCCGGAATGCCGATGATTCAGTTCTCACTCGTCAGTATGTTGGAGTTGACAGAAAAAGGAGTGTTTACTATCGAAAAAGTAGTAGAAAAGATGGCTCATGCTCCTGCGCAGATGTATGAGATACCAAACAGAGGATTCATTCGCAAAGGCTATCAGGCTGACTTGGTATTAGTCCGTCCCGGAAGCGAATGGACGGTAACAACCGATTGTATTCTAAGCAAATGCAAATGGAGTCCATTAGAGGGACACACATTCGACTGGAAAGTAGAGAAAACATTTGTAAACGGACATCTGTTATATAACAACGGAGAAATAGACGAGACTTATCGCGGACAGGAATTGTTCTTTGAGCGATAAATAATATTTCAGGCACGGATTACACGGATTTATTTCACGGTTTTTAGAAATATGACTATATAAAACAACAGCGTAATCCGTGTAATCCGTGCCTAAGAACATCAATATCCTGAAGGAAATCTTGCCTGGCACTACGTTACCGCCATTAAACTCCTATTTAATTGCATAATTTATGATTTTATCTTATAAAATACATACAGTCACTCCCTACATCAACTGGATTTACTTTTTCCACGCATGGGGTTTCCAACCGCGTTTTGCAGCCATCGCCAACATTCACGGATGTGATGCCTGCCGTGCTTCGTGGCTGACAACTTTCCCGGAAGAAGAGCGTAATAAAGCTTCCGAAGCAATGCAGCTATTCAAAGAAGCCAATCGGATGCTCGATCTGCTTGACCGGGATTATGAAGTAAAGACCATCTTCAAGCTTTGCAAGGCAAACTCTGACGGGGATAACCTGATTATTGAGAAAGAAAAAGACCGGTTCATCACCTTTCCTTTACTGCGCCAACAAACGCCGAAAAGAGATGGTAGTCCTTTTCTTTGTCTAAGCGACTTTATCCGTCCGATTTCTTCCGGCATCCCGGATACCATCGGTGCTTTTGCTTCTTCCATTGATGCGGACATGGAAGGATTGTACGAACAGGATCCTTATAAACACCTGCTTGTCCAAACTCTCTCCGACCGACTGGCAGAAGCAGCAACAGAAAAGATGCATGAATATGTACGCAAAGAAGCATGGGGATATGCCAAAGACGAGAATTTAGGCATAGCGGATTTACTGGTCGAGAAATATCAAGGCATCCGACCTGCTGTCGGCTACCCGTCCTTACCGGATCAATCTGTCAACTTCCTGTTGGATGAACTATTGGATATGAAGCAGATAGGCATTTCACTAACCGAAAACGGAGCTATGTACCCGCACGCTTCTGTTTGCGGACTTATGTTCGCGCATCCTGCTTCCGAATACTTCTCCGTCGGAAAGATTGGACAAGACCAACTCGAAGATTATGCCCGCCGCCGGGGAAAAAGCATCGAAGAAATGTGTAAGTTTCTGGCAGCCAATCTTCAATAGTCCTTATTCTCCTGTGATTTTTCTCCTTTTCTCACGACTAACTAACCAGAAAAGTAATCATAGACTCCATGAGAGAACAAACAACAGAGGTCAGCGCCCCTATTGAGCAAGAGTTTTTGTCGGTGATCCGCGAATATGAACGAGTGATCTATAAGGTATGCTATCTGTATGCCAATCCCAATGCTCCTCTCAATGATCTGTATCAGGATGTGGTATTAAACCTTTGGAAAGCCTATCCCAAATTCAGAAAAGAATGTAAGGTTTCCACCTGGATTTACCGTATTGCCCTCAACACTTGTATCAGCTTCTATCGTAAAGAAAAGAATGTGCCGGAAATAGTCAGCCTCACCAAAGATACCGACTGGGCCATAGAAGCACACGACCCGATCAACGAAATGCTGAAACAGCTCTATCAGATGATCAACCAACTGGGACAGCTCGACAAATCAATTATCCTGCTTTATCTCGAAGACAAAAGTTACGAGGAAATAGCAGAAATCACCGGACTGACGGTTACCAATGTAGCGACCAAACTAAGTCGTATCAAAGACAAACTTAAAAGAATGAAAAAGGAGGAATAAGATATATGGAACTGGAAGAACTGAAAAAATCTTGGAATGCCCTGGATGAACACTTGAAAGACAAAAAGTTCATTAAAGAAGAAGAGCTTGAAAAGCTGATAAGGCATGCGGACAAAGGTATCCACGCCATTGCCAGCCTGAACATCAAGCTTATCCTGATTTCTCTGCCGATACTGATCTTATTTTTAGCGGAGGTACTGTTGCACAACAGATTGAACCCGATCTATATCATTATCATTTTCGCATGGATTCCTGCTCTTTGCTGGGATATCGTCACCACCCGTTTCCTCCAACGGACACAAATAGACGAGATGCCTTTGGTAGAAGTAATCAGCCGCGTGAACCGTATCCATCGATGGACCATCAGGGAACGATTGATTGCTATTACCTTCCTCCTAGTCCTGGCTATACTTTCATTTATCTACTGGCAAGTGTGGCAATATGGAATGGGTATGATAGTTTTCTTCATCCTGTTATGGGGCGGAGGACTAGGCCTGATCTTATGGATTTACCGCAAGAAGTTCTTAAATCGTATCCACGAAATCAAGAAGAATTTAAGCGAACTGAACGAATTAATGTAAAAGAATCTAAGCTGAATAATTCATATACAGTAGGCTAAGGAGTGTGCTTACCCCACCACGGTAAGCACACTTTTTCCATTCACTTTTTTATGTACCTGCACCTGAACAGAAATCCGTTCACTCATCTCCTGCACATGAGAGATGACTCCTATTTTCCGTCCCTGCATCTGTAATTGCTCCAATGCTTCCATGGCTGTACGCAAACTTTCCGCATCCAAAGAGCCGAAACCTTCGTCAATAAAAAGAGATTCAACTTTCAGATTATTACTTGACAAGGAAGACAAACCTAAAGCTAGTGCCAAAGAAATCAGGAACGATTCACCTCCTGAAAGAGAGTATACAGTCCGTATTTCATCACACATATCGCAATCTATTACCTGAAGTGCCAACGTATCGGGCACCTGTTGTAGCTTATAACGTTTAGAGAGATAAGATAAATGTTTATTGGCATGAAGCAGCAGCAAATTCAAAGTGTAACTTTGAGCAATCACTTTAAATTTCGCCCCATCCGCACTGCCAATCAGTTTATTCAATTTTGCCCAACGTTCGGCAACCGTCTGTTTCTCTGCCAGTTCCTTCGCAATCTGTTCCACAGTCAGTTTATTCTTTGCTTGTTGTAGCAGGCGGGCTTCCATGGTAGAAAGGGCACGTTCGACATTCATATTTTCTTCTTGTTGCTTCTTTATTATTTCGGGAAGCAGTTCGGGAGACTCTATCTTTTTATACTGTTCCTGCAACTCTCCTATAGCCAGTGCAATTTGCTTCATCTCTCCTTGCAAACCGGAGAGCCGGTTGTGTACCGCCTCTACTTCTTTACGCGCTTTCTCCAAAGCGAGATTCAGCTCTTTCTCTCTTTTTGCTACGACAGCTTCCGCTTCATCCGCACTTTTTCCTTTCAATAGCTGCGAACGTTCCTGACGAAGCACATTCAGCGCTTTTTCTATCACTTCAAATCTCTTTAGCTCGGCCGAAGCAGCATTCTGTAAAATTACCAGCTGTTCTTTGGCTGACGATACTTTCTGCATAGCCAAACGACAGAGAGAAACATTCTCACGGAGGGCTTCACAATGTGCACGCATCTTTTTAATTTCTTCATCGCCGCGCTGCCATTCTGCGTAAAGATTGCGATATTCCAAAATACGTTCTGACAGTTCCGCCAAACGGTGTTGTATCTGCTCTTCGTTTCCGGCTTCAATCCCTGCTTTATATAATGTTGCCAACTGTTCTCCGATTTGTCCGTCCACCGTTTTTTGATGTGCCAAATCACGTTGCAGGGCAATGCTCCGGTTATTCATCTGCTGACAGTTGGCTGCTGCTGCATTATACTCCTGCTCTATACTCCGGAAAAGAGTATCTACCACCTCCTGCCCCTGATGATAAGGATGCGCTGTGCTTCCGCAAACCGGACAAGCCTCCCCTTGCTGTAATTGTCGGCGCAATGCTTTTACATCTTTTCCCACTGCCATACGTGCATTTTCGTAAAGACGTTGAGTAACTTTCAATGCGGTTTCTTGCTCCGTCAATTGTTTCAGACAATCGGCCACTTCTTTCTCTAGTCTTTCTATTTCCGTCTTTGCTTTCGTCTGCGTTTCCGTTAATTGCCGGATATTCTGCTGACGAGTCAACTCTTTTTGCAACTTCACCTGTTCTTCGGCCAATAACGGATATCCGAAAGAATTTAAGCGCAATAAACGTTCCTCATTCGTACTTGTAGCGGCAGCCAGTTTGCTTTCTTCTTGCCGTAGAATCTCTTCCACCTGTTCAAGTTGCAGTGCTTCTTCTATCCCTACATGGCTTAATAAGCGGTTCAGAGAAGAATAAGACACTTGTAATTGTTCCGCAGCCACCCGCATTTTTTGTTCCTGCTCCGCCACCTGCCTGTTAGCCGCCTGTAAAATCTGCTGCGACTGTGTATAACTGCTTTGCTGTGATTGTATCTGTACATCCAATTGACGCGCTTTCTTCAAGTCCGGCTGTATGGCCTCCCATTGTGCCTTAAAATGCACCAATCCTTCCTCTTGGGAAGCTAATGCACTCTGCAGTACTTTCTCTCTGGCCTGTTCCTCCTGTTCTTCCTGCTGCTTTTTCTTCCAAAGTTCTTCCTGTATTTTTAATGAACGAACCACATTCAGTTGTTCATTCTGTTCTGCCAGCAGTTTAATCCCTACTGCACGCTTTTCAGTCGATAGTTCTTTCTCTTTTTGCAGAGCAAGCAGCTCTTCTTCCGGCATCAGTTCGATCACATTCATTCGATTCTGAATCAAGGTCACCTCTTCTTGTGCCGCCTTATTCCGGGCATAAACCTCTTGAGAAATCCGGGAATAAACACCGGTTCCTGTCAACTTCTCCAGTAATTCTGCTTTCGCCGCCCCTTTTGATTTCAGAAATGTAGCAAAATCATTTTGTGCCAATAATACTGTACGGGTGAACTGTTCATACGTCAGGCCAACCAACTCCACCAACTGAATCAACAACTCTTTCTTGGTACCTTGAAATTCTTTCTCCGTATCCAATTCTTTCACTTCCAGCGTTTGTGGCTGCAAAGAACCGTTTATCTTGTTTCTTGTCCGCCTCACCGACCAACGAGAACGGTAACGCCGTCCGTCAATACCTAAAAAATCGACTTCCGCATAACCATCACTTGTCCCCCGGCGCAACAAATTTCTAACATCAGACTGATTAATCTGATTATCTCCCACATCTGCCAGGTTCACATTTTCCACTGAAGTAGCGAAGCGGGGAGCCTTATCATACAATGCCAGACATAATGCATCTAATAAAGTAGACTTACCTGCACCGGTAGGTCCTGAAATGGCAAAGATACCTGCAGAATATAATGGTTCTGCCATAAAATCCACTTCTACCGTCCCTTCTATCGAGGTCAGATTCTTCAATCGTATAGCTAGTATTTTCATTCTTCTTCCTCCTCCTCTTTACGGGTAGCAGCCAAATAGGCCTCTTCAAACAAACCTGTCAGTTCTACAGGCATTTCCACCTGATAAATCTTCTCAAAGGCAGACTGTGCAATCTGTAAGGGAGACATCTCCTGCAACCCCCTCTTCCAGTTTTCATTTTCTTTCACCGTATTTCCGATATCAGTGTGATAGGTAGAAACAATACGCGCCAACCGATAGTTTTTATCTGCCAGTGCCTCTTCAATCTCCTGTCGAAGCATGGGTTCCGGTTCCTCCAACAATACCTTTACTTCCAGATATGGGGCTACGGCTTCTGTCTCGGGTAGTTCCTTCAAGGCTTTCAAGATAGCTTCCGGTGAAACGGGTTCTCCATTCGGCACACTCACCAAAGGTATTAATTTCGGGCATTCCAACCGTTCAATATCCACCGCACAGCCTCCGTCGAAAGTCACCATCACGACTCCATGATGATAATGTTTCTCGGCAAAAGACATCGGAATGGGGCTTCCGGCATATCTCACATTCTCTCTTCCGGACACTCGTTGCGCTTTATGTATATGTCCTAATGCCGTATAAGCTATCTGTTCGGAAAAAGCTTCCGGAGATACACACTCCAACCCGCCAATCACGGTACGCTCGCTATAATCCTTCTCTGCAATCTCCGATCCTGTGGCCTGCAAATGACCGATGGCAAGAATCGCCTGATTCTCCGTCCTTCGCTTCCATAATCTTTGCAAAAGTTGTGCATAAAGTTCGCGAACTCCTTCCGCATACGGATTACCTTCCGTTTGCACGGCCGGATAATCTCCCTGACGCAGAAAAGGAACTGCCATGCAAAGCAATTCTACTTCCCCTTGCCGGTTCTTCAGTTCTACAGTCAGATGGTCATAATCGATCTCTCCGCCTTCGAGCTTGCGAACTACCCCTCTGACTTCCGTCCGCATAGCTTGCAACAGAGGCAAAGGAGCTTCCAGGCGTGCTGCCGAATCATGGTTGCCGGCAACAATGACAATCTGCAAATACGGATTCTCTGCTGTCACCCGATAAATAAACTGATAATACATGCTTTGGGATGCAGCGGAAGGGTTGGAAACATCAAAAACATCTCCGGCTATAATCAATGCATCAATCTCTTTCTGACGAATTTCTTCTGCCAGCCAATTCAGAAAAACTTCATGTTCTTCCGTGCGATCATAACCAAAAAAGGTTTGTCCTAGATGCCAGTCGGCAGTATGCAATATACGTATCAT
Organism: Bacteroides sp. 90-K9/2; assembly: GCF_047310725.1. Lineage (NCBI taxonomy): Bacteria > Pseudomonadati > Bacteroidota > Bacteroidia > Bacteroidales > Bacteroidaceae > Bacteroides > Bacteroides sp. 90-K9/2. Next base: position 719,780 of record NZ_JBCGVL010000001.1, read on the forward strand.
AATTTTGTAACTATCTCTAATAACAAGAGGCAAAAATAACACAATCGAAAAGATTATATCACATCTGCCCCTCTTTTTTACCAATAATCATGTATATTTGCAGGATAAAAATCCAACCCTATGAAGATATTGTATTATATTTATCAGATTTGCATCGCTTTGCCTATTTTATTAGTGTTGACCATCCTCACGGCAATCGTCACTATTGTAGGTTCTCTCTTGGGAGGAGCCCACATCTGGGGATATTATCCGGGGAAGATTTGGTCACAATTAATTTGTCTGTTTCTGTTGATTCCCGTGAAGATTGAGGGACGTGAAAAGTTGCATGACAAAACTTCCTATATTTTCGTACCTAATCATCAGGGTTCATTCGATATTTTCCTTATTTATGGCTTCATCGGAAGAAACTTTAAGTGGATGATGAAAAAAAGCCTGCGTAAACTGCCGTTTGTAGGAAAAGCCTGTGAAAGTGCAGGACATATCTTTGTAGACAGATCCGGCCCTAAAAAAGTATTGGAAACAATCCGGCAGGCAAAAGACTCATTGAAAGATGGGGTTTCTCTCGTTGTCTTTCCTGAAGGAGCGCGTACATTTACAGGACACATGGGATACTTTAAGAAAGGAGCCTTCCAGTTGGCGGATGATTTACAGCTGGCGGTTGTACCCGTCACCATTGACGGCTCGTTCGAAATTCTGCCACGCACAGGCAAATGGATACACCGTCATCGCATGATTCTGACTATTCATGAACCGATTCCGCCCAAAGGGAAAGGAATGGAAAATATCAAGGCAACCATGGCAGAGGCTTACGCTGCGGTTGAAAGTGCCCTGCCGGAACAATACAAGGGAATGGTGAAAAACGAAGATCAAGACCGATAATCAGTACATAATATTTATATAAATATGAGGATGCTCACGCACCCCCATATTCCTAACCAGTTTTATGCATCAAACTATTAAATTAAGAAATTCAGATATTTAGATGTTTTGCAAGGTTATGGTTTGGTTTGACATCATTTGTAATTCTTGAAAAGTCAAATTAAAACTTTTATAAATTTCCTTTTCTAAATTCTCTAATGGGAAAGATTCATTTCTGACGCCATTAATCTTCCCTCTAAACCGATTGTTATAATGCTTGCGGAATGTATCCGGAGTAACCAGACCTCCCAAGCCATAATCCCCCACTACAATCACCGGCTTTCGGCGCAAGACCCCTTCGTAAGCGGTAATTCCCGCACCAATAATCAAGTCGGCTTCTTCAATCAGTTTACCGATTTCACTCTCGGAGGATATATAATCCACCTGATACTCTGAATATTTACTTAATAGAACTCCTATCCTTAACCTGGTGCGAGAATTAGCTATTCCGACAACAATGCTGACTTTTTGTTCTATTAACTGCAATTCGTCACCTCTCAAAGAAGAGGCGGCAGATAATTCATTAGGATTTTTCATATAGCTATTTGGTTTTTGTTGTGTCAAAAGTACGGCATGCATCCGAAAACACAAAAAAAGTCACCCGGACAAAATCAGCGCGCCTGATTTTCCGTAAACACCTACATTTCAATAAAATACAGACTATCGTTCTATTAATGACCCGGACAATTCATTTTTTATTTATCAAAAGTCCCTTAAAAACACATTCAAATCTTCTTGTGGAGAAATGCCTAATCGACCTTTCAGCCTCCCTTTTGCTTTAGTGACAGAATCGGAAGAGGTCTGAAAAATACGTGCCAGTTCTTCATTGGTCAGTCCAAATTTAAGAAAGCAACAGATCTCAAGATCATGTTTAGTCAATAAAGGAGTTTTGTCAAGCAACCGGGTAACGTAATTAGAATAGAGTAAATCAAACAGGCTAAACAATTTATAGCGTTCTCCATTAGACAATTTGCCTCTTAATGTTCCCTCTTTGATAGCAAGCAGCAGACGAAAAGCGGATATGTACTGTTCAGAAGAGGGTCCGACAGTTAATTCTCCTCCCAGTTCTTTCAACAGTCCCGATAAGGTTTTGTTCTGCATACTCAAAAGAACAATCTTTCCATTCAACTCGCCTACCTTCATTCGATTTTCTTCCAGTATGCGGTTCTCTTCCAGTACTTGATCTTTCAACTCCTGAATTTCTTCCATCTCCTGCTGGTATCGCTTTATCTCCTCTTCATTATCTCTAATCTGGGATTCGATTTCGGCAATCTTCTTCCTGTGATTCTTACTTTTGTAGTAGTAATAACACATATAGAAGGCCACAATCAGGAAAATAACCGTACCGCAAAATATAAAAACCGTACGATCCACTTTCAGTTGTAAATTATCATTCCGGAGCTTCTCGTTCTCGTACTGCTTTTGCAGTTCTGTTATCAGCTCCTGCGAATCGACTTCATCCAATACATTCACGATAGAGTCCGCTTTTTCATGATAGATAATCGCTTCCTCAAAATTATCAATATCTTTTTCCAGAAAGTATAAATTGTTATATGCGTCAATACGGGTATATTCTTTAGAAGAATTGATACTCATCTTAAAATATTTCCGGGCGTTCTCTACATCGCCCATCTGTATATACAAATAACCGAGAGACATACACTCCACGTATTTCCTTTCTTCATCCGTTTCTTTTTCATAAGCAGCAAGAAAATAGCGTTCTGACTTTTTCAGTTCTCCCATAGAACGGCACAGTATCCCCAACTCATGTAAAATGGAAACTTCAGACGAATATTGCTTTTCCCTGGCTAGTGCTAAAGCATTAATATAATAGAAATAACAGCTATCCCATTTATTCTGAAACAAATAAGCCCGGCCTATATTTTGCCCGGCTCTGACAAGACTCAAAGAATCTTTCAACTCTTCATAGATTGTATATGACTCCCGAAAATTCTCCAACGACTCCTGATACAATTTCTTTTTCCGGTTAATCATCCCTATCTCATCAGTAGCCATTGCAAACATCTTACAACATTGAATATTCCCGAACATTTCTTTTGCCGAAGACAGGAATGTCAAAGCCTCTTCATCTTTGCCCAGTTCACGCAACACTCTTCCATAATAATACTGTGCTTTAGCACGTGTTGCGGAGTCACCACGCTCTACAGTATAGTAATTCAGTGCCAGTGCAATCAATGAGTCAGAAGTAAACTTCACATAGTTCCGATCCATCGCCTGCGTCAATAAAAGTGCATAATCCGCCTGCAACTTTCCACGTAGTTTTTCAGTATGAGGTATTGACTTTAATAGATACAGAGCTGTATCCGGAAGAGATTCCATGCACATTTCGATCCTCCGGAATGCCACATCAGGGGCCTCCGAATCTCTATGACAAGAAACCGATAAGACTAAAATAAAAAAGAAAGCGGCGTATACCGGAACAGTAGTCGTTTTCACTTTACTTGAGTTTTGTGCAAAAATACACAAAAAACTCAAGTATTACTTATTTGTTGAAGCATTTTGTTCCAATCGTTGATGTTCTTCTATCAACTTCATGTTTTCTCTTGCTTTAGACAGGAATTCTCTAACCAGCTTATTATCTTTAAAAGAATAAGGAGCATCCTTGATTATATCATCAATTTGCGGAGTCATAATCGGATAAGGCAAAGAGCTGCAGAGCATCATAAACACACTGGGTCCCAGCACATTTTCATAATTATCGGAGATGAACGTTTTTACATACTGATTCATCGCTTTCATCAGTGAGTCTCCTTCCACCACCAACTGACCGTGAATTTCATCCAGATCGCCTCCATCCAGTACCATACGGGTTTCCTTCTGCTCCAGTTCACCAATGCTTTCTTCCAATTGGTTTCTTTTGCTGATAAACTCATACAGTGCATTATTTAAAGATGTTCCGACTGCCTTGAGGTCCGTATTGCTAATGGTAACTGTTATCTTCCCACTTTCCAGCACAATCGGCATAATGCTTTCTTCATCCATGTAAAGTGTCACCATCTGTACGGAATCTATTTTCCCTTTCATTGAGAACAGACCATGCACTACTTCAGCTGAATCCAGCTTCACCCACTCTCCATCCCGAAGGGATTTAAGATACAGCATCTTTCCATCCAGACTATTCACTGAAGAGGTTCCTTCAATCTTGTACTTACTGGTGCAGGAAGCAAAAAACGGAAGCAAAAGTAAAAAAGGCAAAATTTTATTCACGTTCATCTATTCATTAAATTCTGGGTACAAAGGTACAACTGATTCAGAATTCAAAGAAACATTTTATCAATATTTAAATCTTGTAAGACTCTTTTCTTTAATAATCCTTATAAACATAGGTACAAGGCTCTTTTTTTCATTTAGTTTATCTAATTTTGCAGTCATGAAAACATCAACATTTGCCCCTTTTGCCAAACCGCTTTATGTAATGGTAAAGCCTGTAGGTGCCGTATGTAATCTAGCATGCGATTACTGCTATTATTTGGAAAAGGCCAACCTATACAAAGACAATCCGAAACACGTAATGAGCGATGAACTTCTGGAAAAGTTTATCGACGAGTACATTAACTCACAAACCATGCCACAGGTGCTTTTCACCTGGCACGGAGGAGAAACGCTGATGCGGCCGCTCTCCTTCTATAAAAAGGCAATGGAACTACAAAAGAAGTATGCCCGCGGACGAACGATCGACAACTGCATCCAAACCAACGGAACCATGCTCACCGACGAATGGTGTGAATTCTTCCGTGAAAACAATTGGCTGGTAGGAGTCTCTATCGATGGTCCCCAGGAGTTTCATGACGAGTATCGTAAAAACAAAATGGGAAAACCCTCTTTTGTGAAAGTGATGCAAGGCATCAATCTTTTGAAAAAACATGGGGTGGAATGGAATGCGATGGCAGTCATTAATGACTTCAATGCCGACTACCCACTAGACTTTTACCATTTCTTTAAAGAAATCGGTTGCCAGTATATCCAGTTCGCTCCTATCGTTGAACGTATTCTCTCACATGAAGACGGTCGTCACCTCGCTTCTCTTGCAGAAAATAAAGCCGGAACTCTTGCTGATTTTTCGATCACCCCGGAACAATGGGGTAACTTCCTTTGTACTCTTTTCGACGAATGGGTGAAAGAAGACGTAGGCAAATACTACGTACAAATATTCGATTCGACTTTGGCGAATTGGATGGGCGAACAACCCGGTATATGCACAATGGCAAAGACCTGTGGTCATGCCGGTGTGATGGAATTCAACGGAGATGTTTATTCTTGCGACCACTTTGTATTCCCCGAATATAAATTAGGTAACATTTACAGTAAAACTCTGGTGGAAATGATGCATAGCGAACGTCAGCACAATTTCGGGAACATGAAATATCAGTCTCTCCCCACTCAATGCAAGGAATGTGAGTTCCTGTTTGCCTGCAACGGAGAATGCCCGAAAAATCGTTTCAGCCAAACGGCCGAAGGCGAACCGGGGTTAAATTACTTATGCAAAGGGTATTATCAGTTCTTTAAGCATGTAGCTCCTTACATGGACTTTATGAAAAACGAACTAATGAATCAACGCCCGCCTGCTAATATCATGGAAGCACTGAAAAACGGAGATTTAAAAATTGAATACTAACCAATCATATATTGTAATTTTATCATTTAATAATGAACAGATTAAGACTTTATCTATTAGCGCTGACCGCGCTTTTTGTATGTTCCGTTAGAGCGGATGAGGGTATGTGGCTATTGCAACTGATGCAACAGCAACACTCCATAGACATGATGAAAAAACAGGGATTAAAACTGGAAGCACAAGACCTATATAATCCGAATGGCATTTCTCTTAAAGATGCTGTAGGTATATTCGGAGGAGGGTGTACCGGAGAAATTATCTCACCCGAAGGTTTGATTCTAACCAATCACCACTGTGGCTACGCTTCCATCCAACAACATAGTAGTGTTGAACACGATTATCTGACTGACGGTTTCTGGGCTACTTCCAGAGACAAAGAGCTCCCTACTCCGGGACTGAAATTTACATTTATCGAACGTATCGAAGATATTACGGATATTGTCAATGCTAAGATTGCGGCGAAAGAAATCACCGAATCCGAATCATTCAGCAATATATTCCTTCAAAAGCTGGCGCATGATCTTTATTTTAAAAGTGACCTGGCAGACAAAAAAGGAATTGTTCCGCAAGCTCTTCCGTTCTATGCCGGAAATAAATTCTATCTTTTCTACAAGAAAATATATCCGGATGTACGTATGGTAGCCGCTCCCCCCTCTTCTATCGGTAAGTTTGGCGGTGAAACAGACAACTGGATGTGGCCGCGTCATACCGGCGACTTTTCCATGTTCCGTATTTATGCAGATGCAAATGGTGAACCGGCAGAATACAGCGAGAGCAACGTCCCACTGAAAACCAAGAAACATTTGTCTATCTCTATCAAAGGATTGAAAGAAGGAGATTATGCAATGATTATGGGATTCCCCGGAAGTACGAGCCGCTACCTGACTGTATCAGAAGTAAAAGAACGTATGGAATCGGAGAACGATCCACGTATCCGTATTCGTGGTGCACGTTTGGCTGTCCTGAAGGAAGTAATGAATGCCAGTGACAAAATCCGTATTCAGTATGCTAACAAGTATGCAGGTTCCAGCAACTATTGGAAAAACTCCATCGGCATGAATAAGGCCATCATCGATAATGATGTATTGGGAACAAAAGCTGCACAAGAAGCCAAATTCGCAGAGTTTGCAAAAGCACAAAACAATGCTGAATATGCAGCAGTAGTGAAGAATATTGATGACCTGGTAGCTAAGACAACTCCTCTCAACTATCAGTACACCTGTTTGAGAGAGACTTTCTTCGGAGCTATCGAATTTGGCAATATTATGTTGGCTAAAACACGCGAAGCATTGCTTGAGAAAAACGATTCTGTAATCGAAGCACGCATGAAAGCCTTGGAAAGCACTTACGAAAGCATCCATAACAAAGATTACGATCATGAAGTAGACCGCAAGGTAGCGAAAGCCTTGTTCCCCTTATATGCTGAAATGATTCCGGCAAACCAACGTCCTTCTATTTATAAGGTTATTGAGCAAAAATATAAAGGCGATTATAACAAATTCGTTGATGATATGTATGACAACTCTATTTTTGCCAACCGGGCAAACTTCGAGAAGTTTACAAAGAAGCCTTCAGTGAAAGCGATTGACAATGATCTGGCACTGCAATACTGCCAGTCTAAATACGACTTGATGGATACACTGGCTTCCCAACTCAAGGATATGGATAAAGAATTGGCTTTGCTACACAAAACTTATATCCGTGGTCTGGGTGAAATGAAGTTGCCTGTACCTTCTTATCCGGATGCAAACTTTACCATTCGTCTGACCTATGGTAACGTGAAACCTTATGATCCGAAAGACGGCGTACACTACAATTACTATACGACCACTAAGGGAATTCTTGAAAAAGAAAATCCGGAAGACCGTGAATTCGTTGTACCTGCCAAACTGAAGGAACTGATTGAAAAGAAAGATTATGGCCGTTACGCTTTACCGAATGGTGATATGCCAGTCTGCTTCCTGTCGACCAACGACATCACCGGTGGTAACTCCGGTAGCCCGGTACTGAATGAAAACGGAGAACTGATCGGTTGTGCTTTTGATGGCAACTGGGAATCATTAAGCGGTGACATCAACTTCGACAACAACCTGCAACGTTGTATTAATTTAGATATCCGTTACGTCCTGTTCATTCTGGAAAAATTAGGAAACTGCGGACACCTGATCAACGAAATGACAATCGTAGAATAAATGAGAAAACAAATCCTATTTGTCCTATTTTCACTGGCAACTCTTAGCATCCACGCCGACGAAGGCATGTGGATGCTAACCGATCTGAAAGCACAGAACGCCGTTGCCATGCGCGAACTTGGTCTCGAAATTCCGATAGAGGAAGTATACAACGCAAATGGTCTTTCTCTAAAAGACGCTGTTGTACACTTCGGAGGAGGATGTACGGGAGAAGTTATCTCTTCCGAAGGACTGGTACTGACTAACCATCACTGTGGTTATGGAGCTATCCAACAACATAGTAATGTAGAACATGACTATCTGACAGATGGTTTCTGGGCTATGAACCGTGATGCGGAACTTCCTACTCCGGGATTAACCGTCACTTTTATCGACCGGATTCTCGATGTGACCGACTACGTCACCGAGCAACTGAAAAAAGATCCGGACCCGGATGGTGTTAATTATCTATCTCCAAGTTATCTTGGTAACGTAGCAGAACGTTTTGCCAAAGCGGAGAATATAGAAATAACTCCTGCAACAAAGTTGGAGCTCAAGGCTTTTTATGGAGGAAACAAATATTATCTGTTCATCAAAACAGTATACAGTGATATTCGTATGGTAGGGGCTCCTCCTTCTTCCATCGGTAAATTCGGAGCTGATACCGACAACTGGATGTGGCCTCGTCACACAGGCGACTTTTCTCTCTTCCGTATTTACGCGGACAAGAATGGAAAACCGGCAGAATATTCTAAAGACAACGTTCCTCTGCAAGTGAAAAAACATCTGAAGATCAGCCTCGCCGGAGTTCAGGAAGGAGATTTCACCTTTGTCATGGGATTCCCCGGACGTAACTGGCGGTATATGATTGCCGACGAAGTGGAAGAACGGATGCAAACGACCAATTTCATGCGCCAGCATGTACGCGGAGCCCGTCAGAAAGTACTTATGGAGCAAATGCTGAAAGATCCGGCAGTGCGTATTCATTATGCAAGCAAATATGCTTCTTCGGCCAATTATTGGAAAAATGCCATCGGCATGAATGAAGGACTGATACGCCTCAATGTACTGGATACCAAACGTGCACAGCAAGAAGAACTGTTAGCCCGCGGCCGTGAAAAGGGAGATGATTCGTATCAGAAAGCCTTTGATGAGATTCGCTCTATTGTATCTCACCGACGCGATGCGCTATATCATCAGCAGGCTATCAATGAAGCATTAGTCACTGCCCTTGATTTTATGCGTATTCCTTCCACGACAGAATTGGTTACCGCTCTGAAATCGAAAGATAAAGAGCAGATAAAAGAAGCAAAACTAAAACTGAAGAAAGAAGGAGATAAGTATTTTGCTTCTGTCCCCTTCCCGGACGTAGAACGGATGGTAGCCAAAGAAATGTTGAAGACTTATGCCAACTACATTCCGGCAGAACAACGAATCAACATCTTCGAAATCATCAATTCCCGTTTCAAGGGAAGTATTGACGCCTTCGTTGATGCCTGTTTCGAACATTCCATTTTCGGCAATCCTAAAAACTTTGAGAAGTTTATCAAGAAACCAAGTTTATATAAAATAGGATATGACTGGATGGTATTATTCAAATATTCTGTTACCGACGGAATCCTGAAAACAGCCATTGCCATGAAAGAAGCCAATCAGAACTATGACGCAGCTCATAAAGTATGGGTGAAAGGCATGATGGACATGAGACAGGAAAAAGGAATGCCGATTTATCCGGATGCGAACTCTACTTTACGGTTGACATACGGCCAGGTGCTTTCTTATGAACCGGCTGACGGTGTGGTTTATGACGCTCATACCACCCTCAAAGGTGTGATGGAAAAAGAAGATCAAGGAAACTGGGAATTCGTAGTGCCTCAAAAACTAAAAGAACTATATAACTCCCAGGATTATGGACGTTATGGCAAAAACGGTGAAATGCCTGTCTGCTTTATCGTAAACACCGACAATACAGGAGGAAACTCCGGCAGCCCGGTATTTAACAGCAAAGGGCAGTTGGTAGGAACTGCTTTCGACCGCAACTTTGAAGGCTTAACAGGCGACATTGCTTTCCGTCCTTCATCGCAACGAGCCGCTTGCGTCGATATCCGCTATACCTTGTTTATCATCGATAAATATGCGGGAGCCTCTCATATCATCAATGAACTTAGCATTGTTGAGTAAATTGAGAGTTGAGAATTAAAAATTGAGAAATAAAAGTTATGCCATCTGGCATCATATTTCTCAATTTTTAATTCTCAACTCTCAATTTATATAAATTCTTCCACCATATACATCTCGTCAATCATCTCATTCATTATATTCTGTAAATTCTGAACTGCTTCTTCAGGAGATTCCCCATAAGCATTACATTGCATATTTACAGTCAACCAGGCATAATAGCCACCATCTGATGCGCGTTCAAGCACATAATCCGTTCTGTTTAGCTTCATATTGGTAAATAATTAGTGAATGTTGGTATTGAAGTTATTTCTGAATGTGAAGCTGCCGGTTTCTCCAGTTCACGGATCATCCGACGTTCACAGCTGCGAACCCAATAAACGAAATGACGGTTCGGAGTATATTCTCCTGCAAAGCGAAGCAGCGGCTGCAAATCAAAGGAATCACTGATTATTCCTGCCCCCGCTTTCATTGCATCATAGGCATTGCAGTCTTGTTCAATATGTGCCGGAACCATTAATACAGGTTTTCCAAGATACATTGCTTCGCAAATGGACTCGAAGCCTGCCGTACTGGCATAAGCCTTGCAACCCGCCATCGCATTAAGAAACTTCACATCATCTATTTGATGGAAACTCAATGTTTCGTCAATCCGTGTCACCTCTTCGGCATCCGATCTATCCCAGAAAAAAGTTAAAGGAAGTCCCGGATGCTTTGCATGAAAGTTCTCTACGCTATCGGCAAACCCGGAATTAACCATATATCCATGAATATAATCACCCTCTTCCGGACGGATAGCTGTCACTTCCGGACGAATCAATGGAGGAACGGTCACTATTTGATTCATATCATCCTGTTCCATTTCCAGAAAAGACAAAGCCAGTTTCTTCGAAGATCTTAGAGCGGTCATCCGGGTAAAGAAACGCAGCATCCATAACTGGCACGAATTTTTATCCGGAAACTCGAAATCACGATGTAAAAACAAATACTGATGTCCAACACAAATATACGGAACGGAGGGACGGAAGAGTGCATAGGTAAGTCCGGTTAAAAGTTCGTAGAAGTTGATGACGACTTCCGCCCCTGTCTCCCTGATCCGCTGATTTATATAATACATGCTACGAAGATACTCCGGTAATCTTAATAAATTGTATGCAACGCTTTTCGTCAGGTTCGCCCGTTTATTGTCTGCTGCAGGCAGAAAGTTCGGACTAATGAATCGCTTCACCGGTGCATGAATACTCCGATTGAAAAATCCCGGCAAAGTACGTGTCGAACTTTTCCCGACCAAGACTTCCACTACTTCATGCCCATTGCGCAATAACATTTCTTCGAGGGTGATTGCTTGTGTAAAATGCCCTCTCCCCTCACCTTGAACAATAAATAAGAATTTCATAGTTCCATTATTTTTAGATACGCAAAGTTCCCTCTTTCACATTACAAGATGATGACTCCCTGATTACTATTTCATGAACAAAATCTGCTTTTTCTCGTTATATTAATAAAATAGAAAATCTATTTGCGGTCTTCAAAGACTGCTTTTTAACTCTAAGAAAGAAAAGATTATGGAAAAATTTGAAGATTTAATACAGTCACCAGTGCCCGTTTTAGTTGATTTCTTTGCAGAATGGTGTGGACCTTGCAAAGCAATGAAACCGGTTTTAGAAGAACTAAAACTTATTGTGGGAGATAAAGCACGTATTGCAAAGATAGACGTTGACCAGCATGAAGACCTGGCTACTAAATATCGCATACAAGCTGTACCGACCTTTATACTGTTTAAGAATGGAGAGGCTGTCTGGAGACATTCCGGTGTAATCCATAGTAGCGAACTACAAGGGGTTATCGAGAAGCATTATACATAAAAAGATAATAATAACGAATGAAGAAAGTATTAGTAATGGTAGCCCTCGTCATGATAAGCGTGATTGTATACGCATTCAACGACAGTAGGGAAACTAATCAAGGTGAAAAAGAGGTAACAGGTAACGGTGAAGTCGTCGTAATGGACAAAGAAATGTTTCTGAAAGACGTCTTCGATTATGAGAAATCAAAGGAGTGGAATTATAAAGGTAATAAACCCGCCATCATCGACCTATATGCAGATTGGTGCGGACCATGTCGCCAGACAGCTCCTATCATGAAAGAATTGGCAAAGGAATATGCCGGAAAAATTGTCATCTACAAAGTCAATGTAGATAAACAAAAAGAACTGGCAGCTTTATTTAATGCAACAAGTATTCCATTGTTTGTATTCATTCCCATGAAAGGAGATCCACAGCTTTTCCGTGGAGCTGCTGACAAGGCAACTTACAAAAAAGCGATTGATGAATTTCTCTTGAAGTAAAGAAGAAAATATAGTGACGCTATCCGGTCGGGATAGTAACGCTATACTAGGAAAAGAGTGACGGTATCCTTGCGGGATACCGTCACTCTTTTATATATCTTGCCAATCCTTATTTGAAGTATCCCACAGGATGATTCATCATTGGCATTTGGCTATCTTTCAATTTCAAAACCTTCTTCAATTGTTCATTGTCCATCGAGGCGCGTGGCACTGTTGCTATGTTAGCAGCGGAACAGAATATTGAAATATTTTGAGAAACGATGCCGGAATCCATAGCACCCATCAACTGGCTGCGTGCACTCTGCGCATCTCCAAACCTGGAAAGATCACTGATTAACACCAAAGACACCGGAGCTGTTTTCACAAATGCCTGTCCACCGGCTACTGCTCCACGATGATCTCCTTCAGCAACCAGAGTCAACTGGTGATTTTTAGCATCATACAGATAACTCCCTTCAGGTAACACTACATATACATCCACATCCTGCTTATTCAACGCTGACGGAGCTGTTCTCATTCCAGCCTCCTTACGGTTTATCCCATTAGCAGCCCATAACAAATCAGACAGATCCGACAAACTCAATGATTTAGAAGCATACTCGCGAGTTGAATGTCGTTCAGACAATGCCTTCATCACCACACCGGTACGGTTTAAATTAGGCTTCGGCAATTTAATCACTTTATCAGCAGCAAAAGCAGCAGCCGAAAGCATTAAACAAACTAACAATAGTTGTACTTTTCTCATAACTGTGGTATTTAAAAATTGATAGACAAATATAAATAAAAAAGGTCTGTATTCGTTGCAGAATACAGACCTTTTAAGAGTTTATTAGGCTTAATTATTTCTTATCACCGAAATAACGGTTGTACAATCCTTCAAAACCTTTACCGTGACGAGCTTCGTCTTTGCACATTTCATGTACAGTGTCATGGATAGCATCCAGATTCAAAGCTTTAGCACGAGTTGCGATACGTTTTTTATCTTCGCATGCACCTTGTTCAGCATCTTTGCGTTTCTGCAGGTTTGTTTTAGTATCCCACACGCAGTCGCCCAACAATTCTGCAAACTTAGCAGCATGTTCAGCTTCTTCCCAAGCGTAACGTTTGAAAGCTTCAGCTACTTCAGGATAACCTTCACGGTCTGCCTGACGGCTCATAGCCAAATACATACCAACTTCAGTACATTCTCCCATGAAGTGATTGTTCAGGTCCTTAATCATTTCTTCGTCACAACCTTTTGCCACACCAATAACGTGTTCGTCAGCAAAAGACAATGCGCCACCTTCTACCTCAACCACTTCTACGAATTTGCTAGCAGGAGCTTTACACAAAGGACATTTTTCAGGAGCTGCGTCACCTTCATGAACGTAACCGCATACAGTACATCTAAATTTTTTCATTTTCTTCTCAATTTTAAATTAATTAGTCAATACGTGTTTCTTTATCTTTACTTAAGCAATTCTTGCAAATACCTTTATAATAATAATGAACTTCTGATACCTGATGACCATCCATGTCTACATTCTCCACTTGTTTTATGGCTTCCGGGCATTTCAAATCATAAATGTGTCCACAACGCCTGCACAAAAAATGAGAGTGTACGGAAGTGTCAGCATCAAAGTTCGTATTCTTCTCATCAATCGTAAGCATCAAGGCCGCTCCTTGTTCAGAAAACAATTTCAGAGTATTGTAAACCGTAGTTTTTGAAAGTGTCGGCATCGAAGGAGATAGTGCAGTATATATATCATCAGCTGATGGATGAATCGGATTATCCATCAGATATTCCATGATAGCGATACGCTGCATGGAAGGCTTGATATTATGCTCTAATAATCGTTCGTATGGTTTCATTATATCTTCCTTCTTTTCAAAGTTGTATTCATTACAAGTATAAATTTAATGCAAAGATAAATACTTCTTTAGAATAAACAAATAATTTATGAAAAAAATTATCTAAATAAATCATCATAGCTACAAAAGCAGATATAAAAAAATCCGGATGATAAACTGAATGTAGTTTATCATCCGGATTTCTATAATACAATTCAATGATCAGTGAGATACAGCCCGAGTTCCAACTACAATATCAGCCGGCACTTCACCACAACGAGTGTAAACACGCACTTCTTCAGCATCATCTTCAGCAGTCCAAATCATTGATTTATCATCCAAGCCGGTAATAACATATATATGTTCCCATCCATCATTTGTGCTCAAGGTATAATCGTATGTTCCACTGATAATATCTTTTGAATCATCATTAATACCTAAATTGAAAGCACCACTAACACGTTCTGACACGGCACTGTTTAAATTAGTATACATCATGAATGCACGTTTTCCATCTTCAGCTTTACGATTAAACGTAATATAAGAATAACGCGGCTCATCTATTTTCTCACCGTTCCATTCGGTAAGACGCCATGTTCCTGCTATATTGGCATAATTCACTTCCATTGATTCCGGAGCTAATTCATCGTCATCCCCACAAGAGGATATGCAAAATAGAAGTGTAAAAAGCGTTATCATTCTGAAAAGAGTTTTCATATTCTTCTTTTTTATTAGTTCATTATATTATTCATTTCTGTAAGGAAACTTTCACACGAATAGTACGTTCCGAAGGTTTTGAATCAATTCCCTCTATAACAACAGGAAACGTAAAATCATCTTTCACAACAGAAGGCAGTAATCTACCATCTATTGTTATGACAATATCTGCCTCTTTACCCGGTTCAACAATTTCCGGTTCGGTACGAAACTTTGCGTACCGAGGAATTATCAGTGCTGAAAGGCGTAAAGAAGTCCGACTACTATTAACACAAACCAAACGTTCAACGCGAGTTGCGCTACGTGGCAGTCCATGGAATAGAATAGTCGTTTGCCTTAATCTCAATACATTTCCCATTGAATAGGGATAGTTCCTCCACTCATTAGAAGTAGGAGTTACTTCCCCGGACAATGTGATTTTTTCAGTAGGATATTTCTCTGAAAGATTGGTATAAATAAATGCTTTTTTATTCAGCTTCCCGACCTGTTCGAACGGATTAAAGGTCAATTCTATTATCCCTTTTTCTCCTGGTTTCACAGGATTTCGAGTAAATGAAGCCGTTGTACATCCACATGAAGTGGAAACTCTTGTTAATATAATCGTTTCTTTACTTGCATTGCAGAAATAAAAACGAGAAGTAACAGGCTTATCATCTTCTGACAAACGTCCAATATTAATTGTTGCTGCGTCAAAACATAAAGCTCTTTCCCCTTCCAATAAGGACGGGTTCATTATCGAATCTACTTCTGCTCGGGAGGCTAACCTCCCCTGTGCCATTGCTGACACAGAGGTTGCTAGTAACATCAAACTATATATCCACATTACTACTTTCATCATATCCACTTACTAATTTCTACATCCAACTACTATTTTTACGTACCGTGATATAGAATTCCTTCGTTTTTCCTCCTCCTGTTACAGTTGCTTTCGTCGAACCAGCTTTTAAGCCTGTTATAACAAAAGTTTTACCATCCGTAGTTTCCATAGTTGCCACTGTTTTATCAGCTACGTTACCAGTAAATGAAAGCCTCTCTCCATTTTCAAAGAAACGGGTATAATTTACTGTAGCAGTACCGTTTACCAACACGAAAGTATTAGGAACTTTCGTGTTCATATCCACTCCGGCACCGCCGGCAATAGCATTCAATAACTCGGCAGCACTAATTAACCCGGAACCCATTTTACCAACATATGCGCTCCGTTCCATCTGCATCTGCGACATAGAACCAGCAGCAGAGTAGTTCATCCAGAATGTTTTTGTTTCTCCTATAAAATAGTCCTCTATTTTTGCACTGACAGATTTATACACCAAGTCACGGAAATCTTCTGCACGGAAATGACGATGTTGTTGAGCTGCATATGAAAGTCCCAATGCAATAACACCTGAAACATGAGGACAAGCCATAGAGGTACCTTCCATATATCCGTATCCTTCTTTTTCTCCATCCGATTCATGTTTATCTCGGTCAACAGCCAATGGAGGTAAAGTCGAATATATCTTACCCAAATCACTTCTGTGATATTCACTATCTCCACCGGGAGCTGAAATATCAATGGCATCTCCGTAGTTTGTATATGCAGAAGGAGTACCATCAGCAGCGACGGCAGCTACAGAAACATAATCAGAATAAGCCCCTGGATATCCCGGCATTGCAGCGTACTCATTACCACCGGCAAAAACAGCAATACCACCATCAATGACTCCATTGGGAGAACCTGCATTGTGAATAAAATAATCTAACGCCTCTTTTTCAAGCGGACAAGTAGTTAACCATTGTTTATCATCAGTATATCCGGGAGAATAATTCAACGGATTGGCTAATCCTGAATTATATCCCCAACTACACTGCAACACTACTGCACCATTATCAGCAGCATATTTTATGGCTTTCGCTTCCTGATACAAAGTAGAGCCTGCATCTCCGGCAAACACTTGGCATGACATGATTTTCACTCCGCTATTAGGAGTCCCGTCACCGCCTGCGATACCACAAACACCGATACCGTTATTATTCACTGCAGCAATTGTTCCAGCTACATGCGTTCCGTGTCCGGTATCATTTACATCATCATAGGAAATAAATCCCATATCGTTCACAAAGTTATAGCCATATTTATCGCCATTATAACCATTATTATCGGCATCGGTCCGCGCACCAAATGTTTCCTCCGGATTTTCCCACATATTCGCCTGCAAGTCAGCATGATCCCACATTACACCTTCATCCAGTACAGCAACGATAATTGAAGGATCGCCAGTACATTTTTGCCATGCTTCTTTACAACCGACATCTACTCCCGGTACAGCTTGAGCTACAAGATCACTATTATCAGCCTTCACTCCGTCGAGAATCGTTCCATCATTGATATACCCCCATTGTAAATCCCAATAAGGATCAGTAAAATCTTCATCCGAAGCAACAGCACGTGTCTTTGCTCTCTTTCCAAGCGCATCAGCAGTCAGATATGTTGGTTTATCCGCTGGATCATAAGCTCTTTTGATACAATGGCTATATTCTATTTTAGCCACTTCATTCAACTTTGACAGGCTCTGAGCAACTTTCTCTATATCAACAGCCTTGTCAAAATGAATCACATACCAAAGATGCAATCCGGATTCACGGGTAAGCTCCTCTTTCCGGTTATCCACCGGAAAGATTCTTTCAAATTTATAAGTACCAATATTATCAAGTACATCATCTATCGAGGAAATACCAGAACGAGTTGCCACGCCGCCCATAGCCCGCGTAGCAAGTTGATCGAGCGTAGTAGTTACTTCCTGTTTAAATTTCACCATAATCTCACCTACATTGGCACCATCAGGAGAGTTAATAACCGGAGCTTCCGGTCCTTCAGGTATAACATCTCCTACAAGACCATTGTCCGTACACGCACCAAATGTTACTGCAAATGCAGTCATTAAAATTAAATATATCTTCTTCATACTTATTCTACTTTTTCAGGTCTACGCATAGGATACCACTGATAATATTTCTCCAAATTTGCAGGAATAGCATCCGAATCAAATCCGACAACCTTTCCCGTCTTATCTATTCTTCCATCTTCTTGAATATAAATGAAAGTAAAAGGATCCCATTTTGAATAATAAGGATGGTTGGTAATCCAATCAGGCACAGTTCCACTCAAGAAGTTCAGGTTAATTGCAAATACTTTAGTATGAGGTAATACTCTTGGAGTCTTTGCCAAAATCCCGTTCTCTCCTGTTACATCCTCAAAGCCTTTATCTCCTCCCCATGCTACTTTCAACGTATCGCCCAAGGCGGATTCTCTAACATCGTTCAAAGTATAGCAAGGAACATCTTTCATATCAGGTAATTGTCCATAAATCAAGTTACCAGTCAGACTGAGTCTCTCCAAATTATTCCATTTTAATAATTTCTTAAATGCAGCCGTATTTTTATCATAACTGCTATTCAGATTAATCACTAATCCTAAATGCTCCCTTGTATCTGTCTGCAAATTAGTAACAGCAGAATAACGTTGCATATTAGTAAAGCCCAAAGATTTTAACTTAGGGAAGTTTTCAGGAGTCAACACCTCCGGTATTTCCTCAAAATTATTACTGCCCAAATCTAACGTCTCCAACGATTTTAGATTTTTAAATTCATCCGGCAATTTAGATATACCGTAAGCTGCTACCGTCAAATTCTTCAAGTACTCCAGATTACATACTGAAGAACCTAGTTCCAAATCATATAATAACATGGTGTTCTCATTACCATAGAAAGTCAATGACTCTACATAAGTCAATTTGGCGACTTCTGACGGAAGACTTTCTTTAGTTGCCAACATTCGGAATTCTGCAGAACGTACACGACCAAGTAATTCAGGTTTTGCCTTCACTTCAGGATCTTTCTTTTCCCATAATTTGATACCAGTCCAATAGTCCAGTTTTTCACTTGTATCCCAAGATGTCATACTGCGTACCTTTTCACGAATTATAATCAATGCTATTGAATCTCCCTCGCGAGTATCTTTAATTTCAGGAGCAGCTTCCTGTTTAACCAATAATTCTGCAGTCTGTGTTTGCTCCTTATCTTCCTCATTCAGCGGTAAGAATTTAACTTTCATATTTCGCTTTTGGGGATCCGTGTTCATGTTCCAAGTAAAACGAACCTTAGTAGTACGGGGACGAGCACCGGCAGTCAAATTTTGTTCATAGATATCATTCTGAATCCACGTCTTAGCAGCAGCATTCAATGCAAATGTATTTCCTTCTTCAGCTTCTTCTTCATACTGAATCCTGAAGGGAACATTTGCTGTTACAGATAGATAAAAAACGCGTTTGTCCAATGCCTCCATATTCGGAATTTCGACTTCCTCTTTACTAATGCCAATCATTTTTCCGTAACCAGTCTGGTGTACCTCTAATTTCTGAGCAGCAGCACCTTCCGGCATAAATGTAATTGCAGCATGTCGCACTTTGTTACTTAGTGTTGTATCTACCACAATTGTACATTCAGCAGAACCGATCCCATTTGCCGGCATAACTTGTACCCAAGGTTGATCCACCTTAGCGATCCATTTTGTCCCTGCAGCGACATTTACTTTTTCAGTTCCTCCTTCAGCACCCAAAGTTATTTCTTCGGTGTCAATTGATAAACCAGAAACAGCATTATCGTCAGAGTCATCGCAAGCAGCGAATATGCACATACCGGCAACAATGCTGAAAGCTATCTTTAATAACGATTTCATATTCAAATTTCTTTTTATTATCATAAACTTATCATTCTAAATCCAAAGCATCACAGCCACGAATAGCCTGTGTACGATCATAAATCAATAATAAATAACCGGACTTGATATAATTACAAGCAGCTGATACATCAATCATTAGGTTCGGATTATCTTTGATTTCAACTATTCTAAACCCTGTCAGACTTTCTTCTACCTTTCGGAAATCGTTACCACCTAAATACACTGCTAGCAAACTCGGACATTGAGATATACCTGTCGGCCAGACAGAGACAGTACGGTTACCCTGCTCGTCACGTTGATTCCTAAATGCGTATACATTCAAGTGATCTACATTTAACGGACCTGTGGCGACTTTTTCAAAACTATTATTACTTAAATCAATACCATAAAGGTAAGGTACTTTTGTCGCATCAAAATCATCCGGTAACTTTTTCAATTTATTATAGCTTAAATCCAAACTCTGCAAATAATTAGTATACTTTCCATCTAAAGCCCCCTTGGGGAAGTCTGTAATACCATTACCAGCTAAGGCTAATGTGGATATCTGAGAATTTGTTTTGAACAAAATGCCTGGGAAAGTCTTTAACTTATTATAAGCTAATGACAAAGTCGATGCATTAATTCCCTTAAAGGCGTCATCTCCAGTCCCATTTTCCCCTGCAAATCCTGTAATTTCATTGTACGAGAAATCTACTGAAGACATGACATACACTGATTTAGCATTGAAAATATTAGGAAACGTCGTTATCTTATTATGAGCAAATGAGAAAGATTCAACATCCTCATATCCACAAAAATCATTCGGTACCTCCGTTATCTGATTATAGTCCATAGTCAACTGCACCAGATTCACATCCTTACCCAACGGATATACTTTGGTGATTTTGTTGTTATTGCAATCCAATTTCCCAAGTTTCTTCAGGTTTTTAAATTCCACCGGAATTTCTGTCAAATTGTTATTACCCAGATAAAGCATCTGAATGGTCTTAGATGCCGGACTCTTTTCATCAGCTAATTTTTTCAATCCCCCCAACAATACAGCTGACTCGAGTTGAGGATTATTAGCCAAATTCAACAACTCTAAATTTGGTAGATTACAAATTTCTGTCGGAAACTGTTTCATTGAAGGACAGTTATAAATTTCGACATCCGTCAAAGATTCAAGTTTAGACAAGTCAGTGCCTTCCTCAAACCCTTCAAATTTACCATTGGCAATAAAGAATTGACGTAAATTAGTTAATTTACTAATTGATGCTGATATTTTGCGAATACCATTCGTTAATCTTCCAGGAGAAACATCTTTCAGAGAAATTCCAGAACGAGTTTGAATCTGACTGCCAGATGACTGAACCGGATATCTCAGATTGGGTTTCTGCTCTGTATTGACTTTATCTATAACCTGTAATAAAGGTTCCGAGAAGCCCATTTTCTTCCAATCTCTTTTCAAGTCCTTTCTCAAGAATGTTTCATAATAATCAGCACGAACAACCTTTTTCTCTTCGACACTCATATAAGCCTTCAGATTTTTTTCCAAATATCCACCAACTTGATCCGAATGTGTACCAAATGTCAGAACCT
This sequence comes from Bacteroides sp. 90-K9/2, assembly GCF_047310725.1. Lineage (NCBI taxonomy): Bacteria > Pseudomonadati > Bacteroidota > Bacteroidia > Bacteroidales > Bacteroidaceae > Bacteroides > Bacteroides sp. 90-K9/2. Next base: position 740,875 of record NZ_JBCGVL010000001.1, read on the forward strand.
GTAATTTTTCCAAATCACCGATTGCATCAGGAACATCTCCTTTAGGCCCGAATGAACCTAAATTCAGGGATACAACGCGACCTTCCGTATCTAATTCCACACCCGGTTGATCACCCCATAGATCCATATCCTTATCAAAATTCCAGTTACATCCAACAGTATGCGAAATACCGATATAGCTCCAGTGTTCTCCATCTAAAGCATCCCAGATAGCTTTTAAGGCTTTATAATCTTTCAACTTTGGTGAGTTAGTTCGCATATAAACAGGAACCTCAACCTCTGTTGTTTCATTATCCTTCACTACAAACTGGTTTTCCTTGATATTACCCACATTTACTTCAATAGACTTTTTATTTCTATCCAGTAAAGTATACTTTGAAATTTTATATGTTCCGGCCTTCAAATAAAGCAGAGAATCACTAACTGAAACAGAATAAATATATGTTTTTTTCTCACCATCTGCTGTAGTAATCTCTTTTCCTTTTTCTTGATAAGTAACAGGAATCTCTTTTAAAGGAGGTATTATTTTACCCGTCAAATACAGATCTTTTACCTCTATTGTCACATATTTGACATTTTCCAATAAATAAGCAGCATCACCAGCAGCACGGGTCGTAGTGGTAATATCCTTCACTAAAGTAAATTTTACACTACCACGTTCTACTACGGGAGACGGGTTAAGTTCCGATCAGAACATTGT
>NZ_JBCGVL010000001.1:741584-1521563 GCF_047310725.1 Bacteroides sp. 90-K9/2
ATTCACAGTGATATCTCGTAAAGACAAGCCACCCTCAACTACCCGAATAACTGTTTCTTTTTCCGGTTCACCAGAAATAACAGGTACTAATTCTTGTCCTTCTATTTTATAAAGATAGAATCCTACAACTGTATATTCTCCTGCCAACATTTGCATCTTCTCACTACGCATACCAAATTCTGCGTCTTGATCATTAATGGCATCCAAACCTACAGTTTGCGAAATCTCTGTTCCATCTTCATTGTTTATAAGAACAATTTTCATTTTTTGCGCCTCACGCAAATATTCCAATTCATTGGTTCCGGCACGAGTCTTTCCTGACTCTCCGTTTCCGTACGATGCGCTCTTATATAGTCTGAATTGAGCGTAACCGTAGCCAGATTGCAGTTCATCGTCATCATCAGAACATCCGGTTACAGATATTCCCATGGCCATAAGCAGGCATGAAATGAAAAGCATCTTTGTGAATAATACTGTATATTTCATAAGTTGAAAATATTTTTATTTCTTAAAGTTCAACCAAAACGGGAGATAATCAATACACTAACTATATTCCCATTAGTTCCATCCATAATAGTAACAACCATCTCACCTGCTGTATTTTCACCAATTCCATAAATAGAAACCGCAGCAGAATCAACCCAAGTACCTGTGACCTCAACGCCATCCCATTTAGTCTCAACTCCATTCAGCATTGTATTGGCTTCGAGAGACCATCCTGTGAATCCACCAGGAGTAACTATCAGATTATATGACCGATTATTCTCCAGATATAACATATATACTGAAGCAGTACCATATTTCTCTATTAATTGTTCTTCTGTCAATTCACCTCCTGTATCGGCATACGAAAACACCTCTAATTGTTCTCCTGTTCCATCAACAGATACACTCAAACCACCTTCAACTTTTTGTCCTTCCTGAGTCAACCTCATTACTATATAATCATCATAATCTGATCTCATCATATAAGGCTTATCTGTACCCTCCTCAAGATAAAAAACATTATCATCAAAGGCATCTTTAATCATATCATACTTAAGAACAGGAAAAGCCATTAGGTAACCAGATCTCTCCTTTCCTACATTCTCATCCACATGAAGTTGGATATTACCTTTTTTATCATCTTCCACATTGAACCAAGTTGTACCACCATACTCTGTTTGTACGCGCGTACATCCCCATTCAGGATCATCCTCAACGAAAACAATCACATATTTATCATTTTTCGCAACAATACTAATATTCAATGGCATGGGTTCCAAATTTCCTCCCCCACTTACGCCAGAGTTAGAATAAAATTGTCCATCAACAGTGAAAGACCAATTCCATTTATTATCATCTGTTGAAAATTCTATTTTATCTTCAGGTATCCCTTCATACTTCACCGGAACGGTAGCCACCTTGTCACCAGCCTCATTCACAAAAGTAAGAAAACCTTCATTAGCATTCTTAGTATATTCAGTCTGTATATTTACATAAAGTTTATTAGTGCTTTGTTCACCAGCTTCGCCGGAAGTTATATCAGCATCAATCCAATCGGGCCACTCTGCTAATTGCCAGTCAAAATTAGCACGTACATAAAAAGAAGAAGATTTATAAGCAATAGTTGCCGGATTATCTTCCGTATAAGGATTATCATTTTCATCTAATAAAGAAACTTCATATCCGGTAGATGGGCGAGTAATCTCATAAACAACCTTTTTATCAGCACCCATCCACAAAGAGATTTCCGCTTTATAAGATTTATTCAAAGCAGTAGCATCATCTCCTATACTAACTGCCACTGTCTGCTCACCAGTCTCACCGGAACAAGAATTCATCAGTTCACCACCAACAACGAACTTACACCAAAGAGCAGACGAACTCAGTTTCCAATTCATATTTGCATTGAAGGTAAGCTCTACTGTTTCCCCAACCGCACATGATATTTTCTGCACTTCTGGGAATATCGGATCACCTTGCTTCTTGTCATCGTCATCCGAACATGCCACAAAGACAAGACAAAATGCCAATACTACAAATCTCAAAAAATATATTTTATCTTTCATATAATCAATATTTTAAATTCTCAAAAGAGATCAGTTCTGACCTGCTTGCAAACGCTCTGCTTCTTCGTCACTAATCCACTCAAGAATATTAATATAGGTACCAACCGTATCTACATCCTTCACATAGACAGTGATATACTGCAAAACAAAAGTCTGACAGACATTATAATAGGAAGTATAAATTGTAGGTTGTTTTACCATTAATTTCCCATTTCCGTAAATAGTGCCAAAAGCTTCGGAAGTACTGCCCAATACCTGATCTTCCATTTCTACAAAAGGTTCCATAGGATCAGACGGATCAAACTTTAATTTTAAATCATACCCCTTATAGAAGAAGTCATGCATGATAATCGTATTTTCCTCTTCCTTATCAATTTCAGTCTGTATCAGACGGAAGTCAATATTATTCATATAATTCTGATAGAAAGATGAAGACACCTTACACCACCCTGTAAAAACATTCAGATCAAACGGACAAGATTTCATCATTTCCACACGCGTCTTTGTTCCATATATATCCCAACGTGTTTCATCATTAGAAACAAGACGTAACGTAATCGAAAGTGAATCTGTTTTTCCGATATTCTCATAAATACCTCGAATTTTCAAATCAGCAGCACGTTCACCTGCTTTGATGGTCACTGTATTTGATTCAATGACATAATGCTTCTTTTCAATCGCATTACTTGCTTTTTCGTCCACTTCCACTGCAAATGTACGATCATAATCACAAGCCACGGTAGATGCCACAGGTACAGTGAAATAGTCCTGACTATTCTGTACCGGGAAAAGAGACATCGTATCGGCGAACATTACATAGTCGGGACCATTATACGTAGTTTTAGCCATATCACCACAACCGGACAAACCGACTGTAAGTGCTATCACTACACCCATTCCTATAAATAATCGTTTCATTATCGTATTTTTTTCTTTATACATTATTTATTACTATCATTTGGTTTGATATCAGCTCCCGGAGCTTCCAATTCATGCTGTGGAATAGGCCACACAAAATATGGATCATCTTTATCAACTTTCAATTTATTCCCCGGAGATACAGTCAGATTCTGTTCCTTACGCTCAAATCCTTCATGCCAACGTTTTAAATCGTTGAGCCGAAATCCTTCCATGTAGAGTTCTTTCACACGTTCCTCGCTAATTGTTTTCAACCAATTATCTTTAGTGATATTTGTAGCACCACCATAAGATGAATAACGAGCTATACGCAAAGTTGAAATATCTTTTCCGGCTTTTCCATAATAAGCTGCTCCCATCTGGCAGTAAGCTTCGGCCCGAATTAAGTATTGCTCAGCCAAACGGAAAGGTTTAGGCATAGTAACAAACAAAATTTGTTTTGCTATAAAATCCTTGTTTCCTGCATATTTGATCAAAAGAGGGCAAGTTAGGCCATGACTATAGCCGGTTGTAGCATTAGCAAAATAGGCATTATAACGCAAATCTGTTGTAGCATAAGAATCAAGTACCCATTGAGCAGGTACATAATCAGGTTTATAGGATGTATAATCATAATTTAGAAATACACTTCCTAGTGCTCCACCATAAGAAGTTACCTCAAACTTTACTTTCCATATAATTTCCGTAGCATCATCATACTGCCACATATACTGAAAATCATTATAGGTATTTGAGTAATTCTTCTTCGTTGCATCTGCCAGAATGTATTTTTTACTATCTATCACTTTACCAGCATACTCAACTGCCTTATCCCACTTCCGCATATACAAGTATAAACGAGCATAAAGAGAATTAACTGTACCAATGTTAAAATAGCCTGTATTGTAAAGTGTAGTATTATCATCATCATCTAATGCCAAATATTCAGCAGCCTTTTCCAAATCATCCAATACAAACTGATATGATTCCTTCAGAGATGCACGTTTCAATGGTTGAGAATTAACATAGCTGGACTTCAAAACTACCCCCAATTCATTAGCAGCCTGTTCATCACCCTCGTATGCTTTACAAAAACACTTTAGTAACTCGGAATAGGCTAAAGCACGAGCAAAATAAACTTCTCCTTTGTAGTTATCTAATTTATCCAATTGGGCATCATCAGTAGTATTCGCCTCTACTTGATCAACGTTATCAAGTATGAAATTACAACGACCAATAATGGTATACAAAGCACCATAAATGTCTTTTATTTCCGGGTTTGTCGCCAATATCTCATTACGCCATATATTGCCATATACATTTGTATATCCCTGAACGGCATATACCAGATCCGTCTGAATATCCGGAAGCAAAGTTAAATACCCACTGTAAAGAGCAGTTGCTTTAAATCCGGCATAAATACCAATTATAGCTTGGTCCACATCCTCTACCGTTTTAATGGCATCCCCTTGCGGAATAGCATCTTCCGGATACTTATCAAGGCAAGCCGTTGATGAAAATATTATGGCAGCCAAGGTTATGTATAATTTTATTCTTCTTATCATCGTTATATCTTTTTAAAATGACAACTCTAATCCAAATGAGAACTGACGCGACATTGGGTATTGAGCCTTATAGATATTTGAACTAGATTCGGGATCCATTCCCGTAAACTTAGTAAATGTTAATAAGTTTTGACCTTGAACATAAACGCGGGCAGTATTCAGAAAATTTGTTTTACGCATCCATTTTTGTGAGAAAGCATAGCTTATCATCACATTCTTTAAACGCAGAAAAGACGCATCTTCAAGAAAACGTGAATCCATCTGTGGGGATACACCATGACGTGGAATATCCGTCAAATCTCCCGGCTTCTTCCAACGATCATAAAGTAAACGGTTTGACTGATTATAACCATTAAAAAGTCCGTTTCCTTCTTCGAAATAACGGTCATTATTAACCATCCAACGATCGGCAACCCAGCTAAACTGCGCATTCAATGAAAGCCCTCTCCATGAAAGGGTCGTACCAAATCCACCTTGCCACGGAGCAAAGTAGGTTTTACCCATCATCACTTTATCATTTTCATTATATTCCGTAGTAATCTCTCCATCCTTAGTATACCACAATGCATCACCATTAGCAGGATTTACTCCGGCATAACGATTTAAATAGAATTCTCCTACAGGATGCCCGACTACCATTTTGCGTGCAGTAGTGCCATCTTCATATTCAGTTACCCCATTATAAAGTTCTGTTATCTTATTCTTATTATAAGAAACATTAGCACTGATATTCCAAATAAAATCTTTAATCTGGAGTACATCTGCATTTACAGCCAATTCGACACCACGATTCATCATCGCGCCGACATTATCCCAACGATAACCAAAACCTGTATCTGAATAAGAACACGGCACACTCATCAACATATCAGTTGTCTTCTTATTATAGAATTCAAGATCTACATTAAAACGATTAATGAAGCCTAAGTGCAAACCAACATTTGTTGTCCATAACTTCTCCCAACCTAATTTCTCATTACCAATTTGAGCAGGAGCAATACCTGCATCTCCTCCATAATTCAATCCACCGGATACGAGAGCCAAATGCTCGTAATCGCTGATAGATGAGTTACCGGAAGTACCTGTACTCAATGTAATCTGCGCATTTGTCAGCCATGAATATTTCTCCATAAACTTCTCTTTACGCAGATTCCACATTAAACCTACTGACCAAAAAGTTCCCCAGCGCTCATTACTACCAAAACGGGAAGAACCATCTGCACGAACTGAAAAGTCTGCATAATAACGATCATCATAATTATATTCACCACGAGCGAAAAAAGATAAATATGAGTAAGCGGTACTAGTATCACTCCAAGAAGAAGAGGTGGTTCCGGAACTGATATTTGTTAAGAAATCATTTGTCTGTCCTCGTGAGGTCACATGAAAAGCCTCATAACGATAATCTACTCCTTCTTGACCAAGCATGAAATTAAACGAATGTAAGTCTTTCAACATAAAACGATAATTTGCCGTATTCGTAATCATGAGATTCAGCATATCCGTTGAAGTTCGTCTTGCCGCACCATAATTATTATTAGGTTTATAGCTGGGAAAAGATTGAAGAAAGGAAGTAGAATGTGAATAATCAGCACCTAATTGCGAGCGCACTGTCAATCCCTCTATCGGATTAATTTCCGCATAAAAAGTTGATATTGCTTTATATTTCTTATTGCCTAATGGATTGTTTGCCATCCAAGCCAGAGGATTCTCGCCTGTACCTGCCCAACTGCCATCGTCTTGCAAAGCCAGACTTCCATTTTCCTTATAAGGATCCCAGTATGGCATCATAAAATGTGCCGCAGAAATAGGAGCCCACAATGCATATTCACCGTCATCACTCTGTTCTACTTCTTCATAAGCCAACATAGAGTTCGTTCCTATTTTCAACCATTCATTTGCTTTCGCTTCGACATTGGCACGGAAATTAAAACGCTCAAAAGTAGAGCCGACCGCAACACCATCCTGGTTGTAATATCCACCGGAAACAAAATAATTTATTTTTTCAGTAGCCCCGCTTACTGATAACTCATAATTTTGCAAAGGTGCGCTACTATTATAAACTTTATCAAGCCAGTTAATATCTATCTGACCCAACTTATCATAATTTTTGCCCGCATCCAGTCCTAGTTCTTTTTCATATTGGATTCGCTCGGAAGTATTCATCAGATTCCAATCCTCATTAGCCAGCTGTGAAAAACCAAGTTGTGTGCGGAAGGTGATTTTAGCAGCTTCTGACATACGTCCACGCTTTGTAGTTATTACAACCACGCCATTAGCCGCACGAGCACCATAAATAGAAGTAGAAGAGGCATCTTTCAACACAGAGATATTTTCAATATCACTGGGGCTAATTGTATTAAAATCCGCATTTGAGATAGGAACTCCATCTAATATAAATAAAGGTGCAGTACCTGAATTAATAGAGTTAGTACCACGAATCTGAAATGTAGCAGCCTTGCTAGGTTCACCAGAATTAGATAATACCATCAACCCCGGTGTCTGACCTTGAAGAGCCTGATCAAAGCTCGGTGCTGGTACATTTTCCATTTTTTCAGCTTTTACCGTAGAAACAGAACCGGCAATGGTTCCTTTCTTACGTACACCATACGCTACCACTACCACTTCGTCCACCAGCTGCGCACTACTTTCCATCGTCAGATCAATACGGGCAGATGCAGTAACCTGCCTTTCTACCGTTTTCATTCCGATATAAGAAAACTGCAAAGTGGCGGGAGATTTCGTCACTATGATTTTGTAATTACCGTCAATATCGGTAATTACACCATTTAAAGTACCCTTCTCCAAAACAGACACACCAATCATCGGCTGATTATCTTCCGCCGAAATAATATGTCCAGTTACCTGATATCCACCCTGTGCAAAAAGCAATAGGGGGATACTTGTCAGAGCGAAGAGTACAAACAAGAGAATTGATCTTCTCATCTTTGATACTTGAATTAAAAATTAATATAATTGATTTATTTTTATAAAATTTCTATAATAAGGAATACACTTATCTTCGCGTATGAAATAATAATACGCTCCTTCCCCCAATCGGTTACAAACATATCTTGCATCGATTTGGGGTAGATTATATTTTCTATAAAATACAATAGGAGTTAGACTAACTTGGCAGATTTTTTATATTACGCCAAATATCCAAATAGATTTTTCGTGTTACTGCTGTGTGAATTAAATGTTTGACCATCTGCTCTCTTAAGTTATAAATTAAACACTAATATTACTTGTTCTGTTTTAGGTTTATGTACTTTCAATGTTGTCATATTTCGGTTACAAATATATATATTATATTTAAACAAAAGAAACAATATGTCGCATTTTTTATACCATATTTCCACTTCTATCTTTTTGCTACATATTTAAGTCTATATAATCCTTTTAAGAAACAAATTCAAAATATATTCCAGCATAAATTAGATATTCACATTCATTTTGATAGTTTAATTAATTGTTTAAACAACAAATACCATAACCCATAAAAATAGCTTATTGAGAGGATTCAATACAGAAAAGAAAAATATTCAAAACTATTTCCTATTTTTGCACCCATTATATATAAAAAGGTATAAGATGAACTACGGATTTGTGAAAGTAGCTGCAGCTGTGCCACACATAAAGGTGGCTGACTGCAAATTCAATGTAGAGAAGATAGAAAGCTTGATTGCAGTAGCCGAAGGCAAAGGAGTGCAAATGATCGTATTTCCGGAAATGAGTATTACCGGATATACTTGTGGCGACCTATTTGGACAGCAGCTTTTGCTTGAAGAGGCAGAAATGGGGCTGATGCAAATCCTTAATAATACTCGTCAATTAGACATTATTTCTATTGTTGGCATGCCTGTTATTGTCAATTCGACAGTAATCAATGCAGCCGTAGTGATCCAGAAAGGGAAAGTATTGGGGGTTGCCGCCAAGACTTATCTGCCGAATTATAAAGAATTCTATGAACAGCGCTGGTTCACTTCGGCACTTCAACTGACAACCAATAACGTACGGCTTTGCGGACAAGTAGTTCCGATAGGTGCCAATCTGCTTTTTGAAACTTCGGATACGACTTTTGGTATCGAAATATGCGAGGACCTTTGGTCTACCATACCTCCCAGCTCTTCATTGGCATTACAAGGCGCAGAAATTATTTTCAATATGTCTGCTGACAATGAAGGCATCGGAAAAAACAATTATCTCTGCTCTCTTATTAGCCAGCAATCTGCACGTTGTATTGCCGGATATGTATTCTCATCATGCGGCTTCGGAGAGTCTACTACCGATGTCGTTTTTGCTGGTAACGGACTGATTTACGAAAACGGTTCGCTTCTTGCGCGCAGTGAACGTTTCAGTATGAAAGAACAACTTATTATTAGTGAAATAGATGTTGAACGTATCCGGACTGAACGTAGAATCAATACGACTTTTGCCGCCAATCAGGCAAATCTGGGAGATAAAAAAGCTGTTTCTATTGCAACAGAATTTGTTAATAGCAAAGAACTGGAATTAACCCGGAAATTCAACTCTCATCCTTTTGTACCACAGGGAGCAGAATTGAACGAGCATTGCGAAGAAGTATTCTCCATTCAGATAGCCGGACTGGCACAAAGATTGGTTCATACCGGAGCTAAAACTGCCGTAGTCGGCATTTCCGGTGGATTGGATTCAACACTGGCACTGCTTGTTTGCGTGAAGACTTTTGATAAGTTGGGATTGTCCCGGAAAGATATCCTTGGAATCACAATGCCGGGTTTCGGAACAACAGATCGTACTTATCACAATGCCATTGGTCTGATGAAATCGCTAGGTATTTCTATTCGTAAAATCAGTATAAAAGAAGCCTGTATCCAGCATTTTAAAGATATAGACCATGATATAAATGTACACGACGTTACATACGAGAATTCGCAGGCACGGGAACGTACACAAATATTAATGGACGTAGCCAATCAAACTTGGGGAATGGTGATCGGTACAGGAGATTTATCAGAACTTGCACTGGGATGGGCAACCTACAATGGCGACCATATGTCGATGTACGGAGTAAATGCAAGTGTACCGAAAACTCTGGTGAAGTACCTGGTACAATGGGTAGCGGAAAACGGCATAGATGAAAATTCAAAAGCGTTTTTACTTGACATAGTAGACACTCCTATTAGTCCGGAACTGATTCCTGCAGATGAAAACGGAGAAATTAAACAAAAAACAGAAGATTTGGTAGGTCCTTATGAGCTGCATGACTTCTTCCTTTATTATTTTTTACGTTGTGGTTTCCGCCCATCCAAGATATTCTATCTGGCCAATATTGCATTCAAAGATGTCTATGACGAAGAAACCATCAAGAAATGGCTCTCTACCTTCTTCCGTCGTTTCTTTAATCAACAATTCAAGCGTTCTTGCTTGCCGGATGGCCCCAAAGTAGGAAGTATTTCTATCAGTCCAAGAGGAGATTGGAGAATGCCAAGTGATGCTAGTTCAGCCATGTGGCTTAAAGAAATAGAGGCTCTATAAGGCAGCCTACCGATATGTTTGTGCCACCGCATTGGCACAACTGTGCCAACAGTATGGCATGGTTGTGCCAATGCGGTGGCACAGTTGTGACAGAGTGATGGCACAGACGGGAATATTAGAACTCTCCGCCTGCCATTACTTCTTCTCTTATTAGCTCCACATTGGCTTCTTTAATTCTTCTAATAATATTCTTATAGATTCGATGAAAGCCATATCCCCCTTTTGTCATCTCACGGATGGCATCTTCTTTCGAAGCATTTTGAAAAACGATACGATAAAAGGCACAAACAGCCCCTGTGCGATCAGAACCATGATGACAATGGAAAACAATAGGGGCCGTACGATTTTTAATAATGCGCAATGCTTGTATCAATTCCTTTTCACTAATCGAATGTGCTTTGGTTTTTACCCGGTGAAGTTTTAGACTTGTTCCTTTTGCTTCGTCATCATCGCTGTGTCTGTTCCGTAGATTAAGAACTTCCCCAATCCCATACTTTTCCAAAGCTTTAAAATCATCTTTAGAGGGTTGTTCCGAGCGGTATACCCCGGAATCAATCTTATACAGATTGGTCAACTCGCTATCGGGAAGAGTAATCTTCTCTACTTTCAAATTCTGACTAAAAACAGATATAGAGAAAATTACTCCCCAAAGTAGGCTTAACAAGATTCTTTTCTGCATAAGTCTATGTATCATCATTAGAAAATTACAGAACCCCTTTACTGGATGGAAGTTCAAAATGATAGATATCACGTTTCAATGCCATCTTTAGTGCACGTGCAAGAGCTTTAAAAATTCCTTCTATTTTATGATGTTCATTCTGTCCTTCGGCTTTGATGTTCAAATTCATCTTCGCTGCATCGCTTAACGATTTAAAGAAATGAAGAAACATTTCTGTTGGCATCTCTCCTATTTTCTCTCGCTTGAATTCAGCATCCCAAACCAGCCAAGGACGACCGCCGAAGTCCAGACAAACCTGACAAAGACAATCATCCATCGGCAAGGCATAGCCATAACGTTCAATCCCTCGTTTGCTACCTAAAGCCTGATAGATACATTCGCCCAATGCAATAGCGGTATCTTCGATCGTGTGATGTTCATCTACTTCCAAATCTCCTTTTACACGGATGGTCAAGTCCATGCCGGAGTGTTTTCCAATCTGCTCAAGCATGTGATCGAAAAAGCCAAGACCGGTAGAAATGTCACAAGTTCCATTTCCATCCAGATTCAAAGCAACATAAATATCTGTTTCTTTTGTAGTACGGCGTACTTCCGCCTTCCGTTCTCCGGCAAAAAGGAATTCAGTTATCCGGTCCCAGTCAGTAGTTGCAAGGGCACAGACTTCTTCTAATCCTTTTTCTTTCAGAGCTTCGGTTGAGTCTTGCAAATAAATTGCCCGGCAACCCAGATTTTTGGCAAGTTCCACATCCGTAGGACGATCACCTATCACAAAACTTCCGGCAAGATCATAATCGGGACTATTCAAATACTTCGTCAACATTCCCGTACGTGGCTTGCGGGTAGGCGCATTGTCTTCAGGGAAGCTACGGTCTATCAGAATTTCATCAAAAGTAATCCCCTCTCCTGCCAATGTTTTAAGCATCAGATTATGAGCAGGCCAAAATGTCTCTTCCGGAAAAGAGGATGTACCCAATCCATCCTGATTGGTGACCATCACAAATTCAAAGTCAAGTTTACTACGGATGAAAACCAAGTTACGGAATACCTTCGGATAGAATTCCAGTTTTTCCAATGAGTCGAGCTGATAATCAACGGGAGGTTCGATTACCAACGTACCATCTCTATCGATAAATAATACTTTCTTCTTCATAAATTATCCTTGATAGTTTTTAAGGGCAGCCAATAGGGTATTATTTTCTACACGGGTACCGACAGTCACACGCAAACAGTTGCAACAAAGTGAAATGTTATGGCGATTACGCACAATGATTCCTTCACCGACCAAATAGTTGTAGATTTTCACAGCATCTGTCACTTTAGCCAAAAAGAAGTTAGCATCAGAAGGAAACAGTTTGATAGTACATGGGAGTTTTTCAAATTCCGCTTCCAGATAATCACGCTCTTCTTTCAACGTTTTCACCCAACGTTCTATCTCATAGTGCTTATGCAACATAGAAATAGCTTGTTGTTGAGTCAACTGATTGACATTATAGGGATATTTGATTTTGCTAAGGATATCTATAATTTCTTTGGAAGCAAAAGCCATTCCCAGACGGATAGCAGCACATCCCCAAGCCTTGGAGAATGTTTGGAATACGACAAGGTTGGGATATTTATCCAGCTCTTCGAGGAAAGACGGAGCTTGGGAAAAATCATTGTATGCCTCATCCAGCATCACTAATCCTTCGAACTGGCAAAGTACCTTTTCAATTTCGGAACGGAGCAAATCATTTCCTGTCGGGTTGTTAGGCGAGCAAAGGAAAATCAATTTGGTGTGTTCGTCGGTAGCCTCCAGCAGTTTATCGGCAGAGAACTGGAAGTCATCATCCAGCAATACTTTCCGATATTCCACATCGTTCACATCGGCACAAACCTGATACATACCATAAGTAGGATCGATGGCTACGACATTATCTTTTCCCGGTTCGCAGAATGCACGAAAAACCAAGTCGATGGCTTCATCGCTACCGTTTCCAAGAAAAATATGCTCGGGGGATACTTTTTTGATTTTCGACAACAGCGTCTTCAGTTCACACTGCATAGGATCCGGATAGCGGTTATGAGGTGTATTGTAGGGGTTCTCGTTCGCATCCAGGAAAACAGAGGCGGTAACTCCTTTATATTCATCTCGTGCCGAAGAATAGGGTTTTAATTTCCAGATATTCGGCCGGGTTAGTTCTTGTAACGTTTTCATCTTCATTTATTATTTATTGAAACGCAGATTAACGCAGACAGACGCAGATTAAATTTTCCTTTGCGAAAATTCGCGTAAATCTGCGTTTCATATTAATTAATTATTAAGCTAAGCTTTTCAGACGAACTGTGACAGCATTTTTATGTGCATCCAGCTGTTCATTAGCGGCCATTTCTTCTATAGCAGGGCCGATAGCTTTTATTCCTTCCGGGAGAATTTCCTGAAATGTAATCTTACGGATAAAACTATCCAGACTTACACCGCTATAGGCTTTGGCATAACCGTTGGTCGGCAGAGTGTGATTCGTTCCGGAAGCATAGTCGCCGGCACTCTCGGGAGTTAACGAACCTAAAAAGACAGAACCTGCATTTATCACACGTTCGGCCACTTCCATATAGTTTTCCGTTTCTATGATTAGATGTTCCGGAGCATACGCGTTAGTCAGTTCCAATGCTTCATCAAGATCCTTCACTAAAATCAATTTACTATTCTCCAGTGATTTCGCTGCAATTTCACGACGGGGAAGTTCTGCTAATTGACGCTCTACTTCTGCCATCACCTCTGTTTGAAGTTTCTCGGAAGTGGTAATCAATATAGCCTGACTATCTATTCCGTGTTCTGCCTGTGACAAAAGATCTGCTGCCACAAAAACCGGATTGGCAGAGGCATCGGCCAGAACTTCCACTTCAGAAGGACCGGCAGGCATATCGATAGCTACATCACGCAGGCTCACCAATTGTTTGGCAGCTGTCACATATTGATTGCCGGGACCAAATATCTTATATACTTTAGGTACACTCTCCGTTCCATAAGCCATAGCAGCAATCGCTTGCACCCCACCAGCCTTGAATATTTTGCTGACACCTGCCAGTTGCGCGGCAAAAAGGATAGCCGGATGAATATCCCCATTTTTGTCGGGAGGAGTGCAAAGAACGATTTCCTTGCATCCTGCAATTTTAGCCGGAACAGCCAACATTAATACAGTCGAGAAAAGCGGTGCTGTTCCACCCGGAATATACAACCCGACCTTTTCGATTCCTACAGATTTTTGCCAGCAAGTTACCCCATTCATTGTCTCTACCTTCTTCCCGACAAAACGCTGGGAAGAGTGGAATGTTTCAATATTTTGTTTAGCTAAAGAAATGGCAGCTTTCAGTTCATCGCTTACCAATGATTCGGCTACCTGTATTTCTTCAGAAGTGACAGCAAGTGCAGACAAGGTCACTTTATCAAAAACAGCCTCATATTCCAATACTGCTTTGTCGCCTTCTGTCCTTACCTTATTTATAATAGAACGAACAGTATCGAACAAACTTTCCGTATTTAGTGCCGGACGTTTCAAAAGTTCCGTCCATTGCTCTTTTGAGGGATATTTAATCAATTTCATGGTTCATATTTTATTAGGCACGGATTTCACGGATTACGCGGTATCTAAGATTAGTGACTACATTATCTGTGTAATCCGTGTAATCCATGCCTATATCTATTTATACAATCATCTTTTCAATCGGCAGTACCAAAATACCTTCCGCTCCCAGTCCTTTCAGTTTTCCGATGATTTCCCAAAAACGTTTTTCATCAAGTACTGTATGAACAGAACACCAGCCTTCCTGTGCCAATGGCATCACTGTAGGACTCTTCATACCCGGCAATACAGCAATGATTTCTTCCAGTTTGTCTTTGGGAGCATTCATCAATACATATTTTTTATCTTCGGCTGTTTTTACTGCGTTCATACGGAACAACAGTTCTTCAAGCACTTCTTTTTTCTCGTCGCTCATGTTCTTGTTGCCAATCAACAATGCTTCCGACTTCATTACAACTTCCACTTCTTTCAAACGATTGCTGACCAAAGTAGAACCGGAACTTACAATATCAAAAATGGCATCAGCCAATCCAATACCCGGAGATACCTCCACCGAACCGGTTATCACATGTATTTCGGCATTTACATTATTTTTTTTCAGGAAGTTACGAAGAATCACCGGATAAGAGGTAGCAATCTTCTTGCCTTCAAACCATGACAGACCGGGATATTCAATATCTTTCGGCATAGCCAGTGACAGACGGCATTTGCTGAATCCGAGACGTTTGACAATTTCAGCATCTTCCTCCTTTTCCATAAACTCATTCTCACCCACAATTCCCAAATCAGCTACCCCGGTAGCTACCGTCTGCGGAATATCATCATCACGAAGAAATAGAACTTCGATAGGAAAGTTAGAAGACTGTACCAACAAGGTACGTTTAGTAGTGCTTAACTTGATATCTGACTCTTCTAAAAGTGCCATTGTCTCTTCGAAGAGACGCCCTTTGGCTTGTACTGCGATTCTTAACATGACTTTATTTAATTACTAATTTATTAATTACAAATACAATCTGCGTTGAAAAACAAAAAAGGCTTACCGTATTCGGTAAGCCTTCGTTATCGTTTATATAGTTATACACAATATCATCCACGCCCACCGATTATTCGTTAGGAAAATGATGATGATGATGTGTAGCTGTATATTTCATATTTCTTCTATTAACTGCGACAAAAGTAAAGTATTTGTTTGATACTACCAAACATTTATCACAAAAACTTGAGTTTTTATTTCAAATTAATGGTAATATCTCCTCCGATTCTACATCGCATTTCGAAAAATGCATTTCATCTTTCGACTTTTCTTTCGAGAAAGTAAAGTAAGTACAAACTGATTCTGTACAGACTTCTCCATCCTTATTATATAACTTTGCTTCAACAATAACGATGTTCCGCTTTACCTCTTTAATAGACGCACGCAGTACTATATGAGAATCCTTAGTATCAATCGATTTCCGGTAACGAGTTTCCATCTTCGACGTCACTCCCGTGGTTTGTAGTTTACGAAGTATAACCCAGGCACAGATTTCATCCATCAAGACAGCTTGAATACCGCCATGCAAGGTATCAATCCAGCCTTGATATTCGGGACGTGGTTTCCAAATGCTGACCACTTCGTCACCATCTTCGTAAAATTCCATTTTTAATCCGGCTTCATTATTGGAAGCACAACCAAAGCAGTTGTACCCCTCCAAACCCTTCCAAGGGTTTATTATCTTCTTCATAATTCTCTCTTTTAGTTAGTTTTACTTCCCAAATATAAGCAATTTATGGAAAAGAGAAACCTTTTTCGCCGATTTACTTTCTTATGCAACGAATGGCAAAGGCTTTTGTATCAACGCCTGCGTTAGATTCTTCAATAATATCCGTATCGCTTTTCAGATAGAAAACCTTGGTGTCGATAGCGGCATTTGCATTATCCAGTGTCCAATATGCCAGATGTTTTTTCTCGTAATCAGTTTGAAAAGCCCCCACATACATTCCTACAGGTATTCCATTAAAACCGGATAAATTAGTTGCAGGCTGTACCTGTTCTCCCGCTTTCAAAGGTAACCAAGTACCTGATTTCAGCAAAGAAGCCTCTCCATTCAGATAGTCTTTTAAAATGTTCCAGTCTTTCCAATCCGGTATACTCCAATGAATAGGTAGAATTTTATTAGAAAGTGCAACATTAGCTGTATAAAAATAGTGTTCCGTAGCAGATTGCAGATATCCGAGAACATTCGCTGTCACTGCATCCAGTCTGGGAAGTGCTTCACCGTCGACATACGAAGATACCTCCAGATTATCCCGCATCCAATATTGAGTTCCGATCTTCACTAACGGATAATTATGAATGATTCCTCCACGTACATCACGAGCGATATCTTCCAATGCCAAAACAGATAGTATGTCATCTGCCGTTGTAACGGATAAAGAAACGGTTCCGTCTGCCATCACATATACATTATTACGAATCGGCAAAGTTCCGTCAACATAGACCAACGAGTGATCTTCCATATTCCATGATACACTTCCTCCATTCACTTTTCCGGTTTTTCCTAGCAACTGTGCCACAACGCCTTGAGATAAGTCCACACTACCATTTTCTCCCATCGGATAGGCAACGATTGCCTGCGAAGAAAATTCCGGAGTAACAAGATACTCCTTACATATTTCGGCTACTTGCTTTCCCGAATGTAACACTTTATACACATTCGACTTTTGAAAAGTCAACTTCGAAACATCTATGTATTTATGAAGCGTGACCGATTCAGTATGATCTATTTCGGTTCCATCCCAATCTCCGATTTCCCCATTCACTTTGCTCATTAATACATCTTCGGCTGATACAAACTTTATTTCCAATTCGCGCTGCTTTCCACTTTTTAATTGTAGAGTAGATGGTAATAGACTTGTATATAACTTTCCTGCAGCTTCCAACGTTATGTATTGGTATCCCGGAGTCGCCTCCTGCGGTATCAGAATAAATTCCTTTCCTATCAGTCGACCGTCTTCTATCCCCCATTCTCCTGCAGGAATAATATCCTTCTCTTCGGAATAACCAGAGAAAGTTTTTTTCTGAAAATCATAACTTGTTTTAGTATAAAAGCCACTCACCGAAAGTGTAGGCTTAATGGATAACATATCTTCCAAATTCTCTTCCTCTCCAGGAACAAGAACAATTTTCAGACGAAAAAACTGATGATTATAGGTTAGAGTGACCGCCTCCTTACTGGCTGATACATCTTCTTTAGAAGCAATCAGGAAATCAGAATGTGAATAATCATCAGGAATATTTTGAGTCGTTGAAACCGCTACCTGCATGATACTCTCCCCTATCCCCACTCCACTCTTTTGGTAAGGATAATAACTGATTAAATCCAATGTAACTCCATCATCCGGATAGTATACCGACTCGTTAGATTCAAACTCACCATTAGATGAACGTATGAAATGAAGATTATCCACATAACGTTCTTCTTGCATTGTAGTAGTTCCGGCAAGAGCGAACAGACCGACTTCATCCCCTTCGGCAAAGTTATTATTTGCCATACGGGTATCAACCGACTCACGAATATCAGCGATAAACTTCAATGGAATATCTCCATCATTAACAATATCCCCCTCTTCCTCCGAAATATGGTTCACACAAGCACCAAGCAAGATAGAACAAAAAACAAGTAAACCCACGCCCCTTTGTAGGTTATAAAATAGTTTCATCACATTTATTTTTTAATTTCCCAATAGAAACTTTTGATTGAACAGAAAGAATGGCATAAGAGGAAGTATTCGCTTTCAGTTATGGGATACTGAACAACACGTCTGTTGTACTGTGGAATCATCAATTTCAAGATATCATTTTGATGTCTTGAAAACAAAAGTATATAATTATATTAAACCGAAGAATAGTTTCTATAGGAAAATTTTACATTTCAAATTAAAACACAAATAACCAATAAGTTATAAATAACCAGTCAGAGATCAAGGATTAAGCTCTCACATTATTATATTAAGAGCCTACCAATTTCAGAAAGAGTACCCCACTTCTATTCCGGCAATGTGTCTGCCTTGTGAAGATGCATATTGATAACAATAGAATGCATCCAACGACCAACGCTTGGCTAAAGCTATTTCCACTCCGGGACGATAGCGCATACGATCGGCTCTCCAAAAAGAAGCATCATCCAGACTCTGATAGATTTCAACAGAGAAATAGGGAGAAACAATTCCTTTTGTAGGAGCATAGGATAATTTCAAGCGGGAACGCAAACGAGTTTCAGAATTTCCACGATCAAAAGTCTGCTGAAATCTTTCCCTTACAGCTACTTTCAGCCATTGATAGCGAAAACTGGCAGTGGTAGTTATATAATAACGATGTCTGAACTTCCAATCCGAATCACCCAGATTCAGAAGATGGGTTTCATAGCCAACACCCAGATTCAGAAACGAATAAGGCCGGTAACTTCCACCAACAATAAGCCCCCAACGATCCAACTTTCTCACATCATCTTTCATGCGCAATTCCAAATCACCTGAAACTGAAAACCGGGAATCTATCTTATGATTTACCTTGAATTTAGTCCATGTATTGAAATCGTCACTTTGTGCCCATGCAGAAAATGATATTCCAAACAACAGCACAAATAATAGCCAAGTCTTAGTATTTAATATTATTCTACTCATTGATTTTCGGGTTAAAGTAGCAAAGATAGTAAATTATTCTACGCAAAGAAAAATCATGATACTGAAAAGATTCTGAAAAGATTATATTCGTATTCTGTCTAAATTCTCATTTGCATATTGTATCTTTGCGTAAGAAACTCTAAAATCATCGGATATGGACAACTTGATGCGTAAACTTCCTATTGGAATACAGACATTCGAAGGGATACGGAAGGATAATTATCTTTATGTGGATAAAACAGCACTTGTATGGCGTATGGCTAACCTAGGAAAGCCATATTTTCTAAGCAGGCCACGTCGCTTTGGTAAAAGCTTATTAATTTCTACATTCGATGCTTATTTTCAAGGAAAAAAAGAACTATTCAATGGTTTGGCTATTGAACAACTGGAGACGAAATGGGAACAGCATCCGGTTTTACATCTTGATCTGAATGCCAAAAAATATGAAACGGCAGCAGATTTAATTGCAATGCTAAACCAATATTTAGAAAAATGGGAAGCTATTTATGGTGATGAGAAAAAAGACCGTAGCCCTGAGGAGCGCTTTAGTTATGTAATCGAACAAGCTTCCTTGAAAACAGGAAAAGGTGTCGTCGTATTGGTAGACGAACATGACAAACCTCTTTTGCAGGCTATTACCCGTCCGAAATTGTTCGAAGAATATCGTCAGACATTGAAAGCCTTTTATGGAGTATTGAAAAGTGCTGACGCATATCTCCGTTTTGTTTTCCTGACCGGAGTTACGAAGTTCTCACAAGTCAGCGTATTCAGTGACTTGAATCAGTTGAATGACATTAGTCTGGACTATTCTTACGCCACGCTTTGCGGTATCACCCGCGAAGAACTAAAAAGTACTTTCAAGCCCGAAATTGAAACTTTCGGCCGCAAAAACAATCAGACACCGGAAGAGGTGGTCACTGCAATGGAACGCAATTATGACGGTTATCATTTTCATCCGAATGGCGAAGGAGTATTTAACCCGTTTAGTGTATTGAATGCTTTCAGCAAATTGGAGTTGGGTAGCTATTGGTTCCAGACTGGCACACCGACATTCTTGGTTGAATTATTGCAAAAAAGTGAGTATGATCTCCGTACTTTATTAAATGGTATAGAAGCACCCGCCTCTTCTTTTGCAGAATATAGAATGGATGCTAATAATCCCGTACCGCTGATTTATCAAAGTGGATATCTGACTATTAAGGATTACGACAGAGAGTTTCAGAACTATCTACTTGATTTTCCGAATGATGAAGTGCGCTATGGATTCATTAATTTCCTTGTTCCGTTTTACACTCCAATGAAGAACAACGATCAGGGATTTTATATCGGAAAATTCATTCAGGAATTACGCACAGGTAATTATGAATCTTTCCTCACCCGTCTGGAGGCTTTCTTTGCCGATATTCCGTATGAATTGAATGACCAGACTGAACGTCATTATCAGGTTATCTTCTATCTCGTATTCAAACTGATGGGACAATTCACGGAAGCAGAAGTACGCAGCGCCCGTGGACGTGCCGATGCTGTAGTTAAAACACCGAAATATGTCTATGTGTTTGAGTTCAAATTAAATGGAACCGCAGAAGAAGCAATGAAACAGATTGATGAGAAAGGATATCTGATTCCTTATCAGAAAGACCACCGGGAAATAGTGAAAATTGGTGTGGAATTTAGTGC
The DNA here is from genome assembly GCF_047310725.1 of Bacteroides sp. 90-K9/2. NCBI lineage: Bacteria > Pseudomonadati > Bacteroidota > Bacteroidia > Bacteroidales > Bacteroidaceae > Bacteroides > Bacteroides sp. 90-K9/2. Next base: position 762,199 of record NZ_JBCGVL010000001.1, read on the forward strand.
GGAAACCCGTAATATCAATCGTTGGCTGGCAGAAACGACATAAATATGATAAAAACATTTCGGGAAGAATCGTAGTTACGAACTTCCCGAAATAAAAACCGATACCATTGAAAATAAACATTTGTCATCCTCTTTTGGAAACAAGTTTTTTCAATCTAACCTAATATACCTGATATATCTAACATACCTGAAACTAATCAGCCTCTTTTGATTTTGCATTCCAAACCAATAATGCAAAGAGTACTGACAGCAGAGCTGCACCAATCCAGAACCAATTGATGTATGTGAAATCATAAACATCGACTCCGTTCTGAACCGTCTTCTGCCCATCTATCAGAATACCACTCATTACGTCCTGTAATCCGGCTCCAATATAACTGGCAATACCCACCACTCCCAATGCTGCACCAGAAGCATTACGGGGAGCAATATCAACAGCCATCAGGCCACCTAGAAAACAGATGAGAACTCCGATACCCAAACCGAAAAGAACCATGGCAAGTACATCTATCCAGAAGTGTACACCGGGAACCAACAAGAACAGGCTAAGTGCAATAACATTCATCAATCCGAAAATCAGGGCAGGAACATTTCGGCGACCGCCAAACAACTTGTCAGAAATGACTCCCGAAAACATAGTACCGATGATACCACAGACCGGACAGATGGAAATAATGAAACTGGCATCCAACGTGGAATATCCTTTTTGCGCTTCCAGATAAAAAACGCCCCAACTATTGATGGCATAACGACTAATATACATAAAAGCACTCGAAAGAGCCAGTATCCAGATAGCAGGCATCAACAAGACCTGCCGCTGCGCCTTATTGAAATCAGCCGCTTCCGTAACGCTCATCTCCTTTTTCTCCTTGGGAATATTCACTGGAAGAAAGCCCTGACTTTCAGGAGTGTCATGAAAGAACTTCCAGACGATCAATGTACCAATCAACCCCACGATACCTGCCCCAAAGAAACCGTAACGCCAACCCAATACACTAACGATAGACGCAATAATCAGAAAGGTCAACGCTTCACCGATATTGTGGCTGGCAGACCAGAATCCATAATAGGATCCCCGTTCTTTGTCCGTGAACCAGCGGGAAAGTCCCACGACACAAGAAGCGGCTCCCATAGACTGGAACCATCCGCTAATTCCCCAAAGTATGGCAAACAGGAGGAACGAATTAGTAAAACCTAAACAAAGGTTGACCAAAGCCGTGACCAGTAAACCGGTAGTCATAAAGCGATTGATATTGCTACGGTCGGCAAGGAAACCATTCGTGAATTTCCCAATGGCATAAGTAAAGAACAATACCGAACCGATAATTCCCAGTTCCGTTTCGGAAAAGATCCCTTCATCTACTATGGGCTTCTTCACGACATTCAGACTAAGGCGGCAAACATAGTACATACCGTAACCGAAAGTGGCTGAAAGGAAAGTAGACCATTTCAGGTATTTCAGACGACGGGCCTCGGAATGAAGATGCTGTGAGTCGGATGAAGACAAAGCTTCCCCGTTACAAGGTCTCGGTGAAGAGACCTTGTAAAAGTTTATAAGTTGTTTCAACATGAGAAAGTCTATTTAGTCGTGAAGCTTCTTTTTGCGCAGATACTCCAATAAGAGGGCAGGACGGTCAGTTTGAATTAATTTGGCTCCCTGATTAATGATCCATCCCCAGCTTTCATCCGGTTGATGAAGTTCTACTGCACGGTCGTCATCATGACCACCGCATAATTCAGGCCAAAGAGAATTTATGAACAACTTAGAACCTGTATCACGCACTTCTTTTATCAGATTAAGCACCTCCGGACTATCATTATCAAACACTAACTCATAAGCAGCAGGCTTCATGTGAGTCTGATAACTGTCAATAATAGCTTCGGCTCCTTTTTTATGCAACTGTACAATAGGCATAAAAATCACTTTGTCCAATACAGCACCGTTTTCGGCTTTCACCTGTTCATAAGGAAGACCGGCTTTGATAACACATTGGTCAACCGTTCCCGTCTTTTCAAGTATGATATAAGCTTCCTGAAAATAGTCATACCCCTTATCAATATTTACCATAATCTTACCTTTGCAGAGCAACATCACTTCTTCCAATGTAGGAATCTGATGTCTTGTCTTACAAGCCACTCCATTTTTAAGACGCATTGCTTTCAATTCAGCCAATGTATAATCTTCCACCAGTCCTTTTCCGGACATGGTACGATTGATCGTTTTATCATGCATCACTACTAAATGTCCGTCTTTGGTTCTTTTCAAATCGATCTCCACCATATCGACACCCATATCAATGCAATTCTGTATACCTTGCAATGAGTTTTCCGGGGCATTACGCCAGTCAGCCCGGTGGGATACAACCAATATTTTATCCGGATGATTTCCCAGCAGATTTTCTCTGATTTCAGCTATTCTATTTTGGGCAACAGCCAGTTGCACCAAACACAGAAGAAGTATGAAGTTACATATCCGTTTCATAAGTTCAAACATTAAGTATTTTAATTCAGTTTATTGTTTTTCCAGACCAGTTTTTCTCCCCACATTGGTACATAAGTCTGTTCACAGTTAATCTTCGAAGCCCGTTCGAGTGCCATATCCAATGACCATCTCGATTCATCAACACCTGCATGAGCCAGTTCCAAGATATGTGATAACAAGACATAATCCGGTTCCACCTGTCCCGCACCTGAACCCAGAATATTATTTTCGGTCAGAGCATTGGGAGCATAACGTGGTATCAAGACATTCACATGAGAAGCCAAATTCGTATATTGTTCCGGTTTATAGTTGGAGTCTCCTACATGCATAAAGACGAAGTTACCAGTATCTTCCCCGCAATCAATCGAAAATACAGTCACAAAATTAGATAAGCCGGAATTGTTGTGATCGGTGATACAAGTTTTAATCTTGAATTTTCCAATTTCATAATCTTTATCCCCCTTTGCAGTATAAGGATATGTCGTGTCTTTCAGATAGTTGGACAACACCGGTTTACCTAAATCAAACATAGCCTGGATAAGCTCATTATTATAATGATCGGAGTGTTTGTGGGTAACACAGAGAAAATCAATATAAGGTGCCAGTTCTTTCGCCCAACGATGAGAAATGTCAATAGCAAAACATCCTGACGGAGTTTTTACCACATATCCCATATTATAGAGTAACCAGATCGCTGCCGTACCATTTTCTACTTTTGAGTTTTTAATTCCATCCATCACACGATCAAATGCACTCCGATAAAAATAGATAATCGGATCACACTTTTCCATACTCGTACTCGCCTGATCGAAGCCATTCAGATAACTGACGAAATAATCATCTTTACATTGATCCGCATATCCCTGAATCTTGGTCAAAGTAGTGGTACGTCCGGCATTGACAATCAAAGGAGAAGAACTCCACAACTGTTCCGCAGTGGCATCTACTTCCTCTGCCAATTGCGTAAGAATTCCTTCATGACCTGTTTCGGTACTGTTGCTGTCATCATCATCACAAGCAACAAAACCTATTGCCAAAAGGCAAAACAGTAAATATTGTATTTTTCTTATTATATCCATCTTATTTCTGATTTTTATAGTCATTAATTATTTTATTGAAAGTCTCAACCACCCGTTCCGGTGTCGGACGCGTGTTGCCGTTTTCATGGTCTTTGGTAGCTTCATACATGAAAACTCCTTCATAGCCGATTCTTTCGAGTGCATGCATTAACTTTCCCCATTGAATGTCACCTTGTGTAGGAAGCCAGTGACACTCGTTGACAAAGTCAAAGTCCGAGGCATGTATAGTACCTATACGTTCACCAACGGTTTCTACAAAATGCTCTGTCGTCCCCTTAGTATAATGATTGGTATCAAAACAAACCTTCACACCCGGAATATCTTTGATTATCTCCAAAAGCTCTTCTGGAGTATTACCCAGACAAGTTCTCGGCAGATTTTCGATGCACAACTGTGCTCCTATTTGATCCGCATATTTTTTCAGATAAGCGATAGACCGGGAAGCATTAGCTATTCTTTGTGCCCGAATACTGTCAGCGATAGGTTCGGAACTAGGATGCAACACTAAACACTTCGGCTGAAATTGAGCGCACTGTCCAATCATCTCCGCCATAAAATCTACATTTTCTTTCCTTTTCTTTTCATCCAGCACCGATATGTCCAACGTGCGTGAGAAAGGAAGATGTATAGACCAGACCTTGATACCGGCACTATCAATTTTTGCTTTCATATCCCGGATACGAGGGATGATTTCACCTGCCGGAACTCCTCTATAACACTGGTTAAATGCTACTTCCACATACTCCACCCCCACAGACCGGGCTTGAGAAAAGTCTGTGGAAGCAGGTACTTTCCACAAAGCTGTAGTCGTACCTACTTTATATTTCTGTGCATATAACCCTATTGTCATCGCCATAAATAAGATAAAAACAGAAACTCTCATTATCGCTTACTTTTGACGGTTTGTACCTTGAATATCACCACCACGAATACTCCATGAGTCTGTTGCTAATGTCTTATTGACAGCAAAAGCCTTTACTGAACCGATATTATTAGATCCGATTGTTCCGCAATAAAGCCGTTTGTCCGGACCGATGGTAACAGCTGCCATGACCTGTTGCCCCACAGTCTCTTCAAAAACAATGTTGCCATTAGTAATATCGAGTCCCAGCACTTTGTTATTCGATTGGGTACCTACATAAAGAATACCATCCGTACTCAAAGCACCTCCACTGTAATTCAAATTATTACCCACATTTTTCTCCCAGATTTTAGATCCGGCGGCATTTACTGCATGAACAGTCTGCGATCCTTTTTCCGTAAAATAGACATTGCCATTTTTATCAGCAATCGGGAAATAAGCATCCCCTTTCGTAGTCGGATACGTCCATTTCTTTGTCCCGTTTGTCATATCAACAGCAACAAGTCCGCCCCCTTTCAAAGTCGCATAAAGCACCTGCTCCTTCAAAGCAAACGTAGCCTGTTCCGTCACATTTACTTCTTCCAATTTCCATATCTGATCCTTATTCGGTTTAAAAGCATAAATAGCAGCACTTGTACCTGCATAAACATTTCCGTCTTTATCGATAGCCACAGCACTACCAGTTGCTCCGTCAAGTGATTGTTGCCATTTAATAGCACCACTGGATGCATCCAACGCATACAGCGTACTCTTATTGGTGAGACAGTAAAGAATACCATCGACCGACAATGCAGGAAAAGCTCCTATCGCAGCATCCAATTTTACTGCCCACTTTTGAGTTCCATTCGGATTAATAGCATATACATTATTAATAGCGGCATTTCTTACACACTGATAGATTGTACCATCAGGAGCCACCAACGCACCTCCACCATAGGTTATCTGACTGATAGCAAACACCCACTTAAATTCACCGCTCACTACATCAATAGCAAACAAATGACCTGCAGGAGTAGATGTCGGGATATACATTGTTTTTCCATCCGGAGAGAACACCGGATTGGAGGTCTTTACATATCCGGTAAGCCCACCGAAGTTCAAATCGACAGAATTCCATTTATAATTGCCGACCGTGACAGTCAGACTGCCCGACTCGGTGGTATTATTAACATAAGTCACCGTTACGGCCACTGTATAAGTACCGGTAGTAGCAAAAGCATGTACCGGATTGTTTTCTCCTGATGTCGTACCATCACCAAAATCCCAACTTACCGATTTCACTTCACCAGTCATGAAATACATATCGTTATAAGCAAAGGTAGAAGGTTCCCACACAACCAGTTCCGTACTAGCAAGAATAGGATAGATCAACCCAGGAGTAGCAGAAGTTTCCACCGCAATAGAATTGCCTGTAGGATAAACACAGACTACATTGAATGTATATTCCTGATCGTTAGTCAAACCATCAACGATGTATTCCTCCAATGAAGTATCATCCAGATTGATAATCTGATTACCGGGATTCACGCTAACCTGATAGCGAGTGAAACGTTCACTTGCAGGTTTCGTCCATCTCAAACGCACTCTTTCATTGCCGGCTGCTGCCGTCAGATCAGAAATCGGATATCTTGCATTCTTCGGTGTACAGGCAGCAGTAGTTTTACTGGCCAATCCTCCTGCATAACGAGGTTGCACAGAAAAAGTGTAAGCAACATCATTTACCAGATTATTGATAGTGGCAGTCATTGTTTTTGCATCCACAGTCATCTCGCCTCCTTCCGCTTCTGATGATCCGGAAGTCCAAAGAATCAAATATTCATTCGGACGGGCATTCTCGTATGCTTCCCAGGAAAGAGTCACATTCATATCTCCGGCTGTTGCCGTTAGTGACTTCAGTTCATATAAATCGAAACTTGCCTTTGGCAGATCTTCTTCACAAGCAGTAAAGACTACCGTGAAAATAAACAACAAGCTATATAGTATTTTTTTCATCGTTTGATTTCTTTTAGTTTAATCCTATTAATATCCCGTATTCTGCCACAACAGTTCTGTGTTGTTTATTCTTTCCAACTCCGTTTTTGGAATAGGATACAGGAATTGGTAGTCCTGAATAATATGTCCTTCTGCTTTCATAGCCTCCTTAGCACCTCCCATACGTACCAAATCGAACCAACGCTGTCCCTCATAAGGAAACTCCTGTTGACGTTCCAACATAATCGCTTTACGGAAACTATCCTGATCGGGAAGCTCTGTTATCTGAAGCGGAGACAATCCGGCACGGGTATGTACGGCATTCAAAGCAACCATAGCTTCTGAATTCTGCAAATTACTATAACTGATTTCATTCAAAGCTTCGGCGTACATCAACAACACATCGGCATAACGGAGAATAATCTGGTCATTACCGACCGTATTATAGGTCGCACTTTTGACATCTTTAAATTTATTCATCACGCATACTTTATCTTCCACCTTTACATAGGTAATCAGATCTTTGCGCTTATCTCCCTCTTTGTAACACTCTTTCAGAGACTTTGTCTGATTGGTATCATCAGTCAGGTTAATAATAGAGAACCAATATCCATGTCCTTCTCCTTCGACATCTTTATTAAAGCGAACAGCAAAAATAATCTCATCATTCATTTTATTGTTCACGTCAAACACCTGTTCGGGGGTAGTCATTAAAGAATACCGACCCACTAGTTGGGATAGCACATTGCGGGCTTCCGTCCATTTATGGAAAGTCAGGTAAATCTTGCCGAGCAACGCCATTGCAGCACCGGAAGTCACACGTCCCATATCGGCACTTGTATAAGAAGACGGCAACATATTTTCATTAATACCCTGATTCAAATCACCGACAAGAAAATCATAAACCTGTTGATCGGAACTGCGCCCGATTTTAAGAGCTTCTGCCACTGTCACCACCTTATTAGTCATCGGTATCCCTCCCCACAAACGATACATATTAAAATAAGTAAGGGCACGGATGAAAAGAGCTTCGCCTTTATATTGTTTTTTCAGAGTCGCATCGAAGTTGGCCTCATCAATTCTATCTAATACAAGATTGCAACGATAGACTCCATTATTAAAGTTCGCCCAAGCATCTTCCAGAATTCCGTTAGAGGCTTTATCTGCAAACTGATCGATATCATAACGGTCTTGAGTTCCGGCGGTGGGCGCACTCAATGTCAGATTATCACTCCGATATTCGCAACACTCTGTAAAATAGGAAACTTGTGTCTGCAATTTGGAATAACATCCTATCACGGCTACATTAAAATCTTCCGCTGTCTTATATACCTTGTCAGTAGGAACACTGCTACTCGGTTCCAAATCAAAGAAACTATCTGTACAAGCAACTGATAAAAAAGCAGTTGACAGGAATAGTATTAGTTTATATTTTTTCATATAACGTGTATTTAAAGGATGATTAAAGTGTTATATTCAGCCCAAACAAGAATGTTTTAGCCAATGGATAAGTTCCATAGTCCTCACCCGGTGAAAGAGAATTACTCGGACGTGCATTTACTTCCGGATTATATCCGCTATAATTAGTCGAAGTCCATAAATTTTGTCCAGAAACGTAAACTCTCAATTTTTCCACGAAAAAGCGTTGAGTCAGATTCTTCGGCAAGGTATATCCTAGCGTCACATTCTGCAATCGCAGATAAGAACCATCTTCCAGATGCCAAGTTGAAGTACGGCCATTATACCCCTTTGACTTACGATTGGCGCGGTTCACCTGACCGTTTCCCGGATCTTCCGGACTTTTCCAACGGTTCAAGGCTATAGTGGTGCCATTGGTATTACCTTCCAGATTATCAATGTAACGACGATTCAGATTCAGAATCTCATTACCATATACTCCTTGAAAATTAAAATCAAGGTCAAATCCCTTAAACCAGACTTTACCACCAAACCCATAAGTAAAATCGGGCATATAGTTACCTACGATCGTACGGTCTTTATCCAAGTCCATCACTCCATCCCCGTCGACATCCACAAAGCGGAAATCTCCCGGCTGGGTATTGCTAAAATGAGGATACTTCTTTAATTCTTCTTCATTGGAGAAAATTCCATCCTGCACCAACAGATAATAACATCCGATAGGTTCACCGACTTTCGTTATGTAATAAGCATGATCTACGCTACCGGTAGATATGATAGGAGCATTACCCGGACCGAGTGCCTTCACTTCGTTCGTATTAGTGGCATAATTGGCATTGAATGAATAACCGAAATCTTTAGTTATATTCTTCTGCGAGGTCAAGGCAACTTCCCATCCCCTATTATTCACTTTACCGATATTCATCAATGCAGTGCTATATCCGGTCAGGTGAGGAACCGGTACATTCAATAACATATTAGAGGTATTGGTATTATAATAATCCACAGTCAGTCCCAGCAATCCTTTGAACATCTGTAAATCGATGCCCACATTCACCATCGCATTCTTTTCCCAACTCAAATCTTCATTCTTTATGGTACTTGGCTTGTAACCATTCACTAATTGTCCGTTTCCTGTACCAAGCACATAATTATCCAAAGCCATCAGAGACAAATGATCATAATTGCCAATCTGGAAGTTACCGGTCACTCCATAACTCGCTCTTAACTTCAAATCATCAACAAACGACAGATACCTAGCCTTCGTAAAGAAGTCTTCTCCGCTTATTCTCCACGCCAAAGAAGCTGAAGGAAAATATCCCCACCGATTGTTCTTTCCAAAACGGGAAGAACCGTCTGCACGAATAGCTGCCGAAGCCATATATTTACCTTTATAACTGTACTGCATACGTGCCAGATAAGAAGCAATCGTCCATTGGGTTTTATCAGATGCACCTTTCGTCACCGTACCTCCGGAAATTGTTTGTATATAGTCGTTCGGGAAATCGGTTGCCGTCACATTATCTCCTTTATATGTCTCTTTTTGAGCCGACTGTACTAAGACCACATTGATAAAATGAGCATCCTTAATCGTTGTGTTATAATTGATTTTATTCTCCACCAACCAGTTGAAATAAAAACCTGATGAACTGTAGGCTGTCGGATTTGACTTTACATCATAATACTTCTGTCCCAATAAAGGAAGTTCCGAAGAACGATATTGGTCATTATGCGAACCGTAATAATCGCCACCAAAAGAAATGTTATAGGTAAGCCCTTTATACAATTCCAATTCAGCAAAAACTTTTCCGACAATCGCCATACGGTCTACGACATCCGATTGTAAGTTTGCCATAGCTACCGGGTTCAATACGGCATTATGCTGATAGTCATTTCCAATTCTCCAATAGCCGTTTCCCTGATAATTATAGCTGCCATCCGCATTATACACCGGCCATACCGGAGGCATCATCAATGCCGATTGCACAATACCATTAGATCCGGAAGCATCTACCCGATTGGAAGTAGAATAGGAAGGCGAGAAATTCAGACCGAATTTCAGTCTTTTATATTTCCCGTCCAAATTCATACGCATACTATATTTCTTAAAGTCGGAATTAATTATAATACCCTCTTTATCATAATAGTTGGCAGAAATGAAATAGCCGACTGTTTTTCCTCTGCCGGAAATAGAAACATTGTGGCTGGTAGTAGCAGCAGTACGAAAAATAGCATCTTGCCAATCCGTATCCGTCAACCCCTTATCACCATTCAGATAGGGAAAGAGTTCGGTAGGAATACGTTCCCATGAGTTCGGGCGCATTCCGTTCGGATCATCCGGTGACCCTCCGGGATTAGCATCCAGATAAGCGTTGTCATGACCATCCTTTGCAAATTCGGCAAACTGATATGCATTCATCATTGAAAGTTTCTTCGAAACACTCTGGATGCCATAATATCCATCATACTGCACTTTCATCTTTTCCGACTGTCCCTGCTTGGTCGTGATAATAATGACACCGTTGGAACCGCGACTACCATAAATAGCTGCCGACGAAGCATCTTTCAAAACTTCCACAGATTCGACATCATTATTATTCAGATTGGCAAATCCACGTTCTACCGGCACGCCATCAATAATATAAAGAGGATCACTACCGGCATTAACCGTACTGATACCACGAACACGGATACTTACACTTCCCTCCGGATCACCACTTGGCTGTGTAACCTGTACCCCCGGCATCTTACCCGCCAACGCCTGACGAAAGTCTGAAGCAGAAACGTCCGCAATTTGTTCAGCTTTCACGGAAGAAATAGAAGTAGAGACGTCTCTTTTCCTCTGAACTCCATATCCCACCACTACTACCTCATCAATCATCTTACTATCTTCTACCAACGTGATTTTCGCCGTATTTTTATCCTTTGCAGAGATATTTACCGTTTTATATCCAATATAAGAGATGGTCAATGTTGCAGACTCCGGTACATTCATGATTGAGTAACGTCCGTCGATATCGGTAATCGTACCACTACCCTCTCCCTTAATCTGTACACTGGCACCAATCACCGGTTCTCCTTTATCATCTGCAACAATACCTTGTATAGTACGTGTACGTTGAGCAGTTTCTTCTTTCTTAAGCGGCTGTTTGCTAACAGCAATTGTATGATCGGTCCTATTAAAATAAAGCTTGGCCTGGGAAGTAATTTCTCCCAGAATCTGTTTTAATGAAGCATTTTTAATGTCGAAAGAAACTCTCGGAGCCTTGTTCACCGTCTCCTGATCATAGAGAAACTTAAAATTAGTCTGTTTGCTGATTTTATTGAAAACACTCTCTACCGGCTCGTTTTGCACACGAAGCGTAATATCATGCTCTTTCAATGTCTGAGCAGCAGCCGGAGCTATTAAAATGAAGGTGAATAGTAAAAAAGCTAAAAACGAACAGCTATTTTTACTTATCCCTTTACAAATAAGAAGATTATTCATAAATTTGTGCGTTTTAGTAATTGACTAAAGTTATTAAAAACAAGCAATGCGCGATACGTTATTCATTTGGGTCGAAGCTTATGAATATCCGTCCGGATTGCGGATAGAGGCATTCCTTTGGAGTGCTTCTATCATTTTGGGGAGGTTCATGAAGGAGCTGTTTTCATCTATTATTTTTTAAAAGGTTAAACATTATCTATTATTCATCTCATTCTTTATAAAGAAGCACATGGATGCCCTCTTTCTTATATTTGATATCACCGCTGATAAATTCAATGGATTTAAGTACCGCTTCCAAACTCTTGTTATCATGTTCGCCGGTAATCAAGTTGTTGAAATCCTGACCGGAAGCAAAAGTAATCCGGCAATTATATACCCGTTCCAGTTCCTTTGCCACATCGCGGATAGGTGTACTGTAAAAACGTAACCCGCCTTTCATCCAGACAGCCACTCCCCTATCCTCCGTTTTCTTACTATATTCTCCGGAAACAGTATTGATAAGCACCTGTTCTTTAGCAGTCAGCCTCATCATCGCTTCCGGTAAATCGACCTGTACCTTACCACTCTCCACACTCACAGACACTATTTCATCTGTTGAATAGGATTTTACATCAAACCGGGTACCTAACACCTGAACATCCAGTCGCTTCGTCCTCACAATAAATGGCATCTTTTCATTGCGGGCAACACGGAAATATCCCTCACCTTCAAGTTCCACTTCACGGAGATCTCCAACAAAACGATCCGGATAACGCACTTGCGAACAAGAGTTCAGAACCAAAAGAGTTCCGTCCGGCAAAGTCACTTGTCTTTTCTCACCAAAGGAAGTGGTGATTTCAGCCAGTGTGACCTGTTGTGCATTCATATACCGGAAAAAGTTGACACTCCCTATGATAATGGCTATTACAGCCGCTGTACTGACTGCCACCACAGAAGCCCGGCGGAACCATGTACGTTTTTTGTGTTCAATACGCTTCAGCAATTGGCGTGCTTCTCTCTTATATTTCTCCCGCTCCAAATCATTACCAGGTTGCAGATTCCCGGATTCTTCCCAAACCTCTGCTGCCAGTTCGTCCAATATATCTTGGTTTTCTGAATCCTTAATACTTTGCAATAACTGTGAAGCATCTTCCCGGGTATAAAGATCATCCAAGTAGCGATGCAATTTATCTTTTTCTGTCTTAGTATCTTTCATCATATATTCAAAATAAGGATATTAATTTCCTTCCCTTTGTATAAGTAATACACAAAAGTAAGAAAGAGCTAGGGTATGATTAACATTTATTATAAATTCAAGCACAATAGAATCAAAAGTACATCGGCTGATGTACTTGAATATTTAGTCAAATAGGAACGAATCACTTTTAGAGAAAGAGAAATATGTTCTTGCACCGTATGAACAGAAACACCCAATGCTTCGGCTATTTCTTTATGAGACATCTGAAGTTCACGGCTCATTTTGAATACCTCACGCTGGCGGGGCGTTAATTGCTCCAACGCACGGGCAATAATCTCTTTCAAATCATTGAGCAGAACATGATTATTCGTTTCGTTCGTTGAATCAATCGCTTGAGAAAGAATCTGTTCTTTCAGCTGATCTTCATTAGCCATGTCCCGCAATTGATTCAAAATACGATTACGCACAATAGTATAAAGATAGGAAGAGAAAGAGGCTTCGGGATTGATGAAACGACGGGTTTGCCAGACTACTGTAAATGCATCCTGGAAAATATCTTCCGCAAATTCACGCGACTTGACGAATTTCAGAGCAAAGTAGAGCAAACGATTCTTATAAGCGGCATAAAGTTCGCAAAAGGCCTCTTCATCTCCGTCTATCAGGCGAAGAACTAATTCCCGATCATCTATAAGAGTGTCTGTTGCGTACATATTTTCTTTATTTTGGGCACAAAGGTATTGTTATGATGTTACAAACGTATGTATTTTTTCTGAAATAAAAAAATAAAAGCGGTCTCACCGTTTCGATGAGACCGCTTTTATTTATCCATTATTCAAGACCAGACATTATCAGAGCAATCGTTATTTCCCTTTCTTATAATTCTCCAATCCGGTCTGTAAGAATTCAATATACTTAGGAATATCTTCGTTATAAGCATACGACTTATTCAACGGTTTACCCTGATTGTCCAGCAATACATAGAAAGGCTGGGCATTAGCTCCGAATTTCACACGTTGCAGATAGCTCCATTTATCACCTACAGTACGCAAGGTACGTTCTGTACCGTTTTCGATAATCTTCACGGGTTCGGTCAACGGAGTTTTATTATCTACATAAAGTGTAATCAATACGTAGTCGTTATTAATCAAATCACTCACTTTCGGGTCAGTCCATACCGCTGCCTCCATCTTACGGCAGTTTACACAACCATATCCGGTAAAGTCGAGCATAACCGGTTTTCCATTCAGACGGGCATATTCCATTCCTAAATCATAGTCATCGAATTTCGCGTGTACATCATTCTTATGCAGATTGAAATCTTGCGTCTGCATAGGCGGAGCAAATGCAGATACGGCTTTCAATGGCGCTCCCCACAAACCGGGAACCATATATACGGCAAATGCTAAAGAGATTAACGCCATAAAGAAGCGGGTGACTCCCACCTTATTATCATCGTCATCGTGCGGGAATTTGATCTTGCCCAACAGGTAGAATCCAAGCAAAGCAAAGATGACAATCCATAAAGCCAGGAATGTTTCGCGGTCAAGCAATCTCCAACCATAAGCCAAATCAGCAACTGACAAGAATTTAAGTGCAAATGCCAATTCGAGGAAACCCAGCGTAACCTTGATAACATTCATCCATCCGCCGGACTTCGGCATCGATTTCAGCCAAGACGGGAACAGGGCGAAGAGTGTGAACGGCAACGCCAAAGCAATGGCAAATCCTAACATACCGATTGCCGGAGCAACTACGCTTCCTGTCGTAGATACCTGTACCAGCAGGAACCCGATAATCGGACCTGTACAAGAGAAAGATACCAATGAAAGCGTGAAAGCCATCAGGAAAATACTTAGCAATCCGGTCGTAGATTCAGCCTTGCTATCTACCGCATTTCCCCACTTCGACGGCAGCCTGATTTCAAACGCTCCAAAGAATGAAGCAGCAAAAATCACCAGCATCAGGAAGAAGAGAATGTTGAAAATAGCATTGGTAGATAAAGCGTTTAATGCACTGGCTCCGAAAATCAAAGTAATAGCCAAGCCCAATGCCACATAAATCACTACGATAGATGCACCGTATGTCCACGCATCACGAATTCCTTTCTTTTTGTCCTTACTACGTTTCAAGAAGAAACTGACTGTCATCGGAATAATCGGCCATACACAAGGAGTGAACAATGCCAATAATCCACCCAGAAAACCTGTAATGAATATATATATCCAGGACATGTCTTCCTGGCCATGCTCTTCTCCTAAGGCTTGTAAATCACTGATTACCGGTTTCCAAAGATCACCCGATGCAACAGCAGGCTGAATATCCGGAGCAGCTTCGGTGGTAGTTGCAGGCACCAGTTCCATCATCGCAGAAGAATCTTTCGTAACAGCAGGAACGGGTTCTTCTTTTTGCTTATCCGCTATCTTTTGCTCCGGTTGCTCTGTTTTCGTTGCAGCGGTATTTCCGGCTTTTGCTACTCCGGAATACTTGAACGGCACTTGAGTAGGAGGCAGACAACTCTCGTCATCACAAGCTCCGTATTCCAGATAACCTTC
Source organism: Bacteroides sp. 90-K9/2 (assembly GCF_047310725.1). Lineage (NCBI taxonomy): Bacteria > Pseudomonadati > Bacteroidota > Bacteroidia > Bacteroidales > Bacteroidaceae > Bacteroides > Bacteroides sp. 90-K9/2. The sequence continues at coordinate 777,228 of NZ_JBCGVL010000001.1, forward strand.
GATTGCGTAAGCTCCACCCGTAAATTTTACTTTCTGCACAAACTTTGCTGTGTTCTCGAAATAACGTACCTTCATTTCGAACAATTTATCGAAAGTAGATACTTCTTTGCCTACAGGCTTCAGCTTGCCAACAAGCTCGACACCCGACTTATTATCAACATTGAATGTTGCGGAAATAGGACCGCCATCTCCCAGATCGGTAGAATAAACATGCCAACCTTTATCTATGGTAGCTGTAAACACCACCTCTGCCTCCGTATCGGAGAGAGGTGTCAACTCTGTTTTAAACTTTACCGGATCTTTGATCTGCGCTTGCAATGCATATACAGCAAAGCTTAAAAGCAGGAAAGAGATTATTTTTCTCATCTTTATCTTGGGGTTTATAATTCATAGTCCACGCACGCACGGCTTTCCTTCGTTTCAGCCAAAATCTTTCCGGCAGCCACGTGGTCGGGATGTGTTGCGTAGAATTTAACATCTTCTAGTGTATCAAACTCACTGTAAAGCGCAATATTCCATGTTTCACCAGGATTCATATTCAATCCGACCTCTACTTTGCGAATTACAGAAATTTTAGCAGGAAGAGCTTCTATCGCTTCCTTGAATTTAGTCATGACTTCCAGTTTCTCTTCAGCAGGAACTTCGTCTTTTAACTTAAATAATACAATGTGTTTTACCATTACGTTGTTATTTTAATGAATTGTTTCTATATTTGTCTTGTTAATGTGTTTACCACATTAATAGTAATGCAAAAATACTCTATTTGGTTCAAATATACACTTAAAGAGATGTTAATTATAGGAATAGCAGGCGGAACGGGTTCCGGAAAGACCACCGTCGTACGGAAAATTATAGAAAGCCTCCCCGCAGGAGAGGTAGTACTCTTACCACAGGATTCATACTACAAAGACAGTAGTCATGTCCCGGTTGAAGAACGCCAGAATATCAATTTTGACCATCCGGATGCTTTTGAATGGAGTCTGCTTTCCAAGCATGTCATGATGCTGAAAGAAGGAAAGAGTATTGAACAGCCCACTTATTCTTATCTCACATGTACGCGTCAGCCCGAAACGATTCATATCGAACCTCGTGAAGTGGTTATCATTGAAGGAATCCTTGCCTTATGTGATAAAAAGCTGCGCAATATGATGGACCTCAAAATATTTGTTGATGCCGATCCCGACGAACGCCTGATACGTGTCATCCAAAGAGATGTCATTGAGCGCGGACGTACTGCCGAAGCTGTAATGGAACGTTATACACGGGTTTTAAAACCTATGCACCTGCAATTTATCGAACCTTGCAAACGATATGCCGACCTTATTGTACCCGAAGGAGGCAGTAATAAGGTAGCTATTGATATACTGACCATGTACATCAAGAAGCACCTTAAGAATTAAAAATTGAAAATTAAAAATTAAGAAATGAATGTCAAGACACTGAGTATTCCTTTATTTCTTATTCTATTTTGTTGTATGCTCGGATGCCGGAATAAGCATCATAACAAGATGGATGAGACAGCGCGTGATCTTCCACAAATAAAAGATAGTGGCGAACTCGTTGTATTGACATTATATAGTTCTACTTCCTATTTCATTTACCGGGGACAAGAAATGGGGTTCCAGTATGAACTTAGTGAACAGTTTGCTAAAAGTCTGGGACTAAAACTTAGGATTGAAGTAGCCAACAGCGTCAACGAAATGATCCAAAAATTATTGGCAGGCGAAGGAGACATGATTGCCTATAATCTGCCAATCACCAAAGAATGGAAAGACAGTCTTCTTTATTGTGGCGAAGATGTAATTACTCACCAGGTAATTGTTCAGCAAGGGAGAGGAAAACAGAAGCCGTTGGAAGATGTAACCGAACTGGTCGGAAAAGATATATACGTAAAACCGGGGAAATATTATGACCGCCTCGTCAATCTGAACAGTGAATTAGGAGGAGGTATCCAGATTCATGAAGTCACCAATGACAGTATCACTATTGAGGACTTGATTACGCAAGTAGCGCAAGGAAAAATTCCGTATACGGTGGCCGACAATGATTTAGCCAAACTTAACAAGACCTACTATCCCAATTTAAATATCGATCTGTCCATCAGTTTCGATCAACGGTCTTCATGGGCAGTACGAAAAGACAGTCCCGAACTGGCAGCAGCCGCTACCCAATGGCATCAGGAAAACATGACTTCTCCTGCTTACACAGCCAGTATGAAACGTTATTTTGAGAATAGTAAAATGATGCCGCACTCTCCTATCCTCTCCTTAAAAGAAGGAAAGATATCCCATTATGACCATTTATTCAAAAAGTATTCCAAAGATATCGGATGGGATTGGCGTATGCTTGCATCATTAGCGTATACAGAATCCAATTTCGATACCACAGCTGTATCTTGGGCAGGCGCCAAAGGACTCATGCAGTTGATGCCTGCCACAGCACGTGCAATGGGAGTACCTCCCGGCAAAGAGCAGAATCCGGAGGAAAGTGTGAAAGCAGCTATCAAATATATTACCGCCACCGACCGGAGTTTCAGCATGATTCCCGACAAACAGGAGCGGCTCAACTTTATCCTGGCATCTTATAATGCCGGTTTGGGACATATATATGATGCAATGGCACTAGCCGAAAAATACGGGAAGAACAAATTAGTATGGAAAGATAATGTAGAAAACTTCATCTTGCTTAAAAGCAATCAAGAATACTTCAACGATCCTGTCTGCAAAAACGGATATTTCCGTGGCATCGAGACTTACAATTTCGTTCGAGATATTATGTCGCGCTACGAATCCTACAAAAAGAAAATAAAAGCTTGAAATAAGTATTAGGTATTAAGAATTAAGCCATGCGGATAAACGTATCAGAAGCTACGGCTAATACTTAATACCTAATACTTATTTTTACTCATCAGACTGATTACGACAATAGCCAATACAGATAATGGTAAGGCAAATAATATCGGGTCAATCACAGGGAAAGGATAAGTGGTAATCAACACATCCCGTCCGAATAACGCTTTACAGATACCCAATGCTGCAGATTCTTTCTGATGAAGAAACAGAAGAGCAAACAGACTGCCGATTGTTCCCACCCAAAGACTTGCCATGACGCCTTGTTTAGTAGCTTTCTTCCAATATAAAGCACAGAAATAAGCCGGAAGAAAAGCGGCTGCACAAATTCCCATAAAGATAGAAGTTCCGCGGGCTATAATATCATGAGGCAACATATAACAAATAATATAGCTGACCAGGATAGAGAACAATACGCCCAGACGGATCACATTGGTAAGTTTATTCCGTGAACGGGGTTTATAAGTTCCGTAAATATCAGAACCTACCGAAGCCCCCATCGTATGGAACTGCGAACTTAGCGTAGACATACTGGCTGAAAGGATGCACAACATAAAGAGTGCGGCAAACCAGTCGGGCATCGCTTTATTAATAAAATATGGAATTATCTTATCAATATCCTGCACAACTTCGGTAGCAACCGCTCCTTCTGTTTTCAGGAAGAAAAGATTACTCAACGCTCCGGCATGATAGATAGCTCCTACTGTTATAATCAGAAAGAAACAACCGATAAATACACCACGGTTCAACTGCTTGCTACTCTCCACGGTCATAAAGCGAACCACCAACTGCGGCTGTGCAAGACAGCCGATTCCTACTCCTAAAATGAGAGAAGTTACCAGCGAATACCATTGTGGAGAACCTGTGATAGGCATTGTAGTCCATCCTTGATGTCCCAGCGCTTTAAACTTTTCCGGAACTAGCGGAGCAATGGCAGTCAATTCTTTATTAGCTTCGGTAAAGCCCATGCCGAGCACCTGATATAGAGAGAATAACAGAAACAGCATACAAGCAAACATAATAACGCCCTGCAAAGCATCCGTATACATTACCCCTTTCATTCCCCCCGCTATAACATAAGCAGCAATGACCAATGTAAATATCAACAAAGAGATATTGAAATCAATCTGGAAAATCTGTTCGATGAATACGGCTCCACCTTTCATTACAACCGCTGCATAAAGCGGCATTCCGATGAAAATAACAGCAGCAATAAATACCTGTATATTACGGGAGCGGAAATGACGGCCTAGTAATTGAGGGAAAGTACTCACATTCAGCTTCACCCCCATACGCCGGGTGCGCAAACCGAAAAAGATAAAAGCTATAACCACCCCTACGAACATATTGAGGAAACAGAGCCACTGAATACCCATTCCAAAAGCAGCCGCCACTCCTCCAAAACCTACAATAGCAGATGCGGAAATAAACGTAGCACCATAAGAAAGTGCCATTACGATAGGATTCATCTGACGTCCGCCTACCAAATAGTCACTGCTATTCGTCGTTTTCTTATATCCCAAAAAGCCGAGGTAGGCCAGTGACAGCAGATAAGCTACCACAATTAGTCCAAGAGTAAATGTATTCATCGGGTTTCGTCTTTTTCGTCGTCCTTATTCCAATATTTCAGCCCAAACCAAGCAGCAAAAATCACACATACCACCGAAAGTAGGTAAGGCAGAATAATAAAAGGGTCGTCTATTCCAAACATTTGCGTATCAGATTTTAATCAATTTGGACGCAAATGTAAGGAAATTATTGAAAAGACAAAACTTTTGTTTACTAATACTGATTATAATGTATCTTTTTCTCGTCAAATTTCTGTTTCGGGTTCTCTTTTGTAGCCGGATAGCCAAAAGGGATGACACAAAGTGGAAGAATATTATCGGGCAGGTTAGTATATTTACGCACTACTTGCATACGGTCTTCGTAAGGATAGGCCGCTGTCCATACAGCACCCAATCCCAGACTTTCAGCAGCCAGCAAAATATTCTGTGCTGCTGCGGAGCAATCTAAATACCAATATGACGAGCGTACAGAATCTCCACAAACGATGATGGCGTTACGGGCTTGCGTCAGCATTTTGGCATAAGGAAGTGCTGCTGCCATTGAATCCAGTTTGGCACGATCGGATACTACTACGAACTCCCATGGACGGATATCCCTACCCGTAGGAGCAGCCATTCCGGCACGAAGCATCAAGTCGATTTTCTCTTTCTCTACTCCTTTATTCAGATAAGTACGCACACTTTTGCGCTCGAAAATATTATCCAAAACAGCATTTCCGATTCCGGATGTTCCTTTTTCTTCTTTTGCAGAAGAACAGGAGGTCATAACAGTGATTCCTACAATCAGATATAAGAAAGAGAAAATCTTTTTCATTGTGACAATGTTTAAAACAGGTTCAACTTATTTTTCTGTGCTTCTTCCAGCGAAACAGTTTCACGCTTCATCAGCCCACTCTTTTCACGAAGTGCTTGATATTCAGCCTCCAATTCATTCACCAGTTCGGCTTTTGCCTGCGGGTTGAGCAATTTGGAAGCAACGCCTGCATTTTGGGAAGCATCTTTCAGGTGTACTACCGGAGCATGATAGACAGGGGCAATCTTTAATGCTGTATGCATCTTCGATGTAGTGGCACCACCAATCAGAAGAGGAATATCCAACCCCGCTTTTTCGAGTTCAGCAGCTACGTGAGCCATTTCTTCCAGAGATGGAGTAATCAGTCCACTCAACCCGATCATATCGACCTTTTCTTCGATAGCCCGCTGGACAATGGTTTCTGCGGGAACCATTACTCCTAAATCCACAATATCATAACCATTGCAGGCCATCACTACAGCTACAATGTTTTTTCCGATATCGTGCACATCTCCTTTCACCGTTGCCAGTAACACTTTACCTGCCGAAGCACTTCCTGCTACTTTTTCCGATTCAATAATCGGCTGCAAGATAGCTACAGCTTTCTTCATGGTACGGGCAGTCTTTACAACTTGGGGAAGAAACATTTTGCCGGCACCAAACAGTTCACCAACATGGTTCATTCCATCCATCAGCGGTCCTTCAATTACATCGACTGCTTTATCGTAAAGAGGCAAAGCTTCTGCCAAGTCCTGTTCCAGAAAATCTCCGATTCCTTTCATCAAGGCATACTTCAAACGTTCCTGAACAGTTCCTTCTCTCCATGCGTCTTGCTTGACAGCCGGCTGTCCGGCAGTTTCGCTCATGTTTGCTTTCAAAGATTCTGCTAGTTCTATCAAACGTTCAGCTGCATCCGGACGACGGTTTAAGACAACATCTTCTATCTTTTCCAAGACATCAGCCGGAATATCAGTGTACAATACGGAAGTTCCCGGATTCACAATCCCCATGTCCATTCCTTGCTGGATGGCATGATAAAGGAACACTGCATGCATGGCCTCACGAATATAATTGTTACCACGGAAAGAGAAAGAAAGGTTGCTGACTCCTCCGCTGATATGTGCACCGGGGAGATTTTTCTTTATCCAAGCGGTAGCTTCAATAAAATCTACAGCATAGTTATTATGTTCTTCAATCCCCGTAGCTACGGCAAGCACATTGGGGTCAAAAATAATATCGTGAGGATTAAAACCGATTTTATCAACCAAAAGACGGTAAGCCCGTTGGCATACTTCGATTTTACGGGCGGCTGTATCTGCCTGTCCTTTCTCGTCGAACGCCATAACTACAGCAGCGGCTCCATATTGCCGGATGATTCGGGCATGTTCAAGGAAAACTTCCTCTCCCTCTTTCAAAGAAATAGAGTTGACGATTGACTTACCCTGAAGACACTTCAGTCCGGCTTCAATAACTTCCCATTTGGAAGAATCGATCATAATCGGAACACGGGCTATTTCGGGTTCGGACATGATAAGATTCAGGAAAGTAGTCATCTCTGTCTTTGCCTCCAACAATCCATCGTCCATATTGACGTCAATCACTAAAGCACCGTCCTCCACTTGTTGGCGGGCGATAGAAAGGGCTTCATCATATTTCTTTTCATTGATGAGACGAAGGAACTTGCGCGAACCGGCTACGTTGCAACGTTCGCCGACATTCACAAAGTTTATTTCCGGCTTCACTTCCAGCAGTTCAAGTCCGGAGAGCCACATACAATCCGGCGCAGAGGCAGGAACGTGTGGTTCAGCTCCTTCTATAAGGGCGGGATATTCAGCAATATAAGCATCTGTCGTACCACAACAGCCACCAATAATATTGACTAACCCTTCTTCAATATATTCTCTCACTTCGTGAGCCATATCCGCAGGTGTCTGGTCATACTTACCCAGACTATTCGGTAATCCGGCATTCGGATAGGCACTAATATAATAAGGTGCACGGGATGCCAGCTGTTCCAGGAATGGTTTTAGCTGCCGGGCACCGAATGAACAGTTCAAACCGACAGAAAAGATATTGGCATGTTGCACGGAAGCCAGAAATGCATCCAATGTTTGTCCGGACAATGTTCGTCCGCCAATATCAGACACTGTTACAGATAACATGATCGGCACTTCCACACCTGTCACTTTCATGGCTTGTTCGGCAGCAAAAATTGCAGCTTTGGCATTTAGGGTATCAAAGATTGTCTCTATCAGAATGGCGTCTACCCCACCTTCGAGCATTGCTTCCATTTGTTGCTGATAGGATGCAGCCAGTTCGTCGTAACTCAAAGCACGATAAGCCGGGTTGTTTACGTCCGGGCTCATTGAGCAGGTTTTGTTGGTAGGTCCTACGGAACCGGCCACAAAACGTGGTTTATCGGGATTCTTGGCTGTATACTCGTCAGCAAGGTCACGTGCTAGTTTTACGGCTGCAAGATTCATCTCGCGCACGTATTCTTCTACGTGATAATCAGCCATAGAAACTGTGGTCGAACTAAATGTATTGGTCTCGATGATATCCGCACCCGCTTCCAGGTATTTACGATGAATATCCTGAATCACGTCGGGACGTGTCAGACACAATAAGTCATTATTCCCTTTCAGCTGTCCGGAAATATGCGCAAAGCGTTCACCACGAAAATCTTCTTCCTTGAGATTATATTGTTGAATCATTGTACCCATTGCCCCATCCAGAATAAGGATGCGCTCGGATACGATCTGAGAAATTGTCTTTTTCATTACCCTATCACATTAATACCTAATTACCACTCTGCCAACATCTGCCAGACTTCTCGTAGTCCGGCGTTTTATCTTATAGCGCTTTTTACTTACCGCTTAAACATTCTTGCCATATCTCTACGGTCGTCTTTCTCCTTAATAGATTCCCGTTTATCATACTCTTTCTTACCTTTCGCCAAAGCTATGACCAGTTTCGCCAAACCTTTCTCATTGATAAACAAGCGTACAGGGACAATCGTAAAACCGGGATTTTTCATCTCCCGCTGAAGTTTTTCCAATTCTTTTTTACTAAGCAACAACTTCCTCTCTCTACGTGCCGTATGATTATTGTACGATCCATAGAAATATTCGGCGATGTGCATATTCTTCACCCACAATTCGCCTTTCGTAAAATAGCAAAACGTATCTACCAGACTGGCTTTTCCCAAACGAATGGATTTTATTTCCGTACCGGTCAACACAATACCTGCTGTGTAGGTATCTATCAGCTCGTAATCAAACGTAGCCCGTTTATTCTTTATATTTACAGAAGGTTGTTTCATCTTCACTCATTAATTAAGTATGGCCGTCAGTCTATTAAATACAATCTGTATCACCGCCGGACATAGTATTAACAATACAGACGACAAAAGGGTGTATTTTAATCGTTGTTTTTCTTCTACTCCCATCAATACAGGAACTCCCTCCCATACCACATAGACGATGTAGAACTGCAGCAACCAAGCAATAATTCTAAAATCAGGTAATAGTCCGGTTACTATCTGAAGCAGGAAAGGCACAACTAATGCATATCCTGCAAACTGTTGTGTCAATGGCATATTGCTATGCATACCAAACATTCTTGTTCCCATTTCATTCATGGCATAAGCCGCCAGAAAATAGCCACCGAACAGGGCTACAGCTACAGCACAACAGTTAGTCATAGCTATCTGGAAACTTTGCGGGCCACCCCATCCATTCGTCAATAGTGAACCGACGAACACGGACAGACCGCATAAACCAATCATAGGATAGACAAAAGTCATATATACTTTTCGCCTATCCTCTTCCATAGAAATTTCCTCCCAGGCCTTGGCCGGAGAGGAAATCAATTTCATTGCGATGTTAAATAGTTCTTTGTAGTTCAATGTTATTCTGTAAATGCGTAATCATATTCAACCGAAGTTTCTCCATTCCCTTCTTTCAATTCATCCTTTGAATTATTGGTTTGAGCAGTCAGTTCCAAATATTTCGGTAATTTACCTGTTTTTTCTTTAAATGCAGCAAGAGCAGCCCTTATTGAATAAGCTCTATAAGCATATGTAAAATTTGAACGAGTTACCGTCTCACCTGCATCCTCAACAACATGGCTGATATACAGTTTTAACTTAGTGTCAGAAGCTGTCATTGCTGTAGGATCATAGGAAAGAACAAATGAATGTTTCTTTACTTCTGAATCTTCAACACTAGAATTTGTAACTTTCACCCAATATGGCATTGTCAAAACAATCGTATTTTTATCATAGTAAACCAAACTTGACTGTTGTTTATCCAATGAATAAAGAGGATTAGTAGGGTCTGCTTTTATTGTAGTCAAACTTTCATTACTTTTAGGGTCAATACAAAGTGGAGTAGATAACAGAGTGACTGATATGCTGTTACTATTTGCTGTCACCTGTGATTGGTCATATTGGCATGAAATTATATACATAGTCCCATCCAAGAAGCCCAATTCTGTAGTTGGAACCAACTTCGTAGTTGCATCTCCCATTAAAAACGATCCATAATTATACTTAACAGGAACAGTCATCGTAACATTGTGGTTATCGTCTCCATTCATACATGAAGTAACCGACATCCCCATAACCACAGCCATCAAAGCCACCAAGAAAAATTTCATCTGTTTCATAAACATATTTTTTAGATTTTGCAAAGATATAAATTCTAATTCATAATTAATAAATGCAAGGACTTAAAAAATACTGCATCCATTACTTTATTATTTTTGCAAAAAGCTCTAAGTGATCATCCACATAACTCGCAATCAATGCTGTAACTTGTTCTTCCATTTCCAAATAAGTCTCTTCAAGTTCATCGAAAGCTTCATATTGCTCATACATAGCCATAAATTCATCATCTGTCCGTTCCTTCTCCAAGTCTTTCCGGTTGGCATCAAAGATTTTCTTAGCCTTATAGACTAATTTAGAGAATTCTTCTGCCCCCCATAAACGCATCACTTTCGCAAACGGATTATCAAAGATATATCCACCATAGCCGTTCTGAATTAATTGGCAAAAACCGCCAACCATTATTTCATCACGAAAAATCTGATATGCCAGCAAAGAATGTTGCTCGCCAGTGAGCAAAGGCATCGTATCAGCAGTCAATTCACCACCAATCACTTCCTTATATTTATCAGTAAACACTTGGATGAATTCATCCATTCCTTCACCCGCTGCCTTTTGCAATGCAGATTCTACAACTTCGATCATAATCTTTCTTATAAATTATGTGGCAAAGCTACGAATTTTATTCTACATCTGGTGATAATCCTTGCACAATCTTACCTATCTTAACTTCATTATCCACTCTTCACGTCTTTCACAAGACGCATATCAACTCATTTACAGGTGCTTCCGGTGAACTAATCAAATAAAATACGGTATTCACACCATTCACACCTTCACAATATATGCATTTCACAGTCTCATTATATAGCGAAAATGGCTATATAACATCGGCCGACTATAGTCGACCATATAGTCAATTCCAGTCATCCGATCAGACAACAGGAGTTGTCCAGCTAGCCAACAATAGACGGCCGACAGGGATATTGCTAGTTTATTTATGAATATATGCCCCTATTCAGGCAGCTTATCATGCATGTAAATGCATCCCCAGATACACACCTATTAAATAAGGTATGAGCCAAATGCACCAAACCACAATACTGAAACGATTAAAATGCTTTTTAGCTTTAGGTGATCCCTTTACATAAGTCCATATTGCCCACGAAGCATGCACAAACATTAGAAGAATAGCAATAGTTCCCGTCACCGTATGAATTTCGTCATGTAGATGAGTCAGTTCGGCGATGTGCTCCATCAGGCTTGTGCCAACCGTATCGGCAAGCAAACCGAGAAGGAAGAAAATGATATGCCAAAACTTCAATTTCTTTTGAATACGTTCGCCCCAAACACCTATCGTATAAAAAATAAGCGCAGATGAAATAACGCAAATTGCCCCTATTAAATAATGTATATCTACTTGATTCAGTTCCATAAATTTTCGTTTTCTAATAACAACAAAGCAAAGAATAGATAGTTCTCCCTGCTTCAATCTTTCACAAATGCAATCCCGACTTTACAAACGAAGAAAAAACGGAAACAGATTTGTCTCTTTTCACAAAAAAGTAATAAAAGGCGATTTGCAGAAACAAATAAATCGACTACCTTTGTGGGCGATTTAGAGAATCGTGACTACGTATTTTTAATTATATCACTTAAAAAAAGAGCTAATTATGACTTATTCACACGAAGTGGAACACATGTGTGTTGTAAAGAAGGGTCCTAACCATGGACCGGCTCCCATACCCGAAGAAGGCAAATGGGTAAAATCTAAAGAAATCGTTGATATTTCTGGTTTGACACACGGTATCGGTTGGTGCGCTCCTCAACAAGGTGCTTGTAAACTGACACTGAACGTTAAAGAAGGTATCATCCAGGAAGCCTTGATCGAGACAATCGGTTGCTCTGGTATGACTCACTCAGCTGCTATGGCTTCTGAAATCCTTCCGGGTAAAACAGTTCTTGAAGCATTAAACACTGACCTTGTTTGCGACGCTATCAATACTGCAATGCGCGAACTTTTCTTGCAAATCGTATACGGACGTACTCAATCAGCTTTCTCTGAAGGTGGTTTGATTATCGGTGCAGGTTTGGAAGACTTGGGTAAAGGTCTGCGTAGCCAGGTAGGTACTCTTTATGGTACTTTGGCTAAAGGTCCTCGTTACCTTGAAATGGCAGAAGGTTATATCAAACAAATCTTCTTGGACAAGAACGACGAAATCTGCGGATACGAATTCGTACACATGGGTAAGTTCATGGACGAAATCAAGAAAGGTACTGATGCTAACGAAGCTTTGAAGAAAGTTACAGGTACTTATGGACGCGTAACAGCAGAACAGGGAGCAGTTAAATCTATTGATCCACGTCACGAATAATATAAGGAGGAAAGAAACTATGATTAGAGAAGTAAAATTCGAAAGCCAAGACCGTCGTATCAAAGGTATCATTGAAGCCTTGAACGCTAACGGCATCAAAGACATCGAAGAAGCTAACGCTATCTGCGAAGCTGCCGGACTTGATCCTTATAAAACGTGTGAAGAAACTCAGCCTATCTGCTTTGAAAATGCAAAATGGGCTTATGTAGTAGGTACTGCTATCGCTCTTAAGAAGAACTGCACAAACGCTGCTGAAGCTGCTGAAGCTATCGGTATCGGTTTGCAAGCATTCTGTATCCCGGGTTCTGTAGCTGACGACCGTAAGGTTGGTATCGGTCATGGTAACCTGGCTGCTATGTTGCTGCGCGAAGAAACTAAATGTTTCGCTTTCCTGGCAGGTCACGAATCTTTCGCTGCTGCTGAAGGTGCTATCAAAATCGCTGCAAAAGCAGACAAAGTACGTAAAGAGCCGTTGCGTTGCATCCTGAACGGTCTTGGAAAAGACGCTGCTCAGATCATCTCTCGTATCAACGGCTTTACTTATGTTCAGACTCAATTCGATTACTTCACAGGTGAACTGAAAGTTGTTCGCGAAATCGCTTATTCTGACGGTCCTCGTGCAAAAGTAAAATGTTATGGTGCTGACGACGTTCGTGAAGGTGTAGCTATCATGTGGAAAGAAGGTGTAGACGTATCTATCACAGGTAACTCTACTAACCCGACCCGTTTCCAACACCCAGTTGCAGGAACTTACAAGAAAGAACGTGTTCTTGCTGGCAAACCTTATTTCTCTGTTGCTTCTGGTGGTGGTACAGGTCGTACTCTTCACCCGGATAACATGGCTGCCGGTCCTGCTTCTTATGGTATGACTGACACGATGGGACGTATGCACTCTGACGCTCAGTTCGCTGGTTCTTCATCAGTTCCTGCTCACGTAGAAATGATGGGATTCCTGGGAATTGGTAACAACCCGATGGTAGGTTGTACAGTAGCTTGTGCGGTTGATGTAGCTCAGGCTTTAAGCAAGTAATTCAGATTACTTTATATAGATAAACTCCTGTAGTCCTTGCGATTGCAGGAGTTTTTTTGTAGTAACTTGTAATAGATGGCAGTTACAAACACTTCATTCCAGACATTATTTAAGGCTACAGAAGATGAAATAGCTGAATATATGGAAGCACTTGGTTTTGAAATGGACTATATAGATGAATTCCATAATGAACAATACAAAATCTTTGACGCTGTCCCTAACAATGTATTATATGGTATTGATGGTGACTTATATTTCATTGATACGCAAATAAGATTAAGAACATTTAAGAAATCAGCACTATACTCATTATAAGAATTAAGATCAAAGGTAGCCTTTCCGTTATTTACAACCACATTCCCTTTTGAATAGGTATACATCTCCATTCATCAACAGATATAACTTAATATAAACCTGCAAGAGCAAATAATGTAGCTAATTCAAGAACTTTTGTACGACTTCGCCTGTTTACATAACAGATACTAAAACATTATACAACAATGCTACTCACATTCTTAAATACACTTGCCACTATTATCAGTGTTATTAGTCTGCTAATTGTCACTTACGGAGTATTAGTCTGCTTCATTGCCTTTTTACGCAATGAGATAAAACGATTCAACGGAACATATACGGTTAACAATATACGACAGTTGAGGGCGGATTTTGGTACTTACCTTTTGCTTGGATTGGAGTTTCTAATTGCTTCCGACATACTAAAAACAGTGGTTGATCCGACGTTGGACGAATTGGCAATCCTAGGTGGAGTAGTCATAGTGAGAACTGTGCTTTCTGTATTTTTGAATAAAGAGATCAAAGAATTGGCCGAAAATGATTCAGCGAAAGAAATATAGCATATTACCGCACAACTAAGTTTCTTCAAAGCCACGTCCTTTTTTATTGCCTGATATTTCTATTTTACCTACCTTTGTACGGGAAACATTTACACACTGACTGGCAAGGAATAGAAACACGTCAAAAAAAATGGGAATTACACATCTATCTATTGAGCTTACACTTGATCTGATTGCGTTAATTATAGGAATCATCCTTATCATACGCGCCAAAGATAATTATCCGAAATTATATTGGGGAATTATAGCTACCGGCATCGGTATTATGTTTTCATGGGAAAATATCGGATGGCTGACAATTGTCACAGACACTCCGGAATACAACTTCACAGAATTGCTCAACATTGAGAAAATGCTCAAATGGTATGCTTTAGCAAATATTGTAGCCCTGTTCCCTATCGCTTCTTTATCGCCGGGCTATCTGAACCATTTCAGAATATTTACTTTTCTATTATTACCCATTATTACGATAACCGTAGGAATCAGCTATTTAAGCTTCAATGGGAATATCACTCCCATCCACTCCATGGATGAAATTATTCCGAATATCCATCTAATAGATGTCAAGCTTAGGGTTTGCATATTCCTGTTATCCGTTTTTACCCCGCTCGTTCTTCTTATTTATCCTATGATGAATAACAAGACCTACCGCAGGATAAATAATAACATGTATCTATTCATCGGTTTTCTATTCGTATTTTTAGGGATATACATCTTGTTCACTCTAAATATCAATGAATTTGTTTTCAACCTGTTCGGTATTATGGCAATCGTTTTTACGGTCTTATTCTCCATACAATATTTACGTTACGAGAACCCGTTTTCGAACCATATAAACATGATTCATAACGCAAAGAATACGGAAAGCCCCATAATGCCACAAGCCGGAAAATCATCTCCTCCTCTCCCGCTCTTCTTAACGATTGAAACCTATCTTCAGGAACAGCATCCCTATACCGATCAACGGTATAATATAGAACTTTTAGCCAAAGCTCTGAATAAACAAGAACACGATATTTCAGCAGCAATCAAAAGTCGGGGTTTTACAGGTTTCCGGGAATACATTAATTATCTTCGACTGGAATATTTCAGACAGCTAGCCGCCGAAAATCCAAAGAGTAATGTAAAAGAACTGATGTTTGCATGCGGTTTCACCTCCCGGGCAACTTTCTATCGTAACTTTTCAGAAAAGTATGGTGTATCACCCAGCAAATTCATTGATAGTCAAAGAGTAAAGCAATAAATTCCTTTTTTTAAAAGCATAATTCTTACTAGTAAAAGTGTCTCATTTCAGGAATGAGACACTTTTTATTTTTGTAGCTAAAAGCAATCCATTACTTTTGATGCAAAATAAAACTACGACGTTCACATCATCAACAGATTAATCAGATACCAAGATAAATAGAATGAATATGAATACTGATAATTGCAATCACACCAACACAGAGAAAAATCAAGAAGAAAAGATCTTTTTATATACTACTATAACTGGAAACTTGCAACTAATCCATTTAGAACAGATTGGCTATTTCCGGTATAACTCCAAGAGTAAACTATGGGAAGCTGTATTAAATAACAATCATATCCTGGCACTCAGAAGAAATACAAACTCACAAAAGATATTGAGTCTGCATCCCTATCTTATCCAGATTAGCCAGTCACACATTATCAATATAAGCTATCTGGTTTCGATTGAAGACAACAATTGCATATTGCTTCCTCCATTTAATGAAATGGAACTTTTACAAGTAAGCAAGTCTTTCATGAAGAAGCTAAAAGAAAAATATCCATGTATCTGATTCCCTATAGCTCATCTTTATGCTCTATGCAACACCCAGCAGTTCCACTTCGAAGATCAATGTCGAGTAGGCAGGAATAGAATCAAAAGATTTGATACCGTATCCCATTGCATAAGGAATATAAATAATCCATTTATCGCCAACATGCATTTTCTGAAGTGCCACCTGCCATCCTTCTATTACATCACTAAGACGTAGGGCATCGGGACAAGTACGCTCATAAGAATTATCAAACACCCGGCCATCAATCAGACTTCCTTTGTAATGCACGGTAACAATACTCCGTGCACCCGGAGAAATCGTACTTTCGCCAGTTTCCAAAACTTTGTAATAGATTCCACCCGGCAATGCGAAAACACCCTCCTGAAAAGACAGCTTTTTCAGAAATCGCCGATTGGCCTCTTTGTATTCTTTCTTTTTCCCCATAAATAAATTGATTAAGAACTTGCAAAAATAATCAGAATAACAAAGGATTTAGCATAAAAACTGTATATTTGTTTGTTGAACTATAAAAAAACTCCTCGCTATGGGACAAACAAAGACTACACGTAGCATCAGTGCTACCGGACTATTTTTGCTCATCATGATAACTGTGGGCCTATATTCATGCACACGCACTCAAAAAGACATCATTCCTTCTGCCGATTATGCACCGTATGTAAACGCGTATACGGGAGGAGTCATCTCGCAAAATTCGACCATACGTATAGAACTGACCCACGACCAACCCATGGTGGATATGAACAATGAGTTAAAAAGCAACCCATTCAGTTTCTCACCTTCATTAAAGGGAAAAGCATATTGGGTAAGCAACAATACCATTGAATTTGTGCCTGAAGAAGGAGCGCTGAAACCGGGAACACTTTACGAAGGAACTTTCCGGCTCGGAGACTTCATCGAAGTGGACAAAAAGCTGAAAGAGTTCAACTTCTCATTCCGTGTACAGGAACGTAACTTCACCCTGCAACTGGAATCATTACCGATTACAGCTACCCAACCGAATGAGATAAATATGAAAGGAGAGATACGTTTCAGCGACGTAGTGAAAAAGGAAGAGGTAGAAAAGATGCTGACTGCCAGTGACGGGAAAAAGAGTTATCCGGTGGAAGTCACCGCAACCGACAATCATACCCGGTATTTGTTTAGTATCAGACAAATCCCCAGAGAAGCTGATGATTACCCCTTGACTATCACAGCCAACGGCAACCCGGCCGGCATCAACCGTAAACAAAGCGAAGAAGTACTGATACCGGCAAAAGATTGTTTTCGTTTTATGTCTGCCGAACGCATCGACCAACCGGAAAACGGAATCGAGATTGTTTTCTCCGCTCCCCTATCCACTACTCAAGATTTAAAAGGACTGATTGAGATCCCGGAAATCTCCTCATCAATCTTCCAAATCAGCGAGAACAGAGTTTTTATCTATTTCGAAGCAAACACACAAAGTAAACTGACGTTGAATATCCATGAAGGAGTCAAAGACAGTCAAGGTAAAGCGTTGGGAACTTCTCATACGATCTCATTCAGTGAAGTAAGCCTGAAACCACAAGTGGAAATGTCTACTACCGCCGCTATCCTGCCCGATTCGAAAAGTCTGATTATTCCTTTCAGGGCTGTCAACCTGTATGCTGTGGATTTGAGCGTGATCCGCATTTTTGAGAACAATGTATTGATGTTTATGCAAACCAATTCACTGGCCTCGGCCAATGAGCTGCGCCGTTCGGGCAGACTGGTTTACAAGAAAACGTTATGGCTTGCCAAAGATGCTTCCAAAGACATTCATCATTGGGGAGATTACTCGATAGACCTTGCCGGATTAATCCATCAGGAACCGGGTGCCATCTATCGTGTAATACTTTCATTCCGTCAGGAATACTCCGCTTATCCTTGTGGAGGAGTCGAGAATCAGGATATGAAATTCGCCGACAGCAGCACCTCCGACGGACTGACTAAAGTAAGTGGAAGTGTCTTGTCCGAAGAAGATGAAGCAATCTGGAATACCCCCGAAGCCTACTATTATTACAATGGCGGAACAATGGACTGGAGTGTATACCGATGGACGGAACGCGACAATCCCTGTCATCCGTCTTATTACATGAATTCAGACCGGATAGCTGCCTGCAACGTTTTTGCTTCCAACCTGGGAATGATTGTAAAACGGAACTCACTGAATAAACTGTGGATTGCTGTCAGTAATATTTTGGATACAAAGCCGATAGGGAAAGCACAGGTAACAGCGTATAACTTCCAGTTACAACCCATAGGGAAAGGAGAAACCAATGGGGAAGGATTCGTTGAAATCACTCCGAACGGTGTGCCTTTCATAATTGTGGCTGAATCGGAAAAGCAAAAGGCATACGTCCGCGTTGTGGACGGTGAAGAACAATCCGTCAGCAGATTCGACGTGGGAGGAAAAGATATCCAAAAGGGACTGAAAGGATTCATATATGGCGAAAGAGGGGTATGGCGCCCGGGAGACACGCTGCATATTTCCTTTATATTGGAAGACCGCGAAAAGAGAATCCCCGACAAGCATCCCGTAGCATTGGAGATTTACAATCCGAGGGGACAGTTCTACACGAAAATGATTTCAACACAAGGAATGAACGGATTCTATACATTCGACGTTCCGACACAGGCAACAGACCCGACCGGGCTTTGGAATGCGTATATCAAGGTGGGAGGAACCACCTTCCACAAAGGTCTGCGTATCGAAACCATAAAACCCAACCGCCTGAAAATAAATCTGGCATTGCCGAAGGTTCTTCAAGCCACGGACAAGGATTTCTATGCCCCACTCACTTCAACTTGGCTGACAGGAGCAACTGCCTCCAAACTGAAAGCCAAAGTAGAAATGTCTTTATCGAAAGTGAATACACAGTTCAAGAATTACGGACAATATATCTTTAACAATCCGGCTACGGATTTCACGACTATCAAAACAGATATATTTGACGGCACACTGGATGCAGAAGGAAAAGCAAACGTCATGCTGAAAGTTCCGACCGCAACGGAAGCGCCGGGTATGCTGAACGCTACTTTCACCACCCGCGTGTTCGAACCGGGAGGAGATGCCAGCATCTACACTCAAACGATTCCATTCTCACCATTCACCTCTTATGTCGGTATCAATCTGAACCAGCCGAAAGGCAAATATATTGAAACTGACAAAGATCATGTATTCGATATTGTAACTGTAAACACGCAGGGACAGCTAGTGAACAGTTCTAATCTGGAATACAAAATATACCGCATCGGCTGGAGTTGGTGGTGGGAAAACAGTGGTGAATCTTTCGGAACGTATATCAACAATAGTTCCATCACTCCTGTTGCCAGCGGCAATTTACAGACAAAAGGCGGAAAAGCATCTTTCAAATTCCGTATCGATTATCCGTCATGGGGACGCTATCTGGTTTACGTGAAAGATAAAGAGAGTGGACATGCCACCGGAGGTACAGTTTATGTTGACTGGCCGGAATGGCGGGGACGTTCGAGCAAGACTGATCCCAGCGGTATCAAGATGCTTGCTTTCTCGCTGAACAAAGACTCTTATGAAATAGGAGAAACAGCCACAGCAATCATTCCTGCAGCAGCGGGAGGACGTGCACTGGTATCCATAGAAAACGGTTCTACCGTATTACGACAAGAATGGATAGAGGTTTCCAACGGAGGAGATACGAAATATACATTCAAGATTACACCGGAGATGACTCCGAATGTATATCTGCATATCAGTTTGTTACAGCCTCATGCGCAAACAGTCAATGACCTGCCCATCCGTATGTATGGCGTTGTTCCGGTATTCGTGACTAACAGTCAGACGGTGTTACAACCGCAGATACAGATGCCGGAAGTGTTACGCCCGGAAACCAACTTCAATGTGACCGTCAGCGAAAAGACCGGAAAACCGATGACTTATACATTAGCTATTGTAGACGACGGTTTGCTGGATCTTACCAATTTCAAGACCCCGGACCCATGGAATGATTTCTATTCACGCGAAGCACTCGGCATCCGGACATGGGATATGTATGATAATGTATTGGGAGCTTCCGCCGGAAGTTACAGTTCACTTTTCAGTACGGGTGGCGACGCGACATTGAAGCCTGCCGATGCAAAAGCAAACCGTTTCAAACCGGTAGTCAAGTTTGTAGGTCCTTTCTATCTGGGAAAAGGTAAGAGCCAGACGCATACGCTGAAACTTCCGATGTATGTGGGTTCGGTACGTGCCATGGTGGTTGCCGGACAAGAGGGAGCGTACGGCAATGCGGAAAAAACGGCTTTTGTACGGACTCCGTTAATGATGTTGTCCACCTTGCCCCGTGTGCTTAGCATTCAGGAAGAAATCACCGTTCCGGTCAATATCTTTGCGATGGAAAATCAAGTGAAGAATGTAACCGTATCACTTCAGGCATCCGGTGGAGGAGTACAGATTGTAGGGGCCAACCAACAGTCGCTCAAATTTAGCCAACCGGGTGACCAGCTCGTGTTCTTTACCTTAAAAACAGGTAGCAAAACAGGAAAGGCTACCATCCATCTGACAGCCAATGGTGGCGGACAACAAACGAAAGAAACCATTGAAATAGAAGTACGCAACCCGAATCCCGTAGTAACCCTGCGCAACAGTCAATGGGTAGAAGCCGGACAAAGCAAAGAACTTTCATACAATCTAAGCAGTTCTTCTGCAAATAACCAGATAAAGCTGGAAGTATCACGCATACCTTCGGTTGACATCAGCCGCCGGTTCGACTTCTTATACAACTATCAGCACCATTGTACGGAACAGTTGACTTCCAAGGCTTTGCCTCTTCTATTTATCGGTCAATTCAAAACAATAGATAAGATAGAAGCCGAAAAGATAAAGACAAATGTACAGGAAGCTATCCGGCAGATTTATGGTCGTCAACTTCCCAATGGCGGATTTGTATATTGGCCGGGAAATGCTGTTGCCGACGAATGGATCAGTTCTTATGCAGGAATGTTCCTGACACTGGCACAAGAAAAAGGATACGCCGTTCATTCGAACGTACTGAATAAGTGGAAGCGTTTTCAACGTGCTGCCGCACAAAACTGGCGGATGCCGCAGGATGCAAGCGGCTGGCAACAATGGCAGTCGGAATTGCAACAGGCTTTCCGTTTATATACGCTTGCATTGGCAGGAGCACCGGAATATGGGGCCATGAACCGGATGAAAGAACAGGCAGGATTATCCATTCAGGCTAAATGGAGACTGGCAGCAACCTATGCACTGACCGGAAAGATGAAACCGGCTGAAGAACTGGTGTATAATGCGGAAACAACAGTAAGCCCCTACTCTTCCATGAATCAGATTTACGGTTCCTCCGACCGTGATGAAGCTATGATTCTGGAAACACTGATCCTGATGAACCGGGAACGGGATGCTTTGCAGCAGGCAAAAGTCGTTTCAAAGAATCTGTCACAAGAGGAGTGGTTCAGTACCCAATCCACCGCTTTTGCTCTTATGGCAATGGGACGTCTGGCCGAAAAGCTGTCAGGCACACTGGATTTCGTATGGACATGGAACGACAAACAACAACCTGCCGTGAAATCAGCTAAGGCTGTGTTTGAGAAGGAAATAGCCACCACTCCCAAATCCGGTATGATCGCTGTGAAGAATCAAGGAAAAGGAGCGCTTAGCGTAGACCTTATCACACGCACACAGTTGTTGAACGATACATTACCGGCCATCAGCGACAATCTTCGCATGGATATAAGATATGCCAACCTGAACGGTACACCGATCTCTGTCAATGATATTATACAGGGAACTGACTTTATGGCTATCACCTCCATATCCAATATTAGCGGAACTTCCGACTACACCAATCTGGCACTGACGCATATCATACCGTCCGGTTGGGAAATATACAACGAAAGAATGGTTGCCCCCGAAACGGAAAGCGTAGCAGCCGACGGTTCCGGTAAGTCCGTCAGCAAATATAATTATCTGGATATACGCGATGACAGGGTATTGACTTATTTCAATTTGCGTCGTGGTGAAACAAAAGTATTCACTGTCAAACTGCAAGCGACTTATGCAGGTAACTTTATTCTTCCTGCCGTTCAATGTGAAGCAATGTATGATGTAAACGTACAGGCACGCAGCAAAGCGGGAAGAACAACTGTCAGTCGATAAATTTTAGGCACGGATTACACGGATTACGCGGTTTTGGTTAACGAGTAGAACCGTGAAATCCGTGTAATCCGTGCCTAATTATTTCTTCCCTAATCATGTTTCAAAAAGATATGTCTCTTAGCTTTTAACATTTAAATGAACCCGATATATAAATTCTTCAAACGATTATCTGTCACTAAGAAAGTAATGACAATAAGCATTACCCTTTTGACGATAGGATACATCTTTTGCCTTCCCCGGCAACTATTTCATGTACCCTACTCCACCGTTGTGACTGATCGAAACGAAGAATTACTGGGAGCACGTATCGCTTCGGATGGTCAATGGCGGTTTCCTCCCCGAAAGACAACACCTGATAAAATCAAGCAATGCCTTATTACCTTTGAAGATAAACACTTTTACCACCATTGGGGAGTTAATCCGTTATCTACCGGAAGGGCACTCTATCAGAATTTAAAGAATAAACGTGTTGTAAGCGGAGGTAGTACCCTTACCATGCAAACCATCCGTCTCGCCCGAAACAAACCCAGAACTATCGGAGAGAAAGTCATTGAAATGATCTGGGCTACCCGTTTGGAGTTCCGGACTTCCAAAGAGGAAATCTTATCCATGTATGTCTCTCATGCACCATTCGGAGGAAATGTGGTAGGACTGGATGCTGCTGCCTGGCGTTACTTCGGTCATTCTGCCGAAGATTTATCATGGGCGGAATCAGCCATGCTGGCTGTCCTGCCCAATGCCCCCGCCATGATTCATCTATCCAAAGGACGAAAAACACTTCTTTCCAAACGCAACCGTCTATTGAAACAACTTTTTGAAGAAGAGATTATTGATGCGTCCACCTATGAACTGGCTATTAGCGAACCGTTACCCGACGAACCACATCCTCTTCCTCAAACAGCCCCACATCTGGTTACCCGCTTCTATCAGGAAAGAAACGGATTATATACCCGCTCAACCATTGATAAAGGAATACAAACCCATATAGAGAGTTTGGCGGAACGGTGGAGCAATGAATTTAATCGAAGTGATATCCGTAACCTGGCTATCCTAATTATAGACATTCCCGCCAATCAAGTGGTAGCATACTGCGGAAATGTACATTTCGACCGCAAACAAGGGGGGAATCAAGTAGACGTGATTCAAGCTCCCAGAAGTACAGGTAGTATTTTAAAACCCTTTCTCTATAGTGCCATGCTACAGGAAGGAAGTCTATTACCGCAAATGCTGTTACCGGACGTACCCGTCAACATCAACGGCTTTACTCCACAAAACTTCAGCATGCAGTTTGAAGGAGCCGTCCCCGCTTCCGAAGCTCTTGCCCGCTCATTGAATATCCCGGCTGTCACCATGTTACAAAGGTATGGAGTACCCAAATTTCATCACATGCTGCAACAAATGGGGTTCAAGACTATCAACCGTTCAGCCTCCCATTATGGATTATCACTCATTTTAGGAGGTGCTGAAGCTACTTTATGGGATGTAACGAATGCCTATGCACAAATGGGACGAAGCCTCTCCAACAATCATTCCAACAATCTTCCCCAAGAAAAGGAAGTACAGATACTACTGGGAACAGAAGAAAAGACTGTTTCGGAAAGAGATGGTTCAAGAAAAGTTACTTCAGGAAAGACGATTTCAAGAAAGACAACTTCGGAAAAGGCTATATCAGAAAGAACAATAGCAGAAGGAGCTATTTCTGAAGAGGTTATTCCAGAAGGAGTTATTTCAGAAGAAGTTATTTCGGCAGGAGCAGCCTGGCTCACCCTTTCCGCCTTAACAGAAGTCAACCGGCCTGAAGAGATTGACTGGAAATCAATTCCTTCCATGCAGACTATCGCATGGAAGACCGGAACCAGTTACGGATTCCGTGACGCCTGGGCCGTTGGCGTGACTCCCCGCTATGCAGTAGGCGTATGGGTAGGAAATGCAACCGGAGAGGGAAAACCCGGATTGGTCGGTGCACAAACGGCCGGTCCCGTATTATTCGATATATTCAATTATCTCCCATCTTCACCCTGGTTCGAACGTCCCACAGGAGTTTTCGTTGATGCAGAAATATGCCGTCAATCCGGTCATCTGAAAGGACGTTTCTGTGAAGAAACCGACACCGTACTGATCCTTCCCGTCGGATTACGGACAGAGGCTTGTCCTTACCATCATCTCGTCACACTATCCGCCGACGAAAGCCACCGCATCTATGAAAACTGTGCAAATACGGAACCTACCATTCAGCAATCATGGTTTGCCCTGCCACCCGTATGGGAATGGTACTATAAACAGCATCATCCGGAATATAAACCGCTGCCACCTTTCAAAGCCGGCTGTGGAGAAGATTCTTTCCAACCCATGCAGTTCATCTACCCTCCGATGAACGCCCACATCAAGCTGCCCAAGCAACTGGACGGCAGCAAAGGCTTTATCACAGTGGAACTGGCACACAGCAATCCCAATGCCACTATCTTCTGGCATCTCGACGACACCTATCAGACACAGACACAGGATTTCCACAAAATTTCACTGCGACCTGCTCCCGGCAAACATTCCCTGACGGCAGTAGACGGAGAAGGTAACACAGTTTCCACCACTTTCTTCATCGAATAAACATCTTATTTTATTATCTTTGCCGCATGAAACAGCCATTAAAAGAAAACGGTGGACTACCGGCATCTATCCTCTGGACACTTGCTATTGTGGCCGGTGTCTCGGTAGCCAACATCTATTATATCCAACCCCTATTAAATATGATACGCCATGAACTTGGCATATCAGAGTTCAGAACTAACCTGATTGCCATGGTCACGCAAATAGGCTATGCGGCAGGATTATTGTTCATCACCCCTCTGGGAGATTTATATCAACGTAAGAAAATCATCCTGGTCAACTTCACCGTTCTGATATTCTCCCTATTGACCATCGCCCTGACGCACAATTTCCATTTGATACTTATTGCTTCATTCCTCACGGGAGTTTGTTCGATGATTCCACAAATATTCATTCCGATAGCCGCCCAGTTCTCCCGTCCGGAAAATAAAGGCAGGAATGTAGGAATTGTCTTATCTGGATTACTGACCGGTATTCTGGCTTCACGGGTTATCAGCGGATTTATCGGTGAACTGATTGGCTGGCGGGAAATGTATCACATCGCTGCAGGCATGATGCTTATCTGTGCCATTGTTGTGCTAAAAGTCCTTCCCGACATTCAGACCAACTTTCAGGGAAAATATAGCGGCCTGATGAAATCCCTGTTAGCCTTAGTGAAAGAATATCCGCAACTACGGATTTATTCCATCCGGGCGGCATTGAACTTCGGCTCCCTCCTCGCCATGTGGTCTTGTCTGGCTTTTAAAATGGGACAAGCTCCGTTCTTTGCCAACAGCGACGTCATTGGTATGCTGGGACTTTGCGGAGTGGCGGGGGCATTGACTGCCTCTTTTGTTGGAAAATATGTAAAACAAGTCGGTGTACGCCGCTTCAACTTTATCGGCTGCGGATTGATTCTCTTTGCCTGGTTACTGTTCTTCATCGGTGAAAACACCTTTATTGGTATCATTGCCGGAATCATCATCATTGACATAGGGATGCAATGTATCCAACTTAGCAACCAGACAAGTATCTTCGAACTGGACCCGCGCGCTTCGAACCGCATCAATACAGTTTTCATGACTACTTACTTTATTGGCGGTTCGATGGGAACATTTCTGGCGGGCAGCTTCTGGCAACTGTATGGTTGGCACGGAGTGATCGGTACCGGAGTCGTTTTAACAGGGATTTCTTTATTAATTACGACTTTCTACAAGAAGTAAATCAACAAAACAGACGGTCAAACCGTTTATTACAATAAAATAAGCCAATGAAATACGGAGTTAACAGACAAATCTTACTTATCACAGCCGGTGTCGTCTGGATTATAGCCGGTGCCAATATTCTGCGAATAGGAATTGTAACATGGTTAAACACCTCCCAAGATTGGATGTTCAAAATAGGAGAAGCTACCGTCGTTTTCTTGTTATTCTTCGTTCTGGTGTTCAGAAGACTTTATTATAAACATACCCAGCGAATCGAACAAAAGAAAGAACACAGAAATTGCCCGTTTTCATTTTTCGATGTGAAAAGCTGGATTACAATGATCTTCATGATTTCTCTGGGAATTACCATACGTAGCTTCCACCTTCTGCCCGAAACGTTCATTTCCGTTTTCTATACCGGATTATCCATTGCCCTCATCCTGACGGGAGGGCTTTTCATCCGCTACTGGTGGATAAGACGTAAGACTTTCGCCAATTGAGCCGGGCTTATACATATTCCGATCAAATACAAACTTATAATAATTTTTATTGCCTGACGTTTTGAAGCAAAAGATTTCATCCTTTTTTGTTGTATCTTTGCGCGGCTATAAACAAAACAGTAGCCGGAAAATAAATAAAAGGTTATAAGAATCAACATGAAGAAAGCTCCCTCGCCCCTCGTATCATTGATACCGATCATTGTACTGGTGTTATTATTGTTTGCCACTATCCGCACATTTGGCAGCGATGCCCTAAGCGGCGGAAGCCAAGTGTCACTGCTCACCACTACAGCTATTTGTATCCTTATCGGCATGGTGTTTTATAAAATTCCCTGGAAAGATTACGAGCTTGCCATAACCAACAATATTGCCGGAGTGGCGACAGCTATTATTATTCTATTAATCATCGGTGCGTTGAGTGGGATCTGGATGATTAGTGGAGTAGTGCCGACGCTAATCTACTACGGGATGCAAATTATCCATCCCAGTTTCTTCCTGGCATCTACCTGCATCATCTGCGCATTGATTTCCGTTATGACCGGGAGCTCATGGACTACCATTGCTACCATCGGTATCGCTCTGATGGGTATCGGAAAGGCGCAAGGTTTTGAAGACGGCTGGATTGCCGGAGCCATTATTTCGGGGGCATACTTCGGAGATAAAATATCTCCTTTATCCGAAACCACCATTCTGGCTTCTTCCATCACAGACACTCCCCTGTTCCGTCACATCCGTTACATGATGATTACTACGGTTCCATCTCTTGTCATTACACTGATTATTTTCACCGTAGCGGGATTCTCTCATGATGCCAACAATACACAGCACATCGCAGAAGTGGCAGCAGCTCTGAATGAAAAGTTTCATATCACTCCGTGGCTGTTGATAGTTCCCGTAGTAACCGGCATATTGATAGCGCGGAAAGTGCCGTCTATCGTTACGCTGTTCCTGTCCACCCTGTTGGCAGCTGTTTTTGCTTTGATCTTTCAGCCTGATTTAGTGGAGGAAATTTCAGGAGTCGCCGCTTCCGGATTCAATTCATTGTTCAAAGGACTAATGATGACTATCTACGGAGAGACAAATTTGCACACGGATAATGCCGTTCTGACAGATTTAATTGCCACACGTGGCATGTCAGGAATGCTGAATACGATTTGGCTGATACTATGTGCCATGTGTTTCGGCGGAGCAATGACAGCAAGCGGCATGGTGGGAAGTATCACTTCTATCTTTGTGCGCTTTATGAAGAAAACAGTCAGCGTGGTCAGTGCGACGGTCTGTTCCGGGCTGTTTCTTAATCTGACCACTGCCGATCAATATATCAGTATTATTCTGACGGGAAATATGTTTCGCGATATTTATGCCAAGAAAGGATATGAAAGTTGTTTACTAAGCCGCACGACGGAAGATGCAGTAACCGTTACATCCGTATTGATCCCGTGGAACAGCTGTGGAATGACCCAAGCCACTATCTTGAGTGTACCCACACTTGTGTATCTCCCTTATTGTTTTTTCAACATTATCAGCCCCTTAATGAGTATCACTGTGGCAGCCATCGGATATAAAATTGCACGACGCTCGTGAACAATCTGGCATACACATTGTTTTTGCAATAAACGAACAACGTATTAAACCTAAACAAAAAAAAGTTATGAAAAAGTTTATTGCATTATTAGCATTAGTATTAGTGAGTGCAAGCACAATGATGTATGCACAAGAAAGTAACGCAGCAGCACGCCGCGCAGAAAGAAAAGCAGAAAGAGATGCAGAGAGAGCAAAACTCCGTGCCGAAGAAGAGGTGCAGGACATGGCAGCCTATCAACAAGCTGTGCAGGCTTTGAAGAACAAGCAATTTGTACTGGAAGCCAATCAGGTTATTTTCCGTAACGGTATGAGTGCATTCGTTACTTCAAACACCAACTTCGTCTTGATGAACGGCAACAGAGCTACCGTACAGACTGCCTTCAATACTCCTTACCCGGGTCCTAACGGAATCGGTGGTGTGACAGTGGATGGTAATTCTTCGGATATGAAGATGAATATCGACAAAAAAGGAAATGTGAACTGCTCATTCAGTGTTCAGGGTATCGGCATCTCCGCTCAAGTATTTATTAATATGAGCAGCGGAAACAATACTGCTTCGGTTAGTATCAGCCCGAACTTCAACAACAATAACCTGACGTTGAACGGAAATATCGTTCCGCTTGACCAGTCAAATATCTTCAAAGGACGTTCCTGGTAATCCGGATCTTAAGAATCTTATCATAACTCCGCTGCAAATCGCGCAAAATGCGTACATTTGTAGCGGAGTTTTTTTATTCAGCATGGCTTATGAGAGAATTTATCATTGCAGACAATCAGGATATCAGTAAGGCGGGAATGATGTTCCTGTTGAGTAAACAAAAGGAGGTGTCCCTCCTTTTAGAAGCTGACAACAAGGCTGAACTGATTCAGCAGCTACGATTGTATCCGCAAGCAGTGATTATACTGGACTATACCTTGTTCAATTTTGCCGGGGCAGATGAATTGATTGTCTTGCAGGAAAGATTCAAGGAAGCCGACTGGATTCTATTCTCCGATGAACTGAGTCTGAACTTTCTCCGTCAGGTATTATTCAGCAGCATGGCTTTCGGGGTAGTGATGAAAGATAACTCAAAAGAAGAAATCATGACCGCCATTCAATGCGCCACCCGCAAACAACGGTATATTTGCAATCATGTCAGCAATCTGCTGCTTTCGGGAGCTTCTTCCCCGCTGGTAGCGTCAAACATGGACGACCATCTGCTGACGCAAACAGAAAAGAATATCCTAAAAGAAATCGCATTAGGAAAAACGACGAAAGAGATTGCTGCAGAGAAAAATCTTAGTTTCCATACGATCAACAGCCATCGTAAGAATATCTTTCGTAAATTGGGAGTGAATAATGTGCACGAGGCTACTAAATATGCGATGAGGGCAGGGATTGTGGATTTAGCCGAATACTATATCTGATTATACGCTTTACTTCAAGCCATTTTGTTTCAAAAGTTGTTCTATTTCCTTGTCTGATATAGAAGCCCTGTCTGCTTTATCATAAATATAGAGAAGATTCAAAATTGCATCTTGCTGGGAAACAACCAAAGTGAAAGTGATAACTCTTGCACCTCCGCTTTTTCCTTTCCCTTTCGCAGTAATTTTCATGCGGACTTTGCGCAAGCCATGACCTAAATCGGTACCTAATTGCGGATTCTGTTCCAACTCATCAATCAATGAAGCAAAATCTTCTTTAAAAGATGAATAATGTTTTGCCAATCGTTTAGCTTCCCGCTGAAACGTTGGCTTAACTATTATTTCATAGTTCATTCAAAAACTCCCTTGCACTCTTTAATTCCAACTTGCCATCCATAGAAAGTTTTACCTCTTTCAGTCCTGCATCAATCCCTGCAAGAATCTCCTCTTTTGTGATTTCTTCCATTTCTTTTTCTGCTTCCATTTTCTTAAGTCGTTTCAAATAGTTCTTCACCCGATTGAGCATCTCTTTGTCATTCAAACTCAGGAGTTCCTCCACCAAGTCCATTTTCAGACTTTTCAATTCCATCGTTGTCATAAGCAATCCTCCTTTATTTATTATTCTACGAAACAAAAGTAGTGAAAATTATCCTGATTATCGAATCCTCACCTTTCAAAATAAACTATTTAACAGATGATTTCTCCGCTTCCCACGCAAACTTTCGCCTCTTCATCATAAATCACCCCAAACTGTCCCGGAGCAATGCCTTGCAGCTTTTCAGAGGACAAAATGTGGAATTGCGTCTCCCCTTCCTGTATCAGTTTTCCTTTGGTAAAGTCGGGAGTGTGACGAATCTTGAAAGTGATGTCTATCTCCTTCTCCTGTCCTTTCCAGGGATTATCAGTAATGAAATGGAAATCATGCATCCGGAATTCATTGCCATACTGTGTTTCCACACCATAACCGCGGGACACATAGATTGTATTTTCTTCCATATCCTTCTTGACTACAAACCAGGGACCACCACTCAATCCAAGCCCTTTGCGCTGGCCGATTGTGTGAAACCAATAGCCGCGATGTGTACCCAATTTCTTTCCGGTTTCCCATTCAATAATCGCCCCTTCCTTTTCTCCTAAAAACCGACGGACAAAATCATTGTAGTTTATCTTCCCGAGAAAACAGATGCCCTGACTATCTTTCCTTCTGGCACTCGGCAATCCGGCTTTATTGGCAATCTCACGCACTTCCTGTTTCATCAACCCTCCAATGGGAAACATGAGTTTGGAAACTTGCAGGTAATCAATCTGTGCGAGAAAGTCCGTCTGGTCTTTCACAGGGTCTTTCGCTGTGCCCAGCCAAGTTTTACCGTTACGTTGCAAGGTGGTGGCATAATGACCGGTTGCCGTAAAGTCGAAGTCTTTCCCGACACGCTGTTCAAAGCAGCCGAATTTGATAAGCTTATTACACATCACATCCGGATTCGGTGTCAGTCCCTGCCGGATTTTATCAATGGCATAGGCCGCTACATTCTCCCAATACTCCTGATGCAAATCCACTACCTCCAAAGACAGACCGTACTTACGTGCCGTAGCAGTAGATAATTCAATATCTTCCTCTGCCGAACAGTCCATATATTCCGCTCCGTCCATGCCTATCTTAATATAAAAAAGAGTGGGCTTATATCCTTGCTCACAAAGGAGATGCACAACAACTGAACTGTCGACACCTCCTGATAATAATGCAGCTATATCCATGAATAATGATTCGTCTATTAATAACGTTCTATATGTAAGCTAATACCTATTAAAAATTTCTATGCTACAAAGATAAGGCAAGAATCTCTAACAGCCAATCACATATTGAAGGCATTTTTATACCATAAATGTGGTAGATAAGCAAAGTATTTCCTACATTTGCACAGTAAAAAGCTTTTTATGATGACGAAATTAAGAAAGATAATCCTCATACCTGCCCTGAGCATCGTATTTATCAGTGGCTTTTTCTCCTGTGGTGTCGACCGCTGGCCGGAGTATGCCCACCAGACCGCACTGGATACATGGATGTACGACATCATGCAGCAGAACTATCTGTGGTATCAAGATCTACCTTCCTACAATGATGTGAATCTGTTTCTGGATCCTGCCTCATTCTTGTCTAAAGTGAAATCGAAAAGCGACAGTTATTCGTTTGTGGATTCTGTGATGGAAACTCCCCTGCCTACCTATGGATTTGATTATTCACTGGTTCGAAGTGCGGATATTGATACAGCTTATAATGCATTAATTACTTACGTCATTCCCGGTTCACCGGCAGAAGCGGCCGGATTGGTGCGCGGTGACTGGATTATGAAAGTCGATACTTCTTACATCAGCAAAAAATACGAGACTCAATTACTGCAAGGAACCAAAGCCCGGGATTTAGTGATGGGAGTATGGAAAGAAGTTCCTGTTGAGCCTGAAGAAGGGGAAGTAGACGAAGAAGAAACAACTGTATATAAGGTCGTTCCGAATGATAAAATACTAAAACTACCTGCTGCAAGAGTCGTTGAAGACAATCCGGTACATAAAACAGAAATACTTACGGTAAAAGAAAACAATAGCGACCTCAAGGTCGGCTATCTCATGTACAACAGCTTCACCGCCGGGACAAAAGCTGATCCGGAAAAATACAATGACGAACTGCGTCAAATCTCGCAAGAATTCAAGACAGCAGGCGTGAAGTATGTCATACTTGACTTGCGCTACAATGCCGGAGGTTCATTAGATTGTGTGCAGTTATTAGGCACAATCTTAACATCAAATGCACGGTTAAACGAGCCAATGGCCTATCTGGAATACAACGACAAGAACAGAGATAAAGATGCTACCATCAACTTTGATCCTACCATATTAGGAAGCGGTACTAATTTAAACCTGCCCGGTCTGTTTGTTATCACCAGTGGAACTACAGCCGGAGCACCGGAAATGTTAATAGGGAGTCTCTTCTTGAAAGACAGCTATCCCGTTGTAAGCATAGGTAGTGCCACTAAAGGGCAAAATGTAGCAACAGAGCAGTTTGTCAACGAGGAATTCCTGTGGTCGGTGAATCCAGTGGTTTGTACAGTTTATAATTCTAAGCATGATGAAAACGGTTCCTTCGTACCTAACGCAGATCTTAAAATCAGTGAGACAACCATTGATGGAATTACCAATTACAGTGAATTCCTGCCATTCGGTGATCCCAATGAAAGACTTCTGAAAGTAGCCATCGGAGTTATAGAAGGCACTTATCCCCCGAAAAAAGAAGAAGATACAACTACAAAAGCACAATTCAAGATAGAGAAAAGTGTTATTAGTCCCGCAAGTAGGCGGTTTATCGGAGGCGGCGGTCTAAAGATTAAATAGAAGCAAAACAAGAATCAAATAGACTGAAGAGAGTGTATCAAAACGCAGATTTACGCATCATTAACAAAAGAGTCCCATTATTCCACCTTTTTCCGAACAGGCTGTCTGATTCTACTGAATAAAGCATCGGTTTACATCTAACAAAGCATCGGTTTATACTTAACAGAACGTATGATTTACCCTGATAAAACAGCTGATTTCCTGTCCCCCGGCAGCTAAAACCTCTTCATACACCGACTTACAACCGCTACAAGCCGGGGTGAGATTCTCCGTCACCGCAGCATACAACAAAAAAGGAGAAAGCTTTCGCCTCCTCCTTCTATCGTAGTTTAACCTCAATCTATTTTATGATTCTGTATCCAAAGATACGACATTGAAAAGCCAAAGTCAAGCATTCCCGGATTTATTTCTTGAAAAACTTATCGAAGAACAGAATCTGGTAATCAATGGAATTATTCCAGTACTTTCCCGTATGCCCACCCGGACGAGTGACAAAGTCGTGATTAATCTTTCGTGCCAACAGACGGTTGTGCAAATCCTTGTTCACGTTCAGGAAGAAGTCCGCTTCACCACAGTCGATGATAATTGCCAAATCCCCGTTTTCTATTTTATCAATCTGATTGATGACCGTATATTCATCCCATACCTTCTTGTTAGCGGCAAATTCTCCCAACTGCTTCGCCATCTCCCAGTTCTGCGGAAACGGGCGAATATCCATCCCGCCACTGGTAGTTCCGGCAGCACCAAATACATCTTTATGACGGATCGCATTCCACATCGCTCCATGTCCACCCATACTTAATCCGGTGATGGCACGCCCTTTCCTGTCGGCAATCGTCTTGTAATGTCCGTCGATATACTTCACCAATTCCGATGAAATAAAAGTTTCATAACGATAAGACGGATTAAGCGGACTATCCCAGTACCAGCTATTCTTTCCGTCCGGACAAACGAATATGATTCCTTTTTCGTCCGCAATTTGAGGAAGATCCGGTTTAATACCCATCCATGTTTTAGCGTTTCCACCGTAACCGTGCAACAAATAAATGGCGGGGCAAGCAACCGCTTTCTTCCCCAGCGCAGCATCCGGCGTTACCACCACCACTTGCACTTCCTTATTCATAGAAGGACTTTTAACTAATAAGGTATCTACTTTGGCAGCAAAAGAGGGAGCCACCAGAACTAAAAGAAGAACAATTAATAGAAGTTTTTTCTTTTTCATTATGTGTTATTATAGTTAGATATAGTTATTCCTCTGTCACTGCGGAAGGATCAAATTTAGAAACCGGCATTTCGAAGGTTTTATGACACTGCTTACAAGTGTAATTCCAGTGGTTGTCTCCCGGAGGAATAACCATCAATGCCGAAAGTATGGCAGCCCCCATCGCACGCCATCGCTTTCCTTTTCTCAAAACCAACCGGATATCCGATGAACCGCAGTACGGGCAAAGCGTCAACTCCTCCGGCCAACTATCATTATCCCTCAACACTTGAACAGCCCTATCATAGTCTTCATCTGCCACCAATATATCCACCCCCGCGATGCTGCTCACACAGCTTTTATACAAAGTAGAGAAATTCTCATTGTGCAGAATAGACTCAATACCTTCGTTCTCCAATGCCCCTTGAAGGATATGCGCCTTCATCGCATCATTACAAGTTATCAATTTTACAGTCTTCATCAGGAATCTGTTTTAATTTCCCACAAAAATAAGATATAAAAATGAAATGTGAAACAAAATCCGGCTAACTTTATCAAGAAGTAAAACGAGCCAGATAAGAAGTGATTCTATTTTTATTCACGGAAGGTATCATTCTTTAATGCTTTTTTTGTACTTTCGCAGCAATAATTTGCAATCACATGAAAAAACTGTTGACACTGCTACTATTTTCCAACCTTCTGTTTTCCCTGCTACAGGCACAACCTGTACACCAAATTAAGGGAACGGTTATTGAAAAAAACAGCCGTCAACCATTAGAGTTCATTAACGTAATGGTTCTCGGGCTGAACAAAGGTGGCGTCACCAATGCGGAAGGCCATTTCACTATCGAACAAGTGCCTCCCGGCATCTACCGCCTGCAAGCGACAGCCATCGGCTACAAGAGTGTCACTACTCCCGAATATATTTTATCGACCAAAGATCTGAACATCTCAATAGAGATGGAAGAGAACCTGACCGAACTGGCAGGAGTAACCGTCACCGCTTCTCCTTTCCGGCGTGATCTGGAAAGTCCCGTCAGTCTTCGCATTATCGGATTGCAGGAAATAGAAAAGAGTCCGGGAGCCAACCGGGACATTTCACGCATCGTACAATCTTATCCGGGAGTTGCCTTCTCACCAATAGGTTACCGCAACGACCTGATCGTGCGCGGTGGTTCTCCTTCAGAAAACCGTTTCTATCTGGACGGAGTGGAAATTCCCAATATCAATCATTTCAGTACACAAGGAGCATCGGGCGGTCCCGTAGGAATCCTCAATGCCGACCTGATACGTGAAGTCAATTTCTACACCGGTGCTTTTCCCACTGATAGAGGAAATGCACTTAGTTCCGTTCTTGATTTCAAGTTGCGCGACGGAGATATGGAGCATAACTCAATAAAGGCTACCCTCGGAGCATCCGAAGTCTCGCTCGCCTCCAACGGACATATCGGGAAAAAGACCTCTTATCTGGTATCCGTGCGCCAATCCTATCTGCAGTTCCTGTTTGACATGCTCGACCTCCCTTTCCTGCCGACTTTCACTGATGCGCAGTTCAAATTGAAAACCCGGTTTAACGAACAGAACGAGTTGACAGTGTTGGGACTCGGAGGAATCGACAATATGCGGTTGAACACGAAAGCGGATAGCGAAGACAATGAATACATCCTTAGTTACCTGCCGAAAATCAAGCAGGAGACATTTACATTAGGGGCCGTTTATCGTCATTATGCAGGCGCACATGTGCAGTCGGTGGTAGTCAGTCACAGCTATCTGAACAATCGCAACACCAAATACCGCCAGAATGATGAAAGCATTCCGGAGAATTTGATGCTCCGTCTCCGCTCTACCGAACAGGAAACAAAATTCCGCTTCGAAAACACTTCCTCTCTCCGAAACTGGAAGGTCAACCTCGGAGTGAATCTGGATTATAGCCAATATACCAATACCACCTTTCAAAAGGCATATACCAATCAGGCACAAACGTTTGATTACCATACCTATTTGGGAATGATGCGCTGGGGACTTTTCGGCACTATCAGCTACTCTTCAATGGATGAACGCTTCACAGCTTCTCTGGGATTGAGAGCGGATGCCAACAATTATTCATCGGCGATGAAATCACTCTCCGACCAGCTTTCACCGCGCATATCGCTTTCCTATCAGCTTGCCGATCACTGGTTTCTAAGTGGAAATGCAGGACTTTATTACCAGTTGCCTCCTTACACGGCTCTCGGTTTTAAGGATAATAACGGAACGTATGTCAACAAATACAATCTCCGCTATATGAAAGTCAGCCAGGAAAGCTTGGGCATCAGTTGGCGCAAAGGAGATACTTTCGAAGTGTCCGTGGAAGGATTCTACAAAGATTATGATAAAATCCCACTCTCCGTTGTAGATGGCATCCCTCTTACTTGCAAAGGGAATGACTATGGGGTAATTGGCAATGAATTGCTGACCTCTACCGCCCAGGGACGCTCGTATGGTGCGGAGATTCTGGCGAAATGGCTGATCGCCAAGAAACTGAATCTGGCTTCTTCCTTTACCTTATTTAAAAGCGAATACCGCAACGACAAAGAGAGTGAATACATTGCATCTGCATGGGACAACCGATATATCTTCAACTTACGGGGAACCTACAATCTACCGTGCCAATGGAGCATCGGAATGAAAGTCAGTTGCATCGGCGGTGCTCCTTATACGCCTTATGATGAAGATAAATCATCCTTGGTATCTGCCTGGGATGCACAAGGCAAAGCCTATTACGACTATTCGAGATACAATAAGGAACGGCTTCCGGCCTTT
Organism: Bacteroides sp. 90-K9/2; assembly: GCF_047310725.1. Lineage (NCBI taxonomy): Bacteria > Pseudomonadati > Bacteroidota > Bacteroidia > Bacteroidales > Bacteroidaceae > Bacteroides > Bacteroides sp. 90-K9/2. The sequence goes on from NZ_JBCGVL010000001.1 coordinate 813,922, forward strand.
GCACAGGTAGACCTCCGTATCGACAAGACATTTTATCTGAAACATTGTATGCTGGGATTCTATCTTGACTTGCAAAATATCACGGCAAGCAAATTGAAACAGCAGGACGTACTGATGAGTACGGGCATCATTGAGAATCCGGAAGCTCCCGCCGATAGCCAACACTATAAAATGAAACGCATCAAACAATCGAGCGGAACATTACTCCCTACATTAGGAATAACATTTGAATATTAACTATACATAAAACATCAAACTAGAAAAAAGTATGAAAAGAGAAATTGCTATGATTGCCTTCGTATTGTTAGGCATGGGTATGACAGCTTCTGCACAATTCGGCAAGAAGATTAATCTGGGAAAAGCGTTACAAGCCGGTAAAGACGTAGTATCAGCCGTTACTTTATCCGATGCGGACATTGCTAACATGAGCAAGGAATATATGGTATGGATGGATGCTCATAATCCTTTAACTAAACCTGATTCCGAATACGGCAAACGTCTGGAGAGACTGACCGGACATATCAAAGAAGTGGACGGACTGAAACTTAACTTCGGTGTATACGAAGTGATAGACGTAAACGCCTTTGCCTGCGGTGACGGTAGTGTACGTATTTGTGCCGGTCTGATGGATGTTATGACAGATGAAGAAGTAATGGCTGTGGTAGGACATGAAATCGGTCACGTTATTCACACAGACTCAAAAGATGCCATGAAGAATGCTTATCTCCGTTCAGCTGTAAAGAATGCAGCAGGCGCCACCAACGATAAAGTAGCCAAGTTGACTGATTCTGAACTGGGAGCCATGGCGGAAGCTTTGGCAGGCGCGCAATACTCGCAGAAACAGGAAAGTGAAGCAGATGATTACGGTGTAGAGTTCTGTGTAAAGAATGGTATCGATCCGTATGCGATGGCTAACTCACTGACCAAACTGTCCGAACTGTCAAAAGATGCTCCACAGGCTTCTTATCTGCAGAAGATGTTCTCGTCACACCCGGATACAATGAAACGTATCGAGCGTGCCAAAGCAAAAGCAGCAACCTACGCTAAATAACAAGTAAGAAAACTCTTCAAATACGGATGACGCGGAAAACACGGATCTATCATTTTATTAGATCTGTGTTATCCGCGTCATTTGCATCTAAAAAGACAACACGATTATTAAATATTCATTAATCTGTCACACATATTTGCATCGTGTCTTGATTTCTTGTAATTTCGACCCTATAACCATTTTAATCCATTTATGGAATTTCTTATCATACTTCTCTTACTTGTACTGAATGGCATTTTTGCCATGTATGAAATTGCGCTGGTATCATCCAGCAAAGCACGTCTTGAAACACTTGTCGCCAAAGGCAACAAATCAGCCCGCGGAGTTTTGAAACAATTGGAAGAACCGGAAAAGTTCTTATCTACCATTCAGATTGGTATCACTCTGATCGGTATCGTATCCGGTGCCTATGGTGGTGTGGCTATTGCCGACGACCTTGTTCCTTTCTTTTCCCTTATCCCGGGAGCGGAAACCTATGCACGCAATCTGGCAATGGTTACTACCGTAGCAATCATTACCTATCTTTCTCTGATTATCGGAGAGCTAGTACCCAAATCTATCGCTCTTAGTAATCCGGAGCGTTATGCGATATTATTCAGTCCTATCATGATCCTGCTGACAAAGGTTTCCTACCCTTTCGTATGGTTGCTAAGTGTCTCTACCCGGCTACTGAATAAACTGATCGGTCTGAAAAGCGAAGAACGCCCCATGACACAAGAAGAAATCAAAATGATTCTCCATCAAAGTTCGGAACAGGGTGTGATTGACAAAGAGGAAACAGAAATGATACGTGACGTGTTCCGCTTCTCCGACAAACGGGCTAACGAACTGATGACGCATCGCAGAGATCTCATTATCCTTCACCCTGATGATACGCAGGAAAAGGTGATGAAGACGATCGAAGAAGAACATTACAGTAAATATCTGTTGGTGGACGAACGGAAAGACGAAATTCTCGGTGTTGTTTCCGTAAAGGATATTATCCTGATGGTAGGCAGTAAAAAGCTGTTTAACTTACGCGAAATAGCCCGTCCTCCCCTCTTTATTCCGGAAAGTTTGTATGCAAATAAAGTTTTAGAGCTATTTAAGAAGAACAAAAACAAGTTCGGAGTTGTTGTTAACGAGTATGGCAGCACAGAGGGTATCATCACCCTGCACGACCTGACTGAAAGTATCTTCGGAGACATCCTTGAAGAGGATGAAACGGAAGAAGAAGAAATCGTTACCAGGCAGGATGGTTCGATGCTGGTGGAAGCTTCGATGAATATCGACGACTTCATGGAGGAAATGGGTATTTTATCCTATGAAGATCTGGAATCGGAAGACTTCACCACTCTGGGGGGATTAGCCATGTTCCTGATTGGCCGTATCCCGAAAGCGGGAGACATCTTCACCTACAAGAATTTACAATTCGAAGTAGTGGATATGGACCGCGGACGAGTAGACAAACTGCTTGTCATCAAACGGGACGAGGAACAGGAATAGAATAGCAAAAACGAGCAATAGCTCACTATTTATATTAACTTAAAGCACTTAACGATGAAAAAAGTAATTATGTTAGCAGCAGTCGTAGCTGCTTTGGCATCATGCCAATCAAAAGCAAACAAAGCCGCAGAGGCTCAAGCAGACAGTCTAGCTCTTGCTATGACTCCGATTACCGAATTGACTGAAGTTTATGAAGGTACTCTTCCTGCTGCCGACGGTCCGGGTATTGATTATGTACTGACCCTGAACGCTGCAACTGACGGTATGGACACTGTGTATACATTGGATATGACTTACCTCGACGCTGAAGGTCAAGGACAAAACAAGACTTTCACTTCAAAAGGAAAACAAGAAACTGTACACAAGGTAGTGAACAAAAAACCTGTGACTGCTGTTAAGTTAACTCCGAAGGATGGCGAAGCTCCGATGTATTTCGTGATTGTGAATGACACCACTCTTCGTCTGGTGAACGATAGCTTGCAAGAAGCTGTCAGTGATCTGAATTATGACATCATCAAGGTAAAACAATAAAATAAACCTAACCCTAACCAGTAAAAAAGCTCTGCACAGAACGAAGGTTCTGTGCAGAGCTTTTCGTTTTTGGGAGTCTTTCCTCATATTATTCCAAGTATTGTTTCAACTGATTCTTCAATTCCTCCGGATTGCTTGGTCTTTGTGCCTTATATTCTACAATAGCTCCCTCCCTATTAACAATAATAAACTGAGGAACTGAAAGCCCGGCGAAATTACCTTTCTCATCATAAGTGACAAACAACTTCTCCACTTCAACAGAAAATTCGTTATTCTCAACACTATTCTCTGGTCGATGATAGGTGACAAAATACCCATTTAATAATCTTTCATCCAATCTTTTCAGACAGGCATTCCAATCCTTGGGTTCATCTATTGAAATAAAAAGTCTCACAATATCATTCTTTTTGAAAAAATCATCTGTTTTTTCATATTCTTTGAGTTCTGCCAGACAGGGTTTACACCAAGATGCCATTACATCAATATATACAATTTTTCCTTTAAAATGCCGAAGCAATAACTCAAACGAACTAGGATAATTCAAGCATTTGATATTAGACTGCACTGATTGCTCCTGTGCAGTAATGATTAATGATATCAAACAAAAAAAGAATAAAACTCCATTTGTTTTAATGCACTGTTTCATACAACATAGATTTATTGTTAAATAACTGTGATAAAGATAGTGTTTTATTCGATATAAATCTTCTTTATTTAATTACATTCTTTCCTTCTTGCAGACGTTTCAACCGAAGCAATGCTTCAATGTAGTAATAGTCTGCATAAATAATAGAAGCATCTATCTCGGAATGAGCAGGCCAGTGTCCTACACTATGCAACAGGAAAGAGGGGTTACTTTTTCCACTCTGATAATTATCAGAACTTAGACTCGTCAGCATTTCCACCGCAGCATCCCTGTAACGTTTGCCCGTACCATTCGGAAGATAAGTAGATAATTCGAGCAAAGAGGAAGCCACCACTGCCGCAGCCGAGGCGTCCCGTGGGGCATTCGGAATAGAGGGGTCATCGAAATCCCAATAAGGGACTTTGTCTTCGGGCAGACGTTCGAGATAAACATCTGTCACCTTCTGCGCGAAATCAAGATACTTCGGGTCTTTCGTTTCACGATAGACTACGGTATATCCATAGATTGCCCATGCTTGTCCGCGTGCCCACATGGTGCTGTCGGCATATCCCTGATGAGTGACTCCTTTAATCAGGTTCCCTGTAATGGTATCATATACTGCTACATGGTAAGAAGTATAATCAGGACGGAAATGACATTTCATTGTTTTGTCGGCATGAGAAACGGCAATATCATACAAATAAGGATTGCCACCATTCTTCGCCGCCCAGAACAACATTTCAAGGTTAATCATATTATCCATGATTGTGTTGTGAGGCCAGTTGCGCGGTTCCACTTCACGAGGCCATGAAAGCATTGTTCCCACTACCGGATTAAACAGAGCAGACAAAGAATCGGCAGTATCCAGAATCACTTTCTTATAAGCTGGATTCTTTGTCAAACGATAACCATTTCCATAACTGCAAAACACGAGGAATCCCAAGTCATGGTCATAGGCGGGAATTTGAGAAAGAAACTCCAATGAGTTCGTGAATTTCTTAGCTTCTTCCAGAATATGTTTATCCTGTGTATATTCGTAATCATACCAGAGCACCCCCGGCCAGAAACCGGCACACCATTCTTCTTTCGTTGCTTTACGGCAGTTCCAGTGATGTTCGTCAGCCATGATATTACGCGGCATCATCGTATAGTCAATTCCGGAATCTGTTTTCAGTTCCGTAAGTGTACGCTGTGCTTGTGCCGCACAGTAGTCCAATGCCTTATTCACATCCAATGTACCGGATGGCTTGTGAGTACACGTACAAAAACCTAACATCACAGCCAGACCTACTACAATCTTTTTCATCTTCGTTTAATATATTCGCGTTAATTCTTATTCTTTATTTCTCTTTGTCGATTACTTAGTCATTCATCAGTTACTTAATCATACACCACTTATTCAGTCATCCGGAACCAGTCTATATCTGCCCATCCGCGATTACCGTCATTCGGAGTTACGCAGAATACTCCAACTTTGGCTCCAATCCATTTGCCTTGTCGGGCTGTGAAAGGCTCTCCCACTGTCGTATATTTCTTTCCGTCCAGACTATAAGCGAATGTACAAACGGCTCCTTTACGAACCTTTACTTGTAAGTAAACTGTTTGCCACTCATTATCTGCTACTCCCGGCATCTTCAGATGTTCCACTGGAAGGTTTGCCAATTCTTTTATCTGTTCGGGATTTTGCTGTTCCGCATCCTTGCAGACTGCTTGTTGCAGAATAAACTGATCTCCTGCCTTACGAATGGAAAGATAACTATAATCCCATCCCATCACAATGATTCCGGTTTGTTCACCGTCCTGCTTGGCAGTAAATGTCAACTTGGTCGTAGCCGTAAACTCTTCAGCCGGAAACTTCTGCATCAACAAGTTAGGAACTTCCCAGAAGTTCACAAATTCTTTTGAGAGGCTGCCTGCATAAAGACGGATATATCCTAAGTCAGTAGTGAACCCGTAAGTGTCTTTTTTATTAGCGTGCCATTGCCACTGTAGTCCCAAATGCCGGGTATTGAATTCATCACTTTCCGGTGGAGTAGCTACCGGATATGTCTTTCCCACATTCGGTTTCTTATAAGTAGTCACAGGTTCACCGCAGCCATCTTTATCCTTGTCTACTCCGATTACGGGCCAATCATTTACCCAAGTCATCGGATTCAGATGAATCACACGTCCGTAAGCTCCTTTATCTTGAAAATGAATGAACCATGATTCTCCAGTGTTCGTATCTACCCAGCCGCCTTGATGAGGACCGTTGATATTTGTCTTTCCTTGTGCCATGACAATCTTCGATTCGTAGGGGCCGTAGATATTCTTTGAACGAAGAACCAACTGCCAACCGGTAGCTACCCCGCCTGCCGGAGCAAAAATGTAATAGTATCCATTGCGTTTATAAAGTTTCGGGCCTTCCACCGTATGGTTCTTTCCATCATTTCCGTCAAATACCATCACCGGATCAGAAATAGCTTCCGTACCTTCGGCATTCAACTCGCAGATCACGGCAATACTATTTACTCCACTACGACTGGCAGCATATGCATATACAAGATACACCTTACCATCTTCATCCCAAAGCGGCGTCGGGTCAATCATTCCTTTTCCAGCCTTTACCCGTACGGGGGTACTCCATTTTCCCTTCGGGTCTTTTGTCTTTATCATGTAGATTCCGTAATCCGGGTCACCCCAGTAGATATAAAATTCCCCGTTATGGAAACGGATAGAAGGCGCCCATACTCCCTTACCGTGCTGTGCCTTATCGAAAAATTCTTCCGGCTCCTGCACCGGTAGTGCATAATTCACCAACGACCAGTTCACCAAATCGTTGGAATGAAGAACAGGAATCCCCGGAATACAATTAAAGCTGGACGCTGTCATATAGAAATCATCTCCGGCTGCACAGACATCCGGATCCGAATAGTCAGCATGAAGAACCGGGTTCTGATAAGTACCGTTTCCCTTATCAGCCACCCAGGTCTTAGAAATTTCTTGTGCACCTGCCAATGAACAGCAAGCCATCATTCCTGCTAAAAACAGAATCTTTTTACGCATACTACCTAACTAATAATTCTTTTCTAAATTCAAGTGTTATTCCTAAAAAACAGGTTCTTTCTACCTTATATAAAACTAATCTATCAGAAAACTGAATGTTATCTCTTTTTCTAAAGCAATCTATTTACTGACCTATTTGCTTATATATACGAAGGGGATTAGGTAAATACCTAATCCCCTTACAACTTTTTTCTATTTATCTAAGAAGTCATATTAACTCTATTCACGATACAACATCAACGTAGCCCAACCTAATTGGTCAAAAGCACCACTATTGGATCCATAACGATTAGCAATCTCTCCTGCCCCACCTTCAGGACGCATCTTATCTGCCAGCATTTGAGCATACTTATAACCACTAGTTAATCCTTTGATCTTTGCATAGTGGGTGTAAAAGATTTCCCATCCGGGACGAACTTCACCACGACCATCATCAGACACCATTTTATGATCTTGCCCATGATTCTTATCTTTACATGTACAATTTATACAGTACTGATACTCTTTAAAAGGTATTTTTGTAATATCAATCAACCAAATACCATCTGAATTGTCATTCTTCATTCCATCCGTTGCATTACTAAGCGCTACATACTCACCCATTTTCATAATTGCATTGTTGTTAGCTGCGAAGAAATCCAGTCGGGAAACATCTTTGTTATCCTGATAGAATGTATAAGCTATCTGGCAAAGATTAGCAGTCACAGCTGCCGACATTTGAGCATGTCCCTGATCACGTCCGCTCTCCTGATTCTGGCATATCTCTTCATTCGACAATGGATCAATATGAGTGCCCTGGATTAAATTATTTAAAGCTCCATTACCAGCTCCATTATAAAAATAGTTGACGACATAATTAACCATATCATCATCTTCAGTCAAAATACCAATAGACAGATAAGAACACATATTAACCAAATCCCAATTCGACCAGTAATGTAAAGCACAGTTACTACTACCTTGGTGGTTGTCCAGAAAATCTTTATTTTTAGAAGCGAATACTTTCACAATCCATGTTTTAAAAGTAGTTTGATCCGCTTCTGTCCAACCATCGTAAGTTTGCATAATTTCTGCTGCATTGGCAAAAGTATATCCTTGTGCACCTGCTGCCAGTTTATGATTAGCATCATTGGAAGTAACTTCTGTACAGGTCGCAGCCCACTGATTCAAGATGTTAATCACATTCTTTGCATATTGTTCAGTACCTGTCAGCTTCCATAAAAGTGCCATTTGATAAGCAGCTGCGGCATCCTTCATTGCATAACTGTAATTTTCATTACTAACACCAGTTCCGGTCACATCGCCACGAACAATCTTAGTTTGCGGCTGCGGATTGTATGAAGAAGCTGAAACATAACTCGAGTTCTTTAGATTTTCAAATTCATCTTTTACCTTTTGCGGTGCAGTCCCATCATCCAACATATTCTTCACGCGGTCAAAATCAGCCTGATTAAACATAGCACAGGGATGATTATAGGTATATTCTGCTTCTACCGGAACATATACTCCTTCCGGAAGTGTCAAATCCACTACTCCGAATTCATTCTCACGGCAAGAAGTTTGCACTGCTATCAGCAGTGCTAAACCTATCGTCTTTATTATATTTTTATTCATAAGAATCTATTTTGAACCTTGATTGTTATTCCAATTATTTTATTACTTCGTAAGTTAATCCTTCCGATTCAACATATGCTTGTACATCTTGTACAGTCTTGAATGTCTGTATCCAATAAACATTATAACTTACCGGCGTAGCAGAAGATGAGGTTATATCGGCATATTTAAATGTAAGAGTACTAAATGATGCAACAGAAGTCGTCGGTAGTATATCCGTTGATCCCCATTTCTGAGTAGATATATCATAAATAAAGACATGACTACCATCACTGCACTTATAATCATTCAGCCACTTATTATTATTTCCACCTAAATTACCAGAGAATTTAGCGCCCTCACAAGAGCCATTCGATCCATCCAGATTAATATTCCGTGCAGTCACTCCTTCAACATCCTTCAAATCATCCATACGAATTGCAAAAATAGGATAATTACCAGCATGCAACCAGGATGTTTCATAACATTTAAAGTCTCCGCGCCATTTTGTACCCGTCTTAGGAGTAATGGTAATATAGCCTTCATGCCATTCCCATGAAGCCGCTTGGTTTGGATCATAATACCATGTACAATTATCTTTATCACGGAAAAGCTCTCGTATTAAACCTTCTGCCAAATTCAATTCAATAGATGAAGTATTTCCTGTTTCCGGACAGGTAGCCGTAATAGTAACCTTGCCAAACACACCGTTCTTATTGAAAGTAACAACACCAGCTTTCACTGTAGCAATTGTTTCATCACTTGAAGTCCATTCTATCAATGACTTAGTACAATTTTCCGGCACTGTAGTAAAGTTCAATGCTACACTCTTTTCTGCAATAGCAAATTCATAGCCATTAGTTGATGAGTAATTCTGATCGATGGTAATCTCTTCCGGTTGTACAATCGAATTCACGATAATATCTTTAGTAGCTATCACATTTGCACCGTCCAAAGATGTGGCAGTGATAGTAACAGTGACAGCAGCGCCCTTGCCACTATCCAGTCCCGTAACAAGTCCGTCTTTATCCACAGTAGCTACAGTTTCATCAGAACTTGACCATTTCACTGTCTTATAAGTAGCAGAAGACGGTAAAATTGCTGCTGAAAGTTGCAATGTCTCTCCTGCATATACATTATCCGCATCAGAACTAATCGTAATGCTTTCCGCACTAACCAATGAATTAACAACCAACACTTTCAAGGCACTAGCCACATCACTACCCGAATAATAAACACTTGGAGCAACCTGAATTACAGCAATGCCCGTACCATTACCACTGACGGCATTTACCGTACCACTGGCATCCACCGTGGCCACATTTTCATTACTGGAAGTCCAATTCACCTCCTTATAAGTTACGTCATCAGGTGTTATACTATATCCCAATTCCACTTTCTCTCCTTTTACTAAAGGAAGTACCTTGACTTTCGTATCATCAATATAGATAAACTGCTGCAAATCTTCAGAAATAATCATTTCAACCGACGCAGGATAAATCGCTTTAGAAAGTGGGGATACCTCATCATTATCATCACATGAAAAAAATGTGGAAACAACTGCTGTCATAAAAAGACAACCCAGCCCATATTTTAATATCTGTTTCATACGTTTTCTCTTTTATTCATTATTACAATAACACATCTTAGTTCTTCCAACCAGGGTTCTGTTCCAACTGCGGATTCAACTGTAATTGGTCAGAAGGCAGCGGGTAAAGATAAAGTTTATCATTCCAAGTACGATCACTATAAAGAATAAGACAACCGTCAGAACTAAGTGAACGTTTATGATCTGTCCAGTTTGTTTCAAACCAAGTATCTGTCACTTGCACACCAAGCATATCTTGTGGCATTTCATCAGGAGCTGTAGCCCAACGCTTTAAGTCATCAATGCGAAAACCTTCCAATACCAGTTCTACAGTACGTTCCCGGCGTATTTCTTCACGCATTGAAAGATTGTTTGCCGAAACTAATGTACTACTCAACTTAGGCATACTTGGATTGACACGAAGACGAACCTTATTCAATGAATAATCTAATTCTGAATCTGTAATAGTACCATTCAATTCATAAACAGCTTCCGCATAATTCAACAATACTTCTGCATACCGGATAACCGGGAAATCATAAGATTCGTAATAATCTTCCACCTGGCGTTCAGTACCCCATTTACGGTTTTGATATCCACTACCCGAACGTACATTAGCAGTCAGGCTACTTGTTAAATCAGCATCCGTCCAAGTTGTGCGCCATTTACCGTCATTATTCCAGTATTGTTGTCCATGATATAGCATATTATTGCCCATGCGGTTATCCCGATTTTGGAATTCATCAGTCACACCGGCATATTGCTGGAATTTGGATGACTTACCAATAGGCAACCCATCAGAACAAAGATACATATTCGCCAATTTACGGGTTACATAGCAAGCATTTGCCACCATACCATGAGTCAGGTTCCATGCAGTTTTATCTCCATTACGATGACGTTTCACAAAGATATATTCTGTATTGTCACTCTTCGAAAGATTTGCCGGATTACATTGTGCACCATCTTCTAATGTGAACATATAGCGATAGCTCTCATTACCCAGTTTTTCATTATAGAACAACTGATATTTACCACCTTTAATTACTTCATTGGCGGCATCCTTCGCAATAGTCAGCAATTCCGTACTACGGGAAGTATTTGAGGTGGCATCTTTGCCGTTAGTGTGAAATTTCTGCCAAGTACCTTCATACAATGCTACGCGTGACAACATGGCATATGCGATATATTTATTCAATCGTCCCGCCTCCGATGATGTTTCAGGTAAGCCGCCAACTGCATCCTTCAAATCCTTAATCACCTGGTCAATCACCTCACCACGATCATTACGTTTGCCGTAAAGTTTTTCAGAATCCAAGTCCAAAGGTTCCGTAAGAATGATAGCGTCACCATAAAGCTGTACTAATTCGAAATGACTATATGCACGGAAAAATTTAGCTTCGGCTACAGGTACTATAATATCCGCCGGTACATCAAAACTTTCTGCATTCTTCAACAATAGGTTAGTATAGTAAATACGTTTATATAGTTTGGTGTAATTAGCATCTGTAGCAGGAATAGCATTTGTACCCTGGCTATATACATTCATGGATGAACCTGCCACTAAATCAGAACGGTAATCACTATGAGGTTCATCTGACACAGCACGGTCAAAATCATGAGGCCAACTATAAAACTGGTTAGCAAACAGCTGAAAGTTGGCAGCGTTGTCCCACACCAAATTATCTCCCAAATCCGACAATGGTTCCAAATCCATACAGGAAGTTGTCACTGCTACGAAAGAAAAAAGACATGCGGCTTTTATATATTGTTTTAATTTCATATCATCAATTATTTAAAAGGTTAAATTAGCTCCGATAGTAAAGTTACGAGTGAACGGATAACGTTTCACCCCCTTAGCTGCCTGAGTGGTATTATTGGTATCACGAGCAGATGCTTCAGGATCCCATCCATCTTTTATTTTGGTAGTTTCCCACAAATCAGCTCCCGTCAGATATATACGGGCCCCTGATATTACTTTTGTTTTATTCAACAACTTAGCAGGAAAAGTATAACCGATTGTTACATTCTTCAGACGAAGATAACGACCATCTTGTGCTGTCAAAGAGGATGCCTGATAATTGTAATTATTGATATTACTTTCATTGGTATATGGGGCATAGTAAGCATCCCGGTTATTTTCACTCCATGTATTGCCAAGAGAAGCAGTGCTTGTATTGGTATAATTGCTACGGAACGGCACTGTCCAATTATCAATCGGACGATAAACAAAACGATTGGCAGCTCCCTGAAAAACAACGTTGATATCAAATCCTTTATAGTCTGCCCCAAAATTGAAAGAATAAGAGATTTCAGGAGTGTCACTGCCCAGATAGATATAGTCTTTTTCATCTAATACACCGTCTCCGTTTTCGTCACAATACATATTGTCACCTACACGCAGATTCGATGGCATACCAATTCCATTATTATTATAATACTTTGTCTTGTAGGCAGCCAACTGTTCTTCATTCTGAATCTTGCCACCGTAACGCAGACCGAAAATTGAATTCAGAGGATAACCTTGTTGTGTTTGTACATATCCTGACTTTAAAACTGTTGTACCACCGTAATCCACTAATTCATTACGGGCAAAAGTAAAAGTGCCACCTATGTGATAGTTTACATCTCCAATCCTGTTACGATAGTTAAGTTGACCTTCATATCCCCATCCTTTAAACTTTCCGGCATTCGCTTTCGGAGCAGAATCTCCTAACGTTCCCGGGAAAGTGACACTAACTAACATATTATTGTTCTGCTTCATAAAAGCCTCGACAGAACCAGTCAAACTACCATTCAGAAAACCAAAATCAACACCAACATTATAATTTTTTATGCGTTCCCAACTACGTGTTGTAGAAGCCAGAGTTCCGTTCGTTTTTATATAAGAAAGTTTATTAGAACCTATATATGCGCCATCATCACCTGCTGCAACCAAATTATAAAGTTGTACTCCGTCATAGTTTCCAATGCCACTCTGATTACCGACTTCTGCATAAGAAAGACGTAGCTTCAAATCACTTAACCAATCAACCTTCTGCAAAAAAGATTCTTCTTTTATACGCCAACCCAATGAAACACCATAAAAGAGATCCCAACGGTTTTCCGGCAAGAACTTAGAAGAACCATCATAACGTCCATTCAGTTCCAGCAAGTAACGCCCATCATAATCATAATTAAAACGTCCAAAATAAGAAAGATTCGCATTTTGATATTTCTTTTCATCACCGGTCAAAGTCACATCACCCGAACCGTTTACTATTTCCATACCATTCTGAATATCTTTCACCATCACTCCAAAATAAGTATACTCCTTAAATTCATATTGTGCACCCAATGTCAAATTCAACTTATGTTTTTGCGCAAATGTTTTATTAGCTGCCAAATAACCGGAAACTGAATAAAAATCAGTTCTCGAACTTGTCTGAGTGTAAGTTGAGTTTGCTTGCGTTGGATCTGTCCGCACTTCTACATCACCCATATAATTATAAAAAGTGACTGAATTTGTTGTTTTATTACGGGATGCCGTACTCGTACTATATCCAACATTAGCATTAGCGGATAACCAATCTAAAATCTGATAATTCAATGTCTCGCTTAATGATATAGCAGAAACAGAGAGTTTATTATTACCACCATTACTAACAATAGCCGCAGGAGATCCCCATGTTCCCCATGCATACGGTTTTCCATTTAAGGACTCAAATGGAAGTCCCGGCATAGGCAAAGTAGCGGATAAAGCTGACTCAATCTGTGTCGGAGCAACCTGTTCCTGCCGATTGTACGAAATAGAAGAGTCCAGTTTCAGGTTCTTTGTAAACTTATATGTATTATTCATACGAAAGTTATAACGCTTGTTGTTATTGTCACCAAATTGCAATGTAGAACCATCATAAAGATAACTCATCGAAATACGATAAGATGATTTTTCTGAACCACCGGAAACACTTAAACTATGCTCCGTACTCCATGTATCACCAAAAAGCGTATCCAGCCAATTTACATCATCTGTGAACACAAAATCTGCAACATCCGTAAAGTTGGTCGAACCGAACGGGTTAGGACTATAGCGCATATCAAGATATGACCCTTTATATTTCTTTGCCAATTCCGCATAAGTATACCAGACATTAGACGTGTTTTTATCGTTCGTCAATGCTGTCATTACCCCATCTGCCCATTGATCAATATTCATGGCAGAAGCCATCAAACCAACAGTTTTCAAAGTAGCGCTACCGCTATATTCTACTTTCACTTTACCTTCAGCGCCTTTCTTTGTAGTTATTAAGACAACACCACCAGCAGCACGAGAACCATAGATTGCAGCGGCACCATCTTTCAAAAAGTTCATTGATTCAATATCATTAGGATTCAGCAGACGAAGCTCATTCACACTTTCATACGCTACCCCATCAATTATTATTAATGGTTCTGTACTGTTCACTGATACTGATCCGCGCAAACTTAATCCCCAGCTTTCATCACCCGGAGCAGAGGAACTACGAGTTATCATAACACCAGGCACCTGTCCTTGTAGAGCTTCCAATGGGCTAGACAGTCCTCCTTTTTCCTGAAGCATTTTAGCTCCTACAACTGCAACAGCACCTGTTAATGAAGATTTTTTCTGGGTACCATAACCCACTACTACCACTTCATCCAATACTTCAGAATCTTCTTGCAATGTAATTTTCACAGGTGCGCTACCGTTCACATTAACTTCTTTTGTTTTATAGCCAATATAAGAAATAACCAATGTTCCCGGATTGACATTACTAAGTATAAAGTTTCCGTCTATATCCGTAATTGTACCATTAGTAGTCCCCTTCATCAACACACTAGCACCGATTATCGGCTCATTATTTGCATCTAACACAGTCCCCTTTACTGTCACCGTCTGCATAACAGTTTGCGACCTATCAACTTCCGCATAGGTATTTTGGGGTATTCCTGTCAATAACGCAGAAGCAACCACCATTGAAAATAAAAATCTCTTCGGCGAACACTTTAAGATATCATTCATAAAATTAAATTTGAGGTTTAAAAATAGTATTAAATTTTTGTTCTCTAAAATAAGGGAAGGCATACAGGTGCCTCTTTGTAAATTCTGACTCCTTTTCCATAAGCACAAAGGGTTATTTATTAATGAATAAGATTATATACAGTTTCGGAAGAATTCGCGCATTTCACGACGTCCAAGGAATAGGTGGTTTTCTACCGTCCTACAACTTAGATTCAGTTCATTAGCGATTTCCGGAGAAGTTTTATTTTCAAAACGGCTTAATGTATAAATTAACCGACGTTGTTCGGGCATGGCAGCCAAACGGGTCCGTTCCATTGCCATTAAATCATCACCGATAATTTTTTCTTCGGTTTCATTGGTAGAAGTAGACATAGTATCATAGATGTAGCTGTCTATCTCCTGCTTCTTATAATAACGACGGATATAGTCGATTACAATATTGCGGGCAATAGTGAACAGAAAATATTTCACAGTGTCCGGACGGAGCATTTGTTTGTAGTCCAACAGACGTACAAATACATCTTGGGTTAGATCCTCTGCTTCGTAGCGATGAGTGATACGATAAGTAATATAGGTAAGAATCACCTGATAATATTCTTCATAAGCACGGGTGATAATGTTGTCGGAAGTGTTAGCTATTGTCTCCATAATACTATCTTTTTCGGTTTTGATCACGATGCAAATATAGAGGGGATTTCGGATATAACAGCCAGAAAATAAAGCAGATCAATCTCAACGAATCTAGTTAGACTTATTTAAATACATTCTTCTCATTATCAACAATTTACATTCGCATCAAATAGAGTATCACTTTATAAAATGAGACTCCATACACTAAAATCTACGCATTTTTGCTCCACTTACACCTGTTTGCCCTTACCTTTCTCTCCTTTTCAATCTCACCATTTCATGATCTTACCGATTCATTGTCTCATCAACGGCTTTGATGAAACATAAACATTAAGAGAAAACTTTCATTTCATTAAAGATAAACTTGCTTTGCACTTATTGCAAAGTTACATTTGATTAAGGGTAAACTATAAATGCAAGCTTCAATTATATAATTGCAAGCTTTGTTTTTATAAACGCAAGTTGCATTTATAAAAACAAAGCTTGCGTTTATAGATTACTCCCCATAAAAAACAACTTTGCAATAGGACCAAAAGAAGTTTATATAGGGAGAAGAAGAACTTATCTATTAATAGATTATGGAAAGAAATAAGCGGAAGAAAGAAAGTCACTTAGTGAATCGGGAGCCTTCACCCTCTATCCCCGACGAACAGGAAGAAGTGAAGGGGTGAAGGGAATATGGGTGCAAAATAGATTTCAGAGATAATAAGTCGAAAAGTTACTCTTCTTTGGCTGTTCCGCCTATACTACGGATGTATTCATTCGGAGTAACTCCCGTACTCTTTTTAAATGAACGGAAGAAAGAAGCACGTGAACTAAAACCACAAAGTTCTGCCAGTGCAGTCAAGGTATAGCGGGAATATTGACTATCCGCTACCATCTTTTTGAATTGGGTAACGCGGTATTCATTGATAAAGTCATAGTAAGACTGATTTAGATACTGGTTCAAAAGATACGATAATGAGTGTGAAGAAGTATCCAAAGCAGAAGCCAAGTCACCCATTTTTAAGTCGGGATTGATATATGACTTTTCTTTCTCCACATAAGCCACCAGTTTCTTATGAAGTTCTTTACATTCCTCTTCGGTCAGTCTATTCGTCTTATATTTCTCTTCAACAGCAGAAGAAGCAAGTAAACGACGCATACGTTTCCAGACATAATATCGTATAAAGGCTATAATTCCTACAATTAATAAAATGGAAAATCCCCATCCCCACCAGGGTATCATAGAGCGTACTGTCACTCGGCAGATAGCTTCCGACTGCTCATTTCCCGGAAGACGTACACGGAAAGTATAAGTTCCGGAAGAAAGTCCGTAATAGGAAACTTCGTTCTGTGCAGCCAATAGTTTCCAGTCCTTGTCCACTCCCTCCAGTCTATATTCATATAGTAAGGCAGACGGCAGACCATAGGCAAAATCAGTGAAACAGAAAGTCAAATTATTCTGGTTGTATTTCAAAGAGGAGCTGGTGAAAGGAACGCCATTAGCCAGTATATCGGTAAATACGATCGGACGAACCTTGCCACGCACTTCGTCCACACGTTTCGGATCGACATAAATCAGTCCTTTGGTGTTACCAAACCACAATAGTCCTTTTTCATCTTTATAAGCGGCTCCATTCGTAAAAGTTGGTCCCGGCACTCCATCATTGAAAGTGAAAGCATCATACTCCTCTCCCTCTTCTTTAATACGCAACAATCCATCATTGCAAGCTACCCACAGCCAGCCTTGGTTATCTTCTATAACAGACATCAGCGAATTGTCCGGAAGAGTAGAAAAGATAGAGCGATTCCGGAAACGATCCATCGTTAAAGTAGATGTAAACAAGCTCCCTTTCTCACGGATAAAATAGAGGTTGTGTTCAGCATCTTCGTAGATCGTACGCACCTTATCCCGATGAACGAATCCCTCCGGAAACACATTAGAACGTAAACTTTGAGAAGCCGGATCATAAATACACATACCGGTTTCGGTAGCAATCCATCCTTTACCCGTAGAATCAAAGCTTACTTCATACACATTGCCCTCCGGCAGTTGGGAGTTAGCACTGGTAAAGTGTTTGATCTGTTTGGTCTGTCCGTTATAACAGAAGAGTCCGTGTGAAGTCCCTATCCAAAGATTTCCTTTCGCATCCGGTTTCACACAGAATATATGTCCCTTTTGAAAAAGCTCCGTATCTCCTTGTGCAAAATATTTAAGAGATAACGTTCCCGGATCCAGTACCATCATACCGCCACCATACGTACCTATATAATATTCTCCTTGATAGAAGCTGATTGTCAGTATCAGATCCGAAGTCAAAACGGGTTTTACAAAACTCTTCACGACTCCGGAAACCTCATTTATATAAAACAAACCATCGCGTGAACCGATAACCTTCTCTTGCCCTCGGTTTACGAAAGAACGAATGGAGAGGTTTGCCGAATTGAACAAAGGCGGATAGGCATACGTACGGAAAAGTCCGTTCTGATAGAGTGAATAATCCAATCCTGCCTGAAAATGTCCCACCCAGACAGCACCTCTATCATCTACAAGTAAGGAATAAATAGAATTACTGCGAATTCCTTCCTTATCATTGACATCGTGGTAGAAGCGGCGTGTCACTTGTTGGTCTTTATGTGAGAGGAAATGGACGCCATTACCGTCAGTAGCTATATATACGGTCTCTTTTCCATCGCTGGAAATATCAGAAATGACATCACAGCCTAAAGATACCGCATGAGAGAATGTTTCCTTTTTTATATCG
Organism: Bacteroides sp. 90-K9/2; assembly: GCF_047310725.1. Classification (NCBI taxonomy): domain Bacteria; kingdom Pseudomonadati; phylum Bacteroidota; class Bacteroidia; order Bacteroidales; family Bacteroidaceae; genus Bacteroides; species Bacteroides sp. 90-K9/2. The sequence continues at coordinate 832,237 of NZ_JBCGVL010000001.1, forward strand.
AAACGTACTACACCTTGGCTCATTGTACCTAGATAGAGCGTTTCTCCGATACGGGTCAAACAACGGAAATAATCTGTTTCGGGCACATTCTCTTGAAAATGCCAGGAATCAATCTTTCCGTCTTTCAGCGAATAAGAAAACAGTCCCTGCACAGTAGCCAGCCATAATACGGTTTGATCTTCATTTAAACAAATATCCATGATTCTGTTACAGGCGGCAAGCATATTCCGATCTGTCAAAACCTGTAGTAATTGACCGTCTTTATGAATAAACAAGCCTTTCTCCGTGCCAATATAAAGAATATCCTCATTAGCCAACAAAGCATTCACGGCAAAATCAATCTTTTCGGGGACAATTCTTTCCAATTGGCTGTTTGTACGGTCCAATCGCCAAAGTCCGATTCCATTTCCCACCCACAGTTGCCTGTTGGCTGTTTCTGTAACGCTGTTTACCCGTTTCTTTCTTCCTGATTCAATGCCCCGGAATTCAAAATGGCGTACTTTTACTCCATCAAAACGGTCGAGACAATTATCCGTTCCTAACCAGACAAAGCCCTCTGAATCTTTATAAATAGCATTCACCAACAGCCCGGAAAGGCCGTCGGACATCACGACATTACGGAACGTGTAATCCTGGGCTTGTAGATTGACCCCACAAACCAAATATATTATTAGAAGAATCAGATATTTAATCGTGTCTTTCACCTACAATGGGCTTTTTCATATTAAACATGTGACAAACTTACATAAAAATCTCCAAAAGGAAGTACTTCTAATAAAAAAAGTCATCCCTTCGTATTTACCATATGCACATAGACAAATACGAAGGGATTAAATTATTTACTCAATGTAATCTAAATAAAAAATCTTCTAAAGCCGCATTAAACTCTTCCGGACGCTCCATATTCATCATATGTCCGCAATCTTCGATCACTTTCAGCTTTCCATTCGGAAGATAATTCAAAATTTGAGGTTCCTTTGAGAACCGGTTACCAGACGAGTGACCTTCCACAATCAAAGCTGGTACGGCAGGGTGGTTCTTTTTCAGCATCTCAATAGCATCCAAACCAGCTACCACGCGCACTTCCTTATGTAACGGTTGCCATGCATCCCATTCGTCAATCATTTGCCATAGAGGCGCACGCATCCGTTCGCGTTGGGTTCCTCCGGATTTCATCAGTCCTTCAAACCACTCCTTCTTCATCACCTCCACTCCTTTCTCTTTCAATGCAGCAATCTCTTCCTCACGTCTCATGGCTTCTTCTTTCGTCATAGGTTCACTCGGACCTTTCGATTTTCTTATGTTTCCACTGGCTAAAAAAGCGGATAACATTCGTTCCGGAAAGTACGCCAACATATCGGCGGTAATAAAGCCACCCAAAGAAAGTCCGACAATATGCGCTTTTTGGATGTGTAAGGAATCCATCAACGTAACCAAATCTTCAGCATGCGTAAATTGATAATCTTCGGTTTGGGAAGAAGAAAGACCATATCCTCTTAAATCATAGCGAATGACATGATACTTTTTCGCAAACACCGAAAACTGTTCGTCCCACATACGATGGTCAAGCGAATGACCATGAACAAAAATAATCGGCTCACCCTGACCTGCTTCTTCATAATACAGAAAGCCATTCCCAATGTTAATACGGCCTTGTTTTACGACTAATAAATTACCTTTCATAACTGTTGGTGAAACAACCGGACTACCATAGAAGGAAGAAAAAACATCCTGGCTTTCCTGACCGGATAATCCCTTGGAGGAAACGGTAAGAAAGCAGATATTTAATAAAGCAGTAATTAATAAGCGACCGTTCATCTTATCATTCGTTTTTATGTTTCTTAATTCTTGATATACTTTATTTAAATAGACTTTATTCTGATTGCAAATCCCAATATACGACATAGCGCTGGTGATGCAAATCATATAGCGGACGAATCACATCTCCTTGTTCTGTCGTAAACTTCAAATCACTTCCTACCCGCTGCAAAGCACGTTCGGGATGCTTTTTATCCAGTTTCAAAGAAGTGCGCAGATGGGCAGGGACACGAAAATCATAGGTATAATAATCATTGTAAAGAGCAGGATTAGAGAAAGGAGCAGGCGCCTGCATACCCTCTGTTCCCCGTTCTCCCGCCAATACTAGCGGACCATATAACAGAGCTGCCTTGTCCGGATTATCCGGAGTAGATTCCAGTTTGATTTGCATCGGATAAGTAGCCGAAATTTGATCGCCATCTTTCCATTCACGGGTAATGGCGATATAAGAGCCCGGTTTCTGCTTTACAGATACTTTCTTACCGTTCACCAGCACTTTCACATCTTTGCTCCATGAAGGATAACGCAGATAAACAGTGGTGCGAACGGGATTCTCTGCCCGGAAAGTGAAACGTGTTGTTTCTTCTTGTGGAAACTCCGTTTCTTGACGGATGGTCAGTCCCTTCTCTTTCCAGATTACCTGTGAGGGGATAAACAGATTTACATATATTCCTTGATTGTTGTGATAATAGATGGCTTCTCCAAACTTTGCGTGATTCTCAAATCCACTGCCTACGCAACACCAAAAAGAGTTCTCTTTTGTGCTATATAGTTTATGAGAACCGGAAAGCAAAGGCAGGAAATAAGCCACCATACCCGTTTCGGGATCTTGTTGTCCCAAGATATGATTGTACAATGCCCTTTCGTAATAATCCGCAATAGATGAATCGCCCGTCCAGCAGAAAAGATGGCGGCAAAGTTTGAGCATATTATAGGTACAACAGGTTTCCCCGGTATAACCGGTCAGATGTTGGGATAACTTATTCGGGTCAAAGTAGTGTTCTTTATCACTGCTGCATCCCGGGGCGAAAGTATGATGGTCAATCATGGTATGCCAGAAGAATTCCGAAAGTTTCCTGCTTGTCTCGTTGCGGGTTAATTCGTAGTTGCGGGCTTCGGCTATCACTTTCGGGATAAATGTATTGGTATGCTTCGTTCCCAAGTCGTCACGAAGTTCTTTCAACGGGTCGATTACGTCATTGTGGTAGAAATATTCCGCCAGCCAACGATAACGTTCATCTCCCGTGATTGAGTACAAATTGTAGAATGACTCATTGATACCGCCAAATTCATTGCGGATCATAAGCTTACGTGTTTCTTCACTAAGAGGTTTCAGCTTATTGTATGCCCAGTCACCCATTCGGGTGGCGATAGTCAATGCTTTCTTGTTATCCGCATACAGGTATTGGTCTATCAGCCCGGAAAAAAGTTTATGCAGCGTATACCAGGGAGCCCATACGCTTTTTCCCTGGATGTTCCGGTTTATCAATTCTTCAGGCCAAGCACTCAAATATCCGTTTTTTAATGCATTCTGCACTTCTTCCAATCCATTGACCAAGCTATCACCTTTCAGCTTGAATATCTCACTACCGGTAGCTGCGTACATCAAACCAAGTGCCGAAAGCATATGTCCGGTAGTATGTCCGCGAAGTTCGCAATCCAAAGATTCCCAACCACCGAGTTTTTTCACTGTCATATAACCGCCCTCACGTCCGGCAAATACACCGGCATTGGTACGGAAGCTATGCAGCAGGCGATTCACATCTATTGAAGTCATCCAGGCAGAATCCCGAAGCATATTATCACGGAAACGACTTGGCAACAAGCGGACGTCTTTCAAATCAAAACTTTCTGCTTGAAGGGGAGCCACTGTTTCCTTTTTCAACTTTCCCTGATGTTGACCGGGATATACAGATTGAGCTGACACTATACCCGATACTGTCAATGAACCAAACAAGATTGCCGTAACTAAAATTTTCTTATTCATACTATTTCTATCTTTTACCTATAAGATACGAACAAGGTGCCTCAAACACTCAAAGCTACAAAATTATTTAATTAAGCTACAATTCTTTAATTTAAAGCCCACTTTCTTATAAAATTCATCTGAAACGTCCTATCTTTATTCCCCAAATCAAAGAAAGGAGCTACATGGATTTACGTACGGCAAATGTCACAAGATATATTCTTCCTCTGCGTGAGGGAGGTTCATTGCCTGCTTTGGCCGAAGCTGACGATGAATTTAAGTATGTAGTCAAATTCAGAGGGGCAGGACACGGAACAAAAGCGCTGATTGCCGAACTGATTGGTGGGGAGATAGCCCGTGCACTGGGGTTCAGAGTTCCCGAAATAGTTTTTCTGAATCTGGACGAGGCCTTCGGGCGGACGGAAGCGGACGAAGAGATACAGGATTTACTTCAATGGAGTCGCGGACTGAATATGGGATTGCATTTCCTTTCCGGTTCATTGACTTTTGATCCGATAGTACATCAAGTAGATGGGAAAACGGCTTCGCAAGTGGTATGGCTGGATGCCTTGCTGACTAACGTAGACCGTACCATTAAAAATACCAATATGCTGATGTGGCACAAAGAACTATGGTTGATTGATCATGGGGCTTCTCTTTATTTCCACCATTCCTGGACTAACTGGCAAAAACAGGCACTGGTTCCTTTTGTACAGATAAAAGACCATGTATTATTGCCGTTTGCCGATAAACTGGAAGAAGTAGATATCGAATTCAGACAGATATTAACTTCTGATAAAATCCGTGAGATAGTCAATGCTATTCCCGACGACTGGTTGAACTGGACGGAAGGTACAGAAACTCCACAGGATTTGAGAGAGATTTATATTCAATTCTTAGAAGAAAGGATTAAGCATTCCGAAACATTTGTAAATGAAGCGCAAAATGCAAGAAAGGCACTTATATGAATACGCAGTCATCCGTTTCGTTCCTAAAGTAGAACGGGAGGAGTTTATCAATATGGGGATTGTATTGTTTTCCAAACAAGCCAAATACCTGAAATCCCTCTATACGATAGATGAGAACAAACTAAAACTGTTTTCTTCCGAACTGGATATTAATTGCCTGAAAGAAGGGTTACAGGTCTTTGACAAGATATGCATGGGAAATAAAGAGGGAGGAGCTATAGCCAATATGGATATTCCTGACAGATTTCGTTGGCTGACCGCAGTAAAAAGTTCCTGCATACAGGTGTCCCGCCCGCATCCGGGATTCTCCGCTGATTTGGATAGGACTTTGGAAAGATTGTTCAAGGAATTGGTACTCTGACTCCTTGAACAATCTCTTTGTCAAACTAACGGGCAGTAATGTAAAAGCTTCGCTCCACTGCTTCAGCAGTCTGCACTTTAGGTTCCCCGCTACGTCCATATTGCCAAGCTACCACTGTCACCTTTACCGGAAATTTTGCACGCGGAGGAATTTTAGTCAATACCAATTTATCCCCCTTTATTTCTGCCGGTCCTTCTTTTACATAATAGTAAACCGGAAGACCGGAGTCAGCAGTTCCTTTCAAAGTTATTTCTTTCACTGAAGCCTTTACATCGGATAGTTTCGGAAAAATAATACGTTGGGGTATTCCTTCCTTATTCCGGTAAGGAATACGAATTTCTACCTGCTGAACGGCACTCCGGTAGCTATGATCCTGTTTTACGGAAGCCATCAGACAGATGCTTCCTGTGCGTTTAGGATTATCCAATCCCATCCGATAGAAACGTACAGTAAAAGTTGTATCATTCACCACTTCCACCGGACCGCAGATTCTCGACATTCGAATGGGACGTGTACTGTGTTTTTGAGAATATTCGTTCCTTAACGTATCTGTGTACACAGCTTTCAAATGGAAAGTAACTCCGTCCGCCTCGGGTTGAAAAGAAGGAGACATACGTACATGGGATTTCGGATTGAAAGTAATCAGTTTTCCTTTTTGCTCAAAGCCGATGTACTGCTCTGTCTTTCCACGCTCATTGGCGTAATATTTTTCTGTGGCATCTGCCATTTCTTTATCAAAATACCAAAACGCATGGGTCTTGTCTCCTTTATACTTATCATAGGAAGCGGCTTCGGCTGTAGGCTTTTCATTCTTTCGCCAACGGTCTGCCAGCCATCCATTCTTTGCTTCTACCGGAATTAACAGAACCGGAGTATTCGATGGAAAATGGCTTGGCAACCGGTATTGCACTGCCTTTTTCAGAAAGAGAGAAAGATAATCAATCAATTCATCGGATATATCGAAATGTCCATGTCCTGCATCTGCAAGGAATGAAAGGGGAGCATTCGGATATTCACGGCGATAATCGAAGGAAGTTATCAATCGGTCTTCCCACCATTCGTCCTCCCCCATTACCATTAATGAAGGAATACCTTCAATCGTATGGTTTCCCCAATCCAAATTTGCACTTCCGTAGCCTGTCAAATGAGTTCTGGGAGAATCACCGTGAATAGAAAGTACGGCCAATGTACGTTCGGGATTCCAAGCGGCAAAGTTCCACGGATAAGTAGCCATTGCCGAGTGTCCGATAGGGATGACCGGGGCAAACTCCAGTTCTGTATACCCGCTTATTTCAGACAGGTTCTTCATCATTGTTTCAAAGATTTGCTGGGTACCTTTTGTCACGTCCCATCGTTGGTCTATTCCGGGAGTTATCCATATCTCTGCAATCCCAAGTTTTGCCATATTTTCCCGGAATCCGGAATGTTCGAAAATTGTCTCTTCGGTCATATTATGTTGCCCGACGATGACGGCACGGACTTGTTTGCAGTTTTCCGGTATCCACAGATAAGCAGACGGGTGGGCGTTTGTTTCTTCTGAAATCAGCTCTTTTATTTCTACTGACCACTGCCAAGGAGCTGCTGCAACTCGGGTAGTCTGCATGAACAGAGATAACAAAACAACAAGAAAATATTTATTCATAATGCTTCTTTTAATTGATTTAACTTCCTATATTACGAATATGGAAAACAAAACACTCAAAAAACGACTATATATATGAAAGATTTAATGCAAAGACAGGGTTATCCGTGAAAATGGTAGCAAAAGCCGTAATTTATATAAAAACAGTTTACCTTTTACAAACTAACTTTGCATACAGGAGATAAAGATAATAAAAACATTAGAATACGATTTTAATTTAATAGGATTGATTATGGAAAAAGTAAAATTGAACAATGGCATTGAAATGCCTATTTTAGGTTATGGTGTCTATCAGGTTACGCCTGAAGAGTGTGAACGTTGCGTGTTGGATGCAATCAGTGCAGGTTATCGTTCCATTGATACGGCACAAGCCTATCATAATGAGGAGGGTGTAGGAAATGCAATCAGTAAATGTGGCATTCCGCGTGAGGAACTGTTCATCACTACAAAAGTATGGATTTCAAATGCCGGTTACGAAAAGGCCAAAGCTTCTATCGAAGAATCACTGCGTAAATTAAAAAGTGATTACATCGACCTGTTACTTATCCATCAGCCATTCGGTGATTATTACGGAACCTACCGGGCTATGGAAGAAGCATACAAAGCCGGTAAAGTTCGTGCTATCGGTGTCAGCAACTTCTATCCCGACCGCTTTGTTGACTTGGCGGAATTCTGCGAAATCACTCCTGCCGTCAACCAAGTGGAGACACATGTTTTCAACCAACAGATAAAGTTACAGGAAGTCATGAAAGAATATGGCACTAAAATTATGTCATGGGGGCCGTTTGCCGAAGGACGGAACGACTTCTTTACCAACCCGACTCTCCAGGAAATCGGTAAAGAATATGGCAAATCAGTGGCACAGGTCGCACTACGTTATCTGATTCAACGCGATATTATCGTGATTCCTAAATCGACTCATAAAGAACGTATGATTGAGAATTTCAATGTTTTCGATTTTTCTTTAACACCAGATGCTATGGCGGCTATCGCTGCACTTGATACAGCTAAGACACTTTTCTTCTCTCATAATGACCCGGAGATGGTGAAGTGGTTGATTAATTATAGTAAATAAGGAAATGAAATCCCCTTTACTCCTTTTGCTACTTTCATTACATGAAAGACAAGGTTAAAGGGGATGGTCTCATTAATTGCGCTCATTATAAAATACTACGAATCAGCTATTGAAAATAAACTATCATTCATTTCCGCACGGTTATGAGTGAAATTATAAATAAGGAATTAGGCACGGATTACACGGATTTCACGGTTTTAGCGTAGTGAGTGCGCAAAGCTACCGTGTAATCCGCGTAATCCGTGCCTAAATTTTATGACCTGTTTAATTCAAAACCGTACGGTTTTACTCTAATTCAACTACTGATTTACATAAAAAACAATTTATTTTTCCAATAGAGTGAAATGCAATGCGGCCCCGCCACTTGCTTTTAGCTTCAAAACAAGTTTATCTCCGGCTTTTATCTTCTTATGAGTAGTACGTACTTTCGTTCGTGTATTCAGCTTGTCATCATCTTCATAGAGATGAAGCATATACTTCTTTCCCGGTTCCAGAAAATCCGTAGTCAATGTAATTGTGCGGGCTTCCGTATTTGTCATTGCTCCTACAAACCAGTCATTCCCCGAACGACGTGCCTGAATGATATATTCACCAATTTCTCCATCTAACGCACGGCTGTCATCCCATACACTCGGAATGGCTTTCCAAAATTCCAGTTCTTCTTCTCCTTGGTAGAATTCCGGTCTGTCATACCAAAACATAAATTGCAAAGGACTGTAATACACTGCTGCCATAGCCAACTGATGTGCTTTCGTATTCTTCACCCGGTTATTGAAATAGCAAAGCGTATAATCTCCTGCACCTGCCAGATAGCGGGTGAAAGGAAGAGTCGTATTGTGTGTGGCATCCGGCATTTCTTCATTACCACGAATACCCTCCTGCGTCATCAGGTTAGGATAAGTACGACTGAATCCTGTCGGACGATATTCGTCATGAATATCTACCATCAGACCGTATTCTCCACATTTACGGACTGCATCATGCAGCCAAGTACTCCAACGCTGATTACCAATCTGTACAAAACCGAACTTGATACCTTTCAATCCCCATTTCTTATACAAAGGCAACAGGGTATCCAACTGCTGCACTAATGCACGCTGATTGACATACACCATAAGTCCGATTCCTTTCGATCCGGCATATTTACATAAAGCAGGTATATCAAGGTCTTTATCAGGAGAGACAGTAGTAGCATCCGAACTCATTTTCATTTCCGGTCCGTACCAGCCGGCATCCATATGCACATACTGAATGCCCCGCTCTGCTGCAAAGTCGATGGCAGCTTTTACTCTTTCCTGTTTCAGGTCTCCCGAACGGAATACTTTTCCCGGTCTAATCCAAGAAGTATCAGCCAGTTTGCATGCCGGATTCAGATTCAAGACAATATCATTATTATTAATTAAATCGACCGGACGTTCGCCAACCATGATTACACGCCACGGAGTACTGTAAGGAGAAATAATATCGACGCTACTATACAAACTTGTCTCCAAAGTGGAAGGTTTATCTGTCGATAAACGGAATTTACCACGGGCATAATCCACCATTTCCGCTTCCAGCAGAGCTACGGATAATCCGTCAGGCAGTTTCAAAGTCAAAGGACGCTCACTCTCCTCTTTGCCCCATCCTTCCAACGGACGAAGTATGCAAGGTCCTTGTGCCCAACGCTCGTAATATGCCATCGTTCCTTCAGGCATTGTGAAGCTGGTCTGCTCACCGATGATATGCAAGAAAAGTCCGTTTGTCGTTTCCGGAAAATGATAGCGGAAAGCAACTCCTTCATTATAGGCACGAACGATAACGTTCATAAAGTAATTCTTACGCTTATCATAGCCACCGTCTCGGTTGCCATCCCCTTCTCCCTTCTTGAATTTCAAAGTCATCTCATTGTAGCAGTCACGTACTTCCGCACGTTCGCCATATACAGGCTTCCATGTTGCATCCGCCTTTCGTTGTTCAGTCCCTGTCAATTTCAGATTTTCACACCAAAAATGACAAGTATCGTTCGGAACGCCCAACGCCGACTCAAACAGTTGATTCTCAATCAGAACTCCTAATTTACTTTCTTCAATCACCGGACGGTTCTTATAAGTCAAGGTATAATACATTTGTGCATTATCCTCTCCCACCGCACGCTGATAGAAGGTAAAGCGGTAAGCTCCATCAGGAGACATCAGTTCCTGGCGGGTTTCTGTCATCACATCTTGCGCTTTTACCAATGCCGGTATCACCAACAACAAAAGCAAAATTCTTTTCTTCATTCTTCTATTTACGTTCATGTTTATTCATCTTTCCTATTATATACGAACGAGAAAGATATTATACTCAAATGTTTATTTCCTGAAAAAGCTTATTCCATCTGCTCTCTATATAAAGTCGGTGTCATTCCTGTCACCCTTTTAAAGATGCGGTTAAAATGTACAGGTGATTCAAATCCGCAAGTAGCACTAATTTGAGATATATTCATCATACTACTATTCAATAGTTTACAAGCATATCCGATACGCATATCAAGTACATACTCTTTGAATGTCTTTCCTGTGTTTTCTTTAAAGTATCGGCAGAAAGCAGCAGGGTTCATCGCTGTGTAAGAAGCAATTTCATCCAGACCGATAGACTCGGTATAATGTTTATTCAAATAAGCAATCACCTTTTCCATTCTTTCATTACGCATGATGGAAGGAGATGGGGTATAATGGGAAGTAGTCAGATATTTCCTGTGATTATTGGTAGCCATCATCTGTAAAAGTGAAAGCAACAGGATGATTTGCTCCGCTCCCCTGGCAGAAGGTATCTGTTTTAATAGCTTGATAATTTTCCCTGAGTGGACAACAGTGAATTTAATCCCCCTGCAAGCATCTTCCAATAAATTCCTGATAGGAATAAACTGGGAGTATTGAGAAATAGAATAATGCATAAAATCTTTCTCAAACTGAATATTCACTCCTTTTACTTTCAGTTTGGATTTTTCTCCATTATCGGATTCTTCTCCGTCATCCGGTGGGCTTTGCATACTATGAGGCAGCTCGGAACCGAAAAGAATCAAATCACCTTTTGAATAAGAGATAATGCTGTCACCTACCAGGCAATCCCCCTCTCCCTCCTCTACATAGATAATTTCATACTCATTATGAAAATGCCACGGATACGTAAAACGCGGATATTCATAAAAGCGGGCACGGACGGGATTGGAAGTCGTAATAGTCAACTTCTCATTCATTATCTTCTTCATAAATCTCCTTTCTAAACTACCTTTGCAAAGATAGGTAAATATCTTGCAAAAATACGCATCATAGCATGTATAAAAACCCGCTATTTTTGCATCAATTCATAAAAACATTTGATAGAAACCATGAACGAATTATTTAGTATTGCCGGTAAAGTTGCTGTTATTACCGGAGCAGGTGGTGTACTGGGTGGAAATATTGCCCAACACTTTGTACAGCAGGGAGCAAAAGTAGTCGCTATTGACATTCGTCAGGAGCAACTAGACAACCGTGTGGCTGAACTTAAGCAATACGGTGACGATGTAATCGGTATCATCGGTAATGTACTTGACATCGCCAGCTTGGAGAAAGTAGCCGAAGAAATCGTAGCCAAATGGGGACAGATCGATATTCTATTGAACATTGCCGGTGGCAATATGCCGGGAGCTACTCTTGAACCGGATCAGCACTTTTATGATATGGATATCTCTTGCTGGGAAAAAGTGACTAATCTGAATATGAACGGGACAGTCTACCCATCTATGATATTCGGTAAAGTAATGGCAAAACAAGGCAAAGGATGTATCATTAATGTATCCTCAATGGCAGCATACAGTGCTATCACCCGTGTACCGGGATATTCGGCTGCGAAAACTGCCGTAGCCAATTTCACTCAATGGCTGGCAAGCGAAATGGCACTTAAATACGGTGATGGCATCCGTGTAAACGCCATTGCACCGGGCTTCTTTATCGGCGACCAAAACCGTCGTGTGCTCATCAACACGGACGGTTCACTGACAGATAGAAGCAAGAAAGTATTGGCTAAAACTCCTATGAAACGTTTTGGTGATATTAAAGAATTGAATGGCGCCGTGCATTTCTTGTGTAGTGAAGCCGCTAGCTTCGTAACCGGAGCCATGCTACCTATCGATGGTGGTTTCAGTGCATTCAGCGGAGTATAAATAATCGCTCCTTAATAAAGAAAAGAAACTATGATGGAAAAAACTTGGAGATGGTTCGGCAAGAAAGACAAGATTACCTTGCCGATGCTCCGACAAATAGGGGTAGAAGGGATTGTCACTGCCCTGCATGATGTACCGAATGGTGAAATATGGACAGTAGAAGCTATTAACGATTTGAAATCATACATCGAATCGTATGGGTTACGCTGGTCGGTAGTGGAAAGCCTTCCTGTTTGTGAAGCAATCAAATACGCAGGAGCGGAACGTGAACAGTTAATTGATAACTACAAAACAAGCCTTGCCAATTTGGGTAAATGCGGCATAAAAACAGTTTGTTACAACTTCATGCCCGTTATCGACTGGATACGTACAGACTTGCAATACCCTTGGCCGGACGGTACCAGTTCCCTGTATTATGACCGCATCCGTTTTGCTTATTTCGATATCCGAATCCTAGAACGTGAAGGAGCTGAAAAAGATTACACTGAAGAAGAACTTCAGAAAGTTGCCGAGTTAGATAAGGTTATCACAGAAGCAGAAAAAGACGCTTTGATTGATACCATTATCGTCAAGACACAAGGTTTTGTCAACGGCAATATCAAAGAAGGAGATAAAAATCCGGTTGCCATCTTCAAGCGGCTACTCGCTTTGTACAAAGATATAGACCGCGATACTTTGCGTGAAAATATGCGTTATTTCTTATCTGCAATCATGCCTGTATGCGAAGAATATGAAGTTAATATGTGCGTACATCCGGATGATCCTCCATTTCAGGTATTAGGTTTGCCACGTATCGTTACCAATGAAAGTGATATTGAATGGTTCCTGAATGCCATAAATAATCCTCATAATGGATTAACTTTCTGTGCAGGCTCTTTGAGTGCAGGCGAGCATAACGATACACGTGAGTTGGCTAAGAAATTTGCAAAAAGGACTCATTTCGTACACCTGCGCAGCACGGCTGCCATGCAAAGTGGAAACTTCATTGAAAGCTCCCATCTTACGGGAAGAGGACATCTGATTGACCTTATCCGTATCTTCGAGAAGGAAAATCCGGGATTACCGATGCGTGTAGACCACGGACGAATGATGCTGGGAGATGAAGATAAAGGCTACAATCCGGGATATTCTTTCCACGGACGTATGCTGGCTCTTGCACAAGTAGAAGGAATGATGGCTGTGGTGGATGATGAGAAAGAACGGCAGATTATATTATAATCTTGCAGTACTGATACAGTACAGAGCTTCGTCAGAGCAATAACCTAGTTATTTGTTTCAAGGCGGGAAATATTTTGTTTCACGGTGTGAAACAAAGTGTTTCGTTACTTGAAACTGATGGTTTCCCGCCTTGAAACTTTAGTTCCAAAGGCTCGAAACTCCAGTTCCAAAAGCGGAAAACTATAGTTTCTAAAGTTGGAAAATTCAGTCTCAAAGACAAGAAACGACCATTCCTCCGGGCCTTTAGTTATGATCATATGTGAGGGTAAATTTTACCCTCACACTACCCTCACCTTTACCCTCACCCACGAAAGTTCGATGGATAAAGGGATTGAGAGCCGGGTGAGAGTGTGAGGGTAAAATCAACACAATCTTTTATTTGTTAGCTACTTTATCCGTATCTTCCCTACAAAATCTTTTTTATCTATATTCAGTTCTTCCAAAGAGGTGATCCGTTTGCCGTTCAACACGATGTTTTCAAACAAAATATTCTCAACCTTCCTATTCTTATCATAACCTTCCATCAAAGAAGGATTGATATATTTCCCGATACATGAAATATTACGGAACGTTATGTTTCTGACACCTCTGCCGGGCCCTGTGTTATATTTTTGGTTATACATCACCCGAAGATGAAACAACTGTCCTTCCTGAATATGCTCCACACGAATATCCTCAAAAGTAATGTTTTGTGCCAGATTGTGATCTCCTACGTTGATAGTCATGCAGCCTTGATAATCACGATCGTCCTCATCATGTTCCAAGATATCGATATTCTTGAACAATATATCTTCTAAAACTTCATCTCCTGTTTTCGTATTTCCATGTGTACCGATATTGATGGGGTGAGCAATATCCGCCCATAGTGTAGAATTAAGTACACGGATATTACGAGAATCTCCATAATAATTCCAACGATGCGTATAGATGGCTATACAGTCGTCTGAATTACGAAGAAAAACATCATCAATCACTACATCCGAGCAGGACATAAAATCCAATCCGTCACTCCAGCCCTGATAACTGAATGATTTCAGGTTTTTGATAGTGATTCCTTGCGATTGCCCACCGGAAACAGTGTAGTGACGGGAGTTGACGACTGTAATTCCATCAATCAGTACATTCTTGGAGTATGCCACCGATATTCCCTGCTGCGGTTCAAGCAACATACCGTGTCCGAGAATCTTTACATTCTCTACGCTGTCGCAAGTCAGGCAACCTTTCAGCACCGCTCCACCTTCCAGATAGACAGTCGTGTTGGAAGGAATACGGAAGCATTTGCCTGCCACATCAGTGGGTTCGTGTATACCGGACTCAAAATACATCACATTCGGATCATTCTTATCAGGCACATTCTCAATGATCGGATTGGCAAACACATGCAGATTATTCAAACGGTCACCGTTGAACTCTACAGAGAGCTTTTGCGGTTTATCCAATGTGAACAGCAGAAAATTTCCGTCTATCTCCGGCTGAATGCCTTTGGATAACGGACGCACTACTGCTGAACGGAGTTCTCCGTTATTCTTTTGCACCAGCACTTCCACTTTACCGGAAAAATCAAACTGTACCATGGTTGCATCCGACTTGGTATCCATATCCACCTTTACATTATATTCATAAAGATCTACCCAATCTTTTTCACCCACTTGACGTACCTTTACTGTGTAGTCATCGTTGTGACGGGCATAGTAGATACCTTGTGGCACCGGATAGATGACAATTTCTGCCTGTATAACTCCTGAAGTCATTACAAGTAAAAATGTAAACGCTATTCGTATCAGTCTATTCATTTTAAGTTGTTCATTTATTTTGCATACATCAATGTACCAAGTCCAAGTACATCATATCCGCCGGAATTAGCATCATAATAACCGCCGCCTCCTTCTATTCCTACATATTCGGTAGCAATCTTAGTGTATTTGAGATTATCATCCGAGATGTTTTTTACCCCTTTGTAATGATAGTAAGGCAACGCCCATATCGCACGTTTGATCCATTTACCGTCACCAAGTGCTGTTTGCTCTTCCGGAATCGGATATCCCCATTGACTCTGTTTTTGCCATATATAAGTAGTATATGGTACAGTCTCATTGGTGTAATTACAACAAGCGGCATATTCGCAAGCCCGCATGAACAGATTGTCATCATAGGCAAAGAAATCGTCTCCCTGACTCCATGCCAACTGGCAAATAATTCCCATCAATCCGACACACATCAACGTGTGCCCTTGGTCACGTCCACTCTCCTGCCATTGAGCAAAGTTATAGTCTGGTGCATAATCGTGATAGATAGCACGACGTAAACGTCCGTTTGTATCACCAGTCTGCAAATGGTCGATACCTTCGTTATAAATATCACGACGATCGGTAACGATGCCGATAGCCATTTTAGCCGCTATATTACAAAGACACCAGTTAGCCCAATAATGTAACGCATTCGTATCGTGATGGCGTTTCAGGAAATCGTCATTAGCAGGATAGAACACTTTAAGTAACCAATTCTGGAAAGCTGCGAAGTCCGCACGGTCCCATCCTCCATAGTCCCTCAATAATTCACCGGCAATAGCAAATTCATAACCATAAAGTCCTGCGGCAAGTGATAAATTCGTATTACCCGTTACACCGACGCAAGTCTGTACCCACTTATTCAGATTCTCCACCGCTTTTGCCGCATATTCATCATCTTGTTCAATCTTCCAACGAAGCGCTTGCTGATATGCGATAGTAGCCCCTCTGGCTGCATTCATATAATTTTCATCACCGGAAATTCCACGTTTAATCCATTCCGTAGGATAAGTATCTGCCGTCTTCTGCGAAAACTGACTTTCTACTAATAATTGATAAGCACTTACCCAAGGCTCTTCTCCGGCAGCTTTTTTATCCCGGATACGCTGGAAATCTGCCTCCGTATGCAACCCTTCATGCAGCATGGGTTCTGTTGACGGTTTAAGTTCAACCTGTTCCAAATTTACGTTATTATCAGGAAGGGGAATTTTATTCAAATCAGTTTCCACATTGACACCCGGAAGGTCAATGCCGTCACCACATCCTGCCAAAAACAGGGTAGCAAATACTGCGGTTATATAATATATCTTTTTCATCATACTTTTGGTTTAATGGTACACCGCATCTACCATTGATTACGGTGTACCCAATTATAGTTTATTGCTCTACTAACTCTAATTTGAAATTATCTATCTTAGCCCGCCCTTGTTTTACTGTAATCGTACAAACAAAACCAATGACCACATCGGTAGGCTCTTCCACAAGAATATCAACGACTACATCAGCCGTACCGGAAATAGAAGCATTTGCCAGACTCTTACTTGGTATATCACTAGTATTTGCCATCTCATTGCCTTTACAAACCGCAACATAACCGGTAAAACCTCTGCCGTCATATTCATAAACGTGTGCCGTCAACTTATATTTTCCTTTTTGAAGATGAGATGTCTGATATACCTTACCATCATTTTTAGGATTGTCAAATCCCCAATCTGTTTGTAAAGCCAAACCGGCGTCACTTCCATCACCATATTTCGTTTTAAATGCCAAATCAACAGCAGCACCTCCTTCACCGGCAGTCAAGTTAGAGTTCTGAACTATCCAATAAGCGGCTTTTGCCCACTCTCCTTTTTTATGGAATCCATTATCTCCACCTTCTTTTACATAGTCAAAAGGCTGTTTATAATTCATAAGTACATATTGAGAAATATCTCCATCCGCCGGCAGAGGTTGTAATATATCACTCTCTACGGGCTGTGTAATGCCTTCAAACACCATTGTTACTTTTCCACCATTGAAACCTTGCGGAACTGTTACTGTTATAGCAGTCGTAGTAATCTCTTTAACCGCAACAGGTACGGATATTCCCTCAAAAGTAACTGTAACAGAATTCTTATCCGTTCCAAAACCTTTTCCTGTAAATGTTATTTCCTGTCCGGCTTTTACTAATGTACCATAAGGATAAATATACGGTGTTTCAACGGAAGTGATTTCCGGAGTTTCCCAAACCTCAAATGTGCCCGATTCGCCCATCTCTATTTCCCTACCCTGAATGATCAGTTTAATCTTCACCGGAGCTTCAGATGAAACTCCTTTTGGAACATTCACTACAATATTACCTTTATCATTCAGTGTCACTTTATCACAAACTGTTTCTCCGAAAAAGACCTGAATATTTTCAGCTTTCGTACCAAAGTTCTGACCAATGATCGTTACTTCCGCATTAATATATCCGGCTTTCGTTGAAATGCCTGTTACTGTCGGCATCGGTAATACCGTATATTTCAACTGTGTCCCAATAGTTTCAAACGGAGTGATGACAGTAATTGTATAATCTCCGGCTTCCAACGAAACAGGTACAGTGAGTGGAATACTCTTATCTGTCAAATTATCAGTATCTATTGCAGCTTCTACAGGTTCTCCGCCAGCTTTAGAGAAAGTGACTTTCAAAGGCTCCAACCCCTCAACAGACCTATCCAGCAATTCTTGCACAAGATTGGTTCCTGTTATTACAAATTTACTGCCTGCAAAACCAGATGGAACCGGTTCGCCTTCCTTAGGAATATCAAGCGTTGCATGCTTCAACACTGTGAAAGGATAAGATGCTAAATCAATCGTTTGTTCTGCCATAACAAGTGTCATGACTCCACTGCCAGCTGTCTCGGGAACTTTGGCTGTAAATTCGGTATCAGTAGGCGTACCCACAATCTCCGCCTTTTCTGTGGAAGTTCCAAAAGTCAAAGTGTATAATGCTTTAGAAGAAACAAATTCTTGTCCTTCGAAAACAATACTGGCACCCGGAAAACCATAGGAAGGTTTCACTACACTAACACCCGGCTTACCAAGTACACGATAAACAAGATCAGTCTCTACACGTTGTCCGAAGACTTCAACGGTTATCTTTCCGTTTGTTGCAGATTCCGGCACTTTCGCAAGAATTGCATCGTCGACACAGGAGACTACTGCTGCCTCCTGGGAACCGATAAAAACTTTCACATCTTCTGTTCTGATACCAAAATCACTGCCACTAACGGTAAACTCATTCCCAACATATCCTTCTACAGGATCTATCTTTGTTACAGTTGCCACAGGATCAGTGTAACTCATTGGAACAATTTCTTCGTTATCCTCGTCACAAGCAGCCAATGCGAAAAGCGAGAGGAAAACGGGAAACAGATAGTTATATATTTTCTTCATAATCTTAATTATATTATCACGATGAATTACTCTTTTTTCTTTTTCCACATCATTCAAGAATCAATTTCAATTCTGTTACCTTAAAGTATGAATTGCCTTTGGCCAGAGAAGTAAGGAATCCAATGACAACATCCGTTGTCTCCGCCACTTCAAACGAAGGTGTCACCAACGTACCCGAATCATCATTTGTACCAGCTTTATCATAGACCACACAAACTCCATCTAATTGCTCAATATCAGCCACATCCGGTATATCACTCTCACTATTTCCTTTAGCTATTAATGCAGAAATAAAATTCCCCGCATCATTTACTACCAACGAATAGGCATAAGTAACTTCCAATCTATACTTACCAGGACGGAGCGTAGCAACTTGCCACATTTTCCCATTCGCATAAGCTTCCTTGTCCCATCCATTCTGGAACGCTAATGTGAAGCCCTCTGCTGCTTTATACTGCATTCCGGTAACAGTAGTATTGTTTTTTGCATTGAAAGATGCCTTATTC
This sequence comes from Bacteroides sp. 90-K9/2, assembly GCF_047310725.1. Classification (NCBI taxonomy): domain Bacteria; kingdom Pseudomonadati; phylum Bacteroidota; class Bacteroidia; order Bacteroidales; family Bacteroidaceae; genus Bacteroides; species Bacteroides sp. 90-K9/2. The sequence continues at coordinate 851,163 of NZ_JBCGVL010000001.1, forward strand.
TGATTCCATACTGCCGGAGTCCACCATTCACCGTTCTTCCAATTTTCGTCATTTGCCTTGGCAAACGGCTGCTTGTAGTTTTGGAGGTAAAGCACTGTCACATCACCCTTTGAGTTAGGATTAAACATTGCACTACCTGTCATTGTATATCCATGAATAGTTACAGTCACATTACCTGTCTTATAATCTGCAGGAGTTGTCGCAACAATAGTAGATTCATCCACCAGTTCAAATTCAGCCGGCGTTCCGTTGAAGCTGACAGAAATATCAGATGGATCCGCACCAAAGTTCTCACCTGTTATAGTAACCCTGTCTCCCGTATCAGCTACCCCCTCACCGTCTTCACTATCAGAGGTCACTGTAATGACACGTGGTATCGGCAATACTGTATAATAACCGATATTCTCCACCTTTTTATTATAAATCTGTAAAGACAGATTGCCTGTTACTGCTGTTTCCGGCACTTCCACTACCAAACGGTTATTTTTGCAATCGAGCACTTTATTTGATTGAGCTTCACCGAAGAAGACCTTCACAGCTTCTGCACGGTCACCAAAATTGGTTCCCGTAATAACTACCTGTGTAGTGACATATCCGTCCGTTGGATAAATGCTCTCCACTACCGGCACAGGATAATCATAAACTCTATACTTGGGATCTTGCTCACAACCGGAGAAAAGTGCGGAAACACAAGCAAGTATTGCCAAGTGAAATGTATATTTGAATAAAAACTTCATATAATCTATGGTATTATACGTTAAACGATTGAATGATTAATATCCCGGATTTTGTACCAGATTTGAATTCAGGTTGATTTGATTTCTTGGAATCGCCCACAAATAATCTCCCTTAGTAAATGCGCAGTCGGATGATTTGAGGAGCACTACACAAGGTAGTTTACCTTTACCTGTCTCTACTTCTTCCGTCCCTTTCGTAAAAATAGCCGGATTGAAAGCACTGGTAGCATTCCCGTTTTCGTCTATAAATGCCGTCGGATAGCTGGCATTACCTACTACCGCACCGCAACGAGACTCATTCAGATTCTCTTCCGCAATGCCCCAACGTTTCAGGTCGTCGCAACGGAAACCTTCCATATAGAGTTCCAAAGCACGTTCACGACGGATCTCATCCAGCATTACCTGATTAACTGTCTTACTCGCATTTGCCGGTACTCCTTCCTGAATTCGCTTTGCCAATGCATTTGTCAGGTTGGCAATTCCTGCACGGGCACGGACTTTATTTATTGATTTATTCAACTGGTCATCTGATATTTCACCATAACGTTCCATTACAGCCTCGGCATAGTTCAAGTATACTTCTGCCAACCGAAGTACCGGATAATTGGCCGATTCATCTTTACTTTGGCGTTGAATATCAGTAATAGCAAACTTGGAAACACCATACCCACAGTTCTCAACTGTCAGACTCGTAGCATATGAACCCACATAAGAGGTCAAACGGAAATCCCGGTTCTGAAATTCGTCCCCCGGATTCTTATATCCCTGAAATTTATCAGACATACTGACCGGAAGCCCGTCGGTGCATAAAAACATATCAATTAATTTCCGACTGGGACGCATATCCGTATAAATCACCTGATTCAAAGCAACCTGTCCTTTACGCGTTTCCTGACTATATACAGAAGCTATGATAAATTCCTTGTTCGTCGCTCTTCCTGCACCGGCAGGATTGCTAGCTTCTTCTTCAATATTAAACAGGTAACGGCTACTCATATTTCTCATCGCTGCTACATTATTATAATTCCAAAGAGAATAAACAGCATCCCCCATCACAGTTTCGGATAGTTGAAGAGATTCTTCCAGGAAAGCATTTACTTGATCGGAAGCCGGACCGGCAGAACCTTCAAAATCGGTAGAAGTGCCATTGTATTTACGCCAAGTAGCTTCATAAAGTAACACACGAGCCTTAAATGCCTGTGCAGCCTGTTTGCTGATTTTACCTTTGTCGGCAGAGGTTATATTCTGCTCCAACGGCAACCCTGCGATAGCCTCATCCAAATCGGAGAGAATCAAGTTGACAACCTCATAACGGCTATTACGTTTTCCATATAATTCCGATGAAGTCACGTCGAGAACTTTCGTAACGACAGGCACTCCGCCAAAAAACTTTAATAAGTAAAAATAGTTATAGGCACGAAAGAAATGACCTTCGGCTAATTCTTTTTTAATATCCGCCAAATTACCTGTATAGGAAGAAACTGCCCTCTCAAACATGTGATTAGTGGCACGAATATTACCATAGCAATTATCCCAACGACTATCGTCATTAGGAACTCCCATCACACCGGTTCCTACACCATACGAATATCTGAAACAAGTGGAGAGATCGGATGCTGCATCCATGTGATCGAATATACTTCCATAAGAAGATTGCCATCCTAATAATTGCCCGTAAAGCCCGTTAGCATATTCACGGAAATGCTCCGGAGTTTTGAAATAAATCACATCTGTCTTGGCATCCAGTGGTTCCAAGTCAAGGAACGTATTCACGCATGAAGAAAATCCCAGTGCGCAGGTGCAAATTAATATATAGTTCGTTATCTTTTTCATATCTTCTATTCTGTATTTAATTTTCCATAGCTACTATAAAGTGACGTTCAGACCGAACGACCAAGTACGTGCAAACGGGTATCCACTGTTATTGGAGGCCGCTCCCATTTCCGGATCGAAACCGTCTCGAATACTGGTAGCTTCCCATAAATCATTACCAGAGAAGTAAACACGTACTTTTTCCAATTTCACCTTGCGCGTCCATATCTGCGGCAATGTGTAGCCGACTATTAATGTCTTCAAACGGATATAGCGGTTATTCTGCATCATAAAGTCGTTATTCTGATAATTCCAGCGTGCAAGATTCGCATTAGTAGTCAAACGAGGGAATTCCGCATTCGGATTGCTCTCTGTCCATGTTTTTCCCAAATATGTCGGGTTCTGATTGGCGGTACGTGTTTGAAAAGGATAAGCCATCCAGTCATTACGGATAACATACTGCTTGCCGACACCTTGGAACATCGCGTTCACATCAAAACCTTTCCATGATCCTCCCAATGTGAAACCGAAAACAAAATGTGGATTGGAGTCACCGAGGTATTGCAAATCGCTATTCTCATTCCCTGCACCGGAAATCTTATAATCACCATTCAAATCCAAACGTTTGGTATCACCCGGACGCAACCGGCTTGCACTTCCTGCTCCTACACCAGTCAAATCTTCTTTACCCTCTCCATAAAGTGCATAATAGCGATCTACTTCCGCCTGATCTTTAAAGTAACCATCTGTGCGATAAAGGAAGTACGAATTCAATGGATATCCATTCACGGCCGCATTCCAACCGGCCCCATAAGAATCTGCTCCTTCCATCTCTTTCAACAGACTCTTTGTATCACCAATATTAAAGTTGGCATAGTAAGAAAAGTCTTTAATCTGGTCGCGCCATCCGATAGTAAACTCCCAACCTTTTACATTCAAATGACCACTATTCGTTTTAGGAGATTTACCTCCTAATACGCCCGGATAGGTGACATTTACCAACATACCGGTATTATCTTTTATAAAATAATCGAATGTAGCTTTCAAGCGATTATCGAAGAAGTTAAGATCGATACCGAAGTTTTTTTGTGAAACTTTCTCCCAAGTACGGTCATAAGAAATTAAACCACCGAAACCTGAAGATACCTGGTTGGCAGGTATAGTTCCAAAACCGGCCGTCCCAAGAGAGACAGTAGATACATAATCGTAATCGCCCAGCCCAACATCATTGCCTGAACTACCATAGCTTAAACGCAGCTTACCAAAAGAAAGAACAGGCTTTAGAAACTCTACAAATTGTTCTTCCGAGAACGCCCATCCCAAAGAAACGGAACCGAAGCTTTTGAAACGGTAACCGGGAGCAAACTTGGAGTTTCCGTCACGGCGCCCCATCAATTCAACCATATATTTTTCCGCATAGTTGTAATTCAAACGGGCAATATATGAATAGGTACCATTATGAGTCTTTCCTCCCCCGTTCCCCTGTGTACCTGTAGCCAGATTCAGATCGTAAATTCCGACATCCTCAAACTTCTCACGAGCGGTAACCACTTTTTTAGTCACCCATTTCTCGGCACTGATACCGAACATGGCATCTATATTATGTACTTCGGCAAATGTACGCTTATATTTCAATAGCCCTGAATAGTATTGATACCGGGAATTGTTTGCCTGTACCAGATATCCCGGCTGATGGGAATCTTTAAAATTCATCACATCTTGCGGAGTACTAAGGGTTTGTGTTGTTTCATACACCAACTTCGCCGTCTGCTCGCCGAACCAATTGTAGCACTGTACCGGAAGCGAATAACGTTCCCTGCGATATTCCTCATTCTGAAAGGAAGCAGTACCCTCGAAAGTAATTCCTTTCCAAATATCCACCAATGCTTTAAAATCAACACGAGTGGTCAGATTCTCTCTCTCGTCACGTCCGCCATCCGTTGTAGCTGCTGCCGCATTGCGGTCACCTACATTACCGAAGTTAGCATACCATTGTCCATAAGGATTCTTAGCCGGAAAGAATGGAGCATCATTCCCGTAGAGTGTACGATCGATACCATGTGTGGGCGTTTCGGTATTTGTTTTAATCATACTGGCTGAAGTCTCCAGTTTGAACCAATCGGTCAATTTGATTCCGTAGTTCAAGCGCAAGTTCAACTGTTTCTGTCCATCATAAGCAGTGGCCAGATTGGCTTGGTTATCGGCATAAGCTAAAGAAATACGGTAATCGGATTTATCCGTAGAACCTGCTACACTCAAGTTATGCTGGTAGGAATAACGACGGGCAAACAATTCATCCAGGCGATTGGCATTACCTACGAACATCGTACCCCAATCGGCCACAGTCGACTCATAAATACCTTCAATGCCTTGAGCCATCTTTTTCAGATTTTCTTCTCCCCAGCCCCACCAGTCATGCTCCGGCATTTCCTTATTGGCTTCCAGCCACATGGTGGCATATTCCTGCATACTGGGAGAGAAAGCCATAATGCCATTAGTGGTGAAACGCATATTGAAGCCATAATCTACGGTGGTCTTGCCCTTACCTTTTTTGGTAGTTACCAAGATAACACCATTGGCTGCTTTCGCACCATAAATGGAAGCTGAACCGTCTTTCAAAACACTAATATTTTCAATATCATCCGAATTTAGATTTTGGAATGACTCTGCATTCAATACAGGTACTCCATCTACAATAATCAACGGACTACCTCCATTGACAGATGTCAGACCACGAATCTGGAAATTCAAACCTTCATTACCCGGACGTGAGGAAGAACGAGTGACTACCAAACCCGGAGTAGCTCCTTGCAAAGCAGCACCGACATTGGTAATGGCACGGCTTTCCAATACCTGGCTACCTATTTGTTCTACCGCCCCTGTCAATGTCGCTTTTTTCTGTGTACCATACCCCACTACAACAACCTCATCCAATGCATTATTATCTTCCTTTAATACTACCTTAAAATCAGAGCGGTCATGAAGGTTAATGATCTGATCTACATATCCGATATAGCTAATTTTAATTTGTTTGGCATCAGCAGGAATATTCAGTGTAAACCGACCGTCAATATCGGTAATCACTCCTGCATTGCTTCCTACGACCACTACATTACAACCAATCAATGGTTCACCATTCGCATCTGTCACAAGACCTTTGATGATACGGCCTGTCTGGGCTACCATCAAACTCTCTTCTACAGAATCATTTGCATAGAGCAATACACCGGGCGAACCACCCAGCAGCATGGCAAAAGCCAATGCGACTCCTTTTGAACACAAGAATTTGGATTTAATTTCCATAATACTATTAAATTGTTAAAGTTAATATGTGTTTTTCCGAATCTGGTATTTAACCGACTTTGGAGAATTCATTTTTCAAACAAGTACGAACAGTTTTGCGAGCCAGCAATAATTGACATTCTACTGTACGGGGAGATAAGGACAGCTTTCCTGCAATGGCAGGACAAGACAGTTCATGATTGAAACTAAGTTCATAGATCTGGCGGCGTTTGACAGGAAGAGCTTCCATAACTTTGTCGTGTATCTTTTTTAGTTCACGATAATGAACGGCATCTTCTGTGGTATTCCGACCGATGTCTTCCATCCTATTATATATATAGGCGACAAAATCTTCCTGTTTATAATAACGACGAATTTTATCAGTTACGATATTGCGGGCGATAGTAAAGAGCAAAGACCAGACTGTATCTTTGTTCACGAATGCCCTGTGTTCCCATAAGCGGACAAAGACATCCTGCGCCAAATCTTCCGCTTCGTGCGGATGGCAAATGCGGATAGCGATGTAGTTCTTGATATACTCCTTATATTTAAGGTAGCATTCAGAGAAAAAGTCGTCAAATGTAGCTTGCTGTTTATTCATGGCATTAAATTTATCCGTTTAACGATGATACAAAAGTAGGAACAAGTTTCGAACTAAAATATCACAAAAGTAACAGATAACAAAACTATCGTAACAAGCGTGTATTTTTGCAAAAACGTCCCATTTCATCGGGATAAATCTAACGGTCACTCCAATAAAAAAGGGGATGCCGTTACATTAGACGACTCCCCTGTTCTTAAATTTGCATGGATGAAAGCTTTCATCCGGAAGGATTCATTATTTATTATCCTGCGATGTCTGGAAATCCGGTATACGTTTTACGTTCGCACCTTTCATCACACCTCTTTTGATCGCTTCATTCGTATCGGTGATTTCTTTCTTCACACGTTTATAGTATTCTTTCGTCAGTCCTTTCTCTACCGCTTCCGATTCTGTTACTGCCCAAAGATACTGATAATCCATTAACATCAAATCCGGTGCCACTACTTTAAAGAAAATGCTGTCATCCGCAAACTTTTCACGCAAATCGCCCAAATAGATTGTATCTGCCGGATTTACTTCTTTACCACTCGCATTATTTTTTGAACTGCTACCTCCGCAAGAAGATAACATCAAACCTCCTACCAACGAAATTAAAACTAATACTTTCATATCAATATATATTATAAAATAAAACTTCTTCTGCCCCAATGTGAACAAGATCTTACAATTATCTCACTTATTCAGCGCAAATGTAATAATTAAACTACAAATACAAGCACAATGTCATTCTTTTCTTCCCGATTCCTCGGCATATTGCTTGGGTAGCACCCCAAACATTTCTCTAAAACACTTCGAGAAATAGCTGGGTGAACTGAATCCTACCCGGTTCGCAATTTCAACAATCGGCAACTGGCTTCCTTGTAATAACTGTGCCGCCCGTTTCAAACGGATGCTGCGGATAAAGTCCGTCGGTGTGTGTCCGGTGATGGATTGTAGCTTACGGTAAAGGCTCATACGCACCATACCCAAATCCCCACTCAACTCTTCTACACCATATTCCGGATTGTCCATGTTCTTTTCTATATATTCCAGACACTTCTGTATAAGCTGTTCGTCTACTGAAGTAATAGTGATAGCACTCGGATTTACTTCTATGTTTTTACGGAATTCCTGCTTTCTCTTTTCCTGTTGCTCTATCAGTTTTTCAATGCGCACCATGAGCATATCAAAGTTGAAGGGTTTCGACATATAAGAGTCTGCTCCTACTTCATAGCTATTGATCTTGATATCATCGGCAGTGCGAGCCGTCAACAATATCACAGGTATATGGGAAGCCTGCACATTCGTCTTGATCCGACGGCAAAGTTCGATACCGTCTACTTTCGGCATCATAATGTCGCTGATAATCAGGTTCGGATTCTCCTCTATCGCTTTTCGCTCTCCTTCCTCGCCGTCTGCTGCTTCAACGATCTGATAGAAATCTTCCAACTGTTCTTTCAGGAAAGTACGGAATTCCTGATTGTCCTCCACTAACAACAGTTTCTTCAGGTTATCGTCAACTATGGATGTAGTGGTTTCTTTCTCTTTAACGTCCGTTGTTTCCGTTCCGACAATTTCTTCCGGCAGTTCATCCGGTTCCGGTTTCAGATCCATCGGCAGCCAAACGGTAAATACTGATCCGCGATCTATCTGACTGTCCACTTTAATGCGGCCACCATGTATATTTACATATTCCCTTACCAAATGAAGTCCGATGCCACTGCCTATTTTTTCGTCCCCTTCATTTCCTACCTGATAGAAACGGTCAAAGATATAGGGAAGATCTGATTCGGATATTCCGATTCCGGTGTCGGATACGGATATTCTCACGTAGTTTCTTCCTTCTATTTCTTCTGTTGCAAGCAGTAAGTCTACCGTCCCGCCTTCCGGCGTATATTTAAAGGCGTTGGACAAGAGATTATTTACAATCTTATGTACCTTGTCCCGGTCGAAGAACATATAAAGCGCTCTATGTTCCGATTGGTTCACGAAGTTAAGATGCTTCTCTACTGCCATTGGCATGAAGTTGTTATAGGCCGAAACAATAAATTCCTCCATATCGCCGTTCATCAGATGCAACCTCTCTCCTTTCATTTCCAGTTTGCGGAAATCGAGTAGCTGATTCACCAATGACAATAGGTTTTGAGCATTCTTATAGATGGTATTCAGTTGTTTTTTCATCGCATCGTCTGTCAATCGACGTATCATCATATCCAATGGCGTGATAATCAACGTCAACGGAGTGCGGAGTTCATGGCTTATATTTGTGAAGAAGCGGAATTTCATCTGATCCAGTTCTTCTTTCTGCTTCAACGCTTCTTCCTCCTGCATACGAATCATCTTTTGCCGGTTGCGGCGGTTTATTACATAGATCAGCCCGAAGATTAAGAGAATACCTAAAATTGCATAGAAAACACGAGCGGCCAGTGTATCCCAAAACGGGGGATGAATTACAATTTTGAATGCAGACTCCGGTCCCCATATCCGGTCGTTTCCGGCAGCGGACACACGGAAGATGTATTCGCCCGAAGGGAGATTATTATAGACAACACGTCCTTGTCCATTCTCAAAAAGGGTTTCTGTCCATTCCTTGTCAAATCCTTCCAGCTGGTAACGGAAAAAGGTTTGGGAAGGATTGGGGAAGTTCAGGCCGGAGAATTCAAGTGTAATGTAATTCTCATCATATTTCAACTGTACTTCGTCCGAATAACTCAATGCTTTGTCAAATAAGACACGCCCGTTATATGTTTCACCCGAAACAACCGGAACATTAAACAAGCGGAATGAGGTAAACAGAGGACGATTGAGGCACTGATTATCTATCATGTTTTCCGGTGAGAAAGCGATAAAGCCGTTCATCAACCCCAGGAAAAGCTGATTGTCCCTGGTCATTAACGAAGGGAAACTATATAAATCATCCTGACGGATTTCATCTTCCGACAGACAGCTGATTACATGAAAGCCGTATTTATCAGCTCTTCTGTCTACTTTTATCTTATAAATAGAAGTGACTGTCGAAATCCAGAGATCATGGTTCTTATCTTCTACTACGTTCAGGATGGCTTTGGACAGACCTTCTTCTCTCCCTAATGTGTAGCTTTGCCCATTGTGAGTCAAGACGCTCAAGCCATATTGAGTGGCAAACCATAAAGTTCCCTCATGGTCTTTGAGTATTTGGTTGTACTTGATACTTCCCTGATTGAAGATTGAATTAGCCTGGCCGTCTTGCTCCGGTATCCATATTTTATTCGTTGCAGGATCGTAAATGTAAAGTCCGTTATCACTGCCTACGACCAACCGGGATTGGTTATCTATGGCCAATGCATTGGCTACTTTGTATTTTTTGAGTTCGGGGAACTGTTCGGACAATAAGTTTATTTGCCCGTTTTCCGGATTGAATAATCCTACACCACCATATATACTTACCCACAACCGACCGGAAGGGTCTTCGACCATGACACGGATATTACTGAAATCCAGTTCATTCTGATAATCCGTATCGGGATAATCGTAAGACCGTACCTTTCCATGATCTATACAGTAGAGTCCATCGTGGTATGTTCCGACCCAAACACGCTTCTTACTGTCTTCATAGAGTACACGGCAATTCTTCTGGCTGAATTCATGATAGAATCTGTTCATTCTCTTAGTCTCCGGTTCATAACGATAGACACCTTGTGTAGTACCCATCAGAATTTCTCCTTTAGACGTTTCGAGCATACAGCGTATTTCCTCTCCTTTCCAGTCGCCATTTATCATCTTTTTATTGTACAGCACTATTTTATTCATGCTGGGATGGTAATAGCACATTCCCTGATTATAGAGTCCTATCCAAACAGAATTGTTTTCCTTGTCGCAATAGATACTCTGAATGCCATTACGTACTGTATTACCTGATAATAAAGGAATGTCCTGTGTCCGGGTTACAGAAAAATTATGCATATCAATGACATAGAATCCATCGATAACGGTTCCTACCCATGCATTTCCACCTTTATCAATGTCCATAGAAGTGAACCATGAATAGTGTCCGAGTCGGATACCTGAAATTTGATTCCATTTTTTATTATAGACATCATAATAGCCTACTCCACGATCCCACATCAGCCAAAAGTCACCATTGTCGAGTATCTTCAGAACTACACGGTCATCCGGTTTCAGTTGGTCTTTCAGGAAATCAAGTTGCTGTACAAAACGTTTCTTTTCCAAATCGTAGCAACGGATAGCTCCTTTCTGATGAACCATCCAACTGTATTTTCCATGACTTTCCACCCCGAGCAATCCGCCATAGTATTCCATAAACTCATCGTTCCTGCAAACCTGCTCGATTGATTTTGTCTCTGCATCGTACATATAGACAGAGGAACCCGGTGTCAGAAACCAACAGTGTTTTTCAGAATCAATGATGATATCCGCCACTTTATCCTTTAAGCCGAACTGTTGGAATAAAGAATCTACGTTATATATATACTGTTCGGTAGTCAAATCGAAAACACGCAGGCTCTTACGTTCTTTCATCCACAAACGTTTATCAGCATCAATATACTGTTCAGGAATGATATGGTTATATGCTATCGAATATTCGCCATGAATATTGAAAGGGAAATTTGAATAGTTCGCACCGTCATACAGGCTTAACAGCACAGTGCTTCGCACACCGATACGTCCGTCCGGGATGGGGAAAACGCTTTTTACATAGTTATCCGGTAATCCTTCGACAACTCCAATCTGGCGGAATACATAAGGGGACTCTTGCGAGCTAATATAACCCGGATACAATAATCCCATCAGTATGATTAACAAACATATTCGAATTTTCATGGCCATCTTTTTTTGTAGTACTATTATTAAGTACGAACGAGAAATCAAATCCCCTTATCCTGCTTTACTATTATTTTCTGGATTTCGAGTTTATCTCCGGCTTGCTCTATCTGTAAGCGAAGTACGCAAGCTCCTGCGGAAAGAGTGAGTTTTCCTATTTCTCTTTCCGTCCATTGTGCGGAGCAGGGTAATTGCACTGGTTCCGTCTTTACTTCCGAATCAGAAGCTACGGACAATAAAGAATTTCCTTTTGATTGATAAACTAGACAATAGGTGATTCCGGGATGAATGAAGTTACGTCGTTGCGCTTGTACTCCATTTTGAATGTTCCCTATCCATACAATCCCAATAATCCATATAATTCTGTTAATCATAGTGCGATTCGATTTCTTTTCTACCAAATGACAAGCAAAGATAGCATTTCGTAGTAAAAAGAAGCTCAAATAGATAAGTTATTATCTCTCTATTGCAAAGTTCTTTCCTTCTAATACTAAAGTTGCTCTTAACTAATAGAAATCTATAATTGCAAGCTTTGATTATAAAAACGAAAGTTTCATTTATATAATTGCAAGTTCTGATTATATAAATGAAACTTGCATTTATAGTTTATGTTTAACCTAAAGAAAGTTTGGTATTAGAAGAAAAGAAGTTTGCACCTAATGCAAAGAAATTTATCTATTCATACTTCATGTTCCAGATTATGCTATTTGACGGTGATTTTCTTTATATATTCATTCGTGATAAAATCATCTGTGTTTTTCATCTTCACACCATTGATCATCACATTATCAAAGATGATATTCTTGACGGAGCGTTCTTTATCAAACCCTTTCAATAGAGACGGATTCTCACCCACTCCATTATAAGTGATATTGCGGAAAGTAATATCTTCAATTCCCCGTCCGGGCTGTTTATCATACTTTGAATTGAAACGGACATTAATATGAAACAATCTTCCCTCCTGAATACTCTCTACACGGATATCTTCAAATAATATCTTACGTACCAGATTTTTATCACCGCAATCCACCGCCATACAGCCCTGATAAAGAAGATCATCTTCGTCATGTTCCAGAATATCGACATTCCGGACGGTTATATCCTCAACCACTTCTCCCACTGCGTCGTCCGGGTTACCGTGTCCTCCAATGTTGATCGGGTGAGCAATATCCGCCCAAAGGATTGAATTCTGTAAAGTCACGTTACGACTTCCTCCGTAATAGTTCCAGCGATGGGCATAGATGGCAATACAGTCATCACTGTTCCGCATAAAAACATTGTCTATTAATACGTCACTGCAACACATCAGGTCTATGCCATCACTCCATCCTTTACAACTGAAAGACTTTAAATTCTTGATGATCAAGCCAGTAGATTCACCTCCAAATACTGTATAGTGATCAGGATTTATGACTGTAATACCGTCAATCCATACATTTTTAGAATGAGTAACTTCTATTCCACGGATCGAATGGTCGAGAATACCACGCCCGACAATGCGTACATTTTCAGCTTTATCAATCAGTAATTTAGCTTTTACAACAGCTCCGGGAGCTAAATAAACAGTAGTATTGGAAGGAATCTGTATCTGTGTATTCGGCAAATCTTTCGGACGATGGACACCCGGCCCGAAATACATCACTTTGTCACTGCTTTCAGTATAAGTTTCTGTTTCCAAAGGATTAGCAAACAAATGAAGATTATGCAAACGATCACCATTAAACTCAATCGACAGGTATTGAGGTCTAATTAATGTAAAAAAGATTGCATTGTGATTTACCGTATGTTGTATACCTATTGCCAACGGACGGATTTTCACATCCTGAATTGAACCATTGTTCTTTTTCACCATCACTTCTACGGGACTGCCCATATCAAACTGTACCATTGAAGCAGATTGTACCCGATCCATATCTACCTGAACTTCATATTCGAATACATCTTTCCATTCACCACCTGCTTCACGTACTTTGACTGTATAATCATCATTATGTGGCATACCTGTGTTCAGTCCTTCCGGATAGGTTACTAATTGAGCGTTCCCGAATGTTGAAAACACAATAGCTATCGCTAATAAACATTTTCTTTTGCCAAATAAAACTTCTACCATATTCATATCACCAAACTATGTTATACTTTAATTATTCTATTTATTGAAGTTCTTTGCAAAGCTACACTTTCTATTCCGGTCAGGTTGGCAACCTGGTAACAGAAACTGCCAAACAAGGAACCAATACAAAAAATCTCCTTTATTGTCTATTACGAACAATAAAGGAGATTTACCTAGAGTATTTCTGTTTTTTCAGTTTTCTTATTTCCCGCCTTTTATACTTGCCTCTGCAAAAACACTTCTCTCATAATTATCAGGCAAACCATCAGCTAGCCCGATACGGCGAAATATATATAGAAGGGCGCATTCAGTTTCCCTGTGTGTTTTCATACAATAAATAGTCGGATAATAAAGTGCCTATTTCTTTTCTTACTGGAAAGTAGGCATCTTGAATCTGTATAATAATCCACCTACCATGGAAGCTACGCGGTCAGGTCTTCCCTGTTCGGAGCCATCGTATGTATCGGTACGGATACCCACTTTAGGTTCGGCATACAGATACAAAGAAGAAGCCACTTTCAGCTTAACCTGCACACCGGCATCCAGTCCCGGCACTGCCTGAAACTTACCGTAACGGCGTACCAGTCCGGCAGTAACTCCCACAAAAGGAACAACGTCTATCACATGATCGGGGCTATATCCTTTTGCCAATGTGGCCAGACTCATCATATAATCCATACCCAAACCGGCATAATGGAGATTCATCTTCGACGACGTTTTGGCCTTGTACATAATTGTTCCGTTTACCCGCCATGCAGATAATGGAGTGTACCATTTGCCAATGCTTCCTTTTGCTTCTACACCTGCATTCTTCACCAAATCCTTGTTGGCTACGAGCAAACTACCCAATCCAAGTGCACCGGAGATGAAGTAACGCTTGTCATCCTGACCAAACACGCTACGATTGGCTGCTTTTGAATAAGGAACAAAGCGATAGTGGAAACCTGCATTGACTCCTACCATCACGTCTTTCTGCATAAAGCCCAGATTGCCTTCGATGAATTTATCTCCATACAAGCGAATCTGTGGTTCAATATACAAACCGAGAAAATCATTCACATGCCATAATCCCTGTATGCCCGCATTAACACCCGGTTGGATTTTATGGTCTGATTGGGAAGTATAAGCAAGGTTGACACCTACCGAACCTATTAAATCAAAGATACGATCGGGATTATATCCGCTCATGGTAGACGTTATGTTCCACAAGTAATCAAGGCCGCCACTAACACTGGCATGTCTAAGTTTGCCCGCTTTAACACTTCCCGGAACTACATAGTTCGTAAAGAGTCCACCCATACCCACCAGGCGCAAACCGGAGTAAGGACTCAACCACTTACCGATAGAGACAGAGGCCTGCGGACCTAAAGAACCAAGGTTTTCAAGATTCGTCTTATTCAGGAACATTTGCACACCGATTCCCGAAGTCATAAACAGATTGTCTGCAATGTGATTGCTTGAGAATCCGTTCTTCGGACGTGCCGCACGGTCAATCGTATGATAAGTCAAACCAAAATTCAACTCTCCGAGTTGGTCTGTATTGCTACCTACTCCGCGACCTCCTGCATATCTCTTATTATACACATTAAGGCGAGGTTCTATAAATAAATCCACAGAACGGTTGATACGGAAACTTCCTTGCACACCAACTCCTATTCCCGGAGCATACTTGGCGGTTTTATCCACTCCTTTCGTACCTGCCAGGTTAACTCCGGCAATACCGATCAGACTAAATATTCTGTCTTCATCATATCCCCAAAGAACATTATTGATATTCAACAGATAGTCCGCATGCAGATCGACATGCTTAAAGTAGCCGCTTGCACTGCCCGAAGGGGTGTCTGAAAGTCCAACTGTCCCGGACAAACGCAGACCGGAAGAAGGACTGAACCATTTACCGATTCCGGCAGAGAACTGCGGTCCTGCTCCTTTAATCGTATTCTTGATTCCCGGAACTTTCAGCGTACTGATACCACCGGATAAAGAGATAAACATATGATTCAGGAAAGAGCTATTATCAAAATCATCGAAATGGATCTTAGTTCCCATCGGAGCAGCAGGCATATAGTTCAGACCTACCAGAACCGAACCTGCCATTTTATAATTTCTCCAACTTTCCGTATGGGCAAAACCGTCATTATACCATCCGATCCGTGGCTCTACAAACAAATCCAATGTAGGAGAAAGACGTACATTTCCCTGTAAACCGAGATGAGCGCCGTAATAAAGCTGACCGCCACCTTTCAAATCCGGATACTTTTCGGAACGCCCGCTATTATCGCCCACCTTAGAATAACCGGCTTCTATACCTGCAATCCCCAATAATTCAAAACAACGGTTCGCATTGTATCCGTATGCCAGAGAGGACATATTCAACAGATAGTCCAGGCTACCGCCCCCCATTTTTATTTTAGAATCGTAGATACTCGACGGCAGATAACCCAAATTCACCCCTATCCGAAGTCCGTGAACCGGAGTAATCCACTTTCCCATAAAGAGATGAGCGGTCATTCCCATCCCATCCTGACTATCTCCACTTGTAAACAAGCTGTATGGCCCGATTCCGGCGGAGAAAAAGAGATGTTCATTGAATTTATTGCTCTCGAACTTTTCATTCGCAGGCCGTTTCTGTAACATATATTGCAATGCACCATAATCCTGTGCCTGTAAGGTAACAGCAAGCATCAGGAAGATTGCCGCTGCCACATATTTATTGTTGATTCTGAAGATATTCATCGTTTACTCTTGTTGTATATATCATTATTTAATTTTCTGCTCTTCCGGCAGCAAGTCAATAATATCCCCGTCCACCTTCGCTACTTCCAATAAGGAAGGATCAAGTTCAAGGGCCTTCTCAATGCTCATAATCGCATCACCTATTTTCTCCAGACGGTTGGCGGCAATCGCTTTTATATAATATTCGCGGGCTGTCTCTACATCCATGGCAGAAATCTTATCCCATGCTTCCTGATTTTTCTTCATTGCCAGTAGCATCACCACCTCATTGAAAGGACTGGTAGCCGCCACCTTTTCGAAAGCATCATTATAATAACCGGCCAATGCCTGAACGATGGCCTGCAAATCTTCAGAAACCGCTTCTTCGGGAACCAACGTCAGTACAGAATCCGCTTTTGTATATTTCCCTTCATGTAATAAGGCAATAGCCTGATTGGACAATAACTCTGCCGGTGCCGATTTACTGACAAACGGTTCGAGAATACGTGAATCCGGAGTATCTTTCTGTATTTTTGCCACTGCCAGTTCATTGGCTGCATACGTAAAATTATCATAAAGTTCAAGAGCTTCCCTGCAATACTTTTCTCTTTCGTCGGGAGTTTTTGCCGTCGTAATCATACGGTAATATTCGAAACGGGTCAGTTCCTTCGGATTCTTTCTGTAAAGTTCTCTAATCTCGTCGTCCGTCAAAGAACGGAAGATTGAATAACCATACGTATATTGCACCTTTCTCAATTTAGGCAGATAAGTAGCCGCAAGTTCCTTGTAGAAAGGTTTCGATTTCAAGACCCCATTCAACCGGTAAGGAGTAGCTGCATATTGTTTGATTAAGTCCTCTACTTCTTTCGCCAATTCCGGTTTGGAATCCTTCTTCAGCAATTCAGCCACTTCCTTCCATGAAGCTACCGACGCATCCGATTTCACTTCCAGCAGCTTGCGTGTTTCCGGATCCAGTTGGGCCAGAATACGTTCCAGTGCTTTATCCGTACGTAACTTTGCCAGACGGAGATTCGTCTCGTAGGAACCGTCCGGTGAAGCCACTCCCGTGATATGGAAACTCTTCAAAGAGGCATCCGGATTCGTCTCAATACCACGTAATTCCTGATTCAACCGGTTCAGTTCCACCTGATTCTGTGGATTCTTATCATCCAAATCGGCTTTACCTACCAGGAAGGTCAGGTTAACCTCCCCTTTCGTATCCCGCAACTGCATCACGGGTTTCGGAAGATATTTCTCGTCCGTCAGGCTGAAAGCGGAGAATTTATACTCCAAGAAACGAAGCGGGTTGACTGTTCCGCGTGCAATGGAGAAAGAGTCGCGATAAATGATATTCTGGTAATTTTCCATCGCCAGATGCACATCCGCACGATAGTCATGTTGCAGATATTCTATATAGATAGAATCATGATAAGCAATAATATCCCCTTTGCGTGAAGAAGTCGTTTTCACACGGATGTAATCGTGCAAAGGGTCTTTATCCATATCATAATCGTACATTCGATTTTGCGTTGTATTATAAGTATCTCCATCGAATACAACAGGACGCATCAACAGACGCTTTTTCAGTGTCACATCATAAATGGAAGGCTGCAATACCAAGCGGCGATGTGAGTTAAACATCTCCTTAGGCACCGGGACACGGGTTTTCAGATGGAAATAATTACCTTTGATTTCGATGTCCGTAGGTTCCGGAATCACTTTATCCTTCACTTTGGAAGTAATCGTTACCTCGTCCAGTTCGATGACGGCATCTTTCAATACCACATTCAGAACCTGCTTGCCTGCCACCTTCACCGTTTTGTCCTCATAACCGACACATGTAAACTTCAACGAGCCGTTTTTCTCAACCAATACACTGTAACGGCCATCCTCGTCGGACATTTCTATACGTTCATCATTGACCGGATTCAGCACATTTACATTCGGAACACTTTTTCCCTGCGGGTTTGTGACATGCCCCTGCACACGGATCCGTTGGGCAGATACATTCATGCCGACTAACATCATCGCCACGAGAAGTATACCTGCTAATCTATCACGTTTCAAATTGATTTTCATTCTCTTTTCTGACTAGCTAATGTTCGTTATCGAATAATATAAACAAAAGATATCCCCAGTTTGACAGGTGCTATGGTGGTCTTACTATCGTTGACCGCACCCGGTTTCGGAGTACCCTTATCATACTTAAACTGACGGTAGCGCAACACACCCACTCCGGCAGTTGCTTCGATATTCCAATGATCGCCCAGCACCCATGCATATCCATAGGTCAAACCTGCGGCGTATGCATCGCCTTTGTGATGCACATCTTTCACCATCATATTAAAATTATTCACGAAAGCGGTGATTCCAAGAAAATGACTCACCATCGGACGATTTAGCCAGTAACGAACTTCAGGCTGAAAATGCGTGAAAGTCGTTTTAAAGTTGTCTGTACTGATTGGGTTCGCAGCAATCCCCATGTTTAAGGAGACATGGCTACCCAATACAAATTCTGCTTCTACATTCGGACTGGCGGTCAGCCAACCTAATGCATTTGTCTTTACAGCCACCCGCTGTGCGTGCACATGTACACCACAACATAATAACAGAAATGATAATGCAGCAATTACCCTGCGACCATTTCTCATCACATATACCATCATTTATTTCCCACTAAATATTTCCCACTAATATTTACCCACAAAAAAAGGGCTTACTGTCCATTTTATATACTACTTGGACAGAAAGCCACAAAATTAGAAAAAATATAGTATTAAAAACGTTTAAACGCGCTTTTTTTGTTTTTTATTGCAACTATTTCCATCTTAGGCCATAATATATCATACTACGGATAAGATATACAATTTTTCTTTATTACAAATGAAACATCAGATACGCAACAATATAGGCTCCGGCGCAGCATCGGATTTTATCTTCTTATCGCCGATAACAACCGTACAGGGGGCAGAAGAAATAATATACCATTTTCCCCCTTTCTTTTCGAGCAATACATTGGCGGCATTGTCGGTCTGGATCATTATCCCGGGCGTAACCAATTGGGTTCCATTCCCTAAAAATAACATCCGGTTTCCTGCATATTCATTGCTGATAACGGCATAATCCGCTTTCACTTTCATTCCCTGATAAGTAGCGGTTTGTGCGGCATCGGATAGAGAGAAGATATGATCTATACGTCCGTTTTTGCTTTTCACACAGATTCCGGCAAAGTCTTCTAAACCTACTCCTTCCGCATCAAAGTAAGAGACGGACTGAATAGCGGACGGTTCTTTTTTCGTGCTCGGTTCATATATCGAAACAAAAGGACGATTCCATGCTTCTCCATGCTGGCGGGCAACAAATGTCAGCGTCGGCTGCTCCTTTATATTATAGGGCATATTCGGTGTGCGGCTCAGCCCTTCGGTCATTGGCGCCAAGGCCGTAAAAACTTCACGATCCGGTGCACCTTTCATCCAAAGATTCATGTATATATCATCGCCATCCTTATCTTTCATATCGATGGTGAAAGTTGCCTTGACATCCTTATCGGTTGCAGCCACTTTCTTATCATATAAATAGGAATAAGCGTAAAGATGTGCACCTGCAAAGGAGAGTTCTTCCGTAGGCTGGAGATTCAGGTCGCTACCATCTGCTGCCGTCAATGTCAAAGTCTGCCCAAGGTTGTGATAGAAGTAATCGTGCATCTTATCGCCTCCTTTCTCTTTCCGGCTGCGGAATACATCGACATAATATCCTGTCTCCGCCCCGGTAGTGACAATACTCATCATACGGGTCTGATCCGCCCTGCTTTCCGGTTCGCGGAAATAAAGGTTACTGTAAGTGACGGACGTAAATGCTTTGCCCGGTTCCGCTGATGCCGGAAAACAGGAAAGCAACTCAAAAGAATGGTTACTTTTCATCACCGGATAGCTCGATATTCCATCCACACAAACTGTATTATGACTAGGAAATTGAGAATAATATTCTGCATAATCCAGTCCGCTGTACAGGAAAAGTCCGATACCTGCATCCGGTCCCAGTACATATCCTTTTCCGTAAAGTTCCATCGAAATGCCGTTAGCGTGCATGTGATTACCTTCACTGCCATTCAACGAAATCATCAAACTGTTGCGCGGATGCATACCGTTGCGCTGTACCAGCCACGACACATTGGGAGCATAAAATAAAGGAGAAACATAATCTTCTATCTTTCCCGGCTGCACTTTGGGATTTAGCGTCAGCGGTTTATCTTCAAAGAAAGAATTGACAGATACACGCACATTCTTCTTTTCTGTTTTATCATTTCCCAAATCCGGGTTCAGGCATTTCAGTAAAGCCGTGAAATAGTTTTCCTGTCCTTTCTTCCCGTTCGCCTGTGCATTCTGTATCATACGGATAAAGAAGTTCGTACTCAAATATCCCGGATGCGTATCTCCAAAGCCACAAATCATGCGGTTGGGAAACAGATATTGGGGAGTGGTTGCTACCGCTTTCGACAATACAGGCATTGCTTTCACCAAATCATATTGCAGATTCGTATCAAACTGATTCACAAAATTGGCATAATCATTGATTACCACACTGCTATATCCCGGACATTCAGCCCAAATTCCTGTATTGGTGTCGAAACCGTAATCCGCCAGTCGCGTCAGACTCCATTGGCGGATGCTGGAACGGTTCATCACATAGTCGATATAATATTCGCGTCCTTTTCCGTCGGCATATTCCTTATTGTCTTCCAATACCAATCCGACATTCATAATAAACCGTGCCTGTAACAAATTCCAATTGTTATGAGGTACACCGTTCGCAATGATATTATCCGCCCATTTCTTGAAAGCTCCGGCATAGATTTCCATTTTATCCGGGTAATTAGCCTTTAGGTAATTATATAGAAAATCATATAAAGGGACAACGATATGGAGTGCATCTTCATGGATTACCTCGAAAGAAGTCAGCCCTACCAATGTTTGCTGATGCCCGTGGTTCAAGTCGATGGGGACATTTCTATAATAAATCCCCGTCATATATGTATCAAAGACTCCTGCGGCAAGTTTGGCGAACTTCTCTTCATCCGTCATCCAATAAAGGAAAGCGGCATCACGGGCAATTCCCAGAATTTCGCAGTTCAGACTTTCGATATTCCGCCCGGTTTTGGATGGGTGTACACTCTCCATAGGACGGTCGGGAAGTGCATTATTGCAAAAAGTCACATTCCCGTCCGCATCATCATAAGGAACGACATCCGCCAATTTGGGGCGGCCGTGAGTAGCAGCCGTTCCACGGGTTCCTGTATAGCGCACAGTAGGATAAGGAGCCTTTTCACCGCCTGCATGGTCGAACGTTTCACCTTTCACATATACTTCCGTGGCATGAGATTTCCAGTACATCGCCAAACGGGACAACAACCAAGATGGTTGAGCATCCGTCAGGTTTGTATATACTTCCGTCCGTTCCTTCAATTTATTGAAGACATCTTTCGCCCATTCTTCTTTTCTAATCAACTTCCATGTTTCCTGCTTTCCCGCCGGAGTGGTCAGTACCCGCGGATGCGCCTGCGGCATCGTTTCCGGCAAGGGAATCGCTTGTCCGGATGCACTGTTCAGAAAGGATAAAAAACACAGTCCCAGTAAAATTCGTCTCATACTTCAATTATCTTTTATTAGGTTTGATACCTAATTAAATACGAAGATAGAGATTTATTTACCTAAATCCTCCGTCAAAGATCGGTTTTATTTGCACAAGAGCATGCTGTTATTCCAAACAAAGAATTATATTTGCAAAAAACCTACTAACAATTCTGATACTTATGAAAATCTTATCTATCCATGATTTGGCTACAATCAGGAAGAGAGCAGAACACAAACTTTCATTACGTGAAGAGAGTAATGAAAAAGTGACCGAAAAGTGCTGCGGACTGGCGTCCGGCACACAGCATCTTCAGATTCTTATCTGCGGCGGTACAGGGTGCAAAGCCTCTTCCAGTCAAGGCATTACGGAACATCTCCGGACAGCCATCGAAAAGAACGGCATTGCCGACAAGGTAGAAGTCATCACAGTGGGCTGCTTCGGCTTCTGCGAAAAAGGTCCCATTGTGAAAATCATTCCCGACAATACATTCTACACACAGGTCACTCCCGAAGATGCGGAAGACATCATCACCGAACATATCATCGGCGGCCGGAAAATAGCAAGGCTGCTATACATAGATCCTAAAACGGAACAGACTGTCAGTGACTCCAAACACATGGATTTCTATCGGAAACAACTCCGTATCGCCCTGCGTAACTGTGGTTTTATTGATCCCGAAAACATCGAAGAATATATCGCCCGAGAGGGGTACTTCGCATTAGCCGATTGCCTGCTCAACAAACGACCGATGGATGTGATTGATATTATCAAACAGTCCGGTTTGCGCGGACGCGGCGGTGGCGGTTTTCCTACCGGATTGAAATGGGAGTTTGCCCACAAACAGAAATCAGATGTCAAATATGTAGTCTGTAATGCCGACGAGGGAGATCCGGGTGCGTTTATGGACCGTTCCATCATGGAGGGAGACCCTCATTCGATTGTAGAAGCGATGTGTGTCTGCGGTTATTCTATCGGTTCTTCCAAAGGATTGGTGTATATCCGTGCCGAATATCCGCTGGCTATCAACCGCCTGAAAACAGCTATCGGCCAGGCACGCCAATACGGGTTGCTGGGAGATCATATCTTGGGGACTGATTTTTGTTTCGATATAGAAATACGATATGGGGCAGGTGCATTCGTCTGCGGAGAAGAAACCGCCCTGATTCACTCCATGGAAGGAAAACGGGGTGAACCAACCCTCAAACCTCCCTTCCCTGCCGAATCCGGTTATTTGGGGAAGCCTACTAACGTAAACAATGTAGAGACGCTTGCCAACATCCCCATTATTTTGACGAAAGGTGCCGACTGGTTTGCAGCCATCGGAACGGAACGTTCCAAAGGAACGAAAGTATTCGCCCTTGCAGGAAAAATAAACAATGTCGGCCTGATTGAGGTACCGATGGGAACTACCCTCCGGGAAGTAATCTATGAAATCGGTGGCGGTATCAAAGGCGGAAAGAGGTTCAAGGCAGTGCAGACAGGCGGACCTTCGGGCGGTTGTCTGACAGAGAAACATCTGGATACTCCTATCGACTTCGATAATCTTCTGGCTGCCGGATCTATGATGGGTTCGGGAGGTATGATTGTCATGGATGAAGACGATTGTATGGTATCGGTTGCCCGTTTCTACCTCGATTTCACCGTTGAAGAATCTTGCGGAAAATGTACGCCTTGCCGTATCGGCAACAAACGTCTGCTGGAACTGCTGAACAAGATAACGGAAGGAAGAGGTACGGAAAAAGACCTGGATACCCTCGCTACTTTGGGACAAGTAATTAAGGATACTGCTCTCTGCGGATTAGGGCAGACTTCTCCGAATCCTGTTCTATCAACACTGGACAATTTCTATAATGAATACGTGGAGCATGTGCGGGATAAAACCTGTCGCGCCAAGCAATGTAAATCACTGCTGACTTATACGATTAATCCGGAGCATTGCATCGGTTGTCATTTATGCGCCAAAAACTGTCCGGCTGATGCAATCGGCGGCTTAGTGCGAAAACCGCATGTAATCAATCCTGATAAATGTATCAAGTGCGGCATGTGCATGGCACGCTGCAAATTCAATGCTATTCTTGTCTGCTAAAATCTATTTACTATGGAAGAAAAACAAATTACTCTCCAGATAGACGGTCATTTCATCACTGTGCCCGAGGGAAGCACGATTCTTGAAGCCGCCATCAAAATCGGTATCAATATACCTACGCTGTGTCATATCGACCTGAAAGGAACTTGCATAAAAAATAATCCGGCTTCCTGCCGTATTTGTGTGGTTGAAGTGATGGGACGACGCAACCTGGCTCCTGCCTGCGCTACCCGTTGCACGGAGGGAATGGTGGTAAAAACCAGTACCCTGCGCGTAATGAACGCCCGTAAAGTGGTAGCCGAACTGATTCTTTCCGACCATCCTAATGACTGTCTCACTTGCCCTAAATGCGGTAACTGCGAACTTCAAACGTTGGCACTGCGTTTCAATATTCGCGAAATGCCTTTCAATGGTGGTGAGCTGTCCCCCCGTAAGCGGGAAATTACTGCTTCTATCGTCCGTAATATGGATAAATGCATCTTCTGCCGCCGTTGTGAAAGTGTTTGCAATGATGTACAGACTGTCGGAGCATTGGGAGCCATCCGTCGCGGCTTCAACACCACCATCGCTCCCGCTTTCGACCGAATGATGACGGAAAGTGAATGTACTTACTGCGGTCAGTGTGTGGCTGTCTGTCCCGTAGGCGCATTAACGGAACGTGACTACACCAACCGTCTGCTTGACGATCTGGCTAATCCGGACAAAGTAGTGATTGTGCAGACCGCACCTGCCGTACGGGCTGCCCTAGGTGAAGAATTCGGATTTCCTCCCGGCACTCTGGTAACCGGGAAAATGGTATATGCGCTTCGCGAACTGGGATTCGACTATGTATTTGACACGGATTTTGCAGCGGATCTTACCATTATGGAAGAAGGTTCTGAAATTCTGAACCGATTGACACGTTATCTCAACGGAGATAAATCCGTGCGGTTACCTATCCTGACCTCCTGTTGTCCGGCATGGGTCAACTTCTTCGAACATCATTTCCCAGATATGTTGGACATTCCGTCTACCGCCCGCTCCCCACAACAGATGTTCGGTTCCATCGCCAAATCCTATTGGGCGGAGAAAATGGGCATACCCAGAGAAAAGCTGGTAGTCGTATCTATCATGCCTTGTCTGGCTAAAAAGTACGAATGTGCCCGTGATGAGTTCAAAGTGAACGGTATCCCCGATGTCGACTATTCCATTTCCACCCGTGAGCTGGCACGACTGATTAAACGTGCCAATATCGGCTTCCCTCTCGTACTGGATAGCCCATTCGACAACCCGATGGGTGAATCGACAGGCGCCGGTGTCATTTTCGGAACAACAGGTGGCGTAATGGAAGCCGCTCTCCGTTCTGTCTATGAAATCTATACCGGAGAACCTCTGAAAAATGTAAATTTCGAACAAGTACGCGGACTAAGCGGTGTTCGTCGTGCTACTATTAACCTAAACGGATTTGAATTAAAAGTAGGCATCGCACACGGACTAGGCAACGCTCGTCATCTATTGGAAGATATACGGAACGGGCACAACGAATATCATGTCATCGAAATTATGGCTTGCCCCGGAGGCTGTATCGGTGGCGGCGGGCAGCCTTTGCATCACGGCAACTCGGAAATACTCTATGCACGCGCTAACGCACTTTACCGCGAAGACGCCAACAAACCTTTGCGCAAATCGCACGAGAATCCGTATATCAAGACATTGTACGAGGATTATCTCGGCAAACCGCTGGGTGAGAAATCGGAAACTCTCCTGCATACGCATTATTTCAACAAAGCGATTGATTAACTTTTAAATGAAGAGTATTATGTCAGATATCAAACTAGCCTGTGACATGGCAGAGCAAATCAAAACGATCTGCGACAAGCATGGAAACAACCCGGGCGAACTTATCAATATTTTACACGAGGCACAGCATCTGCAAGGGTATCTACCCGAGGAAACGCAACGGATTATCGCTTCCAAACTCGGAATCCCCGTATCAAAAGTGTATGGTGTGGTCACTTTCTATACTTTCTTTACCATGACTCCCAAAGGGAAACATCCCATCTCTGTCTGCATGGGTACAGCCTGCTATGTACGTGGCTCTGAAAAATTGCTGGAAGAGTTCAAACGTGTATTGGGTATCGAAGTAGGAGATACGACTCCGGACGGAAAATTCTCATTAGACTGTCTGCGCTGTGTAGGCGCCTGTGGACTGGCTCCGGTAGTGATGATCGGCGAAAAGGTGTACGGACGCCTGCAACCGGTAGATGTAAAGAAGATTATTGAAGAATTGGAATAAACGCTCAAACGTTTCTATATAAAAATTAAAGCGGCTGCTTTGATTATTCAAAACAGTCGCTTTTACAAATTTCAAATAACACTAAAAAAAAGCGGAGAGAACGAGATTCGAACTCGTGATACACTTTTGGCGTATACACGCTTTCCAGGCGTGCCTCTTCAACCACTCGAGCACCTCTCCTTGTTCGGGGCGCAAAAGTACAGGAAGTTTCCGTAACTCGCAAATATTTGAGAAGAATAATGCAATATTTTTTATATTCAGACTTTTATTGAAAAGATTTATACATCTACTTATTTAAATTCAAGGTAATATATTCGAATAGGGAGAGAAATAAAAAAAAGTCCTGCCATGATAATATGTCATGTAGGACTTTTTTTACTGCCTTAAGTTTTTTTTGGGCGGAGAGACAGGATTATGAACCTTACTCTTCCAATTCCGTATATATCAGCCTATTAGCACTTATATTTTTACTACCTGTAACGAATTTGTAACGACATAAAGAAATCTTCATTTGACTACATTTGTCCTAAATTCGTCTGCCATAGCTTTCGGGTTCAAAAGTATGGAAAAAACGAACATCTTCCAAACATTTGATTATTAATTATCTATTTTTATTTTTCTAGTGCAAGGTGCGAGCCTATATATAAGTATAGGCTTGCACCTTGCACTGACATTTCACTTGTCCGACATGAGACTATCATCTACTACGGTAATTATCAATCATCATAAAAAAAGTAATACCAAGTTGGTAACAAGTTGGTAAATGGTCTGATAAGATTGGATGAACTTTGCAGCAAATAATTAAACGAAAAGTTATGGATGTAATTACAATGGAGGCTACCGCCTATAAAGATCTTATTCGCAAAATCGAGAAAATTGCGGATTATGTATTCAGAAAAGAAGCAAAGCCCAATGAAGAGGAAGAAGTATGGATGGACAACCAAGAAGTTGCCGCCATACTACGTATCAGCACAAAAACCCTACAAAGATTGAGAAAGGAAAATCTCATCAGTTATTCTATGGTGAGAGGACAGTGCAGATATAAGTTATCAGAAATTGAAAGAGGGCTGAATGAGAAAATCATAGTCTGCGATCCGCATACATTAGAACAATTTCGTAGAAACTATTTATTCAATGGAAATCATGAATAAAGAAGATATTCTTCGTATGACGGATAAAGGAATGGCTATATTCAGACATTACCTCCCCACCCCTTTCCGTGTAGGTCGTAATTTTCATAATCCACTTTATGAGGATAAGCATGCATCGTGCAACATCTATTACGAGCGTAGAAGCGATATGTATAGATTAAAAGATTTTGGGAATGATGATTATTCCGGTGATTGCTTTGCCTTAGTGGGGAAATTGAATGGATTAAATTGTAAAGAGCCTAAAGAGTTTATTGAAATAATGACGATTATTGACCGGGACTTACATTTGGGATTAACAAAAAATGAGAAACAAATATTCAAGCCCATTGTAACCGCTATCCATGAACCTGTTCCACCGGCAAAAAAGAAACGCCCTTATACAACAATTCAAAGAGTATTCACGGCTGCGGAACTTGCCTATTGGAATAAATATGGCATCACACCGGATATACTGAAAAGATTCAAGGTTACTTCCCTTCTGAAATTCAGCAGCGAAAATAATGAGGGGAAGCCGTTTAGTTTCTCTTCCACAGCAAAAGAACCGATTTATGGATATACAGGTAAACAGCACATAAAGATTTACCGTCCATCTTCGGATGTTCGTTTCCTGTATGCCGGCGATTTCGGAGATAATTATTGCTTCGGGTTGGAACAACTACCATCTAAAGGTGATTTGCTTTTCATCACGGGTGGAGAAAAGGATGTAATGAGTCTCACCGCTCACGGATTTCATGCCATTTGTTTCAACTCTGAAACAGTAGCGATACCAATGGGGATTGTCCGTAAACTCTCTTTCCGGTTCAAGCATATTATCTTACTCTTCGATATGGATAAGACGGGGCTGGACAGCTCGGCAAAACAGGAGCAGAACTTAAAGGAGTATGGTGTAAAACGATTGTTGTTGCCATTGGCAGGGACAAAGGAAGAAAAAGATATTTCGGACTATTTCAAGTCAGGGAATAGACGAGAAGATTTGATAAAACTATTTTTAAACTATCTGGATTCAATTTATAGTGAAACAATGTCAGCTTTAAGATCTTGCGAAGTGGATTTCAACAATCCCCCTCCTATTGCCCAAATGATTGTATCGGTCAATGATGTGCCTCTCGGAACCCAAGGCAACCTGCTATGTGTGACAGGCGGCGAAGGAACGGGAAAGAGTAATTATATAGCCGCCCTGATTGCGGGAGCTATCAGGCAAACGGATAAGACGATTGATACGTTAGGCGTATCAGTTTGTGAGAACACCAAACAGAAAGCTATTCTGTTCTATGATACGGAACAGTCGGAAGTGCAGACCTACAAGAATATCACCAATCTTCTGCGTCGAAGCGGACGAGAGGCGATGCCGGAATATTTCCGGGCTTACTGCCTAACGGGAATGAGCCGTAAAGAACGATTGCAGTCCATTATTCAAAGTATGGATAAGTTTCATTACCAGTATCAAGGTATCCACATGGTGGTTATAGACGGAATAGCGGACTTGATAAAGGGGGCTAATGATGAAGCGGAAAGTATTGCGGTAGTGGAGGAACTCTACCGATTGGCAGGAATCTATAAGACCTGTATCATAACGGTGCTGCATTTTATTCCTAATGGCTTAAAACTGCGTGGACATCTTGGCTCGGAACTGCAACGCAAGGCTGCCGCCATCCTTTCCATCGAAAAAGATACCGATCCGGCTATATCGGTAGTGAAAGCATTGAAAGTTCGTAACGGTAGTCCATTAGATGTTCCCATCATGCAATTCTCTTGGGATAGAGAAGCCGGGATGCACATTTATCTGGGAGAAAAGCCCAAAGAGGCAAAGGAGAAACGAAAAGAGGATGAATTAGTTTCGGTTGCAAAAGATGTATTCGGCAGGCAGCGATTTATTACCTATGTGGATTTATCGGAACAGATACAGACTATTCTTGATGTAAAGGAACGGACGGCAAAAAGCTATATCAAATTTATGCGTGAGAAAGAGATTATAGTTAAAGACCCGTCCAACCAGAGCTATTATATTACCGGCAACTTCAATCAGGAACTATGATACCATTGGATAAAGAAACATTTGAGTGTTACATGGAGCGTCTGTTGGAACAACTGGAGAAGTTATTCCGGGCTGCAAGTATAAAAGAGAAGAAGCACGCCAACTATCTGAACGGTGAAAAGCTATACGATAATCAGGATATTTGCCTGTTATTGAACATCAGTAAGCGGACACTTCAACGGTATCGGGATAGTGGGCTGAAATATTATACCATTCTCCATAAGACTTATTACAAGGAAAAGGACTTGCACGAGTTTATACGGAGATATTTCGACAATTCTGAAAAAGTGGATAATAATAAGAAAGAGGACTCTTATGAAATATCACCGGAAGCTGGTGAACAGGAAGAATACTAATAATGTACATACCATATAATTTCCATAATTTGATTAGAGATTAAGTTTAGAGCTTAATGTATATCCCATACTGTCGTGAGGATAGGATGGGATATTTTTTAACGAAAAAGCAAGAAATCACATTTCATCTGCGATTTTACCCGAAAAATGAGTATTTTTGCAGATACAATGTTGATCAGATATGAAACAGGAAGATAATTATAAGATTAGAAATTGGGTGGAAGACTTACCTAAGAGAGGGGTTATCACTTTTTCTATTGAAGAAGTCTATAAATTATTTCCATCTATAAGTAAACGTGGAACAGCGAATGCTTTATTACGTTTAGTTACCAAAGGGAAAATTCTATCGGTATGGAAAGGATTTTATGTTGTAATACCTATTGAGTATGCGCATAAAGGCGTAGTACCCCCTATTGTTTATATAAATCAATTGATGGAATATTTGCACAGACAATATTATATTGGATTATTGGATGCCGCAGCCTTTTATGCGGCGGCACATCAACGTCCGCAAGTATTCACTGTGATTACAGGCTTACCAAGCGTAAGAGCATCAGAGAAAAAAGGTATAAGGATGAAGTTCATCATAAAGAAAAATATACCGACATCTTTTTTGATTCAGAAGAAAACTAAAAGCGGTTACGTTTTAGTTTCCAGTCCCGAACTGACCGCAATGGATCTTATCCTTTATGATAAAGAGATAGGCGGGATTAACAGAGCGGCGACCGTATTGAATGAATTGGCGGAAGAGCTAAACTTCCGTGATATGGCTATTTCTATATTTGACAATACTCCCGTCCCTGTAGTGCAAAGGTTAGGGTATTTATTAGAAGAACTGGATTATTCAGAGTTGGCAGATGATTTACTGCGCAAAACAAAGGAGGCTGGCATTCTATTCCGAAAGTCACCCTTGAAGACTGGAAAAGACAGTGAGGATTGCGAATATAATGCAAAGTGGAAAATAATTATTAATGAAGAAATTGAAATAGACGAATGATACCGGAATATGCAATAACAGCATGGCGCAACATAGTGCCTTGGAGTGCTTCCGAACAAGTGGAGCAGGATTTAGTTATATGTCGTGCATTGACAGAAATATATAAGGATGAATACCTGTCATCACATTTGGCTTTTCGTGGCGGTACAGCCTTGCATAAGCTCTACCTGTCTCCCCAGCCCAGGTACAGTGAAGACATTGACCTGGTACAGATAGAGCCGGAGCCGATAAAGGCAACCATAGACAAAATACGTGATGTGCTTGCTTTCTTAGGTGAGCCTAAAGTGAAACAGAAGAAGCATAACAATACATTAATCTTTCGATTTGATTCAGAAACCATACCTGTGGTACCGATACGATTAAAAGTAGAGATTAACTGCAAGGAGCATTTCAATGTCTTTGGTCTGAATAAGATGGATTTCAGTGTACAGAACCAATGGTATACCG
Organism: Bacteroides sp. 90-K9/2; assembly: GCF_047310725.1. Taxonomy (NCBI): domain Bacteria; kingdom Pseudomonadati; phylum Bacteroidota; class Bacteroidia; order Bacteroidales; family Bacteroidaceae; genus Bacteroides; species Bacteroides sp. 90-K9/2. The sequence continues at coordinate 882,201 of NZ_JBCGVL010000001.1, forward strand.
GAAGTTGCCAAGTGAATACTTATCATTTAGACGAATTAATAGGAACTAAATTACGTGCGCTCTACCAAAGAAGAAAAGGACGTGATCTTTTTGATTTGTACAAAGCAATATCGACAGGCTCATTAAATACCGATAAGGTACTGGAATGTTATCACAAGTATATGGAGTTTGTTGTGGACAATCCTCCTTCACAAAAGGAGTTTATACAAAATATGGAAATAAAAATGCAGGATGATGAATTTTTGGGAGATACGGAACTACTGCTCCGTCCTGACGAAAAGTTCAATCCGCAAGAGGCATATGAAATTATAAAGAAAGAATTAATAGAAAAACTATAATAATAAAAATAATTTCATCCTTCAACTTAACTTAAAAAGCCGTTACATTCAAAATCATGTAACGGCTTTTATTTTAGAAACACTGTCCATAAAATTGTGTAAATGAAAAACTACAGGTATTGTTACTTGTAGTTTTTTTATTTATTAAATTTGAAAAATGTAAATTTTATGGAGATTCCCAAAGAATTATTGAGCAAGGAGTTCTTAAGTCAATTTAAAAGCGAAGAAGACGTAAGCATTCAACATTTGAAAACAAGATTTAAGTATAAAACCTTAAATCTGAAACTTCTTATTTATACAAAATTTTGGAAAGTATCACGTAAAATCTGTACTATATTTAATGCTACAACAGTTTCTTTACAAATAAAATCAATACCAAATTGAGTTTTCTTAAGCTCCATCTATTTTCAATACATGAAGCTTAAGATATAAAAGTCTAATCTATCTTTGACATGAGTATAGCCAAATCATTACTTAATTTTTCATCGGTAATCTTGGCATATAGTTGAGTAGTTTTTATATTAGTGTGTCCTAAAACCTTAGATAGGCTCTCAATAGGCACACCGTTTGCCAAACAAACAGTCGTTGCCATCGTATGGCGGGCAACGTGAAAAGTCAGGTTCTTATGAATATCACAAATATCAGCAATCTCTTTTAAATAAGCATTTACTTTTTGATTACTTGGAACAGGAAATAAGTAGATAGAATCTGGATTTTCATATTTTGCAATCAATGTCTTAGGAAGATTAAATAGGTATACATTTGCTGTCTCACCACTTTTATTGCGGTTCATTCGTAACCACAAATTCCCATCATGAGCAATATACAAATGATGTTTTGACAAATTCTTGAGATCAATATAAGATAAACCTGTGTAGCATGCAAAAAGAAAAAGATCTCTGACTAAAACCAAACGTTTTATTTCGATCTTTTTTTCTTTTATTCTCTGTAGTTCTTCTCTCGTTAAATATCCACGATCTACTTTTTGCAGTTTTATCTGATATTCTGAAAAAGGATTTTTGGTTATATACCCATTATTTAAAGCAAGGATGATAATTCGTTTGAAAAACTGCATAAATTTAGCTGTTGTATTATGAGCACAATGAGCGGTTACACGCAAATAGACTTCAAAATCACAAATAAATGTATGATTGATATTTTCTAGAATTATATCCTCCAGACACTTACTTCGAAGATAACCTTGAAGATGCTTGCGTGTAGTTTCATATTTCCGAAAAGTCGTAGGAGATTTGCTTATACCCACCTGCTTCCTTATACTCTCATTGTGTAATTCAAATAAAGAAAGTAAATAATGATTCTTTTTGTCTGCTCCTGTAAAAGTATCTTTGATTTTTTGAGGAGTAGTTGTCTCTCCGTATAAAGACTGTTGATAAAAAATCTGATTCAGCCTAAACCTGATACTTTTTAGAAATAAATTTGTTTGTTTCGCACAACTGCCCACACACTGATGTAATCGGATACTCCAATTAGAAAGTAACGCTTTTTGCCCGGTATAAATTTCTACACTTTTACCATTGATAGTGATACGAACCATAATTGGATGCAAGCCATCCATATGGTTTTGTCTTTTCTTCAAAAAGAATAAAAGGGAAAATGTTTGTCTCATAATGATCGATTTTTAATTAAACAATTTCCAAAGAAGGGCAAAAAATAATAAAACAATGAAGAAAAAATAGTTTTCTTTAAGGCAAACAGATAAAATACTGATTATCTGAATAATAAATATTTAATCATGGACATTTTTGAGTTCAATCATTGAGCATGATTTAGCCACTTCCAACACTCATTATCAGTGCCCAATTACAATAAACCAACTAGCAATAAATTATATAACTATCATATTATCAGATAAATAAAGAAAAAGAAAACAATAGGTTCGGGAGATTTGAGGTACTAAAAAACCCTTTATAAATCATTGATTTATAAAGGGTTACATTTCCAGCGGAGAGACAGGGATTCGAACCCCGGGTACCTCGCGGTACAACGGTTTTCAAGACCGCCGCAATCGACCACTCTGCCACCTCTCCAAAACCTCTTTATCAGAAGTGCTTTTCGTTAAAAGTGGTGCAAAGGTACAACTCTTTTTTTGATACGCAAATATTTTTAGGACAAAATTTACGAAAAATAAAATCAGGGCAGAAAATAAAGCTGGCAAAACAACTCTATAGTCCGTTACTAATTAATTCTCATTTTCCTTTGCATATTTACATTTTATGCATATCTTCGCCTCGTTTTCACAACAAAATAAACAATAAGCGAAAAAGCAGTATGGGAAGTATATTTAAGACTAGTATTATTTTTTTATGCCTACTCACACACACTCTTCTATCAGTAGGTAGTACCCCTAAAAAAGACCTCGACCAGATTCTGGTCATCAGCGCTTATGCAGACTCCAATCCCTGGAGCAACAGCTTCATCACTCCGATTGTCACCATGGCTTCACAAGACAGCACCATAGGAGCATATACTATATATCTGAATATGTTCGCATTGCAAAACGCCAAAGAGGTGGATAAATTCGAAGCAAGTATCTGCGAGATGTTACCTTCGTCTCCTCCCAAAATGGTGGTATTTGTGGGGAATGCCAGTTTCGTTTTCTGCGACAACCTCAATAAGATATGGCCGGACATTCCTATGTTGCTATGTGGCGAGCGGGATTATACAGGTCCGGACAGCCTTATCATTCAGGCTCATGCACTGGCTCCGCAACAGCGTATACCTATCAGCGACCTACAAAAGACGATGAACTTGACCATGTTGTACGCCAATCTGTATATCGAAGAGAATCTGCAACTCATGAAGCAGCTCATTCCGCAAATGAATAAAGTCATTTATATCGGTGATGGTACATACACATGCCAGCAGAACGATTATGACCTTTCCGCAACGATCAGGAAGAAGCATCCGGACTTGGAATATCAGTTTATTTCTGCAGAAAACACCTCTACCGACAGTCTTTTCACCATTCTCCGCAAACAGAATCCTCTCACTACCGGATTTTTGTTTTCTTCCTGGTTACGAAAAAAAGACTATGAAGAAAATCTTGTAATGACCAGTAACTCCCATCGTATTATCGCCACCTCATCCGTACCTCTTTTTTCATTCAGAAGAGTAGGTATTCAGGAAGAAGGAGGAATTATCGGTGGCTATATCTATGATGAAAAAGAGTATATTAACCGGATGTTAACCACCATCAAAGAGATTATCCACGGAAAACAACCCCGTTATATCCCTATCTATAATGCCGGAAATGCTACTCCCGTATTCAATTATCAGTCATTACTCCACCGCAAACTCGATCCAAAAAATTGTCCAAAAAATACAATTTTCTATGACGCACCTCCCACTTTGTGGGAGAAATACGAATATGCGATCATCGGAACAAGCTGCCTGTTCATTCTGCTGCTGTTAGGCTTCCAATATTACCGAGTACACACACTCGAAAGAATGAAGCGTGTCCAGCACAAAGCATTAGAAAGTACTGGCAAGTATTATAACATTATCAATAATATGCCAATTCTTTACATGGCGGAAGAACTTATAAAAGATGAGGACGGACGGATTGTAGACACAATATATATAGACGTAAACCAACATTTCGAGAAGAGATTTTTCGAAAAACAGAAAGTTATCGGTAAGCGGGGAAGCGAAATATTTCCGGAATCACTGCCACAGTTTCTACATTTCATGAATATCTCCCTGGCAGAAAAACGTTCCATCACTTTTTCCTACTATTATAAAGAGATCGACACTTTTTATGACATAGTAGTAAATGCCAGTGACGACGGACGATTCATGCATATATTCTGTATGGACAGCACAGAGTTGCACCATGCCCAGATGCAAATGCGTTCTATCAACCACAAGTTATCCATGGCACTCGATATTGCCAATATCATCCCCTGGAAATGGGATTTAAAGACACATACCATACAGTATGATGTAAACAGAACCGCCGTCACCGGCAATGAGAATACAGAAATAAGTGATGAACAGCTTTATATATCCGACGAACAGTATTTTACAAAAATACATAAAGAAGACTTTCCCAAGGTAAAAGAAGCCTATGCAAGCCTAATCACCAAACATACTAGAAAAGCAAAGGTGGAATACCGTATCATCAAAGAAGTGGACGGTGTGAACCATACTGACTGGATAGAGGCACAGGTAGCTGTAGAAAGTTATGACGAAAACGGACAGCCACTCACTTTAGTAGGTTCCTCGCTGACCATTACCGACCGGAAGAGCATGGAAAACGATTTGATTTCCGCTAAAAACCGCGCGGAAGAGTCCAATCGACTCAAATCGGCTTTCCTTGCCAACATGAGCCACGAGATCCGCACACCGCTCAATGCAATTGTCGGTTTCTCCGGAATACTGGCTTCCACCGAGGAAGAAGAAGAGAAACGGGAATATGTCAGCATCATCGAAAATAACAATACCCTGCTTTTACAACTTATCAGTGACATCCTTGATCTCTCAAAGATTGAAGCCGGTACCATGGAGTTTGCCTACACAGACTTTGACCTGAATGGTGTAATGACCGAGCTGGAAAGTTCATTACGCCTGAAACTGTCCCCCGACAAACAAGTCACACTCACTCTCGAAACTCCGTTACCGGAATGTTATATTCATGCCGAACGCAACCGCATTTCACAGATTATCATTAATCTGGTAACAAACGCCATCAAATTTACAGAAACAGGTAACATTCGTATAGGCTACCAAATACGTGATAACAAACAGCTCTATTTCTATGTGACTGATACCGGCTGCGGCATTTCGGAAGACAAGCAAGAAAGTGTATTCGGACGCTTTGTCAAACTGAACACTTTCGCACAAGGAACAGGACTGGGACTTTCGATTTGCCAAACTCTTGTTCAGCAAATGGGAGGTGAAATCAGTGTATGCTCAACCCCCGGAGAGGGTTCCACTTTTTGGTTCACCCTCCCCTACCGTCCCGCGCTCGAAGCTCCGCAGCAGGAAGTAACAACAGAACCGGTAAAGATAAAGAAGCAAAAAATCACGATCCTGGTGGCGGAAGACCATGGAAGTAATTACCGTCTGATAGAATCCATTCTTAAAAAGGACTACAATTTACTACATGCCTGGAATGGAGAGGAAGCAGTAAGCCTATTTAGAGAACATAACCCGCAGCTCATCCTGATGGATATCAACATGCCCGTGATGGATGGATACGAGGCAACCAAAGAGATACGGAAATACTCCAAACGGGTTCCCATCATAGCCGTCACCGCCTTTGCCTATGCTTCGGACGAGCAGAGAGTGATGGAAAACGGATTTGACGCTTATATGCCCAAGCCCATCAATGCCAATCAACTGAAAGGGCAAATCACCTCCATACTGATGAAACATATCACTTTTATGTAGACCGGAAACAATCGTTTCGTACAGTCGGGGAAAGGTCATTTCCAAAGAATAGCAATATCTAGGTATTTTATGTTGAAAAGCATAAAATAGAGCATATTTATGCCGATTATATGAAAAATCATTGTAACTTTGTGCGCTCTAAAGAAAAGGATAACTACAACCTCTAATTTTATCATTTATGGAATTAAACAAGATCTTTAAAGACGGTCTTTGGAGCACTGAAATCAACGTCAGAGATTTCGTAAGTCATAACATCACTCCGTATTATGGAGATGCTTCTTTCCTCGAAGGACCTACTGAACGCACAAAAGCCGTGTGGAACCGCTGCCTCGAAGCACTGGCAGAAGAAAGAGCCAATAATGGGGTACGCTCACTGGATAATGTCACCGTCTCAACCATCACTTCTCATAAAGCCGGATACATCGACAAAGAAAACGAACTGATTGTCGGCTTACAGACAGACGAGCTTCTGAAACGTGCCATCAAACCTTTCGGAGGTATCAATGTAGTGAGCAAAGCCTGCCACGAAAACGGTGTAGAGGTGGACGACCGCGTAAAAGATATCTTCACCCACTACCGCAAGACACACAACGACGGAGTATTCGACGTATATACCGAAGAAATCCGCTCGTTCCGTTCTTTGGGATTCCTCACCGGACTTCCTGACAACTACGCCCGCGGACGTATCATCGGCGACTACCGCCGCATGGCCCTCTATGGTATCGACCGACTGATTGAAGCCAAAAAAGAAGACTTACGCAACCTCACCGGTCCGATGACCGACGCCCGTATCCGCCTGCGCGAAGAAGTGGCAGAACAAATCAAGGCGTTGAAAGACATGAAGGTAATGGGCGAATACTACGGACTCGATTTGAGCCGTCCCGCTTACACGGCACAAGAAGCCGTACAATGGGTTTACATGGCATACCTTGCTGCCGTAAAAGAACAAGACGGCGCTGCCATGTCACTGGGTAACGTCTCTTCGTTCCTCGACATTTATATGGAATATGAATTGAGCAAAGGAACCATCACCGAATCTTTCGCACAGGAGCTGATCGACCAGTTTGTCATCAAACTGCGTATGGTGCGCCACCTGCGTATGCAATCCTACAACGATATCTTTGCGGGTGACCCGACATGGGTAACCGAATCTCTGGGCGGACGCCTCAACGACGGACGTACCAAGGTGACAAAGACTTCATTCCGCTTCCTGCAAACACTGTACAACCTCGGCCCTTCACCGGAACCGAACCTGACCGTACTATGGAGCCCGGAACTGCCGGAAGGATTCAAGGAATTCTGTGCTAAAGTTTCCATCGACACTTCATCCATCCAATACGAAAACGACGACCTGATGCGCGAAGTACGCCAGTCGGACGACTATGGAATTGCCTGCTGCGTATCTTACCAGGAAATCGGTAAACAAATCCAGTTCTTCGGCGCACGCTGCAATCTTGCGAAAGCCCTGTTGCTCGCCATCAACGGCGGACGTTGCGAAAACACCGGTACAGTTATGGTGAAAAACATTCCCGTATTGACCAGTGATACGCTGAAATTTGAGGAAGTAATGGACAACTACAAGAAAGTATTGACCGAAATCGCCCGTGTTTACAACGAAGCGATGAACATCATCCATTATATGCATGATAAGTATTACTACGAGAAAGCCCAAATGGCACTTGTAGATACCAACCCACGCATTAATCTTGCTTACGGTGTAGCCGGACTTTCTATCGCACTCGATTCACTGTCGGCCATCAAATATGCCAAAGTAACCGCACGTCGCAACGACATCGGTCTCACTGAAGGCTTCGACATCGAAGGCGAATTCCCTTGCTTCGGTAATGACAACGACAAGGTAGACCATCTGGGTGTTGACCTGGTATATTTCTTCAGCGAAGAACTGAAGAAACTTCCGGTTTACAAGAATGCCCGTCCGACTCTTTCATTGCTGACTATCACTTCCAACGTGATGTATGGCAAGAAGACAGGTGCTACTCCCGACGGACGTGCCAAAGGTGTCGCTTTTGCTCCGGGAGCCAACCCGATGCACGGACGCGACAAGAACGGTGCCATCGCTTCCTTGAGTTCCGTAGCGAAATTACGTTACCGCGATTCACAGGACGGTATCAGTAACACTTTCTCTATCGTTCCTAAATCACTGGGAGCTACTGCGGAAGATCGCATCGAGAATCTGGTTACCATGATGGACGGTTACTTCACCAAAGGTGCTCACCACCTGAATGTAAACGTTCTGAACCGTGATATGCTGTATGATGCCATGGAACATCCGGAAAAATACCCGCAGCTTACCATCCGTGTTTCCGGTTATGCCGTAAACTTCGTGAAGTTGAGCCGCGAACATCAATTGGAGGTTATCAGCCGTAGCTTCCACGAACGTATGTAACAATCTATTTACTCTATATGACGATAAACGTACATTCATACGAAAGTATGGGAACATTCGACGGGCCGGGCTTACGGCTCGTCGTTTTTCTTCAAGGTTGCAACTTCCGTTGCCTGTATTGCGCCAATCCCGACACGATAGCCGGCAAAGGCGGCACGCCTACCCCACCGGCAGAGATTGTCCGCATGGCAATGAGCCAGCGTCCTTTCTTCGGAAAGCGTGGAGGAGTTACTTTCTCCGGAGGAGAACCGACGTTTCAGGCAAAGGCACTCGTCCCACTGGTTCGTGAGCTGAAAGAGAAAGGAATTCATGTGTGCATAGACAGCAACGGCGGCATTTGGAACGAAGATGTAGAAGAGCTTTTCCGTCTGACCGATCTTGTATTGCTAGATATTAAAGAATTCAATCCTGCACGCCATCAGGCACTGACCGGAAGAAGCAACGAGCAAAACATCCGCACGGCAGCATGGCTGGAAGAAAACGAGAAACCTTTCTGGCTGCGTTATGTATTAGTGCCCGGCTACAGCGATTTCGAGGAAGACATCCGCCGTTTAGGAGAGGCTCTGGGAAAATATAAGATGGTGCAACGAGTGGAAATCCTGCCTTATCACACATTAGGCGTACATAAGTATGAAGCGATGGAGCAGGAATACAAGCTGAAAGACGTAAAAGAAAATACCCCCGAACAACTTGAAAAAGCCGCGGAGGTATTTAAAGAGTATTTCACTACTGTGGTGGTAAACTAATCATTTACCACACAGTATTATAATTCATTTAATTTGCAAATATCATTCTGTATCTTTGAGATCTCTTGATATTCTTCATAAGCAAGAGACTCCTTTAATATATTTTGTTCAAAATCCACTCCTGTTCCTTCGCACAATTTTTTCCCTATAGAAACCAAATAATTATACAGGCAGTGCCCCCGAACATACAAATAGGCGTTCTCTTTCTGTAAGCCAAAGCGCGAGTACTGTTCCATTTCATTTTCCAGACAAAAATCAGTCTTATCTTTCCAATCAGCTACAGCATTTTGCAACAACATCTTCAATCGCCGCAATAGCTTACTTCCGTTGTCCAGTTCATCATCCTTTTGATATTGCAAAGAGATACATCGCTTAAAAGCATCCCGGCCAAAATCCTTTAAGCCTTTTCTTTCTTCATAAAGCATAAAAAGCAAAGACTCGTAAATGATTGCAGAATAATTACTCAAAGACAGCAAGGCTGCTCCTATCCAAAACCAATTGATATAGGTGAAGTCATAAACATCTACTCCATTTTGAACAGTCTTATTACCTTCTATTTAAATGCCACTCATCACATCCTGCAATCCGGCTCCGATATAACTAGCGATGCCGACTACTCCCAAAGCGGCACCCGAAGCATTACGGGGAGCAATATCCACTGCCATCAAACCACCCAGAAAACAGATCAAAACTCCGATTCCTAAACCGAAAAGTACCATTGCCAACACGTCTATCCAAAAATGCCCCCCCGGGACCAAAAGAAACAAACAGAGAGCAAACACATTCATCAACCCGAAAATTAACGCAGGCACATTGCGACGTCCACCAAATAACTTATCAAAAATAACACCTGAAAACATAGTACCGATAATACCACAGACCGGACAAATAGAAATGATAAAACTGGCATCCAATGTGGAGTAACCCTTTTGGGCTTCCAAATAAAAAACGCCCCAACCATTGATAGCGTAGCGGCTGATATACATAAAAACACTTGAAAGAGCCAGCATCCAAATGGCAGGCATCAGCAATGTAGCCATAGGTCATAAACAGGTGACAATATTATTAATATTGTCTCAATTATCCGACTTTTCGGGAAGGTTTCTGCATATATTTCTTTTTCCTAAAGTTCAAAAATAGTTAATTAAATTCCCGGATTATCCGATGTTCTATCAGCATACAAGGATATTTTCCTATCTTTGCAATAGGATTACGTTATCAAGGACAAAATGTAGTTTTAAAATTTAATAGAATGGGCAATATCAAAACAAAACAAAAGAATATTTCTTCTCAAAAGCAGAAGAATAAAATCAATCCCTCAAAAATTGATGATGGGAAAAAATTTGTATTGTCTGATGTATCCAAAGAAGAACTAAATAAAAGAAGAATTCCAGTATATCCTTACCTCCTCTAAATGTTAGAAAGCGCATATCCATTCTTCTTCATCCAAAAAGATGAAGGGAATGAGGATGGACTTCTATCTATATTATTATACAGATTCAAATCCGCTAAGTCGAATTTAGTTTATATTGTCAGGGTAGAGCAATACGAATGCAATATCTATGCAGTAAAGTTCTATCAGAAAAATCATAGATTATCTCATAATAAGTATAGGATAATGACCAATACCTTCGAACCGAGAAGGATCATTAATACCTGTATTAATATAATGCTCTCTATCTACGAAAAAAATCCCAAAGCTTCATTTGGTTTTATTGGAGCCAACGGTTTTAATGAAGATACGAAGTGTACCAAAAGATACAGAGTCTATTCAAGAATTGTAGCAACCTACTTTAGCGACAGAGTTTTCTATCACAAAGAAAATATAGAGAAGAGTGCATATATGCTCATCAACAATATAGCATTAAAAGAAAATCCCGACTTTATTCAACAAATCGAGAATTTCTTTATTAATCAATATGATTATTTTGAATAATTATTATTCGTACTAATAAGTCAGACGAACACCTGCTTGTATGTTGAAGTTAAACGGATTCTCTTTACGTATAGTTTGTATGTCGGAACCATCATTGAAATAATAAGCAACACCCGGTTCCACGTAGATACCCAAACGCTTCGTTGCATTGATCTGTGCACCTACACCACCGGATACCGAGAACTGCAAAGGCTTCACTGTTTCTTTTTCAGAGCCAAGCTTTCCATAAACGCATTTCTCAACCATACCTCCGCCGGAGACATAAAGAGTGACAAGTTTCTTATCCAGGAAGTTCCAGTTGGCACGCAACGGAATACCGATATAATGTAGTTTCTGCTCTATCTGTTGCTCTTCACCTGCCAGTTTTGCATCCGAAGAAAGCAGCGTATAAGTCAGTCCTGTCTCAAGAGAGAATCCCTTAGCTAAACCTTTACGAACAGACAATCCGAAAGAAATAGGTTGATGATGTTTAATATCAACCACCTGTTTTGCCTGACGCAGGTAAGGTACTCCATCTTCAAAAACCAACGTCTGGTCATTAGGAATTGTCTCCATCAAACCGTTGGAAACAGAAAACATACTCACACGGGACATATAGGCATGAGATCCGGCACCTACTTCTGTCGAAGCACCTCCTGAATTTCCTACCGAAAGTCCCATTGACCATGTTCCCTTTTGAGAAGATCTTTTTTCTGTCGGAATATGAAGTTTGTCTTTACCGGAGGGGCGGCGCGGTCTGTTATTCAATCGCTCTGCATCTTGTGACTGTCCCTGACTGACATTTGTATTTTCTACCTGCTTCGGTTCATCTTCTACATTTTCAGTCTCTCCTTTCCCTTTTACATTCTTATCCTCCTCACTCAAAGAGTCCTCTCCATTTCCTATTGAAGGTTTATTTTCATTACCGATCCCTAATGGATCTACACCTGTTTTCTGCTCCGTATGATTCCTGTTGACTTTCGCCAAACGGTCTACGCGAGCTACCGGCCGTAAGACAGGTTCCACAGCAGTTCCCTGCATATCCGGTTGTTGCACACCCGGCAATGCATCGGGCGTGGAAGCCAATGCAGGAGTTTGTATATGACGTATTTCATCCGCAGCAGGTGTCCCTAGAAAATACAGACTTACTGACGAAACGACAGCTAATATTATAACAGCTGCAGCAGCCATCATCCATTTTCGATAAGGATATATTTTCTTCTCCACAGGAGGCATAAGTTCTTTCTCCAGTTGTTCCCAACCGGAAGCAGGCGTCGGCTCGGAATAATCCGCGAGCTTCTCCTTCAACTTATTCATCCACAATTCTTTCTCTTCCATCTCTATCTATCCATTATGCGTTATCCATTCTTTTACTCTTTTTGCTAATACACTCTTCGCACGAAACAGTTGCGAAGCCGAAGATTTTTCATTGATACCTAATACCTGTGCGATTTCTTTATGCGATTTGTCTTCAAATGTATAAAGGTTGAACACGGTACGATACCCGGCGGGTAATTCTTCAATAAACTGCATCAGTACTTTTTGTGGAATCGCTTCCACATCGGAAGCATCCGGCTCTTCATACTCTTCGGGCAACTCTTCCAAAGGTGCCGACTGATTGATTACATCATTCTTCCGAAGATACTGCAAAGCAGTGTTGACCATCACCCGCTCCATCCAGGCCCGCAAGGAACCCTCACCCCTCCAGGTGAACTTATCGAACGAATCGAAGATCTTTAAAAAACCGTCGTGAAGCAGATCCTGGGCTGTATCCCGGTCGCCGGTATAACGTAGACAGATGCCAAGCATACGCCCCGCATACTGTTCATACAGTTCCTTGCGGGCCCGGTTATTACCCAGCCTACATTGTTCCGACAACTCTATTTCTTCCATTCTCTTATACACGTGTTTACCTTATAAATGCAGCAAAGATAGAAATACTGCACAGAGAGAACAACTCTTTTATCACTTTTGTTTCTTTAACAGATCCGAATGCAATATTCTCTATCCCCTTGCATTTTTACTACAGAAAACATAAATATTATAAAATCTAAAACCTAGTAAGTATATGAAGAAATTTAAATTCATTGCCTTTATCTTTGCTATTATGACTACCATGCCGATTCTCCAGTCATGCTTGGACGACGATGACAGTTCGTCCGATCTTCTGGTTATCAGCACCATTAATATGATTAGCCAGGATAGCAAGGAATTTTATTTCACTTTGGATAATGGGAAAAAGATGTATCCCAGCAACTCGCAAGGATGGAACAATAAAGATTGGGTGGAAGGACAACGAGCTTTTGTGATATTCAACGAGCTGGAAGAGCCTGTGAATGGATATGACCTTAATATTCAGGTGAAAGGTATCAATCCAATCTTAACCAAAGACATCGTCACAATGGGTGAAGATGACAACGACGAAGAGAAAATCGGAGATGATAAGATCAACACGACTTATATGTGGATCAATAAGGATAATAAATATCTGACGATTGAATTCCAATATTACGGAACACATAGTGAAGATAAAAAACATTTCCTGAATCTGGTGATTAACGACAAAGAAGAGACAGTTCCCACTGCTGACGAAGACAATGCAGAGGACGAATATATTAATCTGGAATTCCGTCATAACAGTGAAGGAGATTATCCTCAACGTTTGGGTGAAGGATATGTGTCTTTCAAACTGGATAAAATAAAAGAGCGGATGGAAGGAAAAAAGGGATTGAGAATTCGTGTTAATACCTTATATAGTGGGGTGAAAACTTATGAAGTAAAATTTCCTTAGATTACTAATCTAATATGAACATGCGAAACACACTCTTTTTTAATATAATATATTAATTACGCAAGAGGGGGCGGTAGTTGTGAAACTGCCGCCCTTTACCTATAAAATCATATACACACCTGCATCTTTTCCATTCATACGCCCAGTCAAGAATGCTCCTGATTATATGGTTAGAAATCATTCCTGCCACATTAGAAAAGATAAACAGGAATTCTCTAATTCACTATAACAAACATTGTATGGCCTGCAAAGTAAGCATTTCTTTAGGGACCGCTGCCTTTATTTCTTCTTTCAGGACGCACAGCAGGCTGTGACGGATAAAATCTCTATTTGTCACCAGCACCACTTGTCGCGTAGGCCGGGGGATAGCAAACGGACGCACTAACTGTCGCTGTTCTTCTGTCAATTGCGCCACTGCCAGTTCGGGAATAAAAGTGATGCCTTTTCCGCTTTCTACCATTCGCATAAAAGTTTCCATACTTCCCAGACGATAAGCTATCTGGCTGACCTTCACCGCCTCCATCTGACAAAAACGGACAAGTTGGTCACGGAAGCAATGTCCTTCGTCCAGGAGCCAAAGATGTTCACCTGTTATATCGGAAGTACGGATCACTTCATGCTTGAAAGAGGGCTCTTTCCTTGATACATATGCGTAGAATTGCTCATAGAAAAGAGTTTCTTCTGTCAGGAATGTGTCTTCTAATTTACTGGCAATAATCCCTGCGTCCAAATCTCCGGCGTGCAAAGCTTGCTGAATATCCTGTGTTTTCATTTCTGTGACACGAATATCCAGTTCCGGGTATTTTTCCATTAGTTGAGGGAAAAAGCGGGGAAGCAAATAAGGAGCAATAGTTGGCAATACTCCCAAGCGGAATACACCGGACAATGACTGTTTATCTTCACTGATTATTTCTTTTACTTGGGCTGCCTGTGCCAGAATCACACGAGCCTGATCTATCACTTTCCGCCCGATGGCTGTCGGACAAACGGGCTGTACCGTTCTATCGAACAGTTTTACTCCCAGTTCATCTTCCAGTTTCTGAATCATGGCACTCAAAGTGGGTTGCGTCACACGGCAATATTCGGCTGCCCGTGCAAAATGCCTGAACTGGTCTACAGCCAGTATATATTCTAATTGTTGTATCGTCATCTATCAAATCATATTAAGTTATAGATTTCATCTATGCAAAGATAGAAATTTTCAGTTTGACAACAAGCATTTTCCGCCTTATCTTTGCAGTACAGAAAAAAAGAAAACGAGTATAAATCATTAAAAATAAAAAGAATATGAAAACTTTAGAATTTATCAAATTGAACGAATCGGGAGCAAACAACGTAGTAGCATCTTTGCAACAACTATTAGCAGACTTCCAAGTATATTACACCAATCTCCGCGGGTTCCACTGGAATATCAAGGGACATAATTTCTTTGTTCTCCACAGTCAATTCGAAAAGATGTATGATGACACGGCCGAAAAAGTGGACGAAATCGCAGAACGTATCTTAATGTTAGGTGGCACTCCGGCCAATAAGTTCAGTGATTATCTGAAAGTGGCAGGCATCAATGAAGTAGATAAAGTGAGTAACGGAGATGAAGCATTGAATAGTATCCTTCAGTCTATCAGCTATCTGATTGGTGAAGAACGTAAGATCTTGTCCATCGCTTCTCAAGCCGGAGATGAAGTTACCGTTTCGATGATGAGCGATTATCTGAAAGAACAGGAGAAGTTGGTTTGGATGTTGGTTGCCTATAATAACAAGTAAAATTTAAATAAAAGGTTTAGGTTTTAAGTCAAAAAGAGAGGATATTCCCATAAAAAGGTATATTCTCTCTTTTTTGCATTTCTTCTCTCCAGAATTAAAAACATTCCTCAAAGAGTTTCTGCATTTGTGGGTATTTGCCATCTGTATCTTCGACTTCCATACGTAGTTTTATCATTTCCTTTTTCATTTGTTTAATGATAGGGGCATATTCTTTCTCATTGTACACATTATGATCTTCTTTCGGATCTTTTTGTAAATCATAAAAGTCCCATACCGGTTTAGTCGCTCTCTCCTGCCCGTCCGTCATATCTAATGGATCACCATAATAGAAAACAAGCTTATAACGTTCGTTACGAATCCCCATATGAGCAGGACGAATAGTGTGGTGCGTCCAATAACGATAATAAAAACTCCTACGCCAATCATCCGGTGTCCGCCCGCAAAGATTATCCACGAAGCTGCGTCCCTGCATTCCTCCTGACGGGTTCACTCCGGCAAATTGTGCCAACGTCGGAGCAAAATCGATATTTAAAATCAAATCTTTCACTCGCTTTCCGGACGGGAGCCTCTTCGGATAACGAATCACAAACGGCATGCGGGCTGCTTCCTCATAAAACATACGTTTATCGAAAAATCCATGCTCTCCCAAAAAGTAACCTTGATCGGAAACATATACCACAATCGTATTATCCGCTATCCCCATATCATCCAAAGCCTGCAAAAGTTTACCTATATTATCATCCACCGTGGCTCCGCAACGCAGATAATCTCTTATATATTTCTGATAGATAGTTTTACGGGCTGCCGCACGTTGCCTACCTTGAGTAGAAAAAGGCAATCCGGGATAACGGCACCACCATTTGTCAGGATCGGCAGAAGCCAGTTCCCATCTTCTTCCTATTTCTTCCAATTTTTGTCCGATGAATCCTCTTCCATTAGTTTCCGGTCCCCAATCCATCAGATTCTCGGGCTCGGGAAATACGATTCCGTCGTACAGATGCTCCATTCTAGTTGGATAATCATACGGTTCATGGGTAGCTTTAAAATGGCAACACATCAGAAACGGCTGCTTCTTCTCCCAGGCTTTCATCCATTCTATCGCTTTCTCCGTCACAATATCGGTAGAGAATCCCTGCACACACTCACCGAAATTACGATTGCCCGGCCACGGATCGGAACTATTGATAAACAACGGATCGCGATATACTCCTTGATCGTAAAAAATTGAATAATAATCAAATCCTTGCGGCTGGGATTTTAAATGCCATTTACCGACCAAGCCTGTTTGATAGCCTGCCTGCTTCAAGATAGTAGCAATGGTAGGCAACGAAGTGTCCAACGAATCGGCTAATGTATAGACACCGTTTTTATGGCTATAAGCTCCTGTCAGAATAGAAGCGCGGCTTGGCGATGAAATAGAATTTGTACAGAAACAATTATCCAGCACCACTCCCTCGGAAGCTAAACGACGAATATTGGGATTATGCGCATAATCAGCCAATATTCCTCCATAAATTCCCCATGCTTGCGCTGTATGGTCATCACTTAGGATGAAGAGAATATTAGGACGTTCCTCCCCTGCTATTTTTATATCTGTCTGAGCACATATTTTCCCGTTCATACAGGCAGCCAGCACGCCCAGTACAGACAATGAAATTTTTTTGTCCATAATGTATTTTAGTCCAATTTAAAAGTATATTTCGCAATCAGAAACGAAATCGAATAAATAAAAACTACTTTTTTATACTAAATTACCCCCTTGTTACAATATCCGTAACAAGGGGGAATCATATTTCAAATGTTTTAACTCATATTAATTCCTCGTTACATTTTCATCATCTCCCCTACATACTCAAAGCCCAAAGTAAGTGCCGGAGATGAATCACTCGCTGCTATATTAAGTACTCCTTTAATTGTATACTTTTGGGTCGCTTCATCGTATTGAATCGTAAATATTCCCGGATTTGAAGGATCTACTTGCCTGTTCTTATCAATACCATCCACCCCTTGTAATACTACCGTCACGATATCTGCTTTGGTATAATCACCGGGAAGTAAAGCTGTCCTGTTTACCAGTATGTTTATAAGAGCATTATTACTACCAGCAAACGCTAACACCAAATTATTGCCTTGAACTTTATATCCTGCCATTATAGATTCGAAAAACAGATCTGTATCGGACTCATCTTTTACCTCTATTCTGAGTTCTGTTGAAACTCCACTGCCGTCATTCGCTATTATTTCAATAACAGCCGTACCGGAGGCCAAAACCTCAATGATACCATTCTCCAATGAAATGACCTCATCGCCTTCCTTCAAATTATAAGATACAGATTTATCCTCCGCATTATCCGGCAATACAACAAGGGTAGCATTCAAATCGTAAGTATCACCGACTACCAAGTCCAGAACTCCCATTCCATCCGCTACAATAATTTCTTCCACTCTTACCTGATAATCTACGGCTACTCTGTATTTGGATTGAAATCGTGCTATATTTGCATTATCTACCAGAGTGACCGTCAGTTCTGCTTCACCAGAAGCAATACCCGTAATTACTCCTTCACGGTTTACTGTGAAAACGTCCTCGTTACTTGAGCCAAACCGAAATGAGTATTCCTCCAGATTACCAGCATTATCCGGAATAACGCTAACACGCAGAGCAGTGGTAATTCCTACTTCATCAAAAACAATATCCCCCTCTTCGGTTATATACTCATTTTCGACAGAAATCCCGGTAACAGGGTTTTCCACCACCTCTACCTGACTAATTTCATCGTCATCACCGCAAGCCGCACATATAACAGCCGCAGCAAACATTAAATATAATAATTTTTTCTTCATATTTACTTCATTATAAATCGATTGTTCTGCCAATTATTCGGGACAGCGTACACCCTCCACCCAGTTAAGAGTCTTATTTATATCCCAGCCATTTCCGGTCCAGTCTCTGACAACATCGCCTTCACCTTCATTAAATCTCCAGTAAGCAATCATATCCTGATAATTGTCCGGAGATATATAGCACATATTATTCTGAATCTCGCTCTGTGTCAAAGCCTTTTTCCATACACGAACTTCACTTATGACTCCGTCAAAATAGCGGGAATCCAGCGAAGAGCCAATACAGAACCTGCGTTTATCTGTCTTTCCACACAAGGTAATAGGACCACGCGGAGCATCTACCTGTCCATCCAATTCACCATTCACATAAAGCTTAATGCTAGAACCGTCGAACACAACTGCAAGATGATACCATTTATTCACTTCGAACTCCGTCTTGCCCGTGACAGGATAGCCACCTCCGGCCAATTGAATCTGATTCGGCTTAATAGTAACATCACCAAAGCGCAATAGAAATTCTTCCTCCACTCCCATTACAGTACTAATATACGGATTTATGGCAGCGAAGTTGTTCACCTTAACTCTCGCCTCCATCGTGACTTGCGGCACACTCGCCAACGCAGGATCATCCTCAAAAGCAAGCTTCATGTTAGTCCGGTAAAGAGTGGCAGCCTTAACTACCATCACTTGATTCAATACAAGATAAATCGTTCGGGAAGATTCCATAACAGGCATATCACCAGTCACATTCGTAATAGTTATAGGCACACAATAGATAACCCCCTCTTCAAAATTAGTAGTTCTCAATAAAGAAAAGATCAATTGTTCTGAAATATTCTCACCTGCTTTCAGCACAATTTCGTCATTGGACAACATATAATCTTCAACAGGAACAATCTTATATTTCTTCCCATACTCCGCATTGTAACCCTCCAGCTTATCCGGATCCACTTTGACTTTAATCAGTTGATCCCCCATTGCCTGGCAAGAAGCCGAAACTGTCACACCAATGTCAGCCGGACCATCCACTGTATATTTAACAGTAGGAGAATTTTCAGTGCCGGTAAAGTATAAAGCATCTTTCAATGGTTCCGCATTTGTACAAGCAAACAAAACGGCCCCCCATAACATAATCAATAATAAATATTTTGTCTTCATATCTTTTCTGCTTTTTAGATATTATTTCTTCGCAGGATTCATTATCTGGATAGCCTCACGAAGATATTTATATTCAACATCCGTATGGTTATACTCATATTCCATATGGTAACTTCCAATCCCTCCCTTATGCTGTTTTTCCGTTATTTCTTCCGGTTGCCAGCGTGCCATTCCAAGCAAAGAGGGAATCGTGCCTAGTTCCGGATCTTTATATCCGGCTCCTCCCGTTGACCAGAGGCTCTCAAAATTTTCTGTAACTATAAAACGTTCTGGGCTAATATGTTTACTCACCGTATTAAATCGATATTGCAAAGAAGAAGGAGCAGTTGTACCATATGCCTGGGCAATTGCATAATTTGCATATTTCCATCCTTCTTCCGTGATTTTCTCTATATATCCGTCCACACAGATGAGCTTATCCTCTCCCAAATTAGCACGCATTTCTCTCAATAAAGTAGTCATATTCACCGACTTATTGAATAAGTCACCACTGCTACATTCATGGTCGAAATCGACTCCATCATACCCATATTTGAACACACTGTCGGCTACCGCCTTCGCCACAGCAGGAATATTCTCCGCCACATTCTCAAAATTACCGGGGAAGTTGGACATATTATGAGAAAATATAGTAAATGTCACCTTGGTTCCATATACCTCTTGCACATATTTCAAATCCTCCATCTGCGCCTGAGTCAAGCTATGCCATGTTCCCCAAATAGAAACCACGTCTACACTGTCAGGCAAGTTACGCAGATATTTTACAGGAGATGTTCCGGCTGCCTTCCAGCCGCCAAACCATCCAAAAGCCAACTGATGATCTGACTTTTTATAGGCTCGCAGATTCTCATAATATTGGGCATCTTTCACAACAGGCACTTGGAGCGATATATTTTCTATCTCCGTATCACATGCCACCATAACCATAGCCAATACGAAAAGTCCAAAGACTCTATTCATTATCTTATTCATAGTAATAAAATTAGATACATAATTATTTTTTATCCCACCACAACTTTACATTTCCATAGTCCTTGCCACCAAGAAAATCAGTTACGGCCTTATTTACCTCTGTTGTATTCGTATCATATTCCGTAGACGGAAGCGGAATACGACGAGGACCGGAAGCGTCCACTTGCCCTGAACTGGCATTTGTTCCATACAAGTTAAACAGTTTCGGATACCCGGTCCGACGATATTCGCTCCAAGCCTCCTGACCTTCCGGAAACATAGCGATCCATTTCTGCGTGATAATACGCTCGAGTTTCTTTTCATCACGATCAACAGCATTCCATGCAATAGTAATTGTTGAAGCTGCCACCGCACTACCTGTTGTTCCCGAGGGCGCAGTGAACGGCACAGGTTTATATTCATCACCTCTTGTCAGATAATCACCCAAGGACACTCCCCACTGCTCAAAAGACTTCGTAATACCTGTATTATATAGTCCTTCCATTTCACCGCCCATATTCCAACCATGAAGCCTTCCTTCCGCACGCAAGAAATAAACCTCCGCAGCACACATCCACTGAACGGGTGTCTCTGCAAATATATTCGGAGCCGACAACTTAACGTAATTCGTCTTATTAGTAATATTCACCCCTAATCGTGCCCCATGAAGCTTATCACCAACTTCACCATATTCCGATTCTTGGAAATATTTGGAAAGACGAGGATCATTGTAACCCTTCATTATAGACTCAATATCAGCTCCCATTCGTACATCCTCATAATTATCCCAGCAAATCTTCAAAGGATGAAATACAGAGATCCCGTTTCCCGACTGCAACAGGGCATTTTCCGCATTTTCCGTAATCACTCCATTCTTAACTGCTTCCTCAGCTAACTTTCGTGAAGTTTTTCCATTCACCTCAAATCCCTCCACATAACAGGTACGCATAGCCAAACGCAGTTTTAATGAATTCGCGAATTTCAACCACCTCGTGAAATCACCTCCATATACCAGATCATATTTACTCAAAGGCTTACTTCCCGGATGAACAGCGACATAATCCTGCAATTCCGCTATAGCCTCATCAAGATCTTCGAAAAAAGATTTATAGATATCTTCCTGTGAATCATAAGGAGTTTCCAAGCCCCCGTGTCCAAACTGCAGATAGGGCAAAGGACCATATATATCCGTTATCCGATGCATAGCAGCCACCTTTAATATTTGTGCCACCGCATAAGCTTCCGGAAATTCATCCTTGCCATTATCACGAATTTGTTTCCATGCCGACATCACATTAGTAAATGCGACCTCGAAAGCAACGTCATTCCATTTATCATACCGCAAGTTATAATGGCAAGCAGAATTCGATCCCCACGTACCGATGGGTGTCATGTATCCTGAATGCATATCGCCGCATAAGTTTTGAGCGCGTTGAAATTGATTAGCGTCCACATCACTGGTCGGTATAACATCCATCTGCATAGCCGGAAAGAAATTCCCTATTTTCATCAATCCGACCAGCATATATTCCGGGACCTCTGTAGGATCGGTATTCCACTCTTTATAATTATCCGTACACGATGAAGCAATCAACATAGCCGCTCCTAACGTGCATACCATATGTCTTATTTTTCCTAATCTTTTCATTGTATTATTCCTTTCTGGTTAGTTAATATTGGAATTTCACACTAAACCCGATGCTACGTACACTTGGTTGCATAAAATAGTCAAACCCTTGATAATATGTACCCGTAGAGGCCGATAATTCCGGATCAAAAGGTGCCTTATTATGAAACATGAACAGATTCTTACCAATAAGCGACACTGTTAGATTTTGTATCTGATTGCCAAACCATTTTGTTGGAAATGTATACCCTAAAGTTGCTTCTCTAAGCCGTACATTTGTCATACTATAGACATAATTCGCCAAGACTCCGGTCGCCCCATTACCAAGTACATTATAGTAATCTTTTGCTGTCACGCGGCCACTATTAAGATTCACTCCACCATTATCCCGTACTATAGCCGATGTTTTAGAAGTTCCATAGTAATCCATTTTAGCTTGTGTAGCAGACACGCCTACTCCACCGATACGAGCATCAATCAGGAAACTAAGATTAATGCCTTTCCAGCTGAAACTGTTATTCCATCCCCAATTGAATCGTGGTGCCGCACTACCGGCTTTTATCCAGGTATTCGGGTCAGCCTCAATAGCACCCGTATTTGCGTCAACTTTAATGTTGCCTAAATAGTCAATCTTCAACCCAGTTACATAAATATCACTCAGAGTACCTCCCTCTTTCACTATCATTTTATAGCTTCCTTGCGGATTGAAAGGTTCTATCTCTGTAATGGAAATGGGTTCTCCTGTAATTGGATTGGTAGCACCACCGGGTAACAGATAAACAACCTTATTACGATTCATAGTAAAAGTCAGATTCGAGTTCCATTTTACAGGGCCAAGATTAGCGTCAATACCCAAACGCGCTTCAATACCCCAGTTATTTACCTTACCGCCATTCAACATATAGTTGCTATAACCCGTACTCGGCGGCATTGTATAATTAATGAACTGATTGTAAGTATTACTATTATAATAGGTGAAATCAATATTCAACAAATTCTGAAACATTCTCAAGTTCATACCGATTTCAACAGATTTTGTGCGTTCAGGCTTCAGATCCGGATTCAATAATCTGGAGGAAGTGTTGACGATACCATCTTTCACGGTATAGGTGGGCATTGTAATCTGCCGCATCGGCGGATTACCCACTTCACTGTAAGAAGCTCTAAACTTTAAAAAGGAAATATATGCTTTTGACAAATCAAACATCTCACTGACAACTGCAGATACACCTACCGATGGATAAAAGAAACCACTTTTCTCATTATCCGTATTTGCTAAAGTAGAAAACCAGTCATTGCGGGCAGTTAAATCCAGATATGCCCAACTCTTATACCCCAACTGGAAAGTCGCAAAAACAGCTTGATTATTATCTATATATCCCGCTTGTTCAGCCTTGGTATTTGCACCATTTTTACTTATATTGTTAAAAGAGAAAAAGTTGGGAACAGTAGCCAGATGTCCCTCATAGTTCGTCATTTCATAGGTTTGATGATTAAAACTGGCTCCCAAGTTTGCTGTAATTCCCCAATTCTCCCAACGTTTATTAATCTGTGCCATGACATCTCCATAGGTATTCTTATATCCAGACTTCATGTTCATATAATTACCATATTCAGATGCAAACAATTGGTCGGAAGAGGCCGCAATTTTACGTTCATATATATCATTGCTATTGTCTACGCGCATACGGCCAACCACATTCATCCAATCAAAAACTTTATAATTCAAATTAGCCGAGAACATGTAGCGAGATTTATGATTACTCATATTCTCACGATTCACAATCCAATACGGATTTTCTATTGCAAATCCCTGATTACCATAAGGCCAGTATTGCACATCATAATATTTCTCACTATTATAACGTTCATATACCTTATATTTATTCAAATCATCTCCCCTGGGCATGAGGTATAATGCAACAAGTGGGTTATGATATTGCCCCTGCGACATCATATTATTATCATTGGTAATCACATAAGAGGCACTCATATCCAATGTCAACTTATCCTTAATTAATTCAGTCGTATTACGCAATGTAAAATTATACCGGTTATAAGTATTATTAGGTATAATACCACGCGCATTAGTCGATGCTACAGAGAAATAAGTCTGATTGCGGTCATTGCCTGCTGACAAACCTAACGAGTTAGTTTCTGTGAAACCTGTTTGAAAGAAATCTTTAGGTTCCCATGTCGCATCCTTTTTAGCTCCCCAGCTAGCAAACTCACCTTCTAGCGATCCATAAGTCGTCTGAAACTCCGGCATTACCAATGGACTCATGAACTGAGTATCGTTAGAATAATTAATTCTCAACTTCCCCTCTTCTCCTTTTTTTGTTGTAATCAACACAACACCATTGGCACCCTGCGAACCGTAAAGCGCAGCAGCCGCTGCACCTGTCAATACAGACATCGATTCAATATCATCCGGATTTATACTGGAAATCCCATCACTATCTCCTCCATCTGCATTCTCATAAAAGCTTTTTTCCTGATTAGAACGCATAGAAGCCATAGGAATACCGTCAATTACATACAAGGCATTGTTATCATTTGTGATAGATTTCAAACCGCGCATCACAACACGGGTAGAACCACCAATACCAGACGCACTTTGATTAATAGTCACCCCGGCAATCTTACCAGCCAGACTATTCATGAAACTAGCATCCTTTACAGTAGTAAGATCAGCAGCTTTCATTTCTTGCACATTATAGGTCAATGATTTCACTTCGCGTTTAATACCCAAAGCGGTAACAACCACCTCATCCAGCACTTCATTATCCGGACGCATGGTTATACTGTAAAAGTCCTTTCCGGAAACAGGTATCAATTGAGTGGCATATCCGATATAAGAGACTTTCAAAGTAGAATTACTCAAAGCAGACATTGAGAAATTTCCATCCAAATCGGTAATGGTACCAGTATTAGTACCCTCAACTGCAACATTGACACCAATCAAAGGTTCTCCCTTCTCATCAACAATTTTTCCTTTCACCGTCTTTGTAGTCTGAGAATTTGTTCCCTTTTTTTCAGGAACAATCATAATATACTTATCAGTCAATTTATAAGAAAACCCTGTTCCTTTCAAAATTGTTTTTAGCGCAGTCTCTAACGGTTGGTTTACTATATTCAAAGATAATTGTCGTTTATCTGAAAGTTGTGATTGATTGTAAGCAACGGATAATTTAGACTGTCTTTCGACTTCCGACAATGCCTTTTGTAAAGTGATTTCTGCATTTTTTATAGTAATACGAATATTACTTTGGGCAAATGCTGTTGTTTGTAATATAAACAAACAGCAAATAATTATTGTACTTTTAGCTGTTTTTAGATATAAATTCATATCTTCGTAGCGTTTTTAGTGTTAAACTCATAATATTAATTCCATCAAAAATCTAGTATTTTACATTTTAATACTAAAAAACTTATTTCATATCCGGAACCAGGCGGCATCCTCGTTCCGGATACTTTTTTACATAATGATATATTTTAAGGTTAAACAATCGAGCTTCTTATTCTATTTCACAGTTTTCATATAGCAAACATTTTTATCTATTTTGTAAGTAAACTTTCCAGTCACTTCTTTCATTACCTCCATTATTTCTCCAATATCCGTATTCTTGCTAAAACTAAAGTTATATTCATCTGTTGTAAATAACTTCGTATTATATTGGAAAGTTATGTCAAAACGCCTTTCCAAAGTCAGCAGAATCTCTTCCATTGTACTTCCACGAAATACAATCTGTCCTCTCTGCCAAGCTGTTACATCTTCCAGATCAGCTTCTTCAATT
Organism: Bacteroides sp. 90-K9/2; assembly: GCF_047310725.1. Taxonomy (NCBI): domain Bacteria; kingdom Pseudomonadati; phylum Bacteroidota; class Bacteroidia; order Bacteroidales; family Bacteroidaceae; genus Bacteroides; species Bacteroides sp. 90-K9/2. The sequence continues at coordinate 907,951 of NZ_JBCGVL010000001.1, forward strand.
TTACTTTGAGCTGTCTTTCGATTATAAACTACCTGTTGCCCCGGTCTCAAAATATAAGAATGATCCGATTGTTCATAGTTCACTTTTATCTTGCCTTGAATCAAAGTTGCAACAATTTCCGAATCTTCAGGATAAGCAGCTACATTAAATTCTGTTCCCAAGGCAGTTACAGACATATTGGCAGATCGCACAATAAATGGTTTATCCGGATTCTTCTTAACTTTAAAATCGGCTTCTCCTATTAGATAAACAGTACGAGTATCTCCTTTAAATGCATCCGGATAGAGCAATAACGTTCCGGAATTCACATGAACCCGGCTACCATCCGGTAATTCAAACTCATATGTTTTTCCATCAGGAATATATTGCTCAATCATCGCAGCCGTTTCCTCTTTAAAAGTATTCTTTGTTAACCAAAATGTACCGGATACCGTTACAACAAACATTGCGACTGCTGCCGCATATTTCCAGGGAAACAACCGATACCGCTTTTTAGTGCCGGCAGATACTCCGACTTTATCATATACATTCTCTAAAGAAGTCCATGTGCCTGCATCAACTTTGCCTTCTGTTTCTTTCCATAATGTACTCAACGCTATATCTTTCTCATCAGCATGCTCCTCGTCTAACAACCATTGATGTACTTCTTTGGTTACATTCTCGCTATGCTCAGAAGCGGTGAATACATTGATAATTTTTTGAATATAATTCTTCATTTTAGATTTGCCTTATATAATATAGACAACTAGCTAAAACGGACTACTCAACTGAAATAGAAAAAAAATGCGATTAAGATGACTTTTTTTAATTCTTGTAGTGCAAGATAGATGTGGCGTTCCACTGTACGGATAGAAAGTTGTAGTTTATCAGCAATCTCCTGATTACTCATACCGTTTTGCCGGCTCATAGAAAAAACTTTTCTGCGTTGTTCCGGCATATTATCTAAAGTAAGTTTTATCAGAAGTTGTAGTTCTTTTGCATAAAGTTTATCGTATATATCAAATTCAAAAGAAGGAGAATCTTCCTGGGACAATTTCTCCTGATAACTAAGTTCTACGGACTGATGCTTCAAAAAGTTATAAATCTGATTACGAGTCATCGTGTAAATATAACTATCCCATGTCTCTTTGTTTTCCCAGATTTCCGGATTATCCCACAGTTTGACAAATATATCCTGAGCAATATCTTCAGCATCTTCTTCCGAACGTAAAATCTTCCATGCAAAAGCCTTTACCTTCGGAAAAGTAAGAATGAAAAACTGCTCGAATTTTTTCTTCTTTTCTTGTTCACCAATATGTGTCATCAGAGATTTTCGGCTATTATCGTTTTTATGGAAGCCAAAAATAGAAGCTTTTATTAAAAAAAACAAGTAAAAGTTATATTAAAAACAAATTTATTATTTTCTCCCGAAATTCACTTTCCGGTATATCCTCTTATTTATCAGAGATTATAAAAGTGAACTACAGCTTTCATAAGATGAGACCTATTCAACTGAAAATAATCCATTTAATCTAATATCATCCGGAGAACTACCGATCATTATCTGAAAAACTCCTGCCTCAACAGTTCGTTCCACATCTTGGTTTATAATACATAAGTCTTCTTCTGCCAAAGTGAAGATAATAGACTTTTCCTCTCCCTTTCTTAAAGGAAAACGTTTAAAATGTTTCAACTGCCTCATTGGCTGGACAACTGACGCATATTTATGCCTTATATAAAGTTGTGCCACTTCCTCCCCGTCATACTTCCCTGTATTTTTCACATTAAATGAAACCTCAAAACAATAAGGGCCTTTCTGTACTATTTGTAAATCTGAATATTCAAAAGTGGTATAACTCATCCCGTAACCAAAAGTATAGATGGGCGATGCTGACATTTCTACATAATCATGGTTGAGGGGAGCTTTCTTATTATAATATACCGGAATCTGCCCTACTGACCGGGGAACAGATATTGGCAAACGTCCGGCAGGATTATAATCTCCAAATAAGACATCGGCTATCGCATTTCCACCTTCCTGTCCCGGATAATAGGCCGTTAATAATGCATCTGCATATTCCGAAGCCCAGTTTTTCTCTAACGGACGACCTTCGATATAAACTACAATCAATGGCTTTCCCGTTTGCTTCAAGGCTTCCAATAATTCTTGCTGTCTGCCAAGCAATGACAAAGTTGCACGATCGAATCCTTCACCACATTCCATATCACTAATGCTACCCTGTTCAGCTACTGCTGCACCTGTTTCTTTATAACTCGTTTTAAAGTCACGGGCACTGGAACCGCCCACCACTGCTATGACAACTTCAGCACAACGCGCAACGTCAACTGCCTGTTTTATTTCATTCACAGCAGTATCACGGATAGCGCAACCTTTCACATATTCCACACGCGAAGGAGATAGTTTAGCTATTATTCCATCAAGTACAGTTTTCACATTACTGTCTGCCTGAGGAGCGGTATAGTCTCCTAACATATTGTACCGATTGTCGGCATTAGGACCAATAACTGCCACTTTGTTTATTTTCTTGTTTAAAGGCAGAATTGAATTTTCATTTTTGAGCAATGTAATAGAGGCTTGTGCCATTTTACGTGCCAAACTGATATGTTCTTTACTGCGTACTATTTTTTTCGCAACCTTCGGTTCCACATAAGGATGCTCAAACAACCCCATCTCAAATTTCATCCGTAACACCCGGCAAACAGCAGTATCAATCACCGCTTTGTCCATTCGCCCGGTCTGAACTGCATGACAAAGATTAGTATAGGCATCTCCCCCTAGGTCAACGTCAACGCCCGCCATAACAGCGCTTATCGCAGCTTTTTCTTTTGTCGGAGCTACAAAGTGACTTTCATGAATGCCCTCAATACTATATAAATCGGACACAACAAAACCACGAAATTTCCACTCATTACGCAACAATTGAGTCAGCAAATAATGATTCGACGTACATGGAATGCCATCTATTGAGTTATATGAGGTCATGACTGATAATGCTCCTGCATCTATCGCCTTATGAAAAGGAGGAAGAAAGTTCTGATGCAAATCCCGAATACCTACTGATGCATAATTACCATTTTGTCCACCCTCCGGCACAGCATATGCCAGAAAATGTTTCAGCGTCGCTATGGTAGCGTACTTCTGCGATAAATCACCTCCTCCTAAACCTTCGACCATAGCTGCTCCTAAAACGCCACTCAACACCGGATCTTCTCCAAATGTTTCTTCCACACGAGACCAACGGGGATCACGAGTTAAATCAAGCACAGGCCCGTAACTTATATGCCCGCCTTGAGAACGAATCTCTTTAGCTATGACCTGCCCTACTTCTTTTATCAATTCCGGAGACCATGATGCCGCCATTCCTATACCCGTAGGAAAAACAGTAGTACCAATTGCCATATGCCCATGAGGGGCTTCTTCCGCTAGAAACATCGGGATTCCCAAACGGGTATTCTCCATCACATATTTTTGCAATGCATTTCCTGCTTTCGCTGCCAATTCAGGATTTAATCCACTCGATAATGTTTTCTTTGTCCATGGGTCTGCACGATAAGTCGCCCAAAGCATTCCTGCATTCCTTTCCTTGACAAGTTGCTTGAACTTCCCGGAAGGATAAACCTCATTTCCCTTTATTTCGTACATCTCCCACCCCAGAGGACAAAGTAATTGACCGACCTTCTCTTCTAAAGTCATACGTGACAACAAATCAGCCACCCTTAAATCAACAGACAGACCCGGATTCTTATAAGACGGTAAAGAGGATTGGGCAAAAATTTGAACGCTCACCCATAAAATGAATATAAAAACATATAATCGATGTGTCATAATGCAATGAACCTTTTTATAATAGGACAAAGTAAGTCTGCATATCTCATCATTCCCAAATCAGTGAAGTGTACCCCATCAACAGTAGCTTCTCCATCCTTTCCCAACATTTCTGAAGAAGGTATTAAATAAATGTTTTTCTCGCCGTTTTTCTTCAATGTACCAAAAATCTCATTTAAAGCCTGATTCCTCTCTTCTACCTCACGAGCAATTTCCTGATCAAACAGGACATGAGTGAAAACCGGATCCTCTACAAAAAGAACCGGAGTCTGCGGATGCTTGGCACGGACTATCTGATAAAAAGTTACCATTCTTTCCTTTATCTGTTTCACAGAAGCATTTGGTGCAAAATCCAACACAAAAACACCGGCATCTATTTCCGCCATCACTTTTGCCACTTCCAGATCAAGCAAAGCATTACCGCTAAATCCAAAATTGACACATTCGCGATTCAATCTTCTTGATATTATATTTGTATGTGCCATTCCCGGCCGTGAAGCGCAACCACCTTGCAAAATACTGGTTCCATAAAACACAACAGGTTTCTCACGAACCGGATAGTTTGTTGCCGGTCGGTTTATGGCAGACAATGAATCAACACCGATTGCCAAAGAATCAATTCCGTCATAAAGCGGCAGATAGAGCATAAACTCTCTTTCTTTGGGTACCATATTGGCTATAATCGTTGTCTGATTCTCTTTCTGTGTAGGACGGGCACTGTTAACAAAACGCCAAATACCATTTTCCTCTAAACTATAAAGATCGAGACCTTTTATTCCCACGTCAGTCATGTGATTCATATGGTTATTAAAAAGCACTTCCCACTTCACTGCAATCCTTGTGGAGTTACTTCGAAAACGTATTGCCATTCCTGCCGAATTACGGCTTAAATTCCAAAGTGGAGTACGTAATATATTCTTCAATGAATCCGGTAATCTTTCATATCTTGGGCCTCCGTTATCAACAACTTTTCCTAACAACGGAAAAACCGAGGCATCATAATATACAATCTGTGCATACCCATAGCACGCCAACAATAGCATACTAAGAATGATAATTGTTCTTTTCATATTTAATCAAATAAGTTGTAAGATTCATATATGTGTCAACTAAAATTCGATGTCCGCATCTTCTATAACAGAAACCAACGGAAATCCATCCAACGAGTCTTTCAAGTTCAACTCTTCGGGAGTAGGTGGCATGAACTTAGCCTTTTTTCCTTTCACTTCCGCCCCTTTACTCGTCAATGTCACCAAAGCATACAACGGAGCATCATAAGTTATCGAGTATTTCATCAAAGAATATTTCTGATTGATTTCTTCCGGATAACGTTTCTCCGTCATTGAAGGTTGTTCAATCCAAACATAGGAAGCACTATTCATTTGCATATACGTAATACCATTTATTACTTTTGTGTAATTGCTATGATTATGACCGCTAAAAGCCAACACAACCTTTTTAAATCCGGCCCGCCGATTCTCATCTTCCAAAATCTGCCGTACTTTATCTCCATTCTTCACAACAGCATCAATACTCTGATGTGAGAAAATCACACAACGCTTCTCTGTTTTTTCCAAATCACATTTAAGCCATTCCATTTGTTCCGGATCTATAAAAGCGCGCATACTGGCATCCACATAATAATTTGCTTTCGCATAGTGCCGGTACTCTTTTCCATCATACAAGTTATTACCATCCAATACAATAAAATGGAAGTTTCCAGAATCGAAAGAATAGTAACGTCCCGGCATTCCCATCCCTTCCACATATTCCTCCGGAGCATATTTATCCATATCATGATTACCTATAACATGATATTTATCACCCGAAAACCTATCCCAAATATTCAAATAGGGCTGGCTTACACTATCCAAACGACAAAAGTCCCCCAACTCTATAATAAAATCCACATCTGCACAAGAAGCGGCAGTTATAAACGAATCTAATCGTTCTTTCCCGTCCGGCACGTCCTCTGCATGCAGATCAGATACAATGGCAAACCTTACCGGCTTCTCCGGAGAAGTACAAGCTGCCATACACACAACCATAAAAAGTATTATAATTCTTCCAAACATTTTTTTCTACTATTAAATATTCCTTTTATTCTCATTCTTTTGATACAAATCCATATACATTGCCGGCATAATCAGCCCCGAACATCATATTGCCCGACACTGCCACCGTACTCATAACAGGTGCACCTACCGAGTGTTTCCAACACAAATTACCGTCTGCACAGTCGAGCGCATAAAAAGCTCCATCCGAAGCACCGAATAGTACTAGTTTTCCTGATTTTACCGGGCTGCTTTCTATTTGTGAAGCCGGAGTACAAACATAAGGTGAAGTATAGATAAGCGCATCTCCTGTCATATAATTCCAGCGTCTTTCCAGATTTTCCCGGTCTAATGCAACCATTCCGTTCCGTGCTGTTCCAAAGATAATGGCATCTTCAGTCACTAACGGAGTTGAAGTGACATCCACTGAATAAGGCAATTTCTTCTTTGCCAGAATCTGCCCTGTGTGGACAGACATGACAAACAAAGAACTGTTGGAAAGGAGATACATTACTCCGCCGTGTATGGCCGGAGATGAAGCCCGGTTACGGACGCCCTCTTTCTCCACTCTCCAAAGTAGTTTCCCCGTACGGATATCATTGCCATATAAAGCATCCCATTGTACGCTACCCACTAGCACTCCTGTGCCTGAAGACAAAGTAGCTGTTGTTCCTTCACCCTGTTTCCACGAAGTATTCTTCCAATATTCCCGTCCGCTACTTGCTTCCACAGCACAAAGTCCCTCACCGGAACCGGCAAAAACCGTATCGCCCGAAACCACCAGACCATCATTCAATGCCGGTACTCCCATAACATCCAGTTGTTTCTCCCAAATCAGTTGTCCCGCCGACGCATCAACCGCATACAAATGCCCGTCTACATCCTGTGCAAAGACAAGTCCTTGAGTAGCAGCAATGCTATTCTTAACGGACGAACTCACAGGGTACTTCCAACAAACCACACCAGTAAGTGCATCCATTGCAACGATAGCAGACTTCCCCGATGCATTTTCATCCGCAGAAGCAATGTACACTCTGCCACGATATATGACAGGAGAGGTCATATAGATATTCGAACCGACATTTTGGGTCCATAATAAAGAGAAAGGAGCGGACAATGTATCCTTACTAATACCTATATGTTCCGGATTCCCCAATAAATTGTTCCAGTCCCCTTTCACTTTTCCAGTTGTTATTCTTGTTACCGGACAAACAAAGGTTTCCCGTGTTTCCGCCACTTCTCCATTGGTGAATCGAGCCTCAACTTCCACTGCAACCTGTCTGCCCTTGCACTTATCCGGCAAAACAATCTCCCCAAACCAGTTAAAGTCAGTTTTCTGGTGCAAAGGTCGGCCATTGATAATTTTCTGCCCGTCCACCCAACAACTATATACAACTTCACGAGCAGGCGAAACAGTATGATAAGCATTTACCGACAAAGGAATATTCCCATTTTTCAACAAGGGAACTTCTCCATTCTGAATGGAAGCAATCTGCACCTGCTTATTGATATAAGTATAACGTAATGTAGAAGTCAATGCTCCTTTACGGTCAACCTTTATAACACGGAAAGCTGCCGCCGCATGGTCAATTCCTCCCCGAATCGGCGTTGAAGTACAAATGCTGACTGCACTCTGATGCTTCCGGATATGATTGATATGCCAATGTCCATAAATCCATGCTTTCAGATTATAGTTATCCAGGTCTATGAACTCCCGGTCATTGATACCATAAATAAATTTATCATCCTTCGTTAACAAGTCATGACTGAACACGACAATTGGTTTCCCCGCAGGAATCTGTGCCAGATCATTCTTCAACCATCGGTAAACTTCCTCTTTCGTATAACCCGGACGATAATCTCCCCCGAGCATCGGAGTAACAATATAATGGACATTGCCTACATCAAAAGAATAATAGACCGGACCATAAATACTTTCATACAACTCCTCGCCGGATTTACCTTTCACCAAATCATGGTTACCTATACAATAAAAAACCGGAACTCCCATATTCTCAGAGTTCATCATAGGCAGATGCGCTTTCATCCCGGCTTCATAACAGAGATCACCTGTATGAATTATAAAAGCAGCCTTTTCATTTATCGCATAGTCGCGTACATTAGCAAGCCAAACATTTTGTCCCTCCTTTGAAGAGATTTCCGTATCGGATATATGCACAAAAGAATGACTGCTATCGGAAGCTATAACAGCGGAATGCAAAGGGAAAACGCCAAAATCATATCCTTCCCTATCATTTGTAACGCGATAATAATGTTTATAGTTTGTCTGATACCCGGAAGGGGTTGTTATAAAGAGAAATTCAACTTTCGAGTGTCCCGGCAGAGAATATGTCCCGTCAACAGCTGTTTTTGTAACATTCAGACCGTCTGAAACCATTACCCCTTTAAGCACCTTTTCTCCTTTGTCATATTGCCCGTTTCTATTAGAATCCACATAGACTTTTCCTCTAAATGTAGCATTCAGACATAAAGGAAGCAAGCACAAAATAATAAATAAGAAAATCCTGTTCATAATCATTGTTTTAGTATAACCCATTAAAAATACCCCAATGAACAATCATTTCATTCATTGAGTCCCACCTACTATCCCTGTGAAACGTATCATCCGTACCGGACTTCCAGGATCATTACTTATCAGCTTTACATCCGCTTTCAATCGACTAGCCTTACGGGGAGTAACAACAAATACAATTTCCCTTGTTTCTCCCGGTCTTAATACCATTTCTTTATGAACATCCGCTACCACATCTTCCCCACATTCCAATTTACGAACAATCAAAGGTGACTTTCCTGTGTTTATAATGTGTACTGCACGAGTTATCCGAACGCCAGATTTCAATGTACCCAATTCAAAAGTATGAGAAGAAAGTTTCAGTTTTGGACCGTTTAGTAAACTCACTCCCCGCATATCATCTACACCTGTACCATATGCTTCAAGTGCTTCTGTACGTTTTCCGTTTACTAAAAGTACTATTCTATCATTGAAAGAGCCATAATAATTTCGAGGTATAGTGGCAACAGTTCGTATTGTTGCCACATCTTTTGCTTCAATCTTTTTAGGCATATCCACCTGAAGACAACCACTCTCATTTTCAATGATATAAGACAGAAGTACACGCTGATTTGAATGGTTATAAATTTTAGTTTTTATTTCTTTAGATATCATATTCTGCTGAACATTCTGAAAAGAAAGTACTAATTGCTCAATCGCAACTCCATCTGTCAATGAATATGGGAAATCCTTCTCCAAATCGGGAATAGGATCTACAAATCCGGTGACACGTAAGTAATTCGTACTTATTCCCTTTCCGCAAATAACTCGAATACTTTTTGAAAAATAATTCATACGTCCACGGGGATCAAAAGTAATCTTAATAAATCCTTTTTCACCAGGCAATATCCTTTTTTTTGTGTATGATGCTACTACACATCCACAAGTAGACACAATCCGTTCTATTGTAACCGATTGAGAATGATTATTAACAAAACAAAAGTTATGTGTTAATTTTCCCATATTTTCGGAAACATGTCCAACATCCCAAGTTGTATTATCGAAATGCAAAAAACTACATTTGTTTTGCGTTTGCTGGGCAATAAGATTACCCAGCAAAACAAAACCAAATAATAATAATGCTATTTCCTTTTTCATAAACTTTCAAAAGATAATCCTAAAGAAATATCCGATTAAATATTCAAGCATGATTTAATGAAATCTAACTACATATATCTATTCAACACATTTATTATTAACTTCCGTCCATTCAACCACTCCTTCTTTTTCATATACTAAATGCCGTTGATTGGGAGACATATCTCGAAAAACATCCCCACTTCCTTCATTCATCGGCCAATAGGCCTCTAATCCGACCGCATCAGGATCAACACTACACAAATTATTCTTGATTTCACGCTGTGAAAGAGCTCTACTCCAAATACGTATTCCTCCACACCATCCATGAAAAAGCTGCCTAGCCTGATACAAACTTTCCGTCATCCCAACGTCATAATAACTAAACACATATTCATCCGTGGACACTGTCCTTGAGTTATCTTTCTCACCATTAACATATAACGTCAGTGTTCGCCCATCATTAACGACTGAAAGCATATACCAAACTCCGGGTGTAAATTGAGTATTAGCAATCAGTTTTTTTTCTGTACCTGCATATACTTCCAAAATATTAGTTGAAGCCCCTCCTTCACCAAAACGTAGCATATTATTATACCAACTACCGATACGAATTGGCTCATTCGCACTATTTCTTTTGAAATTCTCCGCTTTAAACTTTAGCTCCCAAGTATATTGAGTCATAGGTTCTGCCGGATTATCAAATTCAAATTTTTTTGTTGTATTAGTAGTTCCTACATAAGGAGCCGAAAAATATACACTCTTAGAAAGTTTTAAAAATATGGTACGCCCCGATTCTATTACAGGTAATCCTGCATCTACATGCAAAATTGTTACAGGAAGTAAATATGAACGTCCTTCAACCAATAAATCTCTCTTATCTGCAAGTATCGAGATTGTTGCAGCTGAAGAAACGGCCTGCCCTGCAGATATTACAACATCACTATTATCTAATGTACACACTTCATCAGGCACTGGATAAAATATTGTTCCCATATCCCTATTATATTCTTCTACCAAATCTGTATCTATTGCAATATGAACTTTCACATCACTTTCTACACATGCCGTAGATGTTACAGATATAGTATACATATCCTGTTCATCGATTGGAAATTTCACAAGATTATTAGATGCAGTTCCTGTCATCAATATTCCATCTCCACATTCAACCATCTCTTTACATCCAAACAAAGTAAAGAGCATAACTATATAAATTATTCTATGTTTCATCACAATTTCTATTTATTTTTTTGTACAAGCATAAAATTCATGAATAGTACCTCCCGCTTTCTTAGTTACGCCACCGAAAATACTCCAAGACTCAACTATCGGGAATGTAAATTTCACATAACGTAATTGTACAGGAATATAAAATACAATATCCGGACTAGTAGATATAGTTGTTCCAATTTTTGTCCAAGTCTCTTTATCCACACTAACATTAACTTCCACACCTTTTGCAATTCCAATCAGACGACACCCAATAATATCATCATACACTTTCTGCATATCTACGATTACATCGACAGGAGATGACTTACTCTCAAACCACCACCTGTGCTGATAAACATTTGTTATACCATCAAACAACTTTGCAGGGCCATTAGTCTGTGAAATGTTCAAACCTGATAGTTCGGCCTCCCACCCACTACGAATATCATCAGCTATAAAATTGGCATGAATATCTTCCAACGTAACTCCTTCCTGATAATTTCCTTCTACAGTTGTAACTTCTATACTTATATACACTACATTACTAGTAGTAGTACTTAAAGTTGCATTTCCCAACACTTCTTTTAACCTTATTGGGATTAAATAACGATCGGCATTTTTCAATAAAGCTAGATTCTCTTCCGCTATAGATATTTCCATTTCTTGTTTTGCAGCCATAGCATTAGAAGCAATAACTAAAATAGGATTTTTCATATCTAGTATCTCAATCGGTACAGCAGCATAATCCGTCTCATGAATTATATTATAATCTTCAACTAAAGTATTATCTACTGCAAAAACTGCTTGAATTTCCCCATTAGCTTTATTAGTACAATGAACTGATACTTTCATTTTCACATCTCCAACGCTAGAAACGGGAGTGTGAAGCACCTCTAAAACCGTAGAACCTGGATCTGGAATGTATACTTTATTTTCTGTTCCACCATAAATATCATACACTTCTTCATTGCCACATGAAACAACAATAATTGCACATACAAGAAGAAGTTGATAAATACAACTTAAATATAATATTCTTTTCATAAACATATACGTTTACATGATTTTAATAAATTATCTAACAGCTGGATTCTGTTCCTGTATCCCACGTCTTAAGCTATAATATGGAATTGGCTTATCCTCCTTATCTCCAATACTTTGATTTGCAGGACGAGTTGTATTGTACTCATAATCAAAGTAATATCCACCAAATCCGCCTTTACGCCCTTGTTTGGGATTCCAACGGGCCATACCAATTGCAGAATACAATGGATTTCCCCATGAGTCTACAGTGTTACCGTCATTCTCCGTAAATGGTAATCCGCCATTCTGCCAATATTCACCAATCCATTCTGTAGCCACCCATTTCTTAGGAGGACACCAACTACTTATATAATCATAAGTTTCTTGTAACTTCTTAGCTGTAGTTGTTTTATATGTTTGGCAGACAAAATAATCCACATATTTTTCTATTTCAGCAGTCGGTTTTAAAGGACCTGCTCCCGATACATAATCCATTATTAGAAGTTTCCCTGTTCCTGATTGAGGACCAATGTATTGCCCTAGTATTTTGACAAACTTCATCATAACTTCTCCTGTTACCCAATCTTGGCCAGGCTCATAGTCTATATCTAATCCATCCAAATCATACTGATTTATTTTATTAACAAAATACATTGCAAAATCCTCTAACCCCTCGTCAGTATGTGGATATTCATCTCCAATTTTACAAAAAGAACATAAAACGAAGCGAGTTCCTTTTTTCTTACGAACTTCATACATTTCTTCCAGCATCTTCCCTTCTGGAATTCCCATCCACAAACTAACTATATCCATACTATCCGGTAATCCCTCAAAATGATTCCCCATAGATGGAGAATCTCCATTTACATATGCTGAATACCAACCAAAACAAATAGCATGATCACTTTTCTTATAATTTCGAAGATTTTCATAATACTGTTCATCAGCACGCAAAGGGTTTTGTATGCTTACAGATTCTATTTCTGAATCACAGGCATGAAATCCCAAAGCCATAGCTATACAAGTTATCCACAAATATATTATAACTGTTCTCATAAATATTGTATTAAATCTAATTATTACTGTTTTTATCCCACCAAACTCTCGTACCTGGATTGTCAGGTCCTTCCAAAAGTACTCTTGCAGCTTCCACCGCTTTTCTATTCGTATCATATTCTGATACCGGATAAGGTAAACGACGAATTTGTGTATTCAAGTCTACATTTGAATTTTCACATTCTATCACTGGATATACTCTTGGATAACCTGTACGACGAAAATCCGTCCAAGCCTCTTGTCCCACAGGAAACAAAGCTATATATTTTTGAGTGATAATCCTTTCTATCTTCATAGCTTTATCATCTTGTTCATTCCAAGGTATTGTTATAGAACTCGGACTATTAGCAGAATATAAACTATTAAGCTTATCTTCATATTGAGCTGGAATCTTGGTAGACTTCAAATAATCATCAGCTCCAGAAATAGAATGTTCTTCAAAAGAAAGACGAATACCTTGATCATAAAACTCTGCTGCACTTCCTCCTAGTTCCAAATCAGGCCAACGCACTGCAGCTTCCGCTTTAAGAAAACAAGTTTCAGAAGCACGCATCCAGACTATATTTCCTGTAGCACTTACAACCGGATGTGAGAACAAATTATCTTTTGTATATGCATCCATAGAAATAGTAGCCGGCATTCCAGCACGTACTCCACGGAATTTATTATCCGAAGTCCGCCTGAAATAAGCATCTCGGCGAGGATCTTCATATCCATTCATATAAGCATCAATAGTAGCCCCCATTAAAATATCATTCCAACCATCAATCACATAAAGAGGACTTTCATATGTAGCAATTGGATGAATATGCCTCAATTCCACAATGTCTGTCTTTTCCGTCAAAAAGCCGTGAGGAGCTTTCATCACCTTCTGTATCTCTTCTTTTGCTTTATCTGGATCAATATTAGACAAGTGCATAGCTAAACGTAGCCGTAAAGAATTTGCAAATTTCACCCACTGTTTAACATCTCCACGAAATACGCAATCCCAATCTGTAAAAATTAAGTCGCCATTAGTAGCTGGTATGTCCAAAATGTTGACCGCAGCTTCCAATTCATCAAAGAAACTATAATAAATATCTTTCTGGGTATCATAGGCTACTTCTTTATCTATTCCAAATTTCAAATATGGAATAGGACCATAAGTATCTGTTACTCGATGCATATTGGCTATTTTCAAAATTTGCACAACAGCATATCGCGGGTCACTATCATTATTGATAGCCGTCTTCAGCTCACGCCAAGCATTCATTACATCTCTATAAGCACTAGTAAACATCATTCCCGGCCAATTACGGTTACCACTCCAGCTATAGCGTCCCGCTGAATTGATATTCGGATTGGGAGAACCAAAAAAGCCCACAAATCCATCCCCAGTCACAACTTCCACAACCTGATAAACAGATGCCTCTTCAATAGGTATTACATTACGCTGCATTTGTAAAAAGAACGATCCTGTTCTCGCATTATCCCAATCAGCCATTTCTGCAGTTACCTCATCCGGATTCGTATTATATTCTTCAAAACTACTCGTACAACTTGTTGCTAAAACTACAGTCCCCCAAAAACAAAGGAAACTTTTCAAGTTTAGATATTTAGATATTTTCATATTCAAACATATATTAGAAAGTTACTTTTGCGGAAAATCCCATAGAACGTAAACTAGGTTGCATAAAATAATCCATTCCTTGATTATAAGTTCCCGTTCCGGCCGTTGTTTCAGGATCAAACGGTGCTTTGCAATAAATCATCAACAAATTGCGCCCAACCAATGAAACATTTAATTCTTTAATAAACTTGCACCATTTATTAATGGGAATATCATATCCGATACTAAGTTCTCCGAGGCGTACATTTGTCATATCATATATATAGCAAGAGCCTACAAAATCAACACCGTTTCCGCCTACCGTCTGATACCAACTCTGTGCATCATATTTATAACCATTAACTAAAACTCCACCATTATCACGCGCTTTTGCAGAAGTTTCCGACACCCCGTAATAGTCTAGTACAGCCTGAGTAGCAGAAGCGCCTCTACCTCCAACTCGAGCATTAATCATGAACCCCAAACTGATTCCTCTCCAAAAGAATTCATTACGCCAACTTAGCACATATTTAGGATTAGTATTACCCACATAAATATAGTTGTTTTTTTCCGTTTGTATAGTATTCGACTTTGAATCCAGCCAAATATGCCCATGTTCATCCGTACGCAATATATTTGCATACAAATCGCCCATCGAACCACCAACTGTCAAGCGTTTCTTTGCTCCACCCATCGAATAAACATCCATTTCATCCAAACGAACAGTCACTCCCAATTCATCATTTGTATATTCGGGGAGTAATTGATTTACTTTATTCCTATTTAAAGACCAAAGTAATGTAGTTTTCCAATCTACCTGTCCAATTTTCTGCTTGTATCCTAGTGCCAATTCGATACCTTCATTAGTTACCTTACCAGCATTAACATAGATACTGGAATACCCCGTAGTAGTAGAGATTTCCGGACTAAACAATTGATTTTTAGTATATGACCTATAAACAGTAGCATCTAAAGTCAATTTATTTTCAAATAACGCTAAATTAAGACCGGTTTCCCATGAATATGTACGTTCCGGTTTAAGATCTTTAATTGGGAAATACGATGTAGTAGTCAATCCACCATATACAGAATAGGTCGTTATCGCTGAAAAACGAGACGGTGCATTTCCCACCTCACTATAAGAAAGGCGAATCTTTGCATAAGACAGAATATCTGATTTTATATTAAACGCATCCGTCAATATAGCCGAAGCTCCTACTGATGGATAAAGAATAGATTTATGCTTTGTTCCAGCTAAAGCAGAAAGCCAGTCACTACGCAAAGCACCGTCTACATACACCATTCCTTTATATCCAACAGAAGCCGTAGCGAATAAAGAGTTTGTCCGATCGTGATAGTTGCCTCTGCGATAAGTCAGCTTACCGCTAGTGTCGATATTATTTACTGTAAATCTATTAGGAACAGTCAACAATCCTCCTCCTAAAGTCAATGTTCTACTGTTTAGGTCCAATAAACTAGCACCAAGTGTAGCCGTAACATTCCATTTATCATCAGCAAAATATTTATTTACATTCGCCATTACATCTGCATAGTACTGAGTAACATTCTGCTCTGTTTCAATATATGCTCCTTTATCTGAATTTTCTGCTAATACGGTCAAAGTCGACGCATACATTTTACGCTCATTATGCACGATATCTCTGTCCATTTTTGCACGTGCAGATACATTCAACCAATTAGTTATCTCATATTTCAAAGAAGCAGATGTCAAGAAACGGTCTTTTTTATTAATATACATATTACGATCAGTCACCCAATAAGGGTTCTGCATAGAAAGTCCATTTTCGCCCAAAGGCCAATATTGTACATCTATATTACGTTCTATGTCATAACGCTCATAATAACGATATTTTTCGATATCTTCTCCACGGGGAAACAAATAAACCGGAACTAAAGGATTACCATATTCACCTTGTGCCAGCATATTTTGCTCTTTTACATTAGAATACATAAAGCTAACATCCAAATGCAATTTATCATTCAACATAGAAGCCGTATTACGTGCTGAAAAGTTATAGCGATCTAAATCATTATTATGAATGATACCTCTACCATTTACTGTTCCGACAGAAACATAAGTCTGATTTTTATCATTTCCTGTCGTCAGACTCACCGTATTGGCTACATTATACCCTGTCTGGAAAAAGTCATTCACATCGTAGCTGGAAGGAGTATCTAACTTAGATGACCAACTAAACCATTCCCCAGGCTCTGAACCGTAAGAATTTTGAAATTTTGGCATTACAAACGGAGAATAGAAAGTAGAATTATTATTATAGCTGACACTTGTCTTTCCAGCCGCGCCTTTTTTGGTAGTTATCAAAACAACCCCATTAGCAGCAGCAGAACCATACAAAGCAGCGGCAGCAGAACCACTTAAAACTGAAATAGATTCAATATCATCCGAATTAAAGTAAGAAATGCCATCACCTGATTGTCCTGCTCCTTCATAACGCCCACCAGGTTGTGTTCCATATGAACTTGGCAAAGGAACTCCATCTACAACATACAATGCATTGTTATTTCCGGAAATGGATTTTGTACCACGCATTACAACACGAGCACCACCACCAATACCTGCTGAGCTTGAATTGATACTCACACCAGCTACCTTTCCGGCCAGACTGTTCATCATATTCACATCCTTCACTTTCGTGATCTCATCCGAACTGACTTGCTGTACATTATAAGTCAATGATTTAGTTTCCCTTTTGAGTCCCAAAGCTGTCACCACCACCTCATTCAACACTTTTGTATCTTCAGTAAGTACGATATCCAAAGCCTTACTATCGGATATTTTAATCGATTGAGAAACGTAGCCAACATAAGAGATTTCAAGAATATCCCCTTTTACTACTTGCAAGATGAATTTTCCGTCAAAATCGGTAATAGTACCTTTACCTGCTCCTTTAACTTTGACATTCACCCCAATCAGAGGTTCTCCTTTCACGTCTTTCACAACCCCCTTCAATGGAAAAGAAGGATTTTGTGCAACTACATCTAATTTATTTGTAGACAAAATAATTTGCTTGTCTACCACTGTATAAACAATATTAGTACCTCGGAATACTTCATCCAAAATATCCATAATTTTCCCATTCGTATTTCGAACTGAAACAATACGATTTGTCTGAATGGTCTTGTCATTGTATAAAAAGACAAAATCTGATATTTCTTCTATTTTATTCAGCACTTGTTCTATCGAAGCGTTATTCATAGAAATAGGAATCCGTGTTCGCTGGGCGTACCCATTTTCGGCTGATAGCTGTAATACCACAGCAAAAAGCAGTATTAGACTAATCCTCATAACTAAAGGAAGTTTTAAATTTAAAGCATATTTAGAACATGATGCAATAAATGAATGATTTTTTTTCATACATTTGCGGTTAACTAGAGTTTATTACTATAATGAACTATGGTCGATTCCGGTTGTCGTTTGCGAAACTTTGGACCGTGAATCTTAAAAATCGGAGGAAGACAGCTGTTGGTAGCAGCTTTCTTCCTTTTTTTGTCGTCTTTGTGCTATCTCATTGGCTATTATATTTTTAAAGTTATTAATGTAAATCTACTATAATTCTTTTCTTTGTGAATGTATCATCGGTTTGTTGTTCCGGTTCTTCTGTCCTCCATTTCAATGTAGCGGATTTAGACAGATAATCCAGAATCTGTGGCAGAGTTTCATTCCGGAAAGTAGCCCGATACTTATATTCTTTTCCTGATTTATTAGAAAACTGGATTTCAACATTGAAATGCCGTTCCAAACGCTTGAAAATATCTTCCAATGCAGTATTGCGGAATATAAGTTTACCATCTTTCCAGGCTACCTTCTCATAAACGTCCACCTTATTTTTAACCAATTTCTGACTGTGTTTATCGTAAAGCAAACGTTCACCGGGAGTCAATTGAGTAATAGTCTGCCGGTCGGGGGATATCACATTTACTTTACCTTTTTCCAAAACTGTTTCTATAATATCATCATCTTCATACGCGGACACATTAAATTTTGTACCATACACATATATGCTCAACCCATTCGGAGTATTTACATAAAATGGACACTCACGATCAGCCTGAACATCAAAATAGGCTTCACCTCTCAAATCTACATTACGATTATCTTTACGAAAAACAGTAGGATAACGTAAAGTACTACCGGCATTCAACCAAACAACTGAATGATCGGGAAGCTCGAAACGAATAACAGAACCTGTAGCTGCCGTAATTTCGGCATATCTGTCATCTTGTTCCGGTTCATGAAAATATAGATATCCTAACACCAACGATGTCAGCAATAATGGCAGAGTCAAAAAAGCCGCATATCTCATCAATTGATGATACACTTGTTTTCTTTTAGCTGACTTAATCTTCATTTGTGCCCGGTTATAGGCCCGAGCTACATTAATAGCTTCCATCTCTTTAATATCATCTCCCAAGGCTTGCGCTTTCCGGAGTAATGATTCAGGGTTCAGATTTTCCATATTCTCGTTCAAAATCATATTTATAATTGCAATTACACTAATAGTACAATTGATGCTATCAGAAAGGGACAGGCAAATGGCGTTTTTTTCATCATAATTAAAAAAAAAGTTCAAAATAGCCCTGAAGTTGCTTTCTTATTATATATTTGCAGTATCAATAATACTTATATCTAATCTAAGAAGAAATGGAATTATCACACTTACAACACAGTAAAGAGCAGATTTTCAAACAACTCTATGAGGAATATTACGCTCCTTTCTGTCTGTATGCAAAAAGATTTATTGATGATAAAGATACACGTGAAGACATTGTTTCGGATGTATTCACCTCGATATGGGACAAGCTCGGAACGGAATCCTTCGATCTGCAATCGGACACAGCATTAGGATACATCAAAATGTGCGTAAAAAATAACTGCCTGAATTACCTGAAACATCAGGAATATGAATGGAACTATGCGGAAATCATTCAGAAGAAAGCTCCTATTTACGAAACAGAGGCGGATAGTGTATATACGCTTGATGAATTATACAGGATGTTGTATGAGACATTGAATAAACTACCCGAAAACTATCGAACCGTCTTTGTGAAAAGTTTCTTTGAAGGTAAGACTCATGCGGAGATTGCAGAAGAGATGAATCTTAGCGTGAAGTCCATCAACCGATACAAGCAAAAGACAATGGAACTTTTGCGAAATGAACTGAAAGACTATCTGCCACTATTCCTTCTATTATTCTTTCGTACGTAAGCTACTGCCACACGAATATCATTCTCCCGTATATACGTAGTAAAGTTCTTCACACCCTATTGCAAACTACATTCCCCTTACAGTGTTCCTTTGTCCCATATATTGTGGGAAAAGATTCCCAGTTAATTGGGAAAGTATTCCCTCATTTTGTGGGAAAGTATTCCCATAATATAAGAGAAAGTATTTCCACAATATGTGGGACAATCGGAACGAATGCTTATCCTCAACCAAGAAAAGGAAAAGGATAGTATCTGACTATGAGAAATACCCTGAAATACTATGAGAACAAGGTGAATTTTGAGCCAAAACTGGAAATATCTTATGAGAAATGCCATCTTAAAAAGTATTTCTCATAAGATATCCATTTGATTATCTTTGATTTAACAGCAACTATGAGAATATGAGAAATGAAATTAGAAAATCGTTTCTAGGGACCCCTAAGATGTCAAAACTGGAAATTCTATCTCTTTTAGGGAATATCCAACAAAACATCTATCTTTGTCCTTTGTAAGCCGAAGAGAAATGCGGCATATTGAAACGTTTTTTGCAGACGAAAAAAGTACCAAATTTATTTTAAACAAAAAGCAACTGACAGAAGCATCACGCTTTCACCCGAAATAGCCAGTCTGTTACTGTAACAGACTCTCCGCCAAAACACGACACTCCGCACGATTTACTTTTCCGTTTCCTGTTTGCGGAATAGATTCTGTTGTCAATATGTGTTTGGGGCGATAATAAGGTGCCAGTATTTCCTGCAACTTATTGTCTATGTATTGTAGCTTATTGTCGATTTCTTCAATGTCGTCCGGCTGACCACCTTCCAATAATTCCGGCTGACCTTCCAGCAACAAAGTCACAGCCTGCCCTAAACGCGGGTCGGGAACAGAAGTGATGACAAATGGCACAGGAATAAACGGTCGGAGCAACTTCTCCAGTTCTTCCGCCTGAATCTTAATCCCTCCGCTATTGATTACATTATCTTTTCGCCCCAGAATCATAAAACTTCCATCGGGATAGATACGTGCAATGTCATTGGTCTGCAATGTTTCGTCACATACCAAAGGAGCATCGATGACTAATGTATTCTCTGCGGATAAAGACAATTTTACTGAAGGAAATGGATAATAATGTTCTGAAGCCGATGCTCCATTCAAACGACGAAGGGCAATATGCGACAAGGTTTCGGTCATGCCATAAGTGGAGTAAACCGCCGTCGGAAGATGTTTGATCTCCGTTTCCAGAGCCTCATCGATGGCTCCGCCTCCTATAATCAGAATATCCGTTTGTTTTAATCGCTTTTTTTCTTCGGGAACCTGCAATGTGTTATAAACTTGCAATGGGACCATTGCAACAAATCTCAAAGATTCTTTTATATCGGCCATTGGATGACCGGAAGCGGGACGAACAAGCAGGTTCAAACCTGCGACCAAAGAACGTACCACTACCATCATGGCACCGATATAACGAAGGTTCATACATAATAATGCCGACTCACCTTTCTTCAAATTCAGAAACTCACAGGTCAGGCGCGCACTTTGCATCATCCGGTCCTTACGTACCATCAGTTCTTTAGGTGTACCCGTAGAGCCTGATGTATGAACAGTAATGACCGGAAAATCATTGAACCATTCGTTCAAGAAAAGATATAAATCCCAATAAGCAGGAGAATGAGCTTCCGTTCCTCCTGCTATCAATTGACGTATATCTTCAGAAGTGTATTCTTTTCCGTCCAGTAACAGACATTGTTGTTGTCGGTTGAATATCATCACAACATCCTTTAAATATCATCCTTTAAATATTATCCTTTGCAAAACCACAAGCAATCTTTTCTTATTTCAAGGGGCACTTCCACATTATCCGTAAAAAGCAATCCTGTCCCCAATCCCTGTGGCAACGGATTATTGAATGTTGCACACCACTGTGCAATAGCGTTCAAACCGATGTTTGATTCCAGAGCGGAAGTGACCCACCAGCCGATATGTCGCTTTTCAGCTTCGGTAATCCATTCGTCCCCTCCGCACATTCCTCCGTGAAGGGAAGGTTTAATAACAATATATTGCGGACGGATGGTTGAAAGCAGTTCTTGTTTTCTTTCCAACGTGTTGTACCCTATCAATTCTTCATCCAAAGCTATCGGTAATGGAGATGCGGAAGTAAGGCGTGCCATTTCCTCCCATTGTCCGGCACGGATCGGCTGTTCGATAGAGTGCAGATCAAGTTCGGACAGACGCTTCAGCTTTTCCATGGCATCAACCGGAGAAAAAGCACCATTCGCATCTACACGCAACTCTATTTCCTTAGAGGAGAAATGTGAACGGATATAACGTAGCAATGCCAACTCTTCTTCAAAGTTGATAGCACCAATCTTTAGTTTGATACAACGGAATCCAGCTTCCATCTTTTTCTCAATCTGGGATAACATACAATCATAATCTCCCATCCAGATAAGACCGTTGATGGGAATCCCCGTCTCTCCACGTGAGAAAGCCGTATCACATAAAGCCCAGTTTCCTGCAAAGAAATGCCGGATGGCCGTTTCCAGACCAAATAAAATGGAAGGATAGTCGCACCAACCATCCATATCCAATATTCCTTGTTCTCTCTCCACTTGCCGGCAAACTTTCATTAATATATCTTCGTAATCAGGAAGATCATCGCAACTCAAAGCGGGCAAAGGTGCACACTCTCCTATTCCCACTCTGCCCGGAAAGTCTGGAGAGGTGAAATGAAGATACCAGACTTTACGCGTAGTATATGTTCCCCGGGAAGTCCCTGCCGGTTGCTTGAAATGAAGCAACCGGGGAATGATTTCTATTTTACAGTTCATTGTGAATAAATTCTCTATTCACCACAGAGTAACATAGAGCCCCACGAAGTTTTAGTAATCAGATCTCTTGCAGTTCTCCTGCAGCTCTCTTACAGTTCTGCTTTGCAGAAAAAATAAACTCTGTGTTACTCTGTAGTGAAATCGGTTTAAGGGAATTTCGGATATTGTTTGAAGTTCGGTTTACGTTTCTCCAGAAATGCATTCTTTCCTTCCTGTGCTTCATCCGTCAGGTAATAGAGCAACGTTGCATCGCCCGCGAGTTCCTGAATACCTGCCTGGCCATCCAGTTCGGCATTCAATCCCGCTTTAATCATGCGCAAAGCCAACGGACTAAGCAACATCATTTCTTCCGCCCACTGCACATATTCATCTTCCAACTGTTCCAAGGGGACCACCTTATTCACTAATCCCATGTCCAGTGCTTCCTGCGCATTGTATTTCCGGCAGAGAAACCAAATTTCACGTGCTTTCTTTTGGCCTACCACACGTGCCAGATAAGACGCACCGAATCCGGCATCAAAGCTGCCCACACGAGGACCAGTCTGACCGAAGATGGCATTTTCCGAAGCAATGGATAAATCACATACTACGTGAAGTACATGTCCGCCACCAATGGCAAAGCCGTTCACGGCGGCAATCACAGGTTTCGGGATGCTACGAATCTGCTTCTGTACATCCAGTACGCTCAAACGAGGCACACCGTCTTTCCCGATATATCCGCCACGTCCTTTCACATTTTGGTCGCCTCCCGAACAGAATGCCTTATCTCCGGCTCCGGTAATCACAATCACGTCAATATCCGCTTCTTCACGGCAAATACGCAATGCATCACTCATTTCGGCGGTAGTAGTCGGGGTAAATGCATTCCGATAACGTTCACGGTTGATTGTGATGCGGGCAATTCCATTATAATAATCAAAAAGAATATCGTCGTATTCTCTGATGGTTGTCCACTCTCTTTGTGTTGACATAATCTATTTTTGTTTTAATTGATGATAATAATTCTTCAACATACGCGCATCCTTGTTTTTGTTGGTAAACACTTCCAGCAACACTGGCTGTTCCATAGCCTGCGGTTGGGTGAAAGTTTTCATCGCTTCAGCCAGTTCTTCATCATTTTGCGCTTGCAGATAGAGGAAGCCACGTTCCTCCGCCCAGCCTTTGGCCGACGTTTTATGGACTGCTGCAATAAATTTATGTGAGGTTCCCGACATATCCAATCCCGGTAAAGTATGGAAAATCTCTCCTCCTCCGTTATTTAATAAAAGGATACGCAAGTTAGAACGGACGTTGATATTCCACAACGCATTCATATCATAGAAGAAACTTAAATCTCCGATAGCTATAAAATTCAGTTTATCGGAAGCTGCCGCATAGCCGACTGCCGTAGACAGTGAACCTTCAATGCCACTTGTTCCCCGATTGCAACAGACCTCAATCGTGGAAGGGATCGAATACAACTGCGCATAGCGAACCACCGAACTGTTTGCCAGATGCAAGGCGCACGACTCCGGCAAGGCTTTCAGCAACGCACCGACAGCCGACATCTCCGAATAAGCAAAATCCGGTTCGGGGATAATCTTGCAATAATTCTCCCATACACGTGGATATTCAGGAGTCCGGTTATCCAGCAGACTGGCAATCTTCTCCAAAAACTCGAACGGATCCATCTCGATCACCGTAGTTAATGAGCCGTACAAATCGACCACCTCACCGTCCGGCGATACGTGCCAATGTTCTTTAGGCGGATGCTGGCGAAGGAACTTCTTCAACCGTTTGGAAACCACGTGTCCACCATAAGTAATCAGCAGTTCGGGAACCATCTGGCCTACCTTCTCTTCGGGCATGGCATAAAGCGCCGCATCAAAATTCTTCACCGGAATACCGGGAACTGTCTGGTTGCCGATATGTTCTGTCAACCAGGCAAAATGTTTATATAATAACTTGATATATCTTTTCTCAAACAGATAGATAAGATTCATCTGACCGATGATAATCATACGCTTCTGATATTTATTCATCCGGTCGATCAGATCGTTATAATCACGGTCGTAGACATTCAATCCCTGATAACGGGTAATGACACGCACTGCGGGTAGTGAATCGGCCGTAAACTGAAACAGCGGTTCGGAAACAGGTACATTGATATGTACCGGACCTTTCCCATGATGGGTCATCTCCAGCAAAGCCTCATTCACCAGACGATTGCAATACCACTCATCTTCTTCCGTGTGAATCTCCGGAAGGTTCACCGATTTCTTGACCAACGTCCGAAATACGTCTGGTTGCGGAACGGTCTGTCCATCCATCTGTCCGATCCAGGCAGCGGGACGGTCTGCAGAAATGACGACTAAAGGAACATTCTGGTAAAATGCTTCCGCCACAGCCGGATGAAGGTTTAATAACGCTGTACCGGAAGTGCAGCAGACAGCAGCAGGCTTACCACCATTCAACGCAAGACCAATGGCAAAATAACCGGCACTCCGTTCATCAGTCACCGGATAACAGGTAAAATTCGGGTGGTTAGACAAAGTATGCACGATGGGCGTGTTACGGCTACCCGGACACAACACAACTTTGGTAATCCCATGCGCCTCGAGCAACGCAACCAACTGGAGTATGTTCTTCTTGTCTGTATACATGACGGTTAATGATTAGTGAATTAGTGATTAATGATTAATGGGTTATAAGCCGTTTGATGGTTTGCAACTTCTTTTCCGTTTCCAGCCATTCATCATTCAATTCCGAAGAGGCCAATAATCCGCCGCCGGCATAAAGAGTGAGGTGTTTGTCCTCGATATGCATACAGCGCAGATTCACGTAGATGTCAGTTCTCCCTTCCGGATCCAGCCATCCGATAAAGCCGGAATAATAGCGCCGGTCGTAACCTTCGTTCTGCAATATAAACCGATAGGCTTCTTCCTTTGGCAGACCGCATACGGCAGGCGTCGGATGCAATACTTTCAGAAGATCGCCCAAACCTTTATTATCTTTCAATGAGAAGCGGAAATCTGTCTTTAAATGAGACAAGGCACCGGCATAAGCCGGATAAGGCCCGTTTTCCGTAGAATGGATGCCCAATGAAAGAAGCTGGCGGCGAATGTAAGAGGCTACATAATCCTGTTCTTTCCGGTTCTTTTCATCCCATACCTGCGGCAGCCTGCCATCTTGCAAAGGCTGCGTTCCGGCTAGCGCAACTGTATTCCATTCATCTTTCTCACCTGATAAAATGATTTCGGGAGTACTTCCCAGCCAAATACCCGTTTGGGGAGTGTAGCATAAATATATATAGGAATGAATATAACGCTTGCAAGCCGCACGAAAAATGGACGAAGGAGAAAAGTCTGCTACTTTATCAATAGTAAGATGACGGGAAAGCACTAATTTATCAAAAGTCTTATCGCGTAAAGCATTGATAAAGGTATGAAAGCACGCTGCATATTCCTCCGTGAAAGAAGTCAGGAATGATTCTTGTCCTTGCATCCGCAAAGCGACCTTGCGGTCTTCTTCCGTATCATCATCAACCAGTAAAGGCTGCCCCCACTGATCGGGTTGAATCAACACAACCGGACACCTCTCACTCACCTGAAACGGAGCGATGACAAATCCTCTCTGTCCATTCAGTTCTTTCAGATCGTATATCAGACGTACCTCTCCTTCCGCCTGTGTCAACAGACGGGGAACTTTCTCCCCGGGAATACGGTAAACAGCAAATGGCTGCTTCCGCTGAATAAATGCATCAATAGTTGTCAAGTTACTTATTTCTTCGTCGGTCATCTCTTTTTCATCACACTGTTGACTACCCGTATGGAAGACACCAGTTTATTGGTTGAAGTAAACACGTCTACATTCCACACATGGGATGAACGTCCTTTATGTACAACTGTCCCTACTGCACGTACCGTATCTCCTTCATGCGCAGAAGATATATGATTTCCGCTGACCTGCATTCCTACTACAATTTCGTCCGGCTGGCAAAGGATCATCGAACCGAGTCCGGCAACTGTTTCTGCCAACGCAAGAGTAGCTCCACCATGTAAAATACCAAAAGGCTGACGGGTACGATGATCTACCGGCATCGTCGCTTCCACACGGTCTTCATCGGCATATGTGTATTGAATTCCCAAGTTTCCCATTAACGCGTGGCGTGCCTGCGCATTCAGTTGGTCAAGGGGGATTTCGGCCGCACGCACTTCAGAAAGGATCGCTTTCTCCACTGCAACAGCCACCCCGTCTTCCTCATTCGAAGCTGTCACATAATCGGCACAAGCTTTCACCGAGTCCTGTGAATGTCCCATAGCTACACCCAATCCTGCCAATTGAATCATAGTCACATCACACACGCCGTCGCCAATAGCAATCACTTCCTCACGCTTCATATTTAAGACTTCCAGCAAAGCCCCCAAAGAATTGGCTTTATCAATGGAGCAGGGAACGACTTCCAGAAAATAAGGTTCCGAACGGAATACATCCAACGCTCCGTTCAGTCTTCTCTTCCAGTGATCTTCCAAACCGATCAATGCTTCTTCGTCGTCACTGACCAGCATACATTTGCAAGGAGCAAAGTCAACGGCTGCAGAAAATTCTTCTTCCTTGATTATTTGCAGGTTATTCAACCGGGCTTCATTTTGGATATGTACATTTTCAGGAGAATCCGTTATGATCGTATCATCATGATAAGTGAATATGGCAAAACCGTTTTTACGGGCTTTCTTTTCCAGATACGGCAACATTTCGGGATTAATCCGACGCTCGAACAATATTTCACCGTTTTGCGCACTGATAATCTGGCAACCATTATAGGAAAGGATAAAACCTCCATAGTTTCCAAGTTCGAGCATCTTGGCCAGTGGCATCAAGCCATAAGTCGGTCTGCCGGAAGCCAGCACGATACGTACTCCCATCTGCTGAACTTTCAACAAAGCGGCCAATGTACGTTTACTAATTTCTTTCGCATCATTAAGGAGCGTTCCGTCTACATCAAGAACCAATAATTTATACTTCATGATTACACGATTTTGATTTAGATGACAAAGGTAGGAAATTGAGTGAACGACAGAAAGCGTAAACAGATAAAAATTACTTTAATTTCACTCTTTCAGATGCATTTCCAAATAATCGCGAAGGATTCGGGCATGATTGTACACAGGTTCTTTAGAAGCATAAAGTAAAGTAACCACAGGATGAGGCTTGATAAGAGTTAGAAAATCAGCCACTGCCGGAGAAGCGTCCAGCTCTTTCTGATACTGCACCACAAAATCGTCCCAATGTCCGGGAATATCTTCGTGAAACCATTTACGTAATATAGGGGACGGTGTTATATCTTTTGCCCAATAATCGTATTTCAACCATTCTTTCTTTATTCCGCGTGGCCATAATTTATCTACCAGCACCCTGTATCCATCTGTTTCTGAAAAATCTTCGTAAACCCGTTTTATCCTTACCTGTATCATTTCCATTTATATTCAGTTACTGATAAATAAACCGGAAAAATCGAAAATTGTTTAACGGAACCGCTTAATTCCTCAATGTTTCCTGTGCTTTTTTAAATTCATAAGGAGTCATCCCCGTCTTCTTCTTAAAAAGATTATATAAGATCGGGGTGCTATTAAATCCTGACTCATCCGCTATGGCACGTATCGTATAGTTAGGATACTTCTTCATCAGCTTGATCGCATAATTAATACGCAGTTCATTGATATATCCATTGAAATTGGTTCCGGCACATTCCCTTATCATCCGGGCAAAGCGTGCGTTGTTCAGATGTACGATTTGAGCCAGATCTTCTCTCGACAATTCGGAAGAAAGATATAACTGCTTCTGAACAACAATATGATTCAGCTCCTGAAATATCTTCCGATTCTCTTCTTCTTCCCCACTTTCCTTGTCTGTCTCATCCGAAAGTTCTTCCTGTTCTTCAGGTGAAACCTGTTCCGGTTCCA
Source organism: Bacteroides sp. 90-K9/2 (assembly GCF_047310725.1). Taxonomy (NCBI): domain Bacteria; kingdom Pseudomonadati; phylum Bacteroidota; class Bacteroidia; order Bacteroidales; family Bacteroidaceae; genus Bacteroides; species Bacteroides sp. 90-K9/2. The sequence continues at coordinate 936,379 of NZ_JBCGVL010000001.1, forward strand.
GATCCGATGAAATAGTCAACTGCTCGTGCACTTCCGATAACTGATTACCATCTTTTCTATTAGCGAATTTTTCGTTTATGAGACTGGCAAGCATTCTGTTCTTATACTTGACTATATGGCTGAAACGCCACAAACGCCATAGTATAAATAAGGTAAGCAGCACAACACAAGCCAAAAAACAGAGCGAAATATTTCTTATTTTTAATTGAGAAGCCTGTTCGGCAATATATTCTTCCTTTTCAGAAGCACCGTATATGGCATTCAGTTCTAATGCCGCATTTCTCTTGTCGTTATTGTTAATGCTATCCGTTATAGCAAGAATAATCCCACGTATCGCTGCCGCTTCCTTATAATTGTGCATCCCCAGATAAGCTTGTACTTCTTTATTAAGCACAGTAATATATTGAGCATTCAAGGTATCTTGCTGCATCCTCAACAATTCTTTAAAGTCTTTACAGTTATCTATTACTTTCTCATACTGTTTGGAAAGAATCAAATAAGGAATCGAATACATCTTGCCGTCCGGAGTATGGGAATCCTTCATTGTCAGATATTGTTGATAATATCGTTCAGCCTGTGCATACTGTTTTTCTACATAGTAGATATAGGCCAATTTTGCATACAAATAACTATACTGACCATCCACATACCCTTCGGGGACTTGTGGTAATTTCTCCAATTTCTTAAGAAGCTTTTCGCGTTCATAGGCAAGATTCAAAGCTTCCTTGACACGTGAATCACTCATTAAGAATCCCATTTCCGCTCCATAATAATAAGAAAGCAACATCATCTCTCTCACCTCCTTTGATCCCCGCAGCAATTCAATAGCACGACCAAAATAATCGTACGCTTTATCTTTCAATGATAATCTCCAGTTATTCTCTCCTATGCAAAAAAGCAGTCTGGCTTCGGCCTCCCGGTCCTTCAGTTCTTGCACCTGTTTAATTCCATTGAGAGCATATCTCATGCTTTCATTATATTTACTCATTAAAGACGATAGTTCAGACAAAAAGACTGTCATTTTCAACATGTGTTGCGGTTCCCTTTGAGATATGGAATCAAGCAAGTATGATTTCCGCGCATACATAAAAGCTAGTTTATTCATATACATATTACGATATGACAAACTACGTAATTCATTAATCAAACGCATAGAGAAAGCTTTTCTGCTTTCTGCCTCGTCCAATAATTGTAAAGCACGCTTTGGATTGGAAATATAAATATCTCTGATATACTTTTCAGTATACAGAGAATCATTATTTATTATTTTATCAGCCCTCGAAAATTGATTGTGTACAAATAGAAGCACAAAAATACATACCAAAAAACGCATACAACTCTTAATCGTGTTTAATCATTAACATTCAAAGATATGCATTTTCTACATAAAGTGCAGACAGAATTTAAATTTGCAAAATAAAAATAAGAAACATTAGCTAAAGATACCGAAGACACAACATTGTCCATGCTATCCATTTGCCGGAATCACAGTCCTAACGCTTTGCCCAACCGTCCTTCCATACACGCACTTAAGTCAGTCGTTACAAACTTCCCGTTATAAAAAAGAGTAAATATAGTAGCCGGAGTGGGTGCATTTTGCGCCTGCTCCATACTTTCCAACTCGATTATTCTCAATGGAATATCTTTGTTCCTGACAGCATTTACCAAAGAACCGCGAACGTGATACTCCGTAAATGGGCAGCGATGGGTATAATAAACCACTATCCCATCTTTATCCGGACACTCACCACTCAACACGCAATCATTAAAAGAAGGATCAGGAGCAACCGGATTTAGTTTCAAACCTAAAAGGCTGAATCCGTAAGGGAGCTTTTCTATTGTTTGGAAGCCTTGTCGCAACAGCCATTTCGTATCACTCATAAAGTGAAATTTAGAAGTACCCACCACAGTGACCAAGCCATCTTTCCCCTGCGATTTTGCATCATCAATGGCAGACTGCAACAATGCCTTACCATGTCCGCAACCTTTATATTTACCTGACACCCAGAAACAGTTTATCATCAGATAATTGGGAGCGTTCACCGGAATCCATGCTTTTTCAGCAGGACCGTATTCGATAAACACTTTTGCCCGTTCATCAATACGTCTGAACACATAGCCGTTATCGAACTCTTTCTTCAGCCATTCTTTTTTCAGTTCATAACTATCCTTGCATTTCTTATCTGAAAAAGCACAGCATATATGTTCGTTCGCAATATTCTCCTTTGTCAAAGTGATGTAATTGGTTTCCATAATATATTCTATTCAATTAACTGGTTAAACAAATAACAATTCGATATCTCCCCGTTGTTATGAGTCGGCAGAAAACCGCCAGGCTAATATCCTGCTACTTTTAGTTCCCTGCTGCATTCGAATAATTTTATATTCGGACACATTCACCGATTTTAATTTGGCATATAACTTTCCCAGATTCTTTTCTTTAGAAACCAAACTCGTAAACCATCCGCAGTTCTTCTGAAATTTTTGACTCTCGGAAATCATATTCAATAAGAAACGTACTTCTCCGCCTTCGCACCAAAGTTCATTCGCACTCCCGCCGAAATTCAGCTGCACTTTATTCACCTTCGTACCTTTCAGACTGCTTAATTTGCGCAACGTTCCGTCTTCCGCCTCTTCACGCGAACTATGAAACGGAGGATTGCATATTGTCACATCAAAATACTCGTCAGGCATAATAATTCCATCGAAAATCTTCTTACTGTCTTTTTGAAGTCGCAAGTCAATCTTGTGCGCCAACACAGGGTTGCAAGTCACTATCTTTCGTGCATTTTCTATCGAAACCGGATCAATATCAGTTCCAACAAAGATCCACCCATATTCAGTATGTCCTATGATCGGATAAATGCAATTTGCACCTACCCCAATATCCAGACATCTACATTTCGGTTTCTGCCCATTAGCATCTCCTGCCGGTAAATCCGCAGTTGTCCCGTCCGGCTGGATAAGATCGGCAATATAATGAATATAATCCGCCCTTCCGGGAATAGGCGGGCACAAATATTGCTTCGGTATGTCCCAATACCGGATACCGTAATAAGTGACCAATAATGCTTTGTTCAAGGCCTTCACCGCTTGCGGATTAAAAAAGTTTATAGTCTGTGTTCCGAGGGGATTGAGCGATACGAACCTCTTTAGTGGAAGATAATTTTCCATCAACAATGGAAAATCATACTGACCATTGTGCTTATTTCTTCTATGTAACTCGCCTTTTTTTGCCATGCCGGCAAAGATACAGAGAATTTCCCTGTCTGCAAATCTTTCCCTATTCTTATCTTATACTCTCCGGGGATCATATATAATATTCTACCATTTCAATCAGCCCGGCACGTAAGGCATACTTAGTCGCTTCATATACATTATTCACACCCAACTTCCGGAAAATATTCTTTTTGTGGGTGATAATGGTATGAATACTCGAGGTTCTTTCCAATGCTATTTCTTTCACGGATTTTCCACGTGCAATCAATTTGAGAATGTCAATCTCTGTAACGGTCAAAACAGAATGAATTTCCGGTTTGCCGGAACCGGTTATCAACAGATTGGTTATCTGGTGACCAAGAAACCGTTCCTTATGAGCTGCACACATCAATGCAGAATGGATCTCTTCACCGGAGTTCTCTTTCAATATCATACCGATATTCTTTTCTATACTCATCCTGCGAATAAAATCCTCACTCAATTCATTGGAAAATAATATCCAGTGAACTTCAGGAAAACGCTTTCCTATAATGAGAAACTCATCCACACCATTGAGATCAAACAGGGTATAATCAAGAATGACAACACTGTCACTACATTCTACCAATGCCTGTATCAGTTCCTTCTTGTCTGTCACATCTATCATGCGACATCTACTGAATATAGTGGAAATATATCCATGCATTCCCATTCTGGTTATATCCTGATTATCTGCTATGATAAATGTAATGTCAGTGTTCATTGCAATTCTGATTTTTAAATTCAACGGATTTTTTTCAAAAGCATACGGCAGCCCGGAGATACTGATGCATCATCGTTCCTTATCAGCCACATCAAACCACAAACGGGTAGTGATTTCATCTGCTCCCTGGCGGGATATGGCAATCTGATACTGTTTACCATTAAGTGATTGTTCCGTTACGGGATAAAAAAAGCGACGGGGTAATTCTCCGGAACCCAAAACAGAGTCGGGACCAGGGAGAAGCCGGGGATAACCCAGCCTGCGCCAATCAGTGAAGGCATCAGGGCCTTGTCCATAATAAGCTATCCACTTCTGCCAGCCAATAGATTCGTACCAATGTTCGGCGTCGAACCGGACGCCCTCCTGCTGCAAATAGGAATCGATGATATGAGTGTCTGTTATGCCAAACTGGTTCAATGAAGCAATAACAGCTTCTCGGTAGAGTGTTTCCGCATCAGCCGTTATCCAGCCGCGTACAGCGGATTCCGCAAATATAAACAAGACCTCGGCATACGTATAAAATACAGCCGGAGAACTGTCTTTCAAAAAATAAGTGCCGGGACGGGAGACTTTATAAAATCCCTGATTGTTTGCGGCATCAGCAGAGAGGGAATTGGCTGCTCCTACATAGTTTGTCACACTTTCGTCTTGAGGTAGCTGTGCTAAAACTCCGATTCTCGGATCATTCCATTCATTCAGTCTATCAATCAATGTTTTTGATACCCGCTGATCATCACGTGAATTGAAAGCAGACGCCCACGGATTCCATTGCGGTGAAGAAGTAAATACAAAACGGGCTATGGCATCATTGCTATCTATCACACTGTTACGACTATTCCAAAGGGAAGCAATAACCCGACGTGCCGTATCCTCATCCCGATCCGCCAACTCAAGAGCGATACGTAGCCGCAGGGATTGAGCCAACTGTTTCCAACGGGCAATATCGTTTCCGTAAATCAAATCCCCCTCCACTGCTTCTCCCGTGGTAGAAAGCAACTGGTCAGCAGTAACCAACTCCTCCAAAAGTCCGCGTAAAACAGTTTCTTGTGAATCATAAGCCGGTGTTACACTTTGTGCATATTCAGTGTATGGTATATCTCCATACAGATTTGTAAGCAACAGATAAACCCATGAACGCCATACAGTAGCTATACCTCGGTAATTATCATTACCGAATTCCGAACTGATAATAGCATTCAAGTCAGTTATTAATGTTGCATATCCGGTGTCCCATGTAGTGGTAAAGCTCCCATTATCCACATTATAGCAGTCCGGCTCTGTATATTGTATTTTAGCCCAATGTTGCACCCACAACAGAGTAGAATTATAATTTGTACTACTTCCCCAATAAAGATTGGCAGCATGATACTGTGCAGCGGCAAGCAAATAAGCCGGTTGTGGATTTTCGGTGGCATTAGGGTTACGGTTGATATCGGCCAGTTCATCATCACACGACCACAGGGAAATGGTAACTACTTGTACCCATATTATATATAAAAAGTATATTCTTCTTTTCATTTTATCCTATTATTAAAAGGTTCGCATTTAGAATTTTACGGAAAGGTTCACACCAAAGGAACGTGTCGTAGGCAGTGAGTAGGCCTCTACCCCTTGTGCATTTCCGGTAGTCAAAGCCGATTCCGGATCTATATTGGGGACACTTTTATAGATAGTCCACAAGTTACGTCCCGTCAGCGTAACGGAAGCTTCTTGTAAATGCAGTTTCTGCGTCCACAAGCGAGGCAGACGATAACTCAAAGCTACTTCGCGCAGTTTCACGTAAGAGGCATCATACACATTAGATTCGGCAATACTGTAAATGCGATGATAGTATTTCTCGGCAGACACGACCTTTTCATTCTTAGAACCGCTTTCCGTCACTCCTTCTACAATAATACCATCCTGATATACACGAGTGGATTGACCATTGACGTGGGCATAGTAAAGCCCATCGGAGGATATGGAGTAAGAAGGAGGTTCCGATAATCGTACATTGTTACCCATAGCGTCAGTATAATACCACAAACCACCATGCTCGGCATCCCTGCCCGGTAATGTGTTAGCCAATACACCGGTATATTTTCCTGTTTTATTAGTGTTGGAAAATATAGAACCGCCCACACTGGCATCTATCAGAAAAGAAAGACTCAACGAACGATAGCTGAAAGTGTTGCTGACACCACCTGTCCAGTCGGGTGTAAACTTCCCCAATGTTTTATTAGTGGTTGAAATTTTAGGCAGACCGTTAGCATCCACCACAATGCTTCCATTAGCATCACGCACGTATGAAGTGCCATACAAAGTTCCATAAGCTTCTCCCACTGAAGCCAGTATCTGAATGCCCGACGAGTAGAGCTGATAACTCGTAATTAAACCTTCATCATCCAGCTTGATAACCTTGCTGCGGTTGGCACCATAATTCAGGTCCAGATTCCAACGAAACCCTTTCGATGTTTGTATAGGAACAGCTCCCAATTGTATTTCATAGCCACGATTACGAATATGTCCGGCATTACGCACCTGCGACGTGTAGCCACTGGCCGCAGTAGTAGCCAGTTTTAATATTTGGTTGCGGCTATCGGTCTTATAGTAAGTGAAATCCAAATACAGGCGGTTGTCCAGAAAAGCTGCTTCGAAACCAGCTTCTATAGATGATGTCTTCTCCGGCTTTAGATTCGGATTCATGCCGATGGTAGAAGAACTTTGAAGCGGATTTCCGTCGAAAGCTGTTTCTGAAGTAAAGACTGTTGCTAATTGATAAGGATCGGCATCTGCTCCCACTTGCGACCATCCTCCACGTAATTTCAGATAGTTGACGGCCTTACTCCTCCACCCCAAAGCCTCGGAAAGCAGCACACTAGCCGTCACCGAAGGATAGAAATAAGAATTGTTGTCCACAGGTAGCGTAGACGACCAATCATTCCGTCCTGTTATGTTCAAGAAAGCCCAACGACGGTAATCCAATTGTACGGAACCGTAGAGTCCATATTGCCGCAAGCGGTAAAAATCATTGGACGAAGTGAGCGGATCACGAGAATTGGTCAACGTATAAAGGTCGGCAACAGCCAAACGGGGAGCAGCCTGATAGTTGTTCTCGTACTGTTTGTTACGCACATTAAAACCCAGAAGAGCGTCAAATCCCCAGTTTTTATTCAACTGCTTGACATAAGTCGCCAATATTTCTGTGTTATTCTCTTTCACCGTATAAGCATCTTCAGCATAACTGCCGTAAGGTGAACCGGCACCTGTACTGCCCCATTTTACTTTAGATTTTCTCCGGTCATTATACCAGTCGGTGCTGGTACGGAAACGCATATTCAGACCATCTGCCAGATGGAATTCGGCATGCAGGTCACCTATCAGACGATGCCGCTCCTGACTTTGCGTATTATAAGAAGCACTCCAAAAAGGATTATCATAATAGCTTGAATTCCAGTTGCGAGTATAGTCTGCTTTCAATGAGTTCGTATCCACTTGACGTCCGAACCACAAAAACTGAAGCATAGGACTGTTAGAACGTACGTTACTACCCGAAGGGGTAGCTGACCCCGGTAAACTGGGAGCTGTATAAATGATGTAATTGGCCGTAGCTCCTACCGAAATCCATTTTGCAAGATGGTAATCTGTATTTAGACTGATATTCGTTTTATTGGTTCCAGCATCAGGAACAATACTGACTTGTTTCTCGTAGTTATAACCTACACGGAACTGATATTTGTCGTCCCCACGGGCAACTGAAATACCGTTGTTGGTAGAAAAGCCCGTACGGAAATAATCGCGTACATTGTTGGGATGCGACACCCAGGGAGTAGCCATACGAGTACCGTCAGCATCCAGCGGACTGTCAAACTGGGGAATCAGCAATCCAATGTCAAGACGCGGTCCCCAGCTTTCGTCCACACCGTCATTCACACCTGCACCTTTGCCGTCCACATAACTGAATCGTCCGCCTGCCCCTTGCCCGAAAAGGTTCTGAAACTCCGGCAAGGTCGCTGCAAAAGAAATTTGTGTGGAAGAATGCAATGTAATGCCTATCCCTTGCTGCTTTTTGTCTCCTCCTTTGGTAGTGATAACAATAGCACCATGGGCAGCACGTGCACCATAAAGGGCAGCAGCATTCGGACCTTTTAATACAGTAAGCGTCTTTATGTCCTCCGGATTCAAGTCAGCTATCGCATTCTTAAAATCGCGTCCGCTGGAACGTGCATTAAGCTGCGAATTGTCCACCGGGATGCCATCCACAATAAAAAGCGGTTGATTCTCACCGGCAATAGAAGTTTCACCACGAATAACAATACGGCTGGAACCGACATCTCCCTGCGTGTTGGTAATACGCACACCTGCTATCTTACCACTCAATGAATTCAACAAGTTATTGTCTTTCCCCTGCACCAACGCATCCTGCTTTATCTCCTGTGCCGTGTAGCCCAGCGCCTTCTTCTCGCGTGAAATACCCAAAGCTGTTACCACCACCTCATCCAGCAGATGTGTGTCACTCTTCAATGCCACCGACAGCTGTGGTGCGATAGCCACCTCCTTTGCTATCAAACTGATGTAGGAGATTATCAGCCGGGTGGCCGATGGCGGAAGTCCGCTCAGTTCAAATCTCCCGTTAACATCAGTTACAGTACCCAATGCGGTTCCTTTCACTATGACCGAAGCACCGATAACCGGTTCTCCATCTTCTTCTGTGGTGACGATGCCCCGCACCGTTGTCACCTGTGCCGCCCCTTGTATCACTCCTATTGCAAGAGCAAGCAAAAATAAACGAATCCTTTTACCCATTATTATTTACTGTTAAAATGATGGGGCAAAGGTATTAGATATATACAAACTGGTAAATCCCGTATGAATGGCATTTTATATACCATATTTGCGGTATATTACAGCCACAGTGTATCACTTTTTGATTTTCTTTTCTATTCTTTTTTATTTTCCAAAGCCTGCCTGATATCCTCAAACAGATCATCCACATCCTCCAAACCAATGGAGAGACGGATAGTCGTATCCAGCACATCCATGGCCAGCCGTTGTTCGTCAGTAAACGGTCCGAAAATAGTACTCGCAGGATGGATGGCAAGTGTCTTATTGTCAAATAAGTTGGTAGCACGGCGTATCAACTTCAGGCGGTTGATGAAAAGAAAACACACCTCTTTACTTTCAAGGTCTATCGTAATCATAGCACCAGCGGTTGAACCAAACTGTCTTTGCGCCAAGGCATAGTACGGATTATCCTCCAATCCCACATAATTCACACGTCTAATAGCAGGCAACGTGCGGAGTTTGCTTGCCAGTGTAGCGGCATTGGCAGACTGTAACCGGTATCGTGCGTCCAACGTTTCCAGTCCGATGGTATGCATATAGGCCACATGAGGAGTCATGTAAGCTCCCAAATTGAGTAACATCTCTGTACGCATACGTTGACCGAATCCCAGACAAGTACCATAATCAATCACCAAGCCACCAATGGAAGTGGCTCCTCCTGACAAGTATTTGGTACTGGAAACCACTTCAATATCTACCCCTAATCTGTGTGAATCGAATTCCGTAAAAGGAATAAGTGTAGTATCGGCAATGAGAGGAATCCCCCTTTCATGAGCTATCCGTGAGAGCACCTGTAAGTCCGCCACTTCCATTTGAGGATTGGTGATAATTTCCATATAAATACAACAAGTATTACCGTCTACGACTTTTTCTACAGTTTCAACTTCAGTCAAATCACACAACCTGGGTTCCACCCCGAAGCGCGACAACGTACCAGTAATAAATGAATAGGTATTACCGAACAAATGACGCGATGTAACTATATTCTTTCCTGCAGCTGCAATTGAAAGCAATGTATTACTAATAGCCGCCATACCGGAATTGACAGCTATCACTTCCGTTGCCCCGGTAAGTTGCTTTACTTTATTCTCAAAAAAAGTCACTGTCGGATTCATTACTCTGGAATAATCCGGAGCATCTGTCCGCCCGCAGAAAGCATCAGCCATATCATCGGCATTGTCAAACTCATAAGCCGCTGTATGGTAAACCGGCATACTAAGAGAATTATAAGCATCTCTTCTTTGGAACTGGGTATGAATCGCTTGGGTCTGTTTTTTCATTATTCTATCCTTTTATATTATAGCTATCAAATCTTGTAAAATCAGAACAAAGGTAGATATAAAAACTGAAAGGTGATAGTAAATAAAAACAGATATTTAACTGATAATAAGCATTTTGGAATAATATTCTTTAAACTGATAATTTCCACCTTTTAAAAAGAGTGTTTATTCTAAAATATACTGTTCAAATAGTATTATTTTCTATTTCAATAAGAAACACACTTTTTCATGCCTATCATGCTATATATACAAAATAGAAAATCCCTGTAAAGTGCTACTTTACAGGGATTTATCTATTAATTGAAGCGGAGAGACAGGGATTCGAACCCCGGGTACCTCGCGGTACAACGGTTTTCAAGACCGCCGCAATCGACCACTCTGCCACCTCTCCAAAACTCCTTTATCAGAAGTGCTTTCCGTTGAAAGCGGTGCAAAGGTACGAATCATTTTTAAATCTGCAAACATTCTGATATTTTTTTCGCGAATAAATCGTATTTTTGCAGTTCATTAGTAAGAACAGAAATATGATATACCCTCAAAACTTTGAGCAAAAGATAGGATTCGACCAGATAAGACAGTTACTAAAAGATAAGTGCCTCAGTACTTTAGGCGAAGAAAGAGTTACAGACATGAACTTTTCCGAGCAACATGAAGAGGTTGAAGAGAAATTAAACCAAGTAACAGAGTTTGTCCGCATCATCCAGGAAGAGGACGGATTTCCCGATCAATTTTTCTTTGATGTCCGTCCTTCGTTAAAACGCGTGCGGATAGAAGGAATGTATTTGGACGAACAAGAACTATTTGACCTACGCCGTTCATTAGAAACCATCCGTGACATCGTACGCTTTCTGCATCGGAATGAAGATGAAGAAGAGAACAACACCCCCTACCCCAGCCTGAAACGACTGGCAGGAGATATTGCCGTGTTCCCGCAACTGATAGGAAAAATAGACGGCATCCTTAACAAATATGGGAAAATCAAGGACAATGCCTCTACCGAATTAGCCCGCATACGTCGCGAACTTGCCAGTACGATGGGAAATATTTCCCGCTCGTTAAACAGCATCCTACGTAGCGCACAGTCCGAAGGTTACGTGGACAAAGATGTAGCTCCCACCATGCGTGACGGACGTCTGGTGATCCCGGTTGCCCCCGGACTCAAGCGAAAAATCAAAGGTATCGTACACGATGAATCCGCCAGCGGAAAAACAGTGTTTATAGAACCGGCGGAAGTGGTAGAAGCCAACAACCGCATCCGCGAACTCGAAGGCGATGAACGACGTGAGATCATTCGCATCCTTACCGAGTTCTCAAACATTCTCCGTCCATCTATCCCGGAAATTCTTCAATCATACGAATTTCTGGCAGAGATAGATTTTATTCGTGCGAAAAGTTACTTCGCCATACAGACCAATAGTCTGAAACCCGCCGTCGAGAATGAGCAACTACTGGATTGGACGATGGCCGTGCATCCTTTATTACAACTTTCACTAGCTAAACATGGAAAGAAAGTCGTACCACTGGATATAGAACTTAATCAGAAACAACGTATCCTTATCATATCCGGACCGAACGCCGGAGGTAAATCCGTCTGTTTGAAAACAGTCGGTTTGCTGCAATATATGCTGCAATGCGGTATGCTGATTCCCTTGCACGAACGTAGTCATGCCGGTATATTCAGCAGCATCTTTATCGATATTGGTGACGAGCAATCTATTGAAGATGATTTGAGTACCTACTCTTCTCACTTGACCAATATGAAAATCATGATGAAGAGCTGTAACGAACGGAGCCTCATCCTGATTGACGAGTTCGGTGGAGGTACGGAGCCGCAAATCGGAGGTGCTATTGCCGAAGCTGTACTGAAACGTTTCAACCAGAAAGGAACATTCGGAGTCATCACTACCCACTACCAAAATCTGAAACATTTTGCCGAAGATCATGAAGGAGTAGTAAACGGAGCCATGCTTTACGACCGTCATCTCATGCAAGCACTTTTCCAATTACAAATCGGAAATCCGGGAAGTTCGTTTGCCGTAGAGATTGCACGAAAAATCGGACTACCGGAAGATGTCATCGCAGATGCTTCGGAAATCGTAGGAAGCGAATATATCAATGCAGACAAATACCTTCAGGACATTGTGCGCGACAAGCGTTACTGGGAAGGAAAACGTCAAACCATCCGTCAACGGGAAAAGCACATGGAAGAAACCATTGCCCGTTACCAGACAGAGATGGAAGAATTGCAAAAATCCCGGAAAGAGATTATCCGGCAAGCAAAAGAAGAAGCGGAACGCATGCTTCAGGAATCCAATGCCCGCATTGAAAATACGATTCGTACGATAAAGGAAGCACAAGCCGAAAAGGAAAAGACACGCCAGGCACGTCAGGAACTGACAGACTTCCGTACTTCTCTGGATGCACTGGCATCTAAAGAGCATGAAGAGAAGATTGCAAAAAAAATGGAGAAACTAAAGGAGAAGCAAGAGCGGAAGAAAAACAAGAAGAGCGAACCGAAAGCTGTAGTCTCTTCTCCATCAAGTGCCCCTAAAATAGTGCCGATTGCGGTAGGAGAGAATGTAAAAATCAAAGGACAGACAAGCGTCGGCCAAGTGATGGAAATCAGTGGTAAAAATGCGACTGTTGCCTTTGGAAGCATAAAAACGACCGTAAAAACAGACCGTTTGGAACGTGTCAATCATATGCCCAAGACGGAAGGGATTGCTAAAAGCACCTTTGTCAGCAGCCAGACACACGATCAGATGTATGAAAAAAAGCTTAGCTTCAAACAGGATATTGATGTACGCGGAATGCGTGGAGACGAAGCCTTACAAGCAGTCACCTATTTTATTGATGACGCCATATTAGTCGGCATGGATCGTGTACGTATCCTTCACGGCACAGGAACGGGAATACTTCGTACACTTATCCGCCAATATCTGGCCACCGTACCGGGAGTTAGCCACTATGCCGACGAACATGTGCAGTTTGGTGGTGCCGGAATCACAGTAGTCGATTTTGACTAACACGTAAACAAAACGTTCAAAGAACTTGTTCTCATTTAGAAAACCACTACCTTTGTTACAGTGGTTTTCTAAAACGAGAATAAAGCATGAAGAATAATCTGTTAAGCGAAAAGCTTATTTACACAGGAGAAAGTCTTACTCCTACCCATTTACATCTTTGTACTTACAATGCTACCGAGATACAGGAAAGCTCTAGTGATACTTTTCAGGCCATCAAAGGTACGCTAAACAATGATCAAATCAATTGGCTACAGATACACGGAATGAAAAATACAGAAACTATCCGGGAAATCTGCAGTCATTTCGAAATAGACTTCCTTGTCTTACAAGATATATTAAATGCGGATCATCCGACCAAGATAGAAGAGCATGATAAATACATTGTCCTGATCTTAAAGATATTCTATCCGAACGAACATAAAGAAGAAAATGAACTGGACGAACTGCTCCAACAGCAAGTCTGCCTTATCATAGGAAATAATTATGTACTGACTTTCCTCGAAAAAGAAACTGATTTCTTCGATGATATCAGTTCCGCCTTGCGTAATGATGTCCTGAAGATACGCAGTCGTCAAACAGATTATCTGCTTAGCGTACTGCTCAACAGCGTGATGGGAAACTATATTTCAACCATCTCTTCCATCGATGACGCACTCGAAGATTTGGAAGAGGAACTGCTTACTATCACCAACGGAGATGACATCGGTATCCAGATTCAGGCATTACGACGCCAATATATGCTAATGAAAAAAGCAATCCTCCCCTTGAAAGAACAATATATAAAGCTACTGAGGGCAGAAAACCAGCTCATCCATAAAGTGAACCGCGCCTTTTTCAATGATGTAAACGACCACCTACAATTTGTATTACAAACCATCGAAATCTGTCGGGAAACCCTTTCTTCATTAGTCGATCTTTATATCTCCAACAATGATTTGCGTATGAACGATATCATGAAGAGACTGACCATCGTATCCACAATTTTCATTCCTTTAACATTTCTGGTTGGAGTATGGGGAATGAATTACAAATGGATGCCGGAACTGGAATGGCAGTACGGGTATTTATTTGCCTGGATTGTAATGGCAATTATCGGTATTATTGTATATTTGTACTTCAGAAAAAAGAAATGGTATTAACAAAAACACATCATCAGTCATGAAATCGATTAAAGAGCTATACAGGATAGGCACAGGACCTTCCAGTAGCCACACTATGGGACCGCGCAAAGCTGCCGAAATGTTTTTGGAACGTCATCAGGATGCTGCATCTTTTAAAGTCACCCTTTACGGCAGTTTAGCCGCTACCGGTAAAGGACACATGACGGATGTAGCCATTATAGACACCTTACAGCCCACTGCACCAGTAGAAATTGTATGGCAACCCAAAGTCTTTCTACCGTTCCATCCGAACGGAATGACATTTGCGGCTTTGGATAACAATAATAAAGTGCTTGAGAACTGGACTGTTTACAGTATTGGTGGCGGTGCACTGGCAGAAAATAATGATAATCCAACTATCGAAAGCCCCGATGTATATGGCATGGAAAACATGACCGAAATACTCCAATGGTGTGAGGATACCGGAAAAAGTTATTGGGAATACGTGAAGGAATGTGAGGAAGAAGATATATGGGATTACCTGGCTGAAGTATGGGGCACCATGAAAGATGCCATTCACCGTGGACTGGAAGCGGAAGGAGTACTTCCCGGCCCACTAAATCTTAGACGAAAAGCCTCCACCTACTATATACGCGCTACCGGATACAAACAATCCCTGCAATCCAGAGGACTTGTCTTTTCTTATGCTTTGGCAGTAAGTGAGGAAAATGCTTCCGGTGGAAAAATAGTGACCGCTCCTACCTGTGGTTCCTGCGGAGTGATGCCTGCCGTATTATATCATCTCCAGAAAAGCCGTGATTTCAGTGATATGCGCATCCTACGCGCATTAGCCACTGCCGGATTGTTTGGCAACATTGTCAAATTCAATGCATCTATTTCCGGAGCAGAAGTAGGTTGCCAAGGAGAAGTAGGCGTCGCCTGCGCAATGGCTTCGGCTGCCGCCAATCAATTATTTGGAGGTAGCCCTGCACAAATTGAGTATGCAGCAGAAATGGGATTGGAGCACCATCTGGGAATGACTTGCGACCCGGTATGCGGATTGGTACAAATTCCCTGTATCGAACGAAATGCATACGCTGCCGCACGTGCGCTGGATGCAAATCTTTATTCAGCTTTCACCGATGGTATGCACCGTGTCTCTTTCGATAAAGTAGTGCAAGTAATGAAACAGACCGGACACGACCTTCCATCACTTTACAAAGAAACAAGTGAAGGAGGATTAGCTAAGGATTATAAACAAATGTAATTATAAAAAACAACGGGCTATTCCTTTCATAGAAATAGCCCGTTTTGATTTTTATGATTAAAAACTATTCAGTCGGCGGCCAATTTGTATCATCTCCATTGCTAATATCTTTTTCATGTAGCAATCCGCCTTCCTGTGAG
This sequence comes from Bacteroides sp. 90-K9/2, assembly GCF_047310725.1. Taxonomy (NCBI): domain Bacteria; kingdom Pseudomonadati; phylum Bacteroidota; class Bacteroidia; order Bacteroidales; family Bacteroidaceae; genus Bacteroides; species Bacteroides sp. 90-K9/2. The sequence goes on from NZ_JBCGVL010000001.1 coordinate 951,977, forward strand.
AAATAAAGCGCATAGCGTTGACTACCTTGCTTCACCTGAATCACAGATTCCATCGGATTTTGTGGAAAAGTCAACACATACACATCCGTCACTACCCATGCATTATATTTAGAATCCATGAAAGCGGTGTAAACAGCCGGTACGAGCTGATCTATGCTATTCAGTTCATTTTCCGTCATCACCCAATTGGCATTAGCATCAAACCAGACCTCCAGTTCGTCATTGCTTACCCAGCAGTCAGCTACATAATAGGCACCTTTCATCTCCCATTCTACATTCTGGGCAGCCGGATATACCTGTTTTAAGGCTTCTGTAATATTACTGGGCGGAACAAAAGTATCATCATCGTCATTATCACATGCGCCAAACAAAAGAGCAGTCATCATCAATACCACTGCCCAAGCGCCAAACTTAAATCTCCACATAGCTATCTTCTTGTTTAGGTCTATTATCACAAATCTTCAATTAATCATCAGCCTTGATAAACTTTCCCTTCTTATCAAATTTGAAAGAAAGTCCGGTAGACAATTCTATTTCATATCCTTTACGGTCACGTTCCACTTTGGTCACTCCCTCATTTACAAAATTATGAGACTTCAAATAATTGACAGCAAATCCCGGAATAATACTAACAGGAACAACCTGTCCTTTCTTTGCACTTACTTCTTCCCAGTTGCCTTTACTGTCAAAATCAATTTCCGTACCATCCATCAATACCACTTCATACTTGGTAGACTCCATCATATCCTTATCAATCTTGATATGAGCCACCTCTGGTTTCGTAAAATTGCTATTGATAAAATTACGTGCCGGAAGCGGTAACTGATTCATGTCTTTTGTAATCACATCTTTTGCGAATGAGAATTGTACGGCTACAATAGCCAACACAAGTAAAGATAGAATTTTCTTCATAATCGTTATTCTTTTAGCGTTAATACTATACTTTCGTTTCATACAGCAAATAACGATACAGATTCTGGAAAGATTTAGGAATCATGCAAGTTTGCTCTTTTTTTGTATTCTTTAACCATCTAAAAAATAATATACCAACGATCCTCACAGACAGTTGGTATATTTCACATATAGATACATATCAGTTTTTAAACCAATATGAGGGCTAAGTTAGAAATATACCGCTGTACGATTTCTAACCTGCAAAATGTAGGGATTTCATGAGTTTATCATGAATCTAGGGACCTACATATTCTTTTATAATTATAGTTTGTGATTCATTTTAAATATCAACGATCTTCACAGACAGTTGATATAGTGGGAAATTCACATCGGCTTTAACCTCCGATGTCAGGGCGTAAATTAGAAATGTACCGTCGTACGATTTCCAATCCACAATGTAGGAGAATCATGCCTTTACAGCATGAAGCTAGGGACCTACATTTTTTTCATCTCACATACGAAACACTCACGTGTTTATTACATCTCAACATATTCAACATTTATTATATACCCAATTTATTTCAGAAAAGTCATCTCAAATACAGATTATCATTATCTCTATACCAATCCTTAATTGCTTCCTCAAATGTATAATGAAACTTATAACCTGAATCAGCCAATTTCTTTCCGCATATATTAGTAGAGATCATTAATTTCTTTACACGAGCCGGACAAATACCTAAAGCTTTTCCCCCTAACGGACCGACAATACTTGCAACTGTCATTAGAAGACTTCCCGGCACCTTAACAATGGCACGTTGTAGTCCCGTAACCTTTTTCATTGTTTCGACTATTTGCTCGATAGTAAAAGCCGGTTCAAATGTACAGTTATATAACTCTACTCCTTCGCTATGATTCTCCAACCGGTAAAGCATAAAGCGAACCAATTCTTTCACATAAATGCAAGCTTTAATCGTATCTTTACGGCCTGGATAGAAGAACTTACCACCACGGATACCCCAATACAAACGGGTAAAGTTACCATTTTCCCCTTTACCGAATACCACACCCGGACGAACAATAGTAAGTTGCCGTTCGTTCGTTTTTTTTGCCTGCCAAATCGCATGTATTTTTTCAGCCACTAATTTAGAAATTCCATAAGGCGTGTTCGGTGTGGGAAGCGTCTTTTCTGTTTTCAAATCTTCAGCTGCACCATAAGGGGCTATGGAACTAGTAAAAACGATTCTCTTTACCCCGAACTTCTCGGCAAAAGCACATACATTCTCTGCACCACGAATATTCGTCTCAAAATAAGCCTGGTCCGGATGTCCCGGGGTACGATGAACGGCTGCAAAGTTAAAGATAACGTCTTCGGAAGTAACGGGAATATCAATGTTTATTTCAGAACGAACATCACAATTGATATATGTAGATTTACCTTCATGGTTATTCTCCACGATATCCAAATTGTATATTCTTGTACCCGGATATAAATTATCAATTAGAGCAATAAGGTGCGTACCGATAAAACCGGAACCGCCAAATATAAAATGACTCATTTCACTAGATGATTAAATTCATTATATTTTAACTCTACAAACTCCTTTATTTCCTTCTTAAAACGTTCTTCCGAAAAAGTCTCCGCATGGTTACGTATTATTTTAGGATCAAACGGTGTTTCTAGTTTTTCAAATCTTTCTACTGCATCAATAATCGAATCTACAGTTTGTTCATAAAAGAAAAGACCTGTTACTCCTTCTTTTACTGTTTCCAAAGAACCTCCCCTGCCATAAGCAATAACAGGAGTCCCACATGATTGCGCTTCGATCGGAATCATACCAAAATCCTCATCTGCTGCAAAAACAAAGGCTTTAGCTTTCTGCATCTTTTCTTTTAGTACGGCAAATGACTGATATCCCATGACAGTTACATTATGCCCGGCAATCTTGCGTATCTTTTCCAAATTAGGACCTCCACCAATCACAACCAGCTTTTTATTAGGCATACGACTAAAAGCTTCGACAATAAGATCTATTTTCTTATATCCCACCAAACGACTACTAGTTAAATAGAAATCTTCTTTCTCTACGCACAAATCAAAGTTAGAAATATCAATATTAGGGTGAATTGTTACAGAATCCCGCCTATAAGTCTCCTGAATTCGACGTCCCACATAATCGGAATTACTTATAAAACAGTCAACCCGGAAGCTGGATATCAAATCCCATTTACGAATACGGTGAAGCATATATTTAGCCAGATATCCTTTCAAGCCTTTTGTCAACCCCGATTCTTCCAAGTATTCATGATACATATCCCACACATAACGAATAGGAGAATGACAATAACAAATATGCAGTTGATCCGCTTTGGTTAAAACTCCTTTGGCAACAGCATGAGAAGATGATATAATCACATCATATCCCCGTAAATCAAACTGTTCTATTGCAAACGGAAATATAGGCAAATACATCCTATGCTTCTTTACCCCTAAAGGCAACTTCTGAATGAATGATGTATGGACTTTATTCCAGTCAATCCCTAATTCGTCACAAACTTGTTTTTTAGCAACTAAGGTGTAAATATCTGCGGCAGGAAATACATCCGCAATAGCTTTGACTACTTTATCTGAACCGCCAACGGTTACTAACCATTCTTGAATAATAGCAACTTTCATATTTAATAAGTGCAATAATATTTTAAAGCGATAGAAAATATCTCATAAATCACTTTTTCCTTTATCACTTTATGTACTTCACTAAACATATTTATTTTCACAGAACAATACTTGACTACAACTTTTCATTCTTGCAAAATAAATTACTTTAAGTCGCTAAAATCAAATTGGCATTTCCAAAGTATACTGGAAAATATATACTCCCTCTCCTTCATACCAAAGGTATTTATTATAGTCATCAGAATCCTCATCCCCCTAAAAAAATATCCAAATGATAATATTATTAAAACATTGAAGTATTCAATATTCATCATCATATGATTTTATAATATCCCTGATATATTCCGCACTCCTTCCCCACGAAAAACGTTTTACATTCTCGTATCCTCTACGAACTAGATATTCTGACATTATCTTATCTTGAGCAATTTTTATTATAGCTTTAGCAAAATCATTTTCTTTATTTGAATTACACAATATTGCACTATCACCTAACACCTCAAGCAAAGCCGAAGAATCACTCGAAATAACAGGACATCCACAAGCTTGTGCTTCAAGCACAGGTATCCCAAATCCCTCATAAAATGAAGGAAAAACAAAAGCCATAGCGTTACTATAAAATTTTACAAGTTCAGTATCCGCCACACGCCCCAACAATACTACATCTTTATCTTGTTGCAACTGAGAAACAAGGACATCCATATTATTAAAACTTCCTGTTTTAACATCACCAATTATATATAATTTCAAGCCTTCTACATATTTTTGAGCTAATTTAAATGCCTTATATGCCATAATAAAATTCTTATTCTCTTTAAAACTTGAAACTGTAATCAAATACTTTTCCTTACCTAACACATTATCAGTTATATGATGAAACATTCCATTTACCGCATTATAAATAATTGCGACTTTATTCGGATTAACGTTATAGTAATCACATATTTCTTTCTTAGAAAAATCGCTTACTGTAAAAATATGCTTTGAGGTATGTAACACTCTTGGTATGAGAATCCTATATAGCATCCTAAATTTAAATGAGAATGTTTTAGGATAGCGTATGAACATAATATCATGTAGTGTTGAAATTTTATTATGATAAAAAACAGGTGCTGTATTTCCCAGACATATAAGTATAGGACTACCTTTAGTCTTCAAATAGATTGGTAAATCTATCTGTTCCCAAAGATGGCCTTTCTTTTTTCCTATAACGACTGCCCCCAATTGTTCAGCTATCTCTGTATGAATAATATTATAAGGTACAACAAACTGTACATCACCACCGAATCTTTCTTTCATTTGCAAACAAAGTTCAATAGCAAACCGCTGTACACCAGTTAATTTCTGAGTCAAAAACCTTGCGTTTATTATTATCATTTTATATATGTTATCAACTACTCCACAACATTATTATTTTAAGCTACAGCATTGGGTAATCTTAATAGTTCCACCCTTAACAGTAACGCGTAAATAATATATGCCTCACATAAAAAAATCGGAATCTGTGGTTCTGCAATAATCATCAAACGTCCAACACTTACCACTATTAAAAAAAGACCTAATGCAGCACAGTAATACCAGCCATATTTCTGTTGAACACGACACGTCAATTTCAAAAGAAGAACTAAATAATAAACAATAAATACCATTCCTAAGATACCTGACGTCTTGAGTGTACCCAAATATGGGACTTGATATTCAGCTTGATATTGCGAATATTTTTCATTCTCAGAATCAACAACTCTTCTTTCACCACCATCTTCTGACATGGTTTGCCTTATAATCAAACCTCCATCACCTATTCCAAAAATAATATTTACTGGATTATTCTGAAATGCAACCATTAAACTATTATTTTGTCCCACTCTAGACATTTTATCACCTTTCGAACTATTAATAAAAAACAAGGCAAATATAAATACAGCTATACCGATCAACATCGATAAATTCCTAATTCTACGTGATATCCTCCCTCCCATTAATCCTATAATAACTAATAATATAAGCAATAATGCTGCATTTAAATACAACATTTTCACATAATTATACACCTGTAGTAATATGATAACATAAGCCGTAAAAACCATCCATTTGGAAATTATCTTATTTTTAGCTATTATTAAAGGAAGAAGGAATAGTGACATATAACTCTCAGACTGGTCTAATAAAACTACACTATGCCCCCCTCTTTGCCAACTTATACTTTGCAAGAAAAAAGAACTAATAACCTGAGATAACACATTCATAAAATTTAGAAAGAACAATATTGAAAGGAGTCTTCTTATATCTTGCTCTTTATCATATTTCTTTAAAATAAGCATTGTTATATAAACACAAATGAACCCTGTTATTACCCCCCGTAATGTTCTAAGCTGTATCATATAATCCGTTGGATTGCCTGTTAACATATAAAGATAAAATCCCCCAAAAGATAAAACCAATATATATACATCTCTTCTCCATATCCACATAATAACATTCGATTGCTTAAAAATCCCCTTATCTCTTTTAAGAATAAAATAGCGAATTAAAAGCATCCCACAAAGCCCAATAGAGAAAAAATCGTAAATTGATAATCCTGCAACTATCTTTTGATAAAAAATATAAGTACGAGGTATAGGTAATAAATAATCTTGTACAGGTTTTACATATATATTGTAAATAGAGAATGTTACAATCATATATATATATAAAGCTATTTTTTCTTTTCCAATACTCTTCTTGCTAATATATATTGACGAAATAATTATAGCGATCAATAGTATCAACGAATCAATCAGTACTAATTTTAACAATTCGTTTCCAATTACAAACATATATTTTTTTTAAATTAACATTCCAGTAATTATATACTTTCAATTATCTCTTCATATTTATCAATCCACCCCTCAAAGTCCATCATTTCCTCTACAGTATTTCTTGCTCTTAAAGCCATACTAGCTAATATAGCAGGATTATCATAAATATACATTATCGCTTTTGAAAGACTATCTATATCTGAAGCATCAACAATTACACCATTAATCCCACTTTGAATTATTTCAGGGAGTCCACCGCAATTAGTAGCTATCACAGGCACGTGGTACGCACAACTCTCAAATGCCACAGTGGGAAATGTATCCGGCCATCTTGATGGAATCACTGACAGATGAATATTAGCATAATGTTCAGCTTGCTTCACATACCCAACAAAATTTATTCTACTATCCCCATAAGCTAAATTATGTAAATAACTCTCATAATCCTGTGTATCGCCTCTTCCAGCAATAGTAAGTGTAGCGTTAATATTCATTTTCATAAAAGTGCGTATCAACCACTCCACCCCCTTCACCTCGCTCAATGTACCAATATAGCCAAGACGAAGCGGCTCGTTACCGTTCCATATAAGGTACTGCTGTGGTTCTGTAATATTACGCGCATTATGAATCACCTTTTTACAACTCCTTGCAAAATAACCTAAACAGATAAGGCTATCTAGTACAAATCTACTAACCCCAATAACCACATCTACCTGATTACTCATATATCGATGAGGCAGTCGCATTAATCGACATAACACGCACTGCCCCTCACATGGTTTCCCATGCTTAAAAGCATTACTATTAGGACATCGAAAATACTGATCATGCAACACTTCAATAATGGGAATATTGCGACGTTTTATAACCTTCCAAATAGAGATAGACAGTCCCGAAATATTGTGACATATAACAACATCCGGTTTTTCTTTATTAAGTGCCCACTCAACTCCGGCCATCATAGCACTATTATAAATATCCTGCAAATGCCAAATTAAGTGAACTAACCGTCCATTTCTTTTCTCAAAATGCCAATATATATTGCGTATTCCCACTCTATATACAGTGAGCCCATTTACTGTGTCAGACACCACCTTCCTATTTGCAGCCCCTGTTGTAAGTACAGACACATGATAACCTCTCACTGCTAACGCTTCGGCCTGTTCTTGACAAATAATCTCAGCACCACCTCCAATATTGGGACTATAGAGTGTATTAATGATAAGTAAGCGTTTCATCTAGAAATCTTTGCAGTCTTCTTATTTTCTTTTAATCAGTTTAAATCTATTACTAGGTTTAGTTTTATGTATGCTAACACAATCACATTCAAATCCCCAATAAGTTTTAAACTTTCTATTAAGTAAAATCCAGTTACCCATCTTTTCATCTTTCACAAATATCACTGGACATGGAGAAATAAGTATAGTATTAGGATCGAAATTAATCTCTATTCCTTTACTAGATATTATTGGCAATTTTTGTGTTTTATATAGTAACCCTTGCTTTATCTGTTCTTCTTTCAATGAATCATAAGTCATTACATAGTAACCCAGACCTTTCATTCCGTAAAATCCCGCATTACCTTGTACCCTATTTGCATTACTAAATAAAGAACTGCCCTCATATAACATTTCAGCAACATTCTCGGGAATAGTTATCATAATAGGAACAGAATCTACCCCCAATTTATCAGCTTTAACTCTCGCCAATCTCATTGAAGTGAAACTGGAATTCAATACATCATCTACATTTATAGTAAAAGGCCTCGTAATACTCATGCCTTCATATACCGTTCTTTTTATAATATAATCTTTACTATTAAGATATGTTTGTTGACAATTATCGACAATATTCCACTTATAAAAAGAATCATAAATCACAAGAGTAAAATGTACGAATAAACATATTGCTATACCATAAAACCATCTAACATAACCAGAATTGTAGAAAGCGTATATTAATCTTCCTAAAACTATAATACTGAATGCTTCTATAGCAACAGCTGATCTACCTCCCTGACCTGCAAATATAGGAATAGCAAACGATGAAAATAACATTAACAGAATTAAAATATTTCTCTTCAAGAAAAAAATAGCCTCATTTTTATGTTTGAACCGAAATATGACCCATACTCCCCAAAATAAATAAAAAAACTTCAAACTTTTACATAAGGCAATTACCCTTCTTATAATAGCCATAAAATTCAAAGCTTCTATTCCCGATTCACTCCCAACGCGGTTAAAGTTACCAGGAGAAGCAAATACAATTAAAGACGCCACACAAAACCCTACTAAAGCAAATAATAGATTTTTATTTAATAGATTTCGATTAAAAGCATAAAATACTAATAGAGAAAAAGACATTGGTATCACAAACATTTCATGTTGCAAACCTAAAAAAAATGAAGAAAACAATATTAATATATTTATTTCTGTCGTCATCCGCGTCTTTTTATTTTGTAAATACTGCAAGATCACCAAAAAGCCTAATGACATAGCCATAGACCATAAATAATTTGCAGAACCTGCTCCCCAAAAGAATAGACTACCATTTTCAAGCATAATTACATAAAATCCACATAATACTATCGCTATAGGGCATACAGAGCTACAGTTAAATTTGGGAACTACAAGTTTAATCATCAAACACAACGATATTGTAAACACAATTGTATTCAAAATATTAAATATTACATCCCCTATAAGCGTTGGAAAAGCCATCATTAACAAATTGCAAAAGAAACGACCATTCAAATTATGCCAGCTAACAAAAGTTGATTTTAATAAATCTGTTACATTTGTGATCAACCTATCATTATACATAGAATATATCACAGCATAATCATCACCATAAAAAGGCACAATAATATTCATCACATAAAACATAAGGATGAATATTAACAGTATGACATAATCAATTTTCTTCATCCGTATCTTTTTTTATAAAGTATCTCACTAGCAAGAAATTTATTGGTACACAAATAATAAACACCGGAAAGGGCGCCCATTGCTCAGATATCCCCAAGACAAGAAACAAGTTTAAACAGCCTATCTGTATCAGATAGTTAACCAGATGACTAAATGCAAAACCAATAGTTCGTTTTGTATTTAGTTTTACTTTAAATGTAAAATATACGGTTAATAAATAGTTCACAATAATACTTACTATATACCCAACAGTATAGGATAAGTTATGTCCACATACGGATAGTAACAAATAATACACTAAATACAATATAAAAAGAGCAACCCCTCCTACTATTCCAAACTTCACAAATTCAAATAGTTTAGGATTTCGCTTTACCAGACTAGTTATCAATCTCATACATTCAAAGATTTTACATATTCAAGAACTCGGACTACATCTTCTATACTATCTTTGTTCCCCATCTCTATAGACACAAAATGCTGATAATTGATATCCTTCAATAAAGCAAAAAGTTGCTTATGCATATCACGCCGTTCGATAATATTCAAATTTGGTTCGCTAATATGAATGTGATTTATAACTTCTGCGACTTGTCTCAAATATCCAATATCTTCTTTATTATATATGATTGTGCCTAAATCAACATTTAGTTTTACTCCTTCCGAGGATACTTTATAAATCAATTCAACAGCTTGTTCAGTAGTATTTATAAAACGGGTATTATATATGAGAGGATTGGCTTCTATCGCAACAATAGTATTATGTTTTATTGCATAATCACCCAGTTCTTTAAAAAAATCAATAGCTATTGACATATTACCCGTTATATTATCGGTATCTCTATTACGAGGACATCCAAAAACAATATTCTTACATCCTATTGATTCTGCAAATAAAATGGCCTTTTTAGTATAATTGACTAATATTTTTCTTTCATTTTCTGTTTCAAATATTTTCTCTTGGCGACCATACCAAATAGATTGTATGGAAGATATTTTAAGTCCATATTCATTTTTTAATTCAGTTGCCCAGTGTTTCGCTTCTGCTCTATGCGAATACGGATGTTCCATAAAAATACGTGTCGGGGCAATTTCAAGACCCTGATAACCATAGGATCTAAGTATTTCATACATAAAAAGATCATTGTTACCCCTCCATGCTATATTTGAAATTGATAATCTCATAGTAATTGTGACAAGACAAATTGTTTGATTTCATCAAGGCAAGTTTTTTTACCCAAAAGATAACCATTGGTACCTCCCAACTCTATATCATGAATAGTTTTAAAATCATAATGAGCAATTGGCTTATCCAATTCATTTACAAACTTTTCACCTTCATATACATATTCATAAATTTCCGCAGCCGTAATCGGTTCTACCGCAATATTCAGTACATTAATGTTAATGGCCAACGCTTTTTCTATGACTGACCAAAGATGCGAAAGACAATAATACTGATATATCCCTCGACTATCTGTAAAAGATAATGCAGTAAAACCTAGATTTTTAAATTCTCTCTTCAGTTTAGAAAGTATAATTTTATCTTTTACAGAACATTTCAAAAAGCCATTACCTTGCATACTATATGAAGATGCTATGAGTTTAGACTTTTTAGAAAGCTCTTCATATTTATCTTCTTTCAACATTGTAGGAATAATATGGATCATGTCAAAAAGAAAGTTTTTCTTTAAATTGATACCATAAATCCCAGGAAGGCGTACTATCAATGAATCAGGATAGTTATGTTCAACCCATTCCTCCAAAATCCTACGATTGCAACCATAAGGTGTAGATAATTCTTTGTTTATAGGAGTGGATTCATCAACGCCATAAGTTTTATTATACACTGCTATAGTTGAAATTAACACAATCCTTTTAGGAGCTATACGTCGAATATTCTCTATTGCTTCCTCAATTGTAGCCAAATCCTCATTAGCAAAATTATTAGCAAGAAACATTTCAGCCCTTACTCCAGAATATATCAATAAATCGGGATGAGTACCAAAAGCATTCTCTATATTTCTACTATTATAACAAGCATCAAACTGGTGAGAAACGCAGAGATTACTTCCTACGAAACCTGTATATCCTACTATTACTTTTGCCATTTCATTATCTACCTAAATTTAACCTACCTTTTTTATAATCTCCCATAGAAAACAACCTTTCATTCATACAATAAATCAAGATAAATGTATATCTAAAAAACATAGCCTTTAACTTCAAATTACTTTCCCCTAATTCTCGATTATACCAATTATTGGATATTACTTTATAAGAATATCCTCTAATTATTCCTTTAAGTGGTAATTCCAATGCTAGACTAAACTGTCCCGATAGGAAAGGTTTTAATCCTTCAATAGTTTCGCGACTAAATAATTTAAATCCATTAGTAACATCATTATACTTAAACCCAAATAGTAAACGAATACAATGATTTACAACACGATTTAGCCATAACTTATTTTTAGGATAGTTTACCACTTTCGACTTCTTTGTCCATCGAGAACCAAAAACCATATCACATTTTTCTCTTTCCATGACACGAAAGTATTTCACCAAATCCTTTGGCTCGTCAGATAAATCCGCCATCACAATTGCTACACAATCACCTATAAAATTATTCAATCCCTTTTGACAAGCATATCCATAACCATTTGGAGCAATATTTGTTAGATATCGTAGTGTAGGAATTTCTTCTTTCATTTTTTTAAGAACTGCCAATGTTTTATCTTGAGAGTTATCATTTATGACTAGTATCTCATGGTCAATATGTTCTGCAGTCAGCTCTCGATAAAAAGATTTCACTGTATTTTCAATATTTCCTTCCTCATTATAGGCTGGTATTACAACTGATAGCATCTTCATATTTACTGCAATTTTTGAATAGACTCAAATAAAAAATCTTTCTTTCTGAAATTTAACTTGACAATTACCTGAAGATACTTTATCACCATAGCGAGAATTATAAAAAGCCCACCAAAACCCAAAGAATTGAAAATAACCGTAGTAGTCCAACCTTCAACAGGATTCTCTGTCAATTTATAAGCTAATGCATAAATAGCAATTCCAACAGACAATAACAACATAATAATAGCTAAACCAATTGTAACACGATAAGCTACATCCGTAAAAAGTATTAATGAATCAATAGCAACTGATTTACTATCCTTACGCGGTTTACGTGATATTTTAGAAATTGGCTTATATTCTAGCACATCAATAGCTAGTCCACTATTAGCATAAGCAGCTTTACGGAAAGGTATACTTTGAGTTATAGAATGAATACGATTAATTGCTCTACGAGACAGAATACGAAACGACTCCATGCCGATCTTATATTGCAAATGAGCATACCTATTAAACAATTTATAAAAGATTCGTGATACTAACCGTGGTTTTCCTTCAACTTTGGCACTCACAATATCATAACCAGCTAACGAATGTTGGTATACTTTCATCAACATAGACCAATCGTAATCAAGATTCATTGAGTCAAACTCAAAAACAAAGTCACCGATAGAAAGAGCTACGCCAGCATTCATTGATGCTTCAAGTCCTTGAAAATAACTCATATTTAGTAAGCTAATTACTACTCTCTCTTTATTATAAGTAGTATATTGTTTTATTATATCAGAACTATTATCGGTAGAACAATCATTGACAATTATAATTTCGAATTTCAAAAATATCTCCGACAGTGTTTTATGTAAATTTTCTATAAACTCTTTTATTATACAAGCATCATTATAACAATATACAACGGCTGAAATGAAGTTCTTTTCCTTATATTTTTTTTCCATAAACTTCTATATTATTGATTACTTAAAACATTATCCAGATCATACACAGTATTGATCTTGCCAGACAAAACACTAACAAATGTTGGTTCATTTGAAAACTGACGTATCACAGTAGGGCGTGAATCATCAATCTCAGAAGCCAACAATATAGGTTTCATTGAATACAATGTATGATTGAATTCAAAATTTAAATCATCTCGCATATATTTTCGTGCCAAACTACTCATGTATGGCCATGCTGATTCAGGCTTAACAGGGCAATTATTACAATTTCCTAATTGCATAGGTGAACAAAAACCATCACTACGTTCCTGACAATCAAATCTTGGCAATGATTCCTTACAAGTAACATGAGGGGTAAATGTAACAGCAGTAAGTGAATGATAACCAGTCTTACCAAAAGGCATAATAGAAAAGAATGGACCATCCATCACTGTTAATCCTATTTTTTTAAGTTTATCATTTACATCACATAATATAATCTCACACAACTCATATTTAATTTTGAACATCTCGAAACCAAGCATTTTTTGAATTTGGTTCACAGACGCATAAGTTGCATTCAACACAAATGAAGAACTTACTTTTTTATCACCAGAGATTGTTAAATGATATTCATCGCCATTATTCTCGATTCTTTTTATCTGTTGAGAATACTTTATCTCAATATTGGGATAATTATCGATTTGCTCTAAATACCATCTACATAATATTTTTGCATCATATGTATACTCTTCCGTCAAAAATGCACCATCACAACAGCCTTCTTTAAAATATTGACGTACAGAAATTTCATCACAGCGTATTTTTGAAGCCTCACAAAATTTCCTAAATTCATTAGCATCACTCCAGGAAAAGTCAGAACTTGTAGCATAAATTTGATCAAATTTATTCAGAATACAAAAACCATAATCTTCATTAAAACGCTTAAAATAACCGGCTGATTTTATAGCCGTCGAAAAAGATCGAGGATAGTGATATCCCATGTGTACACGTGCCTGATTAATATATGTAGCACGTTTAAAGGGAATATCTTCATATTCTAAAACCAACACTTTCTCTCCTCTTCTTCCACAAAAGAGTGCTGAATATAAACCATAAAGCCCAGCCCCAATTATGATTTTATCATATTGCTGTTTCATATATAGAAGTATTTTATATCTATTGCTACTATTTATCTTTAAGCATTTTTTCAAAAAAACGAGTTGTTGTCTTTCTTTCCATATCATATACCCGCTCTACATATTGCCAATCAATAATATTATCAAGAGGTGAAAAATCATCAAATTGACAAATAGCACGAGCTTTCAGACCAGTGAGAGTAAGTAAATCATAGATTCGCCCTCCAAACTGCTTGGCAGGTATAACACTAATAAAGTCTTTTTGAAAATTTGTACTAAACGCAGTTACATGAAAGGAGTCTGTAACCACTAACGAAGCATAATAGATGGCAGATAAAAGTATATCTATGGTCGGTATCAATAATGGATATCCTTGTTTACGAATTTCATCGTAACGGTAACACACACGAACAATTTTAAGCTGGCAACGATATGCGATTTCTTTAAGATAATCATCCATACCCTCCTCTTTATGCAGTTGATAAACTAGAAGATATTTCTGTTTCACTGGACGACTATGAACAAATTTTTTCCAATATTTACTTGATAACAATAATGTAGGATCAAGTATTCGATGAACCTGCTTTAAACCCAAGCTATGACATATATTCACTCCACTACTTTCTCTGCAGGTAATATAATCATATCGATTAAGCAATCGACGTACTTCATCTATTTCCCAATCATCGAGTAGTTCTTTTCCAAATGATGACGAAAACGATATACGTTTCTTACCTTCAGGAACAAAATCTAGAAAAAAATGTGGCAAAGTACCACTATTTAACGTACTATTCCAGACTTGATCACTACCTGTACAATAGATATCAGCTTGAGGTGTATGGTCATAAAAATCAGCATTAGTAATATATTCTCTCTTCGAGATATTAAGATTTCTAGTACAGAATATTCCGAACATTCTTTTCCAATGAATTACCGTAGGTAGTAAAACTAATGATTTCAGAATTGATTTCAAAAATGGGTCATCTTTACAAGTATAACATAAATAATTACCTATACTACGAAAATCATTACGTTTGTAGTTTATAAACTCTACTGTATAACCTAGCTGTTCAAAAAAATACTGGGTAGCAAGCGCTTGTAAAACACTACCATAATTCCAAACGCCATGTAAAGTAATAACTTCAATCTTCATATTTTTTTCATCCTATTTACTATATAACTATATAGCTTTGATGGGTGTTTAAGTATATTCATCAAATTATTTAATTTCAATGGTAGTTTAATCGCAGAAGCTACATCATTAATCGTTGCATTTTCATCCATAAGCACAGCCATTGCCTTATTATAAATATAGCCTCTTTGAGGACAAGTCTTCATTTGTCCTTCTGTTACAATTTCTAACGGGTGTTCAACCAGTGTACAATTACACCATTTCAACAATTCATCTCCTTTACTAGTAAAAGTTAAAACAGCACTTACGCCTTCTTCATTTTGAGAATATGTTTTTCCCCAAAGATCACCAATACGAATATCAGCTGAAGACTGTAAGTCTTTATATTTACAATCAGTGTAGCAAGCTTTACCCAGACATGCATCACTCAAAAATAAACGATAAAAGTTATCACCTTGTGACAACCGAGAATAAAAAAAATGCTCTCTTTTATATTTTAAAACATCATTATTACCCCCAATTGGCATTTTTTTATTAAACTCACTCTCTATAGCCATAGCCCATGAATCATGCCACCCCGTCCTTTTGTTGCGCCAAGATACATAAGTTAATTTACCAATCTTTTTTTCTACGTCAGTTATATACTTTCGCCACATCAGCATAGATGGAACACCATGACAAAAAAAGTCCATTAGTAGAAAATTATCCTCCATATGAAATTTACGAATATAACGACGAAATGAATCTATTTGACATGGTGTACCTGTAACAAGATATTTCTGTTTGCGATTAATAGAGCTAAATCCATTGATTGTATAGCTCTGTATATATTTACTACCTATAGAAGGTCGTAATTCATCAATAGTAGTAGCAATATAGTGTTCAGCACGAGCAAGCTCAGTATTATAACGCACTCCGCAAACATGATAACCTTTACCAATTAAAGTACGCCCTAATTCAAAACCAATCCCCCCACTACTACACTCACTACGTATTATAGAATCATTACTCCATGCAGCATAAGATTTTGGTGTTCTACATTGTAAACTCAACTCTTTATGAGTGTAAGCACATACTTCACAACAAAGTCCACAATCTAAACAATCAGTAATATCAGTAATATTAGGCTCATAAAACCCCTCGTTATTCAATTCAATATTAATAATTCTTTTAGGACAGGCTATAGCACAAAGGCCACAGCCATAACAATTTCTTATATATTGTATATTCATAATATTACTTTCATTCATTATGTAAACAATGAACTAGCAATCTCTTTAACAGCACCCAAGTATTTACAAATAAATTAACAGTTTTATTCCTTCTCCTAATATTCCAGCTTTCAGTCCCCAAGCTTTTTGAACTAATTCCTCCTATTGTAAAAATAGCAAAGTCAATATCAACATATTTAAATATATATGGTTTCAAATATGCTCTAACCAATATATCATAATCAGCACATAAATTATACCGCTCATCAAATCCTTTTAGATCTTCTATTACTTTTCTTCGCATAATAACAGCTTGATGGCTTGTATTGTTTTTCCTAAGAAATGAGGGGTTACTATGAGATTTTATGATTTCTACTTTTCCTTGAGAGTTTGTCAAATAATTGCCATAAATAACATCACAATCTTCTATCTGTTTTTCAAAAATACTTTTAAAAGTATTAGGCAAAAGTTCATCATCAGCACCTAAATAATAAACCCATTCACCTTTAGCCATTCGCCACCCTTTGTTAAAAGCATCATATACCCCTCCATCTGGTTCAGATACCCAACGATAACGTGAATCTTTTTCTGAAAAATATTTAACAACTTCAATTGTGCCATCCTTTGACGCCCCATCAACTATAATACATTCCCAATCTAGAAAATTTTGGTTCTGTACGCTATTCAATGCGACATGCAACGTTTTTACTGCATTATATGTTGCAATAATAATTGAAACTTTCTTCATTATTATAAAAAGAATTAATGCCTATATAATAATAGATATTTAATAAAATAAATCTAGCTATTTACCACTATTCAAATGAATAGATACATAAAAATCAAATACCTTACACAGTGAAACTAAAGTTACACCGCATAAAAACTATTTTCTTTGTTTATTCTATTTCAACCAAATGCCTCTTGCTTTACGATTAATAATTTTCGATATTTGTATTTTTCCAATTAAAGCTTGTATACCAAATGTAATCGTTGGTACAATCAAAATACCTTCTATACCATACCTATGACAAAACAAATTCATCAATGGAACAGATACAATAGCAACAGATACATAAACTATCAGTTGAAGCCGAACTTTACTTGTCCCATTAATAAGATACATATACACATTACCTCCCGTCTGAAACAAAACATAAACGGCTATACAACAAGACAAAGATAAAGGAATACATACCGAATCACCAATCCACAATCGATATAAAAAGCTTGAGCATAAGATCATTATGCATAGAATAGGAATACACAATAACCACATACATTCCAACTTCTTCAATGCTCTACGCATCCATTCATAGTCCTTTTTTACGTAAGCGTCCGTAAAAGCAGACCAAAAAGGAGTCAGAATAATCGTAGCCACCATATTAAGCACATTAAAGTACTTGTAAGCTATGTTATATTGGGTAACTGCATCAGGTCCCTCCACTCTTGATAGTATAATATTAATAAACTGAAAGATAAATAACATCGATATCATTATGACGAAGAATTGTCCTCCAAGCCCTAAAATATTCTTAGTCAGAGAAATCCGGACACAATGAATAGAGGGAGCTATAGAACGATATTTTCTCATATTAAACATTACTATAGAAAATATAATCAACAACACACAAGGAACTCCTGCAAAAGTTACAGCTAAAGCACTTAAACTTCCAGAAGTCATTTTCGTCAAAATATAAACACCGAGAAAAGCAAAAGCCTGCCCCCCTGTCTGTACAAGCGCAGCCAATGCCGGCTTCTGATCTGCCATCAACATTGTTGTAAAAACACTTGCTACAATATTCAAACAAAAGAAACAAGCTAATAACCCAAAAACAATATGTAGTTCATTATTATAAACTGGAGCTATATTCAAAATACTACTCCAATTCAAAAAATTGTTCACTATCAAAACTATCAATAATATAAAAGAAAACAATAAGAACAATACAATATATGTCGTACTGATATATTCTTTTGCTAATTTTATATCTCCTTTTGCCTTTGATTCAGCAAAACGATTACGAAATCCATGTGCAAAGCCTAAATCAAAATAAGATAACCAAGCAATAATAGAACTTAATGTCAGCCAAATTCCATATTTTGTTGGGTTGATATAATCAATAGTTAATGGTACGACTTGCAATGAAATCAAAATGCTAATACACTTCAACACCAATGCTCCTGCAATATTTTTTTTTACAGTAATACTGCGTGTACATCCATTAGTAAAACTGGAATACAATTTTAATTTTATTAAGTGCATTTTCATTTATAAATTCCTCTAAAATCTCTCCCTTAGTTATTTAAACATCTCATTTTATGCTTTAAAGAAGATAGTAAACATATATTTACTATTTTAAAGCTACTCGATCGTTTTTATTTTTCATTAATATGCATTCTTTTCTCCAACAATCACATTTGCTATAGTCTTATAAATAATATATAAGTCAAGCAACATTGTCCAATGCTCCATATACCAGATATCAGCCTTAACACGTTCCTCCATCTGTGAAAGTTCCCTCGTTTCACCACGAAAACCATGCGTTTGAGCCCAACCGGTTACTCCAGGTTTTATAAAATGTCGCACCATATATTTATCAATCAACCGGGCATAAATCTCCGTATGAGCCAACATGTGAGGACGGGGACCTACTATCGACATATCACCCTTAAAGACATTGATAAACTGAGGAAGTTCGTCAATATTAGAACAGCGAAGGAAGTTCCCAAAACGAGTTTTACGGGGATCATCAGCCGTAGCCTGTTTACTGTCAGCTTCATCATTCACTTTCATGGATCGAAATTTGTAACACACAAAATCCACACCATTCAAACCTGTACGCATTTGCTTAAAGAATACAGGACCGGGAGAAGTTAATTTTATAATACTTCCTACTATAAGATAGATAAAAGGAAAAATAGTAACTAAAAAAAGACTGGAGAAAACAACATCAAATATCCGTTTCAATATACGGTTCTCCATCTTACTCAAAGGCTCATAACGCAGATTCAAGATAGGCATATTACCAACCATACTGTGCCAGATACGACGAGGAAAACCTTTACATACATTAGGAACACCATGAAAATAAAGAAGATGGTTCTCACAGTGATTCATAATAGAAAAATTATAACGCCCCTCCTCCATCGACAAAGAACAAAAAACATGCTTGATGCTTGGGTGTGCAGACATAAAATCTGAAAAAGCGTCAGGATTACCTAAATAAGAACATTGCGAAGAGAGGGTGTCATTCGGTTTAATATCAAAATAGCCTACGACTTCATATAGAGAAAACGCCAGAGAATTCTCCATCTCCTCATACAAAACCTGCATATTATTGCCTCCTCCTATAAAAACAGCATAACGCCTATGCTTGCCCTTAGCACAATAAACTATCAGGAAATGACGGATAATAATACGATAAATACTTAAAATGACAAAGAGGAAAGAGAAATAAGCGACAAAGAAAAGAGGAGAATAGATAGAGATTCCACTAAAAGTCATGATACATGCCCAAAAGATGGAAAAAGCAACAATATTCTTCAATACACGCAACACAAGTTGGTCAGGACGAATTCCCCGACTGTCCCAAACCCTTCCACGGGAGCCCGAACAGGCCAGATAACAGAGACTTAGCGAAGTCATCATCCATGAAACCCTACAAGAAAAAGGTAAAGAGACAAATACTTCTTCCCAAAAGAAAAGGAGAAAGAACAATACCAAATTCAGAATGATCAGATCTCCCAGAACTGCTACAAATTCTATAAATTTATTGATTTGACTGGTGGTTGATACCATATCATATTAAAGATTGATTTTAGGCACATACTTCTTTGAACTTATTCAGAAGATTTTTTCCGAATAAATTCCATAATACAACAAAACAAACTGATAGGAAAACAAAAGCTAAAACATATAACTTCCTACTAGTTCCTGAAGGATATAATGGCACTACCGCAGGCTCTACAACTGCAAATACAGGCTTTTCCTCCTGAACTTTGGCTCTAGCGATCTGAAGCTGACTGGCAACCTGACTATATACCTGATAAGCAAGACTCACATCATTTTGTAAACGTTCCTGTTCAGTACGAACACTCTGCAAAATGATATTATCATGAGAATCCATATAATCGGCGTATTTTTTCTGTGCTTCATAATATTCCTGCTGACGTTCTTTAAACAATTTCTCCAGATAGAGACAATCCTCTTTTGCCTTGAAAGTACGATAGTCTATTATGTATTCCTGCAATTTCTTCACTACAGAATCGGCTACGACTGCAGCAACTTTAGGATCCTGAAAAGTTGCAGTTACGGAAGTCATAGATGTTTTCTTATCTACAGAAGCAGTTATCATTTTCTTTAGAATTTCAATCTTCATAGACTCCATCTTAGATAATTCAATTGTACCCTGATTCGCTTTACCGAAAGATGTAATTTCATCTTCCTCAGTAAACAAGGAATTTACTCCACCAATTACCATTCCAGGAAACCCGATTACATAGCTCCACCAAGGAGAAGACTCTTCATCTAAATAAGTTTCCAATGTCATAACTTCATTTTTCGATACAGGTATTTTCATTGTGAAAAGTTCCAATAAGAAAGGAGTGGAAGATACAATATCAGCAGATAAGGAAGCATTCAATGCATCAGTACCATCTCCCATAGAAACGTCACTTCCTAAAAAAGAGGCTGCTAAACCAGATAGACCACCACCTTTAGCACTTCCCATCTCTGGAGAAAGAGTCACTTCAACCGTGTACTGTTTAGGAATACTGATTGCTATAATAACGCCAATTACCAAACCAATGCCAGCAGCTTTATAAATTTTCTCACGAATGCTTATAACCTTACGAAGAAGATCCATCAGATCGATTTCAATCTCCTCATCATTGTGAATATTCTGTTGTTGTTTTATTTCTTTTTCAGACGCATGTTCCATCAGAGTAGCCATAAAAGGGATTCGTTATTTCTTTATTAAGTTAGCAATAGAGGCAACCATCATTCCCAAAGTACTGAAGGTAGTAGCATAACCTAAGATATTTCCAATATTAGTTTTCTTCTTAGCTTTACTAGGCACAATTATCTCACAACCTGGTTCAATCTGTTTCTTACCACTACCTTTAACCTTCGTTACCTGACCATTCATATAAACGATGAATTTCTTACTCTTCTTCGCATTTTCAGAATAACCTCCCGCTTGATTCAGATAATAATCTATATTCTTTCCTTCCATATAAGAAACTGTATTCGGGACCATTACAGCGCCATTAATCGTAACCGTATTATTATTTTTTGGAATAGAAATCACATCACCCTCACGCAAGACAATATCTACTGTACTTCCAGGGTTAGCCAATGCCTTTTCCAAGTCAATACCAACACTAAAGGTATCTTCCACACGAACACCCAAAGAATCCATCATAGCCTCACCCAATTGTCTGCTCATCAAACGGATTACATCACCCATGCGTTTCTTTTCGCTCGCATTAGCCACACGAGTCAATTTGGCACCACGTAAGTAGGCATAATTCGTTGCACCTCCCGCTTTATTGATTAAGTCCGAAAGACGTTCTTCACGGCTGGTCATAGCATAAGAACCTCCGAACAGAATTTCACCTTCAACAACTACATTCTGTTGAGCCTGATAACCCGGACTACGACGTACATAAACTTCATCATAAGGTTGAAGGACAAAGCCGGGAGTTCCATCTACAATAAAACCTTCTTTCAGGGAGAATGTATATATCTGGCCGATAGTATCGTTGTCTACTGTACTACGAGGATTTTTAATTCTACGGGATACATCTACACGGACTACAGAAGCGGCTTCACGCAATCCACCTGCTTGAATAATCAAGTCTTCAAGGGTCATGTTATCCGCATAAGGATAAGAATCCGGTTTGGCTACCTCACCATGGATTACGACATTGCCTCTGTCTTCCAGGTCATGAATACTCGGAATATAAAGGATATCGTTTCTCATCAGAATGATGTTTTGGGAAGTACCGTCCATGATAGCTTTAATGTCTACTGGAACAACTTCGGTAGTCAAGTCCTCACGCTGGCGGTAGAGAACAGCACGGTTTAAGAAGGCATCACCAGTCAGGCCTTGAGCTTCGTTTACCAGTTCACGGACTGTATTCAGTTTTCCATTCAGCTGGTAGATGCCGGGACGATAAACGGCTCCACGGATTTCAAGTTTATTGATGAAGCGGTTAAGGATGGCTTCGGCGGTCACAACATCACCGTTTCGCATTTTATAGACACTATAGTCAAGGTCTTTGACCGTGTTTACTTCATATTCCTGTCCGTTCTGGCGTACGACGCGTAAGGAACGGGTGTAGGCGTCGGCTTCAAAGCCACCGGCATAGCTGATAAGAGTGGATAGACTCTCATCCTTTTTCATTTCGAAACGCATTGGGCGTTTCACTTTTCCGTCGATCTTAACCAATACGTCATAGGCGGGGACAATCACTACATCGCCTTCCTGAAGCCGGATGTCATCCTGAATGTTTCCTTTCATGATAAATTGGTAGACGTCGATCGTGGCGATATTTTTGCCGTTACGTACCAGCTGCACATTGCGAAGGCTTCCTATGTCACTGACTCCACCCGCACGGTAAAGTGCATGGAAAACTGTGGCAAAAGAAGAGAGGGAGTAAGTGCCCGGTTGGACAACCTCACCCATTACATTGATCTGGATAGTACGTATGCTACCCAAAGTCAGACGGATGTCAGAGGTGGGATCATTCGTATTATTAAGACCATTATATATCTTGTTTAATGTCTTTTTGAGATAGTCGTTGGCTTCAGCAATGGTTAGTCCGTTCAGGTTGACAGGACCTATTTTCTGAATGTTGATCGTGCCGTCAGGAGAAATATGCTGACGGATAGTGTTCTGGCTGGCTCCCCAGATGTCGATAATCACTTCATCACCGGGACCCAGACGATAGCTTAAAGGAGTGGCGATGTTGACGCTGGGTTCAAAAGTCAGATTACGGGTGTTGAAGATGTTTCGTCCGAAAACCTGGTTGCCACGTGCGAGGTCTTGAGTGCTCGGGTGGTCTTCCAGCATATCGGAAGTATTTTCTTTCATTTCCTCACGCAGGCGTGATTCATTGACATCGGTACCTGTTGCATTGGAAGCATTGACATTGTTTTGCTGCTCATATAGTTGCTTCACACGCGTTGCCTGTTCTTTGGTCACACCTCTACGTGCCAGTTCGGAGGCTAGTTGTTTCTGTTCTTTACCCTGGCGGATGCCATCCTTTACATATTCAAGAACTTGGGAGTCGCTCATGCTTTGAGCCATTAAAGGAGAAAAAACTCCCAGTATCAAAAATAGAAGAAAAGTACGAAAAAGCGTTTGTATTTTCATCGATCAATTCAAATTAGAAAAATTAGCCCACATGAATGTCTGCAGATTCAACATAACCAATAGGCATATCTACACAGGCACAGCCAAGCATATTCAACCGAACTGCAATCTTACTTTTACCATCAACACTGACCAATTCACCAACCAGTCCAGTCAAAGGTCCTTTCACAACACGAACTTTTTCGCCACGTGCCAAAGGAGAGCTATTCATACAAATAGCTTCTTCTGAATAATCAAGCATAAAACGGAAACGAGCCATCTGTTCATCAGGAATCACTGCCGGAGTACTTTCTCCACGCATCACCATATAACGGCTCACTGTAGAAAAGCTTAGAACTTCTTTACGTTCAGATGGATCAGCATGAACAAATACCATCATTGGAAGAAGAACAGATTCAACCATCTTACGACGGTCGCTCCATTGATGAATTTCCTGCTGAACGGGAACAAAAGAATCAATTCCCATCTTAGATAAACGCTCGGCAACTTTCTTCTCGTGATGCATTCGAACGAGTGCTACATACCAGCGTTTTGAGTGTGCTACGCCTTCCCCTGTCCCACTACTAGACCCGGCATTTACTGATTTCGGTTTTGTTAAAATCATACTTTTTTACCCCATGTTATTCCGTTACTTCTTAGGTAACAGACAATATATACACGAAACGCATACTACAGTGAGAATAGAAATCACACACATGACAAAGGCGTATAAAATGGAAAAGCCTAATATTCAATAGGAAAACTATTGAATTAGGCAATGAAAAAGTATAGAGCATGGAAATAAGATTATTTCATGTTCAGACAATTTTTTGCTCTATGTTTTAGATAAAACGAAAAAAAGTGGAAGAATATTTGCTTACTATTCGTGTTTTTGCCTATCTTTGCGTCAAATTTAAGTTCTGTTACCTAAGAAGTAACACACATATTTTACTTCTGATTATCAATATTTTATATATCTACCATCTGTCTACACAACAGTTCCTCACGTAAGATAAATTCCCTTTATTTACCTCTGTACGTTCTTTAAGCCCGAAGCCTTTTAAATAGATTTGTGTGGTTTTTATAGATTTGTGTCCCAATGATTCACTAATCATTTCAATCGATACTCCCCGATACTTCGCGGTCGTTGCCCAAGAATGGCGAAGTGTGTAAGAAGTGACAGGAGATTTCAAACGTAAAGCTCTCGCTAAGTCTTTTAAACGGTTGTTGAATCGACGAAGGGCAGACTGGTATTCCCGATAAGCCCTTTCATCCGTCCGTTTCTTATCACTACTAAGAATATCAAACAAATAATCCGGAGAATCAGGATGAGAATCCTGATTACTACGAAGCCGGTTAATCATTTCCTTTGCAGTATCAAGTATTTCCACACTCATCGGAGTTTTGGTCTTGATACGGTTATACCGTAACACATTCTGATCTAAAGCTGATTTCTCCAGATGAGCTAAATCCGCGAATGACATTCCACAGAATTGAAACATCAGGGCAGCAATAGCCTGCGTTCGACGCAAACGCTCCGATTTGGGATCCTCATACAGAAGTCTACGTAATTCACCGATAGGCAAAGCTTTCTTTTGGCGAACATCTACTCCCGTATAAACATCATGAAACAACCGAGGCACATAAGGTGCACTACCCGCTTCTACTCCCCGGTTATAAATACTACGAAGCATACGCATATACGTAGAAATCGTATTAGGCTTCAAACCACACTCATAAAGATACTGCCCGTAACGTCGTAAACGTTCGCGGGTGACCTGTCGGAACGACACATGGGACGTGCCACAAAATTTGCTAAAAGAGAAAATAGCATTCTTATAGACATGCGCTGTAGAATGCCTCCCTTCCTTCCGCAAACGACCGATGTAGAACTCTGCACATCGGCTAAATCCATTTTTGTTCATCATTTGCATCACTAGTTATTTTATATATATACCATTTGGCAAGCGGCAAAAAAACAAATCTTTTTGCATACCTGACACGTACTTACCAGATGTAGTCTTATTTTTCATCATTTTTAACTTTGTTAAAATCAGCAAATTATGGCTAGTAAAAAAACAAATCACAGAGAGTCTAAAACACAAGTAAAAAACGGTGCTCAAAACCAGAAAAAAGAGGGAAGAGCACATCAGAAAGGGGAAATTATCAGTAGGGATGAACTAGAAAAAAGAGGCGGGCTCACCGGAGATCCAACAGCTTTGCTGGCGGTATACCTACACAAGTTTGAGGAAGGAGAAACTCATGTCAACTACTCCAAAAAACTCAAAGATTTAGCTGAACATATCTATGAGAAAGAAATATTATACATACCCAAGCATGGAGGTTATAAGCTAATGGAAGTCAGCAGTATAGAAACAGAATTATCTGTTATCAGAAGAGCCAAACGGGAACAGTTGGAAGAGGAAGAAAGACAGACGAAAGAGAAAGTATCAAACAGGTATTGACAAAAATAATTGTGCAGGTAAAATGCAAGCTCTACTTTTGACGCCGTTTTAAGCCGGCTAAAAACAGAGAATTATATCCCAGAAAAATAGTGACGCTATCCGGTTGAGATGGCGTCACTATATCCCCCATATAGCGTCACTATCTTTCAGGAAGTATTCTCACTTCACTAAACACGCATTTTTAATTTTAATTATTTTTCAATGAAAAGAAAAATCGACAAAAGCAAGATTGCATCTTGCAAATTAGTATGGAAAAAACGTATTGTATCCGAAAAAGGATTCTCGGAAAAATATGCTGAAAGAATAGTGCAAAAGTGCATAGAATTGATAGAACGCATGCAGTATGGAAATGCCATGATAGCTTTTTATAAACAAGACGGCACATTCTGCATGGAACAAGGCACGTTGGTAGGATACGAAAAAGTCTTTCATCGAGAGTATCAAAACACGCCAAGGCAAGAGTCCATCGTCTATTGGAGTACAGAACAACATGCATGGAGAAGATTTATGATTGGAAACCTGCTCGAATGGAAAGCGATTGTGTAATTTACAATAAAAAAGATTGAATAATGAGTATGATTAACAAAGGGATACCTTATTTCCCGACACCTGCAAACTTTTTCGATGAAGAAGTCATGGAATTATTAGAAGCCAAATATGGAATGTTAGCCTCTTACATCGTATTGAGATTACTTTGCAAAATCTATAAAGAAGGGTATTATATCTCTTGGGGAAAAGAACAAAGTCTGATTTTTATCCGTAAAATTGGTGGAGGAATCAAAGAGGATATGATGGAAAAAATTGTTGAACTATTGCTGGAAAAGGGATTCTTTCATAAAGAGACTTACGACCGGTATGGAGTTTTGACTTCGAAACAAATTCAAAAAGTCTGGCTGGAAGCTACGGTACGCAGGAAAATTGATTTCTCTCAATTACCTTATTTGTTAGATAGCAAACCAAAAAACGGGAAACAAAAAGAGGATACGAACCCGGAAAATGTAGACATTTTATCGACTCAAGAAGAGTTGAGTTCAGAAAATGCAGACATTTCCCGACAAACTAAACTAAACCAAACTAAACTAAATCATGAAGAAGAAGAAAACAACGTTGTTTCGATTGAAATTCCGGGGTATGCCTACAATCTGGCTACACACAACATAGCAGGATTGATGGAGAGCCTGAACAACCATAAAGTGACTGACCAGAAAGAGAAACAAACGATTCTCCGGCTATCGGATTATGGCAGAAAAGGCACGCAGATATGGAAACTACTTTCAAATACGTCATGGAGCAAAATTGGAGCACCAGGAAAGTATATCATTGCTGCGCTGACAAATAAACGGTAAAAGCACTAAAAAAATATCCGGATGCCCACAAAAGGACACCCGGATATCACTCTCTTTTTACCTTCTGACTAATTACCTTTCTGAATAGTTTGTCAGATTGTAACATACCGGCTTAGTGCTATTACCTACACGGTAGATACCGAACTTGAAGTAATAACCATCATCGTCGTTACGTCCAATCATGATTTTTTCATTGTCTACAATGTGTTTACTAACCTTTTTCCCTTTTTCCTGATAGTCCATCTGCACATCAAGCATGCCCGGTTTTACAATCGTTTCCGCCTCTTTGCCATAAACTGTCCAGTCAATATGAATGCGGAATGTAATCCAGCAGTCTTTCGGAAAATCGGCATAAGGCATTTTGTAAGCAATGGTCGATGCTTTATAGTCTGATGTTACAGGTTTCATAATCGGTGTTTTTTCGGGATTTGCGTTGCAACGGTCATCTTTATCCGTCAGCCACTTACGGTCGGAATTTGCTTTGATATAGAACCATCCACCGGAGAACCCGAACGCCAATGGAGGATAGCCTCCTTGTTCCACGAGCCATCCGTTAGCCTTTCCGGCCTGATATACAGGATTTCCTTGCTTGTCTTTTAACGGGTTACCTTGTTTATCCAGCTTGGCTACTTTCTCGTGCCCTTCATTCTTTTTGAAAATCGTAGTCTTTTCCAGTTCAACGAACTCGTCAATCGTCAGTTTTTTCACTTCACCCTGTGGAGTCTGTACCAATGTACGATCCGGCATTCCATGCCATTGAGCAAAAATTGTCGAGACATCGCTACCCAATGAAGAAGGAATATATACGGAAAACTCATAGTCGCGGGAAGCTCCTTGCGGACAAATGCCTTTCCCATGATGATATACGGTTTTAGTGATCTGCGCTTTCTGATAAACATCGGCAGGCAGACCTTTGAAATCATCGGAAGTTGCATAACAATAAGAGAATTCCGCACGCCCTTTTGTTTCCCCTTTGGCATATCCTGACAGGGTGTTATCATCTTCCTTCAATTCAAAACGATAAGAAGGTTTACCATTGAACAGACGTGTAAAGTCGCGTTGAATTGCATGAGACTTTTTAGTCCCTACTGCTACCCAGCAATCGTCTATAATTTGATTGACGCGTGCCGAATCCGCCTGCACATTTACCCGTTCGGTAAGCGGAACCAATGTTTGTGTATCTTTGGTTTGAGCGGTCAGTGCCGTACATCCTACTGCTACCACACAGATAGCAAAAATGTTTTTCTTCATTCTATTCGGTATTAAGTTTGTTGACGGTGCAAAAATACGAAAGGCAACCCCATCGGCTGCCTTTCTTTTGTCTCAAATGTTTTCACATTTGTGCAATTTTACTGTCAACACCCGCCTACAAGCCTAATTGGGCGCTTCGTCGTTATAATCTTCTTCAAGCATATCCACTTTCTGTATACTCATTTTTCCATCAGCGGTGACCGTTATGGAAAGCGGCATATATAAATCTGTCTGCGGATAACAAACACTCGCAGCGTAGACAATTCCCTGCGGAGTAGTCTTGTCATATACAATGCCTTCCAATATGGACTTAGACAGGAAGTTCGCATCGACTACCGATGAAAAATCATTCTTGGTAAAGGTCCTGTTCAACACGGTTTCGTTACCACGCGTCAGGTGCAACACTATTTTATTGTCGACATAGGTATCTCCCATCTCGTTTGTCACATGGGGCAGATTTTCATCCGGAGTACGCGAAACGAGGGAATGATAATCTTTTCCCTTAAACTTAAAGTCGGTTTCGCTCTTAGACGTCTGCATACGCTGCAATCCGTGAGCATCCACACTATCCATCATTGCCAGTGTCGACTTATTATCTGAAGATCCTTTTTTACCGCCACATGCACTCACAGCCACTGCCAACGGCAATAAAAGCCAATAAATTAGTTTTCTCATATGTAAGTTTTCTGTTTATAAATAGATAGCAAAGGAACAAAAAGAGCGGGATATTTACAAGTGTAACCGACATTTTTCCTACATTTGCGAATGTAATACAGAAGATAATTAATACCAAACGTCCTATTGGATAACTATTTTAACCATGAAACTAAAAAAAGTACATTTGAGTAATTACCGTAACTTCAAAGACTATCAGATAGAATTCGGAGCAAAAACTACCATTTTTATCGGTAAGAATGGCATGGGTAAAACTAACATTATATCAGCATTAAAACAGTCGTTGAGTTTTATCTTCTCCAAAAAGAAAGATGAACCTCAATACGAATTTATTGCAAGTTCTAAGCAATTGGTGAAAGGATTTGCTGTAACCGATGCCAGATACTGCAATGAGGGTCCGTATGGTTATGATTATAAATATCCGGTATCAATAGAGACAACAGCTTCATTGAATAAAGAAACTATCAATTGGCATTTTTATAGCGAATATGCGAAATCAGGAGTAGATAAAAAGTTATTTCAAGAAGCCAAAAGTATATTTTGGAATCATTATCTATCAGAAAAATCACAATTTCCAGTATTAGCATTCTTTTCAGATTCATATCCTCATATCAAAACAAATATCGGAAAAGATATGCAGGAGATGCTTGATTCCAATAAGGAATTGCCCAAGAATATAGCATTTTTTAATTGGGATGAAGAAAAAAATTGTACGGAGATATGGGTACAGTATTTCACCATGCAATGGAAAAATCATAAATTTAAAGAGGATCAAGAGAAAGAAGACTATATAGATGCTATTACCCAAAAGATGAAACAATTCTCATTGCCGATACATGAGGATTTATCCACTCCCGAACTAGAATTGGATACTCTGGAAAT
The DNA here is from genome assembly GCF_047310725.1 of Bacteroides sp. 90-K9/2. NCBI lineage: Bacteria > Pseudomonadati > Bacteroidota > Bacteroidia > Bacteroidales > Bacteroidaceae > Bacteroides > Bacteroides sp. 90-K9/2. The sequence continues at coordinate 982,523 of NZ_JBCGVL010000001.1, forward strand.
AGAAGCACGCGGAAAGAACGATATATTGATCATGTCTTTTAAAAATGGCGATCGTATTCCGTTCGAACAACTACCACAAGGCTACAAACGTATCTTCTCTATTGTCTTTGACATAGCTAACAGAAGTTACATATTGAATCATAACTGTGATCCTTCAGGTGTTGTTTTTATCGATGAGATTGAACTGCATCTGCACCCTTCGATAGCACAAGAAATATTGGAACGTTTACAAAAGTCATTCCCCAATATACAGTTTATCGTATCAACTCACTCACCATTAGTAATCACCAACTTCAAACAGGATGGTGAGAACATACTTTATAGGCTGTACAAAGATGACGATGATTACAAAAACGAGCGTGTGGAAAACTTATATGGAGTGGACTATAATTCCGGATTGCGTTATTCAATGGATACTCCAGAACGTGAAACATTTGTCCGTGATCTTATTGAAGCTTATGGATATTGGAAAGAAGCGGACAATGAAGATATGATGGATAAATTAAAAGAAAAGATCAAGGAGGCAGTGGGTGTGTCAAGTCATCTTTATCAGTCGCTTTTTGAATAATACATCATGGAATATATTGATAAAACAAAATTAAGAGACGAGGGAGAGGCCATTATTGACGCTTTTTTAGAACGACTACAAGAAGCTGGAAAATATCCGGATGATCTGTATGAAGCATTTAAAAGTGATAAAGACGAAAACGGCGAATACTCTAAAGATAAACTGATAAAGGTTTTATTGACAGAACAAGAAAATCGTTGTTGTTACTGCATGAAGAAGCTCAACCAAGAGAAAGATGAGATAACATTAGAACATCTAATCCTAAACAGCATCACAGAACGCAGAAAATATAATGAGTATTTAAAAAGATACACAGTCTTGAATGCTAAAGTCTGCCTGGCTAAAGATTTCATCGATAAAAATGAAACAAACACGCCACCTTATCCACATACAGTTGCTTATGAAAATCTGGCAGCCTCATGTAATGGAAAACTCTTTTCGAGAACTGAAAAAATCGTTCAGTGTTGTAATCTGAAGAGAGAGAATAAATATATGGAGCCGATCGTTTTGTACGACACTATTCATGATGAGTTCGAATATACGGCTAATGGTTATACAATTTGGAAAAATGAAACTGCCATGTTTCCTACCACTTCTATATTAGGATTAAATGCTCCTGTTTTAAGAATGATAAGAAGGATATGGTTATATGCAAAAGATAATCAGATAGATCTAGAAAAAACAGATAGACAAAAAGTATTATTCGAACTTTTAGGTGAGTTTACGGACAAAGAGTTTGCTGAGACCAATAATCTTGAGATTCTATCCAACTTTCTGAATGACGGATATTGGAAACTGTTATTAAAATACAGTTATTTTGGTTCAAGCAAAGTTTAAGTCCTGACATACAGATAATAATTATAAGCAATAATGCCACATGTGCTAACGGATTAGATGGATTCTTTTACTCATTTATATATACTGTATCTGCTATGATGTATATGGGCAAAAAGTAAATTATCAGCAATTCGACAACGTCTATCTCGGGACCGAAGCTTCGGTGATCAGTTGCTTCCTGCAAAACACCATCTATTCCATCATTCAGACAAAGGACAATCAAATTTATATAGGTACTTACAACGGACTTTATGTATACCAGAATGACAAAGAACCTTTGCAGCATATCATTCACGATTCACGCAATATCCAGTCATTAACCAACAATATTATCTGGAACATATTCTCGGATCAGGGACATAGTAGGCTTTTCCAATCATTTTTATTTCTCCAAATGTTTTCAGGCAGAATTCGGAAAAACGCCACGTCAATACCTGAATGAAGAGTTGTAGAGGCATTTTGAGGCATTTCGTCCTATTCTTATCCTTATATGTCCAATCTGTGCTTTTATTGAAATTACTAATAATTTACCTTTGTTGCTGTCAATAAACCGATAAATTTGATTGCATGAAAAGACTGTTGATCCTTACCTTTATTTGTTTAATATCCGTCTTTGTCAAAGTGCAGGGCAAATCATCCTCTACACCTATTATATATAGATGGCAATGGGGTAATGCGTTGGAGTGACACCCGCCAGGAGGCTTCCTTTTTCGGTGTTAATTATACGCTGTCTTCCGCCCATGCTTACCGTGCCATTGGATATTTGGGACTAGACCGCAAAGCTGCCGTAGATAAAGATGTATATCATATTTCCCGTTTGGGGCTAAATGCTTACCGTATTCATTTATGGGATGTGGAACTAACAGACGAACAAGGAAATCTCCTCGAAAACGAGCATCTCGACCTGATGGACTATCTGATAACCAAACTCAAAGAGCGCAATATCCATATTGTGATTACCGCACAGACTAACTTTGGAAACGGATATCCCGAACGAAACATATAAACGGGCGGTTTCTCCTATCAATATGATAAATGCGATATGCACTCCCATCCGGAAGCTATCGTTGCACAAGAAACCTATCTTCATGGTTTGGTAAAGCACGTCAATCCATATACGGGGTTAGCTTACAAAGACGACCCTTCCATCGTAGGATTCGAGATCAATAATGAACCTTGTCATTCCGGTACGAAGGAAGAGGTAAAAGTCTATATCAACCGGATGCTGAAAGCGATCAATAAAACAGGAAACCGCAAACCTGTATTCGATCGGACTGGTATCCGGACAGACACAGCAGGGAAATTTCCTTCCCTATATAGACCGCTATGATATTCCCTTTTCCGATAGGTGCTTATTTCATGGATTGCTTCGAAGCGGGAGTCTGGAGACTGGAAGTGATGCCGGACGCGGTAGTAGTGAACGATCCGTTTGCTAAACCGTCTTGTCTGCCGGGGCAACAGCACTCGCACTTATCCCACAGGAAATTCCGGTTACAGGAATCCATCATCGGGAATAAAGGGAAATCCACTGGACTGGAATTATACTTCCGGAGCCTATTGGACTACTCGTGTTGTTGCCTCAGATAATGCGATACCACTATTGACTATTACGGATGCAGATAGCCGGATAGAAGCATACACGCTTCCCGAATGGAATGATCTCCAACGTACTTTGGTTGATTCTTCTCCGGTGGAAAGGCTATCACAAAGGCTTGTTTGACGATACCGGTAAACCCACTAACGCATTTAATGCTTTCAAGAGATAAGATTATTGAATCATTTTTTATAACTTTACCCCGAATCCAAAATATTTTATACCTGAAAAGCAAAAATGAACATGAAACACCAAAAACAGTTATTAGCTGTACTTTTGATGGGCACCGCTTGCACATTGCAAGCGCAACGCAGTGAGACGCTGCTCGAGAAAAACTGGAAATTCAGTAAAGGAGATTTTAAAGAGGCTAGCCAGCCGGAGTTTAATGACACAAAATGGGAGTCGGTTGTTATTCCACATGACTGGGCGATTTTCGGTCCATTCGATATGAATAATGACCTGCAGAATGTAGCTGTGACACAGAACTTCGAGAAAAAGGCTTCCTTGAAAACAGGACGTACCGGTGGGCTCCCTTATGTAGGCACCGGATGGTATCGAACCAGTTTTGATGCTCCTGCCGATAAGGAGGTGACACTGCTCTTTGATGGCGCCATGAGCGAAGCACGTGTCTATGTAAATGGAAAAGAGGCTTGTTTCTGGCCTTTCGGCTACAACTCTTTCCACTGTAATGTGACGCCCCTAATGAATAAAGACGGAAAGAATAATACGCTGGCCGTACGTTTGGAAAATCGTCCGCAGTCCTCGCGCTGGTATCCGGGAGCAGGTTTGTATCGCAATGTGCATCTGATCGTAACGGAGAAAGTCCATGTGCCCGTATGGGGAACACAAATCACAACTCCTCATGTTAGTAAGGACTTTGCAGCCATACGTCTTCAAACGAAGATTGACAATGCGGATGAGAAAACACAAATCCGTGTAGAGACAGAGATTCTTTCTCCGGACGGAAAAGTGGTTACCAGCAAAGAGAATACGAACCGCATTAATCACGGACAACCATTCGAACAAAACTTTATTGTAAATGCGCCCGAGCTCTGGTCACCGGAAAGTCCGTCGCTCTACAAGGCTGTTTCCAAAATTTACGCAGATGATAAACTGGTGGATACTTACACGACCCGTTTCGGTATCCGCAGCATTGAATATATCGCTGATAAGGGTTTCTATCTGAACGGAAAACATCGCAAATTCCAAGGGGTATGTAATCATCATGATTTAGGTCCGCTGGGTGCCGCTATTAATGTGGCAGCGCTTCGCCATCAACTTACATTGCTGAAAGATATGGGATGTGACGCTATCCGTACTTCTCATAATATGCCGACTCCCGAACTCGTAGCATTGTGTGACGAAATGGGATTTATGATGATGATTGAACCGTTCGATGAATGGGACATCGCCAAGTGTGAAAACGGTTATCACCGTTATTTCAATGAATGGGCGGAACGTGATATGGTGAATATGCTCCATAATTATCGGAATAATCCGTGTGTGATTATGTGGAGTATCGGTAATGAAGTACCGACCCAATGTAGCCCCGTCGGCTATAAAGTGGCTAAATTCCTGCAAGACATTTGCCACCGAGAAGATCCGACACGTCCTGTCACCTGCGGAATGGATCAGGTTACTTGTGTACTTGCGAACGGATTTGCAGCAATGATTGACATTCCGGGACTTAATTACCGTACCCAACGCTATAAAGAATCTTATGACCAACTCCCGCAGAATCTGATTCTGGGTAGTGAGACTGCTTCTACTGTCAGTTCACGTGGGGTATACAAATTCCCGGTAGAGGATAAGAAAAGCGCCAAATATGAAGACCATCAATGTTCCTCTTATGATGTGGAAGCCTGTTCATGGTCAAATATTCCGGATGAGGACTTTGCACTGGCCGACGATAACCATTGGACAATCGGACAATTTGTATGGACAGGATTTGACTATCTGGGCGAGCCATCACCTTATGATACGGATGCATGGCCCAATCACAGTTCCATGTTTGGTATTATCGACCTTGCCAGTCTGCCTAAAGACCGCTATTACTTGTATCGCAGTGTATGGAACAAGGATGCGGAAACCTTGCATATTCTGCCTCACTGGACATGGCCGGGACGTGAAGGTGAAGTGACTCCTATATTTGTATATACCAACTATCCTACAGCCGAACTGTTTATCAACGGTAAAAGTTATGGTAAACAAAGCAAGAATAATAGTTCGTTGAAGAACCGCTATCGTCTGATGTGGATGGATGCTGTATATGAACCGGGAGAAGTAAAAGTAATAGCCTATAACAAAGATGGAAAAGCAGTAGCGGAAAAAGTGGTTCGCACTGCCGGAAAGCCTCATCACATCGAACTGGTCAGCAACCGTAACGAATTGACTGCAGACGGAAAAGACTTAGCGTATGTGACTGTGAAAGTTGTAGACAAAGATGGTAACCTATGCCCTACTGATAATCGTCAGATAAACTTCTCTGCAAAGGGAACCGGTAAATATCGTGCTGCAGCCAATGGCGACCCGACAAATCTGGAACAATTCCATCTTCCGAAGATGCATACTTTCAACGGAATGTTGACAGCTATCATACAAGCTGGTGAAACTGCCGGAGAAATTGTATTTACAGCCAAAGCAAATGGAGTGAAAGCCGGAAATATTCGTATTCAAACGAAATAAGGCATACGCTTTATAATATCTGATAAGCCACCGGATTTCTTAACTAAAGAGAAGTCCGGTGGTTTTCATATATAATATACTGGACTTTTCACTTTTACGAGAAAAGAGGCAAGTAAATACAGGTTAATGTCTATCTTTGCCAAAGAAAACGTTACAGATATGTCGCACAGGATTCACTTCCTTATTTTTACAGGTCTTTTACTGATGTTCTGTTCATGCCGGAAAGAAAACAGGTTTGAATGGCAAGTAAATCAAAGACACATGGAAGTATCTCTGAACAAAGAATCTGATTCGCTCTATGTCATTCATTTGAATACAGACCAACCCTCCCACTCTGTTTGGAAATTGCCTTATCCTGTCTATCAATTTGATTATGGAGATGTTACAGGAGACGGGATGCCGGAAATTATTGTGGGGGTTATCAAGCCTACCCGATTCGATCCCAAACCTGACAAGCGGTTATTCATTTACCGGATTGCAGATGAAGCGTATATCCGCCCACTTTGGTTAGGTTCGAGGGTAGCACAACCTTTGGAAGATTTTAGAGTGATTCGTAAACATACTCCTGTATTGATACGTACCATGGAACGGGAACGAAGTGGAAAATTTCTGATAGCGGAATATGCATGGAGAGGTTTTGGTCTGGATTTTAAGGGATATCTGAAACGCGAGACAGAAGAAAAGGAGGCCAAACGCATTCTTGAACGTTAACGTTAGATACTATCATTTATATATAGTAATTTATAGAATAATGAAAAACATGAGACGACTATTATTACTGTCCTGTACACTAATTCTTATTCTCTGCGGATGCAAGAACAAGAACAAAAACACCTCAACGGCATCGGCACAAGATACTGTTATGACTGCCACCTCATTATTGACCGATACTGTTCTACCTCAATCTATTGATTTGAAGCAGGATATCAGTCGTTACTCTTTTCAGGAGTTACGTTTATTACGTAGTTATCCATACGCTATACATGGTTATCATTTTATGGAAGCGGACATCAATGCTTTCTTCTCGGCCAATACGAAATGGTATAATGATCTTGTCTGGAAGTTATGGGATGAATCGGAGGCAGACGGAGAGAATAAATTTCCGGAAAACTATGATGAAGTCAAACTGACGGCTGAAGAGAAGGCTTTCGTAGAACGCATCGATGCTCGCATGGCAGAAATGCGTCAGCAACAGTTTACTCAACGAGACTCTTATTATTTAGGAAATGCAAATAATATAGTCAACCTGTTCCAATTCAAAGATATAGACGAGGCATTACTAGCCAAGTTGCAACAGAACAACTTTGCCATTACAGAAGGAAGTAACTTACAGTTGTTTCATGCTTACGAAGAAAATGATTATCGCCAAGTGCCCAATTTCATCACCACTGACTTATATTTACAGGCATTTCACATGTATTTCTCTTATGTACTGAAAAGTCTGGAGAAACAACACATCATTCCTACTTTGGAAAGACTATGTCTATCACTCAACGCAACTTGCATAAGCATCTCCCGCCAGACAGAAGACGAATCTCTGAAAGATATGGCAGAATATGCCGCTACTTTTTATGCTATCCCTTATTATTTGCTGACAAAGGAAACGCCCAACCTCCCTGCTAAGTATCAAAAAGCATATCAACAGGAAATAGAACATATTAATGCACAAGAAGATGATTTCTCGGAGTTTCTTTCATACAAAGATGCATACTTCCCATACAGTCTTTTCAAACCACGCGGACATTATACCCGTGAACCCCAATTACAGGCATACTTTCAGGCTATGATGTGGCTTCAAACTGCCTGCTTTTGCAGAGAACAACAAGAACAGCTCAAACAAGCAATCTTTCAGGCTACCGTACTATCTAGTTATAAAGATATGACCAGGACACCACTAATGGAACTATACCAACGCGTCTATACACCACTTACTTTCCTGATGGGTGAGACTGATAATCTTTCTCTTCTCGATATTGTACAGATTCTGAAGAAAAATAAAGCAGAATATACTGAAGATGCATTGACTCCGGTTCAAATAGAAAAGGTGAATCAAGCGCTCATTGAACTGGCAAAAAGCAAGAATAGGATCAAACCTAAAATAGAAATCTCCTGCCGGGACAAAATCAACTTTATGCCACAAAGATATCTGGCAGATAATGAAGTACTTCAGGAATTGGTAGATGTCACCCCAAACAGCAAACGTGCTTATCCGAAAGGATTGGATGTCTTTGCCGCTTTCGGAGTAAACTCCGCCGAGACTTTACTGACTGATTTTTACAAAGAACCGGGCAACTGGAACCAGTATACCGGAGAATTACAAAAACTGAAAGATAAATTCAAAGCTTCCCAGCCTGCACAAGTATCTGTCTACGAATTATGGATGAAAAGTCTGTTCACCATGCAGAAAACGGACAAGAGCCAGCCAGGATTTATGCAAACACCCGAATGGGGATACAAGAACCTGAATACAGCTCTGGCATCTTGGGCTGAATTGAAGCATGACGCGATCCTTTACGGAGAACAGCCCATGGCTGCAGAATGTGGAGGTGCCGGACCTCCTGATCCGATCGTAGTGGGGTATGTAGAACCGAATCTTCCTTTCTGGAAGAAAATGTCAGGGATTCTGCAAGCCACCCAACTGGTTCTGCAACAAAGCAATTGCCTGACGGATGACTTGAAAGGAAAGACAGAGCAGTTGCAGGACTATGTCAGCTTTCTGATTCAAGTAACAGAAAAGGAACTGCGGGGAGAAAAACTGACCGAACAGGAATATCGCACTCTTGAGTATATGGGAAGTAGTATAGAATATTTCACTCTGTCTGTGCTCGATCCGGATTTACATCTGGATAACTGGTCATTAGTGCAAGGTCCGGACAAGTCGATAGCTGTAGTGGCTGATATTTATACACGCAACGTGAGGGGATGTGATAAGAATGGAGTACTGCATGTGGCAACAGGAAATGCCAACAATATCTATGTGATAGTAGAAATAGAGGGTAATCTCTATCTTACCCGTGGTGCCACATTTAGTTACTACGAGTTTGTCCAGCCACTGGATACCCGGCTCACGGACGAAGAGTGGCAGAAAATGCTGGAAGAAAAGAAAGCACCTGCCGTCCCGGAATGGATGAAAAATATCCTGTTGGAGAAAGAACCTAAAGTAGATGACAGAGTTTTTTATAGTTCAGGATGCTAATATCCTTTTCCCGAATTAACCGGATTATAGGTAGTATAGGTCTGTTATTGCTTACTGCCTGCCAGCACCCGTCAGAAGAATGTCTCTCTATCGCTTTCACCGGAGATGTTCTTCTGGACAGAGGGGTACGCCAACAGATTCAACGGGGAGGTGTCGAAGATTTATTTGCGTCGGTAGCTCCTCTCTTTCATCAAATGGACGCTACGGTAATCAACCTGGAATGTCCCGTCACTTCGGTTCGTTCACCACTACACAAGAAATATATCTTTCGCGCGGAACCGAGATGGATGGAAGAATTGGTTAAAGCCGGCATCAGTCATGCGGCTTTAGCGAATAATCATACTATGGATCAGGGGCGAAACGGATTGACAGATACTTATCAGCATCTCTTATCGGCAGGAATCACTCCGATAGGATATGGTAATACTTCTTCCGAGAGTTGCCAACCCGTAGTGATAAAGAAAGGAAAAATTAAAGTAGCACTCTTCAATTCAGTTACACTTCCTTTGGAGAATTGGGTATATTTAGAAAATAATCCCGGTATTTGCCAGCAAACCACGGAAGAAATAGAAGAGGAAATCAAAAACTTCAAGCGAGAGAATCCCGAAAGTTATGTGGTCGTAATTCTCCATTGGGGAATCGAATATCAATCTTCCCCTACTCTGAGCCAAAGAAAGGGAGCACACCGACTCATTCGTGCAGGTGCGGATGCTATCATCGGACATCACCCGCACGTCATTCAGAAAGAGGAATATTTCAATGGTAAGCCTATTTTCTATAGTTTAGGCAACCTCGTGTTCGACCAACGAAAACCGGAAACATCACAAAGCCTGATTGTGCAGCTTAATTTCACCTCTATAGGATATAGTATACAACTTCATCCTGTAACAATTAATAATTGCAAACCGGAATTACAATAATCAGACAAAATCAAAGAGGATAACTGCCAACATTATACTTTACCAACAAATATCATCATCCCTCTATCTTGAAATCTGACTAGATTTTGCACATTAAATAGCTTTCCAGAAAGCTTGGAAATCGCGGTATCTACCGTAACAAACCAGTTCATCTCCTTCTTCTACTTTCTCATTTTCCGATAATTCATTCTTCACATGAAGTTCGGTCAGAGAAATACCCAGGCAATTGGTTATCTTATTTGCCCGTTTCAAGCCTATCATTTTCAGATGAAATTCTTCATCCAGATTTAACTCATTCACAAAATATCCTACAATTTTTTCTGGAACCGTGAACTTCACAACATAATAATCCTGATCAATGCGGAACCCTTCCATGTTTGTGCCGAAATCGAGCAGTTGCACCAGACTACGGGCGGCATCTTCTTCCGGAGTCAGGATTCTTTCAAGATCAAAGGCTTCAAGCACTGCTTTATGTACTGCATCAATAGCACGGGCAAAGATGCGGGGAACCTTTTTCTGCTTCAACAGAGCAACAACACGTATCGATGCACCAAAATTCTCACCAATCGCTACAATCACTATATCCACACTATTCAATGGTAACACTGACAATGATTGTTCGTCAGTGGCATCAATGACAAAAGCTGTAGCAACCTTATCTTTGATTGAATCTATACGACTTTCACTAATATCCGCACCAATAATCTCGTGTCCTAACGCAGACAATTCCTCGGCCAACACATGACCGTAATTTCCTAAACCGATAATAATATACTTCATATCTTTAGTTTATTATAATGTTATCACTCGGATAACGGTATTTTGTATTCTTTTTCTGTTTTACAATTCCCAACATCAATGTTATCAATCCCACACGTCCGATAAACATCAACAAGGATACCAACAACTTACTGGCATCACACAAATGAGGGGTCAGATTCAGACTGGATCCCACAGTACTAAGTGCAGAGACACATTCGAAAGTCAATGCCATGATGGAAACACCCGGTTCGAGTATGCTCAATGTGAAAATAAAGATGAATAACACTCCCAATGACATGACTACTGTTGCATTGGAACGCCGGATTGAATCGTAAGACAATTCCCTGCCGAACACTTCTACCCGTTCAGTACCACGCAATACGGCTACAAGATTCAGAACCACGACCGCAAAAGCATTCACTTTCACACCACCTGCCGTAGATTGTGAACCACCGCCAACCCACATCAAGAATAGATAAACCAATAAAGTCTGCACGCTCAACGATGCCAGATCGACACTACTGAAACCGGCTGTTCGCGGACAAGTGGCATTAAAGAAGGCTTGAGTCCATTTGTCTGCCAAAGGCATACCGGCAAAGGAAGCATTCCACTCAAAAGCAGCAATAGCTAATGTACCGATTAATAAAAGCAGGAAAGTCATGATTAGCACAATTTTCGTATTCAGGTTATAGAGATGCTGCATTTTGTGACGATCCAGTTTACGTGTACAGACCAATTTCCAGAAACGACGCAGGTGATACAATACAATATCCTTGAAATTGACAAGAATGGGGAAGCCAATCCCCCCGAAGATTATCAGTAAAGAAACAGAAATAAACAGTCCATTATGATTGGTCATCACCATCGGATTCCCTAAATTACCGGAAAGTGTAGAAAAGCCTGCATTACAAAAAGCTGATATAGAATGGAAAGCAGCAAAACCTAACTCCCCTTCCAAAGTCATTCCCAACGTACCGTGAATACTAAACCAAATCGAGGCCATGCCAATCCCTTCAATCACTAAAGTAAAACCTAATATATATAGTAAGGTAGACAGTAATGAGCCTAACGAATTGGAACTAACCATATCACGCACAACGAGCTGATTGTAAATGGAAGTGTTCCCCATGAAGAACATGGCAAAGAAGCTGGTTAATGTCATCACTCCTAATCCGCCGATCTGAATCAATAGAATTATGACAACTAATCCGGAAGTGGTGAATGTTGTAGATACATCTACCGGAACCAACCCTGTAACACATACGGCACTGGTAGCCGTAAATAAAGAGTCCACCCAAGTAATGCCATTCACCGTGCAGCGCGGAAGCATCAACAAGCCTGCTCCAATCAGGATAATAGCCATAAAACTGACTGCCAATATCAAGGACGGATTGGTACGCCGTCCCAACAGGCGCACCAGCCCATTGGACAAGTTGAGGAAGGAAAGGACTAATAGCAACAGGAGATGATAAAACTTCCCATGCAGGAATTCCCAAATCTGCAAAATAGCTCCTTCTTCTTCCGGACGGTGAAAAATGACGGGTATTAGAGTGAGATATAACAATCCGCTTAATATCCAGGCCAATCGCCGGTATTGTTTTTTAGTATTCCGGTATTCCAGTGAGATATGTAAAGTTACATCAATCAGAAAGATGATCCAGACTGTTTTATACAATGTCTGCAAATTCGCCACTTCATCTATGGATAAGGGAAAGCCGTGTTCATATACTACTCCGACAATCAACAACAGAGATGCCAGATAGGTGAGTGCTTCTACCAGCCCCAACAAGATACGTACATAGGGTTTTAGCAGTTTATTCTGATACAATAAAAACTTATGATAAATCTTCATATCATCTTTTTTAACAGGGTCGTGCAAACTTAAGTAAAATAACAATTAGAACCGATTCTTTGTTGACAAAATTTTCTGAATATTAAAAATTTGAGTACTTTTGGCAACAAGAAACTAAAAAACTACAATATTATGAGTGAAAAAAGAAAACGGTATATTTTACCCGAAGAAGAAATTCCACACTACTGGTACAACATTCAGGCTGATATGGTAAACAAACCTATGCCTCCGTTACATCCGGGAACCAAACAACCACTGAAAGCGGAAGACTTGTATCCGATTTTCGCTAAGGAACTGTGTCATCAGGAACTGAATCAGACCGATGCATGGATCGAAATACCGGAAGAAGTGCGCGAAATGTATAAATACTATCGCAGTACTCCGCTAGTTCGTGCTTACGGATTGGAAAAAGCACTCGGTACTCCGGCTCATATCTATTTTAAGAATGAGAGTGTCAGCCCTATCGGTTCACATAAGTTGAACTCTGCATTGGCACAGGCTTATTATTGCAAAGAAGAAGGGGTGACCAACATCACCACTGAAACCGGTGCCGGACAATGGGGAGCCGCTCTTTCTTATGCAGCTAAGGTTTTCGGTTTGGAAGCTGCTGTTTATCAGGTAAAAATCAGTTATGAACAGAAACCGTACCGCCGTAGCATTATGCAGACTTTCGGAGCACAGGTAACCCCTTCTCCATCCATGTCTACCCGTGCCGGTAAGGATATTCTAACTAAACATCCCACTTATCAGGGTTCGTTGGGAACAGCTATTTCGGAAGCTATCGAACTGGCACAAATGACTCCCAACTGTAAATATACGCTCGGTTCTGTACTTAGCCATGTTACTCTTCACCAGACTATTATCGGACTGGAAGCTGAAAAACAGATGGAAATGGCAGGTGAATATCCGGATATCGTAATCGGTTGTTTCGGAGGTGGTTCCAATTTCGGAGGTATCTCTTTCCCATTCATGCGTCACACGATACAGGCAGGAAAAAAGACTCGTTTTGTTGCTGCCGAACCTGCTTCTTGCCCGAAACTGACACGTGGTAAGTTCCAGTATGACTTCGGTGATGAAGCCGGATATACTCCGTTGCTACCGATGTTTACCCTGGGACACAATTTTGCTCCGGCCCATATTCATGCCGGTGGTCTTCGTTATCATGGTGCAGGTGTCATCGTTTCACAGTTGCTCAAGGACAATCTGATGGAGGCAGTAGATATACAGCAATTGGAATCTTTCGAAGCAGGTTGTCTGTTTGCACAGTCTGAAGGTATTATTCCGGCTCCAGAGTCCAGCCACGCTATTGCAGCGGCTATCCGCGAAGCTAACAAATGCAAGGAGACAGGAGAAGAAAAAGTAATCCTGTTTAATCTTTCCGGACATGGCCTGATTGATATGGCTTCTTATGATAAGTATTTGGCCGGTGACTTGGTAAACTATTCATTGACTGATGATGATATTCAGAAGAATTTAGACGAAATAGGAGATTTAGCTAAATAAATAACCTGTTAGTTTCAAGTTTCACCACAGATTACATAAAAGAAACATTGATTCTGCATTGATAATCTTTGAATTACAATCAAATCCGTGCTAATTCTATGATCTGTGGTGATTCTTTTCCCACACTCCTTATTAATTTTCTCTATTGAGCATCTCCATATATTCACTGGGAGACATTTTTTCCACACTCGCAAAATAACGGTAAAAACTGGAACGGGAGGTAAAGCCGCTCAAAAACATTAATTCCTTTACTGTAAGGTCTTTTTTCAGCTGTGCCTGTTCTTTAAAATACTGCAAACGGTAGAAATTAATATAATCTCTGAAACCGGAAAAGCCATCATAATGAAGAGCCTTATTGAGTCTGTTTTCATTCGTATTCAAATCATTCAAGAAATCCTGTAAGGAATATAGAGGATTAGTAAACGATTTACTATGTTTCATAAGACTTTGCATCTGATTGGATAGTTCAAGAACGACAGGTGAAACTGCAATTTCCCGAATGGCTTCTATTTCTTCCATCTCCAACTCTTCTACAGGCTGGGGAGGTAAAGAAAGCGGATTCTCATTACGCAAATATAGTATATTTAAAAAAAGGACGGGAAGGATTACAATATAACCGAACACGTTAAAGCATAATCCACTAGTACCCAGCATCAGCCAAATATAGCCGGACATGATGATAGCAAAACACATCATATAAATCGACATTGCCTTACTCTGTTTACGTCGGACTGGGATCCATCGTCTCATATATGGAAAGAGGAAATTTACGGAAGGAGTAATTACACTGATTATAAACAGCATCAGCCTTACCCGTACATCCTGTTCTCCAATATTCTCCCGAATGGAGGCAAAAGATTTTAGAGTAGTATAGTGACCGTTGAAAAACTCATAACAACAAGCTATACATGTGATCAGCAAAATAGGAATACATAAACTGACGACTCTTGAAAAAGTCATCCATCCCGGTTTCAATGAGGCTATAGGAAAAATAGAAAAGAATTGAAAAAAGACAATCACCCGGACAATATGCCATATCGAAAGATGATTCATCGGAACTTCAGTAAAACGCGGAATCGTCTCCTCACCTCCTCTACTGAAAATCCACATCCATTCCAGATTATCACACAAAAGAAGAAGGGACAGAGTGATAGCCAATACTCCCCATGCTTTTGTAAGTCCATTATTGTCTGAAGAACGTGAATAAACAAGTATTCCCAATACCAAGCCCACAATATCCAGCAACAATTCAATGCAGAGAACAATTACGTTTACCATGTTTTTTTGTTTTGAGCGACAAAAGTAGTCTTTTCGCGAAAAGAACGGGAGCATCCCACTTGCAAAAAGCGTCCCAATATAGGGAGATTAGCTAAAATGGGAACTATTTGGGGGTAATATATTTCAGACTTTTCACCTTTACTAATACTTTTGTGGCAGCATTCACCCCAAACAAGAATAAATTATAATATGACGCGCTACTTAAAGAATATGGAAAAGGAAATCACTATCGAAAATCAGGTAGAGGAAATTGCAATAATTGCCCAATTCATCGAAGAATTAGGCATATCATTACATTTACCTTCCGGCATTACAATGAGTCTCAATCTTGCTATTGAAGAAGCAATAAGCAATATTATCCATCACGGTTACCCTCAAAATCAAAAAGGTGAAATCATATTGAAAACTTCCGTGGCACCCGGACTACTGATTGCCCAAATTATTGACGATGGTATTTCATTCGATCCCACAAAATCTGAAAATGAAGCATCAGGAGATGCACTATCTCTGGAACAGCAACTGACACAAGGTTTGGGGCTCTTTCTGATTCGCCGCACCATGGATAAAGTAGAATATCATTCGACGGACAGCCAAAACGAACTAATCCTGACTAAAAAAATAGACATGGATTTCAAACCGGAAGCAACTCTTAAAACGAACTTATGTAAAATAGAGGAAGTTATCATACTCACTGTTGAAGGACGATTGGACACTGCCAATACGAACGAATTCAATGCTCTCATCCAACCTCTGCTAAGCATTCAGAATCCTAATATAATAATCAACTGCGAAGGATTACTATATATCAGCAGTTCCGGTTTAAGAAGTCTGATAACCCTCCAGAAAAGTGTAAAGCAACACAGCGGACAACTTGTATTGGAAGCTATGCGTCCGGAAATACGGAAAATATTCGATATGACAGGCTGTTCCGGCCTTTTTATCATTCGTTAATCCCACTTATAATGAGAAAAGCATCTATTATTTGCTGTATCTTGCTATCTCTGTTCTTTCTGACAGAACCGGTGAATGCGCAGTCGATTAACCTCACACCTAAATGGACGGCACAAGCACAATTTGCAGGCTATTACGTAGCTGACAAACTAGGATTCTACAAGGAAGAAGGACTTGACGTACACGTAGTACATCCTTCGCTTTCGGCAAGCTCTTTTTCTTTCCTGCAGAAAGGATATTCGCAAGCGGTAGTTATGAACCTATCGTATGCCCTGACTGAATATTTTGCAGGTGCGCAGGTAGTCAATATCTTACAAACCTCACAGGAAAACAGCCTGATGCTTGTCAGTCGTTCACCACTCAAGGGTATTTCATCTTTGCAACATAAGAAAATAGGGGTATGGAATCATCTTAGTCAAGAACTACTGGATCAAATAGCCAACAAATATCAACTGCAGGTGGAATGGATACGTTTCAATGGGGGAGTCAACATTTTCCTATCAAAAGCTGTGGATATTTGCCTCGTAGGAAGCTACAATGAGTTTCTACAACTGATTGAAGCCGGCATCAAGACGGATTCTATTCATATCATGCGTTTCTCGGATTATGGATATAACCTGCCGGAGGACGGACTTTATGTTAGCAGAGAATTCTATCAGAAATATCCTCAAGCAGTACAGAAATTAGCCCGTGCCAGCATGCGTGGCTGGGAATGGGCAAATGAACACCGCGAACAAACATTGGACATCGTAATGGAACAAGTGCATCAACACAACATAGGAACCAACCGGTATCACCAACGTAAAATGTTGGATGAGATACTAAGGTTACAAACAAACAAGAAGAGCGGGCAACGTCCCTATCGGCTAAGCCGGGAAGAGTTTAATCTGGCAACAAGTATTTTGTTGCCGGATCAAACTCAAAATTCCAATGATATCCGTTATGAAAATTTTGTAAAATAATAGACATTCATTCATGAAACACACATTCTCCCATTCTTTTGCAACCCGGCTAAGTATCTACGTACTATCTTTTACGTTAATTATCTTTGCTACTATCATGGCGTTATTTTATTATTATAGCCAACAGAAAGTAACGGGCTTTGCAATCGAACACACTCATGGACTATTAAGTAACATTGCTACAGAAATCAGCGGTCAGCTACTGTCTGTTGAGACGACTGTCAACCAATCTGTCTGGGTCTTGGAAAAGAATATTGATCACCCGGACTCTTTACACAATATTATAGAATCTGTTGTAAGAAACAATCAGTTCATCGTCGGAAGCGGCATAGCTTTTGTTCCCGACTATTATAAGGAAAAAGGGAAATATTTCATGCCTTATGCTTCTTTTAAGGATGAAATAAATGGAGAAATAACCTATCAGGTATTGGGCAGTCAGAATTATGACTATCCATGCATGGATTGGTATCTTATTCCCCAGTTACTTAAACAACCTTATTGGAGTGAGCCTTACTATGACGACGGAGGGGGAAACTTCATCATGAGTACTTATGCCAAACCTCTGTTTGACAGCAAAGGGGAACTATATGCAGTTTTCACTGCCAATATATCCCTGACACAATTCACTGATACAATCAGTCTACTGAAGCCTTATCCTTCCAGCTACACCTATTTAATTAGCCGTAACGGAAGCTTTCTGACTCACATGGACCGAAGCAAGATCATGAATGAAACGATATTCTCCGAAGCTTTCGCCAAAGAAAATCTAGCACAGGAACAGATCGGACACGAAATGCTGGCAGGACATACCGGAACTATGCGCTTCAATAATAAAGGAGTCGACTCGTATGCATTTTACACAACCATTCCTCAAATAGGATGGTCGGTATGTACTGTTTGTCCAAGCCAGATTATTCTTCAGGAATTGGATAACACCTCACGGAAAATCATCTATACCTTTATGGTTGGTATGATAGCTTTATTTCTAATCATATACAGCATTATCCGACGCCTTGTCAGTCCACTGGAGAAATTCTCCGAATCAGCCCGGGAAATTGCGACCGGACGGTTTGATGTTATCCTGCCGGAAGTACATTCCAAAGATGAAATAAAGGATTTACATGATTCACTTGTCTTCATGCAACACTCTTTATCTACCTACGTAGGTGAACTAAGAGATACCACTGCCAGCAAAGAACGGATTGAAAGCGAGCTTTCCATAGCACGGGAAATTCAAATGGGGATGCTTCCTAAGATATTCCCTCCTTATCCCGAACGCAATGATGTAGATTTACATGCTATACTCCATCCCGCCAAAGAAGTAGGTGGAGACCTTTATGATTTCTATATGGATGGCAATCACCTCTACTTTTTAATCGGAGATGTTTCGGGGAAAGGAGTGCCCGCCTCTCTATTTATGGCTATCACCCGTAGTTTATTCCGCACCTTGTCACAACAGGTACTTTCGCCGGCTAAGATTGTGACGGATATGAACAACTCGATTTCTGATAATAACGAATCCAACATGTTTGTTACGCTTATTGTCGGAATCCTTGATTTGGAAAC
Source organism: Bacteroides sp. 90-K9/2 (assembly GCF_047310725.1). Classification (NCBI taxonomy): domain Bacteria; kingdom Pseudomonadati; phylum Bacteroidota; class Bacteroidia; order Bacteroidales; family Bacteroidaceae; genus Bacteroides; species Bacteroides sp. 90-K9/2. The sequence goes on from NZ_JBCGVL010000001.1 coordinate 1,001,197, forward strand.
AGGTAAACTGAAACTGTGTAATGCCGGACATAATCCTCCCATATTGATTCGTCCGGACGGACAGGTTTCTTTCCTTGAATTCAAAACACAGATATTTGTCGGTGTCATTGAAGAATTTGCCTATACCGAAGATGAAACAACATTGGAGAAAGGAAGTAAACTGTTCCTCTACACCGATGGAGTGACAGAAGCTGAAAATACAGACAAAGAACTATATGGAGACGAAAAGTTATTGAAAACATTGTCTGATAATAGCACGTCTGATGTACGCACCACTGTTAATGGTATAGTGGACTCTATAGCAGAGCATGTCAAAGAAGCAGAAGCCAGCGATGACTTGACTATTTTACTTATTCAATATGAACCCGGGACAACAAACAATTAAGCACATATCATTATGGAAAGAGAAATAAAGATCTCAAACGATTTAAATGAAATTTCAGTTTTAGCCAGTTTCATCGAAGAACTGGGAGAGGAACTTTCTTTGTCATTTGAAACGACAATGAATATTAATCTGGCATTGGAAGAGGCCGTAGCCAATATAATTATGTATGCCTATCCGACTCAAGAACAACACACCATCCTATTAAGAGTAACTTACAGCGAAAAACAACTCGTTTTCCTATTAACGGACAAAGGAGCCTCTTTTGATCCGACACAAGTAGACGAGGTAGATGTTACGCTTTCTTTGGAGGAACGTCCAATCGGGGGGCTGGGAATATTCCTTATACGAAGCATTATGAACGAAATATCATACCAACGTATCGACAATGAGAATCACCTCATTATGAAAAAAGACATTTAACGCGGGGCGGAAAGATTGTATAGTTTTCCGGTCAATTCATGGGGTATATCAAAGATTTCACTATCTTTGATGCCATTATTAATCTTATGAACTAATAATGAGCAGCCTTAACAAAATAACAATCTGTCTACTTTTTCTATGTGCAGGAGTTAATTATGCTTTTTCTGATATTCCGGAGCAAATCAACTTCTCCTATATCTCTATTAATGAAGGATTGTCACAAAGTACCGTATTCTCTATCGATCAGGACCAACGAGGCAATATGTGGTTCGCAACTTATGACGGAGTAAACAAGTACGATGGGTATTCATTTACAGTTTATCAGCATAATGAAGATGATCCGAACAGTATCGCTAATGATATTTCCCGAATCGTAAAGACCGACAGTCAGGGACGGGTTTGGATCGGTACACGGGATGGTTTGTCATATTATGACGAAGAGAAAGACAAGTTCAGGAATTTCTTCTATGAGAAAAAAGGCAAGAAACAGCAAATCAATGGTATTGCAGAAATCTCGCCTGAGCAGTTGCTTATAAGTACACAGGAAGGTCTGACTATGTTCGATATTAAAGAATCACGATTCGTTGATGATTCTTTTAGCACAGCCATGCATAAGATAGTGGCTTCTGCTCTTTACCGGAATGGTGATATTATCTATATCGGTACCCCTGTTGACGGGCTTTACAGCTATTCCATTCCCCAAAAGAAACTGGAGAAAATTAGTCCGATAACAGGAACTAAACAGATTCAGGCCATTTTACAGCAATCCCCTACCCGCATCTGGATAGCTACCGAAGGAGCCGGTCTACTTCTACTCAATCCGAAAACGCAAGAAGTAAAAGCTTATCATCATTCTTCTTCCAATCCTAAAAGTATCAGTTCCAATTATATCCGTTCCCTGGCACTGGATTCGCAAAATCGCCTATGGATAGGAACATTCAATGATTTAAACATTTATCATGAAGCAAACGATTCTTTCGTTTCTTATAGCAGCAGTCCGGTAGAAAGCGGGAGTCTGTCACAGCGTTCGGTCCGCAGTATCTTTATGGATTCGCAGGGCGGAATGTGGCTTGGAACATATTTCGGAGGACTAAATTATTATCATCCGATCCGCAACAGATTCAAGAATATTCAGCGTATTCCATATAAGAATTCTTTAAGTGACAATGTAGTCAGTTGCATTACCGAAGATAAGAATAAGAACTTATGGATAGGAACGAATGATGGTGGATTGAATCTATATAACCCAAAGACACAACAATTTACACACTATATTCTACAGGAAGACGAACGGGAAATCGGTATTGGTTCCAACAATATCAAAGCTGTATATGTAGATGAACAAAAATCACTTGTATATATAGGAACACATGCGGGTGGTCTGACTGTTCTCCACCGTAACAGTGGACAAATGGAAAGTTTCAATCAGCTGAATAGCCAGTTGGTCAATGAAAATGTATATGCCATTCTTCCTGACAAGGAGGGTAGTATTTTATTAGGAACTTTAAGTGCGCTGGTTAGTTTTAATCCGGAGAAACGGAGCTTTACCACTATAGATAAAGAAAAAGACGGTACGCCATTTACTTCACAACGAATCACAATCCTGTTCAGAGATTCCCGTAAACGTCTTTGGATCGGTGGCGAAGAAGGTATATCAGTCTTTCAGCAGGAAGGGATCGAAATAGAAAAAGCTCCTATTCTTCCGGAATCATCTGTAACAAAGATGTTTACCAATTGCATTTATGAAGCTGCCAATGGCATCATTTGGGTAGGTACGCGTGAAGGTTTCTACAGTTTTAATGAAAAAGAGAAGAAAATCAAACGATATACAACAGCTAACGGTTTACCCAATAATGTGGTCTACGGTATTCTGGAAGATACCTTCGGGCGTCTCTGGGTAAGCACCAACCGCGGTATCTCCTGTTTCAATCCGGAGACAGAGAAGTTCCGTAATTTTACGGAATCCGACGGGTTGCAGAGTAATCAGTTTAATACTTCTTCATTCTGCCGCACCTCTAATGGGCAAATGTACTTCGGGGGTATCAACGGTATCACAACTTTCCGCCCGGAACTCCTACTGGACAACCCTTACACTCCTCCGGTAGTTATCACTAAACTTCAACTGTTTAACAAGACAGTCCGTCCGGATGATGAAACCGGTATCCTGACTAAGAATATCAATGAAACAGAAAGTATCACGCTAAAATCATGGCAAACAGCTTTCACTATTGAATTTGTGGTATCCAACTATATTTCAGGTCAACACAATACTTTCGCTTATAAATTGGAAGGATATGATAAAGAGTGGTATTATCTGACAGACAAACGTACTGTCTCCTACTCCAACTTGCCGCAAGGTACTTATCATTTTCTGGTGAAAGCAGCTAATAGTGACGGAAAATGGAATACCGTACCTACAATGTTGGAAATCATAGTTCTCCCTATATGGTACAAGACTTGGTGGGCAATCATGCTTTTCCTTGCTGTTTTTATCGGCTTTATCACTTTCGTCTTCCGCTTCTTCTGGATGCGGAAGAGCATGGAGGCAAAACTGGAGCTCGAGCGCAAAGACAAGGAGCATCAAGAAGAAATCAACCAGATGAAGATGCGCTTCTTCATCAATATTTCCCATGAACTTCGTACGCCGTTGACTCTTATCTTGGCTCCTTTACAAGAAATAATCAATAAGATCAGTGACCGTTGGACTCGTAATCAACTGGAATATATCCAACGTAATGCTAATCGTCTGCTACATCTTGTGAACCAACTGATGGATTATCGCCGAGCCGAATTGGGAGTTTTCGAGTTGAAAGTTAAGAAAGAGAATGCGCATCAACTAATACAAGATAATTTCTTGTTCTATGATAAACTGGCACGCCACAAAAAGATTACTTATACTCTCCATTCTGAATTGGAAGATAAAGAGGAACTTTTTGATCCTAATTATCTGGAACTGATTGTTAATAACCTGCTTTCAAATGCTTTCAAATATACGGAAAGCGGTCAAAGCATCACTGTGACATTGAAAGAGGAGAATAATTGGCTGGTACTGCAGGTTAGTGACACCGGCATCGGCATTCCTATCAACAAACAGGGAAAAATATTCGAACGTTTTTATCAGATAGAGAGTGAGCACGTAGGAAGTGGTATCGGTCTTTCATTGGTACAACGTCTGGTAGAATTACACCATGGCCGTATCGAATTGGACAGTGAAGAGGGCAAAGGCAGCACTTTCTCTGTTTATCTGCCACAAGACATAAATACCTATAAGTCCTCCGAACTGGCTTCTAATGACAGTCTGAATGAGGAAGGTCAGGTATATTCCACCAATTCGAAAGAAATGTATTTCATTGATACGGAAAAGATCGAAAGCGAAACGATCGAAGCCGGTGACAAGAAGCGTGGCACTATTCTTATTGTAGAGGACAATAATGAAATCCGCCATTATCTTAGTAGCGGACTTGCCGAACTTTTCAATACGCTGGAAGCCGGGAATGGTGAAGAAGCTTTGGAAAAACTGAAAGACAATGAAGTTGACATCATTGTAACTGATGTCATGATGCCTGTGATGGATGGTATTAAATTATGTAAGAATGTGAAGCAAAATATCCGTACCTGTCATATTCCCGTGATTATCCTGTCTGCTAAAAGCGAAGTCAAAGACCAGATGGAAGGTCTGCAAATGGGTGCGGATGATTATATCCCGAAACCATTCTCGCTGGCTATCCTGACTACGAAGATACAGAATATGATGCGTACCCGCAGACGTATGCTTGAACGGTATTCTAAATCTCTGGAAGTGGAACCGGAAAAGATTACGTTTAACGCCATGGATGAAGCCTTACTGAAACGTGCCGTAGCCATTGTAGAAAAAAATATGGATAATATTGAATTCTCTACTGACGAGTTTGCCAGAGAAATGAACATGAGCCGTTCTAATCTACATCTCAAATTGAAAGCTATTACAGGCGAATCGACTATTGACTTTATACGAAAGATCCGTTTCAATGAAGCGGCCAAATTATTAAAAGATGGTCGCTACACGATAGCAGAAGTTAGCACAATGGTAGGTTTCAATACACCTTCTTACTTTGCTACGAGTTTCAAGAAGTATTTCGGATGTTTGCCTACGGAGTATATCAAGAAAGCAAAAGGATAATTCCAGAGAAATCATAAATCCATAACCTGCCACATTATTGTATTTATTCTAAGTATTATAGGGGGAAATATAAAAATGTGGCAGAACTAAAAATCAGCTATTTAACCCTAAAAATAGAGTAAAATAAAGATTAGTTTACAAAAAAGAACAGGATGATTTTGCTTTTTTCCGAAAGAAAACTGCATTTTGCATATAATACTTTATTTATCAATCCATTATCCAAGAATTCCGTCTATTGCTTTCATTAGTGAACTGCAGTTGTGCAACCATCAAGTTACACTTGTCCATCTAAGTAGATACACAACTGCAACCAGCGAGTTGTCTAACTGTAACTGACTAAACTAATTAAAAGAAGTTACTAAAAAGATAGCATGATTTATAAAATTCAATTAGATGAAATCGTTAATACTTCTGCATCATTTAGAGAAAGAATACTGTCCTTTATATATATCAAGCAGAATCATTGCACAAATTTGATATACTATTCGATAAAACTATTAGCAACAAAGCTACTTTACCCCATATATTTGCATAGAGTTAATAACCAGCTCTCATATAAATTAAAATCTATCCAAACTAAAATTTATACTATGAATTTCAAAAACGGTTTCCGGATTAATATATTGCTAGTCTTTGTCTTTACAATCGTAGGATGTACTGATAATGATATCCCTCAAAAAGAGAACAATGACATTCCGTCAAAAGAGGAACCGACACCTCCGAAAGAGAATACTGAAGAATATTTATTTGAAATACTCAATCTTGATTATCCCGGATTGGAGGAGGTAAAATCTCTGTATGAAACCGATGACAGTGATGCTGCCCTGAAAAAGCTGCTCACCTATTACAAGAATAGAACAGAGATAATAAATCCAAACCTATCTACTACCCTTAATGAAACGGAACAAGGATATGCCGACTATGCAATAAACGAATATCGCTTTTATGTCAATGACAATTATCTGGAAGACAAAACCAGAAAGATCCCTTATTCATTGCAAAACAACGATAAAACAATTAACTGGGAATTTGCTCCCAAAGGAGCCGACAATGAATATCAAAAACAATTACATCGTCATAACTGGATGCCCCTTCAAGGGAAAGCTTACCAAAACTCTCACGATGAAAAATACATATATTCATGGAAAGAAGTATATACCGACTGGATTGCCAAGAACCCCAAACCTGATGGAAAACCGGACAAGTTCAAATGGTATCAACTTCAGGTATCCACACGTATCATGGGACAAACAGAATCATTCGAGCATTTCAAGTCCTCTCCCAACTTCACAACCGAATGGCTTTCTTTTTTCCTCATACACTTTGCAGAACACGCCGACTATTTGTCCATGTACAAATACACCGGAGAAAACAATATTCTACTAAGCCAAGCAGTAGCATTAGTCTTTGCAGGAACCTTATTCCCCGAACTAAAAAATGCCCCACAGTGGCAAAAAACAGGATGTAACATCATTAATGAGCAAACCACAAAATTGTTTTTAAGAGATGGGATGACGAATGATCTCTCACTCCACTATCACATAGGTATAGTGGACGGGCTATATGATTTAAAGAGATTAATCCAATTAAATAAGCTACCGGACAACCTGCTTTCTCCAGAACTCGACAACGTCTTGCTGAAAGCCACTAAAGTCGTCATGCACTTTACATATCCTAGCTACTTCATTAAAGGAAGTAAGGATTGCAGTCCTGCATTCAACGATTCGTGGATAAAAACACGCAGTGTACTGAACAAGAACTTCGTAAAATATGCCAAAATGTTCCCGGATGATTCAGAACTTGACTACATGAAAACATACGGAAAAGGAACTCCACCCGATACCAAAATCAAAACGTTCGAATACTCTGGATTCTATGTATTACGCAATGGCTGGACTCCCCAATCAACAATGTTGGTACACAGCAACAATGTATCTTCCAAATTAGAAGATTCAAGTCACAACCAACTCGACAATGGGACGTTCGAACTATATCACAATGGTCGCAACTTCTTTCCGGATTCCGGCGTTTGTTCATATATGAAAGAAAATGATACGGAAGTAATGGAATTACGCAGGTGGTTCCGTCAGACCAAAGCGCACAATACTATGGTTTTGGGACAATTGGAAGAGCATGAAGCCACCGGAACCGAAGACATCAACAAGGCACAAGGCAAACTATTATTATCAGAAGAAAACGATAACCAACAACTAATAATAACAGAAAATCAAGGATATAGTAACTTCAAACACCGCCGTGCCATCTTCTATGTGAAAAAGCCTGTCGAATTCTTCGCTTTTGTAGATGAAGGCTTTGGAGCAGCTACCGGATATTCCAAATTATATTTCCATCTTTGTGACGAGACATCAGTCAACAATGTCAATTTGGATATTCAAGAGATGGGTGCGCATACAACTTTTGAAGATAATAACAACTTGCTTATTCGCAGTTTTGGGAATCAAGACATTGTATTAAAACCTTTTGAGGGACGAATCTCATATCAGACAGATAGAAAATTCTCTGTCAGAAAAGCTTATTCATTAGTTATGGAGAAAAAGAAAAACACATCCGTACGTTATATTACCATATTATATCCGGTAACAACAGCTTTCAATCACAAGATTAACGCTAAATTCACAGATAATCCTTCAGATTCAGATAATGTTTCTATTGAAGTGACAATTGATAATGAAACATATAATCTAAATTACGAACTTAAGAATTAATATAAGAGATAGCACTATGAATATTCGACGTAAATACCTTAACTGTATCTTTCTATTTTTAATCTGTTCTTTCACTGTAGACGCCCATTCTACAACTCTTAAACAGGATATTAATTGGCCTGAATTCATGAGCCAGCAAGATATGGTATGGGAAAAGCTGCCAGAATACTGGTATGAATCAGCTTATCTAGGCAACGGCAAATTAGGATTAATGATCTACAAAGCACCCGGTGAAAACTACTTGCGTCTGGAAACCGGTAACTGTGATGTGCATGACCATCGTACAAAAAGAGATGTATTCGGGATCCCCCGACTACTTACCGGTTACTTTGCCCTGCATCCTAGAGGAGAAATAATCAGCGGTAAGATGCGCCTTGACCTTTGGAATGCCGAAGCATCAACAGATATTATCACCACCAAAGGGGTTATCCACCTACAAACCTTTGCCCATGCTGACAATATGATAATAGCAGTAAAAGCAACTACAGAAGGAGAAGAACATGACTTCAAATGGGAATGGGTAGCGGCTGAAGCCAATAGCCCCCGCTATCTACTTTTTAAAAGGCGGGGACAAATCAATAAAATTCCCAAAGACTATGAACTCAATCCTGCACCAACAATCACTCGAAAAGAAGATATCAACTTATCTGTTCAGAAGTTATTGGCAGGTGGTGAAACAACAGTAGGCTGGAAAGAGACTCAATCAACTAAAAAGGAACGTACCTTATGGATAAACCTTACACATACATATCCTCAAAATAATTCGAGTGAAATATGTAAAACTGAAATCCGGAAAGCTATAAGCGAAGGCTATCCATCCTTGCAAAAGACACATCGTAAATGGTGGAATTCCTTTTATCCAAGTAGCTTCATCACATTACCGGAAGCACAAAAAGAGAACTTTTATTGGATTCAAATGTACAAACTAGCTTCTGCTACCCGTAGCGACCGTGCTCTAATAGACAATACAGGTCCATGGCTGACGGAAACTCCCTGGCCAAATGCTTGGTGGAACCTCAATGTACAGCTCACATACTGGGCACTAAATGCTTCCGACCATTTAGATCTCGCAGCCTCTTTAGAAAATGCACTTTACAATCACATAGACCAGTTACGTCTCAACATTCATCCTAATTATCGTCATAATTCATTAGGCATAGGAGTCGCTTCCAATTTGGAATGTATGACTACAGAAGTAGGTATTCCCGGAAAAGGTAAAGCGCAAGTAGGCCTGCTCCCATGGGCCTGTCACAACCTATGGCTTATCTACCGTCATAAAATGGATGATGACATTCTACGGAATAAACTATTTCCTTTATTAAAAGAGTCAATCAACTACTACCTGCATTTTCTTAAAAAAGGAGAAGATGGGAAATTTCACCTTCCGGCAACTTATTCTCCTGAGTACGATAGTACGGAAGATTGTAATTTTGATCTTGCATTATTACGTTGGGGATGCCAAACTCTATTGGAATCAGCCCATCGTCTGAACATTCAAGATCCATTGGCTAATACATGGAAAGACGTCCTTTATAATCTAACTCCTTATCCTATGGATAAGAATGGATTACTTATTGGGAAAGATATGCCATATGCATTCTCTCATAGACATTATTCGCATCTACTCGCCATCTATCCGCTGTACCTTATCAATAAAGAACAGCCGGGCGGTATCGAAACGATTGAAAAATCACTCACTTTCTGGCAAAGCAAGCCCAAAGCTCTCTTAGGTTATTCATGTACAGGTGCATCTTCCATATCCTCTGCCATCGGAAAGGGAAATGACGCACTAACTTATTTAAACAAATTATTTGGCAAGTTTCTCAGTCCAACCACCATGTATAGGGAGAGCGGTCCTGTTATTGAAACGCCTCTTTCCGGTGCTCAAAGTATTCACGACATGCTACTACAAAGTTGGGGTGGAAAAATCCGCATTTTTCCAGCTATTCCTGATGCATGGAAAGACATCGCCTATTCCGGTCTGCGTACGGAAGGAGCGTTCAAAGTTTCTGCTAGCAGAAAACAGGGAAAAACACAATTCATCCATATCAAAAGTCTGGCTGGAGAACCTTGCATTATAACGACTGATATAGTTAACCCTATCTTTAAAGGAGAAAGAGACTTCACTGTACAATCACTCGAAAGCAATACTTATCGGATTGATTTAAAAAAAGGAGAAGAGGTCTACATTTCCCCTCAAGGAGAAAAGCCAGATTTTATTATTTCTCCGATTCCTCATACTTCCAAAAATCATTATGGATTAAAAATCATCCAATAGAACACCTAAAAATGTACAAAACCAACCTTGTAAACACTGGTAGATTAGATTACATTATGATACAAAAATAGCCTTCTATCAGTTCCACAACAGTTTTTTAGACAGAAATAACATATGATTCAACAAATTTAATATCAAAAAAATCATTTTTGAACAAAGTGTGAACAAGGTAGACTATAGTCTATAATTTAATAAGCTAATTTTGCAAACAGTAAAATATAACTTTTAATAATTAAAACCTAATAAAGTATGAAGAACATCTTCTTTATTTGTTTATGTGCGCTTTTCGCTTTTACAGGATGCGCAGACGATGACGACGATCTATTAACCGGAGGAAATGTAGATATAGATCTACTTCCCGATTCTAAGCCCAATGATGTTGTAAATACCAACGTATTCGACATTATCAACCTTAATTATCCCGGATTAGAAAAAGTGAAAGAATTCTATGAAACAGGGGAATATTATTACGCGGCCAATGCTTTATTGGAATACTACAGAACAAGAACTAATGTTACTAATCCCAATTTGTCCTTAATTAATGTAACAATCTCAGAAGCAGATCAAACAAAAGCGGATTATGCATTGGAGGACTATCGCTTTCATGTAAACAATTTCTATGAAGATCAAGAAACATTGAAACCATATTCTTTAAAGAAAGATGGAACGATTAATTGGACATTTTCTCCAGAAGGTGCCTCTGACGAGTATCAGAAACAACTACATCGCCATCAATGGTTTATTCCACAGGCTAAAGCCTATCGAATTAGCGGAAATGAAAAATACATTCAATCATGGATTGAGGTATATAATAATTGGATAGACCAAAATCCTAAACCGGAAAGCGGTACAAACACAACGTCTTGGTGGCAATTACAAGTAGCAACCCGTATCAATGATCAAGTACAATTATTGGAATACTTCAAAAACTCTATTAATTTCACACCAGAATGGCTTACTACTTTTTTAGTAGAGTTTGCAGAGCAAGCTGACTTTCTTGTTGATTATCCTTATGAATCAGGAGGTAATATTCTGATATCACAAGCTAATGCACTGGCAACTGCCGGAACATTAATGCCGGAATTCAAAAATGCTGAAAAATGGATGGAAACTGGTTACCAAATACTTAGTGAAGAAGTACAAAATCAGATAATGAGTGATGGATGGCATAAAGAAATGTCTCTTCATTATCATATAAGTATTGTAGCAGATTTCTATGAGGCTATGAAATTAGCAGAGGCAAACCAACTTTCCAGTAAATTGCCTAGTAATTTTACAGAACCACTTCGCAAAGCAGCTGAAGTAGTAATGCATTTCACTTATCCCAACTATTTTAGCAAAGGTTCTGATAATGTAGTACCCATGTTTAATGATTCATGGAGTCGGACACGTAATGTACTTAAAAATACAAATTTCAAACAATATGTAGAAATGTTCCCTAACAGTGAGGAACTTAAATACATGCAAACTGCAGGTAACGGTGGTACTCCCCAAGGACATACTCCAAATAACGATATGAAATTATTTGACCAAGCAGGATATTACGTATTACGCAACGGCTGGACGTATGGCTCTACTGTCATGATTTTAAGTAATAATAAAAGTAATGACGCCTCCAACTCTATCAGTGCATACAGCCATAATCAACCTGACAATGGAACATTTGAACTTTATCACAATGGGCGTAATTTCTTCCCCGATTCAGGAGTATGTACCTATTACAGTACTGGTGGCGACAACACACTACGTTATTGGTTTCGCGGTATTGACAAGCATAATACATTATCATTAGGGAAGCAAAACATAAAAAAGGCCGAAGGCAAACTTTTAAAATCTGAAGAAGGTGCAACAGAACTTGTTGTATTTGAGAATCAAGGATATGACAACTTAAAACACCGTCGTGCTGTATTTTATGTAAATAAAGAATTTTTCGTACTGGTAGACGAAGGCATTGGGAGTGCTGAAGGTACTGTAAATCTAAGCTTTAATCTTTGTGAAGGTAGTAGTACCGAAGTAGTTATGGACAAAGAAGAAAACGGTGTTCATACAGCATTTAGCAATGACAATAATATCATTGTACGTACTTTTGCCAATAAGGAGATAACCTGTTCACCTTTTACAGGACGCATAGCATATCTTGTTGACGGTAACTATAATGACCGGCAATCATATACTATAGATATGAATAAAGAATCTAATGAAACAGCGCGTTATATCACAGTTATCATACCAGTTAAAAAAAGCACTGATATAAATAACATATCTGCTCATTTCACAGATAACGGATATAGTGAAAATAGCGTATCTATAGAAGTAAATGTAGGAGGAACTATATACCCATTATCATATACCTTATAAACTAATAACTCTTAAAATATGAGATCTAAATTACTAAACATTACTTCAAGATTACTAGGAACACTCATAGTAATCATATTGACAGTAGTCAATAGTTCTTGTACTGATACGGAAACCACTGACTCTACGAAGTTTACTATTTACTACACAGGTATGACTGATATCGGCCCTTCCATGACAGGAATTATCAGTAGTCCGACTTACAAAGGTAGTACTCCATACGATTTTAGTATTACCAAAATAACACTCGATGGAGAAGCCTTTTCTGGCAATATCTTTACCATTGATTCAGAAACAGGAAAAATCACATTAAATAGTACAGGCAATACTCCAGTAGGCTTGTACAAGTTATCTATCTCTTGCTATTCTAATGGTAGCAGATACGAATATGCAGATATTGTAGAAATCAATATGATGAAACCTGTGCCAGATGGCATCAAAGCCATTCCTGAAAAACTTCAGGTAGAATATGCAGATATTATTGATACTGAAAGCAGTCAAGAATTACCGACCTCACAAATAACAACGGAAGGTAATCATATTTCCATTACAAACTACACAATTGCTTCCGTTGTATGGAATGAAACTATAATAGAAGACCCAGACACTTATTTTACAGTTTCGGAAACCGGCGAAATATCAATTATCAAAGGTAACCAGAATATCCAACCTGGCAAATACATCTTATCATTCAAGTTAACAACAGCAGCGACTGGAGAAGATCCTGAAATGGGTATTTTTGAAAATGCATTGGAAATTAATGTCACTTCCAGACCTCTGTCTCTAACATATACTCCCAATGAAGGTAAAATAGAAGAAGAGGGAGAGCTTAGTCCGGAAACAACTTTCCAGAGCAACCCACCAGTACTGAAAGGTTCTACAGAAGGGTTGACTTACAGCATCAGCTCAATAAGCCCAAGTACAGACAAAATTACTATAGATCCAACAACTGGAGTATTGTCTGTGGCTGCGCATCATGGTTTCAAAGATGGAGAAAAATACGAAATCAGTGTCAAAGTTATAAACGAATACTCTACAGAAGGGGTCGTATTTGAAAATGTACTCACATTAAATGCAGTCGAATTTATAGAGCCGATAGCCAATTTCGGATATACTAATGTAGAAGAAGTTCAAGCTGTAGAAATTGATATTCAGAAGAATGACAACTTCAAAGGTGATGAAGTGAAATATGAGTTCATAGACCTCGCAACTGAACTTCAAGGACAATTAAATCTTGATCTGGATGGCAACATCACTATTAAAAAAGGTAATACTATTCCTGTCGGACAGTATACCGTTCAAGTGATGGCAACAAATACCAAAGGTTCAGAAACTGCGACATTTACATTGAAGATTATAGAAAATCCGAATTATTTCACCTTCTTCCGTTATGGAAACAATCTAAACTTACAGCCAATAGAGAACTACGCTGATCAATTTAGAATTGCAGCTGGTGCTAAACTCAACACAGTCAAACCTACGCCAGTTTCAACAGATGCATCGGGTGGATTGGAATCGTTAAAATGGGAGGTTGAATTGAAGCATAATCCCAACAATACAAAAGCAACTATCGATGCTACTACCGGACAAATTACTATCACAGGTTTAAAAGCCGGACAATGTGGTATGGTTATGGTTACAGCTACAGCAGGAGAAGGAAAAACTGCAGTTTCTGTAAGTCAACCCGTATTCTTCCACTTCTCTACTTTATCAGATAATAATGTACAATTAGAATACACTCCATTTGTCTTCCAAGTTAATCCGATGAAAGGTGGTGTATCTGAAGCTCCAAGCTTAGGAACCGATATAGACAAATCAACATTCAGATTAGACTATAGACGTGATTTCTTCTACTATAACATAGCAGGTCCCGATTCACATATAAGTGGTCAATTAGCACAAGGAGTCAACAATTTCTTATCTACATTATGGAATTCATATAGTATAGATGCAGGTACATCCAGAAAACCTGTCTCATATTTTGATAATATAACAGATTTGAGTAAACCTCTAGGATACATAGATCAGACCGACTTTAAGGTACATATTAATCCTAATATGTGGCGCACAAAAGATGGCAATGCTAATGGAGCAATGATTGGTCAAATGACTTACAGCGTCAAAGGAGAAGATCCTCAAGGAGCTGCTAGTGGAGCAAGAGTTTCTCCTATGTTTATCTGGTTTGATACTAAATTCTAATAAATACATGCAAAAATACTCGTTATGTACAATATAAATTTTATAAAATCAATTAGCACAAGAGGGTGGTTCACCCTCTTGACACTGATCCTAACGATCAGCCTATATGCCCAGAATGCCACTTTAAAAGGTGTTATTGTAGACGAAACAGATACTCCTCTCATCGGAGCTACTGTACAAGTAAAAGGAACTTCAACTGGAAGTATAACTGACTTTGATGGTAATTATACAATTAAAGCCAATAAAGGTGCTGTTATTACATTCTCATATATTGGATACAAAACACAGGAAATTAAATTTACCGGGCAACCTACCGTCAACATTAAAATGGTTCCTGACAACCAAACTCTAGATGAAGTAGTTGTAGTTGGCTATGGCACAATGAAACGCAGTGACTTAACAGGTTCCGTAGCTTCTATAGCAGCCAAAGATGTAGAAGGATTTAAAACCAGTTCAGTGGCAGGCGCATTAGGAGGACAAATCGCAGGTGTACAAATCACATCAACAGATGGTACTCCAGGTGCTGGTTTCAGTATTAATATCCGTGGTGTCGGAACTCTGACGGGAGATTCCTCTCCACTTTATATTGTCGATGGTTTTGAAGTAGATGATATTGACTATCTGTCTAATTCTGACATTGAGTCTATTGAGATTCTGAAAGACGCATCTTCTTCAGCTATTTATGGTGCACGTGCAGCAAATGGAGTCGTATTGATCAGCACTAAATCTGGAAAAATAGGGAAACCTATTATTAACTATAATGGTTCAGCTAGTTATCGTAAAATATCAAAGAAATTAGATGTCCTATCTCCATATGAATTCGTTAAATTACAAGGAGAAGTAAACTCTAAATACTCCGACAGTTATTTTAAAACAGGAAATGATGATGACGGAAACCCTTATCGTTATCAATCCCTGGATGACTATATTGGTGTAAGCGGTGTAAACTGGCAAGATGAAACATTCAATCCGACGTGGTCACAAGATCATAGTTTATCAATTATGGGAGGTACGGAAGATACTAAATATAATGCATCATTCTCACGCTATATTGAAAATGGTATTTTCAAAAATAGTGGTTTTAATAAAACAACAGGTAAATTCCGTCTTGATCAGAAATTAAGTAAAAGCCTTTCCTTCAATTTTACTGTTAACTATGCATTGACAAACCGTGAAGGTGTAGGTACATCCGGTGATTCCGGACGCTTCAATATGCTTGCACAAATATTAAGTGCCCGTCCCACGGGTGGACTAAAACTGACAGACGAAGAACTCCTAGCTTCAGCTATTGACCCTGAAATGCTCGAATCAGGTGAAAGTTTAGCCCAAGTAAACCCAGTTAAACAAACCGAGTCGGTAACAAATAATAAACGTGCAGAAATGTGGTCCGGAAACGCTTCGGCAACATGGCAGATCATTAAAGGACTGACATTCAAGACTTCAGGGACCTACAATACAACCAACAATCGTACAGATATATTCTACAAAGATGGTTCAAAAGAAGCATACCGTAATGGTCAAAAACCTTATGGACGCACACAAATGGGTCGTGACGTACGATGGACAAACTCCAACAACCTTACTTGGAAACAGAAGGTAAAAAAGCACAACTATGACATTATGTTAGGTCATGAAGTTTCTTTTAAAAGCACAGAATATTTACTAGGTGAAGCAATGGATTTCCCTTTTGACAATTTAGGCAACGACTATCTGGGACTGGGAGCTACTCCGAGTAGAGTTGAAAGTAGTTACAGCGAGAAAACGCTTCTATCATTCTTTGCACGTGGAAACTACAACTATGATAATCGGTATTTATTTACAGCTACAGTACGTGCCGATGGATCAACTGTATTCTCTAATAAAAATAAGTGGGGATTCTTCCCCTCATTTTCAGCCGCATGGCGTGTTTCGGAAGAAGCTTTCATGAAAGATGTTGAATGGGTATCTAATTTTAAAGTCCGTCTAGGTTGGGGTATCGTAGGAAATGACCGTATTTCCAATTATCTTTCCATGGATTTATATGAAGCAAACAAATATGGAATTGGCAACAACACTGTTACTGTCCTAACTCCCAAACAATTGAAAAATGCTAATTTAAAATGGGAAGGCGCAAGCAGTGTTAACTTAGGAGTCGATTTAGGATTCTTTGACAACAGATTAAATGTTACAGCTGATTTCTTTATCAAAGATACAAAAGATCTATTATTAGCACAGTCATTAGCACATGTTACTGGATTCGATTCACAAATGCAGAATATTGGTAAGATCCAGAATAAAGGAATTGAGCTAAGTCTTAACTCTACTAATATTCAGACACGTAACTTTACTTGGCAGACCAACTTCAACATCTCATTTATCAAAAACACGTTGAAGGGATTAGCTTCAGGAGTAGAGTCAATGTATGCACGTTCTGGATTCGACAGCAACTTTACTGCATATGACTATATTGCAACAGTCGGACAGTCACTTGGTCTTATTTACGGATATGAATTTGACGGTATTTATCAAAGTTCTGATTTTTACACAACTCCTGACAATCAGTTGATTCTGAAAGAAGGAATCACAAATAATGCACGATATGGTAGTGTTAAGCCGGGTGTTGTGAAATATAAAGATCAGGATGGCGATGGCATTATTACTACTAATGACCGTACCGTTATTGGTAATGCTATGCCCAAATGGTATGGTGGTATTACAAATACATTTAATTACAAAGGTATAGACTTCAGTTTCATGTTCCAGTTCAATTATGGAAATGACATATATAATGCTACCCGTTTGTATGCTACACAATCCAGAAGTGGTCGTAGAAATATGTTGGCTGAAGTTGCCGATCGTTGGAGTCCGACAAATGCATCAAATAAAGTTCCTTCACAGGATGGATATATTGTTAATGATGTATATTCCCGCTTTATAGAAGATGGCTCATTCCTACGTTTAAAAAATATAACTTTAGGATATACACTGCCACACAAATGGACTCGTAAGTTTCATGCATCTAAGCTTCGCATATATGCAACAGGTCAGAATTTATTCTGCATAAGCGGATACAGCGGTTATGACCCGGAAGTTAATAGTGCAAGCAGCAACCCTATGACTCCAGGACTAGACTGGGGTGCCTACCCGAAGAGTAGAGTATTTACATTTGGTATTGATCTTCAATTCTAATCCACAAAAAATATAATATGAAAAAGATAATATACTATATAGCCATATCAGTAATGTGTTTACTTCCTTTTTCTTGTTCATTGGAGGAAGAAACCAGAACTGAAGTAGAGAAGAAAAATTATATGAACAATGCGGATGAAGCAAAGGATGTATTACTTGGCGTATACCGTACAACCATTGTAGATGCCATGTATGGTTATCATTTATCCATACTATTCAATTTAGGAACAGACATTTCACAGGTAGAAGGAAGTGGCAATGAAAACTTTCGTATAATTCCTACGAACTCATTTCCCACAACACAATCAGAAGTACAGCAAACATGGGCTGCACTCTATACAGGTATCTACAGGGCTAATGATTTTTTAGAACGTATTTCTAACAAAATAGAATCGTATACTAACACTGATAAGAAACTGGCAACCATATACATTGCAGAGGCCAGGGCATTAAGAGCTATGTTTTATTTTGAGTTAGTAAGACGATTTGGGAATGTAGTTTTGATGACCAGTACAGAAATGTCTAATCAAGATCCGGCAACATATGTACAATCAGCCCCAGAAAAAGTCTATGAGTACATTGAAGATGATTTGTTATATGCATCTGATATATTACCATATGCAATCGATGACCAATATCGTGAAAGTAATGAATACCGTTTTTCAAAAGGAGCTGCATTAGGATTACTTACTAAAGTCTATGCTACTTGGGCAGGAGATCCAGTGAAAGATACATCCAAATGGGAGGCTGCGGCCAAAACTGCACGTATCCTAATTGAATCTGGAAAACATGGACTACTAACAGATTATGAGCAATTATGGAAAAATACTTGTAATGGGGTTTGGGATCCTACTGAAAGCTTAATTGAAATTTCGTTTTACTCACCAACCGTATCTGGTAATAGTGATCCAGTAGGGCGTATCGGTAAATGGAATGGGGTAAAAACTACTGCAATTGCTGGTGTTCGTGGAAGTTGTGCTGCTAACGTAAAGGTAGTTCATACATTTGTACTTGACTGGAGAGAGAATACAGCTGATATTCGTCGTGATTTGTCCGTAGCCAACTACCAATATACTGACACAAAGAAAACTCTTTGGGCAGCTAGTGCTAGTGACACGGAAGAAAGTGCAGCTGCAAAAGATGCAGATCCGACAAAAGCACAAAAAAATAAACAGAATTATACCCCAGCCAAATGGGATATTCAGAAATATGTAACGACCAACAGTTTCATTAATAATGATAAATCAAATGTAAATTGGTACTTCTTACGGTATGCTGATGTATTGTTGTTATATGCTGAAGCATTGAATGAATGGAAACATGGTCCTACAACCGATGCATACAATGCTATTAATGCAGTACGTCGTCGTGGTTATGGTAACCCGGGTAATACAAGTACATGTGATTTAACAGAAGGGCTTGATGAAAAAGGATTCCGTGAAGCAGTTCGTAAAGAACGTAGTTATGAATTATCATTCGAAGGTCATCGACGTATGGACTTAGTTCGTTGGGGTATTTATTATAATACCATACAAGAGACTGCGAAAGAATTAGGTTATTGGTGGGAAAGTGCTGGCTCTCCTAATTATTCTGTGGCAACATATACAGTTAATGGTAAACATGAGTTATTCCCTATTCCACAACGAGATATGGATTTATGTATTTTATTCAATCAAAATCCTAAGTGGTAATTTAAATAAAGTATTCTCCAATATGCCTTGGTTGGGGCATATTGGAGATATTTAAAACCTTTTTCAACAAAATCGAAACTTGAAAAGCTCTATTTAAATGCCTTTTCGACAATCCTGTAATAAAAAATCAGGCTTTTCGCATACTTTTGCATCAGTACAAAACTTCTAAAAACAATCACTTAAAATGAATAACATGAAAAAGAAACTTGTTCTCTTTGCTTCGGTTAGTATTGCACTCGCGTCGTGCCAGACAACCCCAAAGGAAGACTACAGTTGGATAAAAAAAGGACTGGATGTAGCTTCTGCCCAATTACAACTTTCCGCTGAAGAGGTTAGTGGTACAGGGATGTTGCCACGTTCCATCCGTACCGGCTATGACATGAATTTCCTTTGCCGCCAGTTGGAAAGAGATTCATTAACATTTAAGGATTCACTACGCGCACAACCCACTGCTGACCAGCTAGGCAAACGTCGCCTCTGCAACGTTTATGACTGGACGAGTGGTTTCTTCCCCGGTTCATTATGGTATGCATACGAACTAACAGAAAACAATACACTGAAAACTCAAGCAATCGAATATACAAATCTTCTGAATCCGGTGCGTTATTATAAAGGTACACATGATTTGGGATTTATGGTCAACTGTAGTTACGGCAATGCAGAACGTCTTTCACCTAACGATACAATCGCTGCAGTGATGAAAGAAACTGCCGATAACCTCTGTGGTCGTTTCAACGATTCCATCGGCGCTATTCGCTCATGGGATTTCGGAACATGGAACTTCCCGGTTATTATCGACAATATGATGAACCTTGATCTTCTGTTCAATGTAGCAAAAGCAACAGGTGACAATAGATATAAAGACATCGCTATCAAGCATGCCATGACTACAATGCATAATCACTTCCGCCCGGATTATACTTGCTGGCATGTAGTAAGCTATAACAACGACGGAACAGTGGAAAACAAACAAACTTTCCAAGGCAAAAACGATGACTCTTCATGGGCACGGGGACAGGCATGGGCTATATACGGATATACCGCTTGCTACCGCGAAACGAATGACAGCATATTCCTGAACTTTGCAAAGGACATAGCTGATATGATTATGAACCGCGTAAAAACGGATGATGCTATTCCTTACTGGGATTATGATGCTCCTGTAACCAAAGAAACTCCACGTGATGTATCGGCCGCTTCTGTTACTGCTTCTGCAATGATCGAACTAAGTACGATGGTTCCCGACGGACAGAAATATCTGGATTATGCAGAAAAGATTCTGAAAAGTTTGTCAAGTGATGCATATCTCGCAAAAGTGGGTGACAATCAAGGATTCATTTTGATGCATTCCGTAGGTTCACTGCCGAATGGTTCTGAAATAGACACTCCACTGAACTATGCTGACTACTATTATCTGGAAGCATTGAAGAGATTCATGGATCTGAAAGGTATCAACTATAAAGATATCTAATACATTAAATTATAACACCTATTATATCATGAATAAAACTTTAAAGTACATCGTTCTGCTTGCAATCGCATGTTTCGTAAGCAAGGGTTACGCCCAAGAACTGAAAAGCGAAGTCTTTTCTCTCCTTAACCTGGACTATCCGGGACTGGAGAAAGTAAAAACTTTGCATCAGGAGGGTAAAGATGAGGATGCTGCCAAAGCATTACTGGACTATTACCGTGCACGTACCAACGTAAAAACTCCGGATATCAATCTGAACAAAGTGACTATCAGCAAAGAAGAACAGCAATGGGCGGATGACGGATTGAAACATACATTCTTCGTACATAAAGGTTATCAACCTTCTTACAATTATGGAGAAGATATCAACTGGCAATACTGGCCGGTGAAAGATAATGAGCTCCGCTGGCAGTTGCACCGTCACAAATGGTTCACTCCGATGGGTAAGGCTTACCGTATATCCGGTGATGAAAAATATGCTAAAGAATGGGCACACCAGTATATCGATTGGATTAAAAAAAATCCGTTAGTGAAGATGGACAAGAAAGAATATGAGCTGGTAAGTGATGGAAAAATCAAAGGCGAAGTAGAAAACGTACGTTTTGCATGGCGTCCCCTGGAAGTGAGTAATCGTCTGCAAGACCAGACTTCACAGTTCCAGTTATTCCTTCCCTCACCTTCTTTCACTCCGGACTTCCTGACAGAATTCCTGGTGAACTATTACAAACATGCTGTACATATCCTTGCTAATTACTCGGATCAAGGCAACCATTTACTGTTTGAAGCTCAACGCATGATTTATGCAGGTGCCTTTTTCCCTGAATTCAAAGATGCTCCGGCTTGGAGAAAAAGTGGTATCGACATTCTGAACCGTGAAATTCACGTACAAGTATACGAAGATGGCGGACAGTTCGAACTTGACCCACATTATCATCTGGCAGCTATTAACATTTTCTGTAAAGCCTTAGGTATCGCAGATGCTAACGGATTCCGTAAGGAATTCCCCCAAGATTATTTGGATACCATTGAAAACATGATTATGTTCTATGCAAACATTTCTTTCCCTGATTACACTAATCCATGTTTCAGCGACGCCAAGTTGACAACAAAGAAAGAAATGGTGAAAAACTACAAGTCATGGAGTAAACTGTTCCCGAAGAACCAGACAATCAAATACTTTGCTACAGAAGGAAAAGAAGGTGCATTGCCGGATTATATGTCTAAAGGTTTCCTGAAATCAGGCTTTTTTGTATTCCGTAATTCATGGGGAATGGATGCTACCCAAATGGTAGTAAAGGCAGGTCCGAAAGCTTTCTGGCACTGTCAGCCGGACAACGGAACATTTGAACTTTGGTTCAACGGTAAGAATTTGTTCCCGGATTCAGGTTCGTATGTATACGCCGGTGAAGGCGAAGTAATGGAACAACGCAACTGGCACCGTCAGACTTGTGTTCACAACACAGTAACCCTGGATAATAAGAATCTCGATACAACAGAATCTGTTACTAAGTTGTGGCAACCGGAAGGTGCTATCCAGACTTTAGTAACTGAAAATCCGAGTTATAAGAATTTGAAACACCGCCGTTCTGTTTTCTTCGTTAATAACACTTACTTTGTCATTGTAGATGAAATGGTAGGTAGCGGTAAAGGTTCTATCAATCTTCACTATCAGATGCCGAAAGGAGAAATTGCCAACAGCCGCGAAGACATGACATTCCTGACACAGTTTGAGGATGGAAGCAACATGAAACTGCAATGCTTCGGCCCTGCCGGCATGAGTATGAAGAAAGAACCGGGATGGTGTTCAACAGCTTATCGCAAACGCTACAAACGTATGAATGTATCATTCAACGTAAGAAAAGACGGTGAAGAAGCTGTACGTTACATCACTGTTATCTACCCGGTTAAGAAAAGCGCAGATGCCCCTAAATTTGACGCTAAATTCAAGAACAAAGCGTTCGATGAAAACGGTCTGGAAGTAGAAGTGAAAGTAAACGGAAAGAAACAGTCATTAAAATACAAACTATAAAAAACCTCAAAGTCTCTCCCTGCCCCTTTTCTTGGGAGAGGCTTCTTCATCATTATGGAAAACTATTACACCTCCTCTACCCTACTCCTCCCATTGGCAGCATTAAACCTCGTTTCTTGCAACAGCCAAAAGAAAGAAGAAGTCAGACAACCGAACATTATCTTCATGATGACGGATGATCACACCACTCAAGCGATGTCCTGTTATGGAGGAAATCTAATCCAAACTCCTAATATGGACCGGATTGCCAACGAAGGTATTCGCTTTGATAATTGTTACGCTGTCAATGCTCTTTCAGGACCTTCACGCGCTTGCATCCTCACCGGCAAGTTCAGTCACGAGAATGGTTTTACCGATAATGCAAGTACATTCAACGGCGATCAGCAGACATTCCCCAAACTTCTTCAGCAAGCCGGATACCAGACTGCCATGATCGGCAAATGGCATCTCATCAGCGAACCGCAAGGTTTCGACCATTGGAGTATCCTTAGCGGCCAACATGAGCAAGGTGACTATTACAATCCTGATTTCTGGGAGGACGGAAAACATATCATAGAAAAAGGATACGCTACGGATATTATTACCGACAAAGCAATTAAATTCCTCGAAGGACGTGACAAGAACAAGCCTTTCTGCATGATGTATCACCAGAAAGCCCCACACCGTAACTGGATGCCTGCTCCCCGTCATTTGGGTATATTCAACAATACCACTTTCCCGGAACCGGCTAATCTGTTCGACGACTACGAAGGTCGTGGAAGAGCTGCTCGTGAGCAGGATATGTCTATCGAACACACGTTGACAAACGACTGGGATCTCAAATTGATAACTCGTGAAGAGATGCTGAAAGATACAACCAACCGTCTTTATAGTGTATATAAACGTATGCCTATTGAAGTTCAGGATAAATGGGATTCTGTATACGCCGGGCGCATTGCCGAATACCGCAAAGGTGACTTGAAAGGCAAATCTTTAATCAGCTGGAAATATCAACAATATATGCGCGATTATCTGGCTACGGTTCTGGCAGTAGACGAAAATATCGGCCGACTATTGAATTATCTCGAAAAGATTGGTGAACTGGACAATACAATCATTGTATACACCTCCGACCAAGGTTTCTTCCTTGGCGAACATGGCTGGTTTGACAAACGCTTCATGTATGAAGAATGTCAGCGTATGCCTCTTATCATCCGTTACCCGAAAGCAATCAAAGCAGGAAGTACCAGTAATGCAATCAGTATGAATGTAGACTTTGCTCCTACCTTCCTAGACTTTGCCGGAGTAGATATTCCGTCAGATATTCAAGGAGCTTCTTTGAAACCGATATTGGTCAACGAAGGAAAAACCCCGGCCGACTGGCGTAAAGCAGCTTATTACCACTACTACGAATATCCTGCAGAACACTCTGTAAAACGTCACTATGGTATCCGTACACAAGATTTCAAGTTGATTCATTTCTACAATGATATTGACGAATGGGAAATGTATGACATGAAAGCTGATCCGAGAGAGATGAACAACGTCTTCGGCAAACCGGAGTATGCTAAAGTACAAGAAGAGCTGATAGAGCTGCTTCAGGATACTCAAAAACAGTACAAAGATACTGACCCCGATGAAAAGGAAAAAGTCCTCTTTAAAGGTGATCGTCGGCAAATGCAAAACCGCTAAGAAGAGGACATATCAATAAGAATTAATATGCTTCATAATTAGTTTACATAATAAATTTAGGCACGGATTACACGGATGAACGCTGTTGTTTTACCTCATCATCATTCTAAAAACCGTGAAATCCGTGTAATCCGTGCCTCATAACCGAATAAATTAGATAAAACCATGGATAGAAGAAAGTTTTTAAAAAACACAGGCTGGTCTTTCCTCGGATTGGCAGCTTCAGGCAGTTTACTGGGTTCTTGCGCAGCTGGAAGCAAAGAAGCAAAAAAAATTATGCCGTCAGCCAGTAACCTCAAAATGTACTGGGGCGACTTACACAACCATTGCAACATCACATATGGACACGGCGACATGCGCGACGCTTTTGAAGCTGCAAAAGCACAATTGGATTTTGTCAGTGTCACTCCTCATGCTATGTGGCCGGATATTCCCGGAGCAGATGATCCCCGCCTGAAATGGGTAATCGATTACCACACGGGAGCTTTCAAACGTTTGCGTGAAGGCGGTTATGAGAAGTACGTAAAAATGACGAATGAATACAATAAAGAAGGTGAATTCCTTACTTTTGTCGGATACGAAGCCCACAGCATGGAACATGGTGACCATGTTGCATTGAATTATGATCTTGACGCACCGCTTGTGGAATGTACTTCTATCGAAGACTGGAAACAGAAGGCAAAAGGCCACAAAGTATTTATCACTCCGCATCACATGGGTTATCAGGGTGGCTATCGTGGTTACAACTGGAAATGCTTTACCGAAGGAGATATTACCCCATTCGTAGAAATGTATTCCCGCCACGGTCTGGCAGAAAGCGACCAGGGAGATTATCCTTATCTACACGACATGGGTCCGCGCCAATGGGAAGGAACCATTCAATATGGTCTTGAATTAGGTAACAAATTCGGTATTATGGCTTCTACCGACCAACATTCCGGTTATCCGGGAAGCTATGGCGACGGTCGTATCGGTGTCATGGCTCCGTCATTGACTCGTGACGCTATTTGGGAAGCTCTCCGCACCCGCCACGTATGTGCCGCAACCGGTGATAAAATTATTATTGACTTCCGCCTCAACGACGCTTTCATGGGTGACGTAGTTCGCGGTAACAGCCGCCGTATCTATCTGAACGTCACAGGTGAAAGCTGTATCGACTACGTGGATATTGTCAAGAATGGACAGATTTTAGCTCGCATGAACGGCCCTCTGACTCCGATTGCTCCGGAAGGTGATACGGTACGTTGCAAAGTTAAAGTTGATTTTGGTTGGAATCGTGAAGAGAAATACGTACATTGGCAGGGCAAACTGTCAGTAGACAAAGGACAGATCCATAGTGTAACTCCTTGTTTCCGTGGCGCAGCGTTCACTTCTCCGCAAGAAGGTGAAACTGAATTCCACACGCATGTCAACCGTATTGTATCCGTTGGCGACAAGGAAACGGAATTGGATATGTACAGCAGCAAGAATCCGAATACAACTACAGCAGCCATGCAAGCCGTCATTCTGGATGTGGAAATGCCCAAAGACGGCAAGATCATTGCCGAATTCAATGGCAAGAAGTTTGAACATACATTGGGCGAATTGCTCGAAGGTTCACGCTCACACTTCATGATCGGTTGGTTGAGCGAGGCAATCCTCTTCAATCGTGCTATGCCGGAAAGCTGCTTCACTTTGGAACACTACATGGAAGATAAAGAGCCGCAGCGTGATACGGATTACTACTATGTACGCGTTCGCCAACGTGACGGACAATGGGCTTGGAGTTCACCGATTTGGGCAGAGAGAGTGTGATTTTTTTAAGTATTAAGTATTATGTATTAAGTATTACTTGGTGATATGGAAAAAGAATACGCTATAGGAATTGACCTTGGCGGAACTTCTGTAAAATACGCCCTAATTGATAATGAAGGCGTATTTTACTTTCAAGGGAAGTTACCGTCGAAAGCCGATGTATCAGCAGAAGCTGTCATCGGACAGTTGGTTACTGCTATCAATGAGGTAAAAGCTTTTGCACAAGAACAAGGCTACAAAATCAATGGTATAGGAATTGGTACACCAGGCATCGTAGATTCTACAAACCGTATTGTTCTAGGAGGTGCGGAAAACATCAACGGTTGGGAAAACATACATCTGGCAGACCGTATTGAAAAGGAAACCGGACTCCCGGCTTTATTGGGAAATGATGCTAATCTGATGGGATTAGGAGAAACAATGTATGGAGCCGGACAGGGAGCCACTCATGTTGTTTTCCTAACAGTAGGAACAGGCATTGGCGGTGCAGTAGTCATTGATGGCAAATTGTTCAACGGTTATGCCAACCGGGGGACAGAACTGGGGCACGTGCCTCTCATTGCCAATGGCGAACCTTGTGCCTGTGGTTCCGTCGGCTGTCTGGAACATTACGCTTCCACTTCTGCCTTGGTACGCCGTTTCAGTCAACGGATAATAGACGCAGGTATCTCCTACCCGGATGAAGAGATTAATGGAGAACTGATCGTCCGCCTTTACAAACAAGGAGATAAGATTGCACAACTATCGCTGGAAGAACACTGCGATTTTCTGGGACACGGAATTGCAGGGTTTATCAATATCTTCAGCCCTCAAAAGATTGTGATCGGTGGAGGACTTTCCGAAGCCGGAGACTTTTATATTCAAAAAGTAAGTGAAAAAGCCCGCAGTTACGCTATCCCCGACTGCGCCGTGAATACTCAAATCATAGCTGCCGCTCTTGGAAACAAGGCCGGAAGTATTGGAGCTGCTTCACTCTTTTTCAAATGAAAACAAAAATAAATGATAGTTGATAGTTGATAAATGATAGTTAGTAAATGAAAGTTATTCCAACATACAAATACTCAATCATCATTAATTATCAACTTCCATCTATCAGTTATCATTTATCAACTATCAACTATTTAAGATTATGAGAAAAAATTTAGGAATGCTGGCGCTGATTATGGCGTTCTGGTTTACCATCTCGTTTATCACCAATATTCTAGGTCCACTCATTCCGGATATTATCCACAACTTCAATCTAAGCGACCTGGCAATGGCGGGATTTATCCCGACTTCTTTCTTCCTGGCCTATGCCATCATGTCTATCCCTGCCGGATTGCTCATTGACCGTTTCGGTGAAAAGCCGGTATTATTCGGTGGGTTTCTGATGCCGTTCATCGGTACCATCTTGTTTGCCTGCATGCACACGTATCCAATGTTATTAGCTTCTTCTTTCATCATCGGGTTAGGAATGGCCATGTTACAAACGGTATTGAATCCACTCCAACGTACCGTAGGAGGAGAAGAAAACTATGCATTTATCGCTGAATTGGCGCAATTTATGTTTGGCATTGCTTCTTTCCTAAGTCCTCTGGTATATACTTATCTGATTCGCGAACTTAATCCGGCGACATATACAGCAGGTAAGGGTTTCTTTATCGACTTGTTGGCCGATGTCACTCCACGGGAAATGCCGTGGGTATCTCTTTATTGGGTATTTACAATCCTGCTATTGGTCATGCTGATTGCTGTCGGTGTATCCCGTTTTCCCAAAATCGAGTTGAAAGAAGACGAGAAAAGCGGATCTAAAGATTCATATCTGGCTTTATTCAAACAGAAATATGTATGGCTGTTTTTCCTGGGAATCTTCTGCTATGTAAGCACGGAACAAGGAACTTCAATCTTTATGAGTACCTTCCTGGAACAATACCATGGAGTTAACCCGCAAACAGACGGTGCACAAGCCGTGAGCTATTTTTGGGGATTGATGACAGCCGGTTGTCTGGTAGGCATGATCCTACTCAAGTTGATTGACAGCAAACGATTGTTACAGATTTCCGGAATTCTGACGATCATTCTATTATTATCAGCATTGTTCGGAAGTAAAGAAGTATCTATGCTTGCTTTCCCAGCTGTTGGCTTCAGTATCTCCATGATGTATTCCATCGTATTCTCATTAGCACTGAACTCTGCGTCACAGCACCACGGTTCATTCGCAGGTATACTATGCTCAGCAATTGTAGGTGGTGCCGGTGGTCCGATGATTGTAAGTACGCTGGCAGATGCAACATCACTTCGCACGGGTATGCTCTTTATCCTTGTTTTCGTAGGATATATCACCTTTATTGGTTTCTGGGCACGTCCACTGATTAATAACAAGACTATTCGTCTGAAAGATTTGTTCAAACAACGCTGAACAACAAAGCGATGAATAATAAAAGCAAAGTTATATGATGAAACAACGAATATCTATTTTCCTCTTGTTCACCCTTTTGCTATTCGCCAACGGGTATGCACAAAAAGGAATCATGCATCTGACTCAACAGACCTTGATGCATGAAGTCCGCGAAACGCCTT
The DNA here is from genome assembly GCF_047310725.1 of Bacteroides sp. 90-K9/2. NCBI lineage: Bacteria > Pseudomonadati > Bacteroidota > Bacteroidia > Bacteroidales > Bacteroidaceae > Bacteroides > Bacteroides sp. 90-K9/2. Next base: position 1,030,105 of record NZ_JBCGVL010000001.1, read on the forward strand.
CGCCCCTGGACGGACAGCATATTACCGTCAATCCTCCGCGTTTTATGTGGCCGGATAAGTTCCCGCACCTCGGTGCCGTATTGGACGGAGTTGAAGAAGAGGACTACAAACCGGAAGTAACCTACCGCATCCGTATCGCACGCGACCCCGAATTCAAATCGGAAGTGATTACCGCCGAAAGAAAATGGGCCTTTTTCAACCCATTCAAACTCTTTGAAAAAGGGAAATGGTATTGGCAACATGCCTACGTTGACAAAGAAGGAAAAGAAGAATGGTCACCTGTTTATCATTTTTATATAGACGAACACATACGTACATTCAGTCCTCCTTCTCTACAGGAAGTATTAGCCAAATTACCCCAAACCCATCCCCGCATCTTGCTTGATACCGAAGATTGGGATAATATCATCGAACGGAATAAAAACAATCCGGAGGCACAGGCTTATATCCGAAAAGCCGATAAATGCCTGAACCACCCGCTGAAACATCTGGAAGAAGAAATTGATACAACCCAGGTTGTCAAGCTGACAAACATTGTTCAATATCGTTCTGCCCTGATTCGGGAAAGTCGTAAGATTGTAGACCGTGAAGAAGCAAATATCGAAGCCATGGTACGCGCTTACCTGCTAACGAAAGACGAGGTATACTACAAAGAAGGTATAAAGCGGCTTTCCGAAATTCTTTCCTGGAAAAACAGTAAATACTTTGCCGGAGATTTCAATCGTTCTACTATTCTGTCCATGAGTACTTCAGCGTATGATGCATGGTACAATCTGTTGACTCCGAATGAGAGAAAACTACTCCTAAGAACGATTCGTGACAATGGAAAGAAGTTCTATCATGAATATGTCAATCACTTGGAAAACCGCATTGCTGATAATCATGTCTGGCAAATGACTTTCCGTATCTTGAATATGGCGGCATTTGCTACGTATGGTGAGCTACCGATGGCTTCCACCTGGGTGGATTATTGCTACAATGAATGGGTATCCCGTCTTCCGGGCCTCAACGCTGACGGAGGATGGCACAATGGTGATTCCTATTTCCAGGTCAATCTTCGCACATTGATTGAAGTTCCCGCTTTCTACTCCCGTATCAGCGGATTCGATTTCTTCGCTGATACGTGGTATAACAACAATGCATTTTACGTCATCTACCAGCAACCTCCATTCTCAAAATCTGCCGGACAAGGCAATTCACACGAGAGCAAGATGAAGCCGAACGGTACACGAGTAGGTTATGCGGATGCCTTGGCACGTGAATGTAATAATCCGTGGGCGGCCGCTTATGTACGTACTATTCTGCAAAAAGAACCGGATATTATGGAAAAGACTTTCCTCGGAAAATCCGGAGATTTGACCTGGTATCGTTGTACAACCAAGAAAACTCTCCCCAAAGAAGGACATACTCTTGCCGAGCTACCCATGGCGAAAGTATTCAATGAAACAGGAATCGGTACGATGAATACTTCTTTGGGAGATATAGACAGGAATGCCATGTTATCGTTCCGCTCCAGTTCTTATGGTTCCACTTCCCATGCACTAGCCAATCAGAATGCTTTCAATACATTCTATGGGGGTAAAGCCATTTTTTACAGCAGCGGACATCGTACAGGTTTTACGGACGATCATTGTATGTATTCTTACCGTAACACCCGTGCACACAACAGTATTTTGGTAAATGGAATGACTCAAAAGATTGGAACAGAAGGATATGGCTGGATTCCGCGTTGGTATGAAGGAGAAAAAATCGCTTATATGGTAGGAGATGCTTCCAATGCTTATGGCAAAGTGACTTCTCCCCTATGGCTGAAACGTGGCGAACTATCCGGTACGCAATATACGCCTGAAAAAGGATGGGATGAGAATAAATTGGATATGTTCCGCCGTCATATCATCCAATTGGGAACTACCGGAATTTTCGTGATTTATGATGAGCTGGAAGGAAAAGAAGCCGTAACATGGAGTTACCTTTTACATACTGTAGAATTACCGATGGAAATACTGGAACTGACTAATGAAGTGAAAGTAACCGGAAGAAATAAAGCCGGTGGTATCTCTGTTGCTCATCTTTTCAGTTCGGCAAAAACGGAACAGGCAATGGTAGATACTTTCTTCTGTGCTCCGACCAACTGGAAAAATGTAACGAATGCACAAGGAAAAGCGGTGAAATATCCTAATCACTGGCATTTCTCTTCTACAACAGTTCCTTGCAAAACCGCCCGTTTCTTAACGGTTATGGATATACATGGAAATAATCGCCCGGATATGCAGTTAGTTCGCAAAGGCAATACCATTCAAGTAGGTGACTGGACTATCACTTGCAACCTTACGGAAAAAGGAAAAGCCGCTATTCACGTTAGTAATAAAGTGGAAAAAGTTTCCTTAAACTATGATGCAGGTAAAAAGGAAGGTGCGACGACTGTTATTGACCAAGTAAAAGGGAAACAAGTTAGTAAAGTGCTGACAGACTATTTGCCTGATTTTGAAATTTAATCAATGCTCTTTATATCAAAATCAGCCCCTTCTTTTTTGATTATCAAAAGAAGAAGGGACTGGTTTTATAGTTATACGGATTTATAAATCATAAATAGACAATCTCGGATATTTCGAATAAAGTCCGGTATTCTGCAACTCTTCCTTTTCAGGAATGCGGAACAGATAATATTTACTATTCGGAACAAAAGGAGTATTATCCGGTAAACTAATAATAGTATGTCCCTTAACCGATATTTCTTTGCCACCCACAGTAATCTTTCCATCATATTCCTTACGTTCCACTGATTGTTGGTTACGAATAAGGTCAGTCAAAGCAAAACCTTCACCCCACAATTCTTTACGACGCTCTTTCCATATTTCCTGTATCAACGCATCACCGGTTTCCGTAACTGCATGCGCAGTTTTACCTTCCTTCATACGGGCATTACGCAAAGTCTGTAACAACTGTTGTGCTTCACCCTCTTTACCTGCTAAATGAGCAGCCGCTTCAGCTTTAATCAAATACATCTCCGAAGTACGCATCAATACTAAATCCGCCAACATATTGTCGAGGTCTTTAAATATGAATTTCTTATTCAACATAGCCCAGTCTCCATAAGCCGTCTGTCCCCAACCGAATAAATCCTTACGGTAGTCACCATCTTCAAACTCTTCCTTGAAATAAGGATCGGCATTGAGGTTTGTATAACCATCGGATGTGCAATCCTTGAAATAAAACAGATAACAGGGCATATTATCGTCAATTGTACATGACAATCCCCACATCCACTCTTTATTGGTATAATCATTAAAGCCACTCTTATATTCATTCTCATTCATTAAATAAGAATTGATAGCTAAAGCATCCGTCGCATAATCATACGCCTTCTGCCAGCTACGAGCATATAGATGAGTACGTGCCAGCAAGCCCAATGCAACAGAATAATCAATCTGATACTGGGCATTCGCATCATTCCCATGTGAATAGTTTTCAGGAATAAACAACAAGGCATCTTCCAAATCACTCAGAGCTTGAGCAAAAACTTCTGATACACTAGAAGCAGGTTTTCCTGTCAAAGCTACTTCGTTATCTGTTGGTTCAGTATATATTGGAGCGCAAACAGCATTCGGATCTTTGTCGATGGCAAAAGAATAATGTGTAGCCAAAATCATATATGCGTACCCACGTGTAGCCAATGCCTGTCCTTTGATCCTGGCCTTATCTTCTTTAGTTCCCGCCACATCGTCTATATACTTCAATATGCCGTTACAATTATTAATCGGATCATACATCAAATCCCAAAGCACGCCATTATACTCGCCGCGTGAATATCCGTTTGTCAGGTTATAACTGCCGGAGAAACCATAGCTTCTTGTTCTGACAGCGTCTGAACCGGCAAAATCGTCATTCAACATTATGGAACCCATACCAATAGATGCATAAGTGGAGCCCGTATTAAAGATATAGTTCCATGCGCCCCTCAACACACGTTCCGCATTCTTCGTATCTTTATATACATTCGGAGCATCCAATGAAGTGGTAGGAGTAGTATCTAAATCACATGACACCACTGCACATACCATCAAAATAAGTCCACATACATTTTTAAGTTTTATCTTCATTGTTGTATTCATTTTAAAGTTTTACATTGATACCAAATGAAATTGTCTTCATAGCCGGATAACGGAAAGAAGCCATACCACTGACCGGCTGTTCCGGATCAAGTCCCTGCTGCTTACTGAATGTCAGCATATTTTCACCTTGCACAAATACGCTTGCATCTTTCAAAGTCAGTGGGTGCAACCATTTCTTCGGTAAGTTATAGTTGAGTGTTATTGTTTTTAAACGAAGGAAAGAACGATCTACCAGCCAACGTGTAGACGAGGAAGTAAACTTGCTTGTACCATCCTGTGTCAACCGGGGAATATTTGTATTTGTATTTTCTGGTGTCCAACGGTTCAAGAGTTCTTTACTCATACTATCTCCATTACCACCGTTTACTCTCATCAGCATCGTTATATCATTATTATAGATTTTTCCACCGATACCATAAGAGAACAACATAGATAATGACAGATCTTTCCATGTAAGATCTGACTGGAAACCTCCACTTAATTTCGGCAAAGAGCTACCAGCTTTTACCTTCTTATCAGAAGTCAGAGCCGAATAGTCATCTGTTAAATGCCTCATGCCGTCAGCATCATAATAAGCCCATTGCGCACTTCCGGTTTCGGGATCTACACCACCCCATTCATACAACCAAAAGTCATACAATGAACCACCCTGTACCCATTTCTTACTACCTTGCCACATTACTTCCGTGGGCAACTGCACTATTTTGTTTTTATAAGTCGTCATATTAACCGACAACCGCCATGTCCAGTCACGAGTCAATACAGGTGTAGCATTTACAGTAAATTCCCAACCGTAGTTTTTCAATTTTCCAATATTGGCATCAATAGAACTAAAACCGGAAGAAAGTACTAAATCACGGCTGAACAGCAAATCTTTGGACGCACGGTTAAAGTATTCAATCGTACCATTGATGCGGTTATTCAAAAAACCGAAGTCCAAACCGACATTAAAGTTCAAGTTCGTTTCCCACGACAAATCAGGAGTTGCCAGACGAGAAGCGTGAAGAGTAGTCTCACCCAAGAAGCTACCGATACCGTATAATTCTTGATACGCATAATAACCCACATTATCATTTCCCTGAGCACCATAACTGGCACGAATACTTAGGTTTGACAGCCATTTGTCAGCAACACCTTTCATAAAAGACTCCTGATGAATTTTCCAGGAAGCCCCAAACGACCAAAATGTTCCCCAACGATTGTCGGGATGAAAACGTGATGATCCATCAGTACGCATGGACGCCGATAAGAAATAACGCTGATTGAAAGCATATTCGGCACTTCCGAAATAACTAAGTAATTTATACTGATCGCTATTTCCACTGAAACCTGTCAATGTAGAAGCTGCGTCCGGTTCAAAAAAGCCATCAGTAATGACACCGGAACGTGATCCTCCGAAGTTGGAAGTATTGTACTCATAATATTCTTGACCTGCCATCAAACGAATATTGTGGAGTTCTTTGAATTTATGCTCCCAATTTACCACATTATTGAATGTCATACCTGTAGTCCGATAATTGCGCTTACTAACCGAACCTACCAAAGGTTCTTTTCCATAAGTGGGATTAGTATAATCATGCGAAAATTTACTGTTGTAATCTATGCTCAAAGACATCTTATAGGATAATCCCTTAATCGGAGCAATCTGCAAATATCCGCGTACCGAAGCCGCATCCCTCTTTATCTCATTCTTGTCATAGGGCATAGATTGAACAAAATTATAACCGCGGTAAGAACTCTTGCGATAATTTCCGTAATCATAGATTTTATTTCCATCGTCACCGAGCAAATACTCACCGGTATCGGGATTCCGCTCGTAAACCGGATAGAATGAAGGTAATGAACGTGCAGCCAATACAATATTACCGATTGCAGTATCATCCTGCTTCGGATAATCCTGAATAGAATGGGTACCCGAAACGTTCAAACCCACCTGTAACCAGTCACGCAGATCGGAAGTGATATTAGAACGCAATGTATAACGCTTGAAGCCAGAACAGATATATGCCCCTTGATCGTCCAGATACCCCAACGAGAAGTAATATTTCGTATTCTTACTTCCACCTGAAATTCGAGCACTTAAATCCGTATAGTGTGCGTCTTGCGTTAAAGCATCCTCCCAACTGTCGTCCCACAATGGTGTAGCTCCTGCCACCAATTTACCATCTACCCCAACCGGCTGGACATATTTGCTTCCATAAGGATTAATGCCAATAGCAGATATTAACTCGGATGAAGATCGCTGTGCAGCATCTTCTGCCGAATGACCATCGTTTATATATTTATTACGCATAGCTTCCCATTGCAACATAAAATAATCATTGGTACTTAACTGGTCATAATCTCTTACCGCACGACTTGAAAAACCGAATTTAGCAGACAACTCGATAACCGGAGCAGACTCGACTCCCTGTTTGGTGGTAATCATGATTACACCGTTTGCAGCACGCGATCCATACAACGTAGCAGCCGCAGCATCTTTCAACACAGTAATAGAAGCAATATCCTGTGAAGAAATGGAAGACAAAGCACCGTCGTAGGGAACGCCATCCACTACGTAAAGCGGAGTGGTAGATGCATTGGCCGAACCAATACCACGGATATAGATACTAGCATCTTCTCCGGGTTGTCCACTCGTTGAGAATGATTGTAAACCTGCCACACTTCCTTGTAATGCTTTTGAGACACTACTTACTTGTGATGACGCAATCAACTTTTTATCAACAACTCCGGCCGAACCGGTAAATGTAGATTTCTTAACAGTTCCGTAAGGCACAGTAATGATTACTTCATCAACAGCCAAAGAAGTTTCTTTCATCTCCACATTGATCGTAGTACGCCCTTTTACCGGAACCTTCATTGTTTCACAACCAATATACGAAAAGATAAGAGTTCCTTTACTATCCACTTTCAATGAATAATTGCCATTAACTGAGGTTACTGTGCCCTGCTGTCCATTGCTACCTTTCACAACAATAGTCACACCTGCCATTTCCTCTCCATGAGTAGAAACTTTTCCTCGTACAGTGACATCCTGCGCGTAGCTAGCCATACATAGGAAAAGAGCACATAAACAGCCGATACTTTTAATAAAGGCTACATTCAAATAAGAAAACAAAGAATTGGGAGCATGATAATTCATTTGCATGTTATTTATGGCTTATAGCCTCCCCGGATTGAGCAGTAAATAAAAAAAGGCATGGGAGTCTGTACTTCTGCTTATCCCGAACTCAGGCTCTCGCATTGCCCATCTACAAGGATAAGCAACACAGCTAGCCCACGCCAAGACGAGATATACAGAACATTATGCAAAGCACAATGTTTGATAACACATCCTTAGTGAACGCTTCCGTTGCCTTATCTTCTTGTAGATTTCAAATTTGCGAGATTTGAGTTCAGAAGATAACGTTTGGTAAACGCCTTTCTTAAATAAAAAAAACACCCCACCGCCCCCTCCGGAGCTAGCTGGATATCGCAAATATAGAAAGTTAAATTAAGAACTACAAACTTTATTTCACTTTTTTCCTTTCTATGAGCGTTTTGAACTAAATTCATAGTTACAAGGATTAATCTAACGCAATACTATTTTTAGTAACTCTTCTTGGAACTGCTATTTTCTTCATTCCTATGAATTTACGTTCAACAGTTGTGGAACGTAAACTAGAATGCAGTTCAAAGTATTATTAGTAAAAAACAGGAAGTTAAATACTGCATTAAGACAGCTTACCTCTTACTAACTATTGGAAGCTACCATTTAGTTCATCTCCACTCCTATTAAAACATTTTTGGTGCAGTCGACCTACCCTAATTGTTTTTTCAAACATTAGTTCTTCCAAAAATGTTATATTTGCAAACTTGAATCAGATTAAAAAACAAAATATGAAATATATCGGAGCACACGTTAGCGCATCCGGTGGCGTTGAATTCGCCCCCATTAATGCGCGCGAAATAGGAGCAAATGCTTTTGCATTATTCACCAAGAATCAACGTCAATGGGTAAGTAAACCTTTAACGAAAGAAAGTATCAACCTCTTTAAAGAGAATTGTGAGAAGTACGGTTTCCAACCGGAATATATCCTGCCACATGACAGTTATCTTATCAATCTGGGGCATCCGGAGGAAGAGGGACTTCAAAAAAGCCGTGCCGCTTTTCTGGACGAAATGAAACGTTGCGAACAGCTTGGTTTGAAACTTTTAAATTTTCATCCCGGTAGCTCTCTCAATAAAATATCAACAGAAGATTGCCTGTCGCTTATTGCAGAAAGCATTAATCTTGCTTTAGAAAAAACAAACGGAGTGACAGCCGTTATTGAAAACACAGCCGGACAAGGTAGTAATTTAGGAAGCGAGTTCTGGCAACTGAAATATATCATCGACCGGGTAAACGATAAGAGCCGGGTAGGTGTTTGCCTCGATACTTGTCATACTTATACTGCAGGTTACGACATTGTCAATGAATATGATAAAGTTTTTGATGAATTTAACAAGGAAGTGGGATTCAACTACCTCCGCGGTATGCACTTGAATGATTCTAAAAAAGCATTAGGTACCCATGTTGACCGCCACGACAGCATTGGTGAAGGATTGATTGGCAGAGCTTTTTTTGAAAGATTGATGCAAGATTCCAGATTTGATAATATTCCGTTAATACTCGAAACCCCAGATGAAAATAAATGGAAAGAAGAAATTGCATGGCTAAGAAGTATGGAATAATGAGATAAAAAGACTGGAAAATACAAGTTATAGAACATATTTTTGAAAATTATTCAACTTTTCTATGATTGTATTGAATAATATATATATCTTTGCACCCGTAAGCTTTTGAACTTTAAAGAGCTTACGGGTTTCTTTTAAAACAAAACGAACTAAATTATTGCATAAACAAAAAACAACACATATGAAGAAATTTTGGTTAGCATGTACAGTGATTATTGCAATGGGTGTAAGCAGCTGTGTAGACAGTGATAAAGACTTATACCAAGAAGCTCCAGGAGCAGAAATTAACCCCTCTAACTTTTCTACTATACAAAAAGTACAAGTAGAAATTGACTATTCTAATTCTGAATCAAGAGTTCCTTTCTCCATTTATGATGGAAATCCATTGATTGAAGGTGAAAACACTACTATTCTAAAAGAAAATGTTCAGCCATTAGATGGTGCATGGACAGATGAACAAGGCAGATTCACTACAACAATAGAATTGCCGGCTTATGTATCTAATGTGTATATCGTTTCTACATCACCTTTTGCCAGACAGGCAATACCCGGAAAAATAGTTAACGGTGTTTTAAAGGTATCAGACACAGATGAACAGCCTACGACTAGAGCGTCTTATAAAGAATCAACAAAATTTGATGGAAATCGGTTTAATAATCTAGGATGGAATACTAATCTCGGCTCATTTGATAAACGTAGTGGGGTTATTGATTATGCTTATAAAGGTAACGATCCTAAACTCACTTTGAGTAAATCTGAAATGAATGAATTGCGTACTACTGTAAATAAAGTATTAAATACATTAGGAAGTTGTCCAGAGGGATTTCGCACTCCTGCCGATTTATATGTTGAAAAAGACGAAACAGCCGTAGTTCTAACCGCATTAAAAGGATGGACCTGCTGGAACAGTTCATTAGGCTACTACTATTACCGACTTGACCAAGTTCCTGCTAGCCTGAAAGATGCAAAGGTATATGCTATATTCCCAAACACCCAAATGACTTGGAATAACGGAAGCCTTCAAGCTTCTCCACAAGGCGTAAAAGAAGGCACTGCTGTACAGCTAAAATATTTTGATGATCCTGAACATCCGGAAGGGACAAATTTCCCCAAAGGATATAGCATCGGTTTTGTTCTAGCATGTAACGCATGGAACACCTATTTTACAGGCTTCAATAGCTATACCCAAACCGCAGGATTTTATGCTAGCTCCACCAAAGGATTTAGCACTAAAGTGAATAGCAATATAGATGTACGTACGGCTATGTTTAAAGATAAAAACAACAACATTGCTATCGCTTTTGAAGATTTCATGGATGACCAGAACTTTACAGATGTTGTGTTCTCCTTAAAAGCCAATCCTGAAATCACCAATGTTCCTCCTGTAGATGAAGATTTAAATACAACCATCGAAAAGACAGGTGTATACGCATTTGAAGATGAATGGCCTAAAGCTGGTGATTACGATATGAATGACGTATTGGTTCAGTATACTTATCAAAAAGTTTTCAATATATATAATGAAATTTTAAGCGAATCATTTACGCTTAAAACTTTATATAATAAATCGACTGTATTTACTAACGGATTAGGTTTCACTCTTTCAAATGAGGGAAACGCACAGTCAACTGAATACTTTATTAGAAAAGAAAATGAAAAGGACTTTACTGTAGCTTCGGGAGCTGACAAATTTACTCGTGAAAGTAATGCAATCATATTGACTGATAACGTCAAAACAAACCCGAATGCCGAATATAAAGTAACATTCAAATACGGAGATAAAAACTCGAATAAAAAGCAGGAAACATCAATCGATGCATTCATATACCGTCCTAGTAAAGAAGGTAATCGCCTGGAAGTTCATAGTCCAATGCAAAAACCGACTTCTAAAGTAGATACTTCCCTCTTCGGACAATATGACGACCGTTCAAAACCTAACGAAGGTATCTACTATGTATCGGATCAAGAGAATATTTACCCTTTTGCATTCTACCTGTCAAATGCCAATGTAAATGATATTGCAGAATTAAAAAACTTCGATAAAAACGAGAAAAAACCTATCAGTGAAATCTATCCTAAATTTATAGACTGGGCTAAATATGGTACAAACCCCGATTGGTATAAGAAAAAATAAGTATTTAATATACTGAAAGAATAGCTGGAAGAATCTCTCTTTCAGCTATTTTTATATATCAAGGACCAGAATCTAAAGATGAAATACTTAATAAATATTCGCCATACTTACTAAAGGTTCATACAATTTTTCTATATCCTGTGAGTCCATTTCTATTTGAACCTGATCGCCAGGCATTAATTTCTGCCCCTTGGGAGGCCAGTTCTTACGATCACGATGTATATTAATGATCATACAACGTTCTGGCAAACGAAGTTCGTCCACCATCTTTCCATCCAAATAGGAGCCACTCATTACTTCTACAGATAGTGTATAACGGGGTTCTTCCGTAAATGCAGGTGAATGAATCATATCGTCATACAAAATAACATTAAACGGCTTGATCTGAAGCATTTCCGTAAAGTAATAAGTTAATCCCCCTACAACAATGGAAGGATAAAAGACTTCCAAATGCCCTGTAATCTCGGTTATTAGTACAATAGCTGTCAAAGGGGTACGGATTACTGCTACAAGGAATGCAGACATACAAATCAACATGATATAGCTGATATTCTCATAAGCAATAACACCTTGTTGAACCATAATCAATCCTACTATTTGTCCAAGAAGTCCTCCCGTCACCAGTGTCGGGATAAAACTTCCTCCCGGTAAACCCGAAGAAAAAGAAAAAGTGCTAAAAACAAAATGCAATAACATCATGCCAACAATCCAGAGGATATGTGTGTCCGGATGCATAGCTTGTGATAACAAGAACTGTTCGCCTCCTCCGGTCAGATTAAACTCGGCCATAGAAATTAGAAAAGCTATAAAAAGCAAATACAGCATCTTCACGTATTCCGGATGCTTAATGCCAGGGTAAATACGTTTCACCTGAAGAGTGGTGACAGAAAAGAACTTTCCAAAAACAGAAACGACTGCTGCCAACAAAAGAAACAATTTCACTTGTCCCCAGAAAGTCATTCCCGGTACAATAGCATCAATATGAAAATAAGGATTAATCGGGAAAATCCAACTAGCAACTCCACCTGCCACTACTCCTGCCAGAAGTGTGGTAATAGCTGTTTTAGGTGCATCGAACCGCTCGATAGATTCGATCACCAACAATGACGAAGCCAATGGGGCAGCAAAAGCTGCCGCTAACCCGGCACCGGCACCAGCGGACAATAACTGTTTCCGTTCACCGCTAAGCACCCTCCCCCATTTGGATACCAGATATCCTACATACGAACCTATTTGTACAGAGGGACCTTCACGCCCCAAAGACAATCCGGTACTTAATGCAAGTATTCCCCCTACAAACTTTGCCACCAATTCCAGAAAAGGATGTTTATAATCAACCCTGCCATTGATAACTCCACGTGTTTGCGGAATACCCCCACCGGTAATAAGCGGCATTTTCTTTACCAACCAGGATACGAATACAAGTATTCCCCACATCAAAAGAAAAAGAGGTATGTACCAATACCACTTAGGACGAGAATCAAAGAAATCGTGACGGAGATTAAAGAAAAACTGTAATAGGTAATGATAAGGCACAGCTACAAGTCCTGTCAGTAATCCTACGAAGATACTGACAAAGTACAGTCGGGCATCAATCAACTTCAGTTTAAAAATACGCCAACGACCTTTATCTTTTATCTTTTTTATCAGTCGAAACATTCAGCCAGCCTTACATTGTTTTTATACGTAGGACATACAACAATCAAAACCCTGCTGTGGTTTTCGAACTAATGAAGATTTAATTTCTAATTATTTTCCCATCATATTCAAACGAAGGATAGCATGCACCATAAAATAAGAACCCAGTGCATTATAATCAGTGTCACGAATGGCAGTAGCGGTTATCGTGCGTATCATGGAAATGTCCTGATGAAGAATATCATATATTTTGAAGCGGATTAGTAACTGTTTCCTCTTCAAAAAGGCTTTTGACAGCTGGCAGTTCCACATGAAATTTGCTTTGGCATAACCCTCATAACCATATCCGGTACGGAGAAAATAAGTCAGGTCATTATATAATTCCATCCCCCAGGGAAGATAAAGCTGCAATTCGGTCCCTGCCTGATAATCAAAAGTTTCAGTACGCTTCTCCCGTACATCATTATAAGAATTGTTATAAGTCAGGCCAACAAGCCCTGTAAGTTCCATTTGGCGGGTACGATAAGTAATCCGTAGACGTTCACGTCCCGTTAAATGCTGTACGGAAGTTTTCACCGGTTCTTCTTTGTTCAAGGTTGTATAGCCATTCTGATTCCGGTATTGCAGATAGGAGTAAGTACGAAATATCCAGTTACGATTCTTAAAAGGGGTATTGAGAGAAAAAGAACCCATGGCCCGCCAATTACCATTCATATTGACCGGAGATGTAGTTCGTACACCAGTTTCACTATCATAAGTCACCTGATTGGTTACATTGTTAATGGTATTCTCGAACAAAGCGGTAGCTACCATATTTCGCTGATGTTTGGTATTGTAAGAATTGAAATTCAGCGTAAAAGTATTCATATATGAAGGCTTCAACGAAGGGTTTCCGACACGGATATTCAAAGGGTTGGTACGGTCGGTCACAGGTTGGAGATCACGTATATTAGGCTGTTTCCCTTTTCCCCTATACACAATTTGCAAACGGGTGCGTTTTGAAAACTTATAGCGGAAATTGACAGTAGGCGAAAAATTCATGACCGATCTTTCCAACTGATCTTCGGGAGCATCACTCAACAATGAATGGCTAACAGACTTTTGAGGTTCAAAATCAACACCAATATTATAATTGTACTTTTTTTGCGAGGTACGTATCGCAAGATTTACTAAATGATTACTATATTGATTCTCAAAACGGTTACTGGATTCTTCATCAAAGTCAGGAGCAAACTCTTCCAATTCCTTATCCCAGTCATAGACAAAGCGATCAGAATTGTTCACTCTATACTGATAACTGTAACGCAGTTGCAGGAAATGCCGCCACGGTAATGGCTCTACATACACCAACTGCACCCGGTAATTGAATCCGTCAACATCATCCTCTATTTTCTGATTCTGAATCTTCTTCGTATTATTTTTGAAGTACCGGGTAGTAGAAAGGTTCGTCCGCTCTGTAGCTGAAGCATTAGCACCATAGTCTACCTTCAAAGCAACATTTCTCCCCAGACGACTCAATTTCCGACTAAGCTGCAACATCAGTGCCAGATTATACCGGGAATTATGATTAGTGCCGGAGGACTCTCTCTCATTCAGCAACACATCATTCCCCCACCCTTCCTGAAAACCATTATTCTCTCTATCATTGGCTGCGAAACGATATTGAGGACGGAAAATCAATGTAGTAACAGAATCCATTTTCCATTCAAGAGAAGCATTGGCTACCAGTTCGTGATTCTGTTGCCGACTATGACTTGTGCCCAGATTGATTGATCTATCTTCCCGGAGAAAGTTGTCGACTGTGGTACGGCTATCTTCCAAACGATCGGTGCCAACATATTGAACATTTGAACGTAATTTAACGCGCTTCCAGTCATAAGTTGCATTAAGCCCCAATGAGCGGGAGGTAGTCAGTCCCATCCGGCTACGGATATTGCCTGTTGAACTGGAAGATTCATTCTGTAATTCCGAGAATCCCTGGTTATTGGTATTATTCAGATTCCCGATAATGGTTAATTGAGAGTTTTCACGAAAACGGTTCAAGGTATTGGCTAATTCATAACGGTCTTTACTTCCATATCCTCCCATAAAATTCTCCATCCAGCCCCGTTTCATATTTTTTTTCACAGACAAGTCCAGAATCATCTCTTCCTCTCCGTCATCTATTCCCGTAAGACGTGCCAAATCCGATTGACGTTCATACGCTTTTAACTTCTCCACCATCTCCACAGGAAGATTTTTAAGAGCGGCTTTCGGATCATCAGAGAAAAACTCTTTACCGTCCACCAAAATCTTTTTTACTTCCTTGCCATGTATCAGCAACTTACCGTCTGCATCTATTTCACCTCCCGGAAGCTGTTTTACCAATTCTTCAAGCATTGAACCTTCGGGAGTACGATAGGCAGAAGCGTTGAATACCGTTGTATCCCCCTCTGTCACCGCCATTGGAGCCTGTCCTACTACCACAGCTTCATCCAAAGCATAACTTTCCGGAGTCAGATTTATATCCCCCAATTCATAAGAAGAACTTTTGCTGGAAATGGAAACGGGATGAAAAACCGGCTTATATCCGATATATGAAACCTGTAATAATAAAGACTTCGCTTTAGTTGCATGATTAGGAATGGAAACGGAAAGTTGAAATTTACCGATAGCATCCGTAGCGCCGCCGCCCAACAATGTACTATCCGGTAAAGCTAAAAGCCGGACCGTAGCAAACGGTACCGGCTGATAAGTTTCAGTATCAATCACACGACCGGAAAAACGTTCTTTGCCGGACTGAGCAAAAACAGTCAAACTAATCAGTAACAAGACATAACAAGTAATCAAACGGTACTGAAAAGAATAAATATGGCTGTCTATGTTCAAATTGTGTTGATTTAGTAAAATAAAACTATAATAAAATAAACCTAATCTTTATTTCTGGTCTGAACGCGGACTACGAGTTCTTTGTCCCTGGTGGTGTCCTTGTCCAGGTTTCTGTCCTTTTCTGCGGTCAAACTCTTTCTTAAACTTATTAGCATTCATCTTTTCCTGCTGATAAATCTTCAGAATCTGCTTCTGCGAAAGTATCTTACTGAATTCATTGTAATACTTTTCACGAACATCCAGCATTTTACGGCTTTGAGTAAACTGATTCCGCAACATGGTTGCAATCTGGTCGTCAGTCATGGACGACCGTTCCTGCTTAGCATTGGCATCCATCCCTTGTTTTTTCGCTTTTTCGGTTCTCGGTTTGGACATCATACGACATTCGCGTAACTCTTTCAGATATTTCTCATAAACCGGAGTAAACTTGGTAGCTGTTGCATCATCCAGCATCAGTATTTTCACCATCTGGTTAGTCTGCATCTGCACCATTTGTTCCGGTGTAGGGCGCTGTTTCTTTTCTTTGTTATCTGTATTCTGTGCAGACAAAGTCATCTGGCTTCCCATCAATAGGACAGCCAAAATTACATAAATAAATTTAGTCTTCATAATCTTCACGTTTAAAATAATAATTGAGTTACTTAATTCAAAAATATATCATTTTCAGAGAAGTTGACGAGCTCCTCCAACTCCTCATCCGATAGTTCTTTAATCCATTTATCTACAGATTCTGTACCATTAGCTAACACTTTCGAAGAAGACGTTTTCGCCTCATCTGCCTGTCTCAAAGATGGAACAAACAGAAATCCGATCAATACTGCCGCCATGGTAATCACCGTAGAAATAATCAGCTTCATGTGAGATTTCCGCTGTTGCTTCACTCCGGCGCGTTCCATCACCTTTCGTTGCACGTCCTCGAAGAATCCATCGGGGGTACGGTAAGGTGTCCGTTTACCAATATCGTCAAAATCAAAATCCTTTTTCATCATTCTATCTGTTTAATATATATTCCTTAATCTTCTCTTTCGCATAGTGGTAATTCACCTTTAGTGTATCCACTTTACTATCCAGTACACGGGCAATCTCTTCATATTCAAGTTCATCGTAATAACGTAAGTTGAATACAAGCCGTTGCTTTTCAGGCAAACTTAGAATGGCTTCCTGAAACTTCACTGCCAACTCATTTTCATAATCAATATAATCGGAAGCCTTCAACTTGCCCATCAACTCTTCCTGAACATCTTCTGCAGAAACAACTCCCTCATCTTTACGACCGTTCAGCAAGCGTAAACTCTCATTCGTGGCAATCCGGTAAATCCAGGTTGACAGTGAACTTTCTTCGCGAAACTGATCGATATGCCGGAACACCCGGATAAAGACTTCCTGAAGCACATCCTCCGCATCTTCATGAGATACGACCAGTCTACGGATATAATTATATATCGGTACCTGAAAAGAGTCCATCAACATCTTGAATCCCCGTTCGCGATTCGAGGCACAAGCTTCACGAATTTTATTCTCGTTTATCATCAATTCTTTTTCTAAGCTTTATTAGTTAGAACGCAGAAGAGCCGGGAAGTTAAATACGGGAATCCGCATTTTGCTTTTATTAACAAGAAAGAGTAAGAGAGAAGCTGCGCATAAGATATAGAAAGTGCCTCCATATCCTTTGTAAAGGCGATGAAGGCACTTTTAGTAGTTTATCTATAAGTTATAAACAAGAAAATGATTACCAGAACTTATTGTGTTCCACACTATATTCAAAGCCCACGGCTTTCAACTGATTCACTAATTCATCCTTGTCCACATTCATATCTTCACAAAGTTCGTCAAGTGAAGAATAACAATCACGTAACTTCATATTGATGACGCTGAACAACATCATCGGATCTTTTGGTAATTCCATAACATACAATCTTTTAAACCGGATGCAAAGGTACAGTAATCTCATTGAATGACAAAACAAATCAATCACCTATTTCTTCTATCTTCAAAGAGATCTTTTCTATCAGTTTACTGATTTCCTCTTCCAATGGGATCACGTTGAAGTCCTTCCAGAAGTTCTCATCATATTTGAAATTGGTGTCAGAGAAGATGGTACGGGTGGGCAATCTGTCTGTACGGGGAAATACGACCACTTGTTCGGTATCCACCTTACAAGTAATCATCTCAAACCAGATATGAAGATCCCGGCTGCCGAACAGCATTTTTGCCCGTTTCACTTTGAAATGAAGATCTCCACGGATATGGTGTATGTAATAAGTCCCTTGCCACGGTTTATAAGAAATAGTATACACCACCTTTTGAGGAATCATTCGCACGTTACGCGTACGCCTTTCGACAAACATACCTGCCGCATAACAGCAAAGAGGAAAATAGTAACGACGAAAAAGTTCCTCAAACGCTTTCATGTCACCTCCTTTTATCTTTTTTAGTATGAGCAGTTCATCCAGCATCTTTATGATTGACCTCAAATATAAGAAAACTATCCCTGTTTCAATTCGATTGCTTTTTTAATTTATCCACTGCGTGCTCTAAAGATATCACTCGCTTTCTGGCTAAGCAGGCGACGTCCCTTCACCACCCTTACTTTGTCATGATTAGTATTTCTATTAGTGTAGGCTGTTTTGGACACATCGATCACAGCCTCCGATATACCAATATACCGACGCCCTTTCTGTACAGTCTCCCGATAAAATCCCGTCAGCATATCACGCTTATCACTATAATTTAGAGGAATCTTACTGATTGCCTTCTCTACAATCATACGTGGATTTTCAGCAAACACCACCACTTCATTCAGCAGGTTGGCATGAGGTGTCAGCCAAACCGTCAACTTAGAGGGTGTTTCTTTCTCCAGAGAGATATGATTATTTACATAACCTATATGTGAAATCTCCAGTTCGCGCGACGCTTCTGTTTTTTTGATTTTCAAAGCAAATTCTCCTTCCGCATTCGTCACAGTGCCGATATTACTGCCATGCACAGATACATTTACGTTCTCCAGAGCTTTTTTATTTTGCTTGTCTTTCACCATACCAACGATTGTCAGATAATCTCCGGCATCTCCTTGCGCCCACACAGGAAAGCTACAAAGCAGCAAACAAACTGACAGCCATCCAACCAAGTGTTTTTCTACATTCTTCATACTGATGCTTTTTAAAGGTAAATAAATTACGTTTCTATTTATAAGAGCGCTCAGACTGGAAATACCCTACAGCTTTTACAAAAAAAAAGAAAAAGAAATCATATTCCAATGTTATATCCGGGAATTAATAGTAAATTTCCCGGCAAATTAATGATAAAAGCAATCGCCATGATACGCAAATTAGACAAGACCGAATACGACCGGGCTACCTCATTAGCATTGGAGGTATATATACAATGTGGAGCGGAAGACTTCGATGAAGAAGGTTTGAATTCATTCAAAAGTTTTATCTTTAGTGAGCAACTTATGAATGAATTAGTGATTTACGGGGCTTTTGACAATGAAAATCTAGTAGGAATTATGGGAACGAAGAATGAAGGGAAGCATCTATCCCTGTTCTTCATCGGAAAAGAACACCACCGTAAAGGCATCGGCAAACAATTATTCAATTTTGCAATCAAGCATTGCCCAGTAAATGAAATGACAGTTAATTCATCCACATACGCTATTCCTTTTTATCAAAGTCTGGGCTTCGATAAAATTGCCGGGAAACAATGTACCAATGGGATAACATATACTCCGATGAAATTTACGATAAGCAACTTCAAAGAATAATTCCCGATAATCACTGATATAATTGTTAATTATGCTTGTGAATATGTATTTCATATAAAAATAGTTTCTACCTTTGCGGCGGTTATGATGAAGTACATATTTTGTATACTATTAGGCGTATTTCTGTGTTGGGGATTCCATCTGATTTCCGACGAAGCACAAGAGGCATACCGGTTAGAAGCCGGTAGTAACGGCATACAAACCTATTCCAATTCATACACCTCTAAAGCTAGCATTATACAACTGGATCAAGAACAGAAACTAGTCAAGACAAAAGAATACGCCGGAAAGCAAAATTACAATAACGATAACGGCGTTTTAAATCCATTTTCCTTCCGCCACCTCTCTCCCTTAAAAATACTAAGATTCAATATTCCTTCTGTCACTATCCGCATACTAAGCTCGCTAAAGATTCAACTTCCTCAAAATCAATGGACAGGTTTTTCATATTATACCAATCTTTTTAAATATTCCGATAGATATCATATCTATTCATTAGGACACATACTCATTTAGCCATTTTATATCTTTTTTCGGCATAGGACAATTCAAGTCTTTTATGCCCCACTTTCTGTTTGCATCCACCATTTGAGTGAAAAGAAAATTCACTATGGTCTGGAAGCCTATAACATTCTTTCATTACAATAATAACCAAAGTATATAAAATGGACTTTTTATTGGATTTTATACTTCATATCGATCAATATATGGTGATGATTGTGCGTGATTATCATGCCTGGACATACGCCATCTTGTTTTTTATCATCTTCTGTGAAACCGGATTAGTGGTCACTCCTTTTCTTCCCGGTGATTCTTTACTCTTCGTTGCAGGAGCCATTTCAGCATTACCCGATATGCCCATCAGCGTGCATATACTTGTCATTATCTTATTTGCCGCTGCCGTATTGGGCGATTCCTGCAATTACATGATAGGACATTTCTTCGGTCGAAAGCTGTTTAATAATCCCAACTCCAGAATATTCAAACAAAGTTATCTGGAGAAAACACACGAGTTCTATAAAAAGTATGGTGGGAAAACAATTATTCTAGCCAGATTTGTCCCGATAGTACGCACATTTGCACCTTTCGTAGCAGGAATGGGAAAGATGAATTACTACTATTTTATGATGTATAATTTAGTTGGTGGTGCGCTCTGGGTTGCCGTATTCTGTTATGCTGGTTATTTCTTCGGCGACCTTCCGTTTGTGCAGGAAAACCTGAAGTTACTGATTGTAGCCATCATATTTATCTCTGTATTGCCTGCCATTATAGAGGTAGTACGTGCCAAACTAAAATCTTAAAAACAGCAAACTATAATCTGTATTCATTTGTTACTAATATAAATAGAGAAGAAAAAACAATTTAAAGTTTTTACACTTATGAAAAATTCTTTTTTTAGCCGGTTTACTCCAAAGGAGCCCAAATTTTTCCCTTTACTGAAACAGCTATCAGAAGTGCTCTGCGAAGCATCAGTTGTTTTAATAGAAAGCTTGCAACATGACTCACCTACAGAACGTTCGGACTACTACAAAAAAATCAAAGACCTAGAACGGGAAGGCGACAGACTGACACACCTGATTTTTGATGAATTAGGTACTACCTTTATCACTCCTTTCGACCGCGAAGATATTCATGACTTAGCTTCCTGCATGGATGACGTCATTGACGGAATAAACAGTTGTGCCAAACGAATCTCTATTTACAATCCCCGTCCTATTTCAGAGAATGGCAAAGAGTTGAGCCGTTTGATTCAGGAGGAAGCGATCTATATATGCAAAGCCATGGACGAACTCGAAACATTCCGTAAGAAACCGACTCTTCTCCGTGAATATTGTTCCAAACTGCATGAAATCGAGAACCAGGCGGATGATGTATACGAATTCTTTATCACCAAACTTTTCGAAGAGGAAAAAGATTGCATTGAACTTATCAAAATAAAGGAGATCATGCATGAACTGGAAAAAACGACCGATGCCGCAGAGCATGTAGGCAAGATTCTCAAAAACCTGATTGTAAAGTACGCATAAAGCAAGCCGGAACACATGGAATTATTAGTGACTATCATCATTCTGGCTCTGATATTCGATTATATCAACGGCTTTCACGATGCAGCAAACTCAATAGCTACCATCGTATCTACCAGGGTGCTTACTCCCTTTCAAGCTGTAATATGGGCTGCTTTCTTCAACTTCGTAGCCTTTTTCATTGCCAAATATATAATAGGTGGATTCGGTATCGCCAATACAGTATCCAAGACTGTGGTAGAGCAATATATCACCCTGCCCATTATATTAGCAGGAGTTATAGCGGCTATCACTTGGAACCTGGTTACCTGGTGGAAAGGGATTCCGTCTTCTTCCTCACACACCCTTATCGGAGGTTTTGCAGGAGCTGCCATTATGGCAAACGGATTTGAAGCAATTCAGCTTAACATCATTCTTAAAATTGCAGCCTTTATCTTTCTGGCTCCTTTTATCGGAATGGTCATTGCTTTCGGTTTCACCCTGTTTGTCCTCTACATCTGCCGACGCGCACATCCCCACACAGCCGAGCAATGGTTCAAGAGGTTACAACTCGTATCCTCCGCCCTCTTCAGCGTCGGACATGGCTTGAACGATTCACAGAAAGTAATGGGTATTATTGCCGCTGCCATGATAGCCGGCCATTCAATGGGATTGGGCATGGGCATCAACAGTATCAATGACCTTCCCGACTGGGTTGCTTTTTCGTGCTTCACAGCAATTTCACTCGGTACGATGTCCGGTGGCTGGAAGATAGTGAAAACAATGGGAACAAAAATTACCAAAGTAACCCCACTGGAAGGAGTGATTGCCGAAACAGCAGGTGCTTTCACTCTCTACATTACGGAAATGTTGAAAATCCCCGTTAGTACCACACATACTATCACAGGAGCGATTATTGGAGTAGGCGCAACTAAACGCCTCTCTGCCGTTCGTTGGGGAGTAACCAAAAGCCTCATGACTGCCTGGATTCTTACAATTCCAGTCAGTGGACTCTTAGCTGCAGCTATTTATTATATTGTTTCCATCTTTTTATAGATGGAAACATATTATCTATCAGGAATGTTATAATAAATAAACCCACACCTAATGTCACACTTGCCAACTTTGATTGCCGACCTTGCGCTGATATTAATATCGGCCAGTATCATAACCTTGTTGTTCAAATGGCTAAAACAGCCTTTAGTCTTAGGTTACATTATTGCCGGATTGCTGGCAGGTCCTTATATTAATATTTTCCCTACAGTGGGAGATATTGAGAATATCAATATATGGGCAGAAATAGGTGTTATATTCCTGCTCTTTGCACTCGGACTGGAGTTTAGCTTTAAGAAGCTCATGAATGTAGGTTCCACAGCTTTTATTACGGCTATCACCGAAGTAATCAGCATGTTACTCATTGGGTATTTGGTGGGACAATTATTAGGATGGGGCACCATGAATTCCATTTTCCTGGGAGGAATGTTGTCTATGTCATCCACTACAATCATTATCAAAGCCTTCAATGATCTGGAATTGCGTAACCAACGTTTTACCGGTATCGTATTCGGTACTCTGGTAGTGGAAGACCTGATTGCTATCTTAATGATGGTGCTTCTTTCCACAATGGCAGTGAGTCAGGACTTTGTAGGTGAAGATTTGCTGATAAGTGTGCTCAAGGTCGTTTTCTTTTTAATCCTGTGGTTTCTCATAGGTATCTTCGTTATTCCGGCTTTTCTCAAAAAAGCAAAGAAGTTGATGAATAACGAGACTCTTCTGATTGTTTCTCTCGGTCTTTGTCTGGGAATGGTAGTATTGGCTACTTATACAGGGTTTTCAACAGCACTGGGAGCATTTATCATGGGATCTATCCTTGCCGAAACTATCGAGGCCGAACACATCGAACATATCATACAACCGGTAAAAGACCTCTTCGGAGCTATCTTTTTCGTTTCGGTCGGTATGCTGGTGAATCCGGCTGTATTGGTAGAATACGCCTGGCCTGTCATCATCATTACACTGGTTACCATTATCGGCAAAGCCATTTTCTCTTCGTTTGGCGTACTCTTATCCGGAGAACCACTGAATACTTCCATCAAATCCGGATTCAGCCTGGCACAAATCGGAGAGTTTGCTTTCATCATTGCCGGACTGGGTGTTTCGCTCAAAGTGCTTGATCCGTTTATTTCACCTATCATTGTGGCTGTATCTGTTATCACCACTTTCACGACTCCTTACTTTATCCGTTTAGCCAATCCTTTTGCCGAATGGCTTTACAAAATATTGCCTACTAAAGTACAGGAGACATTAGATCGTTATGCTTCCGGCAAGAAGACCATGAACCACGATAGTGACTGGAAGAAATTACTAAAAAACATGATTGGGAGAGTTGTTATCTATAGCGTACTGCTCACTGCTATTTGGCTGCTGTCGATACAAATCATTTATCCCGCCATCAGCGAAATGTTTGCTCCTGTCACTGTATGGATCAACCTGGTGATGTGTCTGGGTACTCTTCTACTTATGACTCCTTTTTTATGGGCGCTCATCTCCAACAAATACAACTCTTCGGAATTATTCCTGAAGCTATGGAGAGACGAGAATTACAATCACGGACGCCTGGTTTCCCTGGTTCTGGGACGTGTATCTGTTGCTCTTTTCTTTATCACTAGTGTAGTCATCAGCTACTTTAAACTAAACTGGGGAATAAGTGTGATTATTGCCATAGCCGTGGTAGCATTGATTCTTATTCTTAGGGAAGACCTCACGCAATATTCACGATTGGAAACAAGATTCCTTGCCAATCTTAACCGACGGGAAGAGGTAGCTAAAAAACGGCACCCGCTAAAAACAAGTTTCAATAGCGAATTCAATGATAAAGACCTTGATTTGACATCTATCCTCGTATCGCCTTATTCCGATTACATCGGCAAGTCTTTAGGAGAACTTTCATTCAGGCAAAATTTTGGAGTAAATGTCGTCGCAATCACTCGTGGCGATCTGAACATATATATACCGAAAAGCTCTGAACACATCTATCCGCAGGATAAATTGACAGTAGTTGGTACAGATACGCAATTACAGGAATTCAGAAATAGAATAGAAGATGTAAAAAATACATCAGATATGGATGCAGTGGATAAAAAGATAACTCTCCACTCTTTCACGGTAGACGAAGAATTCCGCTTTTTAAATCAGACCATCGCGCAGTCTCATTTAGGAGAGAAGCATGACAGTATTGTTGTAGCTATTGAACGAAATGACGAACTGATTCCCCTGGATAAAGACACAACTTTCCAATTAGGAGATCTCGTTTGGATTGTGGGCAACCGGGAAAAGATTAGAAAAATACTGTACTTAACGTAATTGGTATCTAAGCCAGAATGGAATACATCTGCTTTACTTATCTAACATTCTATTTACAAAGTGAGGACGTGTGAATGGCTTACTTGGTCCTACTGTTGATTTAGCACTGCGCGTTTGTGATCTATTCTGCAAATCAAATACGGCAAACTCCTCATAAGACATTTGTTTATCCAAACTTCTTTCCATTATTTTATCATATATCGCTTTACGGGAAGGAGTATTAAAAGATAAGCTACATTTTCATTACCAGAAAATTTATTCGACAAATCTCCCTAAAAAAAACGTACAGACTTTTTTTTGAACTTTCCGATATAGAATAATAGTCATTCAAAAATAAAAAGGGTTGAAAGTCATAGACTTTCAACCCTTTTCTATTATTTCAATCGTCTTATTCAGCGATTTTATTTCACTTCCTCAAAATCAACAGTATCTCTGTATGAGCAACTTGCGTACACGTGTTGCAATTATATCGCAAATCCGAAAATAAGCATCCATAAACAACCACAGCTCTTGACTGCAAAAATATAAAATTTTCCAATAAATATCGTGATATAAACGCATAATAATCAAAAGTATGGCACGAATTTAACAGAATCTCCACTTTTATCCTTACCTTTGTACATGATATTGGGGAACTATACCCTAACAATTATAAGGAAACGATGCAAATTCAAAACAATACATTGATAGCGGAATGCTCAGCTTACGATTTCAAGGAAATGTTGGAACGTAAGAAAGTGAAGTCATGGCTCAAATCCGTGTCGGCTTTTGCCAATACAGAAGGTGGCAGTCTGTTCTATGGAGTGAACGATGATGGAGTGATTGTAGGTTTGGAGAATCCACAATCCGATGCTGACTTTATCAGTGAAACCATCAAAGCGAGACTTGACCCTGTTCCGGAAATACAACTTATCCCGATAGAACATGAAGGGCACTCTTTGCTTGAAGTGAAAGTAAAGGCTGGAACGCTTACACCTTATTACTATTATCAGGACGGAACACGTACCGCATATGTACGGGTTGGCAATGAAAGCGTAGAGTGTAATTCACAACAACTTCTTTCGTTGGTATTGAAAGGTACACACATGACATGGGATTCTCTTCCTACACAAGTGGATGCCAGCAAGCACTCTTTTATTATTCTCGCCAATACTTTCCGTGAACAGACCCATCAGGAATGGAATGACAAGTATCTGGAATCATTCGGTCTGGTTACTCCTGACGGTAAACTGACCAATGCTGGATTGCTGTTCGTGGATAATTGCACCGTATTCCAATCGCGTATTTTCTGCACTCGTTGGACCGGACTTTATAAAGATGATGCCATCAGTTCCGTAGAGCATCGGGCAAATCTCGTATTGCTTCTGAAATATGGTATGGACTTCATCAAGAACTATACTATGAGCGGATGGGTGAAGATGCCGAACTATCGTCTGAATCTCCCCGACTATTCCGACCGTGCCATCTTTGAAGGGTTGGTAAATCATCTTATCCATAGAGATTATACGGTAATGGGCGGTGAAGTGCATATTGACATTTACGATGACCGTGTAGAACTGGTATCACCCGGTGCCATGCTTGACGGTACACAGATTCAAGACCGTGACATATACAAAGTACCATCCATGCGCCGCAATCCTGTCATTGCAGATGTGTTCACACAGTTGGACTATATGGAGAAACGTGGCTCCGGCTTACGCAAAATGCGTGAACTTACAGAGAAGCTACCTAACTTCCTGCAAGGGAAAGAACCACAATATCAAACAGAAGCGACTTCTTTCTATACCACATTCTATAATCTGAACTGGAGCGAGAACGGCAGAATACCTGTTGAGGAGGTGGCTAACAGGGTAAATAGTACCCTCGAAAAGTACCCTGTAAGCGAAGAAAGTTCGGTCGAAAAGTTCGGTGTAAATGCAAAAATGTTCGGTGTAAACAGCAAAAGTTCGGTGAAAAAGTTCGGTGTAAATGCAGATAAGTTCGGAAACACATCGGAAACACCTAAGAAAGTCAGTAAAACTGCACAAAAGATAATTGACCTCGTTATTTCTGATCCATCAATCACAGCTGACAATATGGCTAACAAGGTTGGTGTAACGAAACGTGCTATAGAGAAAAACATCAAGAACCTTAGAGGTATGGGCATTTTGGTTCATGAAGGTTCTGATAAAGCTGGTTATTGGCGCATTGTAATTAATCCTCAAACCGAGCTATAAGCCTATGGGAACATCTTTCATACCACTTTGTGCAATAATTGCCGTCTTGATTATCGCCTTTTTGTTTGCCTCCTTACCGCAGGTAAACCATAAAACGCGATACAGAGTGCTTTATGCAATAGCCATCATCATGCTATTTGCCGTTATTCCTATCAGTGAGTATATGGCTGGACATGCCCAAAATTCAAACAGCAATTATCTGCTTGTTCTGATATTCGATATTGCAGTAGGTTATTTCTGTATGTACATTGCCGCATTACTGAAATTCAATGTCCTTAAACGAAAGAATCAAGCATTGGAAAATGCCTTGACCGAAAAGCAACAAGAAAATGTAGCAATTCTATTGGAACATCAAAATGAAAAGCAACAAGCACTTCAGCAAAGAGAACTTGAATGGTTTGCAGGGAAAATAAAGATGTTTACCGAAGAAGAACAGAAAGCTATTCTTGCCAGTGCTTGCGCATTTGCAGAACACAGTTTGATAATCACTCCCCCAATAACCATTCAGCCAACAGATACATGTAGTCAGCAAGATCTTATGTATTTTGTTTGTTCTGCCTTTTTCAATATGGGTAAGAAGCGTAGTGATATTGTAAGTTTCTTATCTCAGGTCTTTCCGCTTTACTTTCCTTCCGGAGAAAGTGTATTGGCTAAAAAGATGCCGGGAATGGAAAAAGTAAAAGAGAAAAGGGAGAAAGAGAATCAATCCAAGTGAGTTTTCCGACATATAGTCGGTACTTTTCTTTTCTCAGTGAACATAAGGTGAACACAGAACGGCAGATTAGGCTTGAATGATATTTTAACGCGAGTTCGATGAATTATAATAGTCTGTAGATTTAGCGATTAGCGAAAATTGTTGTAACTTTATAGTGCTCAATTACAAAGAAATACAAACAATAATCGCTATAATCACCGAAGACAAAGTTACAGAATTATTTTGTATGACAGATGACTTTTGTAAGTTTTTTGATGCCCTGATGAAAAAATACACTATGAAATCTGATACAAAGCGGCATTATCACCGAAACTCAACCATGTCAAAGGCTGAAATCATGCTGATCATGATATTATTTCACGATTCAGGCTACCGCTGTCTGAAACATTTCTATTTGGAAAAAGTCTGCAAACATCTGCGACATCTCTTCCCAAAGGTTGTTTCATACAACCGTTTTGTAGAACTCGGAAAAGAGGTGGCTATCCCTCTGGCGCTGTTCATCAAAAAAGTGTTGCTTGGGAAATGCACCGGCATAAGTTTCCTAGACAGCACTCCTCTGAGAGTATGTAGGAATCAAAGGATACGTATCCATAAAGTATTCAAGGGTATTACCCAAAGAGGCAAATGCTCTATGGGATGGTTCTTTGGCTTCAAACTGCATCTGATTTGCAATGAGAAAGGAGAATAGCTCAACTTTAGATAACTCCAGGTGATGTCGACGACAGAAAGCCATTGGAATACAAGGCTTTTATTGAATTCCTATATGGTAAGCTGGTTGCTGACAAAGGATATATCGGCAGGAAGCTTTTCCAGCGCTTATTCGTGGTGGCATACAGCTTATCACAAAACTCAAAAGTAACATGAAGGGAGCTTTGATGAGTGTTTCGGACAGGCTGCTTCTTCGCAAAAGGGCTATTATAGAGACGGTGAACGATGAATTGAAAAACATCGCACAAGTGGAGCATTCCAGACATAGGAACTTTGATAATTTCATTGTGAACATACTGGGGTTGCGGCTTATTGTATGTTTCCTAAAGAAGCCGTGTATCAATGTACAACGTACATTAGACACACAGCTTGCTTTGTTTTGAATCCGTCAAACTCACGTTAATTACTAATTATAGTCAATTATGTGAATGTATGAATAGCGGTACTTGTCAATTGCACATCGAGGTAACTTTGCACACAAATGATTTAATCAAATGGATCAAACGGATATAAAAAAAGCTTCCTCAAGGGAAGCCTTTTGTTATTTTATATGCCATCTAAAACGTATAAAAGTGGATGTGTCATAATGATTTGTCATAGCTACACGAAGTTTTACCGTCATAGCATCTACTTTATCCGCACATTCATCTTCCATATCAAATAATTGGCGTTGTTTTTGACGTAGTTGCTTTGCTATTTTAGCTTCATTCTCCTGAAGCTCAAGTTTAAATTTTGCATTCCGTTCTTTACGAATCTGTCTTTTTAATGCTTCATCTTCCTTGCGTAATGCAATGACTTCATTTTCCAACGAATAAACCTGGTCTTCAGCCCATGCTTGATACTTGTCAATTTCAAAGCTTACGTACTCTTCAGATTTACTGTATACATCCTGTTTTAGTTCATACAAGTGCTGTTCGTATTCTTTGGACAATGAGGCTTCCGCAATATCACCATTCCATTTTGTCTCAGATAAAGGATTGGTTTCAAGGAGTTTTTTAACAAAATCTTGTGAAAGACTTTCTCCGTTATCTGTACGGGCACAGAACAACAGTTGTTCATGGGAGTCATGTTCATTGTACGCTTTAACTCTATAAACAACGGCAATACCAGACTGTCCTTTATACTTTTCTAGCAATATCTGCCTTGAAGATAAATTGTCAACATCAAATACAATTTCAGAATCAGGTACTTCTGTTTTTAATGCTTGGTTTATTACATACTCTCCTAGAGGATGCGTTACTCGTAACTGATGGAACTCACCATTATCCTTATTAAGAATATAAGTACCAGTAGGTATATTCTTGTTCAATGGGGTTAGCAACGTGAATGTTAGCTCTTTATTATCGATATTGGTAATGCTGTCTTTTAGAACTCTTTTAGTCAAACGCCAAAAATGTCTATTATAAGAACTAACTCTATCTCGATCTTCACTTTGCCTTATCTTCAATTTATCTACTACCTCTTCATCAAAATTTTCAAGAAGCGACTTCTTAGTATCTTTAATCCTTCGCTGAATGATTTCTTCCAGTTCCAATTGAAGTTGATTAAAAGCAGCTTCAATTTCTCGTTCAGTTCGACAAGTTTGGTATATATGATTCAATTTCTTTTCGAAATCTACACAAGACTCAATCGAACCTAATACCTCGTCACTACTTCCAAACACACCATCAAAGAGATTGAACTTATCATTCAGTAGCTCATATACCCTGCAATCAGCATAGTTAAGTTGATTCACAAAATTTACGACAACAACATCAAACTTCTGACCATATCTATGACAACGCCCAATTCTCTGCTCTATACGTTGTGGGTTCCAAGGCATATCGTAGTTTACTAGCAATGAGCAAAACTGCAAGTTAATACCTTCTGCACCAGATTCCGTCGCAATCATAATTTCGGCATCTGTTCTAAAATAATCCACAAGTGATTGTTTGCGATCAATTATAGTACGTCCCGATATACGTTTAGAACCGGCATACAGGGATAGCCATTTGCGATATATAGACTTAGAATCCTCGTCATTATTTGAGCCATTGAAACATACAACCTTGCCATTATATCCATTGTTTTGCAAGAAGTTCTTGAGATACTCTTGAGTCCTTCTGCTTTCAGTAAATATCAGCGCTTTTCTTGGAGCACCTAACATTTCGTTTTTCTGAAATGTCTTATCTAATGCTACAAGAAGTTGTTTTGCCTTGGTTTCATTTACGATAGACTTAGCTTGCTCTTGGTACATTTTAAGTTCAGCAATCTCATAATCAATAGCATCTGAAATAGCTGGATTAACACCTTCATTTACCTCTGCCTTTTCATCATCCTGAGAAACTTCATAATCATTCTCTATAGTTGATAGAGCAGAGAGAAGTTCTCCTGTAGCTTTATAGTGATCCAATCGTTCTATAAAACATTGTAAGGTATAGCTCAAAGCATAAGCAGAAGAAGACATTATTTTTCTCACAATCAGAGAAAGCATAGGTCTTACTTTTTCTGGAATACCATAGGTTCCTGGCCTTTGAAGATATTCGCTTACATTTTCATATAGTTGAACTTCTTCTGGAGAAGCTTCGTATTCTTGTACAAAAGCTGTTCTCTTAGTATAATTCACATACTCCTTTACTTGTTTACGTAATGTTCTATGAACAATATGTGATAACCTACCTTTTAATTCGCCAAACTTTGCTGAATCTCTAGTAGTTATCATATTGTATTGTTCATTGAAGGAATCTACTGTTGAAAAGAAATGTGGATCAATAATGCTAATCAGACCATACAACTCCTTAAGATTATTCTGCAAGGGTGTAGCGGTCAATAAGACCTTTTTGTAATGCTTAAAGGTATTCATCATCGTATTACCGATAATGTTGCCTTTCTTATAAACATTTCTCATTTTATGGGCTTCATCAAACACGACTAAATCCCAATCAACAAGCTGTAACTCTTCTGAGTGCTTGATTGCGAAATTATAAGAGCAGATTATTATATTTCGGCCATCCTCAAAAGGGTTATTACCCAACTCTTTAATTTCCTTGTAACTGTCATTTTCTAAGATAACTGACGGAAGAAAGAATTTCTCCATCAATTCTAGATTCCATTGATTTCTAAGTGAAGCCGGAACAACAATGATAATCCGCCTGCTATGTTCCGCCCAAAGTTCTGAAATGATAATACCTGCTTCAATTGTTTTACCCAAACCAACTTCATCTGCCAATATTGCACCTTTGCTTAGAGGAGATTTGAAAGCAAACAAAGCAGCTTCTACTTGGTGAGGATTCATATCAACCTTTGCTTCAGACAATACGCCAGTGAATCGACTGTCATCACTGGTCGATTTCTTATGCGATAAATCCCACGCATAATAAAGTTGTTGAGCTGGAGTTATGCTATTCTTCATCTTACTTCTTTTCTATCTTAATAGAGTACTCTGGTGACAATGCATCGAATTGTTCAATCTTTGCACCTCTCCAATACTTCTTGGCAATTTTCAAGCAATCCTCTTTAAGTCTTTCGTCAATCATAGGATTTGCTTCTTTACCGTAAATATCTCTTATTCTTTCATACGATTTCTGCAAATCCAAGTCGTTTAATGATATTCGAATTATATGGTATTTCTCATTGGGATGCTTTTGCATAAAAGTGTTTTGAGATTTATGTAAATAGAATGGAGCAGTACCATCTTTAAGACTATACAATGTTGTTTTAACATCGACATAAATCCTGTCTGTAATATTATGAAAGTCATAATCTCCAATACCTTCTATTGCAGCATACTTATAATCCTTACCTTGAGCCAATAGATATTGCTCATAAATAAGTTCACCGATATATCCAATTGTTTGACGAACTTGCGACTCTTGAGTTTCATCATCAACCTCTTGCATTTCATGAAGAATCTCTAATATCATGTCTTTCTTATCAGCAAGTTCCATCAATTCATCTGCATCAAATGATTCAGCCAACTCTTTAATATTGTCAAGTTTATCTTCATCGACCTTTAAGTTCGCATTATTATCACCTGTATTACTAATTGATTTTTCTGAAGTTTGAACTATCGTAGCGATATCTGTTCCTTTTTCTTCTGCAATTTGCTCAAGTTTTTCCAATTGGTCTACATATAGTCCTTGCAATACAATAAAAGGTTGCTGGAAGAACTCCATATCGGCAATATGTTTCTCTATCATCTTTATTGCAGAGATTTTTTCTGCATTAGGATATTGAACAACTACCAAACCATTAGTGTCATAACCAAAATCCTTGTTATCTATTGCTTTTGAGAAAACCTGTTCCCTATTTTTGAGCATTGTAAAGTTTATACCAATAGGTTTCTTTGATGTTTTAATCAAGATACCTCTAGATTCGGGCATATTCTTCCAAATCTGATATGGTTCTGTTGCAATTTCATTATAATCTCCTTCATGAGCCTTAACAGAAACCTCTAGTTTAGGAGATTTATGTAGTTTATGTTTAGAAAGTAATTCTAATCCTCCATAAGCAAACACAACTTCATTTACAAAGAAATTCTGCACCTTCTTGTCATTCATCAACATATCCAAGAATATTGGTGTCCAAGAATAAATAGATAAGAAACATGATTCTTTATCATACTCTTCAAGAGTAAATGTGGGGCAAATAGAGCCAAGTGACTTATCACGACATTCGACATTGCCAGTATATCTTAAGAATACCATGTTGTCAATGCCTTCTGGTAGTCTATCGATGATACGTTTTATATTCTTGTAGGCATTATCACCATAAACATATATAAGTTCAGCATTCAACACCCAGTTTATTGTTGATTCAGTTTTATCTGAGTCTTCAAAATCAGGAATAGCTATAGCTTCTTCGTTATCACGAATGAGTCTTCTTACAGAAATGTATGATTCACTGTCGGTTCTGATATTCCCAAACAAATTGATAGCATCAACATTCTGTTCCAACCATTTCTGCATTTCGTTGGGAAGCTTTTCTTCGTCATTAAGTAAAGATTGCTCTGCAAATACTTGGGTTTCTGAATCAAAATCAGAAATCTTGAAATACTCATCAAACCCTCTATACTGGTTAGTCTTAATCATTGTCAAAGCCTCGCTAAGACTCTCTTCTTTACCTATTGCAAGATTGTAATAATCAGGCTCATCATTAAGTGAATAGTCAAGACAGAAGCGGAGTTGTTCTATTGTGAGATGTTTATCTTTTATCTCGTCATAGATTTCTTTGCAAGAAACGTTCTCCTTCTTGTCTCCATAAAATTGTTCCTTAAACCACTCTGCATCATTATCTGAAGGAAGACAATCCAGAAATGAATCGATATGTTCATTCTCTTCTTGATAATCACCATTTAAGGCATACAGACTATACTCATGATCATAAGCAATGAAAACACTATCCTTTATTGTCTCTGGAAGTCCTTCATTATTATGTCTGATACAATTAAATATGGTTTTTCTAAATTCATTCTCTTCAGTATCACGTGACACGGCAAATTTAATAATCTGCCAACGAATATCAGAATCTGTAATCTTATGGTCGATAGATATTATAGACAACGAATTGATATAATGTTCCACAACAGCAGAGCTACAATTTCTGATAAGGGGGAATATTAGATTCTTATCTGAAATCTTATCTACAACAGAATTTGCAAAGTCGTCACGAGTGATATTGAAAGCATTTGTATCTGATGGAATAAGAGTTTGTACCTTTTGAGGTATATAGTAAAAACCTATCTCTAACAAAGCACTTCTCAAATCCGTGTCAAGGTCATTAGTATAGTTTTTCCCACCATTAAGGGCCTGAACTATAAAGCTATTATCATTACCTATAACCCTGTATTTAAGCAAGAATCCATCAGATGATATCTTCGACAAAATAGCCAATGTATCAAAGTCTATAAACTGATTAGGGTCAATCAAGTCGTAGACATATAAGGTATTCATCATGAATGGTGCAGAACTCAATACCTTTTCGTACTTATATGGCACAAAATTATAATCAGAATATGAAGCTTGAAGCTTTTCATATTCTGCTTCAGATAACTTATCGAAGTTTTCTACATTCTGACATGATTCATCTGTAGGTTTACCATCCTTGTCAAGATATAATCTAAGTAATGAACCTGCAACAGATGTTCCACCTGCCTTGTAAGCATTCTGTATATCTCTTAGATATGCATCTGTGTTGTCGCCCCAGCCATCTTCTTGCTTTATATCATCGAAATGATTTACGATCCAATTCCATAGTGCAGTATTGTCGCCTTGTTTGTCAATAAGCCAATCTCGCTGTTTAATACATTCAGGTATGCTACCTTTGATGCGGAAATTGTCAAACAAAATAGTCCCGTCCAAACGCTCTTCAAACAGTTCAGAGAATGGCAAATAATCACCACGCCAGTTCTGAAAAACAGTGATTCCATTTATAATTTCATCTTCGTAATCAGATTCATTTTCAGCAATCATACAGAGCGTTTGACATACAGCATCTCTGCCCATAGAAGTTTCTCTCAATTCTGCAAGATTTGCTTTTATCTTACCGAAAAGATTTGAATAATCATCTTCATCATATTCCTCACACATAGGTTCTACTATATACTCTTGACCTACAAATATTGGTTGTGTCGTCTGAGCCATATAGTAAACATTGATATCGGACTTCAATTCCCCCCATGAATATAAATTATTCTCATTTGAACGGAATAATTGTATTGTTTCAATATCTGAGATACAATCAAGACAATTGGTATGGAATAGTCTATAATCCTCCTTAGACATACACTTTATCCATGCGGACAATTTTTCCATGTCTGCCATTTGAAGCATCTCAGCAAAACGTAAAACACGAACCTTTTTATCAAAGTGGAAAGAATATTTTTTTCTGCTTTCATTGTCAATCCAATGTAAATCAGTTATACCAATATCTTTCAATAAAACATTCGTTTCCTTTTCTTCCTCACATACTTGTTCAAAAGGTACGTAAGTACCCTCAGATGTATAAGCATATTCCTTCAAGAATGGACGAATAACATCATAGAATGCTTTACGGATCTTCTGTTCATCTTCAGAGTTATCTTCTGGGCGTGACGATATCAAGGACTGATAGATATAATCAAACTTTTCTCTATTTGTAACCAAAAGCGACTTCAATTCATCAACCAAATGTGTATAGGCAAGACGCAATTGATCACAAGTTTTTTCTGTATCGCTTATACGCTGACGGCTATCATCTACCTCTAAAATCTGGCTGTCCAA
This sequence comes from Bacteroides sp. 90-K9/2, assembly GCF_047310725.1. Classification (NCBI taxonomy): domain Bacteria; kingdom Pseudomonadati; phylum Bacteroidota; class Bacteroidia; order Bacteroidales; family Bacteroidaceae; genus Bacteroides; species Bacteroides sp. 90-K9/2. The sequence continues at coordinate 1,065,579 of NZ_JBCGVL010000001.1, forward strand.
AATAAAACCAAATCGATATTTTGTTTGTAGAATAGGCAATCCCTTAAAGAAGTTAACCACATTTTTTTCAGCGAATATTGGATTGAAAGCAAAGTGATAATAGAATTTATTCCCTTCTTCTACAAAATCAACAAATAACGAACTAACAGGATGCTGCTCTACTTCCTTACCCATCACATATATATGTTTAAGTGATTTGCCTACATTACGCTCTTGATCAGCTGTAATAGAAGCAAAAACGCCTAAACGTTCACGAACATTCTCAAGGTTGTTTTCTTCAATGATCGCATCATACTTACCCTTTCCTAAGGGTATAATTAAAGCCGTTCCCCTAGTCAAGAACGATTTATTTCTTGGTGGATCAACTAATTCATTGAATGCCTTAATTGCTCTTTGAGCTTCTTCATTGCTAAATCTTTCTAAATCTTGACCTGGTGCTATTGGATAATAGCTCATAAGAATTTTCGCAAACAGTATATGGTTCTCTACATCGTCTGCTTGAGCAGGAATCCACTCATCATCGTTAATAAGCCAAGCATCCAACTGGGACATATTGTGCCAACTAACAAGATATGGTCCTTTTTTGTTATTAATGATGGCATCTTTAAGAAGTTCTTCTGTATTGACGTTATGATTTATATCTGCCAAAAGTGTATAAAGCAACTTGGAACCTTGACCATATTTACCTAGTTTGTCATCATCGTTTAACTTCAAGGATTTACCTTTTGCCAAAAAATTATATAACTGACCATCTCTAGGCTCTTCGCCTTCAGGAAGATCAAAAATATTGAGGTCTGTAAAGAACGGTTCTCCGTTATTTAGTACTATCAAGAACTCTTCATTAGCATAGAAGAATAAAAAATCTGCACTTGCATCATACGCATTCTGCACAAATTCATAGAACAACTGTTCTTTTGCATTATTTACAAAACTGGCTGCACCTGTTATGAGAGCATCGACTTTTTGTCCCTGCCCACTCATCATATTCAAAAAGTATTCTTTATTCGAACCTACTAGTTCAAGGGTTTCATTACCTTTTGAAATTGATTTTATATATTGTCTGAGGTCTCTTACTTTCATAATTCCTCTACTTTATTTGATGTAAGGGATGATTTGAATGATAAATGTTTTGTTGAGTTCTTCTTGGCCTGGAGTATTGGGATATCTACCTTGACCACCAAAACCCGAACCAGAAATAAACACTTCTCCATTCATTTCTTGAATGGATTTAATTATCCCATTTTGATTCCAAAGATTATATAAGCTCAATGCACGTTCATAGCTACGAATTTCCATTGTGTGCCATACAGCTCTATCCGCTGCTTCATTTGCTTCCTTGGAATCTTTGTTCAAATGTCTGGCTGCTCGTCCTTCTATTATGATTTTGAAAGAGATGTTTACAGACTCTTTAAATTTGGACAAAATTTTGTTAACCAACTCTTTTCCCGCTTCTATAAAAATTTCTTCTTTATCAGCCGGGATATTTGACAAATTAGGTTCAAACATTATATCTGATTTACACTCAAATCTTTGATATTGCTCATTATAATGGAAATACTCACTTACCAATGACTTTTGTGCTTCGTTGAACTCTCGAATCATTCTTGATTGTTCAATGGTGACTTTTATACTACCACCATCACCACCAATAGCCCCTGTCACCTTAATGTAGCCATACCATGCAACAAGACTGGTTATGATAAAAACAACCAGAAACCCTGACATTAAATCTGTATAATTCTGCCAGAAATTATGCTCGTCACCTTCGTTTTTAAAATTCAACTTACTCATTTGTTGGTGATTCTATTAAGTTGACTTTCAAGTTTCTGAAGAGTCTCAATTGTTGTGCTGATTTCATTGATGTGAGAAATCAGGTTCTCTATACGTTCTTGCCTTTCTTCCATTACAGCAATGACTTCATCCACTTTTTCATTTGTGTGGACAACATGCTTCATGCTATCATTAATGGTCGAAAGCATATTTTCTTGACTCTCATTCATCCTATGAGCATTATTTACGGCATCAATATATGCTTGAGCTGCACTCTCATAGTTGCCCTTAATATTTCGGACATGATCACTGATGTATGCATAACTCTTTTCTAATGCTTCTACATTTGTGACAATTGCTGAACTGAGGGCATTAACTTCATCAGTAACAGTCTTCTGCAAGTCCGTTACGAATGTAGAAAGAGAATTGCGTAATTCAGCACTTACTTCACGATTCATAGATGTACTGCTTTGAAGCATTTTTTGATTTACTTCAGCATAAGCATCCTTCAAATCAACCATCTGTTGCAAGCTGTTTGTACTTTGTTCCTGAATCTTTTCATATTCAGCATTAAATTGTGCATTCATCTTTTCAGCGAAATCTGAGTTCTGATTAGCCAATTTCTCTGACAAAGCATTATAGTTTTCAACGATAGAAGTCAATTTTTCATCCTGGCTAGAACGTAAATTAGCCAATGCAGAAGTCATTTGAGTACAGAGTGATGTGATTTGTACTGTCACATTGTTAGATACAGACTGTAACTCTGTATTGGTCCCTGCAATCATTTGCTGGACATTAGTCTTTTGCTCTTCAAGCAGACCTGTAGAGAGTGAAGACATTTTATCTGTCAAAGCCTCAAGAGTATCTGCACATTTCTTGAACTGTTCTTCACCAAAGTCCTTAATATTCTGTTCAATCCGGCCATGCATCTCAGTAAAGATATCATCCATTCTCTTTACAAAGTCATTAATAAATTGCTCAAGAATCTTACTTTGCTGGCTAATAGTAGTATTGAGTCGTTCATAATATTCTTCATTTTTGGCACTTTGTTCTACAAGTTGCTGTGAAATCCTTGATAGAGATTTATTTGTTGTAGTTGACAACAGGGTAAGATTATACAAACACTCTTCAGGTGTTTGTAGGTTAATTTTCTTTTCCAATTTCCGGTCTTCATATGAATACCATATCTTACATCCAGCTGTTGCGATAAACGCAGAAATAAGACCTGCGATAGAAGATGTAAAGGCAGGTACCAAATTTCGAATTATGGTATCTATTTCAAGTGAGTCCTGGTTGATGTCGCCTAATGAATTACAGATAGCCACGAATGTTCCCAAGAGACCTAATGAAGTAAATAAGCCTGGTAAGCTATTCAGTAATTGTCTGGATCTATTCTTATAGTATATCAATCCAAAAATTACAGTTATCACAACGCTTGCAATAAACACACCCTTACCTGTCAGCATTACGGCAAGTGGTTCTGTTAACCATTTGAATTCAATTTCACTCATGACTTCTATTATTGTTTCAATTTGTTATTCTTTACTAATTATTATACTACAAATGTAACCTATTTTAAGGAAAACAATACGAAAACGAAGAATAATTTGCATAAAAAGCAAATTATTTGTTGGATTTTCGATGATTATTTTATAATTTCATCTATTTTTGCATTAATAAAACTGAAAAAACATGGATAATAAAGACATTAACAGAATTAAAGTTGTACTTGTAGAAAAGAAGCGGACTGGAAAATGGTTAGCTGAAGCTTTAGACAAAGATCCAGCAACAGTTTCCAAGTGGTGTACCAATACAGCACAACCTTCACTTGAAACGTTAAGGCAAATAGCCAAATGTCTTGAAGTTGATGTAAAAGACTTACTCAACTCACAGAATGAATAGATTACCCGCATATCCTATAGTTTTAATTCTAATGCAAAAGTACTCATATAATTGCGAGTTCGGAATACATGGCCGATAGATGGACTAAAATGGATGTGCGTATATAAAATGAACCAATTACTTTTGCAAGTTATGGCAGACCAATTCAACAATGAACAGGCAAACCTCAGTGAAGTAGTGCTTGGTGAGAATGAAATTATATGCTCTCTTACTAACAGAGTTGTCAAGGCAACAGACAAGGAGCTAACTCTTCAGTCAATGATTAACATGATGACTGAAGAATATGACTTTGCCCCTTCTGATATGGAGAGAGACTTCAAAGTTAAGTATGAAGATGTAGATGAGGGTAAGACAAAGAATCAAAAGGTAGATTTGGCTATCTTTGAGGAAGGACGTGCTCACGATGTGGCTAATTTAGTTAGAGTCATTATCGTAGCCAAAGATGCAAAGGTAAAGCCAGAAGATAAGAAGAATGGTGTATCAGCATCCCTTGAAGGCATACTATGCTTCACAGATTGTCAATTTGGCTGCTGGACAAATGGAGAAGACTTACAATATCAGTACTCTTCTGAAGATGCATTTGGTCAGACAACTATTGAATCTATCTCAGACTTTCCTGCTAATGGTCAAACCTTGGAAGACCTCGAAGCACAAGGTGAACGTGCAATGCCTCGTAAGCCGGCAAATGAATCTTTGGTAAAGACCTTCAAACGCTGCCATGACTATATCTACGGAAATGAGGGTATGAAGAAGACTGCCTTCTGGGAACTTCTTAATCTCATTTTCTGTAAACTTTATGATGAAAAACGTAGATTCTCTGATGCTAAGGCTGGAATAAGCTATCGTCGTCGCTTCTGGGTTGGTGTTAAAGAGCAAAACACAGAAGAAGGAAGAAAGGCTGTAGCAGAACGAATCAAGGGTATATTCGAAGACCTTAAGGAAAGCAGCGTATTCAAGGATGTATTTGATGGCAATGAACAAATTATGCTTTCTGATAGAGGTTTGGCATACGTTGCCAGTGAATTGGCAAAATACTCATTCCTCGATGCTACTGTAGATGTAAAGGGTACAGCTTACGAAACCATTGTAAGTAATACTCTTAAGCAAGAGGCTGGTCAGTTCTTCACACCAAGAAACATCATCAAGTGTATGGTTGAAATTCTCGACCCAGATGAGAATTGCCGTGTTCTTGACCCAGCATGTGGTTCTGGTGGATTCTTGGTTATGGTTCTTGATCATGTAAGACATAAAATCGCCAGAAGAATGTATGGCGATTTGGATGATTTGCATCTTGAAGCCAAGCTAAACTCACCTGAGGTTGATGACTGTGTACGTGAGTATGCAGAGAAGATGATATTTGGTTTCGACTTTGACCCAGACCTCAAGAAAGCAGCACGTATGAACATGGTGATGGCTGGTGATGGTCATTCAAACATATACAATATCAACTCGCTTGATTATCCTTATGGTGCTAAACCAGATATACCATTAATTGCAGAAGCAGTGAACAAGAGTATCAAGCAGAGTGCTGATAAAGATTTCAAGTTTACTACAGCAGAAAATAATGCTCAAGGTAAGTTCGATATGATTTTCACTAACCCACCTTTCGGAGCCAAGGTTGAGGTAGATATTGAAATTGCCAAGCGATATGAGTTGAATAGCAAGGCTCCTGAAGTTCTCTTCATCGAAGCCTGCTACAACTTCTTAAAGCCTGGTGGTAAGATGGCAATCGTTCTTCCTGATGGTATCTTGGGCAATCCTAATACAGAAGAAGTACGTCTGTGGATTCTCAAGCATTTCAAACTGATTGCTAGTGTTGACCTACCAGTAGAAACCTTCTTACCTCAAGTTGGTGTACAGGCATCACTGCTTTTCCTCCAAAAGAAAACAGATGAAGAAATGTTGATTCCTATTGAGAGTGAGGATTATGATGTATTTATGGCAATCGTTGAACAAGTGGGCAAAGATCGTAGAGGTGTTCCTGTCTATGAAAGAGACGAAGACGGGGCTGAAATCTTATTCCCTCATGTAAAACGATGGTTGGCATATAATGAGTTCGGACGTGAGGTAGTTCGCTCACGCAACGAACGTATAAAGAGATTAGCTGATGACCTACCAAAGGTTGCAGAAGAATATAGAAAATTTAGGTTTGATAAATTATGAAATGTCGAGTTATAAATAGCCAAGAAGTCCTTTTAAGCAAAAGGTTTGACGGAAGCTATCATAATGCAGAAGTAAATATATACTCTTCTGTTATTGAAAGACATTCTTCGTTCAAGCTTAAAGACTATTGCACTGAAATATTCACTTCTGGCAGAAATAAACGTGTATATACAACAAAGGAATTTGGTTATCCATTTCTAAGCAATTCAGACGTAGTTGCAGCAGACCCTCTAGCGTCATGTAAATACAGTTCTAAAAAATACGGTTTTGATGAGAAAGCTATTCTTAGAAAGGGAATGATTCTTACAGGAAGAGTTGGCGCGATAGGTCAAACCGCTTTTGTTCCAGGGTATTTAGAGGCATATAATGCAATGGGATCTGATAATATCATACGCATCTGTGTTAAGCCTGAAGAACGTAATGGATTCATTTATGCTTATCTTGCATCAAAGATAGGCAACTTATCGTTTTGGAAGCACGCTACAGGAGGCGTACAGCCGTTTATAACGGATGCAATGGTTGGAGAATTACCAATACCAGATTTCCCTGAAGCTTTCCAAAAGGAAGTTGATGATTTGATTCAAGAATCAGCTCGCCTAAGAGAAGAAGCAACAGAAGCACTTGAAGATGCATCGAAATTATTAAAACATTACGCTTCGTTATCAGATTTAACAGAAGCAGATTATGATTATTATGGTCCTCGTTCATATGAACGGCAAGTTTCATGTTTTGTAAAGAGTCGTAAGGATATTGATTCTACAACAATAAACGCATTTAATCATTCTGAAAGAATAAAAAATACAAAGGATAAGATTACATGTCTCACAAGACCATTAAAAGATTTAATTATTAATGGTGATGTATTCTCCACAGGTTCGTTTCCTAGGATAGAAGTAAAAGAAGATAAAGGCATCATGCTTATCAACCAGTCTGACATATTTGATACAATTATCAGAGGAAAGCACATTTCTAAACGCAATGTAAAGTTATCGAATCTTGTAGAATATGGAGAGGTATTAATTGCTGGCGTAGGTACATTAGGAGAAAATGAAACTTTCTGCAGGTGCATATATGCTAATGAAGATTTGGTTAATCAACTTGTATCTGGTGAATTTATCAGAATGAAAACTATAGAAGAAATACCTTCGGGTTATCTTTATACATGGCTATCATCTGATTATGGATTTAGATTCATAAGAAATCTTCAAACAGGTACGAAATTATGTCGTCCTATTCCTCGATTACTTTTAGAAATACCTGTGCCTATTATAGAGTCTAATAAGATGAAAGAAATTCATGATATAGTAACCGATGCTTATACCAAAAGATACAAAGCAAATTGCTTAGTTAAACAGGCTATAGGAATGATTGAGAATGAAATTGAACATTGGAATAAGTAATTTAATGTAGATAAAGCCGTATATGGATAAAGTTCTAAGTACTATATATCTCAAAGTGAAATCAGAGACGCAAACTCTGACAAAGAGTGCTATTGCTCAAATTTTAGTTAAGATTATATACTCAAGTGAAAAACGAATGTCACTTAAGGATATAATAGCTTCATATAAGGCATTTACAAACCGTAAATGTGTAGATGAGCAAATAATCACAGAGCTTATTGAAAACCTTTGTAAAAACTCTGAGATACAAATTAGTTCAAAGAACGAGTATTATTTATCACCTTCAAGACGAAAACAGATATGCAAATGTTGTGAGGATTCTGCTAATCGGACTAACGCAATTCTTGCACGATATTTCTTTGAAGTACACACAGAAAAAGAAGTAATAAGACAATGGTTTCAAGATGTAACGCTTCACTTCTTTCAGTTCTTTTCTGACGAATGGATTTCAGACTTATTGAAAACCAAAGATGCTGTAATTCATAGTAAGGACAGCATAAAAGATATGGTTGAAAGAAGAACAAGAAATATTAAGGGTGTTGACAAAAAAGATTATGAAATTCTTCCTAAACTATTCTTTAAGTTTCTTGGCTCTAAAGATTCTGATGTAACAGCCTATCTATGGGAATATGGCACGTCTGCATTTTCCGCAAAATTGATAAGTAACACAACAGGAATAGATGCACTTACTTTAGATGTGTTCAAAGGCTCGAAATGTCTATTGGATACCAACATTCTTATGTTCATTAAGTTAGATGCGAGTAAATTTCATAATGCACTAATTTCTCTAGAAAATACTTTCAGTACTCTGAGAATTGAGTTAGGAGTTTTATACATTACTAAGCAAGAATTCCAGCACAAAATTGAACATCAAAGATGTTTAACACTCAATAATCTTGAAAAGTTTGGATTAGATTTGACATCTAATGCCAATGATGATTTTACTCAAAGTGCTATAGCTCTACATTGTAGAACTAGTGAAGATTTCGTTAGATACTTTGATTGTTTACGAGAACTTCCAGAACATCTAAACGAGACTCTAAAGATAGCTGAAATTGATGATAGCAAGACATTATTAGAAGCGATAGAAAAGGCTCAAAAATCAGAGCATAAAATAGCAGAGTTAAACAACGTTTATAAATCCGCAACAGGACGTGATAAAAGGACTTCTGCACTAACGCATGATGTTGGTTTAATTGCAGGAGCTGAATTCTTAAGAAACGATGACAAATGGTTTATTTTATCGGAAGAGATTTCAGTAAATAACTATTCAAAAAATAAACCAACTGTAAGTGGATTACCATTAGCCTTAAGGGTTGAAACACTGATTAACGTCTTAGCTCTTAATAATGGTGGAGACTCTTTTGATGCAGATGATTATATGCCTTTATTTGCGTCAATAATCCAGAACGGTTTTCAGCCTCTGAAAGACACTTTTGTTCAGGAGGATCTATACGCAATATATGAAATGAATCAGCAAATTGCGTTACTCCCTGAAGAACAAAAGAAAGTGATTGTACAAGAAATCAATTCTAAGAGACTTAAAGGAGAATCTGAAGATAAATTGAAAGTAGAACTTGAAAGAGCAATAACAAGAGGTAAGCTACAAGTTCATGATGACTTAAATGAAGCTAAAGAGCAACTTTCAGCATCAAAGAAAGAAACACAAAGACAAAAAAATAGAGGAGACGCCACATATAAGGTGTTACGTAAAACTATAGAAACTCAAGTAATTTCTAAATACAGAAAACGTTTTTGGGGAAGAATTGCTTTATTTATTGGTGGGATAATATCCATAGGTGTCATGTTTTTCTTAATCTATTCCTGGATAAAGAATAATTTCGAGGACACTAACAGCCAATCTATTGCTTTTCTAATTAGCATTGTTACAAGCCTTGCTATTGAATTAGCCTTGGGTTTCTTTGGATTTTTCAACGTTAAAGGAATATTCAAAAACAAGAAAAAATATATAAGAGAGCAAACTGAAATTGAATTAAATAAAGCTCTAGAAAATGATGAATTAAATTAGAACATACTTCTATGTCACAAGTAAAGAGAGAAACTATAGAATGTCCAAACTGCCACCGCAAAGGTGAATTTGAGATTTGGGACAGTGTAAATGTGGATTTGGATCCAGAACTCAGAGAAAAGATTTTCAATGAGGAACTATTCATGTATCACTGCCCTCATTGTGAGCATGTGACAGGCATTCCTTTGGACACTCTTTACCATGACATGAAGAATCAATTCATGTTGTTCTTCAGTTTCTTCAAAGAAGACGATTTCGATTATAAACTTATGGATATGGAAGTACCAAAGTCTATGATGAAAGGTGACTATACGTTCCGTATGGTTTTCGGCTTGATGCAACTCAAGGAGAAAATTGTCATTCTTGAACATGGTCTAAATGATGTTGCCATTGAACGTCAAAAGTATATGATTAGCCATGTCATAATGCCTGAGATAGCTCAAAATGGATATGAACTTTACTTTGCAAAGGTTGATGAACTAAGCGAAGGATTTGAACATGGTGCTATCTACTACTTTTATGAGGACAAAGAAACTGAAGAGCTAATGACTGTACGCTTTGCCATGGACAACTACTATGAGCATTGCCTTGCTTGTGAAATTGACCCAAGAATGAAGGTCGAAGGATGTGCTTGTGTAGATCGAGATTGGATGGCTCAACAATTTAAAAAGAATAATGTATGAGCGAGGAAAAGAAAACATATAATGGCAGAGTCCAGTTCTGGGAACATGGATATGTTGGAGTAAAAGACTATGACGATAATGTTGTAATCTCTCCTTCCTTGCAATACGAGGAGATTCGTGAAAGAGAAGGTGAAGAAGTTGCCATAGTACTTAAAGGTGGCAAATGGACTTTAACAAATCTAGATGGTGTAGCAATTTGTCCATTCATATATGACCGCATATCGTATATAGGAGCACATCTTTACAAAGCAGGTATCTATGTATCTGAAGATTATCTTAACACAAGAGTCGAATATGCAGATACAAGAATGACATATGCAATTCTTGATGCGAATGGTAATATCTTATGCGATAGAAACAAAGGGTACAACTACATTTCTGAGGTGCATGAAGGTGAAGCTACAGCTGCCATCAATGGCCGTTGTGGCATCATTGATTTACATGGTAATGTACTAATGGATTTCCAACACAAGTATATCCAACCAATGGGCGAAGGTCATTACCTAGTTTCGTATCACAATGAAGATGATAATTATTACGCTACCATTATCAACAGAAAAGGCGATATCCTAATTTCCTCAAGCATGCAATATCGTAGCATTTATGCTTTTCACAACAATGTTGCAGTTGCTCACCAAAATGGGAAGTGGGGATTGATTGATGACAATGGAAACCATATTGGCGAATTTAACTATTCGTTTGTTGAAGAATGGGGCGAAGGATATTACAAGGCAGAACAAGGTGCCAAAAAGAACATACTCCGTCCAGATGGCTCTGTTGTGCTTGAACAATGGTATAACGATGTGTTCAAGGTACAACATGGCTTTTTCATTTTTGGCAACACCATCCGTAAGTCCAAGACCAACCCTAAAACAAGATACATACAAGGTGTCGCTCATGTATCAGGCATCATTGTGTTCCCAATGATATTTGAAAGAACTCAATGGTGTGAAGATGGTCTAGGCATATATGCAGAGATAGATGAAAAGCCATATATACTTACATTAGACGGAAGTATTTATGACCCAGCTCATTCACATTTGCCTCTGAGAAAGAAGATTAATTGGCCAGACCTTTTTGAAAAATTCGCAAACTGGACATTGCCAGGTCTTCAGTTCTACTACAGAGATACTGATGCTCGTGTAATAATAGAAACTACTTATCATGTAGGAGATGTCTTGCGTGCCGGATTCCTATTGGACGCAACAACCCAATTATGGAAACCAGCTCACAGGACTCGTTTTATAATAGCAAGTGCACATGCTGCACATTTCTTTGAAATTGAGGATTTGGTAAAAGCTAATCCTAATGTAAAGGAATGGAATTTATGTACTTTCCCCTTCAATAGCTACTTCAAGGTGATGGATGTTTACGAGAAGGATGGATATAGACAAGTCTTTCTCTTGCATATTCCACCAGCTGCTGCACTCTTCCTTGGACGAGATGAAACAGCAATCAACTTCATCAATGAAGCAACAGGTCAAGAAGGTTCACTTATTGAAATGGCACGAAAGAGTCTTGACGAAAAACTAAAGATGGATATTCACCCACGCTCTTTAGATCAAGACTTTGTAAATCGTATGCACCATCCGATAGGTTTAGACCCAGACTTCTGGCCAGTGTCACCATATCCTATGGAAGAACCAGTCGATGGAGAACTAGCTTTCATCTGCAATATTGTACATAAGTTATCCGACGACAAGGATATAAAGGATTTTATAGTTGAAGAGGATAACTTCCCATTTACAGGAATCGTAGGCAGAGTATGTGAGGATTGCATCTATGCCAAAGGCATCTGTGGTAATGGTGAAGGTTGTGGACGTTTGTTCATCAATTCGTTCAGAAACAGATACCTCAAGGGTAATTGCGAATATCACAAAACAGATCTTTACGAACCATCTCGTTACGAAGAATTAGAAAGCTTCAGAAAGAAGAAAGAAAAAGAGACAAAGGAGAAAACAGCAGACACTTTTGCTGTTGGATTGCTGAATGATTTCATTAAGGAAAAACTTGATGGAAATATAGACAATCTTCGCACTTATGATTTGTCTAAACTCAGAGATGATTCTAAATATGGTGACTGTTCTATAGAAAGAGCTCCTATTGTGAGAGCGATTATGGCGTTGGCATTTGCTGACACGTGGCCTAATCTATCTGTCAATGCAATAGAAAAGTATGAATATTGGTGCAGTCCTATAAATCACTATCAAAGATTGTTTGGTGCAAATATACTTGACCAATACTTTAAGGGGTTACAGAACTTCTCCCCTACTGTAGAGCAACATGAAAGAGCTTTGAATGTGGCTCATCTCATATATTCAATCGGTAATATGTGGGTACTTCCTAACAAGGCTTCATTCAGCAGTTATCTGGATGATTCAAAAAACAAAGGATATGTGGATAAATTCCTTAAATCAATGTATGATGTCTTTGTTGGAGTATCCAAAGTAGACCTTAATATGAAAGGAATACTCTTCAAGAACCGTAAGATGATGACTGAATATGAAGGTTTGAATGGCTGGAGAAAGTTCATAAAAATGATGATGTTGGAGGACTATACGAATGGTGCGATGGAACCAAAACCAATCTTCAATCAGGTGTGGTGCTCAATGAAAGGTATAACGAGAGAAGATTATTTTGAAGCATTCGATAAATACTGTTCATTCTGCGAGGAAGCTATTCCCAAAAGAAGTGAACAGATTATAGAGAAATTAAAAGAAATCCTGAATTAAAATTAAACCTATATATATGGCTAAGATTAAATGTCCACTTCACGACGATGGTCCGGTAAATGCAGGTGAACAGCGTTTACTTGATTATTTAAGCTTAAAGCTGCCAGAAAACTATTACATTGTCCCGAATGTAAATTTACCCATTTCAGGACCGAACAATGTGATGAAATATTGGGAGTACGATTGTATCGTAATAGCTCCTCATGCCATATTCCACATAGAGAATAAGGATTGGGGTGGTAATCTTGAAGGTGATGATTTTGCTTGGTTCCGTAGTGGACAAGAGGTGGCAAACCCTCATAAAACTGCCGGACTTAAGACACGTATATTGGCATCAAAGATTAAGAATGCTCATCCAGATTGGAGATTCGGCCAAATATTTACTTTAATTACCTTAAGTAACCCACAACAGTCTAAGTTTGGTTTAGATCCACAGTGTGAATGTTACAAGCAAACATATACACTTGGAAATGAATTGATAGACTTCTTGACTAACTATGACATGTTAGGCAGAAGACAATATCAAATTTCGGATGTTCAGGAGAAGGTTGCAGACTATTTAACAGGTCAATCAGTTGCTGGCATAAGAGCTGCACGCACAGAGCTATTCAATTATAAGATTATTGAAAAGCTACAAGAAACCGAAGAGTTTACAGAATTCTTGTGCGAGCCAAAACTGATTGCAACAGCAAAATATAAGATTCGTGAATATCCATTGGATGTTGCTGGCAAGAGTCCAACCGAGCTTAACAAGCTCAGACTTCAGGTTCAGAATGCCGCTATCGCTCAACAGAAGATTGGTATTTCTCCATATATCGTTCAAACAGACTGTCGTTTGAACGAAGAGCAAACGTACTATTATGAGATTAGTAGATATCAAGATGAAAGTACGCTCCGTTCTAAACTGCGATTAAAGACATTCAAGCAGACTGATAAGATAAACATTATCCTTGATGTTGCTAAAGCCTTAAAAGAGGCCCACAAAGAAAGTGTTTACCATAGAGATGTATGCCCAGAGAACATCTACGTGTACGAAGGAGGCAAGGCTGCACTTGCCAACTTTGGTATGGCGTGGTTCATTGAACATACAGATCTAAGTTTTACAGTTAACAGAAATTCCGATAATACTTCACCATATACAGCTCCTGAAGTTATTGATGGAGATGTTTGTTCAAGCAGTGATATATTCTCACTTGGTGTCATTTTCTATGAGTTAATGACTGGCAAACTCCCATTCGATAGTGCAATGACATTTACTCTTGGCATGAGTGGCAAACTCCCTGAAGATTCATTGCCTTGCAAGGTAGCTAAGGATCTGCCAAAGTGGATGGACGAAGTCGTCAAGAAGACTATTGTTGGAGAATTGGACGAGCGATGGGATTCTGTAGATGATGTTATCAACTTCATAACCACTGAACTTGAGAAAGAACAGGCGGCTTATCATACTATTTCTCATTTGTCAAGTACTCCAGACTCTGAACAGACTTTATATCTCAAGGATATGAAGCCGGGAATGAAAGTGTCACCAAGTATGACGCTTCATGACATATTGGGCCGTGGTGGTTTTGGTCGTGTCTTTAAGGTTTGGCACGATATGCAGAAACAGTACCTTGCCATTAAGATATTTGAGAAAGACGCTTCCATAGATAACGCATTAAATGAGTTCAATGCTCTAAAAGAATTGTCTCATCCCAATATTGTTGAGTTCAAACACAACGATAGAACTATGCCTGGTGGCTTATTCTATACATTGATGGAACTGCTTGAGGGAGACAATCTGCATAACTATATAAGTGGAGATTTGCGTTTGCCTATAGATGAGATATACAAAATGACAACGCAGATATTGAGTGCTCTTGTATATATGCAAAAGAAGGATCCACCAGTATACCATAGAGATATTAAGCCAAGCAACATTATGTGGCATAAACGCCAGTTGTACAAGCTTATAGACTTTAATATCTCCACTACAACTGATGATCATTCATTTGGAGGCACTTTGCCATATATGGCTCCTGACTTGGTTGTTTCAGGAAATAAGATTGATTGGGACTGTTCTGCCGATACATTTGCATTGGGTGTAACACTGTACCAACTGTTGACACATGCTTATCCATGGCCAGGTTCTCAGCTACGTCCAAACATACATATGGAGCCTACTCCTATCCAACAGTACAATGAAAAGTTGACGGATGAGTTTGCGGAATTTGTAATGAAGTCCATCATTACAGATAAGACAAAGCGTTTCGGAACAGCTAAAGAAATGTTAGCCGCACTTGAGAAGATAGGATTAGACGGAATACTTAAGGATACAACAAAGGTTATTATTCTTGATGACCCAAACAATATTGATAATCCTGTTGACTATATCAATTCGCTGTACAGTCAAAGCCGTCATGGAAACAGAGGTACCCGTGCTGGTTCTCATTCCCATGTATTCGACGCTTTGACCTATACAGAGACGAAGTTAGATAAGGAACTACTTTCGGATATCAGACAACTCAAGTATAAACTTATTATCATTACTGGTAATGCTGGTGATGGTAAAACTGCCTTTATTCATCGAATTGAGAATATCGGTGAGAACAAGGTCACGTTCGAATCTAACAATGGTTCATCATTTGATATTTCAGGCGTAAAATTCCAAACCAATTACGATGGTTCTCAGGATGAAGATGAAAAGGCAAACGATGATGTTTTGACAGATTTCCTTAGTCCGTTCTTTGGCCTTGAGAATTACAATAATGCAACAGAAGGACGTGTTATTGCAATCAACGAAGGCCGATTGGTTGACTTCTTGACAACACGACCAGAATTGCGTAAACTTCAGGATAATATTGAAGAGTATTTCTACAAAGAGGGACATACAGAACTGATGCCTGGATTGCTTGTTATCAATCTTAATCTCCGTTCTGTTACGGCTAGAGGTGATAATAACAGTCCAAGTTTGTTGGCTCAGCAAGTTAAGAAACTTACAAGACCCGAACTGTGGACTAAATGTGAAGGATGTCCGATTGCAGACAGATGTTTCATCAAATATAACGTAGATACATTCCAAGATTCCAGTGCTGGAGAAGAGGTTATCAATCGTCTAGAATGGTTGATCCGCACTATCATATACAAACGTGAACTTCATATTACGATGAGAGACTTGCGTTCTATGATAGCTTGGATGCTCACAAGGGATTACTCATGTAACGAAGTAAAGCAATTGGTTGAGTACGTACAGTCTGAGAATATATCTGAATTCTTATGGCAGTACTATTACTTTAACCTTACTGCACCAGAAATCTGGCCAGCAAAAGAGTCGTTTAATCTGCCATCTCTTGAGTCTTCTGATAGATTGATTAAGATGCTTAGAGAAACTGATGTTGCTGGTGTCGCCCTCCCTGCGTTTGATAGAGACTTATATTATACCACTAAAAAGCCAGAATCATACCTTATTTTCAGTGATAGAAAACGTTCGCTCCTCAAAGATTTCAATGAGGCGAATGTGATTATCCCTGCTTATGAAATAAAGGGTGAAGACATTAGAATGCAAGTGACTACTCGTCATAAATCATACATCCGTCACCAGTATTTCGAAGGTATGTTTGAGTTTAAGCGTAGATTGCCATATCGTTTTGCTAGCGAGTTTGAAGAGAAACTAAGAAACGAGAGTAACCTTGAAGAAACCATGCAGGAGTTAGCAATTGCTATCTCAGCAAGTGAAGGATGTACCAACAAACAACTTGTAGATGGATATCTGTTATTGTCCAGCTCGAATGTTGCTGACCCGATATCGAAAAGCTATAGAAGATTCTCATTAGATGAATTTGAGTTATTTGTAAACAAGACAGATCACCTTACCAAATACATAGAATACGAGAGTGATAGCCTCATATTCCGTCATAAGACCGATAAATTCATTCAATTGACAGTAAGTTTGGATTTGTTCGAGATGTTGCGTTATATACACCAAGGTTATAGTCCTTCTATTAATGACTTACGAGGTCGTTTCATTGAGTTGCAAATATTTAAGAACCTGCTCGAAGCAAAAACTTACACAGAAGTTCTTGTAACCAAGAATAATCGTAAATTCACGATTATTCGCATTGATGAGAATAAGCGAATTGTTATTGAACCACTTAAATTAACAGAATAAAGGTATGATACTCAAATTAAAAAAAGAAGCTGGTATACCTGCGTTCTTTAATAAAGATATACTTTTCATTGACTTTAAGACAGTCAAGTTGGACCGTGTTCTAACCAATCTATTCATAAAGATGTATGCAGATGGCTACTCTGTAACATCGGCATTCAAAAAGGAGTTTACAATGAATTCTCTGAAACAGATTTTAGCTGAATTGGAGAAGCAGAATGAAGTAATTGGTGCCACTGATAACCCCGAAGGTGTAGAAGATTGGTTACGTAGTTCATTATTGGAATTTGCCAATAGAGGAAATGTCATCAAGGAGCACGTTTCTTCACTTAAGCCTTTGCATCTATTGAGTTTCAGAGTACTTAATAGCAAATATTGTCGTGATTATCGTACATCAGACCAATTATATTTGATGCTCAGACATAATCCTGAAATCATGGAAGGATTAAGTAAATTCCTTAGCAAAGGCTTTGACAAGCATTCTGGTGAATTGGTTATTGGCGAAGAACTGGATGTTGACACTACAGGTATATTGCGTATTACACGTCCGCTTAAGGAACGAAAAAATCTTAATCGTGAGGTGGTTGAAATTCCTAAGCCATTCCTTGTGAAACAGGCGGAGTTGTTCAATGACGACATTAAAAGACTTCTTCTTTACAAGAATAAGATTCCAAGAACTGTATTCATAGACTATCTGAGAATACTTTGTGGATTCCATTTGGCGATATATACAATGAAGGTTGTATATCTTCTTCCAAAGATGGTGGAAGCTGGTACTCGTGATATAAATGACGACTGGTCAATGGTTGTTGATTTAACAGAGAACTTGGATAGCCCTGTCTCATACTATGCTTGTAAGGACATTGAACGTATTGAGAATGCTGTAAACAAGTACATCCGTTCTACATTCATGCTTCATGCAGTACAGCAATACAAGAGATGTAACATCGATGAAGCTTTGAGAGTATTGAAAGAGGAGAACAATAATTCTGATGCATACTATAGAGTAAAACTGGAGGTTATAGAAAATACATTACCAGGAAAGGATGAGAAGGAATTTGATAAATTGGATTTTGCTGAGATGCTTTCTCTTTTCCCTGAGGAGGATTACTTCAATAAACTGATTCATGTATATGAGAAGTCTATTGTAGCAAATCGTGTATACAAATATTTCCCAGCGTTTATTGACTGCGTGTCAATGAAAAATTCGCCTTCGATGTTGCTTGCTGACAGTAGAAGTCGCAGACATCCTCGTAGAGGTGTACTCGGTTCTAAATTGTTGGAAACATTAGTACAGTTGCTTGTATTGAGACAGAAGGAAGATGGAAGTTATGAAACTCATTCTTTGTCTATAGAAGATTTGGCTTCAGAAATTAGTAACAGATATGGTCTGATCATTAATGGCGTACATGAAAAACGATTTGCCGATGCTGATGTGGAAATGAATGCCGCATTCAAGGTAAACATGGATGCCTTCAAGAATAAGCTCAGACAGATCGGTTTCTACACAGATATGAGTGATGCTTGCATTTTACAGAAAATCAGACCACGTTATAAATTGGATGAATAATGGAAAACATTAAATCTTTATATTTCGAGCAGTTCCTGCAACATGTGATTGAGAGTTATCGCAAAACAATTATGCAGGCAAAGCCGGGACACTGTATGAAAATTACAGGTCTTGCGATGAAAGAACTACGATCTTTATTGCCATTACTTCGGACAATAAACGATGTGGTTAAAGTCTTCATTCTTTCAGAGACGGAGAAGGGTGATGAGTATATCCATGCAACAAAGTTGATTGAGTTACGCAACAACCCGAACTATGCTGTACTCATTTTAGTTCCTTCTAATAGTAGAACGTCAGCTGAAGATTCATATGGTGATGCAACATTCCAGAATCTCTCAACGATTGATTTGCAAGCATCTTTCTTGTACAAGTTGATTGAGGATATTCCGAATGATAAGGCATATTTATGGAAGCAGATTTTTGAGTTACTCAAAGAGGTGCGTCTTTCATATACGACTTTGATCAACTACATATTGTATTTGGAACTGAACCACTATTCAGATGAAAGCTGGGGAAATGGTTTGTATATTTTCGGTTTATTGCCCGATAGAGAACTAATTAAAGAGGATGCTTCTATCAGACGAAGATTCCTTATCAATCTTGAGAAGGTGTCTGCTGTTATTTCTGATTTTACGATGACAGCTGCTGATAGAGTAATTAGTCTTCCTATCGAAAAGAATACTATTCAAAAGAACCTAATGGACTTTCTTTTAAGAGAAATCTCATTAGAGGATAAGTATGCTCTATTTGAGTGTATACACAACGATCATCCAGAGTTTAACTATGCCTCTATACCATGGATAATATCGGATAGTGGCCCAGTTAAGATTGAAGTTAACCTAGTTTCTGAAAAGGAAGCCAAAAAAGGAATCGTTAAAGACAATGAAGGTAATTGGGTTCTTAATACCATTAAAGATAAAAAGAGCAAGATACCATTTACCATAACAACAGACCCTTCTCCTAAGGACAATCCAAGCATATATGCTTTTGAGATTGCTCTCATAAACATTGAAGATTTCTCAGAAGTTGGAGTTATCAAGAAGGCTCTTGTTGGAACAAATAAAAAAGCTCATAGAAAGCTATCTGTAAACATCCAATCAGAAATGTTTGATGAAGGTGTTTACATGTTGCGTGTACGTGCTCTAGATGAGAATGGAATATTGTTGGACTCGAAGAAAGAGTTCAAAGAAGAAAGAGTTCAAGCAGCATGGCTGGATGCGAAAGAAAAAGACCCTAATCTTCAGATAGAGCAATACCGTTTGGAAAACCATGTTGCCTACTGTAATGAAAGTGAAGCCTTTACAATTACTGAAGATGACGATGATACAACAGACACCGCACCAGATAAACGAGCAAAAGTGAACAGTTTTACACAAGCAGTAATTCATTATCGCTCTGTACATTTGGCGAAGAATGAGTCTTTAGACTTTGACATTAGCACAGATAGAAATAAATGGGAAGAAGGAACATTAAACAATACATATCAGTTTGATTTTGGAGCTGCTTATGCTTATCAAATTCAGTTGCCCAAGAAACTTATTCAGTTGGAACAGGTATTCTTGAACAAAGGCAATCGTTTAGGATATGCAGAAGCTTTGCTTAGTGCAAATCCTACTGATACTAAATTGTTAAACCCTCGTGATACTGCTATCGAAAGTCCTAATTTCGTAGTAGCATCTAATCTTGCGATTTCTGAAGAGTTATTGTTATTACGTCAGAATCTATTCAATGTTATTAAGGAATCAGCATTGGGTGATACCGGTTTAACATGCACATTGGATTTTTCAAGCAATATCAAACTGGTCAAAGACTATCTCTTTGAATATGATAATTGGTTGAGAGCATTACTGGAAAGTGAACTGGACGAGAATGATGTATTGACCATTCAGAATTTGGATACAGTTCTGTTGACAGTTGAGATGCCTGATGGCAACACTACCAATATCAGACTTATTACACCATTACATCCATTACGCCTTTCGTGGATGATGAACCAGTACGAGCTTTACAAGGATTGGGAAGAAAAGACTGAAGCCAATCCTAAATATCGTAAAGCATGGTACAGAAAATTAGACAAACTTTTCCAAGGTCAGCTTCCTATGGATATAGCTCCTCTGGTGTTGTGTGAAAATTCAATGGCAGAAGCATATCAATACATAGGTGAACTTACCTTTGGTTGGGGTGTGTATGCTCAACCTCATTTTGAAGATGAGGAAGCATTCGCTTCTAGTTATCGTCAATTGAAGTCATATGCAGCCATGTTGCTTAATATCACTAAGGATAAACGTATTGACAGCGATGTGAATTTGGAGTTAGTGACCCGACATCTAATCAACTATGGACTTTCTCATCCATATACTGATAAATTGGTTATTAATTTGTTCAATGCTGGTGATGCGTCAGTGTTTGCAAAGGCACTTACACTATTGGAGAAACATGGTATTGGAAATAATCTGACCTATGAAGTAAGATTATTTACAGACAATAATATGTTGCAGTCGGGAGAAGCTTTAAAAGAATTGCTCGATCCTGAAGCGTCTGTCGTTGCCACAGAAGCAGAAATCTTTGCTCAAGCTTCTTCGAATAGATTGTTCCCTAAGTTAAGATTCTCACTGAATAGAATAAGTGATTTCATTAACAACCACAATAAGTACCAGGCACACATATCGTTCCTTGTAAATCCATTTGCTGTTCATACAGAATTAGTGCGTCCTGATGAGTTGAATCGTTCATTCCACTTAAACGGAACTATCTGTAGAAACCTTGTCAGAGCAAGTGAAGAAGGTAAGTCATTTGTGTGGAATAGATATTATTCAAACAAGACATTACCAAATCCTGTGTCTGAAGCTGCGAATATTGAGGTTAGCATCTTTGCCAGACTACAAGAAGTTATAGGTAGAATGTTGTCATCTACATTGGAAGAATCGGTTCCAGCCACAACGTTAAGGCTCAAGGATAACGACATGATGTTATTGTCATTTATTCACGATACTAGTGACTGGGTAGTAACTTTTGACAAAAATATGGGACCAGAGTTTTACGACCTTCCATGTGTAGGTGAAAATGATGTTCCTTACCTTCTAGACTACATTCCGAATGACGAAGCAACAGGTATATCATCATATCTTACTACAAAGCCAACCAGTGAGATAGGTGCAATCATGATACCGTTGTTCAAAGAGTATGGAATAGATATTGAGAATAAAAAGAATTACAATAAGATCCTTGAAGATGTACGTTCTGTGAGCAGTTCACTGATTATGCAAGCTAATACTACATCCAGAAAGGGCTTTGAGGTTATTGGAACTACTTTGACCAAACGTTTCCTTGATAAAAAGGGAATAATGAAAGAGTCCTTCCTAATACCGATTGACCTTCACAAGGATTTATTTGCTGACGAGGATGCTCTAAATAAAGAGCGTGCCGATAATTTGGTTGCAAAAATCGATGTCAAGAACAAGGAAATTCTATTTAGCGTAGTTGAAATCAAATGTAGAAATGCATACTATAACGAAGATGAACTGCATGAGAAAATCGTACGTCAGATAGAAAATACTATAATTGCATTAAGACGCCATTTTGAAATTGCAGTTGATGGCCATGACCGTCTCGATAGAGAATTAAAGACACTAGAGTTTAAGTCATTCCTTGAGTTCTATATTCGTCGCTCAATGAGATATGGTCAGCTTGATCCTATTGTTGCACATGA
This sequence comes from Bacteroides sp. 90-K9/2, assembly GCF_047310725.1. NCBI lineage: Bacteria > Pseudomonadati > Bacteroidota > Bacteroidia > Bacteroidales > Bacteroidaceae > Bacteroides > Bacteroides sp. 90-K9/2. The sequence goes on from NZ_JBCGVL010000001.1 coordinate 1,087,678, forward strand.
ATATTTATTATTCTTGAGCAAACTTTCAGAGGGTTATACTATTAGGTTCAAGCAATTAGGTGTAATTTTCAATTTCCTACAGACAGAAAGACAGAAAAAGGATTTCTATGGAGATGCTGTGATTTATACTATGGGACAAGCTGTTATTGAGGATATTCTCGACGAGAATGCAACTCTCAATACACAGAAACTCGAAAATATGGATCACGATGAGTTTGCAAACTTCTTTGAGCCTACTTTGAATCTCTTTGGAAAACCACACGTAAAGAGTGAGCTACTTCAGGACGAAGTTATCCAAAATGAAGACAACGACTCTCATGATGAAGAAATAGAACAGGTTCAAGAAACAGATGATAATGAAGTCATAGAAATCCCTTCAGTTTCATTTGAAAATTCTCAAAATTCAGACGCAGAACAACCAGCATCCGATAATGACGAAAATTCAAATGAAGCATCTGTGGTAGAAATTGAGATCGAAGAGCCTGAAGAATCCAATGCTCAAGAGGTTGATGTAGATCCTAATTATGAAGAGCCAAAATGTGATGTTACCATAGGTAAAAATAGTGATTCATTACAGTTTGGTATTTTGGGTAAAGCACTAAGCAATAATAGAAAGATTGCTATTGACCTAAACGAGTGTAATACTATCAGTTTATTTGGAGTACAAGGTGCAGGTAAGAGTTATACTATCGGTTCTATCACAGAAATGGTAGTTAAGCAGTTCTCTAAAGTCAATCTACTTCCAGCTCCTATGGCTAGCATCATTTTCCATTATAGTGATAGTATGGACTATGCACCGGAGTTCACATCTATGGTTTATCCAAATGACGATGCTGGTCAGTTAGCAAAACTCAAAGCAGAATATGGAGCAGAGGCATCATCGGTAAATGATGTCGTACTTCTTGCACCAGCAAGCCAAGTTGAAATTCGCAAGAGTGAGTACCCAAGTATAGATGTCCATCCTATTGGTTTCGATTCATCTGAGTTGGCCGTTAGAGATTGGATGTTCTTATTAGGTGCTATGGGTAATGACTCTACATATATTAAGGAGCTTAAACAAATCATGAAAGCTTGCAGATATGATATGTCATTGGCCAATATTCGCAAAGGCGTTGCTGAGAGCTCACATATGTCTTCTTCTCAAAGGTCATTAGCTGAGCAGAAATTAGATTTTGCTAGTGAGTATATTACAGATGGCAATAAGTTGCAACAATATTTACGACCTGGACGTTTGATTATAGTCGATCTTCGAGACGAGTTCATTGAGAAGGATGAAGCTCTAGGTTTATTTGTTGTTATGCTCAACGTATTCTCAAGTGTAATGAAAGTTGATGGTCGAGCTTTCAATAAATTCATTGTATTCGATGAAGCACATAAATACATGAATAACAGGGAACTTGTCGGTTCAATTACCACAGCCATCAGAGAGATGCGTCACAAAGGCGTTTCTGTTATGATTGCAAGCCAAGATCCAATGAGTTTGCCAACCGAGATTATTGAGTTGAGTTCTATTGTTGTTATGCATAGATTTAGCTCTCCTGCATGGGTTAAACATGTTCAGAAGGCTATTACGCCTTTACAGACATTGACACCAACGGAGATGGCTTCATTAGGTTCTGGAGAAGCTTATATTTGGGCAAACAAAGCAACTGACAAGGCCATAACTCAACGACCTATAAAAATCAGTATTAGACCTCGTGTTACAAAACATGGTGGTGATACAATACAAGCGATTAAGTAATGATAATATACGAATATAGCAATAAAGGATGCAGAGTAGAGAACCAAGACTATATCAGTCATGGTTCCCTACCTGATGATGGATATGTTTGCATTCTAACAGATGGTATGGGCGGATATTCTGCCGGAGATGAAGCAGCAAAAACAGTAGCAGAATCAATTCGGGCATATATACAAAACAATTATACCCAAACAAATATACCAAATATCATCAATGAAGCTATTACTTATTCTAACGACGAACTAATGTTAAAGCGTTTGAGTATTGGAGCCCAAAGAATGGGCTGTGTGCTAGCATTATTGGTTGTTACTAAAGAATATGCGTATATAGATTGGTTGGGTGATAGCAGAGTCTATATGTTTAGAAACGGTAAAGAAGTTTACAGAACAGAGGACCATTCTATGATAAATGAAATGGCTAGGTCCAATACCATTACAGCGGATAATATTAGAAAGTATTCATCTGTTGTCACAAGATCTATCATGGGAGAAGATAACCTTAAGTTAGAATCTATCGTAAAGATTAAAATCAAGCCCAATGATGTTTTTATCTTGTGTTCAGACGGTGTACATAGACAATTAAATATTGAAAAACTTATTGGCTATACTGATGGTCTGAAAGAGGATTACGACATTAAATCAAGTGATATGAGTGATAATTATTCGTTTATCAAATTGGTAATTTAATATGGTTTTCAGTGAAGATATAAGCAATAAGGCTGGTCTGTTACTTGACAGAGCAGGTGATTTTGAATCACTGTCATCAAATGTTTATAAGGAAACTGGACGTACAATAGGCATTACAACTTTAAAACGCCTATTTAATTATATTCAAGATGATAGAAAAGCCAGTGAATATACCCTAAATACAATTGCAATCTATTTAGGTTTTGATAATTGGGAAACCTATCTAAAAGCAAAAAATATAGATAGTGAATGGGGGACTGTTCAGATTTTATTTATCCTCAAGAACTTGATTTAGATGATATTGTTGAAATTAAATATTTGAATAGAATAATAGAGTTTAGGGTTGTGGAATTTGAAGAAAGCAAAGCTATGAAAGTTTCTAAAGCCATAAATAGTAGCCTCTTAATTGGAGATGTTGTATTTGTTCATCATCTTAAAGTCGGGGAAAAACTTATAGCAGATAAAGTATATCGTAATGGCCTGATAGGTAATTATAAGAAAAATGGTGAACTATCATCTGTAGAAGTTAACCCATAATTATGAAGAAGACTCCCCAATTTGAGGAGTCTTCTTCTATTTCATAATGGAACTCTGCACAAGAAATTCAAGTATGGCATTCCGATTATATTGACCTTACAAGTCAGCATTGTTTTATACTTACTTTAAGTAGTTAAGTCTATATCACTCCCGCGAATGATATTAGGCTTTTTTATTAGAGTAGGATTTCAGAAGTAACATACTCAAGATGACCTGCGAAAATATCATCAACAGAGAGCTGATTGAGAACTGATGATATATTTGTTACTATCAGTTTTTACTTTTGACTACTTTGTGAATTTACGAGATCCTTGATTACGGTTGTTTGATTGTTACCTCAATTTGCATGGCTTCACTGAGATTTGGCACAACTTCGGACGGTATTTAAATTAATAGCTCCACAAATGGTTATTCTGTATTTCTTTTTAGCTCTATTCCTGCTTTTTCTAATAAGTACTGATGCTGCTCTTTCACAGCCCGATACATCGAATAATAAGCAAAGGCTTCTTCTCTATGCTTCATGCTACTAACCGACGCTGCAACAGCCCACGTAACAATAATAACAATAAAGGCTACAACATATCGAAGTTTTATATGACGCCCACGTATAAACATCCTATTGATATTGGGTGGAATAACCGTTACTGGAATTTTCAACTCATTGATTTTGGAAAATATTTCATCCTGCCGTTTTAATATGCAGTCGGTATTTGCTTCAATAGTCATACGATTAAGATTATAATCACAAACGTGCCGATAAAGATATTCAAGAAATTTAGACTTCTGCTTGAATAATTCAATGAGTTTCGGGAACCATAGCGAAAACGGCAATGTGTCCGATTGTTGTTTCCAGACATGTTGCTTTACCACAGACAAGGCTTCGTTCCAGCAAGTACAGAAACTTTTGGCGACTCCATTATAAATGGTCTTTTCGTCAAAGTCCACTTTTACAGATTGATCTAGTTTGGGAACTGTAGTATTCTGTTTTTCAATACATTCTTTTAGCTCGTTGATACTTTGGCGCAAATTTGCAAGATTTGCAGCTACTACATCTTCTTTCATTATCTTCTACGTTTTGAGGGTTTATAAAAAGGTTCGTTTCTTTGGTTATCTTTGTCGTCTCGCCATCCTTGTTCATTACTTGTTCCTCCACCTCCACCGGAGGTTATGGCTTGATGAGGTTGAATAATCAGTTCCGATGCCACATTGCCCAACGTAACGCAAAGGTTGTTAAAGCTCAAATCACGGTCAAGTTTAGAACCGGCTATACTATACTCATTTTGACAGAATGATATGCCACGAATTTTATCAGAGTTATCTGTACGATTAAAGCGCATATCTATACCCTGACCTTTGAGAATGCCAAGAAAATCATTCCATGAACAAGATACAGCCAGTGCATCAAGAGTTGCAGAACGTAGATTATACTTCCGTAATTGATAAGGGCGCAAACGACTCTTGTTTCTGGCTTTGCTATTTTTAGGAGCAAAGTACAGTCCATATTCTTTCGTCAAAGCCCGGCATACTTTAGTATTACGTATTCTTTCATTGCTGTCAGAGATAAGATTGCCATCATTGTCTATCCGATTGAACACCAAATGACAATGAGGATGTTTCGTGTCGTGATGTCGGGCTATGATATATTGCGTATTACGAATCCCCATTTGCTCCATCCATTTCTTGGCAATCTCAACCATAAGCGCATCTCCTTCTTCGTTATCGGGAAAACGGCTAATGTCTTGCGAAGAGAAAGCAAGTGATACGTGCTTCACCGGACTTTTTACTTTCGGGCGCATGGACGCTTGTATCTGAAAAGAATCGGCTATGGTTTTATTGCTGATGGCACAGACACCTTCGTGTGCTAAAAGTGTGGCACACTTCTTCTTGTTCTTTTGGTCATTGGCGTAATTCACTATTCCTCCAAAATCTGCTCTTGTTTTAATCTTTGCTATCATGGCTATTGTTCTTTACTTGGTTGATAATTCTACTGACTTCTGATATGATTGAAAAGCATTGTTGTTTGACTGCTTCCAAACCATAAGTGTGCATCTGATGGGCAATCTGATTGACATTGTTGGCGATGCTGGAAAGGTCGCGAATTGCCGATGCCATTTCCGGACTGATGCGCTGACAGACCTGACAATCCATTGCCGCCTGATGGCAAAATTCATTGACAGACAATCCTGCTTGTTCCGCTTTGGATTGGATATAAATGTAGTCGTTCTCGGTAAACATTACCCGAAAACATTTGGTACGTTTCTGATAGTTCGCCAACTTAGGGCGACCACCAAGTTTCTTCTCCTTCATATTTATCTTAACTTTCAATGTTCATGAATTGATTTTTTGAGAGTGGCAGTTTATCCGCTTGCCGCATAGGTTTTAGTGGCACTAAAACACAAACTTGCCACTCAAAAAATCTTCCTATATTTCCCCTGCTCTATTCGGCATAGCTTACCATCTTTGATAAAGGCTTCTATCCACTTGTTTGCAGTACTTCCATTTTCACCCAAAGATGAAACCTGTACATCATAATCCTTCTTCGTGAAAGTATCGGGTAACATATTATAAAGGGTATTCTTTCGTGCATAAACGCCAGTTTCTTGCGAAGCGGAATTGAATCGTTTGGACTGATTTCCTGACAAATTCTGATAAATGAATACGGCATGATAAAGTAAGGTTTCGCAAATATTCATGACTGTAGAATAGTCATACTCATGGCAGACCAGTTGCTCTGTCTTGTCATGTGAGGAAGAATTGCGATGTACATTCTCCAAATGCCGGACAGCTGTCAGCACCATCATTATACGATAAGCAATCAGTCCCATCCGTCTGACTACTCCTTGCATCTTGTTATCCACTTCGTCACAACACTCTTCATTCACACGACTGAGGTATTCTATAAAGTGTTCCTGTAAATCGGAGGGAAGGGAGAATGAATAATTTCCCTGTCGTACAAATTCCTCATGCAGATGGCAGAATTTATCTCCCAATAGTTTGAACTTGGCATTTTTGGATTGGGAAATGTCGCTTGTGGCAAACACATTTCTTATACCTCGCTTGAAGCGAATGATATAGAAACAAAAGCGACTCATCAATCCGTTTTCCGCATCAGGTATCAATCTTCTTACTTGTTCGGGAGTTCCAGCCAAAGCTACTGACACTCTTGGATTAGCTACTTCACAATACTCCCTATCCTTGCGACGGCTCAAACTTACCAACTCATGATGAAATGCCTTTCGCAACACATCGGAATAATTACCATAGTCCGACTTCAATGTTTGGCTTAACGTGTCGCCCTCCGATTCAAACAACAGTCCGATTCCGTCATTATCTCCCAGTATCTTCAAGAAAGAGCTTGCGCTGCTATTGGCAGGAATGACAAGCATACGCATGGGCGGCTCGGCTGGCATAGTCATTCCACTATCTTTCTTACCTTTGATATAAGCATTCATCGCTTCTTTATATTCCTGTTCCAATCGTTTTGAGAGTTCATGCAAATTGCGGTTAATGGGTACTACCAGTTCTCTGCATAGGGTTAATGCCCCCTTTCCCATACCTGCATCTGCCACAACAAACAGATAAAGATTCGGAAAAACAATGCGCTCATCGTACACACCACAAACATTATGAAAGCATACCGACAAACACACAATAGTTCCTATCAATATCGTATCACGGTCATCCACCGAAATGGAATTGTTGACAATCTCATGTAGAAAAGGAGGAAGATGCTCAAACACACATTCAGGAAATGCAGGAAGTTCTTCCTCTGACTTTATCCATTTGCCCGTTTTACCATTTTGGATATTTGGCAAAATGGATAAATGTTCTTTGTTGGATGGAGCCAATGAGATTCCGGCTTGATTTGCCAAATGGAAGAAAGAACGGATAGTAATACCTTGCCCTTTGGATTGCAGACAATGCGTATATTGTTTGTCTGTTTCTTCCCTTTGATAGGTAGGGTAAAACCTGCTGATGCGATGATAATACTCCCGTCCGTTCTCTCCCAATCCGTCCACAAGCGCGAAACCCAACTCCATCCAATCTTTATAATTGGGTGCTATATCAATGCCACGTTGTTCTATCACCCGAACAACACTTTCCACATCGTCTTTAACCTTATTATATATAGGAGCAACATCAGGCGTATGTGTTTGCAGTATTTCAGAAGGGACATTCTCCCAATCTTGGGCGGAAAATATTTTCTTCGACATCATCTTTGTATTTAGGGTTAATATATGCTTGTGGGTCGTATGGCAGGAAGCAAGAACGAGCCACATCACTGCCGGACATATCCACTGATGGCAAACCTGTTGCTTTGATACAGTTGGTGACAGCCTTGAAGTACCGGGAATGTTCCCATCCTTTCAAGTCAACAGGTATTATCCACTTCAATCCATTACCGGATGGGCTGACAAATAACAGTTCCGTATCGAAATACTCATGATTGAGTAATTGCTGTTTTAGCTCCACGATATTCTCCACATGGTCGAAATCCAAACACATCAATCCTGAATGCATAATCAGTTCCTTTTCATTCCGTTTGCGGAATAATCCCGAAAAAGTACAATAGTCGAAATGGGTGGCTTTGTATCTTTTAGCTTCTGGAGAAGATAGCATCAAACGCAGGGCTTCGGTTTGTGGTTGGGCATAATGCCCGATGATATAACGATACACATCCACAATGCCTACCGCCCTTATCGGTTCAATGTTTTGAATGGGCTTGCGAAAGAACGAAAAGCAATAATCTGTTGTTCCCATCATCTGATAATCTTTTTAGATTCGACAAATCGTCTGGCTTCTTCCATTAAGTCATCTTGGGTCTTGTGCGATTTGTTCTTCAACCAATCGTCAATCTCCGATTGTAGGAAAGCCAAAGCTTTATTTATTTTATGTACGGGAATCTGTTTGGTAGATACCCATCCATAAACTGTCTGTTTGGCTGGATGTGATGGCAGATAAGCACAAAGCTCGTCTATATCCATCCACTTGGGTGAATTACTTGCCTGCTTATGTTGCAAGGCATTTACTTTGGATTGTAGTACTTCTACGGACTCAATCAGGTAGGACAACGCATTTGGCATTTCCTCCAATGAATTTACTTTATAAGCCATTTTTTCTTCGTATTAAAGTTGATGCCGCAAAAGTATAGGGATGTTTATGAGTGCTAAATAGGTGCTTGAAAGCCACCAATTAGCCACTTATTTGCCACCGATAGATTTAGTTTTCATTAACACAATGATTTACTGAAAGAGATAATAAAATAGGGATAAACCACTATTAGGACTAATACCCTCTTCACAGAGAACATCTATACAACAAAATCCCCCTCAAAAAGCCGATGCTTCATGAGGGGAATACGGTGGTAAGTGTGTCGTTGATATTATATAAGTCGTTGTTGCTCAATGGTGGAAGTTTCCACTACCAGCTATAAGTCCAAATTTTCTATATGTAGCGTATTGGCGGCTTTCTCTTTTTGTTCGTTTACGATATGCGTATAAATCTGCGTGGTTTTGACATTTGTATGTCCCATTAAAGACTTGATAGTGTATATGTCAACACCATTTTCCAACAATAGCGAAGCGTAGCTATGCCTTCCGCAATGGAAGGTGATATGTTTCTTGATGCCGGATGCTTCTATCCAAGCTTTCAAAGGACGGGAAATCCAAGAGGCATCTGTCAATCCCTCAAAAACGAGTGCTTCATCATTACTTGGACGTTTACCACATAATTGAAGGGCTTGTTGAATGACAGGCTTATAATCGGGTCGTTTTGTTTTTTGCTGAATCACGACCGCTTGCCATGTACCTTTGCTTGTCTGTTGAATCTGCTGCCATTTCAATGCCTGAATATCGCTATGTCGCAATCCTGTAAGGATAGAAAACAAGAACGCACGTTTCAAAACATCATCTTTGCAAGGAGTATCAACCAGCATTTGCACTTCATTCATGGTAAGTGCAACACGAGGTGTCTCTATGTTTGTTATTCCTTTTACTTTTGCGCTGATGTCAACCGTCAGATATTCATCAACGAACGCCTGCTTCAATCCGGCTTTGAGGATGGAGAAATAGGTGGATGCCGTATTCTGTGAGATAGTTCCTTTCTTATTACCTCCCATCGGGGCACGTAACAGGAACATCTTGATGTCTTCAAGTAGTTTTACGGAAATCGTCTTAAACGGAATCGGGTTGCCTTGCGAATAGATTTTCAATAATTCTCCCACACGGGTCCAGTTGACTATGATTGAATTAGAGCTATTGGGATGCCGTTTGCTGATGATGCCATTGAAGTACTTGATAAAGTCCTGTTCGCTTCGTTCATTTTGTGCCGCGATTTCGTTTTCCTTATCAGTGTAGAGGACTGCACTGTCATATTCGTGTTGGCGTAACTTACGCACATTGTCGGCATAGATACAAGCCTCTTGGTCTATCGTTGAACGGCATTGGATGATTCCATTCAAATCACGCTTAGGCTTATAGTTGAATGTTCCATCCGGCAAGATACGTGCAATGGACGACTTCTCCCAAACAGGTGTGGATATAGTCCGGTTAATAGATTCCACCACACGGCTTGCCCGTTTAGAACCTCTCTTGTAAACCGGGTACGACTCTATAATCAGATACCACTCTTCTTTGTAATTCGACCTTCTGAGCTTGACGGTCACTTTGGTATTAGGTAATGCTTTCTTCATAACGACTTATATAATTTATCAATTTCAGATTTGGGAACATAAACATAATTACCAATTTGGCGTGTAGGAATAGAATGACGGCGTATGTGCTTAAAGACACTGCTGTCATTGATATGGAACTTTTTGGCAATCTCTCCGATAGTGTAACAGTCTTTGGGTTCAAAGGACAATGCTTCCTTTTTTCTCTTTCTACTGCCAGCCTTTGTTTTGAAGTGTTCATCCATATACTGCCGACTAAGGCGTGTCAGACGCTGACCAAAATTGTATGATGGTATCAAGCCCTGCCGTATCATACGATAAAGTACATCTTTACTAATGCCGTAAATCAGCACAGACTCTTTAACTGTCAGATACCCCTTGTTGGATGGTATTCGCCTGACTAATGCTTGACGTATCGCCTCTTTCTCCTTTGCGATTTGCCTTTTCTTGTACGCCCTTTTGGAACAAGTTGGACAACAATACTTTGACATCAATGTGGGAGGAGTAAAGATTTTACCGCACTCCTCGCAACTTCTTTGAATAGTGTAATTTCCTCTTGGCATATTCTTCTCGTTTTAAATGGTTTATATCAATTTAAGTTGTACCTTATCACCAAATAAGACGTGTCGCAAACATGTCGCAAATAAGAGATAAAAAAACCCATAGAAAACGCATAGCAACCATGAACCCTATAAACGCAAAAAGCGTGCAACTCATTGAGCTGCACGCTTTTGCTTATTGTTTGTTATCTGTTTCCTTATCGGAATCATTTGACTTCCTCGAAGTCAGCATCCTGAACGTTATCTCCGTGCTTGCTGTTATCTTGCTGGCCAGCACCACCGTTCATATCAGGACCAGCCTGTGCTCCACCTTGTGCACCGCTCTGTGCATACATTTCAGCACTTGCAGCCTGGAAAGCAGTATTGATTTCTGCCATAGCAGTATCAATAGCAGCCAAATCCTGTGCCTTGTGAGCATCTTTCAATTTCTGCAAAGCAGCTTCAATCGGAGCTTTCTTGTCAGCAGGCAACTTATCACCTAATTCCTTCAACTGATTTTCAGTAGAGAAGATTACGCTGTCAGCCTGGTTCAGCTTGTCGATCTTTTCACGTTCTTTCTTATCTGCTTCAGCATTAGCTTCAGCTTCAGCCTTCATCTTTTCGATTTCTTCCTTGCTCAAACCGCTGGATGCTTCGATACGGATAGCCTGTTCCTTACCGGTAGCCTTATCTTTTGCAGATACTTTCAAGATACCGTTGGCATCGATATCAAATGTAACCTCAATTTGAGGAACACCACGGCGAGCCGGAGCAATACCTGTCAAGTTGAACTGACCGATTGATTTGTTCTGCGCAGCCATCGGACGTTCTCCCTGTAATACGTGGATAGTAACTTCCGTCTGGTTATCGGCAGCAGTAGAGAATGTTTCACTCTTGCGAGCCGGGATGGTAGTGTTAGCGTCGATCAACTTAGTCATTACACCACCCAGTGTTTCGATACCCATTGACAACGGAGTAACATCCAATAATACTACACCTTTGATTTCATCTGTCAAAACAGCACCCTGTACAGCAGCACCAATAGCTACCACTTCATCCGGATTCACACCTTTAGAAGGAGTCTTGCCGAAGAAATCTTCTACCAACTTCTGAACAGCCGGAATACGGGAAGAACCACCAACAAGGATTACTTCATCAATATCAGCATTGTTCAAACCTGCATCGCTCATTGCTTTCTTACATGGTTCAAGACAAGCCTGAATCAATTCGTGAGCCAGAGATTCGAATTTTGCACGAGTCAAAGTCTTCACCAAGTGCTTAGGCACACCACCTACCGGCATGATATACGGCAAGTTGATTTCTGTACTTGTAGAAGAAGAAAGCTCAATCTTAGCTTTTTCAGCAGCTTCTTTCAGACGTTGCAAAGCCATCGGATCCTGAGTCAAGTCAGCACCTTCGTCATTCTTGAATTCCTGTACCAACCAGTTGATGATTACCTGGTCGAAGTCATCGCCACCCAGATGAGTATCACCATTTGTAGAAAGTACTTCAAACACACCACCACCAAATTCAAGGATAGAGATATCGAATGTACCACCACCAAGGTCGAATACAGCAATCTTCATATCTTTGTGAGCCTTATCCAGACCGTAAGCAAGAGCAGCGGCTGTCGGTTCGTTTACAATACGTTTTACTTCCAGACCGGCAATCTGTCCGGCTTCTTTAGTAGCCTGACGTTGAGAGTCGGAGAAATATGCAGGAACGGTGATAACTGCTTCTGTCACTTCCTGTCCAAGATAGTCTTCAGCAGTCTTCTTCATCTTCTGAAGAATCATAGCAGAGATTTCCTGCGGAGTGTACAGACGTCCGTCAATGTCAACACGCGGAGTGTTATTGTCACCTTTCACTACTTTATAAGGAACACGAGTCACCTCTTTTTGCACCTGATCCCAAGTTTCACCCATGAAACGTTTGATAGAGAAGATTGTACGTGTAGGATTCGTAATAGCCTGACGTTTTGCAGGATCTCCTACCTTACGTTCACCGCCATCTACGAAAGCGACAACAGAAGGAGTCGTACGTTTACCTTCACTGTTTGCAATTACTACAGGTTCGTTACCTTCAAATACGGCAACACAAGAGTTTGTAGTTCCTAAGTCAATACCAATAATTTTTCCCATGATCGTTATTTTTTATTTATTATTTATTCTATGATTTCTTTTTGTCCGGTTGTTTCTCCGGCTCTTATCAGCGAGCCTCGTCGCGAACGGACGCTTACTAAAAAGCAAACCGTGTGCCAAAAGGAAATTATACGAATGCATGACATAATATCTGCCAAAAAGACAGTTTTAATAAATAGACACTGCTGACATAGTCATATTCAAAGCCAGTCAGCAACTGTTTCTTTAAACAAATGCAGACGGCTCTGGTTCGATGAAAAGAAAAAAAATATGCCTGTGTCATCATGTGCGACACAGGCATATCCTATTATATAGATAATCTATTTATTACTTTTCCAGCACGATGACCAATGCGCCATTTGCATCATACAAGCCAATGCCACCACCGGACAACACATCGAATGACTTCACCTCATTGATAGCTTTCAGCACCTTACCTTCTGTTTCCATGTCCGGACAAGCCATCATTGTGCTCGCTACTCCCGGGAAAGAAATAGATTTGGCATTACTGGTACTGGTTTCAAAACCGCCATTAATCAGATTACATCCGGCATTGCCATGAATTGTCTTTTTCTTCACATCAAAAGCAATGAAAGGTTGTTTTTCCATTCCGGAAGGAATTGCCTCACCATTCACTTCTTTAATTTTCCATTCTCCATTCAAAACCGAAAGTTTCACATCAGCCTCCTTCTTTTGTAGAACGACAACCGGGCGGTTGGACGAATTGCAAAGATACATTTTGTCTTTACCTGCCTTCTTATATCCTTTTACTTGCGCAAAAGCATTCAATACATTATTTTCAGTAGTCATATCCGGACACATCATCCGGGTACTAGCCATTCCTGTAAGTTCAAGACTTCCCGGCTTCGCATTTACATCGAAGCTACCCATCATCCGATTACAGCCGCTATTGCCGGACACACGACCGGTTGCTGTATCAAAAGCGATAAAAGGAAGGGATTTACTTTCGCCCGGAGTGATTTTCGAGCCATTGACTTCTATGATATTCCATTCACCATTGATAGATGACAGGGGAATTGCCTTCTCAACCGAACGGCACGAAGACATTGCAAGTGCTGCACCAGCAATGCAAATTGAAACAAATACTTTCTTCATATTGTTATAACGTTTAAGTTAAAATCGGGGGCAAAGATATCAAAAGATTGGGAAATAATATCCAATGCAACATAAAATATATACATTTGCCAATAAATATACAACAAACGAACAATTTACATAGTTCACTTAAAGTAAACAAATATGAGAATAATTGTCCTGTCTTTGATTCTATTCTGCTGTGTTACGCCTCCTATCACAGCTCAAAGCGATTATATCGTCACTACTCCTTCCGCACAGGAAATCCCTGTAGGTCAAGAAGAACAGTTTATCAGGAGTAATTTTCCGCTGCTACCGCTGGGCAAATGGACACCCGGAATGAAATTTATGTTCGTTCCATCTCCACGGAGCATGTTCCTTCCCACCCTTTCCAGCTATGACACCGAGAAAGGGGTAGACAACAGCCTGCTGAAACATAAAATACTCACTTTCACAGGAACTGAAGAGAAAGCTCAAAATATCTCCAACGGGACTAACTACTCCACCCGCTTCATCTTCGAATGTGAGGGAGGAAAATATTATTATGAGATAAAGAATATGCGGCTGGAGGAGATCTCCGAAAAGGCTCCCCGTGCCGGCATCAACGGATTGGTTTATCTGAAAGATGTGGATACTGCAAAAGAACTGTTGGTAGGAAAAACAGTCTATATACAAGCAGAAAGTGTCCGGATAGACGATGCCAACAATTATTCCGGCTACCGGGATATAGCCATTCCCGTCAATACGGAAGCAACGATTACCGCTATCGGAGTCGGCAGTCAGGCATATCCGGCAAAAATCGTATTCAAAGACACACAGGGACATTCTTATTATCTGGAAGTTGCCCTCTCACGAACAAACTCCGGCATGGACCTGAATGATTTTCAAGGAGAAAAGAGAATGAAATATTTCTCAAATGCATTCAGTTTCACCAATAAGAGCCTGGGCACTATCGAAAGCCTGAAAAACAAATATATGGGAATGACAGTTTATCCTAAAAAGGTGCTGCCAGCCAAAAGAATCATATCTTTTGAAGACAAGCAGACCGAATCACGCGTTCACCTGCCCCGATATACAGTTCTGCAAATCAAAGATATTAGATTATCTCCTCCCGGCAGTCTGGCTGTTCTCTCATTAGAAGACAAGGACGGAGCAATCTATGAATTGGAAACCGATCTGAAATATGATGTTATCGTCAGAAATGAAAATTATATCGAAGACTTTTTCGGATTCGAAGATATACATAAAAAATATCCGGGTATCACAGAAAATCGTTGGCAGATTATCTCCCGGGGAGATCTGGAGACGGGCATGAGTACAGTGGAATGTCGTTTATCCATTGGTGATCCGATAGAAATCGAGCTAAAAAAAGACAATCGTTTCGAAACTTGGTTCTACAATGGCAAAACACTGGATTTTGAAAATGGAACCTTGCAGCGTTACAAATAAAAATGGAGTAGCTGCGAATGATTATCTGAAAATAATCACGTATATTTGCAAAGCTAACAATTCCAATATTCTTAATATTTTAATTCGCAATTAACGAAATGGGTAGAGTTCTTATTATTGGTGCGGGCGGTGTTGGCACTGTCGTTGCGCACAAAGTGGCACAAAATGCCGATGTATTTACAGATATCATGATTGCCAGCCGTACGAAAGAGAAATGCGATAAAATCGTCGAGGCAATAGGTAACCCCAATATAAAAACAGCTAAAGTTGATGCAGACAATGTAGATGAGCTGGTAGCCTTATTCAACGATTTCAAACCGGAAATGGTGATTAATGTGGCTCTCCCTTATCAGGATCTGACTATTATGGAAGCTTGTCTGAAAGCTGGAGTGAACTATCTGGACACCGCTAACTACGAGCCGAAGGATGAAGCTCACTTTGAATACAGTTGGCAGTGGGCTTACCACGATCGCTTCAAAGAAGCAGGTCTGACAGCTATTCTCGGTTGCGGATTCGACCCGGGAGTAAGTGGCATCTATACCGCTTATGCAGCTAAACATTATTTTGATGAGATTCAATATCTGGACATTGTAGACTGTAATGCGGGTAACCATCATAAAGCATTTGCTACGAACTTCAATCCGGAAATCAACATCCGCGAAATTACGCAGAACGGACGCTATTATGAAAATGGCAAATGGGTAACTACCGGTCCGCTGGAAATCCATAAAGACCTGACATATCCGAACATCGGTCCCCGTGATTCTTATCTTCTTTATCACGAAGAACTGGAGTCATTGGTGAAACATTACCCGACCATCAAACGTGCACGTTTCTGGATGACTTTCGGACAAGAGTATTTAACTCACTTACGCGTTATCCAAAACATCGGTATGGCACGAATCGACGAAGTTGATTACAACGGAGTGAAGATTGTGCCGCTGCAATTCTTGAAAGCTGTATTGCCTAACCCGCAGGATTTAGGAGAAAACTACGAAGGAGAAACCTCTATCGGTTGTCGTATCCGCGGTTTGAAAGATGGCAAGGAACGTACTTATTATGTATACAACAACTGCAGCCATCAGGAAGCTTACCGGGAAACTGGTATGCAAGGAGTGAGCTACACCACCGGAGTTCCGGCAATGATCGGAGCCATGATGTTCTTCAAAGGTGAGTGGAAACGCCCGGGTGTAAACAACGTAGAAGAGTTCAATCCGGATCCGTTTATGGAACAACTCAATAAGCAAGGTCTTCCCTGGCATGAAGAGTTCGACAAAAATCTGGAATTATAAGAGTAGACCTGTTCATTAAAAAGATAGTTATGATAAACGTAGGAGATAAAGCACCGGAAATCTTAGGCATCAATGAAAAAGGCGAAGAAATCCGTTTAAGTGCTTATAAAGGAAAAAAGATTGTGTTGTACTTCTACCCGAAGGACAGTACATCGGGTTGCACCGCACAAGCGTGTAATCTACGCGACAACTATTCCGAACTACGTAAAGCCGGCTATGAAGTAATCGGTGTCAGCGTAGACAATGAAAAGTCGCACCAGAAATTTATCGAAAAGAACAATCTTCCTTTTACCCTGATTGCCGACACTGACAAAAAGTTAGTGGAAGAATTTGGCGTATGGGGAGAAAAGAAACTGTACGGACGTGCTTACATGGGTACTTTCCGCACTACTTTCCTGATTAATGAAGAGGGAATCGTAGAACGGATTATCACTCCAAAAGAAGTGAAGACCAAGGAACATGCCTCACAGATTTTAAATCAATAACTCCATTAATTATATTAGATAAGGTATGGCAAAGAAAGATGAACTTAATTTTGAAACAGATAATAAAATGGCATCAAGCGAAAAACTAAAAGCCTTACAGGCTGCCATGGAAAAGATAGAAAAGAGCTTCGGTAAAGGTTCTATCATGAAAATGGGTGATAATAGTGTTGAACAAGTAGAAGTGATCCCGACAGGTTCTATTGCCTTGAACGTGGCACTTGGCGTTGGAGGTTACCCAAGAGGTAGAATTATCGAAATCTATGGCCCGGAATCATCCGGTAAAACGACATTGGCTATTCATGCCATTGCTGAAGCGCAGAAGGCTGGCGGTATCGCTGCTTTCATTGATGCCGAACACGCTTTCGACCGTTTCTATGCATCTAAGCTGGGAGTGAACATTGATGATCTTTATATCTCTCAACCGGACAATGGAGAACAGGCTTTGGAAATTGCAGAACAACTGATCCGTTCTTCTGCTATCGACATCATCGTTATCGACTCTGTAGCCGCACTGACTCCTAAAGCGGAAATCGAAGGTGACATGGGTGACAACAAGGTAGGTCTTCAGGCACGTTTGATGTCTCAGGCACTTCGTAAGCTGACAGCTGCAGTGAGTAAGACACGTACGACTTGCATTTTCATTAACCAGTTGCGTGAAAAGATCGGTGTTATGTTCGGTAACCCGGAAACAACTACCGGTGGTAACGCTTTGAAGTTTTATGCTTCTGTACGTTTGGATATCCGTGGCAGCCAACCCATCAAAGATGGTGAAGAGATTCTTGGTAAACTGACCAAAGTGAAAGTAGTGAAAAACAAAGTAGCGCCTCCTTTCCGCAAAGCTGAATTTGACATCATGTTCGGTGAAGGTATCTCCCACTCCGGAGAAATCATCGACTTGGGTGCTGACTTAGGGATCATCAAGAAGAGCGGTTCATGGTATAGTTACAACGACACCAAGCTAGGACAAGGACGTGATGCTGCTAAACAATGCATTATGGATAATCCTGAACTGGCAGAAGAACTGGAAGGACTGATTTTTGAAGAATTGAAGAAGAAATAATTCGCTTTGAATCTGCTTATCCGTAAACTGAAAGCTAATAAATAAAGGTGGGAGAAAGTCGTTTACGATCATTCTCCCACCTTTTTCTCTTTTATATCATTCTCTCTTTTATCTCTCTTATACAAAATAAATGTATGCCAATGTACTCAAGCTGATAATTACCCAAAGCAATATTCCTTGAATCAGAGGTTTAATTCCAACAGCTTTCAAAACATCAATAGAAAGAGAAGCACCGATAAAGAACATAGTTATCGTCAAAGTCTTACGGGCAATACCGTTGATAGCTGCTCCTAATTGTGGCACTCCATCCAGTAAATAAGTATTTACCACCAATGCCAATACAAAGAAGAGGATAAACCATGGAATACTGATCTTTTGTCCTTTGCTCTTGAATATAAATGAGGTAGCAAAAGCCATCGGGATAATCCAAAGAGCACGGGTCAATTTGATAGTAGTAGCCACTTTCAATGCTTCTTCTCCATAGGCAGCTCCCGCACCTACTACAGAACTGGTATCATGAATGGCAATAGCTGCCCATGTTCCGAACTGTTGTTGATCCATATTCAATGCATGACCAATGGCAGGGAAAATGAAAAGTGCAATAGCGTTCAAGATAAAGATTGTACCTAATGCCACAGACATTTCACTGTCCTTCGCTTTCAACACCGGTCCCACTGCTGCAATAGCACTACCGCCACAGATAGCGGTTCCCGAACTGATAAGATAAGCTGTATTCCGGTCTATTTTAAATAACTTACGTCCGATGAACCAGCCAATCACCAATGTTCCGATTACTGAAATAACCGTAAATTCCATACCTTCCTTACCGGAAGCTAAAGCAGAATGAAGATTCATACCGAATCCCAGTCCTACTACTGAATACTGCAACAGATATTTCGATGTTTTCTTATTAAACTTTGGATGCGCTTGTCCGCAAGTTAATGCAAAAATAAGTCCGAGGAACAAAGCAACCGGAGGAGTTACCCAAGCCGACCATGCTTCCAATCCCGGAATATAGTCTAAAAACAGGAAAAAAGTCAGAGTGGAAAGCAGTGCAACATAAATCATTTTATTATTTGACTGCAAAGTTTTTGTAGCTGTTGAAATCATATCTTTTATCTTTAATTGTTTTCCGGGCGCAAAGGTACGGTAAACAATCAAGACCCGCCAATAGTTTCTAATTATGCATTATAACTTTTAATTATAAGCAGATTCTCTCCCAACTACTCTTACACTGTTACAATGTCTTTCCCAAAAGGTGATAATGCCAAAGCTGCCAACTTGAAGTGTTGCAATCCAAAAGGGATTCCGATAATGGTAATGCACAATACAGCCCCGAAAACCAAATGTGACAGACAGATCCAAATGCCACCCAGAAATATCCACAGGATATTCATCAATATATAGAGGCAGCCACCGGAACGGTTCCCACTTCTGACTTCTTTACCGAAAGGCCATAAAGCAAGTCCGGCCAACTTCAATGTTTGCATTCCAAAAGGAATGCCGATAATGGTCAGCATCATCAATAAACTCGAAATGAGGTATTCGACAGCGGTAAAGATACCACCAAGCAACAGCCATAATAGATTCATTAAACAGCCCATATAAATTAGTATTAGTTATTATTCCAATTTTCTTTTTGTTGTCTCATCCACTTTACCCTGATAATAACGGTCGATCACTTGCTGAAACAAATCATCCGAAGCAACTTCATTAAAAAGCGTCATACATGACAATACTTTCACCGCATCTAACGAACCGAAAACTTCCTGCGCCGTTTTATTCTTCAATTGAAGAAAAACAGACGTTATTTCACGCAGTCTTTCTCCCAAAATTGGATGGGCAAGATATGCTTCAGCCTCTTCTTTGCCGCTAAGACCATAATACTGTGAATTATAACTCATGCCCAATCCTTTCAGTTGAGGAAATATATACCAAATCCAATGGGAATATTTCCGCCCGTTTCTAACTTCTGCAAGGGCTTGTTCATAATCCCCTCGCTGAGCATCTAAAAATCGTTGTAAGTTATAGTCAGTCATAGATACTTCTCGCATTTTTTTTAAGTTATCATACTTTTAGGAGATAATAGAATCAAATAAGTGATTTATTTCGAATCACAGCACTTTTTTCAATTCTATTAAAGCCGAGACTTCGTTTTCCTTATTAATATACTTCTCTATTTCATAGGGTTTATATCCTAATTTAGTATATAACAGAAGCCCATTCGTATTAGTATCAAAGCAAGACAAATGAAGCTCCGATACATTATATTGCTTTTTCCCAATATATTCCATAGTATTTATCAGAAATGTGCCAACACCACGATTACGAAAACAAGGACTTACTATTACATTTCCAATAGCACAATATTGAGATTCTCTTACCTCATAGAAGTTTGCAAACCCTACTACTTCATTATTAAATAAAACAACAGTCGAATCAAATCTATCTTTTATTGTATTCTTTAATTGATCGATTGTTAAAGGAAAATCAGCTTTAGGAAACATAAAAAACAGTTCCTGCTTGTTTCGAGGTAATTTACAAACAGTTTCTAAATCGTCAGACGTAAAATCTCTATAAGTAAGTTTTTCTTTTTCCATAATAATCATGCTGATACCCTCCATTTCTTTTCTACATACAATATTATAACCGACTTTGCTATATAGATGCAAAGTATTGGGTGTCTCTTCGCCCGTAAAAAGAGAGAACTTATGACAGTGAGGAAATAATCGTTCTATTTCAGTCATAAGTTCTCTACCTATGCCTTTATTCTGAAAATCGGGATGCACTATCAATTTACCAATATGACATACTCTATTTTCATCCATACATCCCCTGACAGAACCTACAATCTGTCCATCATCTGATACGTATTTTAGAATAATGCCTGTCTGATACTCATCACAAATCTCATCCTGATTTTGCAACAAAGGGGGAAAATCGAATTTATTCATTCGTTCGGCCACCACCATAAAAGATTTCTTTTGCAAAGATAAAATGTTTACCAAATCATTTTCTTCAGCTTGCATGATATTAGTATGTCCCATTGGTCCACTTTCTAAATTTAATAGCAACAATCTAAATAGTCAGAATCTTTTCTCCATCTTTTATATATTGAGTAAATGGTGCACCCATATATTTAACATCAATGCCTAGATTCTTTATAATCGAAGTCACACCAAATGTTTCACAACAATCTTGACAGGCTTCAATAGTTATACCAGTTTGTATCATTTCCAAAACTTCAGTTTGTACTTGGGTATCATTAGCTACCAACTTCACGGATGCTCCCCAAAGAATAATATTCAGATGCTTCCACCAACCTCTATTAACAGAGTTTACCGCATACATAGAGAGCATATTAAAAATGGTGTCTCTGTTATCAGTGGTCCACAATATATTCAATTTATCATCCATCGCACCTAATTATTTATCAGTTATACTTTATGATTCATAATATCACAAATATACACTTTTCTAAAAACTAACAGAAACATTGCATCCACTTTTTAGGAAATAATATATTAAGCATAAAATCCCGCTATATCCTTTCTCGTTAATCATCTTCATTCCCTCTCAAACTATTAATAGAAAACTTCTTCTTTATTAAGGATAAACTTCTTTTTGTCAAATAGAAAACTTATCTTTGCATAGGAACAAACTATAAATGCAAGCTTTGATTATAAAAATGAAAGCTTTGTTTTTATAAATGCAAGCTTCAATTATAAAAACAAAAGTTGCATTTATAGTTTATAATTAATCAACAAGAACTTTACTATTAGAAGAAAGGAAGTTTGCCTCTAATACAAAAGAACTTATCTATTAACACTTTAAACAATAGATGATATGGCAAGATATATCATAGAGGAGATGCCCGATCTTCAGAAAACAGGCAAAAGAATTACTTATCCTAAATTTGCGCGGATAGATAATGCAAGCATAAAAGAGTTAGCGCAACGAGTTGGTGACGTCAGTGGATTCAGTGCAGGAGACATAGAAGGCGTACTACTTCAAACCGCGATTGAAATGGCGCATCTGATGGCAGAAGGACGTTCAGTAAAAATAGACGGAATAGGAACGTTTACTCCCTCTCTTACCTTAGGCAGAGACAAGGAGCGGGAAGATCCGGAAGAAGGTGGAACTCATCGCAACGCACAAAGTATCTTTATAGGAGGTGTAAACTTTCGGGTAGACCGAGAAATGGTGAGAAATATCAGCGAAAGATGCCAACTGGAAAGAGCACCCTGGAAAAAACAACGCTCCTCTAAAAAATTCACATCGGAACAACGACTGGCATTAGCTCTAAAGTATCTGGATGAACATCCCTTCCTGACCGTTTGGGAATATCGCAAACTAACAGGATTGTTGCAAACAGCAGCAACCAACGAACTAAGACAGTGGGGACATCAACCGGATTCTGGAATAGAAATCACTGGAAGAGGAGCACACAGGGTATATATAAAGAAAAAAACAGCAGAACAAAGTGAATAACAGTATGAGAAATACCCCGGAAATAGATGAGAAATAACTGTTTTGAGGCCTATTTCACTAAAGAAACTATGAGAAATAGGCTTTCTCAAAACGTTTCTCATTCGGTAATCAACTGGTTATAAAATTATTATATAGTGATTATGAGAATATGAGAAATGAAAATCATTTTTCTCATTCTGGGGAACCCTACCTAAGCCTGCACGAGAGAAAAAGACAAACTTACAGGCTTTTACTATGATGTCCGGCGAAACGCATAAATACCTGTGACAATCCTCCCTCCTGCCCTTGCAGTTGTACAAAGTTAAATTCGCGCAGCATCGGCATTCCTTTTATTTCGACTACACGGAGATTACCAGCTACAAGCTCTTTATGCACCGAACGGATAGAAACAATTCCCATACAGTCTGTATGTTCCAAAAAAAGTTTGATACTCTCTGTACTACCGAGATACATCAATACATTTAAAGAAGAAAGTTTGAGATTATGTTGCAATAAGGCACGTTCAAATACATCTAACGTACCGGAACCCCTCTCCCGCAAAACCAAAGGAATATTCAGCAAATCTTCCGGAGTAATCTCATCCGAGACAGCTAACTTACTCTGTGTATGCACCACGGCAACCAGTTCATCTTGCAAAAATGGAGTATATTTCAGATTAGGTAGGCGGAAGATCCCTTCGACCAATCCCAAATCAATCCGATGCTCTTGCAAGGCAGCTTCCACTCCGCGGGAATTTCCATTAATCAAAGAAAGATTAATTTGCGGAAACTTGGCTATAAAGTTCGCCAACAAAGGAGGAAGTACATATTGTGCAATCGTAGTGCTGGCTCCCAATTTCAGTTCACCGATATATTCATTATGCAACAGATGCATCTCATATTCCAACTGTTTATAATCGTCCAGGATTTTCTCGCTATGTTTCAGCAGCAATTCTCCGGCCTTAGTCAATGAGATTTTGCTCCCTTGACGGTCGAACAAACGAGCTTGATAGTAAGTCTCCAGTTCCTGAATATGTTTGGTAATAGCAGGTTGGCTGACAAACAATTCTTGCGAAGCCTTCGTAAAGCTTAGATTCTTCGCTACGCTCTGAAATACTTTTAAACGAAAATCGGACACGGCAATTATGATTAAAACAGTTAAGAAATCAATGACGAATAATGAATTACAGAAAGAATAAAAGCACAATAGTTATTGCAATTCTTCCGCTTTTATCCCCAACGCCTGCATGACAGGGAAAGCCAGCATATCCCATTTATAATCCACCGGAAGTTCCGGCTCATTCATACGGAATTGAATGACCTCTTTGCCTTTCACTTCATGCAAAGCATCAGTCACTTTCTTTCCATACTCCTCATTGAAAGAAATAACGATCATCCTTTTCACGTCTGCCGAATCGGAAACGATAGAGAGTAAATCCAAAAACAAATCTTCTCTTGACACCATTCCTTCCGACGGAACGCTAGCAAAAGAATATTCGCCATAAGGGCTCTGAAACGCAACTCCATTCAATTCTTCCTGCAAATCGGAAGGTTGGCAATATTGCAATCGACTGGATTCTTTATCATACACAAAAAGAAATTGTACCTCGTTCTTCCCTTCTGTAATCCCTGCATCCAAGGTTATATAGGTAGTCAACATCGAAAGGTCTATCTCTTGTAAAGAACGATGCAAAGTCTCTTCAAAATATCCTTTTATATCCGTTATTACAAAATTCAAAAAAGCAGCGTCAATCAACACCACTGTTTCAGCAAGTTTTATTTGGGGCTTATCACTCATATACCATCTATATTATTACAGCGGATAAAGATACTACAATACTTTTATTTATCCACTTTTCAATATTTATTTTCTTTCATCACAGGCCAAGATTACACAAACAAGCGTATCATGTAGCAAATGATATTTGATAGCAAATTCGTCAGTTACTCCCGGATAAAAAAGGTCATTTTGTCCTTTAACTCCTTAATACTCATGCTATTTTGTCATATTTTTATACTTGGCAAATCTTTTGCGCCCTCTTAGGTGTTATTAAAACGTGAAATAAGAAAGGAGAACAAAGATATGAACTTTAACAATTTTACCATCAAATCTCAAGAAGCGGTACAGGAGGCCGTGAACCTCGTACAAAGCCGGGGGCAACAAGCCATTGAACCTGTCCACATCATGCAGGGAGTAATGAAGGTAGGTGAAAATGTCACTAACTTCATCTTCCAGAAACTTGGCATGAACGGACAGCAGGTAGCTCTCGTTGTCGATAAACAAATCGACTCCCTGCCCAAAGTATCCGGCGGAGAACCGTATCTAAGTCGTGAATCCAACGAAGTATTGCAGAAAGCAACGCAGTATTCTAAAGAAATGGGCGACGAGTTTGTTTCATTAGAACATATCATACTGGCATTGCTGACTGTAAAAAGTACCGTCTCCACTATCTTGAAAGATGCCGGTATGACGGAAAAAGAATTACGCAATGCCATCAGCGAGTTGAGGAAAGGAGAAAAAGTAACATCACAATCCAGTGAAGACACTTATCAATCATTGGAAAAGTACGCTATCAACCTGAATGAAGCTGCCCGTAGCGGAAAACTGGATCCTGTAATCGGACGTGATGAAGAAATCCGCCGGGTACTCCAGATATTGAGCCGCCGTACAAAAAACAACCCGATTCTAATCGGTGAACCGGGAACTGGTAAGACAGCGATCGTAGAAGGCTTGGCACATCGTATTCTTCGAGGAGATGTACCTGAAAACCTGAAAAACAAACAGGTCTATTCACTGGATATGGGGGCACTGGTTGCCGGTGCAAAGTATAAAGGTGAGTTTGAAGAACGGCTGAAATCAGTTGTCAATGAAGTGAAGAAATCAGAAGGTGATATTATTCTGTTCATTGATGAGATTCATACACTGGTAGGAGCCGGCAAGGGTGAGGGCGCCATGGATGCCGCAAACATTCTAAAACCTGCCTTAGCTCGTGGAGAATTACGTTCCATCGGAGCAACAACCCTCGACGAATATCAAAAATACTTCGAAAAGGACAAAGCTTTGGAGCGTCGTTTCCAAATCGTACAAGTGGATGAACCGGACAACTTGAGTACCATTTCTATCCTTCGTGGACTGAAAGAGCGTTACGAGAACCATCACCATGTACGTATCAAAGATGATGCAATCATTGCAGCCGTCGAATTGAGCAGCCGTTATATCACCGACCGTTTCCTGCCGGACAAAGCCATTGACCTGATGGATGAAGCCGCAGCCAAACTGCGTATGGAGGTAGATTCTGTTCCTGAAGAACTGGATGAAATCTCCCGCAAAATCAAGCAGTTGGAAATCGAACGGGAAGCTATCAAACGTGAAAACGATAAACCGAAACTGGAAATCATCGGTAAGGAGCTTGCCGAACTTAAAGAACAGGAAAAGTCCTTTAAAGCCAAATGGCAGAGTGAAAAAACACTGATGGATAAAATCCAGCAGAATAAGGTTGAAATAGAGAATCTTAAATTTGAAGCAGAAAAAGCAGAACGTGAAGGTGACTATGGTAAAGTAGCCGAAATCCGTTACGGTAAACTTCAGGCTTTGGACAAAGAGATAGAAGATACTCAAAAGCAGCTACGTGATATGCAAGGCGATAAGGCCATGATTAAGGAAGAGGTAGATGCGGAGGATATTGCCGATGTTGTTTCCCGTTGGACAGGTATTCCTGTCAGCAAGATGCTGCAAAGTGAGAAAGACAAACTATTGCACCTGGAAGAAGAACTCCATCAACGTGTAATCGGTCAGGATGAAGCGATTGAAGCCGTGGCAGATGCCGTGCGCCGTAGTCGTGCCGGATTACAGGATCCGAAACGTCCGATTGGCTCGTTCATTTTCCTCGGAACCACCGGTGTAGGTAAGACCGAACTGGCGAAGGCATTGGCGGAATTCCTGTTCGATGACGAAACGATGATGACTCGTATCGACATGAGCGAGTATCAGGAAAAGCATAGTGTTTCCCGTTTAGTCGGAGCGCCTCCGGGATACGTAGGATATGATGAAGGCGGTCAGCTGACAGAAGCTATACGTCGGAAACCTTACTCTGTTGTCCTGTTTGACGAAATAGAAAAAGCCCATCCGGATGTTTTCAATATCCTGTTACAGGTATTGGATGACGGACGACTGACTGACAATAAAGGAAGGGTAGTCAACTTCAAGAATACCATCATCATCATGACTTCGAATATGGGTAGTTCTTATATACAAAGTCAGATGGAAAAGTTGCACGGTTCCAATAAAGAAGAAGTGATTGAAGAAACGAAGAAGGAAGTCTTGAATATGTTGAAAAAGACGATTCGCCCGGAATTCCTGAACCGTATTGATGAAACGATCATGTTCTTACCATTGAACGAAAAGGAAATCAAGCAGATCGTACTCTTACAAATCAAGGGAGTACAGAAAATGCTTGCCGAAAACGGAGTGGAACTAAAACTCACGGAAGGAGCATTGGACTTCTTATCTCAAGTGGGATATGATCCTGAATTTGGAGCTCGTCCGGTAAAGAGGGCTATTCAACGTTATCTGTTGAACGATTTATCCAAAAAGTTACTTTCCCAGGAAGTCGACCGCAGCAAAGCAATTACCGTTGACGCTGGTGGAGACGGATTGGTATTCAGAAATTAAGAGTTTCCATTTAAATAGAATGCCGGTATGCTTCTTATTAAGCATACCGGCATTATTTATATCCCTGAATATGTAAACCTCCGGACTTCCGGTTGGCAGTTCGGATGACTCATTACCAAAACATAGGTACCCTGTTGAGGGATTTCCATAGTCAATGAAGGCAAAGCAAATTTATGTTTGCCTTTTAGCTCTCCCTGTGAATCGTAAAGGAATACCATTGTACCTGCCAACAAACGCGTCAGGCATAATGTCCCTTTTTCATTGTCCAAATGGACGTTTACTTCTTTATTTGTTATTGTCTCCATACCCAATATTTACCTATCATTCTCAAGAATAGTGAACAGCGACAAAGATACATAAAAAGCATCATTATTTACAATATAAGTAGAAGATATTTATTATAGTAAAAGATAACCCAAATAATACTAATATTTTCCGAATTCACAAGCATTTATACAAAAAAAACATGATAACCACCTCAAATGATTATCATGTTTTTATTTCGTTTAAATAAACGATACAAATTATTCTGCAGTCACTTCTTCCTTAACTTCGCCTTCCGGTTTGAATTCTGTAATTCCATTAGAAATCAAGATGTTATACCAGGCTACCAATTTCTTGATATCGGCTACATATACGCGTTCACGATCAAAGTTAGGCAATACCTCAGCCAAGTATTCACGCAATTGTTCAGGTGTAGCCTTTTTAGGATCGATAGAAGCCTGCGCTGATTTTTCTTTCTCTTTTATAGATTCCAGCACATCATACAAAGGAACTTCTGCATCGTCCGTGTACATTGCTATATCGGCCAAAGAAATAATTTTTTCATTACCATAAGCGGGGAAACGTTTCTTCTCAGCATTGACTGATTCAACAATCAACATATTTTTTCCTTGCGAAATAAGTTTGTATAATCCCGGTTTACCTGAGATAGACAAGATAGTCTTCAACATAGTATATATCCTTTTATTTATTAATTATTTTTTTGCGGAGCAAAGGTAATGATTATTTTTAGATAGCAAAGAAATAAGCTCCAAAACCTGCGGAATTAACGCTGTTTCATCATCATTGACTATCACGAAATCAGCATGACTTCTCTTAACTTCATCACTCATTTGTGCTTCAATACGCTTCATTACCTGTTCTCTCGATGAACAATCCCGCTTTATGGCGCGCTCCAGTCTCACTTCCAACGGCGCATACACCATAACCAGAAAATCAACTTCATTCCTGAAACCGGCTTCCACAAGTATGGCAGACTCCATACCGACCAATTGTTCACCCCCGAACCGGGCAGTCCACCGACGAAAATCTTCCTTCACCTGTGGATGAATAATTTCATTCACTTTCTGCACACGATCCGGATGACCGAACATATAGGATGCCAGCAAAGAACGATTCAACACACCATTTTGAAACACATTCTGGCCGACCAGCGCACAAAGTTCCCGGCAAATCACCGGGTCTGTCTGCGTGATACGTTTTGCTTCTACATCTGAAATATAAACAGGAATTCCCATTATTCCAAATAGCCTGGAAACTACACTCTTTCCGCTACCGATACCACCGGTTATACCAATCTTAATCGACATTAGAAGTAATTTGTTCTATCAAGAAGTCTACTTGCTCAGGAACAATACGGATTTGATTGATTCCGCTCGGAAAGGACTTCAATTTAACCGTATATTTATCAGAACCGAGCTTCAACAACTCTTCGTAAGAAATATTGATGATAAAATCGCTTGCTTTTATGCTGCGAAACCGCTTCAACCCCACCTGAAAAGTAATCTGAACTTTGGAAGGGAAGGTACGCAATGCCTTATCGGCCGGGAAGTTAACTCCGTGCAATGGCACCTCTACTGTTTTCTCCGTATAAATATCTACCGGAAAGGTCATTTCTACCGAAGCCGGAACAAACTTCACCCCTCTTTCAGAATTCAGCGGAATTCGTCGCCGGGTTGTATCTGAAATATTCTCCAGATTTATCTTTTGAGTATATGCGGTGGTGATAGTATCCAGAATTCCTTCCGGAGCATAAACCAATACAGAGTCCGGATTGCAAATCGTATCTGATACATAATATTGAAGTCCGGCTGTCACTTTCCCCTGAAAGCGGACAGGTACTAACTTAGACTTTCCTTCAGAATAAATATACTCTAATGTATCCGGCTTGATTGAAAGTATTTTAGAGGACACATTCAATTGGCTCAATATCTTTTTCTCAAAATCAGATGCGTAAATCTTCACATGATTATCTTTTCCTTTATAATCAAGAAAACCTAGATTTACCGGAAAAAAACTTTTCCCCAACATATAATTGAGAAGCACCGTACCTTTATCTTTCACTCTGACACGAAGTTCGGAAGGTGGTTCTGAAGTCAGCACTACATTATTGGGAACATCTTTCATTCGTACCGGAATGGAGAACTCCGCTTCATAGTCACTATTCAGAGTCTGAAGCAGCCAAAATCCACCGGCTATCAGGAAGAAAAATAAAAAAATTAAGAACTCTCTGCTCTTATCACTGAGCAGAAAATCCTTAATTTTCTTTGATAGTTTTAAATATGTATATTCTATTTTCCTACGATCAAACATAGGCACTTATTTATCAACTATTATTTAGATTGATTGCTAGCAGCTGAAGCATCAGCGAAAATAGAATTCTTGTCTATTTTAATCCTTACATTAGAAGCAATTTCAAGTACTATATAATCGTCAGTAATTTCCTTGATTGTTCCGTGAATACCACCTGCAGTAATCACATTCTGATTTACCTGAAGAGATTTACGGAAATTTGCTATTTCTTTTTGCTTCTTATTCTGAGGACGGATCATAAAGAAATACATGATAACAAACATAGCTATCAGCATGATCCACATCATACTTCCACCTCCGGCAGCACCGGCAGGAGCTTGCAATAATACAGTCAATACGTTCATAAATAATCTGTTTTAGTTTCTACTATATGGACAAAGGTATCAGTTTTTAGTCAACTTACCTTCTTTTTTTAATTGATTAACTATTCCATCCAGCGTACCGTTGATAAAGCTACCGCTTTTAGCTGTGCTATACAACTTCGCTATCTCTACATATTCATTTAACGAAACACTGACCGGAATGTTCGGGAAACTAAGAATTTCTGCTAATGCAGTCTGCATAATGATAACGTCCATAAATGCAATACGGTCCAGATCCCAGTTTTTCGTATTCTCACTAACCAAATGACGGTAATAGTCGGAATTCAAAATAGTACGGCGGAACAAACGACGTGCAAACTCTTGGTCTTCGTCATCCTTAAATTCCGGAAGCAGTTCCTGGTTGGCACCCTTCTTTTCATCAAAACGTTTGATTGTTTTCAGGACGAATGTATCTACAATTTCTTTGTCATCATTCCAATACAGACTCTGATCTTCCAATACCTGATCGAGAGAATCATTATTAAAGATGTATGTTTTATAGAGTTTTCTCCACAATTCACGATCGGCCTCGTATGAGTGATCGTCAGAAGCCATATAATCTTTATAGATATCGGTTTCTACAATTTTCTCATAAAGCTCCTTGATGAAGTCCTGGTCGTTTGCCCAGGTTCTTTTTTGATTGGCTATAAACTCTACCAATTGCTTATTGACTTCCAATTGAGCAATAAATTTGTTATCCACGAATTTCTTGTTGGGGTACAACTCTTCTTTCGTAGGTGCCAATTTAGCTTTTGCCGCATCAATACGTTTTTGTGCATACTCTGTTAATGCTATCATCAGCATTAGCAAATAATTATAAAGGTCATACGCCTTTGAAAGACTAAAGAATAACTCTTTCTCCGCTGAGTCTAGATTTTTGCTGCCATTTTGATAATAGGCATATACTATTTGTATAATCTTAAGACGAATAAGAACTCTGTTGATCATAATTCAAATTAATACTGTTGTTATCGAACTGCAAAAGTAGATATTTTTAATGAGTTTCCACTAATAAATCACATTTTTTAATGCAGTATTTGATTCTCTGCGCTTTTTCTTTTGACAGTTTAAAAAAAATATCCAATTTTGAAGCCGATTATAAACGGACCGAAAGATATGGAAGATTTAAAAAAGAAAATGAGCGCAGACATGAATGATAAGGAGATTGTATTCTCCAAGTCCATTAAAGCAGGTAAACGCATCTATTACCTTGACGTAAAGAAGAATCGTAAAGATGAAATGTTCCTGGCTATTACAGAGAGTAAAAAAGTGATAACGGGAGAAGGTGACGATTCTCAGGTTAGTTTCGAAAAACACAAAATCTTCCTATATAGGGAGGACTTTCAGAAGTTTATGGCAGGACTCGAAGAAGCAGTCAATTTCATCGAGTGCAGTGATGTGAACGAATACATCGCCCGCCTGAACACCGAAGCTGATGAAGAAAGTGAACAGAAAGCAATCGAAGAAGCCCGGGAAAACAAGTTAGAGAGCGAAATTAAGATCGATATTGACTTTTAAGAAAGTAACTCTTTGATATTTCAAAAAAAAGACGTACTTTTGCACCGCTTTTTTGCAACATCGTGTGATAATCCACATCGTGTGATGGTGAATTAAGCAAACTAACTTAATTTAGAGTAACACAAATTTTTAAAGAAATGAAATCAATTGAAGTAAAAGGAACTGCAAGAACAATTGCAGAACGCTCTTCTGAACAAGCTAGAGCTTTGAAAGAAATTCGTAAAAACGGTGGTGTACCTTGTGTACTTTACGGAGGTAATGAAGTAGTTCACTTCACAGTGACTAACGAAGGACTTCGTAACTTGGTTTATACTCCGCACATCTACGTTGTAGACCTGGTTATCGATGGCAAAAAAGTAAACGCTATCCTGAAAGATATTCAGTTCCATCCGGTAAAAGATACTATCCTGCACGTTGACTTCTATCAGATTGACGAAGCTAAACCTATCGTAATGGAAGTACCTGTACAGTTGGAAGGTCTTGCAGAAGGTGTGAAAGCCGGTGGTAAACTTGCACTGCAGATGCGTAAGATCAAAGTGAAAGCTTTGTACAATGTTATTCCTGAGAAACTGATCGTTAACGTTTCTCACCTGGGATTGGGTAAGACTGTTAAAGTTGGCGAATTGAGCTTCGAAGGTCTTGAACTGATTAGTGCTAAAGAAGCCGTTGTATGTGCAGTTAAGTTGACTCGTGCAGCAAGAGGTGCAGCAGCAGCCGCTGGCAAGTAATTTGAGATTATCCCTGTAAAGAGATATACTTCAAACGCAGATTAATGCAGATTAAAGCAGATGTTCAGTCTGCATTAATTTGTATTAATCTGCGTTTCTCTTTCTATATTAATGAACTGTTTTACGGAAAAACGATGATAAAATATTTAGTTGTCGGACTGGGAAACATTGGTCCCGAGTATCATGAAACCCGACATAATATCGGATTCATGACAGTAGAAGCATTGGCCAGAGTCAACAATGCTCCTCCTTTTATGGATGGGCGCTATGGATTCACCACCAGCTTTTCTATCAAAGGACGTCAGTTGATCCTGCTCAAGCCATCGACTTTTATGAACCTGAGTGGATTGGCCGTTCGCTATTGGATGCAGAAAGAAAATATTCCACTGGAAAATGTGCTGATCGTAGTAGATGATCTGGCTCTTCCTTTCGGAACGTTACGTCTAAAAGGAAAAGGAAGTGATGCAGGCCATAACGGATTGAAGCATATTGCCGCCACTCTGGGCACTCAAAACTATGCGCGTCTGCGTTTTGGAATCGGGAGTGATTTTCCACGTGGCGGACAAATCGATTACGTACTCGGTCACTTCACTGATGAAGACTGGAAGACAATGGATGAAAGACTGGAGATGGCAGGGGAAATTATCAAAAGTTTCTGTCTTGCCGGTATCGACATCACAATGAACCAGTTCAACAAGAAATGATGAACCTGTTCCATAAAAATAAAAATAGCAATGAACGGTTAGCGATCAATGATAACGTCCACTAACCGCCTAATTACTGATCACTAAATAACTAACTAAAATGGCTGAAGCAAGAATAGATAAATGGATGTGGGCTGTCCGCATCTTCAAGACACGGACGATTGCAGCAGAAGCCTG
Source organism: Bacteroides sp. 90-K9/2 (assembly GCF_047310725.1). Classification (NCBI taxonomy): domain Bacteria; kingdom Pseudomonadati; phylum Bacteroidota; class Bacteroidia; order Bacteroidales; family Bacteroidaceae; genus Bacteroides; species Bacteroides sp. 90-K9/2. Next base: position 1,120,598 of record NZ_JBCGVL010000001.1, read on the forward strand.
CAAAAAAGGACGTATTACCATCAACGGTTCGCTGGTCAAAGCCGCCCGTATGATAAAACCGGGTGATGTTATTCAAGTGAAGAAACCACCTATCACATACTCATTCAAGGTATTACAACCGATTGAGAAACGTGTAGGAGCCAAACTTGTATCGGAAATGATGGAAAATGTAACGACGCCCGATCAATATGAATTACTTGAAATGAGCAAAATCAGCGGGTTCGTAGACCGGGCACGTGGAACCGGACGCCCGACCAAAAAAGATCGCCGGGAACTGGAAGAATTTACAACTCCAGAGTTTATGGATGATTTTGACTTTGATTTCGATTTCGAAGAATAGTTCACCACAGAGGACACGGAGGACACAGAGGAATATCAAAGTATACCTACTGGTATCCTGTAATTGTAATTAAGAGTATAATTCGTAAAAGACTTTTTCCCTTTATTTCCTCCGTGTCCTCAGTGTCCTCTGTGGTGAATTGTAAAATACCATTTACAGATTTGCTTTAACAGCATCAATCAGTTCCTGATATTCTGCATCAGTCAGATAAACCTTTCCCGGGTTCATTTGGAATATACCTCCATAATCAGGTCCATCCACATATTTAGGTGCCAAATGAAAATGCAAATGAGACAATTTATCCGAGTAAGCACCATAATTAATCTTTTCCGGCTGGAAAGCTTTTTGCATGGCACGAGTGACACGCGCTACATCTGCCATAAAAGCATTACGGTCTTCATCACTCAATTCATTCAAATCGTTCACATGGTCTTTATAAGAAACAAGACAACGTCCACGGTAGGTTTGTTCCTTAAACAAAAACACACGTGACACACTCAATTCCGCAATCTCAATCATCAGATTATGCAGCGTTTCATTGTTCTGGCAATACAGACATTCTTTCGGATCACTCTTCATGATATTATTATTTTAAGTTTTTATCGTTGCAAAAATAGGTATTCCATTCTTATCCGGCTTGTACTTTTTCGTTTTTTTGATCGACTAATTGGTACACATCCTCTTTTTCGCCTACCACCCAGACAACATCACCTTCTTCGAGCGGAGCATTTACATCAGGAACCATCAGTGTACCGTCTTCACTTTCAACACCGGCTATCATACAATGATATTTGTCGCGGATACCCGATTCACGAATCGTTTTACCCAGAAAAACAGAATCACTGTCAATGATAAACTGCTTCAAAGCCATCTCGCTCTTTTCATAGACCTCCCAGTCTATCTTCGCTCCGTTTTGCATCGCCTCATTAAACACACTTAATTGTTCATCCGTACCTATCACCTGTATCTTATCCATCGGAAACAGGCGGACAGAACCACCGGGGATATTAATCCTCCTCTTTCCACGAAGAATAGAAGCAACATGAACTCCAAACTTCTTCCCCAGATTCAGCTCCATCAATGTCTTTCCCGCCCAACTGGATTCACCCGGAATTTCCATATCGGCAAGATGCAAATCATGCGACAACAAACGACCGGCATACTCCGGCTTTTTCTCTCCCAGATACTCTGCACGTACATCTCTGGAACGGAGATTCTGAAAGAAACGACGTTCAATCAATATCGATTGCTTTTTCAAACGGCGAGACCATACCATCAACAATACAACAAGTACAGCCACTCCAATAATCAATCCGATAGACGCCTTAAATAATCCGGAAATAACAAAGATGACGAAAAGTGCCGCTATCATAATACGAATCACGATTGTCGATACCAGCGGTGCACGGTTGGCACGGCTGTCATGCCATAAGGTCATAAACTCAACCGAATGATTTTTCTTCACCATAATGGCACGCAAGAAAGGAGCAATACACAGAATGATAAATACCGCTCCCAACAATGATGCCCAGAAATGAGGCAGATTCTCTTTAAAGAATGGCACGACAAAACGAAAAGAAAGTGCAATAATCGACATACTGACAATTGAATAAACAACTGTTATACGTACCATTGACAAGATGAGCTTCTTCCACAAATTCTCGTGATTCAGGGCTGTTTGCGAACCGGAAGAATAACGCATCATTATTTTTTTCCATGATTCCGGAAGATGAGCATCCACAAAAGTAGAAGCCGGCTCGGCAAAACGAATCATATAAGGAGTCAGGAAAGTAGTAATCACAGAAACCGCTACCACTATCGGATACAGAAAGTCACTCGTCACATGCAAAGAGACTCCCAAAGAAGCAATAATAAACGCAAATTCTCCGATCTGCGTTAAACTAAAGCCGCATTGCATAGCTGTCTTTAAAGGCTTTCCGGAGAGAATAACACCGAATGTTCCAAAAACAGCCTGCCCCAAGATAACAGCCAAAGTAATAACTATAATAGGTACGGCATATTCTACAATCATTGCAGGATCCACCATCATACCGACCGATACGAAAAAGATAGCTCCAAAAAGATCCTTTACCGGTTTCACCAGCCGGTCTATGGATTCCGCCTCGATTGTTTCCGCCAGAATAGATCCCATTATAAATGCACCAAATGCAGCAGAGAATCCTGTATGAGCCGCCATCACTACCATACCGAAACAAAGTGCCAACGACACAATAAGCAGAGTCTCCTCTCCCATCAATTTCCGGCAGCGTTTCAAGAATTCAGGAATCAGATAGATACCGACAACAAACCACAGAATAAGGAAAAACAACAATTTCCCGATACTCTCCAACATCTCGGTACCTTCAAAATGTTGGCTCACCGCCATGGTGGAAAGCATCACCATTAATACAATGGCCAAAATATCTTCCAAAATCAAGATACTCAACACTAGTCCGGTAAACTGCTTCTTCCTTAATCCTAAATCATCAAAAGCTTTATAAATAATAGTAGTAGACGACATCGCAATCATACCGCCCAAAAACAGACTGTCCATCCTGTGCCAGCCGAAACCCATGCCGACTCCTATTCCTAACAAAATCATACAAAAGATGATGGTACAGGCAGCAATGATGGCAGAACCACCCACCTTGACAATCTTCTTAAAACTAAATTCCAAACCAAGAGCAAACAGCAAGAAAATAACACCAATATCCGCCCAAGTCTTAATATTGGCAGTATCCATCACTGAAGGAGTATACGGCATATGCGGACTTGCCAGAAATCCGGCAACTACATATCCCAAGACCAGAGGTTGTTTCAACTTCTTAAACAACAAAGTCATAACACCGGCACAAATCAATATAAGTGCGAGGTCAGCTATAAGAGTAGGTAATTGAGACATTATTTTATCGTATTTGATGACAAAATTATATTATTTCTATGGGATAAACAACATATTTACGGATATGTTTTGTAATAACCATCATAAAATAAGTTAGCCCCGGATAGAGTCGTAACTTATCCGGGGCTATACACAATAACAAGCCTATTTTTTACTTTCTAAAAGGTGGTTTCACTACTACAGCTTTCAATTTCCGACCACGCATATCGATACAGATTTCAGTACCCACCTTACTATATTCCGGTTTCACATATCCCATACCGATGCCAATCCTACGGGTAGGCGACATCGTACCGGAGGTCACTACTCCGACTTTCCCGCCTTCATCATTCACCAGTTCATAGCCATGACGGGGAATTCCTCGATCAATCATTTCAAAGCCAACCAGTTTACGGGTAACACCTTCCGCTTTCTGTTTTTCCAGCATCGGACGATTGACAAAATCCTTGCCTTCCACAAACTTAGTGATCCATCCCAATCCGGCTTCTATCGGAGAAGTCGTATCATCCAGATCATTGCCATACAGACAGAAGCCCATTTCCAACCGGAGCGTATCACGGGCACCCAAACCGATAGGTTTAATGCCATACTCTTCACCAGCCTCAAAAATAGCCTTCCATATAGAATCAGCCGCAGACGGATAGAAATAAAGTTCGAAACCTCCCGCACCGGTATAACCCGTATTGGAGATAATCACATTCTCTTCACCTGCAAACGTTCCAACCTTAAATGTATAATAAGGAATAGAAGCAAGATCAATATCCGTCAACTTTTGCAGAACCGAAATAGCCTTCGGACCCTGTATAGCAAGTTGAGCTATATTGTCCGACGAATTTTCCAACTCGGCTCCCTCCGTATTATGAGAAACACACCAGTTCCAGTCTTTTTCCGTATTGGAAGCATTCACCACCAACATGTATTTTTCCGGTTCATACTGATAAACCAGCAAATCATCTACAATACCTCCATCCTCATTAGGAAAACAAGTATATTGTATTTTACCCGGAGTCAGTGCCGCCACATTGTTAGATGTTATTTTCTGCAGAAAGGCCAACGCTTGCGGACCTTTCACCCAAAATTCTCCCATATGCGATACATCAAATACACCGGCACCCTGACAAACAGTTATGTGTTCATCAATGATACCGGAATATTCAATAGGCATATTATAACCTGCAAACTCGTGCATTTTAGCACCAAGTGCTATATGTTTCTCTGTAAACGGAGTGGTTTTCATTATTTTAAAGTATTAAGTTTTAAGTATTAAGTATCAGGTATTAAGTATTACCGGAGCTTACCGTCTTTTTATTTGGAAGCCACCAGTTCTGCTATTTTCACAATCACTTTCATTGCTTTCTCCATATTCTGGATAGGCACAAATTCGTAACGACCGTGGAAATTCAGCCCACCGGCAAAGATATTCGGACAAGGCAATCCCTTAAAGGAAAGCTGCGCACCATCCGTACCTCCACGAATCGGTTTTACATTCGGTTTCACACCCACAGCTTCCATCGCAGCAAAAGCGGTATCGATGATATGCATTACCGGTTCTATCTTCTCACGCATATTATAATACTGGTCGCGCAATTCGAGAGTTGCAGTACCCGCTCCATGTTCAGCATTCATTTGAGCAACCAGACGTTCCATCTCTTTTTTACGGTTCTCAAATTTCGCACGGTCATGATCGCGGATGATATAAGATACAGTGCTTTGCTCCACATCTCCCTGAATACCGATTAAATGATAAAATCCTTCGTAACCGGTCGTATGCTCCGGTCTTTCCTGAGAGGGTAGCAATGTGATAAATTGATTGGCAAGATAGATTGAGTTAATCATCTTATTCTTGGCATATCCCGGATGCACATTACGTCCTTTAAAGGTAATTTTAGCAGCGGCAGCATTGAAATTTTCAAATTCTAACTCCCCTACTTCACCTCCATCCATCGTATATCCCCATTCGCAACCGAATTTCTCTACATCAAATTTATGGGCACCTTCACCAATTTCTTCGTCCGGATTGAAGCCGATACGGATTTTTCCGTGCTTGATTTCCGGATGTTCCTTCAGATACACCATTGCAGATACAATTTCCGCAATCCCGGCTTTATCGTCAGCACCAAGCAACGTCTTTCCATTGGTCACAATCAAGTCTTCCCCCTTATGATCCAGTAATTCCGGAAATTGTGACGGAGAAAGGACCACCTTCTCTTCAGCACAAAGCACAATATCCGAACCGTCATACTTTTCCACAATGCGTGGAGTGACATCCTTACCCGTCATATCAGGACTTGTATCCATATGGGCAATAAACCCGATAGTGGGTACTTCTTTATCTATATTGGCAGGAAGTGTAGCAAAAAGATATCCATGCTCATCCAAAGTAATATCTTCCAATCCCAAAGATTCCAACTCTTTTTTCAAGTATTCAGCAAAAATCATCTGCTTCGGAGTACTTGGAGTAAGCCCTGTCGATTCATCAGATTGTGTATCGAAGCTTACATACTTTAAAAATCTGTCTACTAAAGTCATATTGTTTTAATTACAAGTTACTAATTACAATTTACAAATTGATAGTTTATAGTGCCGTAAAGGTAAAAAAAGAGCCGTGAATTACAAAGCAATTCACGGCTCTTTTTTATTGTATACTTTTATCCGGATACTTAAATATCCTATCTGACTACTTTAAAAATGGCTGCTACCATCAAAGCAATGTGTACAAACCTTACATTTAGGTAATCCGATAGCCTCAATCAGCGTTTCCAGCGTATTAAACTTCAATGAACTGAGACCGAAACGCTCGGCAATAATGCTAACCATTTTTTCGTATTCCGGCGAACCGGTAGTAGCATATTTCTCCAGGTTCTTATTCTCGTCCCCTTCCAGTTCCTTGATAATGCGACGGGTAATCAACTCCAATGCATTTTTGGAAGCCGAAAAGCCAACAAACGGACAAGCGTAAATCAATGGCGGACAAGCGATACGCATGTGTACCTCCTTCGCTCCGTAATCATACAGAATCTTCACATTGTCACGCAATTGAGTTCCCCGTACGATTGAATCGTCACAAAACAACAAACGTTTATTTTGCAGCATGGCACGGTTTGGAATCAACTTCATCTTGGCAACAAGCGAACGCATCTCCTGATTGCTCGGAGTGAAGCTACGAGGCCATGTCGGTGTATATTTGGAAATAGCACGATGATAGGGAACCCCCTTTCCTTCGGCATATCCTAAAGCCATACCCACTCCCGAATCAGGAATACCGCAGGCACAATCCACTTCCGATTCATCTGTCTGTCCCATTTTCAATCCGCTGGTGAAACGCACTTCCTCTACATTCTTTCCTTCATAACAAGAAGTCGGGAACCCGTAGTACACCCACAAAAACGAACAAATCTGCATATCCTCGTTGGGCTTGCGAAGTTGGTCAACATGATCGTCATACATACGGACAATCTCACCGGGACCTAAATATTTCTCAATCTCATAATCCAGATTCGGAAAACTGGACGATTCGCTTGTTGCAGCATAAGCACCGTCTTTCCTTCCAATCACCACCGGAGTACGTCCCCACCAGTCACGTGCTGCGATGATACTTCCGTCTTCCGTCAGAAGCAACATCGAACAAGACCCCTTAATGTGCTTAAACACATTTTCGATACCTTCCACAAAAGTTCTACCTTGTATAATAAGCAATGCGATAAGTTCCGTCTGGTTGGTGTTGCTCGAACTAAGTTCGGCGAAGTGCATGTTTTGACTGAGAAGCTCTTCTTCCAATTCCTGGATATTGACTATTTTAGCGACTGTGACAATGGCGAAGCGCCCGAGGTGAGAATTGATGATGATAGGTTGTGCGTCTGTGTCGCTAATGATGCCGATTCCGGCGTTTCCTTTGAATTTGTCGAGTTCTCCTTCAAACTTGGTTCGGAAATAAGTACTTTCCAAATTGTGAATGGAGCGTATAAAACCTTTTTCCTCACTATATGTTGCGAGTCCTCCCCGCTTGGTACCCAGATGTGAGTTATAATCTGTGCCATAGAATAAATCAGTCACGCAACTAGTTTTCGAGACTGTTCCGAAAAAACCTCCCATGTTGTTCTCTTTATTGATGATGTTTTAAAAAAGATGGCGCAAAAGTACAAAAAAGAATCCATCCTATAAAAAAAGCGCTCCGCAAAGTTTTAGTTTTCTTTGCGAAGCACAACTAATATTTATTAAAAAGCGGGGAATCCGTAAACAATCTTTTTACCTGAATCTTATTTCCATTTCTTGATCGTTTTCAAGTCAGCGGGAGTTGCTTCAATCAGACTTACCGCAAATCCTCCGCTGCGTGCCAGCTTCACAGACATCTTATTCTTGTTTGTTACAAGTCCTTTTTTTATCTGGTAAGAAGTAGGATTCTTTTCAAAATCCGCCTCCTTTCCGTCAGCGTAGAGAGTAGCTACATATTGTTTTCCCGGTTCGAGAAAATCAAGTGTAAAAGCAGAAGTACGGGGATTCTCATCGGTGATACCACCTACAAACCAGTTATCAGTACCTTTTGCCTTACGTGCTACGGTAATATAATCTCCCGGTTCCGCTTCCAGATACTTGCTGTCATCCCAATCAACGGCTACATCCTTGATAAATTGAAATGCATCCATGTGACGTTCGTAACTTTCCGGAAGGTCGGCTGCCATTTGCAAAGGACTGTACATCGTTACATAAAGTGCCAATTGTTTTGCCAAAGTAGTACGTACAAAGCTATGGTCGCCCGACAGGAAAGAAAGTTTTGTATCAAAGATACCCGGTGTATAATCCATCGGTCCACCAATCTGACGAGTGAAAGGAAGCAAGGTAGTATGGAACGGCTTATTCCCTGCAAAGGCTTCATATTCCGTGCCACGAGCCGATTCATTACCGATCAGATTCGGATATGTGCGACATAATCCTGTCGGGCGGGTTGCTTCGTGAGCATTTACACAGATCTTATATTCGGCCGCTTTTTCCACCGCATATAAATAATGATTGTTCATCCACTGCCCGTAATGATGTTCTCCACGGGGAATAATATTACCTACATACCCGCTCTTCACAGCATTGTATCCGTTATCTATCATAAACTGATAGGCTTTATCAAGATGACGCACGTAGTTACGTACAGAAGCGGAAGTCTCGTGATGCATCATCAGCTTCACTCCTTTTTCCTTTGCATACGCATTGAGCATCTTCACGTCAAAATCAGGATACGGAGTTACGAAATCAAAGACATAATCCTTCGAATTTCCGAACCAGTCTTCCCAGCCTTCATTCCAGCCTTCCACTAAGATCTGGTCGAATCCATGTTCGGAAGCAAAGTCAATGTAACGCTTCACTTTGTCATTATTGGCCGCATGACGCCCGCTCGGTTTTGTTTTGGAATAATCCGTCTGTCCCAGTTTCACAGAATAAACATCATCCGTGTACGACCATGAACTTTTTCCGGTAATCATTTCCCACCACACACCGATGTATTTCACCGGCTTAATCCAAGAAACATCTTCGTAGGCACAAGGCTCATTCAAGTTCAAAGTCAATTTGGAAGCCAGAATATCACGAGCATCATCACTGACAATCACCGTGCGCCAAGGTGAACGGCAAGGCGTTTGCATATAACCTTTATCCCCTTTTGCATCAGGAGTCAACCATGATTCAAAAATCAGATTCTGATCGTCAAGGTTCAGATGCATACAAGAATAATCAACCAAAGCCGCTTCATGCAGATTGATATATAACCCATCGGCTGTCTTCATTTGCAAGGACGTTTGTACCCCCGTTGGAGAGAAAGATGTTTGAGAAGCATTGCCGGTGATTGCACCCTGCAGCAATCCGCGAATTTCAGAAAGCTTGGATTCGGTATAGTCATATTCCTGCGTATCATAATCGCCAGGAATCCAGAATGCCGTATGATCGCCGGCCATAGCAAACTGCGAATGTTCTTCTTTTATAACGAAGTAATTCAGATTCTTTTGTTGCGGGAACTCATAGCGGAAGCCCAAGCCATCATTATAAAGACGAAAACAAATAATCAGATTACGATCTTGTGCCTTTTGATTCAGGGTAACAGCCATTTCATTATAATGGTTGCGGATTGATTTCACCTCTCCCCACACCGGTTCCCATGTTTCATCAAAAGCTGAAGTTTTAATATCGGCCAGAGTGAATCCGTTCATCAGTCCGGGATCATTTTTCAATTCCAGTCCCAGTTTCGAAGGTTTAATCACCTCTTTTCCTTTATAAGAGAGTTCATACACCGGTTCTCCTTGCGTGTTGACAGAGAAATTTAGTTTTAATTGTCCGTCAGGAGAAGTGATACTTTCGGCCTTTGCTGATGTGCCGAAGAAAAAAGAGAGCAACAGGCAGACCCATATTGCAGTTCCTATTTTCATGTTCTTCATGATATAAATGAGTTAGTTAATAATCGTATGGCAAAGATAGACAGGAATGACAAGCATTACTCCGGATTATAAATAAAATATAGTATTTCCGAATATCACAAAAGAGATAAGAAGCTATTAATAAGCACAATAGCAAAGTCATTCAACAGAAAAAATATAGTATCTACATGGAATAACAAAGCATATTATCATACTGAAATAGCCTAAAAATCCATGTCTAATAAAAAATAGAGGCTAAAAAGTTCAAAGAATACAGTGATATTAATATATAATTGATAAATTTGTAAGCAAAATATCTTACTTTAAAAAACACATAATCTAATATTATTATGATACAAGATCTTAAATACACGATATTGTTTCTCTTTATATTATCTACAACTTATACCTCCGCTCAATCCCTACGAAAATTAATGGAGATGCCTCCCCGTATCATTGAATCGAAATGGGAACAGACCCCAGAGGGAGGGACAGAATTAAACTATTACAACGAAGACCTGTGCAGCTATTATCTATTTCGCGAAAACGACCGTTCATACAATCTAAATCCAGGGAAAAACACGGTATTCAGAATAGAGAAAGGTTCCAATGCCAATAATCCCTTCAAGAATTCAAGCAGATATATGTTCTTTCGCGGACAATTTCCTAAAGATTTTAAAATCAGCACTCCTTACGCACTTCCCGTAAAAGCTGGTAAAGAAACAAAATGGCAAATCGCCTTGCAAGAATCTGCAAAAACGATGATATTCCAAATTCAGGAAGGTGACACCATTTATGCCACCCGCAGAGGAGTGGCATGTACAACAGTGTTACCACAACAATTATTAATATACCACCCCGATCACACTTTTGCCGCATACCTTATGATGAGCCAGAATTTCATCCAAGGGGGTGAGGAAATCATGACTGGGCAACCAATAGGAATAGCCGGAGTACTTGGAGTATCAATCTCCTACTTTTTTCTAGATAACAATAAATTCGATTCAAATGGTCCTCTAGGTTATCCGTACTCTCATTTTACTCCTGTATTCCGTACAGATAAAGGAGATATAAAACTAGATGAAAAAGTTGCCTATAAATCGGCTATAGATGACGAGCTGATCATGCTTGAAATGACGAAACGTGAAAAAAAGAAATTTCAGAAACAGAAATACTCAAAATAAAGAAAAGAATATGCGTGTATTTCATCTAATCCTCCTTTGGGTCTGTTTTTGCGATTTACTTCATGCACAGACCGTACAAATCACTTATGAAGGCGACCCGCTTACTGACAAAGAACGCCGGAAGATTGAACAGACTCTTCAATATGAAGTTGAATTCTACTCACAATTCGGACTTCCTGATACGCTTAACCTCAAGTTAACAGTGTTCAACAAAAGAGAAGACGCTCTAACTTATCTGGATAAATTCAACATTCATCCCCCCAAAGGCACAAACGGTTTATATATACCCAGATTACAGAAAGCTATTATATTAAGCAGAGAGAAAGAATATCAACAAGGCCTTGGCATCATCTATCACGAACTGAGCCATCACCTCACCTTGAAAATTACAGCAGGGCGTCCTCCCATTTGGTTTAACGAGGGACTTGCTGAATACTTTGAGCACTGTAAAGCTAATAAAAAAGGACTCCAACATACATTTACCGAATACGAAAAAGGAAGAATCCGTACTATATATATGTTAGGGGACATTGATTTACTCACCTTCATCAACAGTCGCCAGAAAGAATTTATGCAGCAACAAAGAACCGATGAGCAATATGCCTATATCCTTTCCCATGCACTTGTTACTTTTTGGATTGAGAAAATTCCCCGGCAGATATTCCATGATTTTGTGCACTCCCTCCAAAACAAAAACAATTCGTCCACAGTGTCCGAACAGATAGATCAGATTTATACCGGAGGCTTCAAACAATTTGAAAAAGATTTTGAAGCTTTCTGCAGATAGTTTTATCTTTTTTCTATCTTTGCATCGGCTATGGGATTAGCCTTTAACCGCCCTTTGGAGCTGATGATCCCTACAATTTGAATGTATAACTCTTAAATTGTCAGCTAATGCTCAAAACTTTATTATTTATCGGCATGGGAAGTTTCACTGGAGGCATACTACGTTACCTCATCTCACGCTATGCACAGAATTATCAGATCACTTCCTTTCCTTTAGGAACCTTTCTGGTCAACGTACTCGGTTGTTTTGCCATCGGTCTGTTTTATGGACTCTTCGAACGAGGGAATCTGATGAACTCCAATCTAAGAATGTTTCTTACCGTAGGGTTCTGCGGAGGATTCACCACCTTTTCAACGTTCATGAATGAGAACTTTCAACTAATTAAAAATGATAATTTCTTCTATCTCTCGCTTTATGTTACTCTTAGCTTGTTTTTAGGATTTGTTATGTTATACCTTGGGCATGCACTTACAAAATTATTCTGAAATGGAAATGATAAAAACATAACATACTGACATATTTATGATTAAAAGAAACCCAACCAAACCCGTCCGCGTTGTTCCTCCCATGATGGAAGAGCAGGAAGTCAGTACTACTACCCTACAGGAATGGCTCGACAGAGAAGAAACCGTCTCTCATCTTTTATTCTGCAAAGGAAAAGAAGAAGGCATCGACAAATCTTATAAAAGTTTCAAAAACTGCACCTTTCAGCATCAGACATTCAGCGAATGTAAATTCCGTTCCTCCCAGCTGACCGATGTCAGGTTCGAGAACTGCGACCTATCCAATATTTCTTTCGCTGAAAGTTCTCTTTACCGGGTAGAATTCATTTCCTGCAAACTATTGGGTACCAATTTATCGGAAACAACGATGAATCACGTCTTGCTGCATGACTGCAACGCAGGTTATATCAATCTGGCTATGAGTAAAATGAACCAGGTACGTTTTGCACACAGCCAGCTCCGCAACGGAAGTCTGAACGACTGCCGTTTTTCATCCGTCGCATTTGAGAGTTGTGATCTCGTGGAAGCCGATTTTTCACATGCTCCGCTTCGTGGAATAGATTTGCGCACTTCCCGTATCAGCGGAATCACGCTTAACATCAGTGATCTGAAAGGGGCTGTCATCACTTCCCTGCAAGCAATGGATTTGCTTCCATTGTTAGGGGTTATTATCGAAGATTAAAATCCTGCAAATTCACCCCTTCGCACTCAAACAAAAAGCATCGTCCCGTTGTTATAATATAAGGTCGGACTAACGACATATAGGGAATAGGCACAAAAAGAATACCTATTTATAGTGATTTCTCACTCCCCGTCAAGTCCGTACTTTTGCAGAAATCTTATTCAAAAACAATAGAAACGATGAAAATTGAAAAAATTGTAGCTCGAGAAATTCTCGATTCAAGAGGTAACCCCACAGTAGAAGTTGACGTAGTATTGGAATCCGGCATTATGGGACGTGCCTCTGTGCCGTCGGGTGCTTCCACAGGTGAACACGAAGCATTGGAGCTTCGCGATGGTGACAAACAGCGCTATGGTGGAAAAGGAGTACAAAAAGCGGTTGATAATGTAAATAAAATCATCGCTCCGAAGCTGATTGGTATGTCTTCACTCAATCAGAGAGGTATCGACTACGCAATGCTGGCATTGGACGGCACTAAGACTAAATCTAATTTAGGTGCTAACGCTATTCTTGGTGTATCTCTTGCCGTAGCCAAAGCTGCTGCCAACTATCTGGACCTTCCTCTATATCGCTATATCGGTGGAACAAATACGTATGTAATGCCTGTACCGATGATGAACATCATCAACGGTGGTTCACATAGTGATGCTCCTATCGCATTTCAGGAATTTATGATCCGCCCCGTAGGTGCTCCTTCTTTCAGAGAAGGTTTGCGTATGGGCGCCGAAGTATTCCATGCCTTGAAGAAGGTTTTGAAAGACCGTGGCCTTAGCACTGCCGTAGGTGACGAAGGTGGTTTCGCTCCTAACCTGGAAGGTACGGAAGATGCTTTGAACTCTATTATGACCGCTATCAAAGCAGCAGGATACGAACCGGGCAAGGACGTAATGATCGGCATGGACTGTGCTGCTTCCGAATTCTACCACGATGGTATTTACGATTATACCAAGTTTGAAGGTGAAAAAGGTAAGAAACGCACTTCCGCAGAACAAGTTGACTACCTGGAAGAACTAATCAACAAATTCCCTATCGACTCTATCGAAGACGGTATGAACGAAAACGACTGGGAAGGCTGGAAAAAGCTGACTGAACGCATCGGCAACCGTTGCCAGCTGGTAGGTGACGACCTGTTCGTAACCAACGTAGATTTCCTTGCAATGGGTATCGAAAAAGGCTGTGCCAACTCTATCCTGATTAAAGTAAACCAAATCGGTTCGCTGACAGAAACACTGAACGCTATCGAAATGGCTCACCGTCATGGATACACTACTGTTACTTCTCACCGTTCGGGTGAAACGGAAGATGCTACTATTGCAGACATCGCAGTAGCTACCAACAGCGGACAGATCAAAACCGGTTCTTTGAGCCGTTCCGACCGTATGGCGAAATACAACCAGTTACTCCGTATCGAAGAAGAACTGGGAGATTTGGCTGTATATGGTTACAAGAGAATTAAATAATTCAATATTCTCTTACTTGAATAATCCATCCCCGGACAATTTGATTATCCGGGGATTTTTACATATTAACCATTCACTAAATCTTTTTGCATCGTAAGAAAACTAGCTTCACTAAGCATCAATAAATATCTCCAATATTTTGCGGATTGAATTAATAAGGCTACATTTGCAACGTCTAACATATTAACAGACGGTGGGGAAACCTGCCTACTATCGCAGCGAGCATTTTTATGTTCGTATGTGAACTCTTATATGGGCGGTTTCGTACCCCCATAGAGAGTGTTAATGCACCTCTAAACCTGCCGTCGGTATGTTAGACAATGGGACAGGCGAAACCGCTTTTTTATTAGCACTTCTTCCTCTCCCATCAATCTAATTATTCATCTTTTAAATTCTAATGATTATGGAAAACAGTCAATTAAAAGACTTACAGGAAGAGGTTTCAGAAGCTACGAAACAGTATATCCTGACTACATTCAATTCTGAAAATGGAATGAAAACGTATTATTTGCAGATGTCAAACATAATACGCTCTGCGCACATTAATCCTCCCATTGACACCGAATACAACAGTTTAAAAAAGCTAAGCAAAAAGCTCAAGCAATATTGTACTTTCATTCAAACACTTGGCGAACATGAATGGGATAAGGGAATAGCTGATATTCAGAAAGCATTAGGCATTTATCTAATGCAAAATAACATCGAAAGTAAAGAACGCAAACAAACGAATCAGGAAATTGCCTCTCAACTGCAATTCATCGTTTTTCTCTCCGGGAATATAAATATCATCAAGCAACTTCATGGAATATTGCAACGCCATTTATCCAATGTTATGCTTTTACTCAGATCCTATCCGGAGCATAATATACAAGAATGAATAACAATGATGAATCAAAAAGAAACTATAAATATTTGCTTTTCTTAAAAATGGAATATTACAACAATTAGGGAACTGCGTATTTCGATAATATGCAAATATAAAAAAAAGCATCCAGACTAATACCTGAATGCTTTTTTCTTGGATTTGTTATATATCCTTTTTTTGAGCCTCTTGTCGGATTCGAACCAACGACCCCGAGATTACAAATCACGTGCTCTGGCCAACTGAGCTAAAGAGGCGGGTGGGTAAGCTATCTATATCGCGCCGCTACAACCAACTACCTTTGCTGCGATCAAGCCCTGGAGGATTCGAAGGGAGCTGGCCGTATAGGACTTACCCGTTTTGCGGTTGCAAAGGTAGACATTTTTATGTATTCTGCAATAGCTGCAGACAACTTTTTTACTAATAAAAGACTAACAGGCTACATTTCAGGCAATTAAAATTGCAAAAAAATATTCAGACAGCAACTTCCTCTGCTTTATTAACTTTAACAACCAGATTTCCCCTACCAACCGATATTATTTGTACCTTTGTGCGCAATTTATAAATGAAGATGACAGAGAACAGAAGCTATTTACAAAAATATGCCATGCATTTTGGCACGTATATGGGAATCTACTGGATATTGAAGTTCATATTATTTCCGTTGGGATTCCACATACCTTTCCTTTCGCTTTTATTTGTAATCCTGACATTGTCCGTACCTTTCATCGGATATCACTATGCGAAAATGTACCGGGATAAGATTTGCGGGGGAAGTATCCAATTTTCGCATGCCATGCTCTTTACCATATTTATGTATATGTTTGCTTCTCTGCTGGTAGCTGTGGCCCACTACGCCTATTTCCAATTCATCGATCATGGATTTATCATCAACTCTTACATCCAGTTGTGGGACGAACTGATGACCAACACCCCGGCTCTGATAGAAAACAAAGAAGTTATAAAAGAAACGATAGATACCGCCCGTTCACTTACTTCCATCAATATCACCATGCAACTATTGTCATGGGATGTATTTTGGGGAAGCATCCTGGCCATTCCCACCGCATTGATGGTAATGAAAAAGGCCAAACCGGAAAATGACGGAGTGTCTCAATCGTAATTTGTAATTCGTAAGTAATTAGTAATTAAAAAATGGATATATCAGTTGTAATCCCATTATTCAATGAAGAAGAGTCACTACCCGAACTCTATGCTTGGATAGAACGGGTAATGCAAGCCAACGGATTCTCATTCGAAGTGATTTTCGTAAACGATGGAAGTACCGACCATTCATGGGAAGTGATCGAAAAGCTTAAAGCTCAATCGGAACATGTAAAAGGTATCAAATTCCGCCGTAACTACGGTAAATCACCTGCACTCTACTGTGGATTCGCTGAAGCGGAAGGAAATGTAGTCATAACGATGGATGCCGACCTGCAAGATAGCCCGGATGAAATCCCCGAACTTTACCGGATGATTACAAAGGATGGCTATGACCTGGTATCCGGCTGGAAGCAAAAGAGATATGATCCTATTTCAAAGACACTGCCCACCAAGTTGTTTAATGCTACCGCCCGCAAAGTATCAGGCATCAAAAACCTGCACGACTTCAACTGTGGTCTGAAAGCATATCGAAAAGACGTTGTAAAACATATCGAAGTCTATGGCGAGATGCACCGTTACATCCCCTATCTGGCAAAGAATGCCGGATTCAAGAAAATCGGTGAAAAGGCGGTACACCATCAGGCACGCAAATATGGAACAACTAAATTCGGACTAAACCGCTTTGTAAACGGATATCTGGATTTGATTTCCTTGTGGTTCCTTTCCAAATTCGGAGTTAAACCGATGCATTTCTTCGGACTGCTGGGATCATTGATGTTCCTGATCGGTATGATTTCTGTCATCATTGTAGGCGCCAGTAAATTATACGCCATGTCCAACGGTCTCCCTTACCGACTGGTGACCGACTCTCCCTATTTCTATTTGTCACTTACGGCAATGATTATAGGTACACAATTATTCTTAGCCGGATTCCTTGGCGAACTCATCTCGCGCAATGCACCGGAACGGAATAACTATCAGATAGAAAAGAAAATTTGATTCACATTCAATAAACTGACTATGAAGAATTTAATTCGCATCTTTCTCATATTGACTATCATTGGCGGTGCAGTCAGCTTACATAGTGCCTGCTCGGATGAGAACGATTGCTCATTGGCAGGACGTCCGATGATGTACTGCACAATATATACCATTGATCCGGATAATCCTACTGTTGCATTAAAAGACACGCTTGATTCATTAACAATCACAGCATTGGGCACCGACTCTATCATCCTGAACAATGAAAAGAATGTGCATACCCTGATGCTGCCACTACGATACACAAATGACACTACTGTGTTCATATTCAGATATAATCCAAAACGCAACGAAGGCAAAGATGTTGACACATTATACATTGTACAACAGAATACCCCTTATTTCCAGTCCATGGAATGTGGTTATATGATGAAACAAAATATACTCAGCGCCAAATTTGGAAAACCGGGAAGACCGGGCAACCCTCCCCCCTCTGGCAACGGGCAGCCGGACCAGATAGATTCTCTTCATATAAAAAATAAAGAAGCCAATACAAATGAAATCGAGAACTTGCAGATATTCTATAATTATCGGCCAGAACGCACACCTGATGAAACGACTAATTAGTCTGCTTCTACTCTTTTGCATTGGGCTTCCGTTGCTGGCACAACAGCAACGTCCGGCGCAAACGCCTAAAAGAGACCAGAAGAAAAAAGAGGTTGCCGAGATAGATACCATTCCGCTTTACAATGGTACGTATGTCGGTGTGGATTTATATGGTATTGGAAGCAAGCTGCTGGGAGGTGACTTTATGAGTTCCGAAGTCAGTGTAGCCGTTAACCTCAAGAACAAATTCATCCCTACCATTGAGTTTGGTATGGGAGGAACAGATACCTGGAGCGAAACAGGCATACACTACAAAAGCAAAATGGCTCCATTCTTCCGAATCGGCGTGGATTACAACACCATGGCAAAGAAAAAAGAGAAGAACAGCTACTTGTATGCAGGACTTCGCTATGCATTCAGTTCATTTAAATATGATGTTTCCACGATGCCGGCAGACGATCCTATCTGGGGAGATGCGATAAGCAACCCGAGTTTGGAAGACGGTTATTGGGGAGGAAGTGTGCCATTCAGCCATCTGGGCATGAAAGGATCGGTGCAATGGCTGGAAATCGTTTTAGGCGTCAAAGTACGTATTTACAAAAACTTCAACATGGGGTGGTCAGTACGTATGAAATACAAAACCAAAGCATCTACCGGAGAATATGGAGACCCATGGTACGTGCCCGGTTACGGAAAATTTAAATCGAGTAACATGGGAATCACTTATTCCCTTATTTATAAATTGCCTCTTTAGAATACAATGACAGGACTAGAGATTTGGCTGCTTGCAATAGGTCTGGCGATGGATTGTTTCGCTGTCTCAATTGCAAGCGGTATTATTTTGAAACGTACCCGATGGAAACCCATGCTAGTCATGGCTTTTGCTTTCGGCCTTTTTCAGGCAATCATGCCATTTATCGGATGGATATGTGCAAAGACATTCAGTCATCTTATAGAAAGTGTAGACCATTGGATTGCTTTCGCGATTCTTGCCTTCTTAGGCGGACGAATGATTTTAGAATCTTTCAAAGAAGAAGAATGTTGTAAACTGTTCAATCCGGCAAATCCGAAAGTGGTATTGACGATGGCGATAGCCACAAGTATTGATGCATTGGCAGTCGGTATCTCCTTTGCTTGTTTAGGAGTGCAGGACTATACAGAAATCATCTCTCCTATCCTTATCATCGGATTTGTATCTTTCGCCATGTCGCTCATCGGGCTGATCTTTGGTATCCAATGTGGCTGTGGCATCGCCCGGAAACTGAAAGCGGAGTTATGGGGAGGTATCATTCTAGTCATTATCGGACTAAAGATATTAATTGAACATTTATTTCTTCAATAAAACGAGTTTTCTCATCAAATAGAAGAGCGTATGAAAACAAAGAAAAGTTTCCTTTGGCTGGCTTTCTTGATTTTGGCAACTATCTGGATATTAGTCAGACATAATCAACAAGTTGGCTATTATAGTGTCAAAGGTTTGGTATTTGGGACAGTGTATAAAATTACTTATCAGCATGACGGTGATTTAAAACCGGAAATAGAAGCTGAACTGAAACGCTTCGACCAATCTTTATCTCCATTCAATGACAGTTCTGTTATCAGTCGCGTCAACCGCAATGAAGAGCTGGTGACTGATAGTTTTTTCCAGAAATGTTTCAACCGCTCGATGGAAATTTCCCGCGAGACAAAGGGTGCTTTCGACATTACAGTGGCCCCTCTTGCCAATGCTTGGGGATTCGGTTTCAAAAAAGGTGCTTTTCCTGATTCATTAATGATAGACAGTCTGTTACAAATCACCGGATATGAAAAAGTGAAAATGGATAACGGCAAAGTCATCAAACAGGATCCTCGCACTATGTTAAGTTGTAGTGCCGTCGCCAAAGGGTATTCGGTAGACGTAATCGCACAACTGCTCGACCGTAAGGGAATAAAAAACTATATGGTAGATATAGGCGGCGAGGTGGTAGTGAAAGGGAAAAATCCTTCCAAAGGCTTATGGCGCATTGGAATCAATAAGCCCGTCGACGATTCACTGGCCGTAAACCAAGACTTACAGACAATTCTTGAGATAACAGATTTAGGCTTGGCTACTTCCGGAAACTATCGTAACTATTATTATAAGGATGGGAAGAAATACGCCCATACGATTGACCCCAGAACTGGCTATCCGGTACAACACAACATCTTGTCCTCTACGGTAATCGCCAAAGACTGTATGACTGCCGACGCCCTTGCCACCGCCTTCATGGTGATGGGACTGGAAGAAGCGGAAGCTTTCTGCAAAGCGGATACAACGATTGACGCCTACTTTATTTATAGCGGAGAAAATGGAGAGTTCAAGACTTTCTACACGGAAGGAATGAAAAAATACATAGCTACTCCATAATAATATATATTTTATACAAGCAGAGGCTCTATTGGACATTAATAGAGCCTCTGCTTGTATAAAATAGA
Source organism: Bacteroides sp. 90-K9/2 (assembly GCF_047310725.1). Taxonomy (NCBI): domain Bacteria; kingdom Pseudomonadati; phylum Bacteroidota; class Bacteroidia; order Bacteroidales; family Bacteroidaceae; genus Bacteroides; species Bacteroides sp. 90-K9/2. The sequence continues at coordinate 1,140,861 of NZ_JBCGVL010000001.1, forward strand.
GGTTCTACTTGAGTAAAACAGAGCCTCTATTCAATTGGCAAATATCTATTTCATAAACACGAAATACACTGCTGCAATCAGACAAACAAATGCAGCCAGATGATTCCAATGTAAAGCCTCACCTTTAAAGAAGATTGTAGTGAACACTGTAAAAATAACAAGTGTTATTACCTCTTGAATGACTTTTAGTTGCATCAATGAAAACGGGCCTCCATTACCTATAAAGCCAATACGATTGGCCGGTATCTGACAGGAATATTCAAAAAAGGCGATCGCCCAGCTGAACGCAATCACACCGATCAGCGGAAGAGCCGCAAACCAACTGTACTCCTGTTTCATCTTTAAATGTCCGTACCAAGCGAATGTCATAAAGACATTAGATACGATCAGCAACAAAATGGTATAGAATCCTTTCATAACAATCTATTCAAATTAATCTATTTTATCTGGTAATAATTCCTCCTGTACATTAGTCATGCTACCCCAAAGGCTATAACGAGCTTCCGGGTTCATCGCTTCCAACTGCTGTAAAACTCCTTTCATATCACTCCGGCTGGACTGCGATTCATAAGGACAATTCTTCACTTGCTTCTGATAATGACGCAAAGCCGCCAATTCTACCAAATCGGCTTCATGAACCAGACACATCGGACGAATAATTGTCATATCAAACTTCTTCATCACCAACCGGGGCGGCATTGTACTGAAAGCTCCCTGATAAGTGATATTCATCAATAAAGTTTCCAAAATATCATCCATATGGTGACCGAGAGCGATTTTATTGCATCCGTGTTCCTTGGCAACTGTGAACAAGGCTTTCCGACGGTTCCATGAACAGAGGAAACAGGGAGATTTACGTGTGTCGGTAGCAGGATCAAAGGCAGTCTCATACTGCACAAAGGGAACTCCATACGCTTCACAGTGCGCTTTCAAATATTCAGTATCACTCTGATAAGGAATATTCTTCATCACTACATGGACGGCAACGACAGAAAAGCGAGGTTTATAGATACGTGCGCGTCTCCCCAACAGTTCCACAAGCGCCAACGAATCTTTTCCTCCCGACAGTCCGATAAGGATTTTGTCTCCTTCTTCTATCAATCCATATTGCACCACTCCTTTGCTAAACCGCCGTTCAATGCGGCGAATGGTTTTCTCTTCTTCCGTAAATTGTGTCATATCTTTGAAAATCGGCTGCAAAAGTAAGCGAAAAGAATGATTTAAAGAAGAATTAACATAATAGAATCACTGAAAAAGGGTTTATTTCTAATAAATTTGTACTTTTGAACAATTGATAAATAGACCGGTGCCCGAAAGCAGCAATGTTTTCAATCTACCCGTCACTCATAAACGCTCAAAACGATGAAAGGAAAATATATTCTATTTTTAATTTGCAGCCTCTTCCTTTGCGAAGTCTCTGCACAAACGTTGGAACAGGCACGCACCTTATTTACCAAAGGTGAGTACGAACAAGCCAAACCAGTTTTTAAGAAGTATGCTAAATCACAACCGTCGAACGGGAATTATAATTATTGGTATGGCGTATGTTGCCTGAAAACCGGAGAGGCGGAAGAGGCAGTGAAACCTCTTGAAATAGCAGTAAAGAAACGTATCACCGGTGGACAACTCTATTTGGGACAAGCATATAATGAGACGTACCGCTTTGAAGACGCTGTGAACTGCTTTGAGGAATATATCGCAGATTTAAGTAAACGTAAAAAATCGACGGAAGAAGCGGAAAAGCTTCTGGAGAAAAGTAAATCCGACCTCCGTATGTTGAAGGGAGTTGAAGATGTGTGCATCATCGACAGTTTCGTTGTAGACAAGGCGACTTTCCTGAACGCTTACAAGATTAGCGAAGAATCGGGCAAGCTGTTTACTTTCAATGAGTTCTTCAAGACAGAAGGAGATCATCCGGGAACTGTTTATGAAACAGAAATCGGAAATAAAATTTATTATAGCGAAAAGGGTGAGAAAGGTAATCTTGACATCTTCTCAAAGAATAAATTGTTGAATGAATGGAGTGACGGACGCCCGTTACCGGGTAGTATCAATGCTTCCGGCAATGCGAATTATCCGTTTGTCCTATCGGACGGAGTCACCGTTTATTACGCCAGCGATGGCGAGGGACTGGGTGGTTATGATATTTTTGTCACTCGCTACAACACGAATACCGACACTTATCTTGTTCCGGAAAATGTGGGTATGCCGTTCAACTCGCCGTACAACGATTATATGTACGTCATTGATGAATACAACAACCTCGGATGGTTTGCTTCCGACCGTTTCCAACCGGAAGGAAAGGTATGTATTTATGTATTCATTCCTAACACTTCCAAACAGACTTATAATTATGAAGCAATGGAGCAGCAACAGATCATTCGTCTGGCGCAGATTCATTCGCTGAAAGAAACCTGGAAGGATAAACAAGCGGTTACCGAAGCACTGCAACGATTGGAAGCTGCTATCAGTCATAAGCCCAAAGAACGCCGTGCCATGGATTTTGAGTTTGTCATTGACGACCATACGACTTACTATCTGATGAGCGATTTTAAATCCGCAAAAGCCAAGACACTTTTCCAACGCTATCAGCAGATGGAAAAAGACTATTATCAACAAGAAGAAAAGCTGAACAGCCTTCGACAACAATATGCCGGTGCCAACCAACAGGGAAAAGCCAAAATGGCTCCTGCCATTCTCGACCTTGAAAAGCGGATATTGCAAATGTCCGAAGAACTGGATGCTCTCGAAGTGAATGTACGTAATGCAGAAAAAACAAAATAAATAATAACTCTGAACTATGGATATACTCATTATCGCCGTTCTCATTATTGCCGCAGTCATACTGTTTTTGGTAGAACTGTTCGTCATCCCAGGCATTAGCCTGGCCGGAATTTCTGCATTGGTTTGCATCCTGTATGCCAACTACTATGCGTTCGACAAATTAGGTATGGCAGGAGGATTCGTCACTCTTGGCATATCAGCGGTTGCCTGCATCGGATCTCTGATCTGGTTTATGCGATCGAAAATGCTGGATAAACTGGCGTTGAAAAAGGATATTGATTCAAAAGTAGACCGTAGCGCAGAAGATAGCGTCAAAGCGGGTGACACAGGAATCAGTACTACACGTCTGGCACAAATCGGTTATGCCGAGATAAACGGAAAAATTGTGGAAGTAAAGTCTATGGACGGATTCCTCAATGAGAAAACTCCGATTATTGTAAACCGTATTACCGACGGTACAATCATGGTTGAGAAACGCAAAGAATAATATTCACTTAATACAAATTATCAATGGAAACATCTCTGTACTTACCTATCCTTCTGATTGTTGGAGGTATTATTTTCCTAATACTATTTTTCCATTATGTGCCGTTCTTTTTATGGTTGTCGGCCAAAGTATCTGGTGTCAACATCTCGTTGATACAACTATTCCTGATGCGTATACGTAATGTTCCGCCTTATATCATTGTGCCGGGAATGATCGAGGCTCACAAAGCCGGATTAAAAAACATTACCCGTGACGAACTGGAAGCCCATTACCTGGCGGGAGGACATGTGGAAAAAGTAGTCCATGCCTTAGTATCCGCATCAAAGGCAAATATAGAATTATCGTTTCAAATGGCCACTGCCATCGACCTCGCAGGGCGAGATGTGTTTGAAGCAGTGCAGATGTCCGTAAATCCTAAAGTGATTGACACCCCTCCCGTTACGGCTGTTGCCAAAGATGGTATTCAGTTAATAGCTAAAGCCAGAGTAACAGTACGTGCCAGTATCAAACAGTTGGTCGGTGGTGCAGGTGAAGACACAATTCTTGCCCGCGTAGGCGAAGGTATCGTTTCGTCTATCGGTTCTTCTGAAAATCATAAATCGGTATTGGAAAATCCGGATTCTATTTCTAAACTGGTACTTCGCAAAGGTCTGGACGCAGGAACTGCTTTCGAGATCCTATCTATTGATATTGCGGACATCGACATAGGTAAGAACATCGGTGCGGCCCTGCAAATTGACCAGGCTAATGCAGACAAGAACATCGCACAGGCAAAAGCCGAAGAGCGCCGTGCTATGGCAGTAGCTTCCGAACAGGAAATGAAAGCAAAAGCACAGGAAGCCCGTGCCAAAGTGATCGAAGCAGAAGCTGAAGTTCCTAAAGCAATGGCTGAAGCTTTCCGCAGTGGAAACTTAGGCATCATGGATTATTATCGCATGAAGAATATCGAAGCTGATACTTCAATGCGTGAGAATATCGCCAAGCCTACAACAGGCAATACAGGCAACCAGCCATTGAGCAAATAATCTATTACAAACGCCGGAATCCGATTTCATTTCAGTTGCAAGACGTACTCCACTTTTCCAAAAGAAAAAGATAGAGGCTTCTTCTGAACTTAAATCCGGTTCCGGCGTTTCTATTTATAGATACAATCCTATTATAAAACTAAAACCCTTCAATAACATGAAAAAGTACTTTCCATCCTCTGAATTGATAATCAATGAAGACGGTTCAGTATTCCATCTTCACGTAAAACCCGAATGGTTGGCAGACAAAGTAATTCTGGTAGGTGACCCCGGACGTGTAGCACTCGTAGCTTCTCATTTCGAAAACAAAGAATGTGAAGTGGAAAGCCGCGAATTCAAAACCATCACGGGTACTTATAAAGGTAAACGGATTACGGTAGTCTCTACCGGAATCGGTTGCGATAACATCGACATCGTGATGAATGAATTGGATGCACTCGCCAATATCGACTTTGTCACCCGCGAAGAAAAGGATCAGTTCCGCCAACTGGAATTAGTGCGTATCGGCACATGTGGCGGTCTGCAGCCCAATACTCCTGTCGGGACTTTTGTCTGTTCACAAAAGTCCATTGGTTTCGACGGATTACTGAATTTCTATGCCGGACGTAATGCCGTATGCGATTTACCTTTCGAACGTGCCTTCCTCAATCACATGGGTTGGTCGGGAAATATGTGTGCTCCCGCTCCTTATGTCATTGATGCCAGTGAAGAATTGATTGACCGGATTGCCAAAGATGACATGGTACGTGGAGTGACAATCGCTGCCGGAGGTTTCTTCGGTCCTCAAGGACGTGAACTTCGTATCCCGCTAGCAGACCCGAAACAGAATGATAAGATTGAGACATTCGAATATAAAAGTTACAAAATCACCAACTTCGAAATGGAAAGTTCGGCTTTGGCAGGACTTAGCCGGTTGATGGGACATAAAGCAATGACCGTCTGCATGGTGATAGCCAACCGACTTATCAAAGAAGCCAACACCGGATATAAGAATACAATCGATACGCTGATTAAGACAGTACTTGACAGAATATAAATCATCTATATCCAAAAGGATTAAATTGTAATCGAAAGCACAAAACTGTCATCGAAAAATAGATAATGGCTTGAATCTTCCACTGATAACGTATAGATTCAAGCCATTTTTTATCATTTACATCTTTTCAATATAGCATCATTATATTACACAGCTATTTTTGATTTGTTATTTTATCAATAACCAATCGTAAATCTCTCCTGATGATGTTTCGGATATTCCAACTCATCGATCATGGCGGCGGCATAATCTTCCACAGAGATATGGCTGTTGCCTACGACATCTACAATCATATCATCTTTTCCCAGCCGGTAACGCCCTGTACGGACTCCCGGACGCATATCTGCCGCCGGAGAGAAAAACACCCAGTCTATTTCTTTTTCTTTCTTTAAAAAGTTCAGATAGAACTCTCCTAAAGCTTTCACTCCCGGCAATATATTTTCAGGTACTTCACCGGAATCCATCAGACGCAAGCCCGGAGCAATAAACAAAGAACCGGCACCCCCAACCATCAAAAAACGATTGACGCCAGCTTTCTTCACTCCATCAATAATGGTCAGATAGACTTTAATCGTTTCATCGTATATATCAGGATTATTCCATCCCGGATTGAATGCACTAATAACAGCATCTGCACCTTTACAAACGCCAACCACTTCATCAAGCACAGAAACATCGGCTTTCACCACTTTCAGATTTTCATTCTTTATCTTTATCTTTTCCGGATGACGAACCACAGCCGTAACTTCGAAACCACGATTCAAAGCTTCATTCAGAAGCGCAGAACCCACAAAACCACTTGCCCCGATAAGGACAATCTTTTTCACTTTCTCCATATTCCAATATATTATAATGTTACTACTATATGACAAGTAACACTACAACATCCTGAATGTTAGTTCTTTTTCAAAAAATTAATTATCCGATATAAGATTCTATCGTCTCTTTTAACCTCTCTAAAGAATAAGGCTTTGAGATAACAGCGTTACATCCTGCCTGAATAGCCTGTTGCTGTTCAGTATAGAAAGCATATGCGGTCACTGCAATAATAGGTACAGTCAGGGAAATAGCACGGATCTTTTCAGTGGCTTGAATACCGTCCATGATCGGCATACGGATATCCATCAGAATCAAATCCGGCTTTTCACGGATGAAACTATTAATGGCTTCCTGTCCGTTGCGCACCCATGAAATAATATATTCCTTATTCAAAAGAATATTAAGTTGAGCAAAATTCGATTCAATATCCTCTACCACTAATATATTCTTACGTTTATCCTCATCGACATTCTTCTTATGCTGAAGCCTTCTTTCGACAACCTCCTTCGGTATTTCCTGATAAGGCAAATAGAGTGCAAACATACTCCCCTGCCCTAACTCTGAAGTTACTTCGATGCGACCGCCCAACCGTTCTACAATGCTTTTACAAATTGAAAGCCCTAATCCGGTGCCCTGCACAAAGTCATTCAGCTTCTCAAAACGGGTAAAAATTTGCGGGAGTTTCTCTTTGGATATACCGCAACCCGTATCGCTGACATACAGTTTCAGCCAGGGTCCTTCATGTTTCAAGCCTAAGGTTATACTTCCCTTTTCCGTATTTTTAATCGCATTCGACAAGAAGTTGAACAATACTTGCATCACACGGTTACGATCGGTAGAAGTCCAGTATTCTCCTTCGGGGCGAATCACTTTCAATTCTACATTCGACTTCATCTTCAGTTGGTGCACTTTTTCCACTTCTTCCACTAGCCCCGCAATCTCAACCTGCTGGAAATGCATTTCCGATTTACCGGATTCAATACGGGAAAGGTCTAAAATATCATTAATCAGCTGCAGTAACAGGTTACTATTTCTCTGGATAATCTCCAGATACTCCCTTTTCTCTTCTTCACCCTCCGTCACCGCAATAATCTCCGAAAAGCCAACAATAGCATTCAACGGGGTACGAATCTCATGGCTCATATTCGCCAGGAAAACCGACTTCATCTTATCAGCATCCTCTGCACGACGTTTTGCTTCAATCAATTCCTGCGAACGCTGAATCCGATCTCCAATATCATGTATCAACGCCAACACTCTGTTCCCCTCAAAAGGGGCGATACGCGCCTGAAAATAATGTACACACCCATCCACTTCAACCGGATATTCAATTTCTTTCAACTGACTGTCTTGCAGACACTCGCGAATGTTACAGAGGAATAAGTCACTAACCTCCGGTGAATAAATAGATCGCCCGTCTGCTCCGCGTAACACTTCTACCGGATGAAGTAAAATCGTCCCCGGTGCCATCAGGACATCGGTAATAAAGAAATTATCATCAAAAATAAAAATGAATTCCGGCAGTGCCTCAATAATTTTGCGGTTATATTCTTCCAGATATTTGATATGTTGCTCTTTTTCGCACTGTGAAGTGACATTCACCGTGTACGCCAGCACTTTACCCGGATGGCTTGCACAACTCTCTTTATAGGACAAGAAATGATCTTCCAACCAAACCACTTTCCCCTGTTCACCAATACAACGGACTCTGATTTGTGAAGTCTTAGAGTCTGATGAAAGCATCTCTGCAAAAGCCTGTTTGTAAGCTTCAGCATCTTCCGGATGAACAAACCGATAGAAACTATCAATATCTTCAAAAAGAACTCCGGCATTTTTCAGTCCAAGTGTAGAGAAATAATCGTCAGAAAAAGAGCATTTACCTGTAATGATATCATACTCCCATAAAGCTATTTGATGAGCTGCAAGGACAGATAGAATTTCTTGTGAGTTCTCCCGTATGAGTTCACTCTTTTCATTGGAGGAATATAAATTGATCGCTGGTTCCATAAGCATTATTGTTTTATTTTGTTTGGTGTACCACTGCACGGCAGCAAATATAAACAAATAAAGTATAAGTTGTGCTCATTTTTCTGTTTTTTACTTAGAAACAATTATCTTTGCTCATCCAAAACGAAAAAACAATGATTCAAGATACTATCTGCGCCATCGCTACCGCTCAAGGCGGTGCTATCGGAAGCATCCGTGTTTCCGGTCCGGAAGCTATTTCCATCACCGGCAGCATCTTCAAGCCAGCCAAAGCAAGCAAATTATTGAGCGGACAAAAACCATATACTTTGACATTCGGGCGTATTTATGACGGAGACGAAATGATTGATGAAGTACTCGTCAGCCTTTTCCGTGCTCCTCATTCGTATACGGGAGAAGACAGCACGGAAATCACGTGTCATGGTTCTACTTATATTCTTCAACAGGTGATGCAGTTGCTTATTAAGAACGGTTGCCGCATGGCCCAGCCGGGAGAATATACGCAACGTGCTTTCCTCAATGGAAAGATGGATTTAAGTCAGGCAGAAGCCGTGGCGGACTTGATTGCTTCTTCATCTGCTGCCACTCACCGATTGGCAATGAGCCAGATGCGGGGTGGATTCAGTAAAGAGCTGACAGATCTACGCAACAAGTTGTTAAATTTCACCTCCATGATCGAATTGGAGTTGGATTTCAGTGAAGAGGATGTGGAATTTGCCGATCGTTCGGCATTAAGGAAACTGGCCGATGAAATTGAACAGGTCATTTCGCGGTTGGCTCATTCATTTAGTGTCGGCAACGCCATTAAGAATGGTGTTCCCGTAGCTATCATCGGTGAAACAAATGCCGGAAAATCGACTTTACTGAATGTATTATTGAATGAGGATAAAGCCATTGTCAGTGATATTCACGGGACAACACGTGATGTAATCGAAGATACTGTCAATATCGGAGGAATCACTTTCCGGTTCATTGATACCGCCGGAATCCGGGAAACCAATGACACGATTGAAAGTTTGGGTATTGAACGTACTTTTCAGAAGTTGGATCAGGCGGAGATTGTCCTTTGGATGGTAGATGCTGTGAATGCCGCCTCTCAAATTGAACAGTTATCAGAGAAGATAATTCCACGTTGCGAAGGAAAACATTTGATTGTTGTATTCAATAAGGCTGATTTGATTGAAGGCAAACAGAAAGAGGATTTATTATCTTTATTAAAAGACTTCCCCAAAGAATCTACAGAATCTATTTTCATCTCGGCCAAACAACGGGAGAATACAAGTGAGCTACAAAAAATGCTTATTGATGCAGCACACTTGCCTACAGTGACACAGAATGATATTATTGTAACAAATGTAAGACATTACGAAGCTTTAAATAAAGCTTTGGAAGCTATCCATAGAGTACAAAACGGACTTGATTCGCAGATTTCCGGGGATTTTCTTTCGCAAGATATACGTGAATGCATTTTCTTTATTTCGGACATAGCGGGTGAGGTTACGAATGACATGGTACTTCAAAATATCTTTCAACATTTTTGCATCGGTAAGTAAGAGAAGTGCATGCTATCATCGCTGCAATAAAATAGATCATTTCAAGAAGTCACTATGCCTATTATAGAAATATCATCCTTAACAGACTCCGGAGTAGAAATATTCAGTACCCTCACCGAAGCTCAATTACGCAATCGTATCGAGCCTGATAAGGGATTGTTTATTGCAGAAAGTCCCAAAGTTATCCATGTAGCTCTGAATGCTGGTTATGAGCCTTTAGCCCTCTTGTGTGAACAGAAACATATCACTGGTGATGCCGCTGGCATTATTGAACGTTGTGGTGATATACCAGTCTATACTGGTGAAAGAAAGTTACTTGCCACATTGACCGGATATACACTGACGCGCGGTGTCCTCTGTGCCATGCGTCGTCGGGCACTACCAAGTGTAGAAGAAGTATGCCGGAAAGCCCGGCGGATCGTAGTCATTGAGGGTGTGGTGGACACTACTAATATCGGAGCCATCTTCCGTTCCGCAGCCGCCTTGGGAATAGATGCTATATTATTGACGCGTAATTCCTGCGATCCGTTGAACCGACGTGCAGTCAGGGTTTCGATGGGTTCTGTCTTCCTGATACCATGGACTTGGTTGGACGGTTCTCCCAATGAGTTGCGCAAACTGGGTTTTCGTACAGTCGCTATGGCACTCACGGAGAAATCAATCTCCATCGATAATCCTATCTTAGCAACCGAACCCAAGTTAGCCATCGTAATGGGAACAGAGGGAGACGGTCTTCAAAACGAAACAATTAATGAAGCGGACTATGTAGTCCGCATTCCTATGGCAAACGGTGTCGACTCTCTCAATGTAGCCGCCGCATCCGCTATTGCTTTCTGGCAACTTCGCGTTCAAAATGACACAGATCTGCCACCATCACCGGATGATGTACATATATGATTTTACTTATATTCCTACTCACACCTACAATACGTATTTGCGCCACAGGAACAGCGAGGCAATAATTTTTCCATCAATTCACTTCGAAAGAACTCATACAGTTCTTTATGCATGATGTCATATAGTGCTCTAACCCGTTCTTCCTGCTCATCTTCTACATGAATTCCTCCCTGAAAGGGATCTGTAAAGTTGAAAGAAACGTATTTTCTCACTACACCCTGCATTTCCTTTTGCACTTCCTCCGCTTCCGGACAAAGGGTAATGACATAATCCCATGTCTGTTGAGCATATGTCGCAACATCACAGGGCTTTCTACGCGAAAAGTCATATCCATTTTGTTCCATCACTTGGCAAACAACGTCAGGGACAGAATTTCCAGCCAAAATACCGGCAGTACTAATCTTCATCCCTCTACCGAAGGAGTTCAAAATTTCCTGTGCCATACGACTGCGGCACATATCATTATTACTTACTATCAGTATATTCTTCATACACAAATTCTATTTTTACTTACTTCCTGATATAGCTACTTTAATAACCCCATCCAACTTGTTCTCGAATATACGGTAAGCTTCCTCAATCTCATTCAACGAAAACCGGTGTGTAATAAGAGGAGTAGTATCAATTTTACCTTCCTCAATCAGTGCAAGGATTTCGGCACAGTCGCAGCCATCCACTCCCCCTGTTTTGAAAATCAAATTCTTGCCATACATATCAGGTAAAGGAAGAAGCTGTGGTTTATCATAGAGGGCTACAATCGTGACAATAGCATTAGGACGGGCGCAATCCCAAGCCAAATAAAAAGAATCGTCACTCCCTGCCACTTCCAAAACAACATCTGCACCACCATGGTCACTGTTCTTGAAAACAAAATCCTTGCAGTTTTCCGGTTCAGTCACCAACACATCAGGATAATGCTCGCGGACAAACCGAATTCTTTCAGGAGACTTCTCACAGATAATAATGCGTTTTGGCTTCTTCAGCATCACACACAGCAAAGTACAAATCCCGGTAGGTCCGGCACCGATGATAAGAACAGTATCTTTCTCGGTAATTTCCGAGATGCGTGCTGCCCAAAAACCTGTTGCAAGCACATCACCGACAAACAAAGCTTGTTCATCACTCACTGTATCCGGAATACGGTTCAAACCTTGATCCGCATAAGGAACTCTAACATATTCCGCCTGACCGCCATCAATTCGACAACCTAAAGCCCAACCGCCATTAGGGTCAGTACAGTTATTCACATATCCATGCTTACAGAAAAAACACTCACCGCAGAAAGTTTCGACATTCACAGTCACCCTGTCACCAGGCTTCACCGAAGTGACATCAGCCCCCACTTGTTCTACCACACCTACCATCTCATGCCCGACAGTTATTCCGGGCACAGCACGCGGCACACTGCCATGTTTAATATGAAGATCACTGGTGCAGATGCTACCAAGTGTTACACGTACGATTGCATCCCGTGAATCCTTTATTTCCGGTCTCGCCTTCTCCTGCAATTCAAACTTTCCGTGTTCAATATATGTATATGCAAGCATAATATCCTCCTCGTTCATTAATATATACCTTGCAAAGATAATGATTTCATTGGCAAAACAAATCTCTTTTATCACGTTCAATACCCCCAAACCAAATCTCACTCTATATTTATAACAATACAAAACTGAATAAAGTCATTCACTGTTTTTTCGACTTCGGTTTTGATATTCTGGAAAATATTCTTACTTTTATATCCAAAATAATAAATAAGAACAGCAGCACGACTTATTATATTTACACACAAGCCTATGATAGATACCTCCGAAAATCTGATTATTATAAAAGGTCAAATCAAGACTCCTGAAATAGAAAGCTGCCAGAATCATAATGGCAACTATAAAGTAATATTCCGGAATGTTCCCAGTGCGTATACTTACAAAGAAGAAAATGTCCTTTGGCTGACTGATCCGGACAAACCGGACCCCAATAATTATCAAATAATCAGTAAAGGGAGAACTTTATCAAACATTAAAGCCTTATCTATTTTTAAAGCCGGTTCACGCTGCTATTGGCACATTCGTTTTCAGAATGGCAAAGAGTATGATTACAGAGAAAAGGACTTAGAAATTATCGAATCATGCTTGGGAGAGAGTCGTTCGAAAAGCATATTCGAATATTTGAAGAAAGTTGCCGATGCGAATGAATTGAAAGCTGATGACGGAACGAAGCTATTAGCAAAACAATATGAAAAGATTCATTTCATCGCAAACAACAGAGCTATTGCTGTATATCTGAATCCTCAAAAATATAAAATGCAGACCCAGACTGCCTCAACCTTGATTTTTCCTTTCGGCTGTAATGCAAGCCAACAAAAAGCAGTTCAGGCAGCTTTTGAGAATCAAATCAGTGTTGTGCAAGGACCTCCGGGAACCGGAAAGACACAAACGATTCTGAACATCATTGCCAATATCCTTGTGCGTGGTAAGACTGTTCAGGTAGTATCTAATAATAACTCCGCCATCGTCAATGTACTTGAGAAGTTATCCAAATACGATATGGGTTTCATTGTTGCATTGCTTGGCAGCACAGCTAACAAAGAGAAATTCATCGAGACTCAAGAAGAGGCAAAACAATATCCGGAGAACTTTGAGTCATGGCATGATGCGGATGCCGACCAACCTCAATTTCTCAATCAGATACATCATCAGACAGAAGAACTCAAAAGCATATTTTCCAAACAGGAACGCCTTGCCATGGCAAGACAGGAAATACAAGCTTTAAAAATAGAGTGGCAACATTATCTGCAAGAGTTCGGAACAAAAGAAATTACTCTCAAACAACGAAAGAGTTCCAGCTCGGCAGACCTTCTGAATTTATGGAATGAATGTCAGCAATTTGCAGAAAAAGAACAATCATCAAGTCTTCGGGGAATAGCAGCTTTTATTCAACGGTTGAAATGGTTATTCTTTAAATTCAGGAGCAGAGCGATTTGTAAAATCCCCGATAAAGGTTTTTATAAACGGGAGATGAGTTTGATTATCGCCGACTTCCAAATCTTATTCTACCAAACAAAGTATGCAGAACTGGAAGTTGAAATAGACACATTAGAAAAGGAACTTGCCAACAAAGATGCAGCAGAAATGGCTAGACAAATGGCTGATACATCAATGAAATATCTAAAGAATCAGTTATTTCACACCTATGGCAATAATCATGACAAACCCATCTTTACGCTCCCTGATCTAAGAAATAATTGGCGAGAGGTACAAAAAGAATACCCTATTATCTTAAGTACAACCTTTTCATCATTAAGCAGTCTACAGCGAGATGCTGTATATGATTATATCATTATGGACGAAGCGTCGCAGGTTTCCGTTGAAACCGGAGCTTTAGCCTTGTCATGTGCTAAAAATGCAATCATTGTCGGCGACACCATGCAACTCCCCAATGTAGTCACAGAAGAAGATAAGGAAAAGCTAAACTTTATCGCTAATGCCTGCCTGATTAAGCCGGAATATGATTGTGCCAATATGAGTTTTTTGCAATCCATCTGCAAAGTTATTCCAAATGTACCGCAGACCTTGTTACGGGAACATTATCGATGCCATCCCCGAATCATCAACTTCTGTAATCAGAAATTTTATGGTGGAGATCTCGTCATCATGACACGTGATAAAGGAGAAGAGGATGTCATTTGTGCCATACGGACAGCCAAAGGTAATCACTCCCGCAGTCACATGAATCAACGGGAAATAGATGTTATCAAAGAGGAAGTACTACCGAATCTATCTTATGAAACAGATGAAATTGGCGTCATAGCTCCATATAACAAACAAGTAGATGCAGTAAAATCCGCACTTGAAGAGGATATTGATGTCGCAACAGTCCATAAATTTCAGGGAAGAGAAAAGGATGCTATCATTATGACCACTGTCGACGATGTCATCACTTCCTTTTCCGACGATCCAAACCTGCTCAATGTTGCTGTTTCGCGGGCTAAGTCACAATTCTACTTAGTAGTATCGGGAAACGAACAACCCAAAGACTGCAATATCAGCGATTTGATCGCTTATATCGAATATAACAATGGCACTGTTTCCACCAGTAAGATTCATTCCATATTCGATTACCTATATGAGCAATATACAGATGTACGAATTGCCTATTTGAAGAAGCACAAAAAAATATCCGAATACGATTCCGAGAATCTTACATTTGCCTTACTCGAAGATATCCTGAAAGAAAATATCAATATGCGTCATTTGAATATCATTTGCCATTTACCACTCTATATGTTGATTCAGGATTATTCTCTGTTGAATGAAGAGGAAAGCAAATATGCTGCAAATATAAACACTCATATTGACTTTCTGATTTATAATCGTGTGAGCAAACAACCGGTATTGGCTATTGAGACGGATGGTTATACATTCCATAGATCGGGGACGAGTCAGTCAGAACGTGATATTAAAAAGGATCGTATTTTAGAGTTGTACGGAATCCCGTTGGTGAGATTGTCTACTATTGGTAGTAATGAGAAAAAAATTATTGGAGATAAGTTAAGCGAAGTATTAAACTTGCATTAGAATGCTCATTGCAAATCATATTTTTTTGTTAGAATAGGAGTTTCTGCATATTCTAACGACCAAAAGAATAAATTTTACTCCAACTATAACAATTACATCAATAATAATGCCTACATTTACTTCTCATTTAAAGTACGACAACACTATGGAAATTATTTTCTACTTTTGCATCAACCTCATTAAAAGTTTCTGAGAACTTAAAGTGAGTACATAAATAAACATTAATCACAATGACAAAAAACTATCTCATCGTAAATACATTAATTAAAATGCGGATAAGATACAATACATATAACAATAAGAATCATCTGTTTTACAAAAATAGACAGATAAATAAATCGTATTTCGACCAAATACTAAGAAATGAACAGGAAAGTATTAGGTTAACAATTCTACGCGACACACTTCTCCCGAAGCTGATGTCAGGAGAACTAAAAATTAACGCAACTGAAGTATTATAGATTACGATGAACAAGTCAATAAACATACTTGATAAAGAATATCTGCAATGGGTGAAAAACCTTTGCGGTCGCTATCGTCAAAGCCAAATAAAGGCAGCGGTGAAAGTAAATGTGGAACAGTTGAAATTCAACTGGCTTTTAGGTCGTGACATTGTTGAATTGCACGTAGAAGAACGCTGGGGCGAAAGTGTTATCACTCAATTAAGCAAAGATTTACGTGAAGCCATACCCAATGCGGCTGGTTTATCAAAGAGCAATATTTACTATTGTAGGAAGTTTTATTTGTTATACAAGGATGCTCTGAAAACTTTCCACCAACTTGGTGGAAAAAATGAAACGGAATTATTCCACCAAGTTGGTGGAATATTTGAAGTCCCATGGAGACACCATTGCTTGATAATGGATAAAGTGAAAGACGATATAGACAAAGCTCTGTTCTATGTTCACCAGACGGTGGAGAATGGCTGGAGTCGTAGCATGCTGCTCAATTTCATTAGCACCGACCTTTATGAGCGGCAGGGCAAGGCACTGACTAACTTTACAAAAACATTGCCTGATGCGATGAGCGACCTTGCACAGGAGTTGACCAAAGATCCCTACAATTTTGCTTTCACGGGTATAACTGGGCTTACAATGAACGATTGCTCAAAGATGCTCTACTGAATAACATTACCCGATTCCTGATTGAACTGGGTACAGGTTTCGCTTATGTGGGCAAAGAATATCGTTTAGAAATAGGCGAAACGGAAAACTTTATCGACTTGCTCTTTTATAATCTTTCGCTTTCCTGCTATGTAGTGGTAGAGGTAAAGATCGGTAAATTTGCTTTTGCCGACATCGGTCAATTAGGTGGATATGTGGTAGCTTGCAATCATTTGCTGCGTAAGGAAGGACGAGATAACCCCACCATCGGCTTACTGATTTGCAAAGAGAAAGACCGCATACAAGCTCAGTATGCTTTGGAGTCGAGCAGCCAACCTTTGGGTATTTCCGAATATGATCTGGAGAAGTTCTATCCCGAAAAAGTGGAAGGTACCATGCCTACCATTGAAGAGATAGAAGCTAAATTAAGAGATAACTAACATTGACTGGCAGAAAAAAGAATCTGCCAGAGCCGGAATGCGCAAAATGATAAAGCGGTTGCTGAAGAAATATAAATATCCGCCCGAGGAAGCTGCTAATGCTTTGGAAACAGTCATTCGTCAATGCGAACAATGGACGGATAATGATGATTCAGAACCTCTTTAACAGAAAGCCCCGAAGAAATATGAGTTTCCTGAAAGCAGTTCATACACCATAGCTGCTGAACCAAACAGCAAATACAATAATATTTGTATTAC
Source organism: Bacteroides sp. 90-K9/2 (assembly GCF_047310725.1). Taxonomy (NCBI): domain Bacteria; kingdom Pseudomonadati; phylum Bacteroidota; class Bacteroidia; order Bacteroidales; family Bacteroidaceae; genus Bacteroides; species Bacteroides sp. 90-K9/2. Next base: position 1,157,823 of record NZ_JBCGVL010000001.1, read on the forward strand.
TAAATTTTCCCATTTACAAGGTATTTACAGAGTCAAGCTTTCTAAATCAATTATAAAAAATACGGTCCTGCTGACCCGTTGCATTACATATCTATGCCGAAGCCTAGGATACAGTGGGGGCATTAACCCTCCACACGGGAACAGAACCGTAATATCGCGAAACTACGAACACATTTTTAATATGTTCGTAGTCGTTTACGACTAAAGGCTCCTTGGCTTCCAGTCGGCAAAATAGACATGTAATGCCCTACAAAGATAAGACAAATTCCTTATAAAGCCAATAAAATCAATGTTTTATTATAAAATAATGCAGAATGGTATATAAAAATCTCAATAAAAAGATACGACCCTGATTCCCCGCCGCATTACAAATCTATTAGCCGCAGCCTAGGATATGAGTGGGGTAATTAACCTACCACACGAGGAACACAGAGCCGTACTATCATTAATTGCAAAGTATATATACCTGCAACTGACGACAACTAAGGATCTCCTAAGACATATAAACGACTTAAATATTGTAATGCAATACAAAGGTGAACATAAAATCCGAGAAAACCAAAACACCAAGCATTATTCTTATAGCAAATGCACATTATATACCGCCTAAAATAAAATGACCTGACATTTTGAAGAATTGAATCTAAACAAAAAAATCACCTTTGAAACACAATGTAACAAAGGTGATTTTTGCACCAATTTCATTTCAAGATATTATTCCCGAAAGCTATTCTTTATTTTTCTGCGACACTTCAATCCCCTCCGGCCATACAGCAGTTGTATAAGCCACAGCATCATTTCCATTACCGGTCAAGTCTCTTGCAATGTTATTTCCTTTACCTTCGTTGAACTTCCAGTAAGCTTTCAAACCAGTAGTTTGGGGATCAACATCATACATATTCCTGTAAATTTCTTCCTGTGAACGAATCACATTCCATATACGTACTTCGCAAATCTCACCATTTAATTGCCGACTCATATCGTCGGGTTCGCCATAAGAGTGTCCTATCTTAAACATAAAGTCTCCTTTCTTCTGTTTTCCAAGATTTATGGCTTCCCCATTTCCGTAATCGTCAATGCGGCTCTGCTCTTTACCATCTACATACATAATAGCAGCTTTTGTCTCCGTGTCATAAGTAACGGCAACATGATACCACTCACCAGGTTGCAACAGTTTACTGTCATTGGCATTTGGGAATTTCATTTCATTAGCCGCGAATTGCAATTGCTGTCTAGGAAAGCCAGAATCACCAAAACGTAACAAACAATATTGCTCAATACCCATAATGGATGAGATTTCAGTAAGAGGATCAAATCTATTCACTCGAACAACAGCTTCGAAAGTAAGTTGCTTCAATCCGTTTACTACATTAGCAGTAGGACTACCAGCAACAAATCCCGGTATCTCAAAATAATTGTTAGCAAGACTGACCGCAGTAGTTATTGCACTGGAACGACGCACTATGTAACAGATATTTTTAGATCCGTCCAGTATACTCATCCCTCCTGATGCTTCTCCAATAGTAACAGGTAATAGAAAGCTAGTGTCAATATCCAAATCTATCAAGTTGGAAAATTCAATAGTGACCATTTCTGAATCTACATTTCCTTTAGGAATGACAACGTGCTGGGTAGAAAACTTATAATACTTAGCATCCAACATTGCATAATTATTCCCTAAACGTGCATTATAATAACTTATCAATGAAGGATCTGTCCGAAAGCTGACATCTATATCCTGCTCGGCAGGATATGCCAGTACAGCAGAAATCTGTTGCTGTCCATCCTGTTTAAGATTATTAAATGTAAAATTAGCTATATCCTTCACTTTCGCCACATCAATATATACACTATTACCAAAAGGAGATTCCTTAGTATAATCTTTGTTGTCACAACCTGTTATTAATAACAGGAAAACCATGACCAAACAATTATTACTTATTTTCATTATATTCTTGTTTTGAATTATCAGACTCATTATATCTTAGTTTTAAGATTCATTTTATTTCTCACATTCCGGACGGACGTACCCATCCTTTTGAATACACATTATACATCTGGCGCAAAAGCCAGTCCAACGGTTTATAAGTATAAGAATACTCACCGGAAATAAATCCCCAATCATAAGGAGGATAGATGGATTGCCCCCAATAAGCACCATCATCCATCATAGCGTTAATGCCATCTCCTATCGCGATATCGTTCACCATTCCTTCATACATATTTTGCTCATTGGCTGTAAGATCAAACGCATATACAACAATATTATTTTTCTTACGCTTATTCATTTTCCAATCCACCATCCTATATTGCGATTTATCTCTCAAAGGATTTTCTCCTTTTTCATATAATGGAATAACCAGACTTCCATAACATTCCGGTGCCAACCCTATAATAGGTTTACGAGTATATTCACTATAAGGATGCTCTGCGTCCCATGGTTCTATAATCTGTATCACTTCTTTTCCACTATCATACGCATGCCACGCATAGTCTATATACTTACCTACCTCAATGCCGCCACATCGATTTACATCATAAAAATATTCAGTAGCTTCTCCTTTATCAACAACTGTCAGCAACTTTTCAGGAAGTGCATCCCGTAATGCTTTAATGAGTTTAGGATAAGAGGCTGTATTCATAGCAAACATACCTTCCTTGCTATAAGTACTCACCTTATCCCAAAGATTTATTCCATCCAAACGATAAAGTTCTACCACATTTTTCACCTGTTGAACAAAATCTGCAAGCTGCATATCGGTTAAATTACAAAAGCCAAATCCTTTATTACCATTTTCAATGCTAAGACATACTTTACGTCCGTGTTCCTGAAGCGGACGAATAAACTTATCCGCCTTTTCCAACACATCACGTATGTCACTACTCAAATTGAGCAGTGCACGTCCTGTTGCAGGCTCATAGTCCATTGTCACAATTCGCAGATTCACGATACTACCTATATTATGTAAAGTTTGAGTATAATCCATCTGATTAATTTTTTGAATTCCATAAACGTCAGCTATCAACGGTTGATAAGTTGAAGTATTCACATAGAAAACAACAAATGCATCAGGTAACATTGACGGCATATCTATTTGTTCATAATGGTTATTAGGATAACAAGTCGTTATTCTTTTTCGAATATTCACAATATAATAAAGCACCTGTTTCTTAGTATCCACTTTTACTCCTGCAGGTATTTCTTCCATAGTTAATGGCAAAAGATATGGAGTATCAGTATTCAGTCCGGCTGTGGATATAGTAAATTTGATTTTGGCAGATTTTTGTTCTCCAGCATCTATTGAAAGAACTCCACTATTTTCGAACCGCACATTCTCAACCGGCAATGTATTCAATTTGGAATCGTTTTCCTTATTATAATCTTCTACAAGCTTTTCGCTTACAACGGCTGTCGCAGTCAACCTGCTTCTGGCTGATTGTGACAGTGAATAGAATATTTCCTCTGTGACAGATTCGTCCCCTTCCGCCAACTCAATAAATGCTTTATTAGTCAATGTAGTTGTGTTACGCAGGGCACCTGCAATATTATCCATAGCCGTCTCGTCAGGCATTCTGTCCGCATTCATTAAGATAGTCTCTTCGGTACACCCTGTTACTCCTATTTTCAGTAACAATACTAATATAAAATGTATGATAAGATTCTTTTTCATATTGATTCTTTTTTATTTCGATGGGTTCATTAGTTGAATAGCCGTTCGTGTAATCCCGTAATTCCTTATCGGACTATAATAATCATTGCCTATAGCATAAATACCCAATCCAGCTAATGGACCAAGAGCAATCACACGGTCAGTCATTAAAGTTACAGCCTCTTGTTTTACACCAGTCTCATCAATTACTTGTCCGCCCATTTGAACAGATAACAATAATTTATCTTTAAACAATAAACTATTGGCAAGAATCCCCGTCACCTGCAATTTCAAATCGGTAACATTAGTCAACTCTGCAGTATTCAACACAATATAATTCAATTTGTCAAAGTCTGCTTCATCAACGAAAGCCGGGTTTCCTTCCAATACCAATAATTTATCCTGTCCCGTAGCAGTAGATAATTTAGAAACAATCAGTCGTGATTTCTCTTTATACGATGCCAATTCAGCATCAGTTCCATTATAGAGCGGAAGACCGGTAAAAGCAAATCCGTCCAGATTGAGTTCGGCCGACGTAGCAATTTCTTTATCCAACCAACTGTTTAATGCCGTCATATCCGTTAAGGAAGAGGCGTGAGCTACATAATCTATCAAATAAAGCACACGGATACTCTTTTCCTGCAATAGAGGGATATCCTCCCGATCATAATCAGAGATTTGATGAGAATTACCCAAGGTCACAATATCCAACGAATCCGGCAATGACCGAAGATAACTACCTTCATTTAGCGATTTTTCCGGAGAATTATCAAAGTGCGCATATGATAAGTAATGTTCACTTTGTTTGTAAGTACGTAATGCCTGCATATAACGCGCCCATAGTTCCGGATTCTGTTCTTTCGCACTATTAATATCAATATCTACAATTTCAGGTTCATTCCAGTCATCACAAGCAACAGGCAATAAAAAAGCCGTTAAAAACAGAAAACCATAAATGAATTGTTTATATATTATTGTTTTCATATAAATTCTTTTTCATTCTTTTATTCGTATTCAAACTCTCTCATCAATTGAGATAAGATTTCTTATCCCACCACAATCTCGTTCCCCCATTGTCAGGACCTCCCAACATACCTATCGCCAAATTGATATTCGAAAGATTTTCAGTATATTCTGTAGGCGGATACCACAAACGACGGATCATATGCTCAGAACTGATGCTACCACCACTTTTGTTTTCTATAACCGGCATAAGATGAGGATATCCTGTACGGCGGAGTTCGCTCCATGACTTAACACCCAAAGGAAAATTAGCAATCCATTTTTGAGTGATGATACGTTCAAGATTACGTTCAAAATTATCCGCACCATCTTCCCAAGCAATAGTAATAGTACTTCTCGGACCTTCCCAATCAGTATAGGCAAATGTCGGATCATTGTACGCTTCCGGAGTGTCAGTCGAATTCTCCGCATAGGTTTCAGAGCCCGACAGACCATATTGTTCAAAAGAAAGGGCTATCGCCATATTATATAAATCTTTAGCTTCCCCACCCATATTCCAACCTCGCAAGGCACCTTCGGCACGTAAGAAAGTGATTTCTGCGGCATTCATCCATAAAAAAGGACTGGTACTGCTGATAATCGGTATGCTGTATGCATTTACCATCTCATCCTTGGTAGTCACATCAATGCCAATACGAATACCCGCATATCCATCAACCTCTTGCGGTTGGAAGTTTTCATCATATACAGTCATTTTCACTGTAGTGAACATCTTTTCCCGACGCGGATCTTTATAACCATTCATATATGAGATAATATCAGCCCCCGCACGCTGGTCATTCCAGTCATTAAAAATCATGGCTACCCTATTTTCTTCCACTTTCAAGAAAGCGTTATCAATTATTTCCGTCATTACGCCTGCCGTTACAGCTTCTTCGGCTATTCGTTGTATTTCCGCCTGCATTTCCGGTACATAAGTCAAGCGCATGGCCATACGCAATTTGAGTGAATTAGTAAATTTGAGCCATTTGGAAAGATTGCCTTGATATACATCATCAAATTTACGAAAAGCTTCCGCACTCAAATTGAGATTATCCCTAAGGACATCACTCACTTCGTCCAATTCACTAAACATTTGCTTATATACCTCTTCCTGCGAATCATAAGGTACGGTAAGAGAAACCTTACCTGTTTTAGAAATGATTTTTGAATAAGGAATCGGACCGTACATATCCGTCACACGTTGCATGATGACTACACGAAACAGTTTTCCCAGTGCCAACGCCACAGGATCGTCTGTTTTATCCAACAAGTCCCGATAAAACGGATAAGTGCGGGTGACTAAATCTGAAAAAGGAGCTTCTTGCCAATCTATTGGCGGATTATAGGTTTCAAACTTAGCCGTCCATTCTACAATACAACCAATGTAACCGGCAAACGCACCTGCGCCAAGTGCTTCAACAAACTGATAGAGATGTTCTTCCGTAGGAATCACCAACCCTTGTAATCCTTTAAGACTGGCGCCTACGTTATAACTTTCACGACCCAACTCTTCTTTATCAACCTGATAATCCTTCCGGTTGATTTTATCGAAATTATTCGTACAAGCGTAACCGACAATAGACAATAGTGCTAGTGAAAACAATTTTATGATAGATGTTATATATTTCATAGTAACTACTTTTTATCTGTTAAAAGTTGATTTTCACATTCAAACCGACATTACGGGTACTCGGCAACATGAAAAAGTCGATCCCTTGATAATAGTTGCCTGTCGTTGCAACGGCTTCCGGATCAAAAGGAGCTTTATTATAAATCATACAGAGATTGCGTCCCACAACAGACAACTGAATATTGCATACATCATGCAACCATTTACGTGGAAGCGTGTAACCGATAGCCGCCTCCTGCAATCGAATATTGGTAGCACTATAAGTATAATACTGTGGCAAACCACTTTGTGAACCGATAGCCGTGAACCATGTCTGCGCATCCACCCTATTACGTCCATTCACTAATACCCCACCATTATCACGGGCAACCGCCGAACTTTCAGACACCCCATATTGATCCATAGCTGCTGCAGTAGCCGAATAAACAATACCGCCTATACGCGCAGTAACTAAAGCACTGATATTAAACCCTTTCCATGAAAACTGATTGTTCCATGCCAAATTACATTTAGGGAAAACACTTCCTAATTTAATATCAGGTCGATTATTCACTGTTACTAATGTACCCGCAGGAGAAATTTCTACCATTCCATTGTCATCCCGCTTCAAATCAGACTGTGTGTAAAGGTCACCCAGCGAACCTCCTGTTTTCAAGATGAATCTGGCTTTTCCGAGTCCGCCTACATCCAGCCGATCTTTATTTATAGGCTCACCAGTCTCCGGATGTATATAGTCCTTTACCAATTCTATAATTTTGTTCTTGTTATGACTTAATGTAAAATTACTTTGCCAACGAAAATCTTTCTTCCATGTATGTCCATAACCAAGCGAAAGCTCCACTCCTTGGTTACGTACATATCCTGTTTGAAGGTAAATGGTAGTATATCCGGATGATACGGAAATTTTCGGGTCGAACGTCTGATTAAATGTATTAGCCAAATACCATGACAAACTAAGATTAAAGTCCTTGAAAAGCCGCATATCCAAGCCTAATTCCCACGAATCGGTCCGTTCAGGTTTAAGGTCACCAATAGGATAATGTGTTTTCGGCTTCCACGTTTGAGTAGTTTCGTCATACTCAAAAGTAGGCGATGTCAAGTTACGAGGATAAGGCATACCTACCGAACTAAACGAACCACGTACCTTCAGATAATCCACGAAAGAAGGTAGTTTCACCATCTCAGAGATGACAGCCGAAAATCCAATTGACGGGTAAAAGAAACAAGTAGAAGATGAGTTTGCCAACTGTGACGCCCAGTCATTACGTCCGGTCAGCGTAAGATAAAGCATACTCTTCCACCCTACTTCAGCACTGGCAAATATAGACTGCGTCTGCTCTTCCCATTCATCCTGACGTGCTTTCTTCTGCGTATTGTCAAGATCAAACACATTAAAAACATTGGGAATACCATTGGCGCGTATCGGTCCACGATAACTCAATTCGTCATACTTATTATCTACGATGCTCGTCCCGATATTGACCACAATAGAATAATCACCCAAACGTTTATTTATATTTGCCAACGCATCAGCATACACTTGTGTTTCGTCAGGTTTAGATATAGCATAAAATCCCTGTGCACTACCTTCAGTAAGAGTAGTATTGGAACTTGCATATAATTTTTGTTCATATTTGGTACTGGAATTATCAACCCGAACACGCCCTGAAATATTCAGCCAGTCTGTAATATCATAACTTAAAGAGGCAGACAGCATATAACGCTTCTTGTCATTCGTCCGTAAATTGCGATAAGCGATCCAATAAGGATTCTGCATCCGCAAGTCTCCTTCCCCTTGAGGCCAAAACATGGTTTTAATCTTACGGGCCGGATCCCAACGTTCGAACACTTTTATCAAATTAAAGTCGTCGCCACGTGGAAACAAATAAACAGGAACTATCGGATTTGAGTAAGCACCTTGATTAGTCATATTGCGGTCATTCTGAATAATATAACTTGCACCTACATCAAGCTTCATCCTGTCATTCAGAAAGTTTGTAGTGTTACGGAAGGTAAAATTAAAACGGTTGTAACGGTTGTTCGGTACAATCCCTTCCGAATTAACCGCAGCAGCAGAAAAGAAAGTCTGATTCTTATCTGTTCCCGTTGATAATGTAACGGAATTGGTATAAGTTATCCCCGTATCAAAGAAATCACGTGGTTCATAGTTTCTACGAGAGGCGTCATTTAATAAAGTCCCCCAACTCAACGTAGTAGAATTACCAGTTTTTCCCGAACTGCCTGTACCATAGCGATTTTGAAAACGTGGAAGTACGAATGGCTTAGCGAATTCTGTATTACTGGATACAGAAACCTGCAATTTACCAACCTTGCCACGTTTCGTATTAATAACAATGGCTCCATTTGCCGCATTACTTCCATAAAGGGCAGCTGCGGCCGCTCCGGTCAACACAGAGATGCTTTCAATGTCATCCGGGTTGATGTCGGCAATGCTTTCAGTCACTCCCTGTGAGCCATTCTCCATACTACCGCCACCTCCGAAATTAAACATGGGAATACCATCGATAACATACAATGCATTACTACTTTGTTCAATCGACTTTGTACCACGCATCACCACCTTACTAGCTCCACCTACTCCTGAAGAACTACTGTTGATATTAACTCCTGCGACTTTACCATTCAGGCTATTAATAAAATTTGCATCCTTGACATTTGTCAACTGGTCAGATTTTACCTGTTGCACATTGTAACTCAGAGCCTTTTGTTCCCTCTTGATACCCAAGGCAGTCACAACGACTTCATTTAGCGACTCTACATTAGCAGACATTTGTATATTGTATACATTCTTATCTGCTATTTTTACATAAGACGAAATATAACCAATATAAGTAAAACTTAGTATACTACCTATAGAAGCTTTTATGACGTACTTACCATCCAAATCTGTGACAGTTCCATCATCAGTCCCTTCTACCCGTATATTTACTCCTATCAGCGGTTCATTATTCTCATCAACAACCCTACCTGTAATCTGTTTGATAACCACAGTTCCAGTCTTTGGCTGAGGAATAATATTAATATAATTTCTTTTAATTCCATAAGAAAATCCTGTTCCTTTAAGGATAATCGAGAGGGCTTTTTCCAAATCAATATTTTTCAAATTGAGATTGATAGCCGGTTTATCAATTAATTGCGAATCGTTATATCCTACCGAAAGCTTTGATTGCTTTTCCACTTCTTTCAGTGCTTCAATAACAGTTATATTTTCTTTTTGAATAGTAATTTTCATACCACTTTGGGCAAAAGCTGTAGCTTGTATTACAACCATAAATAAAAACAACACAAATCTTATCCTTTTTGCCTTCTTATCATTTTTCAATGTATAACTGTGTAACATGAATTTTAAGTATTAGTTTGCTAACTTTTTTATTCGCAACACATGTCTATCTGTTTTAATTTTCGATTTCATATCCAAGGCAGAAAGATTCCTGGCATAGATACTTTTTCACATATATCTTTATTATTAGGCAGTGCCTATCAACAAATGAAAGGCATCTGCAGTTTGTATATTCAGGTTAATTTATAAAAGACCGGAAGTGTCCTTCTCTGAAAGTCTATCACTTCCAGTCTTCAATTCATTCACATGGAGCGTCCTGATATCTTAATAATTCTTCGCATAGATAGTCGTCGTACGAGATACGGTCTTGCCTCCCCAAACTCTTGAAGCAAAGTTATTCATTAAGCTTGTTTGACCGGACTCGCGTAGATTGAACATCATAATGGCGCCATAGCCACTATAATTTGCAGCGCTACTTTGTATCACACCTGCACTTGGTCTACCATCCGTACAGTGTATTGACATCTTTGCCCATTTGCTATTCCCTAATCCGACCGGAGTACTCCAATCCGCCCCGAAATCAGGCCACATGTAACTAATGGCATTCATTGTAGTCGCATCAAAATTTGTATAACCACCAAAACTGAATACTGTAATCAGTTTATCAGGCAACAACTGACACACTCTTTTTACAAGATTTCCAAAAATCGTAGTACTTGGTGAAGGCAAATTAGAAGGTGCCTTCCAATAGTCTGCATATTCATCGTCAAAATCCACACCATCTAAATTGTATTGCTTAACACAAGCGGCAATCTGTTGTGCAAAACTTTCAATCATGGCCGGTGTCAAGTTACAGAAACCCACTCCGGTGTGATCACCCAACAGCCCTAAAGAGACTCTGATACCTTTCTGTTGTAAAGGAGCGATAAGCGTACCGGCATTGGTCAATATATGAGACTGATTATTATTATGATATAATTGAACAGTACTAGCCGTACCCCGAATATTAGAAGCGAACAGAATCACATTATCAATCACCTGCTCTTGCGGATCCGTACCTGTAAAATAGTACTCTCCTGCATTTAGAGGATTTACATCATTAGTTTCAATATAAGTAGTCAACTTCGGCATCTTGTCGCTGACGCTGCGAGTAGCTGGCGAAATACCTTGTTGTTGTGTTTCTGCCATGTAGTCATCATTACTACAACTTGTGATCAAAGTTCCTGTCACCATTGCTACAACGAGCAACAAGAAGTATTTCAAATTTTTCATATAGTATTACTTTTTATATGGTTACTATTTCGCTTAGGTAATGCGTTCTAAAAGTTTAATAATTCCTCCTTTCTCCGTTTTAGTTATTCGACATACCTTCCACCGCTTTAACTTTCTAATATCAAAATTATTTCTGCATAATATAGCATTTATCGTGTTCTATCTTAAAATATAAATCTCCTGCTACATCAACAATGACATCCATAACTTCAGACAAAGGTGGATTATCCTTAAACCTGAAACTATAACGATCATTCTTTAAGCTATGCTGATTATAAAAGAACTTACAATCGTACTTACGTTCCAATATCGTTATAATCTCCGTTATAGTTTTCCGATTAAATACCAACCCACCTTTTTGCCATGCTGTCACATCTTTCATATCAGGATAAGTCAGAGTATCTTGACGGCTCTTCCTATTATACCCCAATTGTTCATTTGGTTTAAGCAATATCTTTTTAGTCAAATCAGCGAATTCCACAAGAACACTTCCTGTTATCAGAGTTGTAAAAATATTCTCGTCTGAGGTATATGCAGAAACATTAAATTCGGTTCCTAAAGCTGTTACTTGAAAATCATTGGTTTTGACAATAAATGGTTTCTCTTTATTCGTTTTTACCTTAAAATTGGCTTCTCCAATTAGAAAAACACTACGATACTTTCCAGTAAAATGTTCGGGATATAATAGCATACTACTCGAATTCATGCTTACCCGACTTCCGTCAGGCAAAAAAAATGTCTTCATCTGAGTGCCCGATATGCATTGCTGAATTATTCCTGAGTCATCTTTTTCTGACTTACAAAGCAGATATCCTAAAGAAATAGATACTATTAATAATACAATTGCTACAGATTGCCACCATCGCATAAACAGGTTGTTATCAGACTTTTGTTGAGGTTTTACATGAGCAAGATTGTTATCCGATCTCCAACGCTCCAGTGATTCTTCCACATCGAAGATTTTTCCTTTTTTTCTTGCTTCTGAATAGAACTCCTGTAATGCTTCATCCTTTTCTTTTTCATATTCATCATTAACCAACCACCTGTAAAACATTTGATTTGTTTGTTCCGAATAATTATGTCGGGCAAAAAGGGATAATATTTTCTGAAAATAGTTCTTCATGTTATCGTTATATTAGATTTCGGAATTTCATATATAACGATTGAAACATTCCAGCTACTTAAAGAAAATACAGGAAAAATAAAATTAAAATGATTCTCTTTAAAACTTGAAGCGACAAATATATCTGATGCTCTATTGTACGAACAGAAAGATGTAAGGATAATGCAATCTCCTGATTGCTCATATTATTGAAACGGCTCATCTCAAAAATCTTTCTGCGACGTTCAGGAAAGTTTTCAAGAGCCATTCTTATTATTAGTTGTATTTCTTTATAATAAAGCGAATTTAACGGATCCGAAAGGCCTAACAAATCCTTAATTTTACTTTTCTTTATTTGTTCCTCCCGATAATCATTTTCCAGTCTTTTGTGTTTGATAAAATCAAATGCTACATTTTTTGCCATAGCGTATATATACCCTTCTTTTCCATCATTATTTTGCCACGTCTCAAAATTAGTCCATAATTTGGTAAATACATCTTGAGCCAAATCTTCCGCATCTGCTTCCGATTTAAGAAACATATTGATAAAAAACTTCACTGAAGAGAAATGAGTTCTAAATATCATTTCAAACTGTTCTACTAAACAATGGTCTTGATTCATATAAGATTACACTTTTGTTTGTGTTACCTTACAAAGATAGAATAACTTATCTAGAATTAAAAGTAATAATGATTTTATTTTTAATAAAATATTACCATACAATTAGATAGAGTATGATTTCTTTGTTATATCATGGTAAGCGAAGTATTATACCAATAATAGTTATAGACCATGTACTAGAAATCCATCCAATTGTTTCTTGATATTCTCGAAATCCTGATTCAGATCAAGTGTCCGGTAATATATGATATTCCCATCCCTAAATGTCGTCTGTCCATCAGGTGTTATATCTTCTTCTGTCTTGGCATACAGCAACATTCCATCCACATTCCCAGTATGATTAACATCATAATTCATTATATAAGAATGGATTTGATACAGGTTATTAGAATGAATAGTTCTCTTGTCAAATTGACATTGCATTGATTTACTATAATATTTGGTATCAATAATCAATGTTCTCTCTTTAAATGTCAACGTTATATCCGTCCGCATTATAGGAAGAATGTTGGAAGTAGACTGTTCTTTATCAATATTCCAGTCTATTTGAGTAGCTTTTGCTTTTAATTCCGGATAATGCTTTCGGTAATATTCCAAAACAAACTTCTCATAAAGTCTACACATATGTTCATCGGAAAAATCCCTCATTTTATACGTACCCCTTTCCGTAGTCATCAACATCCCGTCGAGAATGAAATAACAAACATATAGAAGCATCTGATAAGTCTTGCAATTTCTATCAAAGCGCATAATAGTCCAGTTTATTGTCAGAATATCAATAACTTCTACATTGCTAAAGAAAAGCATAAGACGCTTCAACGAAGCTTTCCTGTCCGATTTGACTTTCGGATGTTTCAGCAAGAATTGAACAGTCGTCTTTAATATCTGATTAAACTTGTTATTCTCTGATAATTCATCATACTCACAATCTATTTTCTGTTGTTTTCGCATCAAATTATTGATAGTACCATTTATATCAAGCTTACCCTTCAACGTAGATAATGAACCATGACAGGAAATATATTCTTTATGTAACCCCTGCTTAAGTTGATACGAAATACCACGAACTAGAATTTCAGCAAATAAATCATGAATCTCGTCAAATTCTTCACCTGCTATTTCTTCATAGTTGTTCTGCTTAAGCTCTTGAAAAGCATAAGTCAACATATAATAGATATTGCGAATGAATATACCTTTGTCTATTGTCATTTTATCAGGCTCAATAATTTGTCTGTTTCTTCTTTGAATTTCTTATCATTGTCAAACCAATATTCGCGTAACATAGGGGCAATATCATATTCAATCACATTTCCAAGCCACATATTATCAATAGATTCCTGATTACAAAAATAACTATGACCGATACAAAAGCCTTTTCCGAGTGAATCATCTTTAGCAATCTCAACATTCAGAGCTTTGATGGCATCAATTACCCTATTAAAGGCTTCACAAGCAAGATTCTCCTGATACTTTTTGAAACCATCCGAATCAAATCCCGGCACCATATCAAAGAAACTGAACCGACGACGTAAAGCATAGTCAATCATAGCTAGGCTACGGTCTGCCGTATTCATCATACCTATGATATAAAGATTCTCCGGAACAGAAAAATACTCATCATTATATGCAAGACGGATTTGATGTTTTTCGCCCCGATAATCGTTTTCAATAAGCATCAGTAACTCACCAAAAATCTTACTCATATTTCCTCTATTAATTTCATCAATAATAAAGAAATACTTCTTATCCGGATCACTTTGGGCTTTCCGGCAAAAATTATAGAATACCCCTCGTCTAAGCTCAAAACCACCATCTTCTTTTGGCTTATACCCCATCACAAAATCCTCGTAGGAATAATTCTGATGAAATTGAATGAACTCTATTTTAGTTCTATCTTCTTCTCCTATAATAGAGTAAGCTAAGCGTTTTGCCGAATACGTTTTACCAACACCCGGAGCGCCTTGTAATATGACATTTTTCTTTGCCAACAACAGGCTTCTCAATTTGTTATACTCTTCTGATTTTATAAATACATTATCCAAAAAATTTGTTTCGGAATATTGAGGATTATGCATAGGATTTCCGCCACGTATTAATTTCATCAATATGTTATACTCGTCTTTTGTCAGTTTGAAAAATGAGCCGTTCTTATTCTTTAGGAATTCCATACCACTTAATTCCGGTATATCCTTTATAACTGAATAATCAACAGGATTCAATAAACTTTCAGTCTTTTTGAAATATATTTTTTGTCCATCAGCAGATTTGGCTATTTCTGCAATAGCTACCACCTGTTTAACAGGAGTAGCTTCATAGCCAATAACAACATCTCCTTCTTTTGCATCAATAAAATTTTGAAATACCCTTCGTTGGTTTCCACTATCATTATAAAGAGTATAGTCTTGTATTTCGCCAACCGGAGTTTTCGAAAAGCTCCATATCTTAGGACTAGCCACAAGCCACCAATATTGTTTTTGAGATTTATTTTCAAATAGCTTCTCCAAAGATTTCACATAATCCGGCTGCTTGGTTATATCGGTCAAAGTTTTTTGGACATTCTTACCTACTGTCTCCCATTCTCCGACATTCGTCCATTGCATTTTACGAACATTCTTAAAATCAGGAAAAGAACCATCAAAAGCATAGTCACTTTCCACAGTACCCCGCCCTATTATTTGATTCTGACCTTTCTTGACTATAACAATATCGCCCACTTGCATCTCATGAGCAAACTCCCATAATGCCAAACTATCATTTTTAAACGAAGCCCCTGGCTTGCCATATATATCCTGCAATTTAGCTGCCATTTCTTTCTTAGAAGAGTATTCCAAAAGGTTACCCATATCATCCCAACCAATACACATTATGTTTTGAGATAAACACACATCCCACTTAGATGCATTTTCTCCCGGAGCATATAACCAAATCTTATGTCCCATATTTGAACTATCTAATTCATTTACAATATTTAGTAACTCATCATAAAATTCGAAAAGGTCTTTTTCGCCTTTCTGTTCTATCAGGAACCTTTGCAAATCAGAGATTTTAGTTTTATTTGTGACAGACATCCCCAAATAACGAGCCAACTTAACCAACATATCACGCTTATATACTGGTATTAGAGTCTCATCTGAATATAAGAACGCTATTTTCCATTTGTAAGCATCACCCAACTCATCTATTTTTTCTATTGCTTCCAATTCACCTTTGCCTGCATGTTCTGCTATTTTAAATATAGTACTTCTGACAATAGCAAATGCTTCATCAGCAGTCTGTTTATCATATTTGTTATACCAAGCATACTTATCATTGCTAACAATACGAGAATCATTCTTATTGGGTTTGTTTCTATATTCATAAATACCAAACTTATAAGAAGAGCCACCCCAAATAGAACCTAAATCATATGTTTTAGATTCAACCCAATAACAAAATGAATTCTGTCTTTCGAGATTTGTATATTGCGTAAGTGTCATTTCTACAAGATGCTCTTTCGGAAAAGCAGCTTGAAAATCTTGATATATCTGTCTTCTGTCAATCATACTCAAATAGTATTAGAACTTTTCTTCATTAATTCACCTTCCAATGCCTTATTTTATCATGTCCAATTCTTTCAACAATGTAATCAAAATCACCCTACAACAGAACAAACACCTTTATAAAAACAAAATCACCTGCCCATGAATTACTTTTTAAGTCACAAAGATACAGAATAGTTATTTTAATATAGTAAACACCTGTGTTTTTTATCGAAATATACCTACTATCTATATTACACAAAATAATATTGTCGCTATTAATAATAGTCATGCAATAAACCACTTTTGTTTATTACTTTAAAACCACATAAGTACCATTATGAGAACAAATATTTGCCGAAAGGTTGGACTATTTGTTCTTTGGATGATTTAGCTACTTTTGGGGGAGGAAAAACGCCCTCAATGGATAACAGAAAGTATTGGAATAATGCTAAGCATTTATGGATAACATCAAAAGACATGAAGTTTGCTCATATAGCAGATTCCTTGTTGAAGATTTCCGATGCAGCATTAGATCAAATGACAATTTACGGTAAAGGCACATTATTAATAGTGACAAGAAGTGGAATATTACGTCATACATTCCCCATTGCAATTTTAGATACAGAAGCGACCGTTAATCAAGATGTAAAGGCGATTTCATGTGTTTTATCACATATCCACACATACTTGTATTATGTGATAAAAGCTCAAGAGCAGGTGATTCTTAAAGATTATCATAAAGATGGTACTACCGTTGATAGTATAGATTTTGATAAATTTAAGAAGTTGATAGTACCATTACCTCCATTATCTGAACAATACCGTATCGTAGAAGAGATTGAACATTGGTTTGCTTTGATTGACCAAATAGAGCAAGGAAAAACCGATTTACAGACAACTATCAAGCAAATTAAGGGTAAAATCCTTGACCTCGCCATTCACGGCAAACTCGTGCCTCAAGACCCGAATGACGAATCTGCCATTGAACAGTTGAAGCGCATAAATCCCGACTTCACACCTTGTGATAACGGGCATAGTGGGAAGTTACCTTATAAAATACCTAAGACATGGATATGGTGTAGTCATAATTCTATCTTAGATATATCTGGAGGATCACAACCTGCGAAGAGTTATTTTGAAACTATACCTAAACCAAATTGCATTAGACTTTATCAGATTAGAGATTATGGAGAGTCTCCTGTACCTGTTTATATCCCAATTAATCTTGCTTCAAAACAAACCAAAAAAGGAGATATATTATTAGCACGTTATGGTGGTTCTTTAGGAAAAGTGTTTTATGCTGAACAAGGGGCTTATAATGTGGCAATGGCAAAAGTTATCTTTAAATTTGAAAATCTCATATACAAGGAGTTTGCATACTATTATTATTTATCTGACCTATATCAAGGAAAACTAAAAGAAATTTCAAGGACGGCTCAAACAGGATTTAATATTACAGACTTTAATGATATGTATTTTCCACTCCCCCCTATCAACGAGCAACAACGCATCGTTCAAAAGATGGAAAAACTTTTTTCATCCCTTGATGATATTCAAAAAAACTTAGAAGTGTAATTAATTACACTTCTAAGAATAGATAAAATTTACCAATTTACTACTTTGTCCACAATTTTTTGCTGTTCACTGGCTGTTCGACGAAGATAGATACGAGTAGTTTCAATACTTTCATGTCCCATAAGGTCGGCAAGTAGGGCAAGGTCATTGAATCGGTCAAGGAAGTTCTTGGCAAAACGATGACGGAATGAATGAGGATAAACCACTTCCTTATTCATTCCGTATTTTTCCGCAAAATGTTTCAGTTGTTGGGCTATGCCACGTGTTGTAATACGTTCTCCAAATCGGTTCAAGAATATATAGCCAGAAATAAGGCCTTTTTCTTTGAGCCATTTCGTAGCTTCTGTACGCAAATTTTTCGGAATATATAAACGACGTATTTTTCCACCTTTACTGTAAAGATCAAGATGACCAACATGTACATGCTCAGCTTTGATGTGAAGCAATTCACTGACACGTGCGCCTGTGGCAGCCATAAACCATACGATAAAATACCACTCATTATAACCATCGGTTTTTAAGCGTGTTTTTAGAAATTTGTAGTCTGCATCGCTAATGACGTTTTCCAAAAAGTTCTTCTGTTGCACTTTGACAAACTTTACCTTCAGTTTCTCCTGTTTTGTAAATTCCAAATACTTGTTGATACCTTGCAATCGTAGATTTACCGTTTGCGGCTTGAAGTTCTCCACCAGATACCCTTTATATGTTAAAAGGTTCTTTTTGTTTACTTCTCCATAATGATTGAGGAAATACTGTACTGTCCACACATACGATGTAACAGTGTTTTTTGCCAAATTAGTTTTGGCGAGATAGCTTTTGAATTTTGTTACCATATTATATTGATTTATAATGAATACGGCAACAATATAATAGAATATATCGGGCATTATACGCAGTTGCCTGATGGATGGACAATTGCACCCATGCAAATACTATGTTCGTTGATTGATGGTGATAAGCAAAATGGTATAGAACGAGTAAATCTTGATGTCAAATATTTGCGTGGTGAGCGTGATGCCAAAACTTTGACTTCCGGCAAATATGTAGCTACAAAATCTCTTTTGATTTTAGTTGATGGAGAAAACTCGGGTGAAGTATTCAGAACTCCAATCGAAGGTTATCAAGGTAGCACTTTTAAACAGTTGTTTATCAACGAGCATATGAATAGCAGGTATGTATTACAAGTTATCAACTTACATAGGAGGATATTACGAGAAAACAAGGTGGGTTCTGCTATTCCTCACTTGAACAAGAAACTATTCAAAGCGATAGAAGTACCAATTCCACCTTACAAAGAGCAACAAAGGATTGTAGAGACTATAAATAAGGCTTTTATGTCTTTGGATTTGATAATGGAGAGCCTATAAACTCTCCATTATCAAATCTAATTGTGTAAATATTTCACGGACTGCATAAACTATTCGTTTTTGTTCAGCCTTTGGTGGTATGGGTATTTCTAATTTTGAGTATTCGGAAATCCAATATCGTTTATGAGTGTCACCTACCAATCTGGTAATGCTCATAAACATTGTCACATAATTAATTTCAATATCCTTGTGTATTTTTAGAATCTTCATTGCTGATGATTTTACCTT
Organism: Bacteroides sp. 90-K9/2; assembly: GCF_047310725.1. NCBI lineage: Bacteria > Pseudomonadati > Bacteroidota > Bacteroidia > Bacteroidales > Bacteroidaceae > Bacteroides > Bacteroides sp. 90-K9/2. Next base: position 1,177,096 of record NZ_JBCGVL010000001.1, read on the forward strand.
AAAGGGGAAATCAACTTTTTTTGAATCAGTTGTAAAATCATCAAAGATTATACAAGGAAGATTTGAATATATACCAGCAGTCTCGTTGGTGTAACCGATAATAAATGATTTACCTGCTGTTAAAACTGGTGTTGAATAGGAATCATCATAAGTTGTTGAGTTTACAATATAAGCGGTAGGTTGTTCATAATTTGTAATTTGTTCAAGCCTGCAAACTGTCCATCCATCAGGCAACTGCGTATAATGCCCGTTATCACAAGGTGTGAAGTCGGGATTTATGCGTTTCAATAGCTCGATGGCAGGTTCGTCATTTGGGGCTTGTGGCACGAGTTTTCCATGAATGGCAAGGCCGAGGATTTTGCTCTTGGTTTGTTTAATGATAGTTTGTAGATCTGCTTTTCCTTGTTCGATTTGGTCAATCAAAGCAAACCACCTTTTTATTTCTGCCACAATGCGATGCTGTTCTGAAAGGGGAGGCAATGGTAAGTCAAAAGGTCTAATACTCGCCATATTCACATGGGTTACAGTTGAACCGGTAGCCTTACTTGTCAGATGATTTTTCGAATAAGGAGCAAGCATGGTGTATGTAAGCCATACGGAATCAATAAGTGTATTCATTGGGCGAATCAAAACAGTTCTCTGCCCCAAACAAACCTGCTCATTCTCTCTGATAACAGCAACATTTCCAGCAGGTGCTTCTCTTGCGTATATTATATCATCAACTTGAGGAACTGCCCTTACATTTCTTTTGTCATAAACTTCCTTAGAAACTCGATGTACACCATCTAAAAGTAATTGTCCTTCACCGATATTAGGGGTACGCACCAAAGGGTATCCCTTTCCTTCATCTTTGGCTGTTGTATGAGGGCAATCTTCGATAAGAACAGTAATATTTTCCAATTTGCACCACACCCATCCCTCCGGCACCTCAAACGGTACATTCTCATAATGGTACGTATCAGAAGAAGCCGTTTTCTTACTTCTCTTAATCTTCCCCTCCTTTATCAAACGTTCTTTCTCTTCCCTAATACGTTCAAGTAAAACAGATGCGGGTTCATCATTAGGGTCTTGTGGAACAAGTTTTCCTCTAATAGCGAGGTCTAATATTTTCTGTCGTAGTTTCTTTGTGTCCATTAGTCCTCGATATTTGCCATTAATTTTTGAAGCTCAGCCACCGCTTTACTTATGTTGTCACTTTTCTCTTTGATAATATCCATCAATTCTGATAATGAATAGTCTACTTCATCTCCGCCCTGTTTTATCCACGACAAATCAAGGTTGGTTTTGTCACGAGTTATTACTTCATCACAAGTATATTTACGCCAACGTCCATTGGGATTAGTCTCAGCATTATATATTTCTACACGAGCATTTATATCCTCCGCATGATAACACGAAACGAAATCATCAAGATGATGCCTTTGCATTGGATTAGTAGCCAATGTATGCTTTATATCTGTACGATAATCATAAAACCAAATATCCTTCGTACTACTACCTTTTGTAAAAAATAACACATTAGCTTTTACACCTTGAGCATAAAATATACCTGTCGGTAAACGCAAGATAGTATGCAAATTAAATTCTGAAAGTAGTTTCTTACGAATCACTTCTCCAGCGCCCCCTTCAAACAGTACGTTATCAGGTAAAACGACCGCTGCACGTCCGCCTGTTTTGAGCGAAAGCATTATATGCTGTAAGAAATTCAATTGATTATTTTTCGTTTCAACATAAAAATCACTTCGATTAATGTCGACAGAACCAGAAGGACGGGTTCCAAAAGGCGGATTAGCAAGAATAACATTCACTAATATATCAGGTTCTTTTTCTAAAGAGTCCTGACATATAATAGGGCTTCGGTCAGTACCAACACCATGAAGATACAAGTTCATCGAAGCTAATGTAACAACCAAAGGAGTATTATCCGAACCATGCAGAGCTTTATTCCGCAAAAAATCCCGTTTGCCTTTGTCTTGTGATTGTTTTTTCATGTAGTCATAAGCTGCCAAAAGAAAGCCACCAGTTCCACAAGCCGGGTCACAAACCGTTTCCCCAATCTGAGGACGCGTTACATCAACCATTGCCGATATAAGAGAACGAGGAGTAAAATACTGACCTGCTCCACTCTTTTTATCTTGTCCATTCTTCTCTAAAATACTTTCATAAATAGCCCCCTTAACATCACCATCCATTATAAGCCATTGCTCCTCATTAATCATTGTTATGACCTTCTTCAAATATACAGGCTTATCTATTTTATTTTGAGCTTTCGTATAGATAGTACCAATTAGATTATCCTGCTCACTCAGTATTTTCAATGTATTTTCATACTGACCTATCAAATCAAGACCATCTAATTCTATCAAGTTTTCCCAACGATATCCTTCAGGTATGGCTGATTCTTCGTCAAGCAATTTAACGTTTTCATCATCCATTTTCAGAAATAACAAATAAGTCAGTTGGGTTATATAATCGGTAAATCCAATACCTTGACCCGCTAACGTAGTGGCAAGTGTCCAGACCTTTTTAGTCAGACCTTGCTCATTCGAATTTGATTTTGCCATATTAATTTTATGCTACTTTTCTATTATAAATTAAAAACTGAGATAATGAAACAATAGCCTCATTCACCGCTGCTATAGTACCAAATTTACGTATCATCTGAAGCGCTATCGTTTTATCATCTTCTTTTATTTCTTTTATCGTACAAGAACCATTCGCTACAATATAGTTCACAATCTGACGGATAGTATTCTTTTGAGCATCAGTCATTGTACGTTGTATTTGCCCACACCACAATTCAAAACGTTGGGCAGCCATTGATGACAGGCTACGAAGTTCTGTCACCTGGTGATAAGCATATCGGACTAACTGAATAATATTAGTCAATGCTTCTTTTTCCTCTTTTGTTCCAAAATGTACTACACTGGAAGGATTAACAATAGAGTATGTATTCCATAATTGAGAAAGATTAAACTTGTAATTCTCCATTTTCATCCGATTTTCCAAATCCTTAAGCATTGCATAAGTGATAGGTTCACCATTATTGTTATAAATAATGCGTAAAGCCTCTATCTCATCCCTATGTTCATTTACATATTGTTCGAATGCCTGAGTCGTGTCGTGAGCTTCCTCTATCGAAAACCCTTTCTCAATCAATGTATCTTCACCGGGCATTAAAATTGTGACAAATCCGGCGCTCAGAATACACAGATATTCACGGGCATCAGGATGAATAGCGAGAGGACGTACCAAGCCTTTCCGTTCGTTATTCGGTTCGTTTATATGCACATATTCCGGCAATAGATTATTATCCAAAGCTTCATATATATGAGATGCCATATCCCGCATATCTGTACCAGCCAATCTTATAAACTCATTCCTCTGTTCTTCATTTGCCTTATTATGTATTCTTGACAGACGGCTAGCCAACAATCGCAGATGTTCATCCAGCAGTTCACCATGAGAGATACGTTCTAAAAGTTGCCTTAAAGACAACAATGTTTCAGCATTGCTTCCCACTCTAGAAGTTGTTACATAATGCTCATGTTCTGTTACTCCCACTGCATCGACTAAGAAAAATAAATCTTTACTATGAGCATTTGGAGTAACATTACGAAGTTGCTCATCACCAATAGTACGTACTCCCCTACCTTTCATCTGAGTATAAAGAGAGTCAGACTCGACATCACGCATAAACATCACCACTTCCAAAGGCTTCACATCTGTTCCAGTAGCAACCAAAGTCACAGTTACAGCAATACGGAAGTCCTTATCATTACGAAAATGACGTATCAATTCATTACTATCTCCAGCCGAATAAGTGATTTTCTGCACAAACGTATCATCTTCACGTCCAAAGACCTCCTTCGCTATTTTAACAATATTACTTGCATGAGCATCATTCAAAGCAAATATTAATGTCTTAGGTAAATAGTCAAAATTAGGTTCTCTTTGGGGATCATTAAACATTTCTGTATAAACCGAATCTCTATATGTCTCTAAAATCAACTTTATTTGAGCAGGATTAATAATACTCCTATTCAGTTCCTGTCTTGTGTAAGTAGTCGTTTCCTGTGTTTCGATATTTTCAGTTTTACCTGTATAGCGGGTTATTTTACGTACTTTATCCCCCTCGCGAATTGCACCGCCATCTTCGGTTACTTGTGTTTTAATACGGAACACCCTATAATCAACATTGACACCATCAACTATTGACTTTTCAAGAGTGTAGTTCACTATTAAGTTGTTATTAAAGAAGGCTAATGTTTCAACAGCAGGAGTAGCTGTTAACCCTATCATTTTTGCAGAACTAAAATATTCAAGTACACTTCGCCAACTACCATAAATAGAGCGATGGCACTCATCAATAATTATCAAATCAAAGTAATCCGGGGGCAAGTTAGGATGAACTGGCAAATTCATATTTCTAGTGCCGTCGACAACATAATCCGCTTCATTATCATCATCTATAAAATCGTCTCCAGACAATAAAGAAAATAAACGCTGTATAGTAGAGATAACAACATTGGCATCATTTGGGATTTTTGCAGTTTTCAATCTTTCTACCCCAAATATGGTATTAAACGGATCGCCATTTTCTGTCAAACGGAATGTTCCAAATTCTCCTTCTGCCTGTTTTCCAAGATTATTACGGTCAACAAGAAACAGAACCCTCTTCATTGAAGTGAAAGCCAGCAAACGATAGGCAGCCAAACATGCGGTATAAGTCTTTCCCGCCCCCGTAGCCAAAACCATTAATGCACGATTGTGCCCACTACGAAAACTATTTTCTAATTTTGTTATCGCTTCATACTGGCAATCCCTTAATCCTTTCCTTTTTAAAGTTGGAAGTCCTGCAAAATCATCTTTAAGTCCTAATAGTTTTACTATTTCTTTAGGAGAATGAATTTTATTCAAAGAAATATATTCAGAATCAATCTCACGAGTATCTCTAAATAACAGTTCCCTTCCATTTGACAAATAAACTAAAGGTAAAGGATTCATCCAAGCCTGACACCAATGAGGTACGCCTCGAGTATATTTCTCAGCCTGGTCTGCCACAAATTCAGAATAAATTGACACAGATTCTTTCTTTGCTTCCAATACGCCAACAGCTTTACCATTTAAAAAAAGTAAATAGTCAGCTTCACGATTACCTTTCAGCAAGCCTTCCTCGACTGCTATAGCAGATACTTCAGGAGAATAATGATTTCTATCAACTACCTCCCAACCCGCATCATTAAGCATACGGTCAATTATTATTCGAGCCTTTTCTTCCGGTTTCATGTGTGTGTTTTTTGTAACTTCCGATAAGGCTATATTATCGGAAGTTACAAAAATAGGTAAAAATATAGAATATGAGAAAGAAATGGAGATTTTTTGATGCATCACAACACAATTTCTCTATAAAAGATTCTTTGCATGTCAGTAATATTTGTTCAAACACTTCTCATTCCCAAAATAAAGCCCTACTTTTGTGAAGAATATTTTCCCGTATATTAACGTATTAACAACAGTATCTCACAAATAAAATAAACCCTACAAGATGAAAGAAGAACCCGACAGCCTGTCTGTCCCCTACAATTTTGCCCGTTGCTTCAACGATCAATGTCCACAAGTCTCAAAATGCTTGCGCCACATAGCTGCACAAAATGAAACAGCCGATTACCTTTATATCTCCATCGTTAATCCGGCACGTTATCCTGCGGATGGAAACCAATGCGAATGTTTCAAGACTGCTGTCAAAGTTCATGTGGCATGGGGACTTAAACAGTTGCTTAACAGAATTCCCTATGAGGATGCGGTCAGTATCAGAATACAAATGGTAGGACACTATGGAAAAACGGGATATTATCGGTTCTATCGTGGAGAACGGGGGCTTATGCCCAAAGACCAAGCCTACATCAGACAACTATTCCGTAATAAAGGGATAAAAGAAGAACCAACTTACCAACGTTACACAGAAGAATATATTTGGTAAGTTGCTGTCATCTGTCACAGATTAGGGGTTAATAGTTTAGTAATTAACCGATAAGCCTGTGACAGCAAGAGGTGACGGCAGGGTGATGGCATTTTTGCCGTCACCGATTTACTAGTCTTACAACATGATAGAGTGTACCGCTACGCGTATGTTTGGAAGGGATTTCTTGCTTTTTCAGTATTCTCCCGAAGGAATTAACCCTCTTGACAGACATCGGAATTGAACTGCCTTTTTGAATATCCTCCATAATCTCGGCAGGAGATAGCCACTCCCCTTCCTCAGACTGTGCAGCACGGAAATAACGGAAGAAAAGTTGTTCTTCCGGCGGAACTAGTTCAAATTCACGGTTGTTTTCCACCATAATCTTTTCTTCCTCCTGGTCGAACCAGTAACGTTCGCCATGTTCCAGCTCATACATAGCTTGTGCGTAAAGCTGCTCATAGTCTATCGGACGGTTGGTGTCAATCACTCCGGTCACTTCGATACAAATAAAACGACGACTGCCGGAAGGGTCGGTCAACAAGTCTTTTTGGTTACTCGTAGCTATGAATGAGGCGTAACGACGCATTTCAAGCACGGCACTGCCATGAGGTTTCTTCACATTCAGTACAGGCTTTTGCAGAATATGTTTCAGAAAGCCTTGTTGTGTCGAACTCACCTGGTCAAATTCATCGATATTGATAAGCGCAAAACGATTGAGGTAAAGTTCGGCATCTTTCTTTCGGGAGAAATCAATACTGTCGGTATAGTAGGAACGCTCGGTAGGGGGCATTATGCTCCGGCAAAAGGTGGATTTACGTGTCCCTTGCGGTCCGACAAGTAAGGGAGAAACACTGTTTGCATACTTTTTATTGCTTCCTTTCCAATGAGAAACCATATTGAGGAACCAACGGTGGAACAAATCCATCCAATACGGGTTCTTACAAGGGACGGTGGCTGCCAATGCACGGATACGGTCTTTGCCGTCCCACGCAGGAAGCCGGTAGAGAAAATCTTCCAACGGGTTGAATACAGACACACGGTTGGAGTAAATATAACGACTAATATCCCTGTCCCACAACGGGATGCCTTCCATTTGCGCATCCAGAGCAATGCTGTTCAGCGCACGTTTGTCGAGAGGATTGAAGCGGAAACGGAAAGAAAGCCTTTCACGATATTCTACCTCGCCAATTTGAGTGTTATGACGGAATTCATAGCGGCGTTTCATGAATTCTTCTGTCTGCAAGGCGAGTTGCTGCTCTTTAGTCAGGCTGATATTCTTACCAAAGCCTTTGCACTCTGTATATATATTACCAATCATTTGCCGGATAAGCTCTTCCTGTTTATACATATAAAAATGGAAAATGGTACGTTTCACAACTTCTTCTTGCGGAAGTCCCGAAGCAAAACAGTTTTTAGCCAGTTGGACAACTAAAGGATGCCATGTGTCCTCGCACAATTCGAGCCCCGCTTCCCTAAGATCGGCATAAGCTTTCCGAAAAGCGGCTTCGAAAAGCATCAGAAATGCATTTTCCGCATCATATCCCGGTACGGCACGGGTCAATGGAGATTTCTCCGCCTGAACCGCTTCACGGAAAGTGGTTTCTTCGGGCATTGATGATGGTTGAGAGAGATAAAACTGGACTGAATCCGGACGATATATGATGTCCGGATCGTGGGATAATCGCGAATATTGTTCCAAAGTCGGTTCTTTGGGAAGTATATCGAATGGAATCTGGGGCTGATAACATTTCACAGCCAATCGATAAGCATGGGCGTGGAATAATTCCGCTTCTTCCCGTGTATTGGGAAGCGAGTTGTCCGGTCGGGTAAAGGTAGTCCATATTTTCACCGTTTTGCCACTTGAACCCATAAAAACACAACGGGTTTGTGGTTGCTCACAGGCTTTTTGTTTCACTAAAGCGATTTCCGACTTATTGGACAAGGGACCGATGGTCAGTTCTACAATACCGTTGTAGTTTTTCATCTGTTTCTGACCGTTTACTTTTCGGAATTCGGCAGCAGGAATTATTTGGGAAAGTTTATTGGCAAACATACACCGTTCATCGGGAAGGGTATATCGCAAATGTTCTCTGAATGTAGAAACAGGACGGGATTTTATTTCTGTCTTTATCTTATTTACCAGTATATCAAGATCCATTACGCTAAGCGCTATCGTATCTTCGTTCTTACGAAATTGAGTAATTTTCATTAATTTGACAATAAATTGTTTTGTCAGCGCCTTTGTGATCGTTGAGACTGCTAAATTACTCATATTATTCGGGACCGACAAAAAAAAACAAGATTTTAATATAGAAAATTATTGATATATCAAGTGTCTATTTAGCCAAAAGAAATGGGATCGTTATCACCCAATTACGGTTCAAGTTAGTTTTCTCTGCTTGAAACTAAAGTTTCAGCTAGGAGAAACTCTAGTTTCATCGGTAAGAAACCAATGGTTTCAAGTAATTGGAACTAGAGTTTCAAGCCTATGAAACTAAAGTTTCAAACCGCAGAACCAACAGTTTCACGCCTTGAAACTGTTAGTTTAAAGGCAGGGCACAACTCATAAGTACGGAAATAATAAATTGAACGACTTATCTTTCTATGACTGATACTATCAATTTCCAAACAGTATCTTTGATTTTTTCTTTGTTTTTGGGGAGTGACAGCATTATTACTATCACACTGCTGTCACCATGTGCTGTCACAGCATTAAGTACTTATACTCTGCAAGTTAGATTATAATCTGTGACAGATGACAGATATATTTTGTTTTTCATTTCATAGGGGGGGCTGTGTAATTTCACAGGGGACAATTATTCCGTCATCGTATCATATTCCACAATCTTCTCTTTACATAAGCGTTCAGTAATATCTTTCAGAATATCTATGCGGGCAATAAGGTATTCCAGTTGTTCTTGTGAGATACTGAAATCTTTGTTATAACGAGCCTCGATATACGAACGGCATAATAAATCAAAACATTCTTTCTCTTCATCCGTATTTTGAGGAAAGACTGTGGTCAATTCCTGTGAGAAACGTTTTACCATCCCACTAAGCTCTTTAATTTTATGAGTTTTTGGAAGATAATTCGTAAAAACCATCAGGATAGTATAGTATAATTTTTCACAAGTCTGATGAAGCATGAAAGCTGATAAGTTATATTGTTCTTTAGGCATGAAATATTCCTTCACAACACCCAAAAAGTCACACGCATAAGGATACAACCTATCAAATTCACTCTGCGCAATATCCCGAATCTCTCTAAAACTCAACTTTCGCGGTTTTGCCAATTCACATTTACCACTATTGTAAAGCATAATTCCTTCCTTTACTATATCTGTAAAGAAATATTGGCTGATTTCCAGATTACGGTTTACTGTATTAATATGTTCTACAACAAATTGTGGAAAAGCATGACGACGGTCTGCAAACAAGTCATGATATTTATTCGTAATACGGTTCAATTTTCTTTCCACATATTTAGTCTGCCCGGTCACAACAAGAAGAATATCATAATCGCTTTGATAGGAAGTATGAACACCAAATTCTATATTAGTGTCCCATAAAACATAGTTTCCCCTTGCATAACTTCCGAACAGGATAACCATCTGACAATTCCCGATGCTTTTACACACTAAATCCAGCAAGACTGTCAATTCTTCCTGCGTACGTTTGGGTAAACGTTTTATAGACTTTTTCATAATCAAGCTTATTTGATAACCTTACAAAGGTACGAACTTTGCTATCTCCAAACAACAGAGATACAGAAAAACTTATAATAAAGTATTTTTAGAATCTCCTTAATATTTCCATCATTGCCGGACGACGTTTATATTTTATCCGGAACTCTGCAACCAACCTTTCCACTGCTTCCTGTCCCCCATTAAGTTTCTTTGCACACAACAACGCCTGTGCTATCAATTCATAATGAGTCCGTCCCACATTCTGTTCCGCGTAATCATTCAACAAAGAGGTATATATAGCAATCAATTGCTCCGAATGAGTATCTTTCAGATGATAAGAATATTTCATCAGTGCTTCCAACTGATTATACCTGATTGATGACAACAGTTTGAACAAACGCTCATAATCTCTTTCTTTCACATAAATTTCAGCCTCATCATTTCCACCAAAAGAAAAATATTCACTAAATTGAGTTTCTTTCATCATCGTATCCAGAAAACTCTTCCATACTTCTTTCGGAACAAGAGTTTTAAGTTTACTATAATATTCTAACTGATCTCTACCCGACACAAACAATAAACGACATGTATTAATGACTTCAGCAGTTTGATGAGTCATCTCGTAAATCCTCAATTTAGTTTTCAACCATTCCTCTATGGTTCCGATATGTTCTTCTTTTTCTGCAATCTCTATTCCTTCATTCAGCAAACGGATAGCTTCATCATATTGACAACGGGCAATCAATTTATCCACCTCCATTTCTCGAATTTCAGTTAAATAAAGGTATTGACGAATCGTATCAGCTGCTTTTTGCTCTTCATGCAGTTCGGTTAACAGATTGACTTTCCGAAGAACGATTTGATATAAGTCGTAAGTATCTTTTCTTTCTTCCAAGAGTTTGTCAATCAATTCCAACGCTTTTTCTGCCGGTTGAATGGAAAGATTTATTTGCATCAGCAATTCGTCTATATCATAAAGGTCATAATCACGATAAGTAGATAGTTTAGCCAGCTGACCTAATTCCTGAAGAATCGCTGTCTTTTGCTTTTGGGTGGTCTTAGGGTGCTCAATTACTTTTATCAGCAAATCTCCTGCCTGCTCACAATAATCAGAAGGATAGAGATCATCATTATACAAAAGCTCATCCTCATAATTCTCACCGATTGAACGAAGAGTTTGAAGAGCTATATCAATAGCAGTATCTATGTTTCCCACATTCAAAAAGAAGTCTGCTTTCTCCAAAAAAGTGTCCATCCGATTGAAAACTGTTTCCCAATCACAGTCAAAATCATCATAACGATTATGATAACGAGACTTTTTGTTATAATAAGAGTCATTAAACACTTTCTGAATCTCTGCTCTGTAATCCTTTTCTTTTGATGTTGCGGACAACTCTTTAGCCATAAAACGAGTCAAAAGGGCTGTTTTAAACTCCGGATGCATAGAGGCATATTCATATATAAATTGTGAAAGTTCTTGTGGGTTAACGAATGACAGCAATTGTTGTATGTCCACAGTTTCATCTATAACGACGGCTTCCTCTACCTCTACTTTCATCTTGGAAAAGGCACTGCGATTCACCTTTTTCTCATTATCACGAATTGCCAGTAAGGTGGCTACGACATGTTTACAAATCTCCCCATCATACGGACAGTCACAGTACCAAGACTCTATTTCCTTTCCGTCCATAGATATCTCTACGCTATAATTCTCCGTACCCTCTACTGTCGCAGTCCATTCACCGGGCGAATCTTCTTCCAATTCAGAAACAGCCCCTGTTTCATAATACTCTTCTCCGCGCACTAATATTCTATATGGCACACAGCTCTCAAAATTATCTAATGCAATCATAATGAATACTTTACTCTTTTATATAATCTTTTTGTTCATACCCTCTTCTGTATTTATGTTACATATTTGTCCTAATTTTCTTCCTCTTAATTATTTCTTCCACAACACTTTTTATACTTCTTCCCACTTCCACAGGGACAAGGATCATTTCTTCCGACTGTGTGACCAGTAGGTACAGTACGAAACATATTGTCCACCATCGCCTGCATTTCAGGAGTAACTTCCATACCGGCAGCCTTCATATTCGGACCTGCGACAATACGGGGAGGATTATTTTTCAATTTTTCTTTTTCAAATAAAACGAATGCCTCCTCTGAAGAATAACCTTTCAATAACCAACGGGGAGAATGATTCAAATAATCCATAAATATTTCAATGGCCTCTTGCAGTTCTTGCATGGAAGAAAGCTGACGGTTAATCATAGAATTGATAATAGACATTGGATTCTCTACAGTTTGGGCAATATACCACAGATATGACAAACTGCTATCCGCCTTTTCTTCCGTATACCGCAGTTTCTTCATCATATATTCCTTCAATTCATCCAAACACGGATTGGGAATGATGCTCAATGGCATCGTTCCCGCTGAAAAGGCTTCCTCTTTAGAGAACTTCTTCCTGTCCGGTATATCACGGCGCAGATACAATTGTTCCTCCAAAGACTCAAAATCATCCAAAAAAGGAGACTCTATGTAAAGGTCTGTATTATAACCATCTTCCACTTCAAAAGTTAGTCGCTGTATCAATGCCGAATTAGCCAAACTGTCAGCTATTTCTTCTCTTGTCGCTGAATGCTGCAAATAGCCCACCAGTATATACAATAAGTCCGAATAAGAGAGAAAACCATATAAATTTACGATTCCACAGGCATACTGTTCTATCATAAAACGAACAGATTGCTTTTTGGAAGTCAACAATTTACTAAGATAAGGAGCTACTGCCTCACGCAACTCATCACAGATCATATAACGGACTTTACTCTCATCCATGTGATTACAGTCCGTTGCTATGAAAGAAAGAGTTTCCAGAGTAGTCTCTAAAAATGAATTCTTACATTCTACATAACTACCGGATCCCGCTTTCACCAACTTATCAAGTAACACCAGTTCATAATGCGTCAACCGGGAAAGCCACATTTCAGGACAGGTTAAAACAGCTTCTGCAAAATAAGTTACATACTCATCTTTACGCAACTTGGTAGGAACAGGCAAAAGCAAGATCTTCGCCATCCGCTTTAATTCCTCTTTTGTGCTCATCTTTAAGCCATCCACCAATTTCAACGACGGCTGAAACAATTCCGACTGACATTTTAACATAACATCTATTCACTTATTGATTAATTCACAAAAGTAGGAATTTCTTATCCGACATCACTATTTTTGAATGAGAATTTGCAAAGGCAATTACTATTTATACCTTTGTGACTTCAATAGAGAATATGATTTCACTAGAGAATTAGTAACCCGTTAAAAGAGAAATTGATTATGCGTTCATTCATCCTATTTCTTTGTTTAGTCCCCACCCTCCTGTTTGCCCGACAAACTCAACTTGAGACACAGTTGAAAGAAGCCATCAAGGGAAAGAAGGCCGAAATAGGAATAGCTGTCATCATTGACGGGAAAGATACGGTAACTGTCAATAATGATATTCACTATCCACTGATGAGCGTATTCAAGTTTCATCAGGCATTAGCATTGGCAGATTATATGGGAAAACAGAAGCAATCGTTGGAAACCCGGTTACCCATTAAAAAATCGGATTTAAAGCCGGAGACTTACAGTCCGCTACGGGATAAATATCCGCAGGGTGGAATTGAAATGAGTATTGCCGACCTGCTAAAATATACACTTCAACAGAGCGACAACAATGCCTGCGATATTCTTTTTGATTATCAAGGAGGTCCGGATGCCGTAAACAAGTATATCCATTCACTAGGAATCCGGGAATGTGTCATTATCGGAACGGAAACTGCCATGCACGAAGACTTGAACCTATGTTATGAAAACTGGACTACTCCGTTAGCAGCAGCCGAATTAGTGGAGATATTCCGTAAGAAGCCATTGTTTCCCAAAGTGTACAAAGACTTCATATTTCAAACAATGGTGGAATGTCAAACCGGACAAGACCGTCTGGTCGCTCCATTGCTCGACAAAAAAGTAACCGTAGGCCATAAAACTGGAACGGGAGATCTTAATGCGAAAGGACAACAAATCGGCTGTAATGACATCGGTTTCGTTCTTTTGCCCGGTGGACGTAGTTACAGCATAGCTGTCTTCGTGAAGGATTCTGAAGAAAACAATCAGGTGAACAGTAAGATTATCGCAGATATTTCCCGTATCGTTTACGAATATGTAATGCAGCATTAAAATGGAGACAAAGTACGTTCGGTACGAATGAAGATTGAAACAAAGTAATAGAAATTAGAAAATTCATTTATATGAAACTACATCATATCGCTATCTGGACTTTTCGTCTGGAAGAATTAAAAGAGTTCTATGTCCGCTTCTTCGGAGGAAAAAGCAACGAAAAATATATCAATCCCAAGAAAGGATTCGAGTCCTATTTTATCTCCTTTGGAGAGGGAACAGACTTGGAACTGATGAGTCGTACAGATGTACAGAACACTCCCATTGAAGAAAACAGGGTTGGACTGACACATTTCGCTTTCACCTTCCCCAGCCGGGAAGAAGTATTACGCTTCACCGAACAAATGCGTTCGGAAGGATATACCATCGCCGGCGAACCGCGTACTTCGGGAGACGGATACTTTGAAAGTGTAGTCCTCGATCCTGATGGAAACCGGATCGAATGTGTATACCGGAAAACAGCAATCGAACCGGAAACTAAAGCTGGAGAGGAGACTGAAATTGAGCCGAAAACTGAAATTGAAAGTATTCCCCCCGTAACGCTCCATACAGAACGTTTATTTCTCCGCCCCTTCGAAGAGAGAGATGCAGAAGCGTTTTTCGCTTGTTGCCAGAACCCGAATCTGGGGAACAACGCCGGATGGCCGCCTCACCGTACATTGGATGAATCCCGCCAGATCCTTCATTCCACATTTATCAATCAGGAGGGTATATGGGCGGTGATGCTAAAAGACACGAAACAACTGATCGGTTCCGTTGGTATTATTCCCGACCCCAAACGGGAAAATCCACAAGTGAGAATGTTGGGTTACTGGCTCGGCGAGACTTATTGGGGCAAAGGATATATGACCGAAGCAGTGCAAGCCGTCCTCAACTATGGCTTTGAAGAATTGCGGCTTAGCCTCATCACAGCTACTTGTTACCCGCACAATAAACGTTCGCAGAAAGTACTGAAAAAGAACGGTTTCATCTACGAAGGTACACTTCATCAGGCAGAACTGACTTACAACGGAAACATCTACGACCACCAGTGTTACTATCTGCCCGGCATCTCCCAACCTACCCCGGAAGATTATGATGAAATCCTCGATGTATGGGAAATGTCCGTTCGCCACACACATGATTTCCTAACGGAAGAACATATCCAGTTTTATAAACCACTGGTGCGGGATCATTATTTACCTGCCGTTGAACTTTTCGTGATCCGGAATGTCAGCGGAAAGATTGCCGCCTTTATGGGACTGAGCGATGAACTGATCGAAATGTTGTTCGTATACCCCGACGAACAAGGAAAAGGATATGGCAAACGATTAATAGAATACGCAAAAGATAAAAAATATATGGATAAAGTAGATGTAAACGAGCAGAATGAAAAGGCACTCCAATTCTATCTCCATTTAGGATTCCAAGTCATCGGCAGAGATGAAACGGACAGCATGGGCAAACCTTTCCCCATTCTTCATTTACAACTGCCGGAAGCTGATTCCGATAATAGAGATTAATTCCCCAAAACACGAAAGTTACATGAACCTACGTGCAAGATTATCCGAACGAGTACACATTGAAGACATCAGAGAGGTACTCCACTTTATACAGGATGATGAACGGCTTAGAGAAGAAATCTACCAACTGATATTCGACGAAGATGCTATCGTCTCCTATCAGGCATTGTGGGTATGTACTCATTTCTCAAAGGCAGATGTAGAATGGTTAAGCGGGAAACAAGACGTATTGATTGACGCTGCCATGACCTGCCCACACTCTGGAAAACGGAGAATGATTCTGAACCTGATATGCCAGCAACCTGCCGCCGATCCGCCACGAGTGGATTTCCTCGATTTCTGCATGGAACGTATGATCTCCCGTGAGGAACCACCGGGCGTACAGTCGCTCTGTATGAAACTGGCTTATCAACTGACACGCTCCATACCGGAACTGCAACAGGAACTACGCACCATGTTGGAAATCATGGAACCCGACTTATTGGTCCCCGCTATCCGCGCTGTGCGAAGAAACACGCTGAAAGCCATACAAGCAAAGAAAAGCTGATAATTTCTATCGCTTTTATCTTACCGTTCAATTAGAGTATATTCAGATGGAAGATCTGGGATATACCCGTCACCGAAATCTGAATACCGATGCAGAAAGTGAAAAAAGCAACAAGCTTATTAATGATTTGATTTCCCACCGGTCCCAACCTCTGAATAAACCTCTGTCCCTGTGAAAGGAAAACGTAAAAGATGGCTGCCATACAAATAATAACAAGTGCAATGACCAAATAATTAATTCCGGTTTGCAGCAACTTGCCTTTAACACTTGCAGACGCCATCAAAGTAAAGATAACCGATATACTGCCCGGCCCGATACTGATAGGAAACGTGATGGGATAAAATATCTTCTGCTCGATGTTTTTCCATCTGAAACCGTCTACATTCTTGCTGGCTTCTTCTTTATCAGACGAACCCGAATCCCCCAACAGCTCCATTGCCGTCTTGCAAATCAGTATTCCACCTCCCAACTGAATAACAGGAATAGCCAGACCGAAAATCAACAGAAACAAATGCCCTATCACCAATGTCCCTACACCGATCATTATAAAATTGAGTGTCAGTTTCTGAATAGCTGCTTTCCGTTGTTGAGGATCGAGGTCTGTAAAGAATCCATTAACGACAAAACCATTCCCCAAAGGATTTATCACCGGAAACAGTGCCATAAACGATGACGAAAATATGATTAGAAGATTGCTTAATGACATAATACCTGTTTTTTGATACTTTATTAATATCTGATATGTATCTAAAACATAAATGGAACGTTATTGTTTTGAGAATATGCTTTTGCGAAAGGAATCCGCATCGGTTGAATTCCTCGTGAAAGCAGTTTATAATAAACCTTTAACTAGAAATTAAAATTATGTGTACAAGAGTCGTTTATTCGGGAAAAAATGGAATGGTGGCAACCGGCCGGTCTATGGATTGGAAAACAGAAATGCACAGTAATCTTTGGGTATTTCCCAAAGGTATGGAAAGAAATGGAGAAACGGGAGCCAACTCCCTGAAATGGACTTCCAAGTATGGCAGTGTGGTGACTTCAGCTTTCGAGATTGCCAGTACAGATGGGATGAATGAAAAAGGGCTGGTTGCCAATCTGCTGTGGCTGCCCGAAACGGAGTATCCGGTCAGAGATCAAACTAAACCGGGACTTGCCATTACCGCATGGGTACAATATATGCTGGATAACTTCGCCAACGTAGAAGAGGCCGTCGCTTTCATCGATGAGAATACTTTCCAAGTGGTATCGGACATGATGCCGGATGGTTCCCGCCTGGCAACCTTGCATTTATCAATTTCCGATGCAACAAGTGATTGTGCGATATTTGAATATACGGGCGGAAAGCTGACTGTCTACCACAGCAAGGAGTACAAAGTGATGACCAACTCCCCTACCTACAACAAACAACTGGCACTAAACGAATACTGGAAATCAATAGGAGGATTGAGCTTCCTGCCCGGAACCAACCGACCGTCCGACCGTTTTGCAAGAGCCAGTTTTTATATCAATGCCCTGCCCCCAACAGATGATGTGAGGATAGCCGTGGCAAGTGTATTCAGCGTTATCCGTAATACTTCTGTTCCTTATGGCATATCCACTCCCGAATTTCCGGAAATTTCCACCACACAATGGAGAACGGTATCGGATAGTAAGAATCTGCTCTACTTCTTCGAATCAAGTCTGACACCTAATACATTCTGGGTAAATCTGCGGGAAACAGACTTGTCGGAAGGAGCTCCGGTACTCAAATTGTCTATCGCCAACGGTGAAACTTATCATGGAAATGCAACGAAAGAGTTTCAACCGGCACAGCCGTTCAGATTTATGGGAGTAAAAGGATAAAATTATCCCCGGAAACGATCCGTCTGAAGCACACCCAAAAAGTTTTTGTATCTAACTCTTGAGACGTATTTCGATCATTTCCGGGGATAAAATCTGTTTCTTTAACAGCTTGCCATTAATTGAAATAATAAAGGAATACAGCAATTCCTTCCAGCGCCTTCTTCGGTTGGTCTTTTATTTCGATAGCAAACTTAATTTCTGCTTTTGCCACACCACGCAGATTGGTCAGTGAGTGCAAAGTAGTCACCAGACGCACGCTCTGTCCTGACAATACAGCCTGACCGAATTTCATCTTATCCATACCGTAGTTAATCATCATCTTCAGGTTATTTACCTGGATAATCTGATTCCACAGATAAGGAAGCATAGACAATGTCAGGTAGCCATGAGCAATCGTGCTATGATAAGGGCTGTCTACTTTCGCACGTTCCGTATCTACATGAATCCATTGATGATCCAGCGTTGCATCAGCAAAAAGATTAATACGTTCCTGCGAGAGTTCCACATAATCGGAAACACCTATCTGTTGGCCTACTAGTTTTTCAAATTCTTCATACGAATTGATAATTACTTTTTCCATAAGTCTTATCGTTTTTATGGGGGTTATTTACTATTAAATTGGGGACAAAAATAGGAAAAATAAACTGATATGCCACCAAATTTATAAATAAAAGCAAGGAATGAAGTATTTAGGTATGTTTTACAAACCGGAAGCCCGTTTCAGTGCTTCTGACAAAATACTGTAACCCTTGCCATTCAAATGTAAATCGTCGAGAGTCAACTCCGGATTCAGCCTGCCATCCAGCAACAAACGGTCGAAAACATCGAGATAGACAATGTCCGTCCCCTGCAATTTCTCGTATATCTTCCGGTTAAGGACACGAATGAATTGATTCACAGCCGTACTGTAATCATCGTAATCATTACGTGGGAAAATACAGAAAAGATATGTTTTCAGTGAAGGGATGGCAAGAACCGCTTTTACATAACGTTCCACATAATCGTCCATATTTTCATCATTCAACTGATAAATATCATTGGTTCCGAATTGAATGACGACTTGGCAATCGGAAGTGTCTACGGTAAAAGACTCCACATAAACCAGTCCTTCACCGGGAGCACCATAGTTCAGACATTCCCATGAAGGAAAGTAGACATCCAATGCCCAAAATGCCATGTGACTGTTGCCAAGAAAGGCAAATTTAGGTTTTTCTCCCATTCTATTCATGTTACTTCATTCGATAATTCACGGATTTACTTTACTTTTGCAAAGGTAATCACATTCATTCATATATATAAACCGATGATACATTTTTTCAAGCAACCCATTTCTCACCTTACGTTACCGGATAAATTCACTTATCCTTTCCACTATACGCCTCATCCATTGTGCGTGTTGGCAGCGGAAGAAGTGAAAGAATATATCGCGAGCCGAGAAGAATGGCAAGAAGAGCTAGCTTTCGGAAAAATGTTCGGGGTGTTGATTGTACAAAAAGAGAATAAACAAGAGACTACAAAAAAAGAAGCGGTCAATGAAATTGGTTATCTCGCTGCTTTCTCCGGCAATCTGGCAGGGAAGAATCTGCATCCTTATTTTGTCCCTCCTGTCTACGACTTATTGCAACCGGAAGGATTCTTCAAAATGGAAGAAGAACAAATATCTTCCATCAATATCCGTATTCGTGAATTAGAAAACAGTCGTTCTTATCTCGATTCAAAAGAAAAGTGGAAGACGGAAACGGAACAGGCTAAAGCTATGTTGAATCAGGCTAAAGCAGCACTCAAAGCAGCAAAGGAGGCGAGAGAGATTCGCCGCCAATCATCCCCCGCCCTTTCCGAAGAGGAACAAGCCTCCCTGATCCGGGAAAGCCAACACCAGAAAGCGGAATACAAACGACTGGAAAAAGAATGGAAGAAACGATTGGAAGAACTCGAAACGGAAACAAGACACTTCGAGACTGAAATAGAACAACTGAAAACCGAACGGAAGGAACGTTCGGCAGCCTTGCAAAGAAAGTTGTTCGAGCAGTTCCGGATGCTGAATGCCAGAGGAGAAGTGAAAGACCTATACACTATCTTCGAACAGACAGTTCAGAAAGTTCCTCCTGCCGGTGCGGGTGAATGTGCTTTGCCTAAATTGTTGCAATATGCGTATCTTCATCAATTAAAGCCATTGGCTATGGCCGAATTTTGGTGGGGAGACTCTCCTAAAAACGAAATCCGGCATCACGGATATTATTATCCTTCCTGCAAAGGAAAGTGTGAACCTATTTTGCTGCACATGTTGCAAGGACTGGAAGTAGACGAGAATCCGCTGCTAAACTCCATCCATGAGGATGAAGAACTGGAAATCGTATATGAAGATGAATGGCTAGTAGTAGTCAATAAACCGGCAGGAATGTTATCCGTTCCGGGAAAGGCGGAGGACAGAGATTCAGTCTATCATCGCCTGAAAAAGAAGTATCCCGATGCCACCGGACCTATGATTGTACATCGCCTCGATATGGCAACTTCCGGATTATTGCTCGTAGCGAAAACGAAAGAGGTACATCAACATTTACAAGCACAATTTGCTGACAGAAGTATCAAGAAACGCTATACCGCTGTATTGGATGGGGTAACAGCAAGAACAGAGAAGACAGTATCAACGGAAAAGACAACACTACCATTTGGAAGAGCAGGAAGAATCAACCTTCCTCTCTGTTTGAATCCCCTCGACCGCCCCCGGCAAATCGTCAGTAGAGAACATGGGAAAGAAGCGATTACAGAATACCGGATCATCAGTGAACCCGAAAAATATACCCGGATTACTTTCTATCCGTTGACCGGACGAACACACCAATTACGGGTACACGCCGCCCATCCGGAGGGATTGGGTTGCCCCATTCTTGGGGATGAACTTTATGGAAAGAAAGCGGACAGGTTATACCTCCACGCCGAATATATAGAATTCCGTCATCCCATCAGCGGAAAGATTCTATGCATACAGAAAGAGGCTGACTTCTAAGCTGCAACCGTGCTTGTGAACACCTGCTTTTTCAACCTGCGATAAACGTAGATAAATGCCGGCACGAGGAACAAGTCTGCCGCTATCCAAGCCATCGGATCACCGTAGCAGACAGCAACAAAGCCGAATGCAGGCACAGCGTAAATGCTGACAAGAATACGCGCAATCATCTCCGCCACTCCCGAAAACATGGCAAGATTGGTATATCCCACTCCCTGAATCGTGTAGCGCAGGATGCACAACAATCCAAGCATCGGGAAGAACATACAGGAGATATGCAGGAATAGCTCGGTATCCAACAGAATTTCCGTTTCTGACGGATCTACAAAGATCAACGCGAAATATCTGGCTCCCACCATCAGAAGAACGAACGTAAATGCCGCATAAACGATCATCATCAAAGCACTCGCCTTGATTCCCAACCAGATACGTTCCGGTTTCCCCGCCCCATAATTCTGTCCGCTATATGTAGCCATCGCAATTCCCAGACTTTCGAACGTACAGATAAAGAACATTTTGATTCGCATGGCAGATGTAAAAGCAGCCACACACGCCGTTCCCAACGCATTATTCGCACTCTGAAGCATGATACTGCCGATAGCCGTGATAGAGAACTGTAATCCCATAGGCACACCGATGTAAAGCAATGTCTTTGCCAGTTTCGCCTGAAACCGGCGTTCTTTCGGACTACCCTGCAATATTTCAAACTTCCGGTACATATAAATATAACAAAGGACAGCCGACAGCCCCTGCGAAAAGACAGTAGCAATGGCAGCTCCCGCCACTCCCCAGCCGAGTACCAGAATACAGAACAAGTCAAGAATGATATTCAGAACAGCAGCAAACAGCAAAAACCAGAAAGGCGTCTTACTGTCTCCCAACGCACGGATGATGCTTGAAAGAAGATTATAGAAGAAAGTGAAAGGAACACCGATAAACGTTACAAGCAAATAAGCATAAGCTCCTTCGAAAATATTCTCCGGTGTGCGCATGATTCGGAGTATGTCCGCACAAAAGAGACTGGTAACAAGAGCAATGACCACAGACATCCCTGCTGCCAGCTTCAAACTGACGGAAACGTAACTGCGCATCGTACTGTAATCTCGTGCACCAAACTTCTGCGCAACGGGAATCCCGAAACCTCCGCAACATCCATTACAGAATCCGAGAATCAGGAAAACAACCGATGTACTGGCTCCCACAGAAGCTAACGCGTTAATTCCCAAAAACTTTCCTACAATTGCAGCATCAACAAGCGAATACGTTTGTTGTAAGAGATTGCCGAGTAAAAGCGGCAATGTGAACTTTAAAATGAGAGGTAATGCCGGCCCTGCCGTCATTTCTTTAGAAGTTGCCATACGTCTATGTTCCAAAATTGGGCGCAAAGATACGGAAAATTCAAGGAATTAGTTCTCGATTTGCGTTCCTCTTTTAGTTGACATAAATCAATAAATGAGTATGAGAGTATGAATACCCCGGTCTATCGTTTCACCAACCGTTTAGGTGAACCATGCCACGAGCATCCCAAGCAGAAGACTTCTGTCAAATCGAATCCCTCCACCGAATCTTCCGGATATTTGGGAACCACTTCACCATCTTCGAGCACATAAACCAGCAGCCTTTCACCTTGTCCATTCTTCACATACATAGCTGCAATCTTGCATTGCGGACACAATAACTTTTTCATGCCGCAAAGATACAGATTGTTTCCGTCAACAACAAGCTCTTTCTAAGAAGTTTAAGAAGCCCGCCCATGATTTACTGTTTATCTATTCTTCCAGAATCCCGGATAAAACAACAGGAGTACGCTAAACAGCTCCAGACGTCCCACCAGCATCAGAAAAGAGAGTATCCACTTTGCCGGATCAGGTAAAGAATTCCATGAAAATGCAGGTCCGCAAGTTCCCAATCCCGGACCGACATTGCCTATACTCGAAATAACCGTACTGACGGACTCGGTAAAGCCAACTCCCAAAAACAAGAGAACCGTCCACCCAATCAGGATCAGGACCAAATAAAAAGCAAAGAAAATCAGTACGGTAGTTACGATAGAAGAAGACACCGTCTGCTTATTGATACGAACGGGAAGCACGGCATTCGGATGGAGCAGATGCTTAAACTCATTCCGGATGGCACGTGCCACAATCAGCAACCGCATATTCTTGATACCTCCACTGGTAGACCCCGTACATCCTCCCGAAAGCATCGCAATAAACAATAACAACCACGTGAAAGGAGGCCACATATTATAATCGTCCGTAGCAAAACCGCAGGAAGTATGCACCGTAGACACTTGGAACAATGCTTTCCGGAAAGCCAGCTCCCAGTCGTAATGATTTTGAAAGACAAGTGCCAATGTGATAAGGAAAGTCAAAATACCCACCGACGCCAGGAACCAGTGCAACTCTTCATCTTTGAACAAACGACTGACTTTTCCTTTCAAACACATCAGAAACAAAAAGAAGTTGATACTGGAAACAATCATAAAGATAGCCACCACATATTCTATATACGGAGAATTCCAGTAAGAAATACTGTTCTGCTTCGTAGAATATCCACCCGTAGCAGTAGTGGCAAACGACTGGCAAATGGCATCAAACAAGCTCATGCCCCCAAACATCAATAAAACAGTTTCCGAAATAGTCAGTACCAGATAAATGGTCCATAACCACTTGGCCATAACATTGATTTTCGGATGGGTACGATCGTGTGTCACTCCCGTAGATTCAGCAGAGAAGAGTTGCACTCCTCCGGTGGTAAAGATAGGAAGAATGGCAATCGTGAAAAACACAATCCCCAAACCACCGATCCATTGCGTCAGGCTTCGCCAGAAAAGCATACCGTGGGAAAGGGATTCAATATCATCGAGAATGGTGGCTCCTGTGGTGGTAAACCCGGACATGGTTTCGAAAAAGGCATTGGTTATCGTATCAATGCTTCCGCTGAAATAAAAAGGAAGCATGCCGAAAAAGGTAAAAGACACTCCGGCACAAAGTAAAAACATCCCCAATTCGATGAATAGCAACATACCCAGCACACGCCCTATCATCTTCCGGTTGATCATGCTATTATTCTTACTCCGAATATACAGACTGTTATCTGAAATGTACTCTTCCATAACTCATGAATTATCTTGTATGCTCCCCTCATAGCCAAGAGTATGCCAAAATGAAAAGGATGCAGATAATTCGCTTATAATCAATGCAATATTTTTTTCATTATGAAAAAGTAATCTCTAAATACCCTACCAAAATGAAAGGGTGATTTTCAAATTAGAAAAAAGAAGAAGGTGTATTTTAACAGAATACGCCTGTATTTCTGCATAATCTTCGCTATCTTTGTCACTTCAAAGTGTAAAAAGAAAGAGATGACAGCATCACACATTGAACGTGAAAAGAAAACAGTAGAATTGATGATCCGCCTCTATTGCCGGAAAAAAGAAAAAAATACAGTTCTTTGTGCCGACTGTGAAGAGTTGCTTCGCTATGCCCATGCCCGTCTCGACCATTGTCCGTTTGGAGAGAAAAAGGGGGCATGCAAGGAATGCACCGTACATTGCTACAAGCCTGCCATGCGCGAACGAATGCGGCAAGTGATGCGTTTCTCCGGACCGAGGATGTTGCTTTATGCACCCTGGCAGGCCATACGACATTTATTGAACCTATAACTTACTAAAAAAAATCAGTAATGAAAAAAGCCATTATCATTGGCGCTACCTCCGGCATCGGACAAGAAGTTGCAAAATGTCTGCTACTGGATGGATGGCAAATCGGAGTAGCCGGCAGACGGCAATCCGCTCTCGAAAACCTGCAACGGGCAGCACCGGATCAGATTCAGATTCAAGCGTTGGACGTAACACAGGAAGATGCAGGCGAGAAATTGAATATGCTCATCGACAAGGTGGGCGGCATGGATTTGTTTCTTCTTAGTTCGGGCATCGGTTTCCAGAATACGGAGCTAAATATGGAGGTGGAACTGAACACGGCATACACCAATGTTGAGGGATTTATCCGCATGGTAGATACCGCTTTCATCTATTTCAGGAAAAACGGAGGCGGCCACCTGGCAGTCATCAGCTCCATCGCGGGAACGAAAGGGCTTGGGGTGGCTCCTGCCTACTCTGCCACCAAACGTTTCCAGAACACTTACATAGATGCTCTCGAACAACTTTCATATTTACAAAAACTAAATATCCGTTTTACCGATATCCGTCCCGGATTTGTTGCCACCGATTTGCTGAATGACGGAAAACATTATCCGATGTTGATGGACGCAGCCAAAGTGGGACGCCACATTGCCTGGTCACTGGAGCGGAAACAACGGATAGTGGTGATCGACTGGCGCTACCGGATACTGGTCTTTTTCTGGAAAATGATTCCCCGCTGGATGTGGAAACGATTGCCTGTAACATAAACTTATAATCTAACTAAAAAATGGAACAAAAATTTTGTCAAAGTTGCGGTATGCCGATAGACGACTCAACTTTTGGAAAAGAAGCAAATGGTAGCAAGAACGAAGATTATTGCCACTATTGCTATGCGGACGGACATTTCACGAAAGAGTGCACCATGGACGAGATGATCGAACATAATCTAAATTTTCTTAACGAGTTCAATAAAGATTCGAAAGTAAAATACACGGTGGAGGAAGCACGGAAAGCGATGAAAGAGTACTTTCCACAGTTGAAGAGGTGGAAATAAAATGTAATAAATATAAACTTTCAGAGATACATTTATCTCTGAAAGTTTATATAAAACCATGTACAACCATTCTCTCCCCCGCTATAAACAAATTCTTTCAAATTCTATATTTCATGTACGTATCAACGTGCGTACTATCTGCATACAAGCCTAAATTCTAAAATTATCCACAAAAAAATATCATTCATAAAAAACACTAAGCGGCAGATTCCCTTTCTTTTTTCCACAATTATACCGTAATCCAAGAGATATGTTAGTAAACAGGAAATATATCTATAAAATTGGGCACAAACGCAATCGTTCATAACTTCAGCTTTTCCGTTCATTAATTCCTTTTTTCTTATTATTTTTATTACATTTGTATATAGAAGCATGCTACAGTGGTTAAGAAACGATGTACATACACTCTACAACCCAATTACCCATTTGATTCGACAGACAAAAATAAATAACAATAAAAATGAATGAAAAGGAGATTCTTCCCAGTGAAAACAGCCAGACAATCTTTGAACAAGGAATAACTGAATTGATGCACGAACAAATTCTGTTTGCGGAAGGTATATATGCCCATATACCGATAAGCATAGAAATGTATGATACAGACGGAATTTTACGTTTCATCAATGATCACGCATTGAAAATGTACGGAGTCAGCGACCGGAGTGCAGTCGTAGGTGTCGTCAACCTGTTTTCCAGCCCTTACATGGATGACCAGCTCAAAGCCAGAATACAAAGCGGTGAGGAAAACATGACGCTGGAATTTGAATATGATTTCAACCGCATCAATGAAGACGAGTATTTTGCTACTTACAACAAAAATAGCATGATCTTCGAAGTCCAGTTAGTTCCTTTACGGAATAAAGCGGGAGACATCATCGGACATATGCTGCTCTCCAATGACAAGACAGCAGTCAGAGAAACAGAATTCCGGACAGAAGAAAACAAGAAAAATCTGGAAATGGCAATGGAAGCCGCCAATATGTCTTCCTGGGTATACGATGTCCGCAAAAAAACATTCAACTCATTGTATGGAACATCCATTGTCAAAAAAGGAATGACTCTGGAGGAAGTATTAAATATATTGCATCCGCAAGACCGTGACCAGTTGAGAGTCGTGTTCTCACAGCTAATAAATAAGGAGATCGAAAACGGACAAATCACATTACGCGCCTACAATGAGGCCGAAAAACAATATCGCCACTATGAGAGCAGAATGCGCCTGTCCTCCGAACATATGGGGAAGTTATTGATTATCGGAACGCAATTGGACATTACCGAGAAACTGGAAATGGTAAAGAAAACACAGGAACTGATAGCCAAACGCGAACTTGCCATGCAGGTGAGCAATATCGTTCACTGGGATTTCGATGTACGTACCTGTAAGTTCGAATCTTACCACGATCCTATCAATGATTATGCAAGCGACAAACTTCTCACCATTACAGAGTATCTGGAAGTCATACACCCCGACGACCGGTCTGTTGTCTACGACGCTATGCAATCCATGCTTTCGGGAAAAGAAGTGACCATCAATTTCACCTGTCGCATGCAAACTAAATATGATAATTCATGGCAATATTGCAATATTCTGGGCGTACCGTTCGAGAAAGACGAATACGGCAATAACATACGCTT
The DNA here is from genome assembly GCF_047310725.1 of Bacteroides sp. 90-K9/2. Classification (NCBI taxonomy): domain Bacteria; kingdom Pseudomonadati; phylum Bacteroidota; class Bacteroidia; order Bacteroidales; family Bacteroidaceae; genus Bacteroides; species Bacteroides sp. 90-K9/2. The sequence goes on from NZ_JBCGVL010000001.1 coordinate 1,204,201, forward strand.
CACGGGATTCCGGCAAAATATATCCAAACTTCACCAACTGGACGAGGAAGTAAAGGAACGAAATTACAAAATGGAACTTACTTTCAAGACTATCGGAATGTCTTACTGGGATTTCGATGTCATGACCAGACAGTTCAAAGCATTCAATGACCCGGTAAACGATTATCATCCGGAAAGAGCCATCACCCCGAACGATTACATGGAAGTGGCTCACCCGGAGGACTTGGACTGTATCGGCAAATACATCGAGCATATGCTCCAACGGACAGATAAAGAGTTCAGTTTCCAGTACCGCTCCAAAAGTAAATGGGATGTAGAGTGGCAAACTCTGATAGTAACCGGTATTCCGGTTGAAAGAGACAAGAAAGGAAACGTCACCCGCTACACCGGCATAAAGTTCAACAACACGAAGTGGGAAAAGATGGCACAGGAACTGAAAGAGCTGAAAGAGAAGGCAGAACTTTCCGACCGGCTCAAATCAGCATTCCTTGCCAACATGAGCCATGAAATACGTACACCCCTGAATGCCATTGTCGGCTTCTCGGGCTTAATGGTGCATTGCGATAATCCGGAAGAAAAAGAAGAATACATGAATATCATCGAATCCAACAATGAATTATTGTTGCGGCTCATTAATGATATTCTCGACCTTTCCAAAATTGAATCAGGCATCCTCGAACGTAAGAGAGAGAAATTCAATCTGTCCAAGACCTGCAATGAACTATACATGATGATTCAACAGAAAATCACCAATCCTGACGTAAAGGTCTTCGTAGATAATCCTTATGCGGACTGCTGGATATTTCTGGATGCCAACCGTCTTAAACAGGTATGGATGAATTTCCTCACCAATGCGGTGAAGTGCACTCAAGAGGGATTCATCAAAATGGGATATAGCATAGAAAACGAAGGAATCCGTTTCTACGTGCAGGACTCGGGTGTCGGTATTCCGATAGAAGTGCAGGACAGGGTGTTCGGACGTTTTCAGAAGCTTAACGAATTTGCGCAAGGCACAGGACTCGGCCTGGCCATTTCCAGAGCAATCATAGAAGGTGCAGGAGGAAAGATCGGGTTCACTTCCAAGCCCGGTATCGGTTCCACTTTTTGGGCATGGGTTCCTTGTACTACAGATACACAGGGGACTGACATGGCCCAGGAAAACAAAAAAATATCCGGACCGTCGGTTTCCGTTCCGCCACTTCCTTCATTGAGCGATATCAATAAGAAGGTTTTCAAAGTACTGATTGCCGAAGACAATGACAGCAACTTTTCTTTAGTGCAACACATTCTCTTCAAGTATAATCTTACACGAGTAAAAAATGGAGTGGAAGCTCTTGAGAAGATACGTAACGAACAGTATGACATCATCCTCATGGATATGAAGATGCCGATCATGGGAGGACTCGAAGCGGTACGGAAAATCAGGGAATTCAATACCAAAATTCCGATTATCGCCTTGACAGCTTACGCATTCGATTCTGACAGAGCGAGTGCCATGGAGGCAGGTTGTAATGCATTCCTCACAAAACCATTAAACAAAAGCCAACTATTAGAACTTTTTTCTACCAAATATTAGTAAAGCACAAACAATTCTGATAACGTCATCCGGACAACGGTTTATACCAGTTCCGGATGGCGTTCTAACCATTTCACCGCATACGAGCAGGTTGCTTTCGGTTTCATCCCGTTGGCCAATGCGTAGCCGTAAGCAGCTTTCACCAGTGCAGCAGCTATTCCGCGGCCTTCTACCGGACGGGGTACAATTGTATGGATAATATCAAGAGAATCACCTATCAGGCGATATTCTACAAAGGCGGTGCGACCGTCTACTTCTGTCTTGAACAATTTTTGTTCGGGCTGATGAATAATTTCGTAATCCATAATTTCTGTTACTTTAAAGTTGGCTTATTGTTCGTTGAGTACTCTTGCAAAATAATCTTGGGTTATTAGCAGGGATTGGGATTAGAGTTGGTCAATCCACTTCAACTGACTCGTATCATATCCACGGCGTTCGGCAACGGTGACGAGTTTCTTCTTGATTGCTTCCGGCAGTTGAGGTGTACGGCTTAGTATCCAGAGATATTTATCGGTACTACTACCTACCAAAGCATAGTTATAATTCTCTTCATCCAGCTCCAAGACGTAATAGTCAGAATAGAAGCTAAGGAAGAAAGACACTTTCAGTTTACCCGGCTGTGCGGGATCGGGTATCTTGGCGTGTCCGTTGGCAGTCTTGCAGATGTCGTAAGGAGAATTACGTTTGCATCCCCGGTTCTCTACACGAATCATGCCGTCGGGACGAAGCGTATAAGTAGCCGTGACGTCTACAAGTCCATGTTCAAAACGGTTCTCGTAACGGGCTATTTCATACCAGAGTCCCATATACCGGTGCAGGTCGAGAGAGGTAACCGTACTGTGATCCGTACCTCTGAAAAGACGTTCGACATTGGAAATGGAGAAATGAAATCCCGCTTCCGTCAGACGCGTAGGGCGGACTCTCTGACCGGCAGTCAGGAAAGAGGCAGCTTCACCATATAAGATTCGGAAAACTTTTTGAGGAACCACAATCGTTGTCCATGCCTGATAAGCCTTTCCCATCGCATGGGTGAAAGCATTTTGCGAGATCTGCTGCGGGGCAACCAAGTTGTATACACCACGTGTTTCTTCGTGAGTGATAAAGAATTCCATTGCACGACAAAGGTCGTGTATCGATATCCATGGAAAAGCTTGCGTACCGGGACCAATGGCGGTGGCTATCTTTGTGGCCTGTAAAGGACGAAGCATCTGCTGCATCGCTCCCCCATCCGGAGAAAGCACTACGCCGAAGCGTGTAATAATGAGCCTGGTAGGTTCGGGACAGTGTTTCGCTTCCTTTTCCCACGCATAGCAAAGATCGGACAGAAAGCCTTCTCCACGGGTACGGGTATATTCGTCCACCTCCGCTTCCGAAGGATAATAGCCTACGGCGGAAGCCGAAATCATCAGTTTCGGTTTCGTCTTGACTGCGTTCAAAGCGCGGATAATACGATTGGTTACGACAATACGACTATTGAAAAGCTCCTGTTTATATTCCGGTGTCCAACGCTTATTGATAGGTGCACCTGCCAGATTGATGACAACATCGCAATGGGTCAATGTCTGAATCAAATAACCGGACATACCTTCGCGAAACATCGACCTTCCCAGAGGAATGATCCGGTGTCCGCCCTTTTCTGTGAGATAATTAGAAAGATGTTTACCGATATATCCGGTAGCTCCGGTCATTGCTATATTCATCTTGATTCATTGTTTATTTAACTCTATTAGAAAAACGTATAAAATGCAAGAAAAGTTCTTTGAAAAAGGCAAAATGAGGTTATCTTTGCAAGGTAGACTTAAACATTGAAGCATCCAAAAAGGTTATAAAATGAAAAGACGAATGAAAATCAACTATATTCTTACACTTATATTAGTATTTTGCATCGGTGCTTCCATCCCTGTATTGACAGGCAGCAGCCAAGTGAACGAACAACATTCCGCTAAATCGGAAGTGCCGTATTGCGTTACTCCGCCTACCGTTCCCACACAAGTCACCTTCGACGGGGAAACGATTGATCTCCGGCGCTACGACCGCCGCGAACGGATGGACCGCGAGATGATGGCCTTCACCTATATGCATTCCACCACCATGCTATTGATAAAGCGTGCCAACCGTTACTTCCCCATCGTGGAACCGATACTGAAAGCAAACGGCATTCCTGATGACTTCAAATACCTGATGGTCATCGAAAGCAACCTGAACAACATTGCACGCTCTCCGGCAGGAGCAGCGGGTCTGTGGCAATTTATGCCTGCCACCGGACGGGAATTCGGGCTGGAAGTGAACGATAACGTAGACGAGCGTTACCATATTGAAAAAGCAACCGTTGCCGCCTGCAAATACTTCAAACAAGCGTATGCCAAATATGGCGACTGGATGGCTGTCTCCGCTGCCTATAACGCCGGACAGGGACGTATCTCCTCCCAACTCGAAAAGCAGTTGGCAAATCATGCCATGGACTTATGGCTGGTAGAGGAAACTTCCCGCTATATGTTCCGCCTGCTGGCAGCCAAAGAGATATTCAATAACCCGCAACGTTACGGATTCCTCTTGAAACGGGAACATCTGTATCCGCCTATTCCTTATAAAGAGGTAACCGTCAACACTTCTATCGACGATCTGAACGACTACGCAAAGTCACAGGGAATCACCTATGCCCAACTCCGCGATGCCAATCCCTGGCTGCGCGACACTTCATTGAAAAACAAGACCGGAAAGACATACATTCTCTATATTCCTACACAAGAGGGAATGTATTACAACCCGCAAAAAACCGTTGCCTATAATAAACAGTGGGTCATCGACTAAAAAGGCTTTTTCTTTAATTCCGGCCAAACACTATTGATATGAAACTGAAAGAAAGAATCCATCTTTTTTTGCATGACGAGAAACTGAAACGAAAGTTGTATGTCATCATCTTCGAATCGGACACCCCTGCCGGGAAATTGTTCGACGTGATTCTTATCGGCTGTATTCTGGTCAGCGTATTGCTCGTCATCATCGAAAGCCTGAAAGGACTTCCTACCTATCTGACGACTCCGTTCGTCATTATGGAGTTCCTTTTCACCGGCTTTTTTACTTTCGAATATCTGACGAGGATTTACTGTTCACCCCGTCCCCGAAAATACGTATTCAGCTTTTTCGGTATCGTAGACCTATTGGCCACGCTGCCTCTTTACATCGGTCTGCTTTTTCCGGGCGCCCGCTATCTACTCATCATCCGCGCCTTCCGCCTGATACGTGTGTTCCGCGTCTTCAAGCTTTTCAACTTTCTGAATGAGGGGGAACGGCTGCTCACTGCCTTGCGTGAAAGTAGTAAGAAGATTGCAGTGTTCTTCTTGTTTGTCGTCATTCTGGTGACTTCCATCGGAACGCTAATGTATATGATTGAAGGAACGCAACCCAACTCCCAGTTCAACAATATCCCGAACAGCATCTATTGGGCTATCGTCACCATGACTACCGTAGGTTATGGAGATATTACTCCCGCCACCGGCCTCGGAAAATTCCTTTCCGCCTGTGTCATGCTGATCGGTTACACGATTATCGCCGTACCCACAGGTATCGTATCTGCCTCCATGATGAAAGAGTATAAACGCAGGAGAGACAAAGAATGTCCCAACTGCCATCGCTCCGGACACGAAGATAATGCAGAGTTTTGCAAATATTGCGGCCACAGCCTGGACCCATCCGAAACCAAAGCGGAAGAGAAATAAGTCCTCTATGATCTACGCCGGACGAAATGCTCGAATAAGACAATGAAAACGCATCCCACAGCATAGCAGGCAATATCTCCCCAATCGAACGTAGAACCCAGCACAATTCGGGCTACACGGTTCGTAACGCCCAATGTTTCCACCAGTTGGAAGTATTGCAACACTTCTACGAAACAGGCAAAAAGAAAGACATAAAACGGCATCCGCGGAATCCCCGTCGGTAGAAAGATACGTACAAAGCTATATACCAGCACTACAACCAGCATATCTCCGACATAGGGACGTATGAAACGGTCGCGCACATACAAAGCTATCAACACCTCAATACAGAAGATCACCAGAAAGCTGATTATATAAAAAAATCTTTTCTTCATTATTTGCTCGGTCGCGGGATTAAACATTTATTTGAATCTGCGAATATACGATAAAATGAATTGGATACGTTCAAATATTGCTAAATGATTGATACAAAAAGGGGAAATAATTGTATATTTATAGTCCTAAGCATTTTTCCACAAACAATAAAAAACAGAAAGGAGATTGAACACATGATGTTGAATATGGATTTTGTAATCCGTTTATTGGTTGCCGGAATACTGGGAGCCATCATCGGACTGGATCGTGAATACCGTGCCAAAGAAGCCGGATATCGCACTCATTTTCTCGTGTCGCTAGGTAGTGCTTTGATTATGATCGTTTCCCAATACGGATTTCAGGAAATTATAAAAGAAAGTAGTGTCACACTTGATCCCAGTCGGGTGGCGGCACAGGTTGTCAGCGGTATCGGGTTTATCGGTGCAGGAACCATCATCTTTCAAAAACAGATTGTACGCGGACTGACTACCGCCGCAGGGATCTGGGCAACAGCAGGTATCGGCCTGGCGGTAGGTGCAGGAATGTACACCATCAGCATTGCCGCCACGATATTGACCCTCGTCGGACTGGAACTACTTAGCTATCTATTTAAAAGCATCGGAATGAAAAGCTCAATGGTTTCTTTCTCAACTCCCAACAAAGACATACTGAAACAGATAGCGGACAGATTCAACTCTAAAGACTACCTGATAGTCTCTTACGAGATGGAAACGCTACACACGGGCGAAGCAGAATCTTATCAGGTTACCATGGTTATCAAGTCGAAACGAAATAATGATGAAGGGCATCTGCTTTCGCTGATACAGGAATTTCCGGATGTAACGGTGCAGCGAATTGAATAGTCAGACTTTCGCTCCTCTCCCAAAATGGAAATCTACTTCTGCTTTTCCGTCAGATACTTCCAATAACGTACAGGCATATCCTGCCTGTGCTTTCTCGGATTCATGCGTTCTTTGATACAAATGGCCTTGAAATATGTCTTCCAAAGTTGTTGGAAAAGCTTCTCATCCTTGTCCATCAGGCTTTCGTCCAGCATCCCCGTAATCAAATGGGATTCACGGCTGTCATCATCAAACGAGATAGTCGTCACCTCCTGCAAATCATAATAAAATCCGTAACGGCGTTTCATGTCGTAAATAATCCACTTCTGATCGGCAAAACGATCTTTGAAATGGTGAACGGTCAGCGGGAGCGCATTATACTGCGGTTCGAAAGCGGCAAAGAATGTACCGTCGGCAGCTTTCTGAAAACGGACAAACTGCATCAAGTGCACACGTTCGCCATCCACTTTTTTCCATATTTGCGCTAATTGCAAAACATCCGGATCACCAAAGTTGGTTTCAATAGAGCGGGGTGCATCAATTGCTTTACGGATATATCGAAAAATAAGTATTCCTATTTCCGGAAGTTCCGACAGCCAACTTTGCGTGAGGCAACCCAAAGCAGAAGAGGAAACTTTCTTCTGCAATCCCCGCCACACACGCCCGGCCTTTTCTTCATCGGTCACTACCGTATGCAGCTCATCACAAAATAAAGGCAAAGCATCTCCTTCCGACAGCAAAGCATCGGGAAAGGTCTTGCGGAAATAGGCGTCGAACACGGCCGTCAGCAGCCCATCAAAGGTTTTATCATAAATATAAACACTAAACATATTTACTATTAGACAATTCACAATTTACTATTTAAGTTACTATTAGACGATCTACGCTTGGTATCACTTTTGAAATCATTAACGTCCGATGCATACATGATATTTTACAATGCTAACTTAAATAGTAAATAGTAAATCGTCTAATAGTAAATTATTCTTATTCGCCAAAATCAAGCAACAACTGCCGCTCATCCACTTTCTTTTTCGGTTTCGGCAACAACAGACTGCGTACCCGTTGCGGAGAAAGTTCGTTCACCGTCTGCATCTGGAGAGGCAGTTCTTTGCAAGTGATGAAATATTGCGCTTTCTTCATTACTACTCCTATCTTCTTCAGTTCATAAAATCCCAGCCGCGAAAAACGACGGGAAGCAACAATCAGTTTCGCAGACTTCACCCCTACTCCCGGCACACGGAGCAACATTTCGTAGTCCGCCTTATTGATGTCGACAGGGAACTGTTCGGGATGGCGCAAAGCCCACGAGAGTTTCGGGTCTATCTCGAGATCGAGATCCGGATAGGAATCATCCACAATCTCATCTACCTTGAATTGATAAAAACGCAATAACCAGTCAGCCTGATAGAGGCGGTTTTCACGTACTAAAGGCGGCTGTTTCAATGCCGGAAGGCGCTTATCATACGTATTCACAGAGACGTAGCCCGAGTAATAGACACGTTTCATGGTAGGGCGCCCGTAAAGTGCCGACGAAAGAAAAAGAATATCTTTATCTGATTCGGAGGTAGCTCCCACAATCACTTGGGTACTTTGTCCTGCAGGTGCGAAACGGGGTGCGTGGCGAAACTTCTGCCGTTCTTCTTTGCTCTCCAACACGCCTTGTTGAATGTATTTCATCGGAGCAAATACGCTTTTGTGATCCTTCTCCGGCGCCAGAAGTTTCAGGTTTTCTTCTTTGGGAATTTCGACGTTGACACTAAGGCGATCGGCATACAACCCGGCTTCATTCACCAATTCGCGACTGGCTCCGGGAATACTCTTGAGATGGATATAACCGTTAAAACGGTACACTTGCCGCAAATCTTTGGCTACACGCACAAGTCTCTCCATGGTATAGTCCGGATTACGGACCACTCCGGAACTAAGAAACAACCCTTCGATATAATTACGACGGTAGAATTCCATCGTCAGCTCCACCAACTCCGAAACGGAAAAAGTAGCGCGGGGAAGATCGTTGCTACGGCGGTTGACGCAATAGGCACAATCGTAAATGCAATAATTGGTAAGCATGATTTTCAATAGCGAGATACACCGCCCGTCCTCGGCAAAACTATGGCATATCCCCCATCCTCCCACAGTGTTTCCCAGCGTTCCCGGCTTATTGGAACGCACCGTACCACTGGAAGAACAGGAAACATCGTATTTGGCAGATTCTGCAAGTATCTTCAGTTTAGCTAAGACGTTTTCGTTCATCATTCCCAATCTTGATTCTTTTCGCAAATATACGATTTAATTTGAGATAGATATTCAATATGAATCAATACTATATTAAAACCTTATCAGTCGTTTCTTCACGAGTCATGCAATGAATTGCTACATACAAAGATACCCCTTTCTACTTAAACAATTGTCACTATCTGTACTAAAACAATTAAAACTCATTCCACATTAAACCAAAAAGAGGGCATATCGCTTCACGATATGCCCTCTCTTTTTTCTGATATCTTAGTAGTCTTCTAACTATTATTTCTTAGAAGCTTCCAAAGATGCTTTACGGAATTCTTTCATTGCTTTTTCGATTTCCAAAGAAGCCTTACGAGCACGAGTTCCTGCTGCTTTGTTACCGTTTTCGATCTGTGCGTTAGCATCTTTTGAGAAGTCAGCATAAAGAGCTGCTACCTTTTCTACCAATTCTTTCATAATCCTTTTATTTTTTTCGTTAATAATGTGCCGCAAAAATACACTGTTTCCCGAAATAAAAGCATAAAATCAATATTTTTTTTGAAATAATCTTCGAAAAATATCTAAAAAAAGGACTTTTTATCAATTTTACCTACCTTTGTAGCCATGAAACCGCTTACTGATACCGATTATATACATGCACTGATTGCTGAAGGAGAGCACCAGCAACAGGATTTTAAATTCGAAATTTCCGACGCACGCAAAATTGCCAAAACACTTTCGGCTTTTGCCAACACGAACGGAGGACGATTACTTATTGGCGTTAAAGACAATGGTAAAATTGCAGGAGTACGCTCCGAAGAAGAAAAATATATGATTGAAGCCGCAGCACAACTTTATTGCGTGCCGGAAGTGGAATATTCTCTGCAAACATACATTGTGGAAGGACGGCAAGTGTTAGTGGCAACCATCGAAGAGACTCCACATAAACCGGTTTATGCCAAGGACGAAGCCGGAAAGCCCCTAGCCTATCTCCGCATCAAGGACGAAAATATTCTGGCAACTCCCATACATCTCCGCATATGGCAACAGAGCGATAGTCCCCGTGGAGAACTCATCCGCTACACCGAACGTGAACAGCTCCTGCTCGACCAACTGGAACACGGAACTTTACTCTCACTCAACCGTTACTGTCGCCAAACCGGACTTTCACGACGTGCCGCTGAACATCTGCTCGCCAAATTTGTTCGTTATGATATTGTGGAACCTGTATTCGAAAATCATAAATTCTACTTCCGAATAAAAGACGAATAACCACAAACAACCCCAATACTTAATACTTTATACTTAATACTTAACTATGACTTTTATCAACGAGATTAACGACATACTTTGGACGTATATTCTAATTATCATGTTATTAGGATGTGCAGTCTGGTTCAGCATACGGACACGTTTTGTGCAATTTCGTATGATCCGGGAAATGATCGTGCTGTTAAGCGAATCCGCCGGCAAAGGAAAACAGGGAGAGAAACATGTATCTTCTTTTCAGGCATTCGCTATTTCCATCGCCAGTCGCGTGGGTACGGGGAATCTTGCGGGAGTGGCTACTGCCATTGCCATCGGAGGTCCCGGAGCTATTTTCTGGATGTGGGTCATCGCACTGTTAGGGGCTTCGAGTGCTTTCATTGAGTCTACTTTGGGACAATTATACAAAATACGTGGAAAGGATTCATTCATTGGAGGACCTGCTTATTATATGAAAAAAGGGTTGAAACAACCGTGGATGGGAATGCTTTTTGCCGTATTAATAAGCATTACTTTCGGGTTTGCTTTCAATTCTGTACAGAGTAATACGATCTGTGCCGCCGCAGAGCATGCCTTTGGATTCAATCATATTATATTGGGAGGTGTGCTGACTTTGCTGACATTGCTTATCATCTTTGGAGGTATTCAACGCATTGCCCGCGTCAGTAGTATTATCGTGCCTGTTATGGCATTGGGATATGTAGGGCTGGCACTGGTTATTGTCGTACTCAATATCACTCATTTACCGGGTGTTATCGCACTGATTGTCAGCCATGCTTTCGGTTGGGAGCAGGCATTGGCAGGAGGAGTTGGTATGGCATTAATGCAAGGTATCAAGAGAGGACTTTTCAGTAATGAGGCCGGTATGGGTTCGGCTCCGAATGCGGCTGCTACGGCTCATGTCAGCCATCCCGTAAAACAAGGGTTGATACAGACTTTGGCGGTATTTACAGATACATTATTGATATGTACTTGTACGGCTTTTATCATCCTCTTTAGTGGTGCTCCTCTGGATGGTTCGGCTAATGGAGTGCAGCTGACTCAACAGGCGTTGACAAACGAAATCGGTTCTTCCGGCAGTATCTTCGTTGCCATTGCTCTTTTCTTTTTTGCTTTCAGCAGTATTCTGGGAAATTATTATTACGGTGAGGCTAATATCCGCTTTATCACTCACCGGAAGTGGGTACTTCATGGTTACAGGATATTGGTGGGTGGTATGGTGCTCTTCGGTTCACTTGCCACATTGGATATGGTATGGAGCCTGGCAGATGTCACGATGGCGTTAATGGCTATCTGCAATCTGATCGCTATCCTTTTCCTCGGGAAATATGCTATCCGTCTGTTAAATGATTACCGGGCGCAAAAGAAAGTTGGCATCCAAAGCCCTGTTTTTAAGAAAGAGACAATGCCGGACATCGAAAAGGACTTGGAATGTTGGTGAAAACCAACTGTTTTTGTACCTTTGCACGCAAATTGACAAATGGTAGTTATGTTATATACCTCCCACACGCTCAAATAGTAAATTGTAAATAATAAAATTGTAGAGATAACAATGGGCTTATTTGGTTTATTCAAGAAAAAATCCGATGAAACGAAAGTCGGCAATGTAGAAGATTTCATATCACTGACCCGGGTATATTTCCAGTCAGTTATCGCCACAAACCTCGGTATCACTAATATCCGCTTCTTGCCGGACGTAGCTAACTTCAAACGTTTGTTTAAAGTTCCTACTCAAAACGGTAAACTGGGATTGGCCGAAAAGTCTGCTGCACGCAAAATGCTGATGCAGGATTATGGGTTGAACGAGAACTTCTTTAAGGAAATCGACTCTTCCGTGAAACGGAACTGCCGCACTCAAAATGATATTCAATCTTATTTGTTCATGTATCAGGGATTTTCCAATGATCTGATGATGTTGATGGGAAATCTGATGCAGTGGAAGTTCCGTATGCCGTCGATCTTCAAGAAGGCTTTGTATGGTATGACACAGAAAACGGTACATGATGTTTGTACCAAGACCGTGTGGAAAGCTGATGATGTGCACAAAACAGCTGCGGCTGTCCGCCAGTACAAAGAGCGTCTGGGATATTCGGAACAGTGGATGACGGATTATGTGTATAATATTGTTCTCCTTGCCAAGAAGGAACCGAAAAGGAAGAATGATGACACGGAAACGAAATAACAAGTCGCTTTAAATGTTAGAAAAGCGTAAAGATTAATAGGATAGAAAAAGCGGGGGTTTTATACCTCCGCTTTTTTTGTTATCTTTATGTACTTTTTTCTTTTGTCTTGATACAAAAGAAAAAGTACCAAAAAGAAAAAATCAAGGCCGCGCCTGCCCGGCTACTTGACGCCATGCAGACGAGGCCGAAGGGACCGTGCGGCGTGAATAATGTATGATAATAATTTTTAAATAGAGAGATTGCTTATGAAACAAAAGAAAATGCTTACACTTACTTTTTCACAGTTGAAACAAATCTATAATCAAGAAATTCCGGAGGTGGTGGAGATGGCTGATAAGAGCTCTTCTGTGGAAGAGTTCAAGGCTGGGATGCTGCGGTTTCTGGAAGTTTGCGGGATAGAAAATGAGGCTGCGGAGGAGGCGAGGGAGCAAATTCGACTCTTACTCCATTATGATGGGCAGAATGTCCATGAACTGTCTACAGGACAGGATATGCCAGTACAGACTATCAGGCTACTTTATGAGTTTCTGACGGGGACGTTGGAAAATATGGAGATGCCGACGGATTTGTTTATTGAAATTTTCCAGATGTTTAAACGGTTAAAGGGAGAGGTTGTGCCTTTGCCATCGCCGCAACGTATCAAAAGTCGGAATGACCGGTGGGAAACGGGATTGGATGAAGAGGTATGTGAGATGCGTGATGAGAATAAGGAAAGGATGTTGCACTTGCTGATTCAGAAGATTGAGAACAGGAAATCGAAGCCTTCGGTGCGTTTTCATTTTGAGGAGGGAATGAGTTATGAAGAAAAGTACAGGTTGGTAAGTGAGTGGTGGAATGATTTCCGCTTTCATTTGGCGATGGCTGTGAAAAGTCCGAGTGAGTTGAACCGGTTCTTGGGAAATTCACTTTCTTCAGAGACTATGTATTTGCTTTATCGTGCCCGGAAGAAAGGAATGCCGTTTTTTGCGACTCCTTATTATTTATCGTTACTTAATGTAACGGGATATGGGTATAATGACGAGGCTATCCGGAGTTATATTCTGTATTCTCCACGTTTGGTGGAGACGTATGGAAATATTCGTGCGTGGGAAAAGGAGGATATTGTAGAGGCCGGGAAACCTAATGCTGCAGGATGGCTTTTGCCGGACGGACATAATATTCATCGTCGGTATCCGGAGGTAGCTATCCTCATTCCTGATACTATGGGACGGGCTTGCGGAGGACTTTGTGCTTCTTGTCAACGTATGTATGATTTCCAGAGCGAGCGGTTGAATTTCGAGTTTGAGTCTTTACGCCCGAAAGAGTCATGGGATCGTAAGTTGCGCCGATTGATGACTTATTTTGAAGAGGATACGCAGTTGCGGGATATTCTGATTACAGGGGGCGATGCGCTGATGAGTCAGAATAAAACACTTCAGAACATTCTGGATGCGGTGTACCGGATGGCGGCACGCAAACAAAGGGCGAATCTTGAACGTAAGGATGGAGAGAAATATGCGGAATTGCAACGGGTACGGTTGGGGTCACGCCTGTTGGCTTACTTGCCGATGCGTATCAATGACGGACTGATTGATATTCTGCGAGAATTCAAGGAGAAGGCATCGGCTATCGGTGTGAAACAGTTTATTATTCAGACTCATTTCCAGACACCGCTGGAGGTTACTCCTGAAGCTAAAGAAGCGATTCGGAAGATTCTTTCTGCAGGATGGATTATTACAAACCAACTGGTATATACAGTAGCTGCTTCACGTCGAGGGCATACGACCCGGCTTCGCCAGGTGCTCAATTCATTGGGGGTGGTGTGTTATTACACTTTCTCGGTAAAGGGATTCAATGAGAATTATGCGGTATTTGCACCCAACAGTCGTTCGATGCAGGAACAACAGGAGGAAAAGATTTATGGCTGGATGACACAGGAACAGGAAGAGGAATTATATAAGATATTAGAAACGAAAGTCGGAGCGGAAAAGGAGCCCAAAGAAGATGTTGCCAAGCAATTAAGACGCTTCATGAGAAAACATCATTTGCCTTTCCTTGCTACAGATCGCAGTGTACTGAATTTACCGGCTATCGGTAAGAGCATGACTTTCCAGTTGGTGGGACTAACAGAAGAAGGAAAACGAATTCTACGCTTCGAACATGACGGCACTCGTCATCATAGCCCGATTATCGATCAGATGGGGCAGATTTATATCGTAGAGAATAAATCGTTAGCTGCTTACCTGCGCCAGTTAGCCAAGATGGGAGAAGATCCGGAAGACTATGCTTCTATCTGGAATTATACGAAAGGAGAAACCGAACCTCGTTTCAGCCTTTACGAGTATCCTGATTTCCCCTTCCGTACAACAGATAAAATGAGTAATTTAAGTATTAAGGAATAAGAAATAAGTATTAAGTATTAATCGACAAATATCAAGCGTAAACCAGCTGCTTCGGTGGTAATACTTAATACCTAATACTTAATACTTATTTTTCATTCTTTTACCCGTATTACTATATTTGCAATAATTGCAGTTAAGCCTCCGGTGGTGATTCCTGAAGAGAAGATACTTCGAATTGCTTCCGGAGCTTGTTGTAATACATCCGGCATTAATTCTACACCCAAGCCTAAAGAAAGGCTGACTGCTAATACTAAAGTCTCTTTACGTCCTATTTCTTGTGAGGAGACAATACGGATTCCTGCAGCGGCTACTGTACCGAACATCAATAAAGTGGCACCGCCTAATACAGGATCGGGCATTAAAGAGAATACGGCACCGACGATGGGGAATAAACCTAAAAGAACGAGCATTGCTGCAATATAATAGCCGACATAGCGGCTGGCTACTCCGGTCAGTTGAATAATACCGTTGTTTTGTGCAAAGATGGAGTTTGGAAAAGAGTTGAATACACCGGCGAGAAAGGAGTTGAATCCATCCGCCATTACTCCACCGGAAACTCGTTTCAAATAGGAATCTCCTTCAATGGGAAGTCCGGAAATCATAGAGTTGGCAGTTACATCACCTGTTGCTTCGATGGCTGTGATTAGATAAACCAAGCCAATGGCTATGAAAGAAGATACATTGAAATCAACACCGTATTTGAAAGGTTGGGGAATATTAAAGCTCATCAGCATTTCCATATTTAACGAACTCATATCCACTTTTCCTAAGACAAATGCCAAGGCATAACCAAGACAAAGTCCGAGCACAATGGAACTCATACGCAGGTATTTATTCCGGCAACGGTTAAAAAACAAGACGCTAAGCAGCACCAGTGCTGCAATGGACAGATTTTCCCAAGTAGCAAATGTACCGTTATCCATAGCCGCATATCCGCCTCCGCAAGATACAATACCGACCTTTATCAGGCTTAATCCGATCAATAGTACAACAATACCGGATACCAACGGAGTAATGATATTGCGCAGATACTTGAATGTGCGGCTGACAATCATCTCGATAGGTGCGGCAGCCATACAGGAACCGAATATCAAGGGCAAACCACCCACCAATCCGGTGGCGATGATAGGGCCGATAAAAGAAAAACTGGTTCCCTGAATGCAGAGTAACTTTGCTCCTATCGCACCCAAACGACGGCATTGTATGAAAGTAGATACTCCCGAAGCAAAAAGAGACATGGAAACCAGAAAGCTTGTCTTTTCCACATCCAGTTTCAGGGCACTCGCGATGATTAGCGGGGGTGTAATAATTGCTACAAAAATAGCCAAGAGATGTTGTAAAGCCGCAAACAGGGCGTCTTTAAAGGGGGGACGGTCTTCTACGCCGTAGATTAAATCAGTTTTCATTTAACAGGTTGTTCTATATATTTTTAACTTCCGCAGAGGGATAGACAGAGATTCTTCCGGAATTTGGATTTTCTTAGTTCAGTGTCCATTTGAGGGCGAGTGTCGGGATAACATAAAAGCCATCACGACCGCCAAAGTTATTACTCAATTCGACTTCGGAGCCAACACTAAGATTGAATTTTTTATTTACTCCTTTGATTTTGTTCAGGTTCACCCAGAATTGTGGTTCGGAGAGGAAGATAGTCTTTCCGTAGTTGGTTTCTTCACGCCACCAGTCGGCAAAGCCGGAGAAAGTGAGCAGATTGCGGCAGAAATTCACGTACCACGTACCTGTCAGCTGGAAGTTGTTGGGTGATTGGTGTTTCTGAATATACTTATACATAGCAGTCAGCGTGAAGCCTTTGGAAAAGGAAGCATTATTAAAAGTGTAGGTAGCTCCTGCCAGATAAGCATTTTTATAAGACATGCCTTTCGATAATCCACCGTTATATTCAAGATGTGCAGAAAAAGGACCTTTCCAGAATTTCAGTTCACGCGCTATTTCCCAATAAGCGGAAGCGACACCTTCGGAAGTGTAATCCATATCGACAAAGAAATAAGTGCTTCCCCAAGTATCAGGCTGAAACTTCTCCACTGTGGAGGTGAGCAGCGGGCGACCTTGCAAATCTTTATCGTACAAAGAACGTCCGAAATCATAATGTAGCTGAATGTTTTGCGCCTGCAATCCCGGTACGGCAGAGAGCAACATACAGAGGAAAAGAGCAGAGATAATTTGTTTCATAAGTAAATGTGTTTAAATGAAGATGCAAAAATAGTTAAAGCTACACATATAAACACATTACTTCTGTCTTTTTTTATTCCAGGTTATTATTTCCCGTATCCCACCAGAGTCTTGTACCTCCATGGTCATCTCCGCCTAAAGCCTCGACAAGAGCAGAATATTGCTCCGAGTCTTCTGTCTGCAATGTACCTGGGAAATTAAGACGGCGCACCATGATCTCCGTGTCGATGCATCCGCTCCTACTATGATTGAATCGAACGGGAAATAAACGGGGATATCCCGTCCGTCTTTGTTCGGTCCAGGCTTCGCAACCTTCCGGGAACATGGCAATCCATTTCTGCGTGATAATCTTCTCCAGTTTGGTCTCCTTATCATCCTGCGGATTCCATTTGGGAGTGACTTTACAACGGGCCTCTATATTATTTTCTTCATCATAAGTGTCTATAAAGTCGGAAGCTGTCAGCTCACTTTTCAGGTAATCCTCCACCCCATAAATTCCCCATTGATGAAAAGAGGTAGTTACACCGTTCCGGTAACAAGCTTCTTCATCTTCATCCGTCCATCCGCGCAAAGCAGCTTCGGCACGCAGAAACCAGACTTCCGAAGCAGTCATCAGAGGTGTATCGGTATCCTGCTTGAAAAACAGCTTTGACAATCCCGAATAATGACTATGAGCAAAGCAGGTTCCCTGGCGAATTCCACGATACTGTCCTTTAAGAGCCTCATCCGTACAGGGTTCAAAATAAATTTCCAAACGGGGATCGTTATATCCGGTCAAAATTGATTCCATGTTAGCACTCATGTAAGTTTCATTCCAGACACGGTTAAGTTCTCCCAATGGATTGGTATACCCGGATTTGGTAGAAACAAACACTCCTCCTGTTTCCGCTTCAAAGAAGCCGTAACCATTTTCCTTTATTTTCTGTATTTCAGCATGCGCTTTATCTGGAGCAACAGAAGCAAGGCGCATTGCCAGACGCAGACGCAGGGAATTGGCAAACTTTACCCAGGAAGGATATTTCCCGTCCAACAAAATATCAAAACGTGCAAATCCATTGGATTCCGGTTTCTCATCTATATAGTTGGTGAGAGCAACTACAGCAGAATCGAGTTCATTGAAAAACTCATAATAGACATCCTCTTGTTTATCCGGACGGTAATGTTTTTCGGCATTAGCGAAATTCTTATAAATGATAGGACCATAATAATCCGTCACACGGTGCATCGCTTCCACCTTTAATATTTTCGTTATCCCGAACAGAGCAGGATGTGTATTTCGGGTAGCATTCTCCGACTGATATATCTGTGGGAAAATATAAGAATACATGTGTGTCCACATGGCGCTATTCCAGCCGTCCTGCATATTATAATCGGAGTTATGCGAGCCCCCGTTCAGCGGTTTGCCGTCATGCATATACCCACTGAACATATCCGCGTTCAGATTCTGTATCAGCTGAAAAGGCCAGTTCTTTCCTTTTCCGTAGTCGTAATTAAAATAAATACCTTGCTGAATAATTCCCAAACGGATTCCATAGCCATTGTCATCAATAATCAAGTCATCATCCGTGATACCGGACAAATCGGTATTGTAATCACGGAAGTTACCGGTACAAGCTACGGAAAACAGCAATAACCCCAACAAATATAGATATACAGATTTTCTCTTCATTTCTCTCTCTTACCTTTAAAATTCACATTTCAGAGTAAAGCCCAGACTACGGGTCGTAGGCATTCCGAACACTTCAATTCCTTGATTATCATTTCCGGTAGAAAGTACCAGATCCGGATCAAAAGGAGCTTCCTTATACAAGAAACATAGATTGCGGGCTACAAACGAAAGCTGAACATCTTTCAGCACCTTCGTTTTCTGTATCCACTTCTTGGAGAAATTATAGCTCAAAGATACTTCACGCAACCGCAAGTTGGTAGCATCATACATATAATACTCCGTCACCCCGGCACGCCCGCCTACTATTTTATAGAATCCTTTCACATCGTCTATACGCTGACCGTCGAGCATTACATATCCCCTGTCACGCGCATCAGCCGTTATTTCAGATACTCCATAAAGATCCATTTCCGCCTGCGTCTGCGAAAGGACTTTACCTCCGTAACGCCAATCAAGCAGAAAATAAAGGGTGAAGCCTTTGTAAGAGAACGTATGATCCCATCCCATCATAAAGACAGGGTTGGCATTTCCCACTTTCACCGTATTCCCATCGCCCTCCACTAATGGAAGTCCTTTATTATCACCCTCTGTTTCGTAGACAATATTGCCTGCATCATCACGCACAAAGGCCTTACCATAAATATCACCGATAGAACCGCCTTTAATAAGTTTCATAGCATAACTGGAAGAAAAGCTCGTAGGTCCGTAGACTAATTCTTTCAGCTCATCGTGCAATTTCACTATCTTATTCTTGTTGGTAGAGAAGTTTACGGAAGTTTTCCAAGTAAAACTAGGAGTTAATATGGGAGTCCCATTCAACGTCACTTCCCATCCCCGATTCTGAATATTTCCTGCATTTACATATCGATAAGCATACTTATCCCCTGCAAGTGCAGGCAGTTTGAAAAACTGATTGTAAGTATTGGTACGATAATAAGTCAGATTAATACCCAAACGGTGTTGGAAGAATCTCCATTCTGTTCCAAATTCCATTGCATGAGTCATTTCCGGCTCCATTTCTTTGAAAGGTGCGGCATCATTCGCCTGTATCTCGCCACCGGCATTAATCTGCGAAGAGGGATTAGTGATATGCGGAGGAATATCATTTCCTACTTTACTGTAAGCGCCACGCAATTTAGCGAAAGAAACCCATTCGGGTAACTTCACCCATTTATCAAGTAGTATGGAGAGCCCTACAGAAGGATAAGCAAATCCGGTTTTTTCATGGCTGGTATAAGACAAGGTTGACGCCCAGTCATTACGGGCCGTCAAATCAAGGAACAATTTCTCCTTATAACCGATCTGTGCCGTACCGAATATAGATTGCAACTGACGATGCTCATCTATTTTCTGGTCAATACTGGCAGAACTGTTCATAACGATATTGGCAATATTAAACACATTAGCAAATTTCAAAGAAGCATTCTTCGAATCATAACGGGTAGAATTTCTGATTCGGTCATTTATACTACCACCAATCGCCGCATCCAGTGTAAAATCCCCCCAGGTTTTCTTCACCATCGCCATGACATCACCATACATCTGCGTTTCCTGATAATCCATCTCAACATATCGTCCGTTCGCTCCACACAGAGCGGTGGCGGTAGACGCATAGAATTTTTGGCGCAACTTATCCGCCCAGTAATCCATGTTGCCACGGGCTTGAATCGTCAGCCATTCATTAACTTTAAAGTTTGCTGAAAGAGAAAGGATAACGCGCGTACGTGTTTCTTTACTTTGTATACGGTTCGTTATCCAGTATGGATTCTGTTCGAAGTCTTCGGTAAACGTATGCCAATTCTGCACACCCAGTTTCCGTTCTTCGTCATAGGTTTCAAAATGATCTTTATAATAAGACAGATCCTCCCCACGAGGGAAACGATAAAGCCCTACCAATGGATTCATATAGAAACCTCCCGATACCGGCTTATTCTCGACGGTCTGTTTCATGACATTTACACTACCATCCAGTTTCAGACGTTTGTCGAACATGGTAGCCGTCTCACGCAAGTTTATATTATGCTTTTTCAGTTTATTCTTGTCGATAATCCCCTTTCCGGTAGTATTGGCATAGGAGAAATAAGTTTGCAGGTTTTCATTTCCATAACTGATAGATACGGAAGTCATCGAAGTCAATCCGGTACGGAAAAAGTCATTCAGATTATCATAAGCCATCAGATTCTCTTTCTCGCCCCAACTGTCTACCACATCACTGACACCATAACGATTCTGCATTTTAGGCATACTGAATGCTTTCTCGAAAGTGAGTCCCGTAGAAAAATTAATATTCCTTTGTCCGACAGAGTTTCCTTTTTTAGTCGTAATAAGAATCACTCCGTTAGCAGCCATGCTACCATATAAAGCCGCAGCAGGAGCACCTTTCAGAATACTGATACTTTCCACATCTTCCGGATTCAGGTTAGAGATTCCGTCTCCTCCATCACGATTTCCTGCATTTGCCGTCCCCCCAATAGCCGAATAAGCCTGTTCGGAAGAGGTGTTCGACATCGGTACTCCATCTATTACATAAAGCGGTTGATTATCCCCGGATACAGAACGGATTCCCCGGAGACTGACTTTTGCGGAACCACCCATACCGGAAGAATTCTTATTGATTTGTACACCGGCAGCTTTTCCCGCTAAGGCAGTAATCATATTTATTTCTTTCACCCGATTCAGTTCCTCTCCCTTGATTTTCTGCACAGAATAAGCTAATGAAGCTTCATCCTTTTCAAGTCCCAAGGCCGTTACAATGACATGATCAAGCATCACCGCATCTTCCTGAAGACGTATTTCAAGCACATTCCGACCTGTCACATTGACATCTACAGTCTTGTAACCCACAAAAGAAACCTGTAAGACAGCACTATCCGGCACAGATAAAAAGAACTTTCCATCAATATCGGTCACAGTACCATTGGTTCCCCCCCTTTCGCGTATTGTAGCACCGATCAGTGGTTCACCATAGATATCAATTACACGCCCTCTCACGGTATTATGATCAGAAGGAACTTCTATCGTCCCTCTTAACGCTTGTTGCTCCGAAGCATAACAATTTCCTCCCGCCAGGAAAAATAGGCCTATTAAGAAGCAACTCACAAAAACTTCTTTTTTCAATGATATAATAAAATATTGTTTGTTCATCACGCCGCAAAAATAACTAATTATTTTAAATCTAGCATTTTTTCTCATTGATTTTGAGGGAAATAAACATTATCACTATTTTTGTACGAAATTAAAATGAAAGGAATTATGGAAATCGAAACACATCCGCTAGAACCGTTTCTCCCAGCGAAATCAAAACTTCTGATGCTAGGAAGTTTTCCGCCACAGAAAAAACGTTGGTCTATGGAGTTTTACTACCCGAACCTAAACAACGACATGTGGCGTATATATGGGATTTTATTCTTTAATGATAAGAATCACTTTCTAAATTCGACACTAAAATCGTTCTGTCGCGAGCAAATCATAGACTTTTTGAACGAAAAGGGGATTGCCCTATTTGATACCGCTTCATCCATTCGCCGGTTGCAGGATAATGCATCGGACAAGTTTCTTGAAGTAGTGGAAGCTACCGATGTTGCAGCATTACTGCGGCAACTTCCCGAATGCAAAGCAATCGTCACCACAGGCCAAAAAGCAACGGACACTCTTCGACAGCAATTCGACATAGAAGAGCCCAAAGTAGGTGATTACTCCGAATTTGTTTTCGAAGGACGTGCCATGCGGCTTTACCGGATGCCCTCATCATCAAGGGCGTATCCATTAGCATTGGACAAGAAAGCGGCCGCTTACCGGATTATGTTTCAGGATTTACAGATATTGAAGTGAAGTTCAAGTATTAAGTATAAAATATCAAATATTAAATTATAAATGAATATGGCAACATTATTTTTGCAGTACCCGGCATGCAGCACATGCCAAAAAGCCAAGAAATGGTTAACAGAAAATAACATTGAGTTTACCAACCGCTTAATCGTAGAAGAAAATCCTACGGTGGAAGAATTAAAGGCATGGATTCCGCGCAGCGGTCTGCCAGTGAAGAAATTCTTCAACACGAGCGGATTAGTATATAAAGAGCTGAAACTAAGCGAGAAGCTACCTACAATGAGTGAGGAAGAACAGATAGCACTATTGGCAACTAACGGTAAATTGGTGAAACGCCCATTGGTAGTGACAGACAGCTTCGTTCTGGTCGGTTTTAAGCCCGATGAGTGGGAAAAATTAAAATAATTCAAAACTTATTTACCCGAATGTTTGGAGATTCAGAAGTTTCTACTACCTTTGCAGCCGCAAACACGGGAGTAGCTCAGTTGGTAGAGCACCGGTCTCCAAAACCGGGTGTCGGGAGTTCGAGCCTCTCCTCCCGTGCAGAGTTAAATAGCTGTAAACAATAAGTTTACGGCTATTTTTCGTTTCAGGTCGGACGAAATTCGGACGAAAGAAAAGATAGTGACGCTATCCGACAAAGATAGTGACGGTATACAACAGCGATAGCGTCACTATCCCGAACATATACCGTCACTATCATTTTCTACGATTATCCATCTGGAATTCTACGTTCATTCATATCTGCGAATCTTACGCATAGTCACATAGCGTACACTCACAATGACTCCTGCCCGATTTCCTAGTTCTTATTCGTTCTTTCCAATCCTTTGGCAGCCTCAACCAGACGAATGAATTCTCTTCTATATCCCTTATCATCATTATTCAGTCCCTGTTTGGCCAGATTAATCACTTTATCGTAACTGGCATTTCCTTTGAAGTCAGAGTCCCGAAGCAACTGTCCGAACATAGCCACTGCAGAAGCAAAGCGGAAATCGGAAGAAACATTATTATCTTTATTATCAACGAAAGGAAGTTCCATTTTCTTGCTGACATCTTTATCCGGAGCTTTATAACGCAGTTTCACAGTCAGGAGATCATTAGAGCCTGTCGGTTTCACTGTCACTTTCTCTTTCTTCTGATATTTCAGATCGTCTATTTTACCCACATATTCATTCTTTGCACCGGTAGGAATCACTTCGTAAAAAACAGTTACTGTATGTCCCGCACCCATATCTCCGGCATCTTTAGTATCATTATTAAAGTCTTCGTCTTTCAACAGACGGCTTTCGTAACCAATCAAACGATACGCCTGCACTTGGGAAGGATTAAATTCCACTTGCAGTTTGACGTCTTTCGCCACCGTATGCAATGTAGCACCGAATTCGCCTACTAAAACACGGTTAGCTTCCTGCAAGTTATCTATATAAGCATGATTACCGTTTCCCTTTTCTGCCAACACCTGAATCTTTTTATCTTTATAATTACCCATGCCATAACCTAATACGGTAAGGAACACTCCACTCTTACATTCTTTTTCAATCAATTGTTCCAATCCTTCGGCGGAAGAAACGCCCACATTAAAATCACCGTCGGAACAAAGTATGATACGGTTGTTGCCATTAGAGATAAAATTCTTCTTGGCTATTTTATACGCCAACAGGATACCCGCACCACCTGCCGTAGAACCACCTGCCGTCAATTCATCTATCGCTTCACGAATCTTCTGTTTGTCACTACCCGGAGTGGCCTCCAGTTTCACACCGGCACTGCCTGCATAAGTCACGATAGCTACTTTATCTTTATCCCGTAAGTTGTTTACCAACAATTTGAGAGATGATTTCACCAAATCCAACCGGTTGGCTCCCCACATAGAGCCGGAGACGTCAATCAGAAACACCAAGTTAGATGCAAGCAAATTATCCGTCGGAATTTCTTTAGCTTTCAAGCCGATACGCACAAGACGGTGATCCGCATTCCAGGGACAAGTTCCGGCTTCCATCGTGATTTTCACAGGATCACTTCCTGTCGGTTTCGGATAATCATAGGAAAAATAGTTCACTAATTCTTCCGTACGGATAGCATCTACAGGAGGCAATTCACCTTTATTGATAAAACGACGCATATTACTATAAGAAGCAGCATCTACATCAATAGAGAAAGTAGAAAGCGGAGCATCCGACACACTCTTAAATCCATTCTCCTGAATCTGCCCGTATTCTTCCGCATTTACAGCATCATACATGATTCCCGGTGTCGGACATACCGCCATATAAGCAGCAGACACCGATTTAGTAGCCTTTAGCTCATGCCCGTATCCTACCACTACACATTCTTCCAATGCCACATCATCAGCTTTCATCTTCACATCCAGCGTAGCCGATTTCACCACCCTTCTCTCTTGCTTATACCCGATATACTGAAACAACAACGTCTCCCCCTTCTTGGCCTGAATTGTGTACTGGCCCTTCATATTCGTTATTGCCCCCTTCGAAGCACCCTTGATCTTTACCGAACAACCTACAAGCGGATTTCCATCCTTTGCATCCGTCACCGTACCCGACACAGTAATAACTTGCGCATTCATCCTACCTAAAGAAATAACCGCCATTAGCAGCACGAGCATCATCGCTCTGAATTGATTTGTTTTCATAACTTCTTATTTTAAAATGTTACTATTAGTTCGCTTTTATTATAGAGATGCACATTTCACACAGATTCCATAAAGGCATCAAACTTTTTTTTATTTTTAGTCTTACAGTTGTTATTTTTAGTCTCAATCCCTATCTTTGGCAATCAATAGATGTTGTTTTTCAAAAGAAAAATATTAAAACTATCGGACGAGGAATTACTAATACATTATACGAAGTCCGGTGATACGGAATATTTCGGTGAATTATATAACCGATATATCCCGTTACTATACGGACTTTGCCTGAAATATCTGCATGATGAAGACCGGGCACAAGAAGCGGTCATGCAGTTGTTTGAAGATTTATTGCCTAAACTGGGAAATTATGAGATAAAAGTGTTCAAGCCATGGCTCTACCGGGTGGCAAAGAATCATTGCCTGCAACTTTTACGAAAGGGAAATAAAGAAATTACGTTAGATTATACCGTTAATGTTATGGAATCCGACGAATTTCTGCATCAATTAAGTGAGGAGGAAAGTTCAGAGGAACAACTAAAGGCATTACATCACTGTCTCGAAAAGTTGCCCGAAGAACAACGGACCAGCATTACGCGTTTCTTTTTAGAGGAAATGTCGTATGCCGACATTGTGGAACAGACCGGATTTACTCTGAACAATGTGAAAAGCTATATCCAAAACGGAAAGCGAAACTTGAAAATTTGTATTAAGAAACAAGCCCTATGAAACTATTGGACTACATACGAGGACTCCGCAAAGGAAAAGAGGCACACCGGCTGGAAAAAGAGTCGATGCAGGACCCTTTCCTGGCTGATGCTATGGATGGATACAACCAGGTGGAGGGAAATCACGAACAACGGATCGAGAAACTGCGGATGCAGGTTTCTGCTCATTCGGCAAAGAAAAAGAACACTTATGCTATCACCTGGAGCATCGCTGCGTGTCTGGTTATCGGATTCGGTATCAGCAGTTATTTCCTGTTCCTGAAAAAGAGCATAACAGATGAAGTGTTTATCGCTGAAGAGTCTGTTCCTGCAAAGTTGCCTGAAGCTGCAACGCCGGCAATTCCTACAAATCCGGCGACTCCGGCAGCTCCTGCAACCCCGCGAAAGGAAATCGCACTGGCTGCCACAAAGGTCAAAACGGATTCTACCCCTATTTCCGGAATTGCTGTGAAACAAGCGGATAAAAAGGATATGATTGCCAAAAAACAAACTACTCCTACCGCTAAAAGTGCATCCGCAGTAATAGAACCGATGATGGAGGAAGCCTTGGAGCAGACTGCTGAATTGCAAGAGGTAGCAGCAACAATGGATACTTCCGAGTCCGCTTCCGACAAGAAAATGAGAATGGCTAAAGTGGTGACTATTCCCAACAGTAACATTATTCAGGGAAAAGTGACCAATGAAAAAGGAGAACCGATCATCGGGGCCAGTGTAGCATATAAAGGGACAAATATCGGAACCATTACGAATATGAACGGAGAGTTTTCGCTGGTTAAAAAGGAAGGTAAAAAACAGTTGACAGCGCAGTTCATCGGATACGATCCGGTAGAAATTCCGGTAGATACTAGCCAGACAATGCTCATTGCCATGAACGAAAACAAACAAACGCTTAACGAAGTGGTGGTAGTGGGATACGGAACAAATAAAAATAAGAAGTCGACAACTGTCGTGACGGCTAAGGAGCAGGCAGACAAAGATATTACTCCGCAACCCGTGATTGGTAAACGCAAATATCAGAAGTACCTGAAGGAGAATCTGGTTCGTCCGACGGATGAAAAATGCGCACAAGTGAAAGGGAAAGTGGTATTAACTTTCCTAGTTAACAAGGAAGGGCGTCCCTTCTACATCAAAGTAAAAGAGAGCCTCTGCGAATCTTCCGACAAGGAAGCCATCCGCCTGATTCAGGAAGGTCCGGACTGGATTTATGGCAATAAATCAGTGGAAATAACCGTCAAATTCGAATAGGACAAAAATTTGTGAATGTAAAAGATTAAATCAATTCATAACTGGCCATCTGTATCGGCATATCCAGATTGTGAAGTACTTTCTCCAACAGAATCCCCTCCCGATTGTCATATTCATACCCGAAAGTGGCACGGATTCCTTGCAGGATAAATTGAGTGGCACGGTCTAATGCCATCGGCAAGCTGTCTCCCTGCATCAAAGAGCCGGTTATGACACTTGTAAAAGTATCTCCCGTACCGGGATAATGTGCAGGCAGATAAGGACAGGTCACTTTCCAGTAGCGGTTTCCCTGACGGTTATAAGCGTAGACAGACGTTTTATGGGGTTCATCATGCACGGGGACACTGGTTATGATAACCACTTGCGGACCTTTATCGGACAAAAGGCGAAGATATTCTTTCAACTCTTCATCCGTGTTGTCTGCTTTATAGGGTTCATCCAATAAATAAAATAATTCCGTCAGATTGGGAGTAATCACATCTGCTTTGGTTATCAGGTGGCGCATTTCTTTCACCATCTTCCTATCAAAGTTAGTGTACAGCCGACCGTTATCTCCCAACACCGGATCGGCAACTATCAGGCTATCCGGCTGGCGAAAGTCCTTGATAAAATCAGAAACAATCTGAATCTGTTTCGGAGAGCCCAGATATCCGGTATAGATAGCATCAAACTTCACCTCCAGTTTCTTCCACTGGGCAATAATCTTCGGCATTTCGTCCGTCAGGTCGAGGAAGGAAAAACCGGGATATTGCGTATGGTTGGATAATACAGCCGTAGGAAGCGGACAAACCTGAAAGCCCATGGATGAAAGAATAGGAATAACGACAGTGAGAGACACGCGTCCCATTCCCGAAAGGTCATGAACGGCGGCTATTTTCTTTACTTTATTGGCATACATATCATTTAAATTTAAACATTTGACTACTCTTCTATGAACGGACCGGAACAGAGGCTCTATTTACAATAAACAGAAGTTCTGTTTATACCGAACAGAGGCTCTACTTCCTACCAATAGAGCCTCTGTTTTAAAACACTAGATTAATATCACTAATACGTCCCGTGCCCCATGTGCTCCCATCACCAATGCCTGCTCAATGTCGGCAGTCTTTGAAGGACCGGAGATGAATGTTCCGAATTGATATTCCTGTCCATCCAGTTCGCGGTAGGCATCATACATGGTATCCACTATTTTATTCCGGTCGAGCAGGATAACCAGCTTCTCCGAGATAAAATAAATAGCTTTATATTTCACCGTCTGCGGTATCCAAATGGCTCCGTTCTCGGCAACTCCGATTTCTCCTTTCACCACGGCTACATCGGTGCCATCCAACTCCTTCGGATCATCCAGATTGTCGGGATTGAATGTCGCGCAGGAAATATCCGGTAAGACGGAAGCAATGCGCATAGCATCCGGATAAGTCCGACGTATGACCGCATTCACATCTTCTCCTTCGCCCAATACCACTGCTGTGCCACCCACTGCACGGCTGATTGCACAAAATTGTTCTATCTTATCAAGATACGACAATCGTTTCATATCCGCAATATCCGGTTTATCATAACGAGTTTGCGTATTCTTGCGAATACTGGCTAATATCTCTTCTCTGCTGCTCATTTGGATTCCTCCTTTCCCTGTACTTTGTTTTTCTTCCACATTTCATTGAACGACTCTTTGGCAAATTCCGGCAGTTCACGCCCTTTTCCCCAATCGTCGAGATCGTTGTATTTCATAAAACGGGGCAGACCGTTTACTACCGGAGCCGCCCACAAAGCAGCATTGAACAATGCCGGACGTTCCATCAAGAACTTCATACCACCGGACATGATCTTCTTTCCTGTATTGGCTTTTCCCAGTCCGTCCAAATCCTGACGCCACTTGTAAATCTGTTCGGCCAAATCAACTTTCACCGGACAAACATCAGAGCAGGACATACACAGAGAGCAGGCAGAAAGATTATCATAATATTTCTCCGGATCATGAGCCATGCCCAGATTGATACCGATAGGTCCGGGAATGAAATAGGTATAAGAGTATCCCCCACTCCGGCGATATACCGGGCAGGTATTCATACACGCACCACAACGGATGCAATTCAATGTCTTGATATGATCGGGCTTGGAAAGCAATGTACTTCGGCCGTTATCTACAATGATGATATGATATTCACCGCCTTCGCGGGGACGGCGGTAATGGGAAGTGTAGGTGGTCACCGGTTGTCCGGTAGCCGAACGGGCAAGCAATTGGGTGAATACGCCCAGTGCATCCAAATCCGGAACAATCTTTTCCATACCGAAAGCGGCGATGTTCAATTTCGGATAGGAAGTACCCATATCAGCGTTTCCCTCATTCGTGCAGACTACGATGTCACCGGTTGAAGCTACGGCAAAGTTGGCCCCTGTCATAGCGGCTTCGGCATTCAGGAAGAGAGGTCGCAGGTTCTTACGTGCCGCATGAGTCAGGTAGGTAGGGTCGAAGTTTCCTTCCTCGGTTCCCATCTCCTTTTCGAAAAGTTCGCCTACCTGTTCCCGTTTGATGTGGATGGCAGGCAGTACGATGTGACTCGGTTCGAGATGCATCAGTTGCAGGATGCGTTCGCCCAAATCGGACTCTACGACATCAATGCCCCGCTCCATCAGGAAAGGATTCAATCCGCACTCTTCGGCAAGCATGGATTTACTCTTGATGAAATGATGCACATTATGTTCATTCAATATCTCATAGACAATGGCGCAGTATTCATCGGCATCTTTTGCCCAATGCACAATGGCACCGTTGGCGGTAGCGTTCTTCTCGAACTCCAGCAGAAGTTCTTCGAGGTGGCTGTTGGAATAAAGTTTCAGTTCGCAAGCCTTGTTGCGCAACTCTTCCCATTCGGGAACTTCCTTGCTCATCTTATCCCTTTTGGCACGGACCATCCAAAGGGTCTCATTATGCCATGCTGCCATCTTGCTGTCCTGCAAGAACTTCTCGGCAGCCTTTGAATGTTTTGTACTCATGATTGCGACGCTAGAATTTCTACAATATGGATAATCTGAATAGGCAGATGCTCCCGTTTGATAACACCTTGCATGTGCATCAGGCAGGAACTGTCCGCTCCGACAATATATTCGGCTCCAGTGGCCATGTGGTCTTTTACCTTATCACGTCCCATGCAGACGGAGACTGCCTGCTCTTCCACGGCAAACATTCCGCCAAAGCCGCAACACTCGTCAATATGGCTGGGTTCGAAAACTTCGATTCCTTCAACCAGATCAAGCAAATCACGCAATTTATTGTAATAAGGAATATTCAGTTCGGAGGGAGCCGAAATTAACAATTCACGCACCCCATGACAACTATTGTGAATACTAACCTTATGGGGAAAGCGTGCAGGAATCTTCGAAGGCTTCAGTACATCATGAATAAAATCACAAATATCATAAATCTTTCCCGCGCTCTGACAAGCGTGTCCTTCTTTCTCTAAGATGCCCGGATGATTCTCTTTCACAAAGGCCACACAACTGGCGGAAGGACCGACTATGTAATCATACTTCCGGAACAAATCGTCAAAACGGAGTGCCAATTTCATCGATTCGTCTTCAAAACCGGCATTTGCCATCGGTTGTCCGCAACAGGTCTGATCCAACGGATAATCGACGTCTACTCCCAAACTTTTCAATAACTTATACGATGCCACTCCCACATTGGGATAAATAGCATTGATATAACAAGGAATAAACAAACCTACTTTCATAACTATATTATGTAATAATTTAAGCTTCCTCCGTATCACCCGTTTATTTTGTTCAACGGATGTCGATTAATTTGTGTGTTTGCAGGCTGAGTCTCCATTTGGGATGTCGCATTACACAGTCCACTGTCAAAGCAGTGTTATTACAAGAACAAGGCTGGAGGAAAAAATGTTCGGCAGGAAGTAGTTCAAAAATACTTATATCTTGTCCTTCATAGACAACTTTCACTTCGTCCATCCGGTCGATTGCCAGTTTTGCCCCTTGTTTGGGTGAGCAGGTCACCCAGTCGATAGATGCCGGTAAGGGGTGTGTACCGTTGGTTTCGATGGTCACATATTTACCGGCCTGATGCAAAAGGTCGATCAATTGGTCGTCTATCCATAAGGAAGGTTCGCCACCTGTGAGGACAACGGTAACGGCTGGATATTTTTTCACTTCGGTGATAATTTCTTCATCGGTCATCATGGTTCCTTCTTCGTGTTGTGTGTCGCAAAAGTCACATTTCAGGTTGCAGCCGGAGAAACGCACGAAGATGGCCGGAGTTCCGGTGTGGTAACCTTCGCCCTGCAAACTGTAAAAGATTTCATTAATCTTTCTCATCGTCATACTTGTTTAATTTGCTACTCTTGTCCTTCTGCGCTGGCGGAATCTTTCTCATAGATGACAATGTTTCCTTCCGATTCCTGCACCTCTACCTTATAGCATTGAGGAATCTGTTTGCACACCCACCGGGCGATATTCTCTGCTGTAGGATTGAACGGAAGTACTTCATTCAGATTTTGATGGTCGAGTTTCTCCATGACCACTTCTTTGATACGGGTGAAATCTACCACCATTCCTTCGGAGTTGAGCCGCATGGAACGGCAATAGACGGTGATAATCCAGTTGTGACCGTGTAAACTGGCGCATTTACTGCGATACGGGAGTATCAGCTTATGAGAAGCCGAGATCTCCATGCGTTTGATTACTGTAAACATAGGTGTATGTATTTTAATAGTTACACGCATCTAATGTCACCTCGATGCAACGGCAAAGGTAATACAAAATAGAGTTTTCATCCAGCAAAGAGTGTTATTTTTTCCCTTTTTTTGCACTATCTTTGCCGCATGAAAACTCTGTATATTGTTTTAGGTAGTATCTCTCTTGCACTCGGCATCCTCGGCATCTTTCTGCCGTTACTGCCTACTACCCCTTTTCTGTTACTCACCGCCGCCCTTTATTTCAAAGGGTCTCCCCGACTATATAACTGGCTGCTCAATCATCGGCACTTCGGTCCTTATATCCGCAATTACCGCGAAAACAAGGCGATCCCTCTCCGAGCCAAAGTAATCTCGCTCATGCTGATGTGGGGAACCATGCTTTACTGCATTTTCTTCCTGATTCCTCTGATATGGGTAAAGATTCTCCTGGGACTGATTGCCGCAGGAGTCACTTATCATATTCTTTCTTTCAAGACATTGAAGTAATGTGATAGTCCCTGTCGGGCATCGGCAAGTTTATCTTCCCAATGTTTCACGGAGTTCTGACCAATAATGTCAGTCACATATTTCACGGAAATAAACGGAATTTCTTTCGAACGGCAAACGAATGCCTGTGCATAGGCTTCCATGTCTACGACATCTCCGCTAACGTGAGTCAATTCTGTCAGAAAGCCATCTCCCGTGTTACAGATTCCTTCTTCTGTCCAGTGCTTGCAATAACCTTTTTCTTCGAGCAAGGCCGATGAATCAATCTCACACTCCAATCCGAACTCTTTCATTTTCTGCATATCACGGTCTACGAACTTGCGGCAGACAAAGATATCTCCTACCTGATGGTTGACTGTTCCGGCACTTCCAATATTGAGTACTAAGTCCGGTTGTACCTGGCGGATTGCTTCTGCCAGATGAAAGGCTGATTTTACTTTTCCAATACCTGTACGAATGTAATAAGGTTCTACATCCGGCCATTTAATCTCTACAAATTCGCCTTGGACGGCGTAGGTTACTAATATTTTCAACATGGATTTCTTTATATCATAAAATTATTATTCAATGAGATATGCAAGCAACTCCAGCTCACTCCAATTTTCTGTGATGAACATAGCATTGACTATTTTTGCAAAAATAACTATTAAATTGGAGTTATTCATAAAAATGCGATTAAAAGAGGTATGCTAAGCCGCAAATTATGCGGTTAATAAACGGAATTAAACCGTATCTTATAAAAAACACTATACATAGATTCATAAAACTATATCGTAGACCTAATAAAAATTACATTAAAAGCTTTCGAGGCTTACACATTATATCTATCTTTGCAACAAAATAATTTTAATGCTTTACCAACAGAGCAACAAAACAAACATAATTTTAATATGAAATCATTAAATTTACTCTCCGTACTAGTTTTAACATTGTTCATAAATGGTTGTAGTGACAAGAATGATATAGAAGATAAAATTATACAACAAACAATTGATGCAATAAAAATTACCGAAGAAGAAGTAACTTTAAATATTGGTGATAGTCACACGCTCACCATAAAACATTCTCCAGAAAACTTGCCCGTTCCTGAATATATTTGGACATCCTCCAATAAAGACGTTGCCACAATTAATGCCCATGGAGAAATTAAAGCACTGTCTATCGGTGTTACTATTATTACTGCTAAAGCCAAAGATTTCGGTCCTCTCTCCACCTGTCAGATAAATGTTATTCCGATTGAAGCTACATCTATCAAATTATCAGAAAACACAGTTAAATTAATTGCTGGAGAAACCCATCAGTTATCTGCTGTTATCGAACCGGACAACGCAACATACAAAGATATAATATGGACATCGTCAGATGACAAAATTGCAACAGTATATAATGGAAACATTACTGCAATTAAAGAAGGGAATGCAACCATCACAGCACAACTAAAGGAATCAAAAGCAAAAGCTAGTTGTGAACTTACTATTACTCGCAAAATCATTAAAGCCAGTTATCACATAGAAGTACCCGGAAGTCTAGAAAGTATCTTAGAAACAAATAAAACATCCATCACAGATTTAACACTCACCGGAAATCTTGATGCTAGGGATTTAATGACTTTAAAAGAAATGGGGCAACTTATTATCTTAGATATGAATGACACAAAGATACATGAGTTTAAAACCAATAATTTAACCTTCAACCCTGATGAATTACTTGAACGCAACTTTGAGAATTCAAAATTAGAGGAAGTAAAACTACCTAAGGAACTAACAGTCATACCGGCATATACCTTTTTATCATGTCGTAACTTGAAAGAAGTGTCCCTGCCTTCTACAGTAAAAATTATAAAGAGGCTTGCTTTTAATGGAGCTATAAATCTTAATACTATAAAACTCCCAGAAGGGCTAACCAGAATCGATTTTTTCGCATTCGGTTCTACATTCATGAAAGGGAAACTAACTATACCTACTACAGTAACTTTTACCGAACAAGGTGTATTCCAATATACTAGTTTTGATGAAGTTGAGCTATCTCCAAACTTGTCTACTATCAGTGTACAATTTTTGAATTATAGTAGAAAAGTAAAAAAAATAATAATACCGGAAGGACCTACTGAAATTGAAGCAAATGCTTTCGGAAATTGCGAATCCTTAGAATATGTGGAAATTCCCAACAGTGTTAGTGAAATCAAATCGTCAGCTTTTAATGCTTGTCCCATAGTAGAAATACATGTAAAAAGAATCACTCCCCCGAGGATACAGAATCAAAGTACCCTAGAAATAAAAGATAAGTCCATTTGTAGAATATATGTTCCCAAAGGATCTATTACAGCATATAGATTATCACCCTTTTGGAGTGACTTTAAGAATTTTATCGAAGAATAATCAGCTACCCGGAACAGATGCTTCACGGTAGCATAAGCAGCTTTTTGAGCGACAGCTTTCCGTGATTCATCTAACCTTTCCGGGCATAATGTTTCCCCACCAGGCTTCGTTTAAAGATTACTTTTTACTATCCGGCAGCGGATTAATAGCTCCTCTTTGTGTACAAGTATATGCCGAGACATCTACCGCTTTGCGGTGTGATTCAGCAACGGACGCCCCTCTAAGTATGTTCACAACAAAGGTAGCAGTAAACGAGTCGCCTGCCCCTACAGTATCGGCTACCTCGACTTTAGGTGTATTGATGGATGACACTTCCCCACTAGCATCGTATATACCACTACGTACTGCCCCCTGTGTGAATATGACATATTTGAGCGAAAAACGAATAATGAGTTCTGCGATAGCTTCCACAAAATCAGTTGAAAGGGAAAGAAGAGAAATCAATAACGGCAATTCGTCTTCATTCAATTTGAGGACATTTGCCTTTTGCAAGGACTCCACAATCAAGTCTGTCGAGTAAAAATGTTGCCTGATATTAATATCAAATACCTTCAACGATGTGTCCGGCACAGCATCTATAAGCCTCAAGATTGCAGCACGTGACTTTTCACTTCGCTGCGCTAAAGATCCCCAACAAACAACATCTGCATCGCTAACAAGTTTCATTGTCGCAGGACTACACTCAATTGCATCCCAAGCAACATTCTCAACAATATCATATTGCGGTACACCGGCCTCATTCAACGAGACAAGCACTTTACCCGTCGGCAAAATATTACAAGAAATATATCCTAAATCAAGTCCGGTCTCTTTAAGCACTGCAAACGTTTCATCGCCAAGTTCGTCGTCACCTATTGCCGTAACGGGATATGATTTTGCTCCCAATTCCTTTGCAAAAAAACAGAAATTGATAGGTGCTCCGCCAAGTCTCTTACCTTCCGGGAAGCAATCCCAAACAACTTCTCCTATACCTATTATTTTCATGGTTTTATAGTTTAATAATTATTTTCATGGATGTTGCACTATTCTCGTCTATAAATTTGTATGCCTCGTCATACTGTTCAAACGGAAAATGATTCGAAATAAGCGGTTCGAGACGGATAGCTCCTGAACTTACCTGATCGATAGCCGTAAGATAATCTTCATGGCGATACATCATCGTTCCGTTCACTTTCAATTCGTGCTCTCCCAAATAGAACATGTTAAGCGACGGATCCTTGCCAAATACCGCCACTACAACAATGGTACTCCCTTTTTCGATACACTCCATAAGCGAACGAATACTCGACTCAACTCCGGCAACCTCAAACGCAGCTTGAAAATCTTCATCCCCAAAAAGATTCTTAGCTCCTTCTTTGAGTGATGTCTTAGCTACATTGAGCGTATCTATTATGCCACATTTATGAGCTATTTCAAGTCTGAAATCACTTACATCGGTAATCAAAACCCGTTTGGCTCCTCTTGCCTTAGCGAACTGCGCCACGAGGTTACCGATCGTTCCGGCACCCGATACAACCACATTCTTACCTTTCAAGTCCCCGCCACGCATGGTTGCATGCGCAGCCACTGCCACTGGTTCTATCATAGCCCCATAATCAAGTGACATACCTTTAGGCAACACTGCAATCCTGTCATCATCAACCACAAAAAAGTCTTGCGCAGCTCCATTTGCCTGAAAGGCTTGCACTCTTAGCTCTTCACAAATATTATACTCTCCCCGCTGACAAGGCTTGCACTTCCCACATGCGAGTTGCGGACGTGCGGTGACAACGTCACCCACCTTGCAGATCGTAACCGCTGTCCCCGTAGCGACTACCACTGCCGAATATTCATGCCCCTGAACTACCGGATAGAAAGTTGCCGGATGACATCCGTGATAAGAATGTATCTCACTGCCACAAATACCTATTCTTTTAATATTCAGAAGCACCTGATGTTCTTTCAGGTCCGATGCCTTAGGCGCCTCAACCTCACGAAATTCAATATGTTTTGGTTCTACTAATACCGCTTGTCTCATTTTATACCATATTTACTTAAAATTTCTATTACCAGAGTCTCTATTGACTTCGCCCAAAGTGCATATCCATAACTACTTGGATGAGTTCCATCGACCGATGTTTCATGCGCATCGGAAGCATTAGGTGTAATCAGATAAACGTCTTTATATTTCGGGGTCGTGAGGATTTTTGTAAATAACTCCTCTACAGTTGCCGCCTTAGCCCGTTCTTTCGCATCAAGAACTGTATCGAATGAACGTCGTTCGCGATAGATAGTACGCTGAAATATCAACGGAGTAGCCGGATGTGCCGCTATAAGCCGATCAATAAATGGTATCAAACGTTCTCTTATCAGTTCTGCATCAGGATTTGAAAATGTATCGAATATAAAGGCATCAGCCTTGACTTCGGCAAGAACATCGAGCATATAAGGCTGCATCAGGCAACGTCCGCTTGTTGCAAGCGACACGACTTGAAGACCTGTATTACGCATAAATTGCATGGGATAACTCATACCGGATCGATCCGTGCTCACTCCTTGCGTAAATGAAGAGCCATATACCGCTATCCTGTGACGAAAATCGGACTTCAACGGTTCGATAACAGCATCGTCATCTATCCCTATTTTACAAGAAATGACCTCCGAATACATCGGCATATACATCATACATTCGTGCATCGTACCATCCATATTCTCAATGAGCGTGAATGTCTCGGTTTTCTCACCTTTGTACGCTTTCAATGAACCGCTTGCCGCATACTGCCATTTACCGTTTGCATTTTTGATATAAAGATCATATCCTTTATAAGAGATCGGCATGGTTGAATGGCTCGAATATACATATCCCCACTTTGTTGTAATCTGTATATTACGTGTGTTCGTTTTAAACAACACAGCCATACCGGCAGAACAACGGAGTTGTCGGTTCTCCGTCCTGTTAAAACCTTTATAAACCAATGTATCGACTCTATGATACGGATTGAGAGTCGATTCAAACGGCTTACCTATCAGGTTAAGCGTTGATGCCTCCATCTGTTTCTGTGCCGAAACCGACAATACGCACGAAAATGACAGAACAACTGTTATGAAAAACCTCCTCATAGCCTTGTTTTTTTAGTTGTTTTACTGTAATAAGACCTTCAGTCCTTCCGCTACCTGCATGGCATAAAACTGCTCATACTTTTCCATAAACACAGGATATTTGTCCAGTCTCAATGATACAAAAGGTGATATCTTCAAGAATTCGGCCGGCGATCCTCTGGAAATCAACTTCTTGTCCGCCGGGGTGATGTGAGGTTCTGAGATAGCTATATTTTCACCGGACTCGGTGCGCGCCCCTATCAGATATTTGCAATAAACAGCTATCAGGAAAGCCTCTATCGAAATATCCTTTCCATCCTGCAACATCTGTTTGAGTATGGGTACCACATAAACTGCAAACTTAGCGATACCATCGCCGCAAAGCCGTGACACCTGATCGCTTATCGCCTTGTTTGAAAATCGTTTGATAAGCTGGTCTTTATACGCTTCAAGGTCAACATTCTCGGGAGCCGGAACATAAGGAGTAACGTCCCTGTCCATAAACAACTTTATCATTGCACGATACCGCTCGTCTGCCAACACGGTATCGACCTTTCTGAATCCTTCCATATAGGCAGGATAAGAAAGAAGAGTATGTGACGCATTGAGAAGACTTAATTTCATTATTTCATACGGAGTCACATCATTGGTGAATGTAACCCCCACTTTCTCCCATGCAGGACGACCTGCTATGAAATTATCTTCAATCACCCATTGTATAAAATCTTCACAATACACATCGGTGACTTTACCTGGTTTTGTTACAGGAGTGATTCTATCCACCATCGAATTCGGAAACGTCACCTTCTTTTTCGCCCACGCTGCCACTTCGGGATATTTCGCTTCGAAGTATGACATAAACGCGCCTTTGGCAGTGTTGCCGTTCATCTGCATATTGTCACACGAAAGAATAGTTATCGGCAGATCTTTCGCCATCCGACGTTTAAGTCCTTCGGCTACATACCAAAACACACTACGCGGCTTTTCAAAATCGACTTTATATCCCCCTTCGGTTATGGTGAGAGAGATTATTTTTATCTCCTCCGATGCTATTTTAGCTATGATAGGCTCACTATCTATTTCCCCCCATGCAAGTTCTACAAGCGAACCAATCAACATACTATCCCGTTCGCCGGAAGGACTGCATGTCGTTAACTGATATATGCCATCGTCTTTTTTAAGGGCATTGAACAATGTCCCGTCCGTAGGCATGATCATGGCTCCGAACACACCCCATCCCCTTTGTGTCGGATCTTCAAGTAAAAGATTTGTGTAAGCTTCAAGATGTGCACGATGGAAGTTTCCAACGCCGAAATGTACTATTCCAGCCTTAATTTCAGCACGATTATAATTAAAAGTCTTCATACGATAATTTCAATGTTTCGGCAAGTGATCTTTCAACCTTGTCGCAATGTTCTATATAGAATTTATAAACCTCATTCCATTTGTAATAAGATGCTTCAACCGCTTCAAACGGCAACCGGAGGTCTTTTTCATTCAGCATAAACTTAACTAAAACATCCGGATTGTCTTCCGATTGATAAAATATTATCTGGAGGTTTGCACCCATTGGAATATCCCAGTACTTCCAACTCCGCAATGCTTCTTTGGAATTATTTGCCTCACGCGCCCACGTCCCGGTTTGCAGATTTGTCAAGATACCCATAAGAACGCCATCATGTCCGAAGTTGAGATTGATACCATGACGCTTGCGAACCAGATCTTCGGCAGATTCGTCTAACAAATGGCGTAACGTGCGGGATGCAAGTCCCCAACTACGCCCGTGAGAAACCGGTTCAGGACCTTTCTGCGCAAAATATTTATAGTTTTCAATTTCCGCCCAAGCCAATATTTCTTCTTCTGTAAAAATGTCCCATATAGGCACTTGACGGTCGAGGCATTGCATAAGCGACGCCATTAACCAAAAACGGTGGATTAGGTCATACTTGTCATACTCGCTTTTTATTTGTGCTATGTCTATAAACAGTCTTGCAAAAAAAGCATCCACATCCATTTTTTCATCTATGTACGAACGATATTTTTTATACCAACTATTTTCTTTACCAAGTATATACTTATCAAGTGGACTTCTGTCGGGACATACGCTGCCATAAGGATTCAGTGTGGTAAGAAACGAACGGGAGTTGTCAATCTCCGCCCATTCAAGCCCGGGGCGCAGCGACAAAATCCCCGCATTTACAGATTGCATGGTAGCCGCCACCCGAAGCACATTCGTTGCGTTAGTTTTCAAATAGGGATGACCTTCAAATACTTCCGGATAGTTTTGTACCATCCTCCGGCCTATCTCCCTTGTCTGACGATAACCGATTTGTGTCAAATCGCCTTCTTTGTAAAACACATTCTTCTTGAACGGTTCAAGACGTTCATACAAGGCTTTCCCAAAATCGGTAAGGTTATTTGCGGCATAAGCTTTCTCCAATACACCGTATATGGCAGGATAAGTCACCGCATCGTCTATCTGACGCGCTCCGTGACGGAAATAGCCGTTTATATAGAAAGGCGTATATCCTTTGGGCGCCGGCGTAACCGGATGTGAAAGATCGGTCACATAATACACGCCGCCCGCACGTTCCGGATCCCTGCGTATCTCGTCGAGAGGATTTTCGGTCACCGACTTTTCTTTCGGAAGAGAGAGTTTGAATATGCAAGGAAGATCAGACGTCTTTTTCACATTCGTATTGGTATTGACATACATAACTCCGTCTTTGACCACAATATCTTCCGGTTCGTAAATAACCTGCTCCTGCACATTGTATCGTGCAGTAATTGTCCGCCTATCAGTATCGTACACCCGAATACAGGAAGGACGGTTGTCATCCTGTTTCCCGACTCCGAAGCAATAATAGATTTTACCATCATGCATGCAGCCCGCTTGTGTGAACCATACATCATAAGGGAACACCACCTGATCGAGAATGTCATTTTCGTCGAGCCGCACCTTTGCGCCCTCACTCAACGACGGTATACGGAATTTGGTGGCGACATACTGATTTTCCCATGCATGCTTTGTCACCTTCGCCACAGTACGTTTACGCGCCGAGAATATCCATATAAAGCCCCGCTCCCGATCGACCAACCAGCTTGGTGCACCAAAGATGGAGACATACCCTTTCTCCGCCCACTTCGAGCCATCGAGTTCAATTGTCTGTACGATTTCGCTGCTAAAACGTTTTCCACGACGGGTGATGCTCTCCACAAAGCACAACCATTCCAACTCGCTTCCTACCTTCCCGTTTGTGATATACAAGAGAGGAAACGATGCTCCGCGTTTTGTCTCGACGCCAAAGCATACATTATTTACATGGTTGTCCGGATGGGAGGACGCCAACTCAAAGCCTGCCACAGGTTTCGGATCGGCACTTTTGAAATCATAGATATTCACGTGTCCTCCATCCTCGCACGAGAATATGTAATCATCCCATATTTCAAGTCCTTGCTGTGCTCGACCCCGTCCTTCCTTTGCTAGGAAGACTGAGCATTCCACCTCCTTCTCCGACTCTACATACAACTGAGCGATAAGGGGAATAGAGATCAATAAGCACACGACAGACAAATATATTTTCTTCATAAGTATGCTCTATAAATTTAAAGTATGATTATGTTCTACGTTAATCAAACAGCTCTACGCCTAACGACTCAAGCCGTCTTTGCAACTCTCCTACATCGAGAGCCCGCGGAGTACAATGCTGCGAGGCACTCATGGCAGCGGCAATGCCAACAGCCTCTCCCATCGCCATGCAAATACTCATGACACGGTATGAAGCGTGAGCTCTGTGAGTACCCGATATGCACCGTCCCGCCACA
Source organism: Bacteroides sp. 90-K9/2 (assembly GCF_047310725.1). Lineage (NCBI taxonomy): Bacteria > Pseudomonadati > Bacteroidota > Bacteroidia > Bacteroidales > Bacteroidaceae > Bacteroides > Bacteroides sp. 90-K9/2. Next base: position 1,245,531 of record NZ_JBCGVL010000001.1, read on the forward strand.
AGAAGCCCTTCCAAGCCCAACGGAAGAAAACAACGATACGGCAAATCGTATGGTTTGCAATATTGTATGGTCGGTTCCGCCTGTCCGGCTCCATCAGGATTATGTATATCGACAATGAACAATGCTTTATGTACTACCACATCGGCAAAACGACAACCTTCCGCCATCTCATCGGCATCGATCACATAGTCGCCCATCACCCTGCGGCTTTCGCGCACTCCGGTTGTTGTACCACTCCCGATCACTCTACAGTTTTCGTAACCCGGCAAATTTTCTTTCAAGAATTGAGTCAGGAGACGTATCTGTTGCCTAAGTTCAAGATCGGCAGCGAAAATAGAGCTTACCGAAGTTATATCCACCCTATTGACTTGTGTCGTATTTACCTGACGGCAACCCGTTCTGACTGACGGATGCAAACGCACGGCAGCAAGCATCCGGGGAAGTTTGCCCTCATCGGCTTTCTTTTTACACCAATCAAGAAAACACTCGCCATTCAGTTGAACATTGTCTACATCTCCAATACAGATAATTCCTTTCGATTCATCTATGCCGTCAATGGTGTATTCAAGGGTTACAGGCTGCATGAGTCCGTCAGCACGTCCTTTTTCTATTTTTGCACCGGCAAGAAAAGATACTATAGCATCACCGGTACAGTCAATCGTAACCGCGGCCTCAAAACAGAGCGTCCCCTCGTTACTTGCACACTTAATGCCTTTTACCACCTTTTCGTCACGAATAACATCCGACACACAACATTGCAAAAAGACATCGACGTTCTTTTCCCTGGCGACAAATTCTGCCAATGTAAGTTTTGCCTCTTCGAAATCGTGAGCATTTCCATGCTCGCCAATCCAGTCATTGTCTTCGACGCCAAGAATAGCACAAACCTCATCGCGCATCGTGTTCTTACTTACACTACCGAGAATAGGGCCGACATACCCGGCGGTCAGGTTACCTCCGATGACTCCGTATCTTTCGATAAGAGCAACACGTGCTCCTTGCCGGGCGGCGGCTACAGCCGCACATATCCCGGCAGGACCTGCACCTGCTACTATTACATCATAATATTTTGTATTCATTATCTGCTTGTATATGGACCGGAAATAGTCTTAACAGTCATTGCCCCGTCAGAATCTGTGATTGTCACAACTCTATATTTGTTTCCCCCGTCGGTCACACGAACTACAATATGTCCATCATATCCCTTTACTCTCGCAGCCTCTTCCGCCGTAACCCGGTCGTCTACTCCGCTGGGGCGATCGCCCTGCCAAAAGTTAGTGATAAACATGTCACACGCAGGGAGTGTTGTCTCCATCGAATTCAGTATATCGGTACGGGGATGACAATCTACCCACGAATTGACAACAATCGTTTGTGGATTGAGTGCTTTCAGAGCATCCGCCTGATTGGTGTTGGTTACACCGTGATGGTTAGCTTTCAATAGTTCCACTTGACCTACTGCTTTTGCACAGGGCAGTTCGGCATCTTTCCACGCATGACTCGAACGTCCGTTATACTGAAGGTCACCACCGGCAAAGAAATCAAAGTTGCCATACGAAACTTTCATCACACAACTGGTTATATTCTCCGGCGGACAATTGTCACTGGAGGTAATGTTCTTACTGTTTTCGTATGAAATCTCCGAGAGTTCAGGGAATGTCTTTTTTGTGGTAGTGCCCGAACCTGTCCAGATCTCTCCATTCACTGCCACGTTTTGCACCTTTGCAGTAGGATACTTTGCAGGATTATACTTCTGAACGATCTGATTATTCGCCCCTGCTTTGAATATCGCAGCATCGAACTTTTGATTAGCGACATGCCATTTCACTGCATTGATATAGTTATTACAACTTGGAGCATTGTCTGCCATTGTCGCCATGTCGAACGGATAATTATAATCGGGATAGCCACGATCGAGAAGCGTACCAATCTTGAAATTATCGAAAATCTCAGCAAAACCTATCAACGAATAAGTGCTGGAGTTGGAAGATTTCGGCAAGGAGGAAGTATAACCGCCGAAGTGGTCATTATGGAAGTGGGTAAGTACAGCATAATCAATCGTACTGTTACCTGTCCATACCATACACTTACGAATGTAATCAGTTATAATCTGTGAACCACGGGTAGAAGTCAGAGTCGGATCCCAACGACTACGGATACCTGTGTTGGTCGTATTACTATTAGAGTTGGTCGTAACACTCGAACTTGCGGCATCAATAAGCATTTGCGTACCATCCGGGAATATTACAAACATGCTTTCACCGGTAGTCGTATTGATGAAATGAATATCCATCATACCCTCTTGCCAGGCAGGAATCGTTTTACCTACCTCTATTTCAGTGGCAGCATCTTCCCCACCTCCATCCGGACGAATCAAAAATGAGTGAGACTCATTGGAGCTGCATCCTACAATCGCAAGGATGAACAGACTAAGTATAAATATTAACCTTTGCATGCTATATGAAGATTTAAAAACATCTCTCCGCCTTCAATGCTGACGGCAAGACGAATATAATTACCAAAATTTGAATTTACCTTTATAATATGTTGGCCAAGTCCTTTGAAGATTGCAGAATCACTACCGTCGTCAGCCCAATGTATACCGTCTTGCGATAGTTGTACACGACCTTCAAATACGGGATCTCCTTCTATTTTCTCAACCATAACAAAGAATATAGCCTCATCTGCCCAACCAGCCTCGTAAGGATGAGTGAAGAAAGTGCCTTTAAAAAACTTCTTTACCTCAAGGTGGGAATCATTAAACATTTTCATATATTACATTCCTCCTTTTATTCTTGTGAAACAACAACAGAATCTATATAAAAGAATACACGACGATTGGTATCAGTACCCACCCAGAAAAGAGGATTGATAAGATTGTCGATGCGCCCATATCCGTCAACAGTATCGGCTGCAATGCCACGCATATCCCAAATTCTATCCTGACATTGAAACTCGACATATTCACGAAGCTGTGTGTCAAGTTTCAGACGCATGTATTGCCAATTGAGTTTACAGTCGGTCTCATTATAAATGAGTTTCTGATGACCATCTTTCAAATCCTTAAACCCATCGTGATCGCCATTAGGATAACGGCGGCCGAACCACCAAGGATCGACTCCCCTCTTACACCAGTCTCCGTCAAGCCCATAAGCCCAATCACGGTCGGTTATGTCTTCATTGGAATGTTCATACTGCCACTTCTGCATTAATTTGCCATCTACTGCATTGAGATAGCGAATTCCTACATGGTAACGCTTTCCACCCTCCTGTACATCGAATCCCATACCAAAGTCGCGGATGGAACTCTCGTGTAAACCCGGTTGCGGACGGTCACCGCCATCCACAACATCCTGCTCCGCCGTGTATGTAAACCAACATTCTATCTGCAAATATTTGCAGCCCGGACGAGAGAACGAAAGCCGCTTAATGGCATGTCCCAGACAACCTTCCGCTGGAATCTCCGTATAAAGAGCGGCAACAGGTCTTGTTGAAAGTTTAAGAGAGTAAGTGCCGGACATTGCCCCGTGAGTGCCCGGATACCTGAAAGTAGCGGAACTAAGCATGACCGGTGGCCACTGGTCTTTATTGACCAATGTCTTGGGAACATCAAAATCGGGATATTCCGTAAAGTTAGGCATCAATGTCATCCAGCCATTAAAGCCGGTGTTGAATACATCATAGCTCAACACCCTTTTCAATGGTTGATAACGACTGTGCAATAAAATTTCTCCAATGCTCATAATATCATTTATTTAATAAAGTTAGTACCCTGGATTTTGAACAAGTTTTCCATTCATTATCAATACATCATCACTTGGCAATGGCCACAAATAAATCTTCTCATCATACTTACGTTCACCATGCTGGACGATATAGGTCCCGTCGGCCATCGCTTCAAAAGAAGGAAATCCGTCTTTGTCAAATGTCGGAGTCTCCGGCCAAAACCAGTTGCCTGCCGCAAAGTATTCCTTTGCCCTGTTGGCTGTACGGGTAAATCCGTACATATTATGTCCGAAAGCATTCTCAAACTGATGCCAACGAAGCAAGTCGAAATAGCGAAGATTTTCCCATGCAAACTCCACACGACGCTCACGACGGAGCACTTTGCGCAATGCTGTCTGATCGGTTGTCGTGATGGACGGATAGTCGTTGGTTTGTGTACGGGTGGTGCCGTAAGCACGGGCACGGACATCGTTGATGCAAGCAAGGACAGTAGCGTCAATCTCCCCCTGTTCAATCTTAGCTTCGGCATACATCAACAAGACATCGGCATAACGCATGAGAATAACGGGGTTGTCGTTATACAAAGTAGTACGCCATGACTCTTGCGCGCCTTTGCGCAGGCAACAACCATTGTAAGCACAGTTGGAAGCATCCGAACCGCCTTTGGAATCTTTGTTTGTAATCATACGATTTTGCGTATAGTCCATAACTTCGAGTGCGTTTGGCGCAGGATTCCACTCAATACCATAGATACGGCTACCGGGAGCAGCAAATGTTTCCAGGCAACGGGGATCACGGTTGGCAAATGGATCGTGAGGATCAAAGCCACTGCCCGGTTCATCAATCGTCTTGCCATTCGTCATTTCGTAGACAGCAAGAAGTTCCCACGAAGGTTGTGCATTATGTGTACCGCCTGCCGTACGGGCAATAAAGGAACCGATAGCCTGTGTAGTAGGCTGACCGTTTTCATCCAACTCAAGGTCATTTGAGTGGACAACAGAGAAGATAACTTCTTTGCTTCCTCTTGTCTTGTCGCGGAAAAGCTCTCCATAATCAGGGGCTAAGTCATATACTCCCAGATCCATACAGTCTTGCGCAGCCTTTGCGGTGGTCCCATAGTCGTGCTGATAAAGAGCGGTACGAGCCTTGTAAGCATAAGCCGTTCCTTTGTCCACACGGGTGGCGCCGCTATTATTATTTGCGACCGGCAAATTATCTGCAGCATAGTCATAATCTTCATAAATTTGTTTCAGAACGACAGCTTTGTCGGTACGCCCCATCTCAAATGCTTCCTCCGGAGTAATCGAAGTCAGATAGAAAGGAACATCTCCCCAAAGAGTAATCAAACGTGAATAAGCAAACGCTCTGAAAAAACGAGCTTCGGCACGAAGCGTATTCAGTTCAGTGGTGGAATATTCGCCTTCAAGTTTGTCGAGTGCCTCCAAAATCCGGTTGGCACGACTAATGTTCTTATACGTGTAACTCCAAACAGTCTTGATATTAGGATTACTTGTAGAAGACGCATTCAGTGAACCTGCTGCAATGGTATAAATGTTGGTTCGTTGCGCCCAGTCATCCGTATTACGGTCCAGCGTCCAGCCTTCTTCTATAACAAAGAAAGTACTGCGATAAAAATCGTTCAACGAGATTCGAACTTCCTCCGGTGACGAAAACCAGTTTTCACTGGATGCAGCTGAAGGAGGATTCAGATCGAGGTTCACACAAGAAGTTACAGATAGAAGAGCTATCATGCAAATCGATACATGTATTTTTTTCATATTATGTAATTTTTTCATACTCCATTAGAATTTGATATCAACTCCAAACGTATAAGTGCGTGTGATATAGGTAGAAGCGCCTGCTTCAGGGTCCCATCCCGAAAGATAACTATCAAAGCAGTATGGATCATCGATATTGACGTACACCCGAAGTCCCTTGATTCCGACTTTAGAGACGATTTTTTTAGGAACTGTATAGCCAAGGTTGATATTCTTTATACGCATATAGGCACTACTCTTGAGCCAGTAATCCGACATTTTGTAGTTGTTGTATTCACCACCCTGATGGCTCAAGCGGGGATAGCTGGCTGCTGCGTTCTGCTCTGCAGTGTTATATACACTCCAATAATTACGGCTGCCATTGTCGTTCAGAAGAACTGACGGAGCCGGAAGCCATTGTCCCTGCATGGGGCGAATCATACTTTCGGTGAGGCGTGAAAGTTGTTTTCCGACACCATTGAAAAGTAGAGAAAATGAGATACCTTTCCAGCCCAAACTAATAGAACCTCCATATAGATAGTGTGGCAACGAACTGCCAAGCACTACTCGGTCGTATGTTTCATTGATAATTCCATCAGGAGTACCATCCGGACCGCTGACATCTACATATTTCACATCACCCGGTTTGGTAGAAGCCGAAAGCAAAGCACTTTCACTGACTTCCTCTGCGGTCTGGAACAAACCTGCAGTCTTATATCCATACCATGAGTTATATTCTGCACCTTCAGTAATAATGGTACCATCACTGTTAAACTGTTGCTTGCCGTTAAGATTATCTATAATAGACTTGTAATCAGAGATATTAAAACTTACCGCATAATTTACATCTCCGATACGGTCAGACCAGCCGAGTTTCACTTCCCAACCGCGGGTGTGCATTTTACCTACATTCCTGTCAGGTGCCGAGTAACCAGTAAACGACGGGATTGCCACCGACAAGAGCATATCTGTTGTTTTCTTATAGTAATAATCTGCACTAAAGTCAAGACGATTATTAAAGAAAGCGGCATCCACACCTATATCCCAGCTCTGTGTTTTCTCCCAATGGATATTCTCATACGCATAATCCTGTTGTGCGGCGGACATTGAGGATTGGGGCGTAGAGCCCGCACTGTCATACATAATGGCATTATTAAATGAAATGTATGTCTGATAAGGATAATTTCCAATCCGCTCATTACCGAGAGTACCGATAGAGGCACGGAACTTCAGATAACTTATCGGGGTTATGTTTTGCATGAATTTCTCATTAGAGATTACCCAACCAACCGATGCGGATGGGAAGAATCCCCAACGGTGATCCTTGTGAAAACGTGAAGATCCGTCTTCACGAGCATTGATCTGGAGGTAGTAACGGCTGTCGTAATTATACATGACACGGCCAAAAAATGAACGGTATGCATTCTGATAAGAATTACCGGCTACGGCAAGAGCATTCTTGTTCGCCAAATCAAGATAAGGGAAAGAAGACAAAGACATATCGTTTGTCGATCCCGACATCGTTTCATACGTATAGCTATAATCTTCATAACCAACCATGGCATTGAAGTTATGTACCTTGCTGAAGGTCTTGTCGTACGTAGCGATGAATTGTTTCTCCAATGATTTGATGTTACGGCGTTCTTCACTTAGCGAATTAGAAGTATATCCCGAAACATATCCCAGCATAACATCGGTTTCGTATGCATCGTAAACAGGTATGGCTTTTTTCATCTCCTTGATCGAAACAGTTCCAACGGTAGGAGTCAGATTGGCAGTAATAGTCAAATCTTTTATGGGCTTATAGCTCAACGAGAATTTACCGGTCATTGTGTTGGATACAGTCTTCTTCTCTCCGCCTTCCAATAAGGCGGCAAGCGTATTGCTAAGACTGCCGTCTTTACCGGGACCAACACGACCATCCGGATAAAGTCCTAAATAAATGGAAGGATACATATAAGCTGCACGAATTGGACTACCGGAAGTCGGGTCATTTTTCGTAGCATAACGTACCGAGAAATCGATAGAACCGGAAAGTTTATCACTAATCTTCAGATTATTACGTGAACGGATAGAGATTCTTTCGTGGTTTGAACCTTTATAAATAGCATCGGCATTTTCGTAGGTAGCGGAAGTGTGGCTCTTGATTACCTTGTTTCCATACGTCATGGTCAAGTTGTGCTTATGGCGCATAGCGGTGCTCGAAAGAATAGCATCTTTCCAATCATAGATAGGATATTGAATGGGATCATACCTGTTGTTGGTAGCATAGTTGTCGATGTAGTCCTGTGAATAGTTGGCAAACTCACCTCCTGCAGGATTACCGGCATCGTTCCACGACCATTCATTATACATTGTCATGTAGTGATAAGGGTCGGTCAGGAATTTCGGAAATTCGGTAGGAGAAGATAAGGAAATCTCTCCGTTATAACCGATCGAAAGTTGTCCCTCGGTTGCCTCCTTGGTCGTTATCAAGATAACACCGGCAGCAGCACGGGCACCATAGATGGATGCAGAAGCCGCATCTTTAAGTACAGTAATCTGCTGTACATCCTCGCTTGCTATATTATCGAGGCTACTGACCATCATACCATCGACAAGGATAAGCGGACTCGAATCAGACATTGTTGTCACACCACGCACCTGAACCGTAGCACTCGCTCCTGGCATACTACTCGAACGGGTAACCGTAAGTCCCGGAATCAGTCCTTGCAAAGATTGTGAAAGTTGAGACGTACTCTGTTTCTCGATAAGAGAACTATTGATTACACCGACCGCACCTGTAAGATCTTTCTTCTTTACAGATCCATAGCCGATAACAACAGTCTCCTCAAGTTGTACAGCATCCTCTTTAAGTTTCATATTTACTGCACTCTTACCATCCCATACCACAGTCTCGGTCACATAACCAAGATAACGAAATTCTATTGTATGGCCTAATTCAGCGCCATTGAGCGCATACTTTCCCGACATATCGGAAGTAGTACCCTTTCCATTGTCTTTATCGTGAATCACCACTCCGACAAGAGGACCATTGGTATCGCTAACGACACCCTTCATTACATTCTGTGCAAAAGCCAGATTGATTTGCAGGAAACATGCCAATAACAGGCTTAATATATATTTTTTCATACTATTTATTCTACGATTTCAAGCAATACATGTTCGTTATACTCTTTGATTGCCGCACCTGTTTCAGGGTTACTCGGATGTTGCGCTGAAAAACGTGTCTGGCCACTTGCATGTGTCCAATCAATATATTTTCCGGAATATTTAGAACCACTAAGACATAAACGACCCGCTTGTCCAAATCTTAACACAATCTCATCCATATTTTTAGTTGTAGTAAATACTCCTTCGGCAGGGATATATGCGCCATTGTTACTGGTATCAAGCAACATTCCAGCAAAGTTGTAAGTAATAGTCGCCGAATAATTAATTGGTGCACCCGACAATGTCTCTGTCGCACTTTCCTGAAGAGTCGAAGTCGGAAGAGCCGGTTTCCATTCCTCACCATCCTTGAACTCGATCATCCAGTAATTGGAACACATCGTTCCTAATTTGGTCACAAAATAGAAGTGAATCTTTGTGCCGGCAGGAATAATCGTACCTTTCATATCACCATAGACATACCAATAATCACCGGGAATAGCTCCTGATACATACGGATCACCATTACTACCCACGGCACGGTTACATACGGCATTCTGCGCTACATAAGCAGTCCGGTCGCATGCCCAATACTCAATTTTACCACTTCCAGAACTTGGAGCAATATACTTGCCATTGGTTCCCGGAAATACAGACTGGGCGTCATCATCAGCAAATGTTCCACTTGTGTTGCCGGTCAAACTTTTCAAGTCCCAGTCAGCCAAAATACCCGAGAAAGCATCTTGTACAAGAGTATAGATATAGTCTGTATCATCCAGAATAGTTACCGTTACTTTTATTGTCCGCTTAACAAATGTCTTGTTCTCCGGGAAAGTAAGTTTAATGTCACATTCACCTACCCCATTTGCAGGAGAAACAGTTACATCTGCATCTGTACAAACAGCATTCCACTCTTTATCGCCAAAGACTTTGAACGAAGATTCTGTTGTAGTTGCGTCGATCGATTCGGTGGTAGGACTGATGCCTTTCGGAACAATCATCTTTTGGGTAATAACCAGCTTTAGAGGAGTTACATCATCACCAATGAAACGAATGGCACCGACACGGGAACTAGTCGATAAATTTTCAGAGACTTTGATTGTAAATTTAGTTATCTCACCTTGCGTCTCATACGAATCAACAACTGCCCAATGGCTATCACTTCCTTCGGTCTGGCAGTCGTTATTGACTCTGTAATAGACATTTGATGAAAGGTCAACGGTGAAAAGCCCACCTTCTGCTTCTACATCAAGTGTCTTTGCCGCGAGTGTCATATACGGATCATCCGAGTTATGACAAGATGCAAAAAGCACAAGCGACACACTTGCAAACAATAACATCTTTAAATTCATTTGATTAGTATTTAGGGTTATTAATAATTGACTAGCTATACATTTTCAGACGTCTTGCATATATAATTCTGTATATCACATAAGCAAATATCATGGCAACCATCAGTACGATGCTTCCTATTACGATCCCTTTGACCGCAAGCGTCTTCGGATCGCCAACAATAAGCAGACCAATCAGCAAGAGCGCAACGACACCAATGGTGATACAGAAGCAATTAACAGCCAAATGTGAATAGATTAATACCGCTTTCTTCTCCTTTAATGTCGGTTTGCGATCGGCTTCAGAATCAGTATATTCACAAATAGCTTGATAACCATTGTCTTCATACTTTTTATATGCCGACCAAACTTCCATTATCGCAAGGATAAGTACGGGAAGTACACAACCGGAAACAGACTCTATAAGGCTTGGACTAATAACGGAGGCGGGAATTATGACGCGAGCCATAATACCAACGAACCAAGTAAGAATCATTGCGGTTATAAGTTGATTGCCTGTCAGCCGCTTCGAGAACAGTCCCCATATCGACGGAATATATAAAGGACACATCACCATTGTAAGAAGGGTTACTACTACCTTTTCGGCACCTCCGGCAAATGGTATTAACATCGACAAAGCGATTATCACAATTCCAAAGATAAATGTAAATAGACGTCCTACTTTTATACGCTTTTTTTCATCCGCTTGACGGTTTTTCTCTTTATGTCCCCAAATATCATAGGTATATACATTGGCATACACATTCAAAATGCCCGAAACATTGCTCAATGTGGCCGATAACATCGCCGCCAACATCATGCCGACCATTCCTTTCATGAGTACAAGTTTGCTCATATTCACATAAGCGTGTTCACCGTTGAAAGTCATTGTAGTTGTATCCAAATCAAGCGCAAGTCCGGGTTCCATCACACGGTAAATCATGGTAGGAAGATACCAAATGAGAGGAGTGACGAGATAAAGAATTCCTATTAAATAAGTACTCTTTTTCGCATCTCTTGTAGTAGGTACGCTTATGTATCGCTGTACAAACGGCCAGTCGCCGCCAATCATGGACACATTGAGAAATACCCACAGTAAAAGCCACCCCCATGTATAGGTCGGAGATGTACCCGAGAAGAATCCCGGTATCTCATTTGCCTTATCAATAAATGCACTTACACCTCCAACTGCATTAAATGAAAGAGGTATCATAAATACAACCACGACCAGGAGCACTCCAAACTGAATTACATCAGTCATTAGTACCGCAAGAAATCCTCCAGCAATGGTATATCCAAGAGCGATAGCACCAAGAATGAGAAGCGCCCACCAAATACTAAAGTAACCCGTCGGTGAATCGCCCATCATACCCGTACTTGCAAAAATACTGCCACCATCGACTTTAATTAATGCACACATCACAACCGCTACCGCATACAGAGACACTGCCGTATGCACCGCACGGGCTACAATCCCTGAAATCGTATAAAAACTTACTGTACGGTGTCCAAACCGGATGGTGAGGAACTCCCCCGGCGATTTGATACGTAGCTCCCGCCATTTACCCGAGATCCATTTACCGACAATAAACGATGCTACGCCAAGGCAAAGTGCAACGACTACCGCAACAAGTCCCGACTTATAAGCGACACCTCCCCAGACAACAAAGGTACTTGCCGAGAAGATGGTCATATAAGAAGAGACTCCCGACAACCACCACGAAGAATTTCGCCCGGCAATAAACATATCCTCGGAGTTTTTGATTTTCCGGGACATCACAACACTCACGGCAATCAATCCGAGAAAGTAGAGTAAAATAATAATATAATCTAACTGTTCCATATTCTTTATATAATTGCTCCAATTTTCTTCAATTCCTTTATGAGATTGTGAATATCAGCCTTTTGTACTGTCACACCTGCCTTTATACATTGTGCAGCTGCCACTCCTGCGGCTTGTCCTACCCCCATACAACTTGCCTGAACGCGAAGTGACGCAAAGGAGATCTTATCGGCACTAATACAGCGTCCTGCTACGAGCAGATTCGGAAAATCTTCAGCTATAAGAGCACGAAAAGGTACATACGCTGCTTTTTTAAGGAAAGTTACGCTCTGTTCCGCACCTGCTGCAACATGAATATCTATAGGATGTGCACCGCGTGATACGCTATCAGAATATTTATAAGCATTCACATATTCTTCTGCTGTAATAGTATGTACACCTTTGATACGGCGTGTCTCACGAATACCGGCATGTACAGCGACTGTCGTCACATAACTGTTTTTAAACTCCTCAAAGTTCTCTTTAAAGATTCGTGCTATTTTAAATACGTCTTCTCGCAAGCGACATTCCGCTGCGGTAAAATTTCTATTATCGATGGCATTTCCTGCAGTACGGGTTATATTAACTGTTACTTCACCCGGGCGAAGAGTGGTGCAAAACCAAGGACCTCCGAACTCGGGGATGCCAAGTGCCTCTTTCATTGCCAAAAGTTTCTCACGAACTGCAATGCAATGACAATTCTGCCCTTGTTTATTATGGTGCATGGCATCGATTATCATGGGCGAATCTGTATCCACGCCTCCTAATATAAAATAGGTGGAAAGAGGTTGCAGAGGTTTACATTCATCTGTTTGCATCGGAACGCCCGCCATAGCGGCAAGGTCGCCATCCCCTGTACAATCGATATACATATCGGCACTGATGGCCTCTGTCCCATTCTTATTCTCAAAGAGGATACAGGATATTTTGCCGTCTTTTGCCTGACAACCACTTAAGTAGGAGTGCATATACATATTCACACCGGCTTCCTGCATCATTTGCTGACATAAAAGCTTATAAAGCTCCGGATCAAAAGCTACATTGCCAAGAGGTTTCTCAATGATACAGCCTCCCATCTTCTCCAGCCGTTCGATAAATTCCCATGGAATACCACCTATCACCTTTTCATTATTATAAGTGAATACACTTAAAGGAGTAACAAGCCCCATTGTAGCCATTCCACCTAAAAAACCATATTGTTCCACAATAGCTGTTTTCGCACCACTGCGAGCAGCTGCAATTGCCGCTATAAAACCAGCAGGTCCGCCACCACAGACAACTACATCATAGTTGCCCACAATTGGAACCTGTTTCGCAATTTCTATACTTTGTACTTTCTTGTCCATGCTCGTTTTTTATCCTTTAATTTAAACGTTGGTACCAAATTTATAATGAATCGTCTTAAAATCAATCATATATATTAATTATTACCGGTTCAAATAAGTGGTAAACTTTGATGTGCTTTCGACCGCACTTACAAGAAAAGAGATGTGTTTTCATAGTTTCTTTTTCTTTAGTTCGACATCATGTTGGTGTAACAAAGATAAAGAATGAGAGCTTGAAAAAAAGTTTTTTCCTAACTCTTTTGCCTGCAAACGATTGCGGGAACGTTCCCAAAATCTGCAAACGTTACAAAAACATTGCACAAAAACAAATGGGATTTGTATTTTACTCCAATATTAGGATTTATTGATTGAAATCGATATCTTTGCTTTGATTTAAACAATCATTCAACATGAAGTATATAACCATTAAAGACATCGCTCGGCATTTGTCAATATCCGTTTCCACTGTATCTCGTGCGCTGGGAGATGACAAGAATATCCGTAAAGAAACGAAAGAAAAGGTAATAGAAGCGGCTAAAAGATTGGGATATAGGCCAAACCCTGTAGCAATCAACCTTAAATATGGACATACTAATACCGTGGGAGTGATAGTTCCTGAAATGGTTACGCCGTTTGCTTCACGAGTAATAAATGGAATACAAGAAGTACTTCACACCAAAAATATAAAGGTGATTATTGCAGAGTCCGGAGGAGACCCGGAAAAAGAAAAAGAGAACCTACAACTGATGGAAGGCTTCATGGTGGATGGCATCATCATCTGCCTTTGCAGTTATAAAAGAAACAAGGAGGAATATGCTCGTTTACAGCAAGCAGGAATGCCTATGGTGTTCTACGATCGCATTCCCTATGGGCTTGAAGTCCCGCAGGTAATAGTGGACGATTATATGAAATCATTCTTTCTCGTAGAAAGTCTGATCCGAAGCGGACGCAAACAGATTGTTCATATACAGGGACCGGACGATATTTACAACTCCATTGAACGTGTCAGAGGATACAAAGACGCTTTAGCTAAATTCGGAATTCCTTTTGATAAGAATAATATGCTGATAAAAACCGGCATGACTTTTGAGGAAGGGAAAAAAGCTGCGGATATATTAGTGGAAAGAAATATTCCTTTCAATGCAATTTTCGCTTTTACAGAAACATTGGCCATTGGAGCTATGAACAGATTGAGGGAACTTGGAAAAAAAATACCCGAAGAAATCGCCATTGCCAGTTTTTCAGGAACAGAACTTTCCAACATAGTTTATCCCAAATTAACTACAGTAGAACCACCTTTGTACCAAATGGGAAAAAGCGCAGCCGAACTGATTTTAGAGAAAATCAAAGATCCGGCATCTCCCAATCATTCAATCGTGTTGGATGCGGAAATCAAAATGCGTGCATCGACGCCCAATAAATAACCGCCCTACTCAATAAAAGCAGGGCGATTTTCTTGTATCTACATTTCTATTCTTTTGGCAACATTGACAAAGGATATATTCTACTTGCATATTGAGACCACCAGCTATTTTCTTTATAAGTATTTACTGAAGTATCAGGCACATAGATCTTACATATTTTACTAAAGTTATATCCCAAATCACTACCTTCTACTGTTGGAGGTGCTACCGATCTAACAACAAGAGTCTCCATTGAATAATCAAAATAGAATTATAGTAAGAATTATCTTTTTCATACTCTACAATTTCTTATAGCTTTAAGTTTTTAGATTCATTATTTTAAAGAAATAGAACTCTTATCATAATATCCTGTCGCAAATTCATAGGGATAGTTATCACCTCTAATCAATAACTGCTCACCTCCAGTTCCATAATCTGTCGTTTTCTCATGTCCCCAATGAACAAAACTGATATAAAGAGTATAGTATTCTCTTTCACCTCCCAAAACTTCTTCCATGTATGGATGTTTAACAAGGTTGAGATCATTCTTATTTATGTAATAATCAACAGAGTGAATGCTTGTAAATTTCCCCCCTTTATATGTATAGTACCCTAATTTCCCATTTTCAAAAACTAAGTAATATGTATATGAACCTTTGTTCATTACATATGTTCCCGTACCAGACTCTAATTCATTCGCAGTAATTTGTTTTTCATAAAACTCATCTCTTTCTTCATCTTTGCTACATCCAGCAAACATTAGTGCAGTAATCATTAAGAACAGTAAACTCTTCATATTTGTTTTTGTATGTTTATAGTTTGTAAAGGAACAAATAAGTTTGAATACAATCAAATTTTTACTCTACTTTTCTGAAGATATTCAAAAACAAATATCAAAAGGCTCAAATACATTATTAATTATGAACATGTTGTGTATATATCTCCAGCGTATTGGATATATATAGCCAATGCGCAGGATATATATAGCCAATATGTAGCGCATATATATCCTGCGTGTAGCACATATATACACAACAAACAGCTATTACTTATGCAAACATGAAAGATTAAGTATAATTTTTCTTCAACAATGACTAATTTACAAAATATATCATTACCTTTGTCGCAAGAAATAGTTATACAGTAGAACAAACAAGCTTATATTTCCAATTTTAAAATAAACACTTAGACAAAATAAACATAATGATATGAAAGCAAATCCACTCTTGCCAATTAATGACTCTATATCAAATACAAACTATTCTAAAAACAATACTGTAATAATATACAGCAACAATAACAAGTCTCCCTGATTTGAACTACAATTCTATAATCTCAGTCTAACACATTATTATTAATATCTTTCCTTTTTCTAGAAAGGGGAAAGAAAAAACTTTTTTGTATGAAAAGAATTATTTTTAGTATTCTAATTGGATTTACGGCAATTAGTGTAAGCGCACAACTTATGCGGAGTGAAGAACTTGAAAAGTATGCCAAAGAAAAGTTTGGCGATAAGTGGGAAAATGCAGCAGCCAATATAGGCTCTCAATTATCATTGGATAAAAACAAATCTTTGACATACACACAGGTCATTGAGTGTGGAGAACAAACGAAAGAGAAATTATATATTACTCTTAATCATTGGTTTGTTGAGTCTTTTAATGATGCAAATTCTGTCATTCAGCTTAATGATAAAGACGCTGGGGTTATTATTGGCAAAGGATATGTTGCTAATATTGCAGGCCATGTAGGTGGAATGAACGCATACAATGTTAGTATGCATCCAATTATCAAAGTTGATATCAAAGACAAAAAAATTCGTGTAACTTATACCGTACAGTGTTACGATGTCGAAAAATCTGTTGGTGGAGGCGTAATGTCTGCTTTTTCCAATGGTTCTACAAAGCCTGTATTATCTAATGAACAATGGCCGCTTGAAAGCTGCTATCCTTTTGTGGAAAAAGATGCACACAAAGCAAAAAAAACTTCATCAAAAGCACTGGTTATGGCTCATGCATATTCAAATGTCATCATTGATAAAATTGAAGAAGCTGTAAAAAACGGTCTTGTTGGTAACGAATCTGATAATTGGTAATTCGCACTGAAAAACTAAAAACACTAATAGTTTAGATCTCAAGTATTAACAATTCACACGATAAGTCTTAATACTTGAGATGTAGACTATTAATAATCAAAAATTCGAAGACCACAGCTATTAAAAAAAAATTAATAGCCAGTCATATTACTCACTAATCATTCTCCTGACTAAATCGCGATTCTTAGGATCATCTGCATTAACAACTCTGCCCTCGCCGCGTCCCAGTTTTTTTTTTCGTTCTTCATCACTTAGATACACGGTAGTGATAGCATCTGCCTGCAAACAGCATATTCAGATTCACATAACTAATTCCCCAAAGCACATAATCCATTGTCCAGCCATAACGCTGACAAGCAAAGTCAATTAATAGTCCATAGATACTTTTTCCTCCGAAAGTAATACTACTACCCTCTCCTTTAATCCGACTGATTTGACTCGTCATTTCCCGATCTGCATCTATCCCCAAATACAGAATAAACTCTTCAATCTTGTCATTTGAAAGAATAATGGTCAGAATTGTAGCGATATCCTCTTCCGATATATTATCCTCAAAAAACTTAGCACGATGAAGAATTTTCTCTATCTTTGCGACGTCTTAATCGACCAGGTGTTTTTACCAATCCATAAGGAAGATGTAATTAGTTCTACTCCATATATTAATAATTCCCCCTTATCTTTTAGCAAATTCATCCGCATGAATTAATCTGTTGCACTTGAGCAACCATTCAGCTATACTTGTGCAACCACCCAGTTACACAAGTCCATTTCTGAAGTTACTCAACTGCAATACATAATAGTCATCTAAAAGAAATTAGATTTATGAGCATACTTTATAAAACCACTCGTTTTGCGGATACTTTTACCGGCGACAAAGAAACGAATGTACGGGTACAACTATTATCATGGGACACTTTGGATACCAAAGCTTTTGTTGAATACTTAGCTGACAAAAACAATATCACCAAAGGCGACGCATACAAAAATCTAAGCATGGTACTAGAGGGAATAGAGGCCGTTCTGAAAGATGGAAATATTGTCAATCTGGATGATTTCGGCAGTTTTTCTCTGAACGGCAGTTTCTGCGAAGACAAAGAACCAGGTGAACACCACCGTGCAGAATCCATAGAGGTGAAGAATGTTGTATTCAAAGCCGAAAAACGTTTGAAAAAAGCGATAACAGCAGCCGGATTCGAGAAATATAATCCGGAAAGACACAACAAACGAAAATACTAAAACAACATGGAATACGATAGAATCTACTCCATCCGAAAAGGTGAATACTTTGCGGATGCATTGAAACGTGCCGGCAAAGACTTCATCCCGACCAATTGTATCATTAATAAACTCCTTCCCGGATTGGGAGCTACACACTGCGAATTGACGGCACCCCGAAAGTCTATCATTATCGAGCCCAACGTACCTGTTATTGAGTCTAAAGCAAAGGTACACAAAAACTCATTGGCTATCTATAAAGGAGTCAGCGTCCGGCAAATCACAGACTTTCTGGAGAAGAACCAAGACAAACATTACAAACTGTTGACTACTCCCGAAGGCTTCACCAAAATCAAAGAAGCCATGCTGGCTGTAAATATAGATATGTATACAGAGTGTTTCATCTTGTTTGATGAATGTGAAAAGCTAGTGCAGGACGTGCATTACCGTGATTCTATCCGCGAACCGATGAATGATTTTTTCCATTTTCAGCATAAGGCATTGATTTCGGCCACTCCCATCGTACCCGAAAAAGACAATCGCTTCGACAGTTTCATGCGGGTACTGATTCAGCCGGATTACGAATATCGTCAAAAGCTGAAACTAATCACTACCAACAATGTTCTGGAAACGTTGCAGGAGGTGATTGAAGCGAAGCGCGGCACGGTCTGCATCTTCTGCAACAGTATTGATTCGATAGATAGTTTCTACCGATTGATTCCCGAATTGAACAATGCCTGCACTTTCTGTAGCGAAGACGGACAATACAAACTATGGAAAGGCAACCGACGCAAAAAATCAATGATGATTACTGAACTGGAACGTTACAACTTCTTCACTTCACGTTTCTACTCCGCGGTGGATATCATATGTAAAAACCCGCCACATGTGATTCTCATCAGTGATTTGCATGGCGCAACCCAATCGGTTATCGATCCTACTACCGAAGCCATTCAAATCATCGGACGATTCCGAGGGGGAGTAAATACCGTGACACATATTGCTTCCATCCGCCCGGATCTGGAATGTATGTCAACCAATGAAATTGATAATTGGATACAAGGCGCTTCCCATATCTTCAACGGATGGAAAACTCAACTGGCACAAACCTCCAATATTGGTGAACGTACTCTGTTGCAGGAAGCTATCGGAGAAAATTCATATCTCCCCTATCTGGATGCGAATGGAAAACCTGATCCGTTTCTAATAGCAAATTTATATGAGAAAGAGCAAGTGAAGCGACTATACACATCCACCGATCTGCTTTGTAGTGCCTATCAACAGACCGATTATTTTATATTCTCTCATGAGGAACGTCTCATGCCGGTTTCGGATAATGAACGTATGGCAATCCAGCATCGCCTGGCAAAAAAGAAGCGGGCAGAGTTGATCGTCCGTAAGCTGGAAGAAATGGAGAAAATGAGCCGCACTACTGACAAGAAAGTGCAAAAACGCTACCAACGTATGCTGGGAAATCTGCTTACTACGACCAATGACAGGTATATATACGATTGTTTTTGCCGATTTGGAGGAGATTTCATTCGTGAATCTGACTATAATGAGAATAAATTGCGGACTGCATTGAATGTAAGCAGTGAGCATACGATTAAACAATCAGGGCAGATGCGTAGCTCTATCCAACGTACTTTTCCCATAGGTTCGGAGCTTTCCGTTCAGGAAGTGAAAAGTATGCTGAAACAAGTATATAAAAAGATGGGACTGAATACGGGACGAGGGATCACAACCAAAGAACTGGAACAATATGCAGAAATAGAAAAAGGATGGAAACACGACAATAGAACAATCAAAACACTGAAATTCAAATAATTGGCAATAAAATGCAGTTTTCCTTCCGAAAAAAGCAGAAACTCCGTATATGTTTCCTGTAAACTTCTCTTATTTTCGGCTATTTTCAGAGATAAGTTATTGATTATATGATCTGCCACATTTTTGTTTCTCCCCGTATAATACTTAAAAGAAAGACGAAAATGTGGCAGAGAGTTTCTTTAAACGTCTGCGGGCAAACAACGCCAAAACAAGTACGAGGCATACGCCCAATCCCCATATCCACAACAAGAAATCTCCTCCTTCGGTTTTTCCATAAGAATGCAGACCGCTCAAATAGTAGTTCACCCCAAACCAAGTCATTATAACCGAAAGGACGGCAACAACGGAAAGCAGATTAAAACACCAGGTGGTCTTTCCTTTCAGGAGAGGAATAAAGCGGATATGAAGCACCAATGCATAGACAACGATTGAAATCAATGCCCAAGTTTCTTTAGGGTCCCATCCCCAATATCTGCCCCAGGAGACATTGGCCCAGATAGCTCCAAGAAATGTTCCGGCAGTCATAAAGAACAGACCGAGGATCATTGCCATTTCATTCAGTAGCGTCAGTTCACGGATGCGGAACAAGAGTTTCACCCGGTTGGTGGCGGAAAGCAAACTCATCAATACAAGATTAAACAACCCTATCAGCGCACAAAGAGCAAAAAAGACGTAACCGATCATAATGATAGCGACGTGAGACATCAGCCAATAAGATTGAAGTACCGGGACTAAAGGAGTGATTTCCGGATTCAGGTGATTTAGTCCTGCTACAAAAAGCATGATTCCGCCCAATAGTCCTGCCAATGCGGGAAGAATACGGAATCGGCGGGCAAACAAGAGTCCGCTACCTACCAACATCCAGGAAGTACATATCATCGACTCGTAAGCATTTGCCCAAGGGGCATGTCCGCAAATATACCAACGTAACAAGACACCTGCCGTATGTGTGAGAAAAGCGATTGCCAGAAGAGCAATCAGAATACTGCTAATTTTTCTTCCCCATTTAAAGTCCGCAATAATCTCTCCGCAGGCAATGAAAAGTAGGATACCACCCAAAATCAAGTAAGCCAGACGACACCAGAAAAATAAATCCAGTTGATTATAGAGAAGTTCGGCTTTCACTTTCCGGTTGTCAATAGCAGGAACTTTAGCCTTTGCTTGTTGGTAGACATTCATCATTTCAACTACTTTATCTGCTTCCTTCCAGTTGTTGGAACGAACTCCATTTCCTAGCTCATAGATATACCAGTCCATGATTTTAGTTACAAATAGAGAATCTTTCCCATGAAAAGCGCTCAAGTCATCACCCGGTGAATACCATTTTCCCTGCAAATCGTTTCCATCCGGGAAAAGCGGTAGCAATTGGTGTTGCATGATGCGATATATGATGTTTACTGATTCATCCAGTTTTAATAAATCCGAGTCCAATCGTTTGCGCTCCGCAGCCGGTTTAGCGTAAATTGTGTTCAGTTCATTCGTCAGGATATAGTTACCGTCTGCATCAAATACATCTTGCCAGGCAATGTATTTGCCATCTCTGCCGAAGCGTTGAAGAAGTTCTTTATTATCCACTTTGATAAAAGGAAAAGCTCCCCATTCATCGGGAAAAGAAAGTAGATTCAAAAAGAATTGATCTGAATTAATGCCATTCAGTTTATCGGCTCCATACAATTTGCGTAAAATGGCAGATGTATAACTGTTGACGGGTTCGAGACGTCCGTTAGGGTTAAGCACTACCAGATTGCCAAACTTTTCGGCATGTAAGGAAGAAACACAAGGTAATTGTGAAACGACGAGAGATTGTTGTAAAGAGACAGCCGGTTGTTGTGCACGCAATGCCTGCATATTGGAGATGCCGGATAAAGCCAGAAAGAGCAATAAGCAGAAAGGGGTATTCTTTTTCATTTCTCCCAATTCTCTGCGCAACCGCCCGAAACGGGATTTCTTACTGAACAATGTCAAGACAAAACCTACCAGTAAAAGGAAATATCCCGCATATGTAAGCTGCATACCGGGACGGTCATAGCTCACTGATAACACGGTACCTTGTTCATCAGAATCGAATGAAGACTGAAACAGACGGTAACCATCCACATCAATCACTTTATTCATTCGTATGGTTGCCTGTAAAGGAGATTCATTTTCTCTCTTAATCACCAGGTCACTCTCATAAGACATCGGACTATGGGAACCCGGATAGCGCTGCAACCGGAAATCATTCAGAGTTACAGAAAAAGGCAAGGAAGCATTTTCCATCCCTGTTCCTTCCTCTTTCATCATGCTATTTGCCGTTTCCCCTTCACGGATATGCATGATACCCGTCACCCCTACATAGTGAGTGACAGCAGCTCCCAACCAGATAAAAAGAAAAGCTCCATGAAAAATCAGACTACCTTTACTAATTCTCTTAAAATAGCTTCCCTGAAGGAACATAGCCAATAAATTGACTGCCTGCAACAACTGCAACAGTATAAACCAGGGAGCATAATAAAAAAATTCACGGGCAACGGCAGGACCATAAGAGTTTTCCACCAAAGTGGCTACCGCCAATATCAGGGCATAAAGTCCCGCTAATATATACATCAATACTGGTAAAGCGATCAGTCGAATCAATTTCATCTGTTTTTCTTTTATAATAAACAATGCTTTTATAAATGAGGCTTTTATAGATAAGCAATTCCTTCAATTTCTACCAGCAATTCCTCTCTGCATACATCCGCATAAAGATATACGATAGGAATATCCGGGCAGAGTTTATCCAAGTCTGCTTTCACAGCTGGCGCATCCTCTTCATTCTTGAGATATACACGAAGAAGTCCCAACTTACCGGAATGTTCCGGTAGTTTCTCCCTACCCTCTTCCAAGCCGATCAAATGCTGGATATTTTCAAGAGTGATTTCCGTTTGAGAGAGAACATCTCCGGTCGTTACACTTTCCTCGCCACGGATAGCAGCCGTGCCGGAAATATAAATCACCTCCTGCCGACGGTCGGACAGCGACTTTCCTCTTTCAAATTTAGGAGTTCCCTTCTTCCCATCCGCCCGATGGCTAATCAACACCTCATCCGAATAGACATGAGCAGCCCGTTGCCAGTCGTTATCTAAAGGAGCAATATTCACTTCTCCACTGACAGCATTGAAATCAATCAGAACGCCGCCATGCTGTGTACCAATCCCCGTTGCTGCCGGATAACTCAATTCCCATTCCGAAGAAGCATAGAACAGAGTACGCACATCATTGAAATCCTGATAACACTGATTGCCATGTGCAATATCCGTGATATTTTCCAGATAATTCCACTGACGGACAATGTCGCCGAAATTCATCTGTTCCGTCTTTAAGATCTCTTCTGCCTTTCTGAAAGCCTGTTCCGATTGTTCGCGAACAGGAAGATTCAAATCATCTGCGTAAAGTCCCCCCACTATTATTTCCCGATAGTGAGGAGTCATGATCCGCAGGTAGCGGACAGAGAAAGAACTAATTTGTTCCTCTATGGTGACTGCCTCATCCGTAATCTCCACCAACGAATGTACCTCCAATACCAAGTCTGCTACCAAAGGCTTTTGAGCCACCAGCGAAACCACCGGACGGGGAGAAACGAAATGCCGCTCCACCCATTGTTCCAGAAAGGAACGCTGAAACTTGTATTCCTGATTATCCGTACAGCGTGTAAAGAGTACAAGACGGAGCACCCTCTCTTCGCGGACAGCGGATGAAAGTAATTCCTCCGCCATCTGTTCCCAACTGTTTCCTGTCGTTTTATACAAATTACATATGATTCGATGATACTTCATACTGCAAATTTCAATGTTTTTTCTGATGAACGATACTTATTAATGATAGGAGGTAACACCTGCCGGAACGTCCATGCTATAGACAGATGACATCGTCTTCAGCCCCGGAGTATTCTCCAAAGAATAAAGCACTTTCTTTTGACGGTCTACCAACAACATGTGTACTTTCTCTTTCGGATTCACATGTCCCGTCCAGTTCGTTATCAGGATGCGTCCGTCAGAAAAATACTGAAAACCTCCCAGAAACTTCAACGGTTTTCCGGGAATATCCGCATTCGATAATTCCCAAACAGTCTTTCCATCTGCCGTTACTTCGATAATTCTCGGATTCTGGTCTTTATCTGCTACGGCAATCAGCGTATGTCCGTTGGGCAGACGAGTCAGAGAATGCGGTCCGCCGGGAACATCCAGTTTCCACACCTCTTTGCCGTTCGTGTCATATTCCGTCACACATTGCGGTCCGTAATGTGCTACCAGAAAATGCCCGTTATCCAAGCGACGTGCATTACGCATAAACGCAAAACCTTTCTCTTTCACTCCCTCCGGCAGGATGCAAACTTCTTTCACAATCTTACCTTTAGGAGAGATTTCCAGCATACGTCCCGTGGTACATTCGCCCACAAACGTATTGCCGTTCTTCAACCGCTGACAGGCAAAGACCGGACTTTTAGACTCGTAATGGAAGATTGTATCGTTCTGACGGGTCATTTCGAGTACCCCGTGCCCAGTGGTGAAAAGGATATTGCCATTAGGCAATACCCATAAATCATTAGAATCGGGAGCTTTGTGCTGCCATACAATCTGATTGTTTTCCATCACAAAGACGATTCCCTGTGAATAATCTGTTCCTGCAAACGTCCGGGTCTGTGCCAACAGGGATGCAGAGAACAGAAATGTCAGAATCACAACATATATTCTTGTCATAAATATAAATTCAAAAATAGTTTTATATAAAAGATTTTTCAGGCACGGATTACACGGATTACGCGGATTTTATTTTCTGAATCCAATGATAGTACAGCTTTTAAACCGTGAAATCCGTGTAATCCGTGCCTAAAATCATCAATGAAGTTCACTACAAAGACAGTACGTATTCCTCCAACTCTTCCAGTTCTTTATCAGAAACAGGCTTATGAGGTCCGTGTACCTTTAACATATCTTTCATCGAATAGCTACGACCGTCATACAGATAAGGAGCCGTACGCCAACATTCATTCAGAGCAGGAACGTCCATAGCCAGTCCTTTATCAGATCCGGTAGTCCAATCCACTTTATACTGCTTCAGATCCGTATAGTATTCTCCGGAGTGGCAACTCGCACAGTTTTCTTCAAATATCTTCTTCCCTCTTTTCGCTTTCGCAGAAAGTTTACCATTCTCAAGATAAGGGCTTGGCAGAGGCTTCAGAGATTTCAAATATTCGTCGATAGATTCGTAGATCTCATCATCTCCCTCCATAAACAAGATATATTTCACTCCCGAACGAACGGCTACTTCGGCATTTTTACGAATACCGGTCGCCATACAAGGCGGAGTCTGATGGGAAAGCAAGAGTGTTTTCGTATTCTTCGGATTACCCATGCCATCATTCAGCAAGTCCCAGTTAAGCCCGTCCATGCGTGCATCATTCGGATGACAGGTTGCACAACTTTGCCAGTTTTGGAAACAAATGGTTGCATCATGGAAGTACATATCTCCCTTACCAACTTTAGTGAATGCCAATGGAGTACCCAGAATCTGCTTCTGCACATTCTTACCGTTCAAATCCATAGACACCAATTCCGACGTATAATAGTTGGCAGTATAAATTTTACCTCCCGTAGCTACGACCGAACGCGGCCCTTTTCCCTGTGTAGGAATGAAGTCACGGATGCCATACAAGAATCCCGCATCATTAGGTATATTGCCCCACGCTTTCATGGAAGGAGTAACCATTTCCCCTTGTTTCGCTTTCCCAAGACGTTCATGCAAAGCAATGCGATCGATACGCACCAATTCCTGACTACCGGCAGCAGCTACTATGATCTGCTTATCATCCGGGGTAACAATTACCGACCACGGATTGGCTGCTCCTTTCTGTGGAGTGTCCAAGATGACGGAAGTGAGCCACTTTCTTGCCTTCAAATCAATGATGGATAATGTATTTGTAGCCATCCATCCTCTATCCAGCTGATTGGTAGGCAACTGATAGCGGGAGATTAAATGAGTGACATACGCAAAAGTATGATTCTTATCCACCGCTACCGACTTCACATCCGTAGAACCGTTCGGCAACATAACACGTCCCGAAACCTTTTTCGAAAGCACATCTACCATATCGAGCTGTACTGCAATCGGATAAGCCGTAGAAGGCATTTCCGGCAGATTATTGGCTATCAGCAGACAGGAATCACCTGCAAAAGCAGCCATCGACACCGGTTCGCGGCCGACAGCTATTTTAGTTTTCACCTTACGGGTGGCCGGATCAATCTCCCAAAGTTCGTTGTTGAACCGCTGTGTCACCCAAAGAGACTTTGACAACGGATTATATAGAATATCCGAAGGAGTAGCTCCGCTTTTTGTTTTGGATTGTACGGAGAGTTTCTTTCCATCCAGTTCGTACATGGTGCCGTAGTT
Source organism: Bacteroides sp. 90-K9/2 (assembly GCF_047310725.1). Taxonomy (NCBI): domain Bacteria; kingdom Pseudomonadati; phylum Bacteroidota; class Bacteroidia; order Bacteroidales; family Bacteroidaceae; genus Bacteroides; species Bacteroides sp. 90-K9/2. Next base: position 1,271,593 of record NZ_JBCGVL010000001.1, read on the forward strand.
TCCGTCACATACTACCCAGAATTTACCATTCGCATCCTGCGTCATGGCATTGACAGGAGACGAGAAAGAGACTTTCTTTTCCATTTTCTGTCCGTCGGACGACATCTTGATGAGTTCACAACCTGCCCTGTTTGTTACAAACAAGGATTTCCCATTGTCTGCCAGAAACAAACGGTCCGGTGAAACCGTCGTTTCCGCTTCTTGCCAAGACGCACAAAGAAATATGGCAGCCATACCAACAGGTATCAATATCTTCTTTTTCATTTTTTCTCTTGTTTAGTTTGAAGGGATTGAATGTATTGACGAATATTCTCCTGATCTTCCGCACGGGCTGCTTCCCGCTTCTTATCATAATAGTTATAGAAGTCGAGATCCTTTTGCGACCAGTTGTTCGCTTCACGGTAGTCTCCGATAAAGGGCACAAGCAAGTCAATCCAGAGAGCTACTTTTCGTATTTCCTGAGGAGTCAGTTTGGTTCCTCCATGTCCGCTTTCCAGACGTTTAATCAGATTGCTCTTGTTGGAACCTGCAAAATAAGGAGGCAACAGCGTAGGTTCGGACAAAGCGCTGATCCAATTTACTTCCGGATGGTGCGGATCCCCCTTCCATGCATCTCCACCTTTATTTAATGTAACATGTGTCAGACTCAAGTACGAGTCCGTATATTTTCTTTTACTTCGTTTATCCGTTACTTTCAATTCACCTTTCAGGCTCATCCGTTGCTTCACTCCATCATGACAGGAGATACAATGCTTGTCCCAGATAGGTTGTATTTCTTTCAGGTAACTGAAATTGCGTTCGCCCATCTCATCTTCCGGAGCCAATGCCTTGACACCTTTGTTCATTGCCATGGATACCGGATGCCCTGCTACAGGAACCGTGTTCTTATGTTCGTGGCATCCTACACAACTCTGCACTTCGTTCGGCTGCAAAGTAGACCAACTACGCATAGTTTGTACGACACGTCCGTTTTCGTCTAATGCCTGAAAATAAAGCGGTCTGCGTGCAGGAACTTTAAAGAAAGCAGAACCATCAGGATACACTTCCGTTATTCCTAAAACCCGCTTCACATCCCATGCTGCATTTCCCACTCCTACTGGAGTACTCATAATAGCTCCTCCTCCTTCACCTTTACCGTTCACTTCACCTACACCTGCTGCACGGAACTGGATTTCCACCACACGCAACTGTTTGATAGTTCCCGGTTTCACACCTTTCAATCCATTACCCTCGTAGATATTCTGCATATAATATACGCCTTCATTCTTTGTATAATCTACCGAAGATGAACGGCGGAACGGACGTTTACGGGGAGCGACCAACACAGGCTGGTTGCAGGATATACGCGCATCGGATACGAGTAATTCACGTTCTCCGTCCGCATTCATCCAATAAACACCAAATTCCATCGGATGTCCGACGTAATAACCCAACGGAGTATACGATATTAAAAATTCCTTCTCGCTCAATGGAAAAGGATGCTGGAACTGATCGGTAAACTTTCCATAACCGTCAATACGTTCCGGTTCCGGCTTATGTACCGGAGCTACGAACATAACACCTTCATTCTCATCACGTCCGGCTTCAGGATCTATGATACCCAGTTTGCCATGTTGAGGAGTATGGTGACCCATAAAAACTCCCATCAACTTACGAGTACCGGGAATCTGACGAATCTGTGCCACCGTTGTCGGAAACCAGCTATTCATTCCGTAATATTCAGCCTGTCCTGTTCCATCGGGATTCATTTGGAACAAAGGCTGCGCCCATATCTGGCCGCGGTCATTGTAATCCCAGCGAGTATAGACCACCCGACCATCATCCAACAAAGTCGGTGTTACCGTATGCACCTGGTCGAAACCGACCTGACGCATATAACGCCCCTCCCTGTCGCAGAGATACATATTGCTGACTTCTGTAAACCAGCAGTCTACCGTACTTCCGCAACGGGTAGAGTTGAACAGGATATTGTCATCCGGCAAGTAAATGCCTTCAATGTCGGCATGTCCTTTTCCGAAAGTCAACTGCTTGATTTCCCGTGTCTTTAAATCCATTTCATACAGATGGAAGTCGTCTTCCTTGCGGGATTTCTTCCAGGAGAAAAGCAGATGCTGACCATCAAAATGAAGATTCGGATCACGCACTACTCCTTCTTCATCTGTCAGCATGGTTTCTACTTCCGCCCAAATTCCATTCATCTTCAATTTCGCCAACGCACCGCCCGCAATGTAGTTGCATTCAGCACGGGCATCCGACACTCCTTCGGTATAAGCAAAGAAAGAGGGACGCAACGTTCTGTACTTTGTAAAAACAATCTCCGGTTTATCTGCAGTGAAGGCTTCCAAACGCTTGATACGTCTTTGTTCACACGCTTTCAGATAAGACAGGAAAGCCGATTCGATGCTTTCCGGTGTATTAATCACGGCAGCTTTGATGTTCAGCTTCTGTAAACGCACGGAAAGTTCCTGATTAAAACTCTTGTTAAACCAGTCTACATCACCCGTTGTTCCATCCTGTAGCCACCAATCGTAATAGACCGGATAGGCACGCGTCAATCTCCGGTGCACGGCTTTTATCTTGTTTTCTGTTTCTTCCTGATTACCTTTCTGTTTTATCGCCTGAATTTCCGCGTATTTCTTCTGAATCTCGACGATAAAACCTTTCGCGTCGGTAGGCTGAAGGGAAGTGTCTTTCGTCTGCCATGCTACGATGGAGAGGAACACACAGCATGCCATCCCACACTTCAACAGCTTCATTAATTTCGATCTTATCATTTTATCTTCTTATTTACCTTAAATTTACCTTCCTGAAAAGAGAACGATTACAAACCTTTCTTCAGTTCCTTATAGGATTCTATAATCTGAATACCGCTTGATGTACCGATACGGGTAGCGCCCGCCTGAATCAATGCCAACGCAGAATCCAGATCGCGAATACCACCTGCTGCTTTCACTCCGATAGTAGGTCCTACCACACGACGCATCAATGCTACATCCTGCACCGTTGCTCCTGCCGTACCGAATCCGGTAGAGGTTTTCACAAAATCCACTCCGGCTTCTTTAGCTATACGACATACGGTTTCTTTCTCTTCATCCGTCAGATAACAAGTTTCAAGAATGACTTTACAGATCACACCGGCAGGTTTGCAGATAGAAACCATGTCTTCAATCTCTTTCTTTACAATTTCAATCTGTCCTTTCTGTAAAGCACGAACATTGATGACTGTATCTATTTCAGTAGCACCTTTGGCAATGGCATCACGGGTTTCAAATGCTTTGCACTCTACTGTGTTCTGTCCCAACGGAAAACCGATAGCGGCTCCTACACGCACTCCTGATCCTTCAAGCAACTTCACACAAATTTCTACTTCCGCAGGATTGATGGCTACCATTGCAAACTGATACTGACGGGCTTCCGCACAAAGTTTCTCAATAGGTGATGCATCACCGAAAGGTTTCAGGAATGTATGGTCGATCATACCTGCCAACTGCTCTACTGATAATTCTGCAATCACTTCGTTTATATTCTTCTTTTCCATTATTTTGAGTCGTTTAATAAGTTATTATAAATATACAGTTTCTTAAAAAGTCAATACGCATTTCAATACTTCACCCCGCTTCACGGCAGCAAAGGCTTCTTCTATTTCTTCTATCGCAAAGCGATGCGTGATAAAGTCGGATGCAGAAAGTCTGCCCTCTTCAATCCATTGTGCCAATGTGACCATTGCCGCCTTTTCTTCGGAACGGGTAGGCCATTGATGCATGTGCAGGTCGAAGTTATAAGGAGCTTTCGACAAGTCGAAGGTTGGATTCTTAGTCATAACGCCATAGACACACACATCTCCACCCATCTTCACCAATGGTAATACGGAATTTACGACTACATCCAGTCCTACCGCATCAATGACAGCATCATAAGAGCGATTAGCCGCGGCAATAAAATCCGGAGTACTGATTTCGGCGGGTGTATATCCGTTGTCTGCTCCCATCCGGCGGGCTACTTCCAGTTTAGCGGGAAGCATATCGACAATGTCAATCTGTCCCAGACCGAACAATTTACCCAACTTCACAAAGCTCAATCCTACAGGACCGGAGCCTACTACAATCACCTTTTTCCCCGGAGTCAGATTGAAATCCTTGAAAGCTCCCAACACTTCGCGCCAGGTACAAGAAATGACCGCTTCTTCCGGTTGCACATGAGAAGGAACTGTGTTCTGAATCTCAAAACTGTCCCAGCATCCCTGTTCGGGGGTAGCCAGTCCCTCTTCTTTCAGTACCTCAAAGTCGTTCACTACCACATATTCGCTGAAACCACCCCAGCCGCTATTGACACCTTGCGCGCCAAAATCGGAAATAAGACCGCCAATAGCACGGTCGCCTACCTTAAAGTTACGTACTTTTTCACCGACAGCCACTACAATTCCGGCATTTTCATGCCCCAAAGCCAATGGATAAGTATCCACTCCGGGGAATTTTCCGGCTATCAGTTTACTGTCAGTCGCATTACACAAAGCGACCATTTCCGTTTTCACCAATGCCTGATAAGCATTGATAACAGGAGTTTCCACCTGTCGTATTTCTATTTTGCCAGGAGCCGGCACTATTACTGTTTTCATTCGATTATTAGGTTTTATACAGATTATAATTCAGTTTTTGCAATTTCAGTATACATATCGCACAAGGCGTGATAAGCTTTATCAAAAACAGGCATCCAAGTCTCATACTTCTTCACGTTTTCCTGAATCGGCTGCACGGTCTGTTCAATACGGACAAAGCGGTCTATCACAGAGAAGTCTTTAAAGACTCCCGCACCGATACCTGCCAGAATAGCTGCTCCCATCGAAGTAGCCTCTTCCAGATAATTAGGTACACGGATTTCCGCCTGATAAATGTCTGCCATCATCTGACGCCATACAGGGTTTTGCGCACATCCTCCAATCACCGTCACCTGGTCGATGGGAACGTGTTTGCGGAAGATATTGACGATAAATCCCAGATTGAGAGTAATTCCCTCCATCACAGCACGTAGCATATCGCCATGTGTATGCCCCAGCGTCAGACCGATAAATGCTCCTTTGGCATCTACATTCCAACGGGGAGTACGTTCACCAAGCATATAAGGTAAGAATAGGAGTTTATTGGCTCCTATCGGAGAGGAAAGGATCTGTTCGTCAATCAGTTCGAACACGCTACGTCCGAGTTGAGCAGCCAATGCCTGCTCGTGCTGGCAGAGTTGGTTAATCATCCAGTTGTAGGAAGAGCCTGCCGCCTGCATCGTTCCCGACGGATGCAGCATGTCCGGCACTACGTGCGCCCAATTCATGGTGCGGCGTTGTTCGTCTACAATCGGCTTTTCTACTGTCAGAGCTACCCAAGAGGAAGACCCCAGATAGTTGTATGCGCTACCCGGAGCCACACAGCCGACGCCTACTCCGGCACAACTACCATCGCCTCCACCACAGATTACGGGTGTTCCGGCAAGCAGTCCTGTTTCACGGGCAGCTTCGTTGGTCACTTCACCGATGACGTCAATAGACGAACGGACTTCCGGGAATAAGGAAAGATCGAGTCCGGCAGCTTCTATGATTTCTTCACTCCATTGCCAACGGTTCAGGTCGTATGCATTGGTACCCGAAGCATCCGAGGGATCTGTGGCTAGAGTGCCGCAGAGGCGGAAGTTGATATAATCCTTGGCATTCAATATCTTGGCTGTCTGTGCAAAGATTTCCGGTTCGTGCTTCTTTACCCACATCAGTTTCTCAATAGAATAGGAAGCGCTGATCCGGTGTCCCGTGATTTCATAGAAATGAAGCGGGTCTATCTTTTCGGAAAGAATAGTCTCTTCTTCCTGCGAACGCTGGTCGCAATAAAGCATGTGAGGACGAAGCGGGTGACCGTTTTTATCCACACAAAGACAACCCATCATTTGTCCGCTAAGTGCCACACCGGCAATATCATTGGGAGATACCAGTTGGAGAAGTGCCTGCGTGGTATCTACAATCGCTTTCCACCAATGGAGCGGATTCTGTTCCGCCCGGTTGCCGGAAGCGTAATCTGTAGGGTATGCGGCTGTACGTGAAGCAATCAACAATCCCGATTCGTCGAATAAGGTTGCTTTATTACCGCTGGTACCCAAGTCATGTGCTAATATATACATATATGTTCTTTCTTCTTTTCAGTTAATTAATTCAGAGTGCCGCATTCGTGTATCCGGTAAGTCCGACGAAAAGACCACCGACGATACCGCCCAGGATAATCACCAGCCAACGGGGAAATGCTTCTTTCATTAGTCCCCCACGCGTGCCTTTCGGTGCGCAAAGTACATCGGCCAGAATGAAGCCCATCGCAATCGCCCATCCCATATCTACCCAGGGAGCACTGCCGCGATTTCCCTGATGAATCAAACTGAATTGCATCGGCAGACCTTCAGCATCATTTAAGAGTCCGGTGGAAAAACCAAATCCGGGCAGTTTGTGATTGACTATCCAAAAAGTACCGATAATAAGGGCGGCCGCCATAAATCCACCTATCGGACCAAAGTCCTTTACTAATTTAGGCCAACTCATCAACACGGTAAAGGTGACGGCAAAAGCTCCGAAAATAGATGTGATGATTCCGGCATGATACATGCCGAAGAATTCATTATAAGTCTGTAACCATTCGCTCATTGTTCTTTCCTCCTTAGTTTATCTTCCGGGCACAATCGCACGAACGGATTTTCCATACTAATATTCCTGCCAAGGCACCTCCTATCAGACAACAGATTAAGGTAGGTACTGCATAAAAGAAGTTGGTGATATCGCCTTGAAAGCGGACAATTCCCCAGGCAATCCCGGCAGAACCGATACACCAGCCCTGATCCAGCCATATTTTTCCCGGAGGATTCAGAATAGCTCCATGATAATGGTTCATATACCACATAATGCCGATAATCAGTGTGGCTGCCAACCAGCCTCCCATCAGACCGTATGTCTTCCAAAGTTCCGGCCAAATGCCAAATGCAAATCCGCCACAGATGGCAGAGCCGGCAAAGGTCGATAGATATTGTTTCATATAATTGATAATGTGTTTTTTAGGTTTATAATAGTAGTTCGGGGTTGTTTATTTATTCCAAAGACAACTTAGCCAGTGTGAAAGGCTTGTCGTGTTTCGTGTTTACCTTATCCGGTCCGGTCACCAAGTCGAAGCAAGATACAATCACCTGTCCGTTCCATACGATAGGTTCGCCCGGCTGATCCAGACCTCCGTCGCTTCCGTCACAGTCAGGACTTTGAGCAATACGCTGAATTTTTCCGTCTTTATCAATACATGCAACTGCATTTGCCGAGAAATCCGCTACCCAGATTTTACCTTTATCGTCTATACACATTCCGTCCGTGGTACGTAACTGGGTGGTATCTTGCGCCCATACATCATTACTAAGTACATTCCCTTCCACATCCATCTTTATGCGATGAACAGCTCCATCACCGAAGTTCCCTACAAAGAGGTCGCCCGCTTCGTTGAAAACAATTCCATCCAGTCCATATTGCACTTCCGGGTTCTTTGTGATAACGGTGGTAATAAGGTTTTTATCTTCTAATGTATTAGTCACTGCCACATCACGGTCATTCATATCAAAGCAATATACCCCGCTGACCAACAATCCCGAAGGATCTTTTATCTGTGATAATGAACTCTGGGTGACGTACAATTTCCCGTTACGGATACGCAGTCCGTTAGGATGCTCCATACCGGATGCCACAGTGATTGTTTCTTTTAATTGGTCGTTTTCAAACTTCAGACGAAGAACACGTCCTTTATTCTGTGCTTTCTCTGCTCCGCTCCAACCTTGATTGTCGCAAATAAACAGATCACCCTCTTCATTAAAGGCAATCCCCATCGGAGAAGCCCAGCCGGTTTCTTCCAACACCGGAACATCCATCCATTTCGCAATCTCGCCATTTTTAGTGATGCGCATCAGACAAGCAGGCTGCGTGATATCTGCAAAATTCGGACAGGCCAGAATCAAATCTCCATTAGGAGCGATAGCCATTCCATCCGGAGTCGGACAACAATCCGGTAATTTTGCAAACAATTCACTCTTCTGCGGAAGAGCATTCTCACCACTTTTTTGTTTCGGAGAAGTACATTGAATACAAGTTACTCCCATCAAAGAAGCTGCCACAAGAGATAGTAAATAATACTTTTTCATGGTTAGATAATACAAATGTTTATGTTTATAATTTGAGCCCGTCAGTTCGGTACGCAAACATACTGGTATTTATCAGCAAAGAAGGAAAATGACAAATCAATAAAGGACAAAAATTGTTCAAAATGCTGGGAAAAGAGCCGGTTTGAGCTGTAAATAGAGAGATTACCAATCAATCTCTATTTTTTCAGGCACGGATAACACGGATTACACGGTCTTTAGTGTTGTCATTGCCGCGAAGCAACCGCGTTAATCCGTGTAATCCGTGCCTAAATTATTATATAGACTAATTATGAACACATACTTATATATACCTTATATTATAAAAGCAGTCGGCACTTACTTCCTATGCAATACTCTACTTTCCCCTCCGTTCATGGCTAATTTAGGCTAAAAAGAACATTTTCTCATAAAAAGTTTTTGTAATATCAGAGTTAATCGTATTTTTGTGTACAATTTTGGTGTAGTGATGACAGAAGAAGAAAAAAAGTTATTGAATTCCTTTGAAACGCAACTCCGGCATTTGATTTATTTACACGATGAACTAAAGCGTGAAAATGCCGAGTTGAAGAAGCTTCTCGATAATGAAAAGCTGAAAAACGAGAAGGTACAAGCTCAATACAATGAATTGGAAGTCAGCTATACAAACCTAAAAACAGCTACGGCAATCAGCCTTAACGGCAGCGACGTAAAAGAGACGAAGCTGCGATTGTCAAAATTAGTGCGTGAAGTCGATAAATGCATCGCTTTGTTGAATGAATAAGAAGAAGATGTATGAACGATAAAATAAAGATAAACCTGCAGATAGCAGATTCAAACTATCCGCTAACCATCAACCGTGAGGAAGAAGAAATGGTACGGGAAGCCGCCAAGCAGGTAAATATCAGGCTTAATAAGTATCGGGAGGTTTATAAGAACCTGGAACCGGAGAAAATTATTGCCATGGTAGCCTATCAGTTCTCGTTAGAGAGACTGCAATTGATGCAACGTAATGATACCAGCCCCTATGTGGAGAAGGTAAAAGAACTGACAGAATTGCTGGAGGATTATTTTAAGGAGGAATGAATCCTGACCGGCTATTCACTGATAAGAGATAAAACAACCACGCACTGCACAATATCCAAGCAAAAGTATATGCTTTGATATTTGGCGGTGCGTTTTTATTTATATACTTAAATTAAATGTAGAATGATAGCAATAATAGCAACAGCAATTGCCTGCTTCATCGTAGGAGGAATCCTTTCATATATACTATTCCGGTATGTACTGAAATCCAAATACGATAATGTCCTGAAAGAAGCGGAGACGGAAGCGGAAGTAATTAAGAAAAACAAGCTGCTTGAAGTAAAGGAGAAATTCCTGAATAAAAAAGCAGATCTTGAAAAGGAGGTAGCATTGCGGAATCAGAAGATTCAGCAGGCGGAAAACAAACTGAAACAACGTGAAATGGTTCTTAGCCAGCGTCAGGAAGAAATCCAACGCAAAAAGATGGAAGCCGAAGCTGTAAAAGAGAATCTGGAAGCGCAACTTGTCATTGTCGATAAGAAAAAAGATGAACTCGACAGACTGCAACAACAGGAAATCGAGAAACTGGAAGCAATCTCCGGATTGTCTGCCGAGGAAGCTAAAGAACGTTTGGTAGAATCACTGAAAGAAGAAGCTAAAACGCAGGCACAATCATTCATCAACGACATTATGGATGATGCCAAGTTAACTGCCAGCAAAGAAGCGAAACGGATCGTTATCCAGTCTATCCAACGGGTAGCTACGGAAACTGCCATCGAAAACTCTGTTACGGTATTCCATATTGAATCAGATGAAATCAAAGGACGTATTATCGGACGTGAAGGACGTAATATCCGTGCTTTGGAAGCTGCTACCGGCGTTGAAATCGTTGTTGACGACACTCCGGAAGCAATCGTTCTTTCTGCTTTCGACCCGGTTCGCCGTGAAATTGCCCGCTTGGCACTGCATCAGCTTGTGACCGACGGACGTATCCATCCTGCCCGTATCGAGGAAGTGGTAGCTAAAGTTCGCAAACAGGTGGAAGAAGAAATTATCGAAACTGGTAAACGCACAACCATCGACTTGGGTATCCACGGTCTGCATCCTGAATTGATCCGTATCATCGGTAAGATGAAATATCGTTCTTCTTATGGTCAGAACCTATTGCAGCATGCACGTGAAACAGCCAATCTTTGTGCTGTGATGGCATCTGAACTGGGATTGAACCCGAAGAAAGCGAAACGTGCAGGTTTGCTGCATGATATCGGTAAAGTGCCTGATGAAGAACCGGAATTGCCGCACGCATTGCTGGGTATGAAACTTGCCGAGAAATACAAAGAAAAACCGGATATCTGCAACGCTATCGGTGCTCACCACGACGAGACGGAAATGACCAGCTTACTGGCTCCTATCGTACAGGTATGTGACGCCATCTCCGGTGCACGTCCGGGTGCACGTCGCGAAATCGTAGAGGCTTACATCAAGCGTCTGAACGATCTCGAACAATTGGCAATGGCTTATCCGGGTGTAACAAAGACTTATGCTATCCAGGCAGGGCGCGAACTCCGCGTGATCGTTGGTGCGGATAAGATTGACGACAAGCAGACAGAAAGCCTGTCAGGCGAAATCGCTAAGAAGATCCAGGATGAAATGACTTATCCGGGACAAGTGAAAATTACCGTCATTCGTGAAACACGTGCGGTTAGTTTCGCTAAATAAAGCAACTATTCAAAAGAAGATTCATATAAGGGCGAAGAAATTCGCCCTTTTTTAGTACAAGACTATGGAAAAGTATCAAATTGAGATTTGTACCAATTCAGTAGAAAGCTGTCTGGCTGCACAGGAAGGTGGTGCCAACCGCGTGGAATTATGTGCCGGAATACCGGAAGGCGGGACAACCCCTTCCTATGGTGAAATAGCCATTGCAAGAGAAGTATTGGCTCATACCCGCCTGCATGTTATTATCCGGCCACGTGGAGGAGATTTTCTTTATTCGGAGATGGAAATCAGAACAATGCTGAAAGACATCGAAATCGCACGAAAATTGGGAGCGGACGGAGTTGTATTCGGTTGCCTGACAGCAAACGGCGAAGTAGACTTAACATCAATGCAGATTCTAATGGAAGCCTCTAAAGGGCTGTCAGTCACCTTCCACCGGGCATTCGACGTATGTCGTAATCCTCAAAAAGCATTGGAGGAGATCATCGAGCTGGGATGCAACCGTATTCTGACTTCCGGTCAGCAACCTACGGCTGAACAAGGTATCGGTCTTTTAAAAGAATTGCAAGGACTGGCTGCGGGAAGAATTACGTTACTTGCCGGCTGTGGAGTAAATGAAAATAATATTGCACGGATTGCGGCAGGAACCGGAATCAATGAGTTTCATTTCTCGGCACGCGAAAGTATTCAAAGTGAAATGAAATTCAGAAATGAAGTTGTCTCAATGGGAGGAACAGTACATATCAACGAGTACGAACGAAATGTGACTTCCGTGCGAAGAGTCAAAGAAACAGTGGAGGCTTTATATAAAGGAATGTAAGTGATCGCCTCTCTACTATATACTAAGAAATGGTGAACATACAGCTTTAAGCCTTTTGTTCACCATTTCTGTTTTGCATTACCACCAGCGGTATCAAGAAAAACTGCTATACCTTTATTTATAAATAAGGAATCACCGTAATATAAATACCTGTAATAATAGCCGAAGTAATTACTCCCGAGATATTAGCTCCCAAGGCATCTCCCAAGACGAATGAGTCCGGATTATCTTTGCTTACAATCTTTTGTGCAACCTTTGCGGTAGTCGGCACACAGCTAACTGCTGCAATACCGATGACCGGATTGTAATTACCCCGTTTAATAATATACATGATATATCCTCCGATTATTCCTCCGATACCGGAAAGTAATAATGCTACAATGCCTAATACTAATAGTTTCAATATCTTCGGATCGAGCAGCAGATGTGCATCACAAAGTACACCCAGCAACACGCCCAACATAAAAGTCGATCCATAAAGCAACGGACCGCTCACAAAATCATAGATGTGTTTCATACCCGACTCACGAACAGCAACCCCCAGGAACAAAGAGAAAAACAAAGGAGAAGCTACCGGGAATAAGAAACAGAGAATAGCACAAAGAACAGCAGAGAAAGCCAGTTTTACTTTAGCATCGTAATTCTTCGGAGCTTTCTTTGTCACCATCTTAATAGCACGGAAACGTTTGGGAACCAACAGCTTCACAAGGTAAGGATAGCCTCCATATGTCAATCCTAAATAAAGATAGGCAACCACCGTAATAGGCACAAACAAATGCTTTGCCAATGCCAGTGAAGTAAACAAGACCATCGGTCCGTCTGCTCCACCTACCATCGCCACTGATGCACTTTCTTTGAGAGTCAGGCCGAGAGCGGAAGCAATAGGAACCGTCAGGAAAGTACCCAGTTCTGCACACAGAGCAAGGAATATACTTGCAAATGGTTTCTGAAGCAAGAATCCGACATCCAGAAGCGCCCCGATACCCATAAAGACAAAGCAGGCTATGAGCCCATTACTAAACGTCAGGGTGTAAACAGGTTGCAGGAAATCTATCTGCATGGTATTCATTAATTGATCCGTATCTGAAAGCATCGGATCGAGAAAGAGGTTACCTAGTGTGCCGTCGGGCATCATCAGTGTTCCGCAGTTGATAGCCACCATTCCGAGTCCCATCGGAATCATCACCATAGGTTCGAGGATACCTTTCCAGCCCAAATAGATCAGTAACAGACCGAGAAGTACCAGAAAAACTCTTGCAGAAGCAAGCACCCATCCGCTTGCCATCATTGTACCAATACCTTGAAATAAGGTAGCAAAATCTATATTTTCCATAAATTAGTTTTCTTTCATTGTTTGTTGTTAGTCAGTTTCTTTGAGTTCTTCTTATTGGCATGTACCTGCTCTTCTTCCCGAAGAAAAAATTCACGGGTATCCTGCGAATAATAATAATTAACCAGATTATTTTCCGAAGCTCCCGGACTCACTCCATGATAATAGCCGGGATAACCAGTAAAGTTCCTGTCAATCCCCCTACTATAGTCTTCACGAGAATCTCCTAAAGCATCTTCATCTACAATAGGTATTTGCCGGACTAATCTTTCCACCTTCTGCCGATGCTGCCGCCAGCGTCGTAGCCGGAGTAGCTCCAAACGGTGGGAACTATAAAAATCAAATGAATCAGCCGCATAGGCAATCAACTTGATGACCGCAGCGACAAAAAAACCGATGAGGAAAGTAAGCCCCATCATCGCAAGAGTAGATAGTAATAAATGAATCATAGTAATATAAAAATTAGGTTGTACAATCATATTCAAAATAAAGAAGAGGCGCCCAATGGTGAAACCATTATAAAATTTAGACACACATGAAAGTTAATCCCACTGGGCATTCCTCATCACCATATAAAAACAATCGGCGGATATTATTTGCCTGAAATCACTTCGGTATATATCCTTGCTTTTATACGACGTAACTCCCGTTTCACAACGGAAAACACAATATTTTAATCCTTAAACACCTTATCATTAGTATTCAGGAGGTATATCATTCAACTGGGCTTTGGTAAATACGGGACCGTCTTTACAGACATACAACTTCCCGACATTACACCGTCCACATTTTCTAACACCACATTTCATCCGGTTCTCCAGGGTGGTATAAATATTCTCATCGGCAAAGCCTAACTTCTCCAATACAGGAAAAGTGAACTTTATCATCACCGGAGGTCCGCAAACTATTGCCACAGTATCTGCACTGGCAGGTGCAGCAGCCTCAAGCACCGAAGGTACAAAACCGACTTTTCCTGTCCAGTCGGGAGTCTCCCCCCCGGGATCAACCGTAGTTATCAGATTGACATCCAGACGTTTTTCCCATTCTTTCAGCTCTTCTTTATATACCAGGTCGTTAACAGACTTGGCTCCGTAAACAATCGTTATATCTTTAAAATCTTCCCGCCTGTCCAATGCATTCCAGATGACGCAACGCATCGGCGGAAGTGCTATACCACCTGCAACGAACAACAGATTCTTTCCTTTCCACTCGTCCAACGGAAATGTGTTTCCGAAAGGTCCGCGAAAACCGACGGTAGCTCCTTCTTCCAGTTTGGCAAGTCCGGTAGTCACCCGTCCTGCCTGGCGGAATGTACACTCGATATATCCTTTACGAGTAGGCGACGAAGCAATACAGAAAGTTGACTCTCCTTCACCAAACGCAGAGTATTCACCGAACTGTCCGGCTTTGAAATGAAAGGCTTCTCCTTCCTTCTCGTCTTTAAATCTTAACCGGAAAGTCTTCACTCCCGGAGCTTCATGGGTTATCTTCTCAATCACCATCAGGTACGGAAGATATATATATTCGACTGCTCATTCATGGCTTGATATCGATATTAAGTGTTCAAGTATATTCATATCTACCGGGCAGGCACGTGAACAACGTCCGCATCCGGTACAACCGGTTTCCTGTATCCGTTCAGGCATATAGGAGAACTTATGCAAAATGCGCTGACGCCAACGGGTGCTTTGTGTCGGACGCGGATTATGTCCGGACGTATGAAGGGTAAACAGCGAAAAGCCGCAAGAATCCCAACAACGGACACGATGGCCGGACGAACCTTTGGCATCTTCCTGAATATCAAAACAGGCACAGGTTGGACAAACATAAGCGCATGCGCCACATCCCAAACAGCGTTCGGACTGTTGTTTCCAAACAGGACTGTCGAATGCTCCCGCCAACTTCTCCCGTACATTATCAACATTGAAACGAATGGGAACGGATGCCAGATATTGTTCCTTATCTATTTCTTCGGCAGGTGTATATTCTTTCACAAAGAATTTAACCAATGCTTTGCCTTTTGCTGTCAAGACTTCCACCAATGCACTCTGATCCGGCAACTCCGTAATCTGAATATCACTGCCGGCAGTATTACCGGGCCCCCCGTGAACGGAAGTACAGAAACATGATTCATCGCATTGTGCACAACTGAAGCTGATTAATGTCATTTTCTCCCGCCGGGCATTATATAGTTTATCTTTATAATCCCAATTAAAAATACCGGAAAGGGGTGCAACCCCTGCCGCATCACAAGGACGGATTTTCCAGAGAATCATTTCGGGAATTGCATTAATATCCGCTTCCTGCAAAGTAGCTTCTTTCCCGTCTTTCTGATAAGAGAACAGCACTTCTGTTTTCGGGAACGCAAATCGTTTAGCCGACTGGGTAGTCTGCACATAGTCCGTCGCTACCTCATCGTAAGAAGTCACTCTTTTGAAGTCTACTTTATCTCCTGAACGCACAGGAGCAAAAATATGCATTTCCTTTTTCACCATCTGGTGAAACCATTCTTGCAGACTGCTTTTACTGATATGTAGATTTTCCATTACTTTCTTTTAATGTATAAAGTTCTCTTTATCTTCTGCCTTGAAGGTAGAAAGTACATTTCCCGCAGGATTGATAGCACCGGGAGCAACCCCGAACTCGTCCTGAATGTCTTCCATCATACTTTGTGTCATCAAATGAAGAGGAATCCCCACCGGACAAGCTTGCTTACAAGCGCCACAACCGATACAGCGTCCTGCCATGTGCATCACGCGGTTAATCTGCCACTCCATATTTGTCAGCGGAGCAGACCAGGGTTGTACCCACTGCGGACAATTGACCTCCACAATACACCGGCTGCAATAACACAACGGACAGGCAGCCCGGCAAGCATAACATTTGATGCATTTCGACATTTCCCCCATCCAGTATTTCCACCGCTCTTCACGACTCATCTTTTTCAGACGATCAATCAGTTGAAGATTCTCCTCGCTAATAACCAAGGGAAAATCTGCCAGATATGTTTTTATTTCATCAAATCCTTTAAACTGGATAAGTTCTCCGTGTCCGTCAACGGTCAGTACCAGAAGATTATCTTCTTTCAACTGGTTTTCGAATGCCAATTGAACAATCGTCCGTAATGCCGGAACCGCAGCTGTTATAGCCACTTTGCCTGTTCCTGTTAATTCCCGTTTTGTCAGATAGACTGCAATATTATTCGTGCAACGGTCGTCCAGTATCAGTCTGTCGGCATTTTCTGCCTGCCGGCAAAAGAGAGGACGTGTTCCGTGATTTCCTTCTTCATAGCCTATCACAAGATTCACTTCTCCTTCTTGTAACAAAGCAACTGCTTTTTCTGTCAGTTTACTCATAGATAGCCTCCTTTTCCAAATAGTCCGAAGCTTTCTGATACTCCAGATAAGGTCCCAGTTCACGGATTCCGGCAACTGTTTCATTCACCAGATCAGCCCACTTGGCTCCCTCCGCCGCCGACACCCATGAATAACGGATACGACGTACATCAATACCCAAGAAGTCGAGCAGTCCGCGGAATACAATCCAACGACGACGTGCGTGGAAGTTTCCAGATGTATAATGACAGTCATTCGGATGACAACCCGAAACGATAATTCCATCAGCACCTCCGGCAAAGGCTTTCAACAGTAACATAAAGTCAATTCTTCCTGTACAGGGGAAGCGAACAATTTCTACATTAGCCGCATATTTCAACCTGCTCGTACCTGTCAGGTCTGCCCCGGCATACGTGCACCAATTACAGACAAAAGCTACAATGCGCGGTTCAAATTCTTGATTATTCTCGATCTTATTTTCGTTCATAGCTTACTCTCTTTTTAATGGTTCAGCAATGCCATCACTTCGGCATAGACCTGTTCATTGGAATATCCCTGTATATCAATAGATTTGGAACGGCAGAAAGCAACACAGGTACCACAACCCTGACAAAGTCCGGGATTTACTTTAGCAACTGTCTTTATTACATTCCCATTCCTGTCTTTTATTTCTTCACGTTCGATAGCCTGATAAGGACAAGCTGTCTGACACATGAAACATCCTACGCAAGTACTGAATAACGGAGGGGCAGTACGATTGACAACGGCTATCAACGGCTCACGAACCAGATTTGCCTGTGAAAACAATCCTGCTACTTTCACAGCGGCTCCCGAAGCCATTCCCACTGTTTCGGGAATATCTTTCGGTGCCTGACAGGCTCCTGCCAGATAGATTCCGGCTGTATTCGTTTCCACCGGTTTCAGTTTGGGGTGAGATTCGGCAAAAAACTGATAAGGGTCATAGGAAATGTGCATCTTCTGCGCCAGTTCTTCCGCTCCCTTGTTGGCGACTCCCGCTGTGGCAAGCACTACCATGTCAGCTTCTATCTCGACAGGTGATGCTCCCAACAGGGTGTCTACTCCTTTAACAATCAATTTACCGTTCTTCTCATATATGCGGGCGACGCGACCACGGACGTAATTCACTCCATCCTCTTCAATGGCACGGCGCACAAATTCTTCATAATTCTTTCCTCCGGCACGAATATCCATGTAGAACACGTACGATTCGCCACCATGTACCTTGTGCTGATAAAGCATCGCATGTTTGGCAGTGTACATACAGCATATCTTAGAGCAATAAGGAATTCCTTTGGCCGGATCACGGGAACCGGCACAGGCTACAAATACAATCTTTTGAGGAATCTGTCCGTCAGACGGACGGCGAATCTCTCCGAATGTAGGACCGGAAGCCGATGCCAGACGCTCAAACTGCAATCCGGTAATGACATCTTTGTATTTTCCATATCCATATTCGGGGAAGAAGTCGGTATTTAATACATTGAATCCCGTAGTCACTACAATTGCTCCGACTTCTTCAGTGATAATACGATCCTCCTGTCCGAAACGGATAGCCCCCGTAGGACATAGCTTTTCACAAACTCCGCATTTACCATTGCGATAATGGGTACAATGTTCTTTATCAATCACCGGTTTATTGGGCACTGCTTGCGGAAAAGGAACATAAATAGCTGTACGCATTCCCAAACCGGCATTAAATTCGCTCGGTATCTTCTTGTTGGGACATTTAGTCGTACAAAGTCCGCAACCGGTACATAATTTCTCATCAATGCTCTTCGCTTTCAGGCGTATACTGGCTTTAAAATTACCGATAAAGCCTTCCACATGCTCCAGTTCGGCATACGTATAAAGAGTGATATTCGGATGCTGCGCTACTTCCACCATTCGGGGAGTAAGAATACACTGCGAACAGTCTAATGTAGGAAAAGTTTCCGAAAGCTGTGACATATGTCCGCCGATAGACGGTTCTTTCTCTACCAGAATGACCTGATGTCCGCAATTGGCGATGTCCAGACTTGCCTGAATTCCGGCAATTCCTCCTCCAATCACCAGTGCTTTTTTGGTGATAGGAACCTGAATGGGGACCAAAGGATGATTCCGCTTTACTTTTTCAACCAGACTTTTGACAATATCGACAGCCTTACGGGTAGTTGCCTCCCCTTTCTCATGTACCCAAGAGCAATGCTCACGAATATTAGCTATCTCGCACAGATAAGGATTCAATCCGGCTTCCGCACATGCCCTCCGAAAGGTAGGTTCATGCATTCGCGGAGAACAGGCAGCAACGACAACGCCATCCAATCCATATTCTTTAATGGCGTTCTTAATCAATGTCTGTCCCGGATCGGAACACATATATTTATAATCGATGGCATAGGCAACGCCTTCCATTTCTTTTGCCGCCTCGGCCACTTTTTCGCAATCGACAGTTACACTGATATTTTCACCGCAATGGCAGATAAAAACTCCTATTTTAGACATACTTCCGCCTCCTTCAAATTTACAGCTACAAAATGACGTCCCAGTCCCAATTCCTTGGGAGTCAGTCCGACAGCCAGTCCGATAGCCTGTGTGATATAAAGAACCGGTATGGTAACAGGTTTTGCCAGATAGTGGTTGATAGCAGGGCGACGCATATCCAAATTAGAATGACACATCGGACAAGCCACAATCACGGCTTCCGCTCCCCGGTCGTCAGCATCTTTCAGAATATTTCCCGAGAGACGTCCTACAAGGTCTGTGCGAGAAACGGACAAGCCCGCACCGCAACACTCCGTTTTGAAAGCCCAGTCAATAGGAGTGGCACCAATCAGAGACATGATTTTGTCCATGCTTTGCGGATCTTCCAAACGGTCGAAGTTTAATATTTTATGGGGACGCACCAGCAAGCAGCCATAGTAACAAGCCACTTGATGAGCAAAAGGACGTACTATCTTCTCTTTTAATGCATCCAGCATATATTTCTCTATCATCTGGATGACATTCAATATTTTCACATGACCGAGGTAGCGCATTCCAACTGTAGTCAGTATTTCATCCTTCAATGCTTCATTGTGCATTAATTCGTATTGAGCCACACTCAAACGATTGTAACAGGAAGCGCAGGGGACAACGATTTCTTGAAATCCCTGTTGTTCTGCCAAAGCCAACACACGGGTAGGTAAGGCAAGAGACAATTGTTTGCTCATGGAGTGAGCAGCCGTTGCACCGCAACAGTTCCAGTCTTTCAACTCGATCAGTTCGAGTCCCATCGCCTGTGCCAGTGCTTTGACTGATTCATTATATTCACGAGAAGTTCCGTTTAGCGAACATCCCGGATAGAAACCGATTCTCATAGTTACTTTTGAGTCTTTTCAATGGTTTGTGCAAATATCTTTTTGATCATATTCTCATCTTTTACCCGTTCCGGAAGAAGGTTGAGCTTCCCTTTGACGAACATAACAGGAGCCACATTCAAATCCTGTGTCAAACGTAAGGTACGGGCTTTAAAACCTGCCACCAATCCAACCTCGTAGAGTCTTCCTGTTCTTTTTACTGATTCGAGAAAAGCGGAATGGAAAGCTACAACAGGGCGTGACTCTTTACTAATGCATCCTTCTTGACGGGATTTCTCACGCAGATAGTCCATCACTTCAGGAATGTTTATTTCTTTGGGACACCGGGCAATACAGTTTTCGCAATTCAAGCAAATCCAAATGGCATTGGAACTTAACACGCGACGGTCATTTTGAGCATTTTTTGTCTGCAACAACCGGAGAATATAGCTGGGAGCATAATCCATCTCCTCTGATAACACACATCCGGCCGTACATTTGCCACACTGGTAGCAATAAGACACATCAATACCCGTCTTTTGTTCCAAGTCACAGGAAATACATTCTTTGTTTTCCATGTTGACATGAATAAAATAGATAATAATAAAAATAAAGGAAAGAGTGGCAGAGAAGTATCAGAATAAGACACACCTCACCCAACCAAAAGAAAAGAATATTGTCTAAATGAGAATATGCGCCAATGTGTAGACGTAATACTTACACGAATATTTAGTGTAATTGACATCAAGGTCGGTATGACCCAAACGGTTCTCCGGAAGCTGAACATTCAGAGAGCTCAATATCTGTATAATCACAGTATTTGTATTGAACTTCAAGTTCTTGAAAGGAACAATGCTTCTTGGAAAAGAGATATTATCAAAAATGCAGTCACTGACTTTACAATTGGATGTCTCATCAACAAACTGCGAATGCGTTTTTTTACTTGACTTATCGAAGCCGGCAGAAGAGACACAACAACATGACTCTACTTTATATTGCATATCATTAACCCGGATTTCAGTTTCTTTCTGAAATCCCTGCAAATCTTTATCGGAAACATTACTAAATCCCAATACCAGAAATGCGCATGCTAATATGCAAAAAATATACTTAGTCATAATTTGCTGCAAACGTAATCATTCTTTTCCGAAAAAAGCATATTAAGAGCAAGAATTAACGATTATTCATACAGCCTCTTTCCTATAATCCATGTACAACTTTCATCAATTGTTCCCCTAAACCGATTGTATATCCTTGAGAAACAAAGACTATCCTATTAAATGTGTCGGCAATAATAAAGACCGGCAGGATGGAATTGTTCAAGTTCATAGCTGCCACAATTTCTTTCCGAATGCTGTCATCAGTATCAATACCGTAAGTGATGGTAGACGGAAGTCCCTTGAATTCGTCAGCATTAAATTTCTTGTATTGTTCTTCCGAAGGGAAAAGAAAGACCATCTTACGCCCCCACTGTTCAAAATCATTGCCTAGAGCGGCTATGTCTCTTAACGCATGATTGGTAGGTTCCTGCCCTGCCCCGAGAACAGCCACCACAAAATAGCCACGACCGCAGGTTTGCAAAATACTTTGCAGCCCGGTGTCACCGACCGGCCGATAGATCGCTTCTGAATTAAAATTGCCGATCACCTGTACCTGATCTTTGCTTTCACGCATCACAAGATCAACTGTCGTTGTCTTACCCGGTTCTATCGTAAAAAACGTAATGTTGGAAAGCACCGCGCCACTTGCCAGACGGGTTCCGGTCACCATCATATAATAGCCTTCATCAAACTCTCTCCCATATCTTAATAAATTATGCCATGTAGTCCCATCCCCCATATCTGTCTCTCCTTCGTCATAATTCAACAACTGGAAGGTACCGTCTTTAAACTTGGAAAGAGTGAAATGCGAATAATATTTAGGATTATCTAATGAACGGATAGGCGTATAGGTAGCTTTCAATACTCCTTTTGGGGACAATGCGGATTCTGCTGTCTCGAAATCGACATCTTCCGGAGCAAATTCTTTATTTAAGACCTGTACCTTTCCGGTCACTTCATCAATCCGGGCAGACGCCCATCCCATGCTCCGGCAAGCTGCTACAAAGAAAATATCACGTGACTTTTCATCAGCCACCCGTGCTTTCCACACACCCATCGGAGAGATCGGAATCTGTTGGGAATTCAATTCATTATTGATTTTAATTTCTTTTCTACACCATTCTATTAATACCTTAGGATCACGCTTCATGCTATCGGGAACAGACTGGTAAACAGTTTTTTCAATCGCTTCGCGAAGTACCTTTTTATAAGGAGTCAGCATTTCATTGGCTACACGAGGAGGATTGAGGTACATTCTTTTAAAACGTTCGGTATCTATCTTTTCCCAATCCGAAAGATTCGTTTGCAAATGATCATTCAATACATCCAGAGTTACATCACGGAGGTCTTTTGCCGAAAGACTCTCTAATATCCACATGGCACGTATTTCTTCCCATGAGACAGCATCTTTCTCTTTCCTGACAGGCAAAAGGAAGTCTTTCAATGTTTGGTAGTTTCCGCGCGAAGCAACCAGAAAGTCTGCCAGTTTTTCTTTCTTTTCCGATTGTAAAGCATTTCCATACAGCTTGTCTACCCACTCTTCGGCTTGTTTTTCCGTCATCATTGTTGCCACATACGCATTACGGATGGAGTCTTCTTGCGCCATTCGCCGATCATTCTCTGCACGCTGTTCGGGAGTGACTTCGGGGATATTCGCCCCTTCTACCGGAGGAATAAGATCCATTGGCAAGGAATAAGTTTCCCCTTCTTTCTTATCTAAAGAGAGATGCAATGCATTGTCTTTTCCAAAAGATAATTTAGCATAGCCAAATCGTCCGTCACGGGATGCCCAAACCAGCATATCTCCTTTACCGGCAGTCAGGCTGGCTTTCCCTTCTGCATCTGTATACTTCGTAGCTACTGTATAGAACTCTGCATAATTGTATATCTTAAATTCAACTTTAGCGTCTGCTACCGCTTGTCCTTCGGCATCCGTCACCGTCACGATAGCCTTAGCGGTAGGCGCATAATTATCAATCACATTGATTTCCGTATAATTCGGCGTTTCAAGCATCATTTCCTCCGGACCGTTATAACGCCCGAAGACTTTCGTATGCATCAACATTCCCCGACTGGCAGGAGCATTGAACCATCCCAGATTCAAAACCGGCTCCGGCTCACAGGCTCCGAAGAAATACCAATGTCCATCCGCCCATGCTTCCACCCAGGCATGATTATCATCCGTATGCGCCCAACGAGGCGTATACACCTGACGCGCCGGAATACCAACCGCCCGGAGAGCAGCTACCGTAAATGTAGACTCTTCACCACAACGCCCATACGCCGTCTTGACGGATGCCAATGGCGAACTGGTACGCGCATCACTCGGACGATAGACTACTTTCTCATGACACCAGTGATTCACCTCTAATATAGCCTCTTTCATCGGCAGCCCCTTCACCCTGTCTTTCAGCTCGCCATAAAACACACGACGGGAATCGTCCAGATTCTCATTATTCACCCGGATCGGCAAAACAAAATGACGGAACACTTCATCGGGAATCTCCTTTCCCCAAGGCATTTCGCTATGCGTCTGCTTTGACAGCCGGACATTTTCCAGATAATAATCTCCTGAATAGTCCGTCACATCCCCTATCGGCATATAAGCATAGAGAAACATCAATGCTTCGCGCTCGTAGACTGATAAAACAGAATCGGCAAAGATCGCAAATAAATCTCCATGAGGAAGTGCCTGTTTTTTCAGTTCAAAGTCTTGAGCCACTTGATTCCGGTAGGCTTCTTCTTTGAGAAAATGAGCGTTGTTACAAGCAAACAGCACAATTGACAAAATCAGGATGCACAAAAGATGGGTGAATGTTTTCATACGAGTGTTTGGTTTATTCTAATAATAAGGTTGCTGACTGACAAAAATACAAGAATATTTTCTGAAAGCCTAGATAAGTACATAAAAATGTGATAGATAAAAATAATATTGTCATCAACGGAGAATTGCGGGCATTTTGTAACAGGTTTGTAACATGGACCGTGTTCGAACCCTTATAAAAAGAAAATTCAAATGAAAAAGAAGATTTTTATGTTTTACAGCATATAATTCAAAAACAATTCGTATCTTTGCAGTGTTATTAGAGAAAACAAGATGTAAAATCGCTCTTCAAAACGTGGAGGGCAAAAAAAGAGGAAACAAATTATGAAAAAGAATGCAAATGAAAAAATTATGATGTTACAGTACCGTATTAAACGCTATCAAGCAATGGGAAATGGTGCTATGTGTCAAACCTTGAACGGTAAACTTCAAAAACTGCTGTCACAGCAGGTTGTCATGTAAATAAACACACTAATTATAATAAATAGAGCGAGGAACTTTCGAGTATCCTCGCTTTTTTTATACATTTGCAGAAGAAAGATAATAAAACACATTATGAAAAAGCTATTTATGTCGGTTGCGCTGCTTTTACTAGCCGTAACCTCTTTTGCACAAACACCCGGTTATGAATTCACAACCGTTGTATCTCACAAAGCAACACCTGTCAAAGATCAGGGCTCCACAGGAACCTGTTGGTGCTTTGCCACCGCTTCTTTTATGGAATCGGAACTGCTCCGTATGGGAAAAGGAGAATATGATCTCTCGGAAATGTTTATCGTCCGCCAGAAGTACATGAATCAGATCGAAGATAATTACCTGCGTCGTGGCAAAGGAAGCATTGGGGAAGGAAGTTTGGCACACACTTTCAAGAATGCTTATAAGAAAGCGGGAATCGTTCCGGAAGAAGTATACACCGGACTGCTAAACGACAGCAAAGATCATAACCACGGAGCATTGTCACGTTACCTCAAAGCATTGGTGGATGCAAATATTGCTTCTAAAAAGCGTACTCCGGAATATGATGCGCTCATCAACAATCTGTTCGACATTTATTTGGGCAAGCTTCCTGAAAAGTTTACTTATAAAGGCAAGGAATATACGCCTCAATCTTTCACTGAAAGTTTGGGATTGAATATGGATGATTATATCGAACTGACCAGTTTCACTCATAAACCTTATTATGAAACCTTCTCACCTGAAGTGCCTGACAACTGGGAGAATCAACCGATGTATAATCTTCCGCTGGACGAACTGATCGGGGCTATTGACTATGCATTGAACAAGGGATATACCGTATGTTGGGATGGTGATGTCAGCGAACAGGGTTTCTCTTTCAAGAACGGAATCGCCATCAATCCGCAAGTAGAGGACGTGAAAGATTACTCAACTACCGATCGTGCCCGTTTTGAAGCTATGCCTAAATATCAGCGTATGGATGAAGTGTTCAAGTTCGAGCATCCTTATCCGGAAATCAATGTTACACCGGAAATCCGTCAGGACGGTTATGAGAAGTTTGTAACGACCGATGACCACCTGATGCACATCACCGGCATTGTAAAAGACCAGAATGGTACTAAATATTATATTACCAAGAATTCCTGGGGAGCAGAAAGCAACAAATCCGGAGGTTATCTGAATATGTCTGAAAGTTATGTACGTGCCAAAACTATTTGTGTCATGGTTCATAAAGATTCTCTGCCAAAGGGTTTGAAGAAGAAACTCGGAATCCAATAAGCCGCTTGGTATCACCCTAAATAGAGGGTTGATTATTCTATGGATGTCTATATATTAAGTATGTGTTCTTAATAATTTAGGCACGGATTACACGGATTAACACGGTTACTTTGTAGCAATGACAATACTTAAGACCGTGAAATCCGTGTAATCCGTGCCTAAAAAAGATAGCAATTTATGAGTGACAGGCACTTACCCACCCTTAGTTTTTATTTTTTTCTCAATGTCACGTCGCCGATTTCTACAACGCCACCTTTGTTTTGTGAAAGAATAGCCAGATAGCAATCTTTCAGAATAGCAGCGTCATCATCCGTGTCAGATACTTCCAAGTCAGCATTTGCCTTCTTGCTGCTAATAGCATTAACCACTTGTCCCATATCATAATAAACCACTACTTTAGTCCATTTATCAGCATCTTTAATCTTAAAGTTATACTGTGCACCCGAAGCATTCGGTTGAGCATCCGCATCATAATCTCTACGCATGAAGAAAGTGGTATTGTACTTACCATTATCGTTCTTTTCTTCATTGGTCTGTTTGATGTATACACCTACCGGAGTACCAGCTTCTTTAGCTTTTGCATAGAAAGTAAGAACATAGATGCCTTTTTCCAAACCATCGGTAATACGTTGTCCCAGAAAAGCCTTGTACCAAGAGATATTTTTTTCGGCACCGGAATTATCAAATTTCATCGCATTCGGATATTTGGCATCTCCCGTTTGTTCCCAAGCAATAGTAGTTACTCCGTCAGCTTCATTATTCAAAATAAACCACTCTCCTGCGGCAGCTTTGTTAGCGTTAGTCACTTTAGTCTTTACTTCGGTAGCGAATTTTTCATTCTTTATCAGGTTCTGTGCACTTACACTTACTCCTGCAATGACCAAAAGGCCGGCAAATAAAACTTTTTTCATCTTACTGTGATTTAAATGTTTATACTTTATTTTTTCTTATTTAAAAGAATCTACTTCATCTTACTTCACTTGTTGGATCACAAATTCATATTTACCAGTCGCTTTCTTTTCTTCTGTCTTTAGTGTGATGCGGTAAATCTCCTTGCCCCATACGTTAGACAGGCGCGGATCATCTAATTTGATTGTTTCCAATTCTGCTTTAAATTGTGACGGATAATGCATTTCCACCTTTTGCCCCTTCACTTCGATTCGGATTTTCCCTTCAGACGGGAAAGTAACATTGCCCCAAGTTAAGAAATTCAGTTGATTAGGAGCAACAACCTCATCCAATGTATAAGTATCGCCAATAGTTAATTTATTATTATCAAGTGCGTAAGAGCGAATCCAACTTTTCACTTTCGCCTCTGCCGGATAAGCAGTAGCTATATCAGTAGAGAATGTCCGTTTCTTCTCATTGCAAACTGTATTTGTCGCTTTATACTGCTGACCGAATTTTTGCGGTACTCCGTTAATCATCGGCAAGTTGTGATAATTGCTCTGCATGGTCCAGATAGTATAGCGGTCTTTACCGAACGTCTGTTTGGTATAGGTACCTACACCGGCATCAATAATCACGGGAATCGTATTCACGTATAGAGAGAAGGTCCCTACATCATTGTGATTATGACTTTCGTTATTAAATCCTCCTTTAGCGGCAACGAACATACCATTCTTGTTCTTCATATAGCAGAATTCCGTTTCGGGATACCAGGTAACATCCGGCATATCATGTTTCGGAGTTGCTTTTGCGAGTTCATTACAGCAAAGCAGAGACTGGAGCGAACGGAAAGCATCGTTGCCCATGGTGGCATACGGCTTTCTCCCATTCAGCAGGTAAGCGGCAAAATGCATCATTTCATCGCTGTTTACAGCTTTACCGAAACGATAGATTAATAAGGGATCACCTCCTCCTTGTGCCGATGCGTCAGCAAAGTTCACCACCCAGCCATTACCCACGTATGAGCGGGACATATATTCTCCCATCCGGCGAATCATCGGTTCGTTGAACAGAGACAGTTTACCACCTGTACCATCGGAGAGTATCTGCAAATAATCATAGAGTTTTCCGGCAGCATGTCCCCAGTAGGATGTACCTTCTTCACAAGCACCGTCAGACTTCACGAAATTGATAAATTTGTCGACTGATTGCATGGAGCGGTAAACGGCTTTTGCCAACTTGTCTTTATTGTTCTCCATCAGGAAGAAACATTGCAGGGCATTTGAGTTACACCAAGGATTCCAGTTGTTGATGATTTCCCCCGGTTTCCAGTTAAAAGCCATCCACCACATTTCATCGTCGTTCATATATGGATCGAGAATACGTTCTTTGATTGCTTTACGCATTTGTAAAGATACCACGGGATTGATTTTGTCGAATGGTTTACGGAAGAAATAGTGCACCCAAGCCATTAAAGCTCCATATCCGCCTGAACCGAGGTCAATAATTTGTTCGCGGAAATCGGGCAGTGAACGTTTGCTGCTCTGGCGAGGTAAGTGTGCGGATAAAACCCATGAATTCATTTCACAGCTCATATATGCTCCGTTCAGTAGTTGGTCGATGAAGCGTCCTTTTCCTTCGGCCAGTTCGGCGAGCATCAGGGTGTTGAGTGCCTGACGGTTGGCGTCATAAGGAACTTCCATCACTTTCCGGTTACCGCTACGTTCGTACTCCAAATAAGCAGTGGCAGGTATCAGCTGCCATTTATAGTCGAGGAGTTTTTCACCGGCTTCGATGAGGCGTTGTTTGTTAGGGCCCATCAACGAGTCCCAAGCGGCGCGATCTGTATAAGCAGGGTAAGGCACCCAAGCCTGTTTCATTACCAACACGTTTTTCAACGTAGTTTCGTCTGCCACTTTCTGCAGCATATTGCGTTCGGTATATGCGTTTGCCTTGAAAGAAAGACTTCCCAAAGCTGCTACCAGAAAAACACAAAGCAAATGTTTCATTCGAGTCATGGTATTTTCATTCATTTAAGTATTGCAAAGATAGTGTATCTGATAAAAAATGAGGTGAGCAAATCATACGAACCTAATGACAAAAAAGTACATACTTCAAAATTTGTACTCATAATTGCTTCATTTTAAGCTTTTAGGTTATAGAATAATCGATTTCACTCATATTTAAACAGAGATTTCTTCTCAAAATACAGAGATTCCGTTCCAAGAAAACAGAGGTGCAATTTTAGCTAAACAGCGGCTCTGTCTTCCTTAAACAGAGCCTCTGTTTAGTCCAAATAAAGGCTCTATTTTGACATCCTGTTCTCTTCCCGTTTTTCATACCTTAATCCCAATCGCTAAATTCAAAACTCAACTGTTCCCAAACACCGTGTTGCTCATCGGCTTCTTCTTTCGGATTGGAGACAGAAAGCCCGATGAGACGGATTGGATGTTGTTCATATTCCACACTTTTAAGCAGTTCCTTGGCAAGCGGGAGTACCCGGTCTAAGGTAGTCAGTTCCTGCGATTGAGTAAGGCTTCGGGTGATCTGGCTAAAATCATGAAACTTAATTTTCAAGGTAAGCGTGTTTCCTTTGAAGTCTTTTCGCTGGAGACGTTCAATCAGTTCTACTGCAACGTGATATAATTCGATTATGACCGATGAACGGGCCGAAATGTCCCGTTCCAATGTACGTTCACAGCCGATAGATTTACGAATACGAATTGCTTCGACAGGGCGTTCGTCAATGCCTCGCGAACATTCATAATACAGCGTACCTGCTTTTCCAAAATGACCAGTCAGCATTTCAAGAGAACATTTCCGTAGTTGAAGTCCGTTGTGGATACCCAGCAAATGCATCTTCCTGGCAGTCACAGGTCCCACTCCCCAGAAAGATTCAATAGGAAGACAGGCGATAAAATCAAGAGCTTGTTCCGGGTGAATAGTACATAAGCCGTCCGGTTTGCGATAGTCCGAAGCTATTTTAGCTAAAAATTTATTATAAGATACTCCGGCAGAGGCAACAAGGTTGAGTTGCTCGCGAATCTTCAACTTTATTTCCTTGGCTATATCCACAGCCAGGGAAATATCTTTCTTGTTTTCAGTAACATCCAGAAAAGCCTCATCCAAAGACAGAGGTTCGATGAGGTCTGTATATTCGTGGAAAATCTCATGTATCTGACGGGAAACGGATTTATAAACATCCATCCTGCCGGGTACAAAGATGAGTTGGGGACAAAGGCGTTTCGCCTTTTGGGAGGACATGGCCGAACGGACACCATAACGCCGGGCTTCATAGCTGGCAGCAGCCACAACTCCCCTCTCTTCAGCATGACCTACTGCCAAAGGTTTGCCACGAAGTTCAGGATTATCACGCTGTTCTACAGAGGCATAGAAGGCATCCATGTCGATATGTATAATCTTTCTCTGCGTCATTCTTTAGGATTAGCAGAGCAAACTTACTACAAATTCCCGAATAATTCCCGCTTATCGGCTCAAGAAATAATACGCTTATGTTTTTTATAGATATAAATCAAAAAACATTTAATATCCTGTTTAATCTACTTCTTATAATGTTATATTTGCATATCGTCTATGAAAAGCATAGACATACCTGATAAGTTTATGCCACCATAGAATCATTTAAGATTATGAAAAACATACTTTTTGGCTTATTAATATCTTGCAGTGTTCCCATATTCGCTCAAAATGGAATCACCTTTAAAGTTGAAAAGCTTTCAAAGCCTGAAGAATTACTCCATTTGAATTCCCAAGACGACATTTATAAAAGTCTTATATTATCGTACATGAACATAGAGCCTTATGAAATAAAAAAGAAGCATATCGAAATTCCTTATCATATCATTGCAAAGAGCCAATCTCCTGACAGTCTGGTATCTTTTGGTCCTAATTCTTTTTTCAACGGTATGTATCAGGCTTATGCAGATCACAGGCCATTTGTTCTGTCCCCAGACATGATTTGGCTACTAATCAGCCAGGGATTTGCCCGGCATATAAATGCCAATCAGGAATCGATGAGAAATAATCTCGTTGACTTCTCCGGCAAACTGTCCTTAATTGTAAGAGCGGACAAGAAACTGGAAGACCCTACTTTTTCATGGGAAGAGATCTTTCCCCAATTCACAAAACAAATATCAGAACACGTCGGTAACCATCTGACTGAGTTGCTTACCTGTAATTTTTCAACAACCACCTCCTTAGAGAAAGTTGCTTCTGAAATAACAATCATGGAAGCTGTGAAGCCATACTTTGAGTTTATAATCATACGCATTGTCTGTGGAATACCTGAAATAACCCTCGAAGGAACTCCGGAGGACTGGGAGAAAGTTCTACAGAAAGCCAGAAGCCTGAAAGAATATAAACTTGAATGGTGGATTTCCGAACTGGAGCCTCTTCTGGAAGAATTTGTCAAAGCCTCCAAAGGCCAGGTGGACAAAAGCTTCTGGCGCAATATGTTCAAATATCATTCACAGAAGCAATACGGCGCTCCGAATATTATTGATGGATGGATTGTTAAATTTTTCCCGTATGACAAGAAAGGAAGAAGAAATAATCTGAAACAGCTTGAAGGCAGAAATTGTCTCCCTGATGAAATAGTGAAGGTAGATGTAAAGTATCAGGAAGTATATCCCGATGCCGTCAAAGAGACCCCATTGGAATTTTGGGCAGGTTTCATCGGACTGGAGCAAAATAGTAAGAATTTTGCTCTGCGACCACAAATAGGCTGGATGGTCAGAAAGAAAGACGTTAACAATGACGGATTAAAAAACAAGTTGAGTGCTGACGCCCAAAATGATGGCTGGGGCAGTGGTATTAACATTAGGGTAAAGAAGTTTCCTACTGTCTTGTTAGAACTGAAGGAGATAAAAAGGTTGGATATCCAGTTTATCGATAAGATCGATATACCGGATGAAATATCAAAGATAAAAATTGAATCGTTGACCCTATATGGAAAGATAACCAAAGAGGGAATAGAGCGCATTAAAAAGCTATTACCCGATACGGATATAAAAATAAATGGCTCGCGAGGTGGAATAAATTCATTGATAGCCCCATAAAAAAAGAACACTCAATGTTACTATTGCAACGTTGAGTGTTCTCTTTATAGATACTAATGATTAGTATAAAGTGGAGCTGGAGGGAATCGAACCCTCGTCCAAACGAGGAAATCATAAGCTTTCTACATGCTTATCTTTGCCTAAATTTTCGTGCAGGAACAGAACCAAAGCCATCAATTCCTGCCTTATCCTCTAAAGTTTCATCAAAAGTGCGAGGCCACTTCCAACTATCCCCGATGTAACTGCACCACTGAACCGGAATGCTTCGGAGCAACAGCTTCCGAGTGATGTCTCGTCCTGGCACCTAGTGCCTGGATTAAGCTAATCTACTGTGATTCGATTAAGCAGCAAGAGCGTAATTAGTTTCGCCAGATAAAATTTTGATAACTGATATTTAAGTGGAAATTACCGACCCACTGCATGCTTACCTACCATTTCTGCCCGCTGTCAAATCCAGTCAACCCCAAATTCTTATTCGTACAGAATAGCGATTATTTAGAACGCTTTCCAAGGGTGCAAAGATAGGAAATGTTTTCTAAATTACGAGAAGACGTTAGCAAATATTATATCAAAGCATTATCTTTACGGAGCTATTTTATACTTAAAATGAAAAGGCATCATGAAGAACCAACCAATAACATGCTATTTATGAAGAAGACATTTTTATCTAAAACATTTATATTCAACTCATTCGCTGCTGTTTGTATATTAGGAATCAGTATCAGTAGCTGCACATCTAAAAAAAAGACTCATATGGAAACAACCGGTACTACGGAAAATGAATTAACGATGTTAGTAGGTACTTACACTTCAGGAACCAGTAAGGGTATCTATAGCTTCCGCTTTAATGAAAAAGACGGAATTGCTGTCCCGTTGAGTGAAGTAGAAATAGAGAATCCTTCTTATCTTGTTCCATCCACTGACGGAAAATTCGTTTATGCAGTCAGTGAATTTAATGATGAGCGGGCTGCTGCCAATGCATTGGCTTTCGATAAAGAGAAAGGCACTTTCCAACTATTAAATTCACAGAAAACCGGAGGCGAAGACCCTTGCTATATTATCACTAATGGTAAGAATGTGGTGACTGCCAATTACAGTGGAGGCAGTATTTCTGTTTTTCCTATTGCTAAGGATGGTTCTCTCCTTCCTGCTTCCGATATCCTGAAGTTTGAAGGTTCGGGAGTAGACAAGGAACGGCAGGAAAAATCTCATTTGCACTGTATACGGATTACTCCCGATGGAAAATACCTGTTTGCAGATAATTTAGGAACAGACCAAATACATAAATATGTCATCAACCCGGATGCAGATATTGCCAACCAAGAGAGTTTCCTTAAAGAAGGACAACCAGCGGCCTACAAAGTAAAAGCCGGTTCAGGCCCCCGCCATCTGACATTTGCCCCGAACGGTAACTATGCTTATCTGATAAATGAGTTATCGGGCACAGTCATTGCTTTTGAATATAAAGACGGAAACCTGAAAGAGATTCAAACGATAGCTGCTGATACTGTGGGAGCCAAAGGAAGTGCAGACATTCATATCAGCCCGGATGGAAAATTCTTATATGCCAGTAATCGCTTGAAAGCAGATGGCATCGCTATCTTCCGGATTCATCCGGATAACGGAATGTTGACGAAAACAAGCTATCAACTTACAGGGATTCATCCGCGTAATTTCATCATCACGCCTAACGGTAAATACCTGTTAGTCGCTTGCAGGGATAGCAATGTGATACAAATTTATGAAAGAGATGCAGATACGGGATTGCTAACGGACGTGCACCGGGATATTAAAATAGACAAACCGGTTTGCATACGGTTTGTTCCATAATAATTTACTTCTTATTCTGCGCAACCCGACTATCAGGAATGTGAGTCTTCACAACGATTTTACCCCCATTCTTGGTACACTTGATACATTCTTTCCGCAATGTTCTCTCTTTCAGGTTGAAAATCAGATTCGGATTGAAGTGCTCTCCGTTGATACGGGTTTCGAAATGCACATGTTCGGTAGTGGCACGGCCAGTACGTCCGGTTAGTGCGATAGGCTGTCCGGCTTTTACGATATCACCGCTTTTAACCAGATTCTTGAAGTTGTGGCTATAAAGAGTTTCCAATCCGTTAGCGTGACGGATGACGACTAGATTCCCGTAGGCATAATATGGTTTCGACATACGTACCACTCCATCAAAAGCAGCACGAATCGTATCTTTTGCACAAGTTTTAATGTCTGTTCCCGAATGTCCTCCACGAGTTCCATAGGCGGAGATTACTTTTCCTCCGGGTAATGGAAAAGCATATTCATGGTCTTTCAAGGAGTCCAAATGCAGATAGATGTGATTCCCTTTAGCAAATAGTCCGGGAGTAGCTACCCGGACATCGCTCACTTCCCGGGCAGAGAATGAAGGTTTATTCTGTCCGTTGACAGCCAGTGGCAATAATAAAACAGTCAGTAAAATAAGTATGTTTTTCATGTGTTTTTTCTTTTTCAAGCCGGAAAAAGGAGCCTCATTATTCAAAGAACATGATTTCGCCTCCATCCGATTCTGCATAGTTTCTTAATAAAGTCTGAATCATTTCAGCAGCTTCTTTCAAGCCTTCTTTCCCGTTATAACCGTTGACTATCGCTAAAATATGAGTAGTTCCGAGACCCATTTTCGTACGTTCGTGATCGCTTGTCGGGGTTCCGATTCCTCCGAATGAATCGCGATATACGGGTAATCCTTCAATATTCAACACACCGCGCCCGATGCCTTCAAATGGTTCTCCAGCTTTACCGATACCGAGTTCAAGGTGTGTACCTTGTATTTTATCCGCATCGAAGCCACCGATAGAATGTCCCGTACGAAGAGACACGAGGTTAATCAGGTCTACCAATGTATCAATCTGATATAATGGGATTCCGCGCATCAGGCGGCGGCGCAAAGCTTCGGCTGACGGACGATAACGTCCGGGGTCTTTGCCACAACGTTTATAAGCCTCACGGGTAGCAAAGATAACAGGTTGATGTTTGATGTCTTCCATCTGTGTTGTGGAAGTCAGTTGTTCGGTGAAAGCATTGATTTCGTGCCAAAGACCTTCGCTGTAAGCAGTATTCTTCACTGCAGCATACACGGCGGCTCCGGCGAAAACCGGGCATGCGTCTTTTATTTCTTTAGATACTTTTATTTCAAACATAACTTATCATAAACTAATCATCAGTGCTATACGGTTATAGGTACTGATTATTACTTTCTAATCATTATTCCCGACAAGATACGGCCGGAGTCTATACCCAGCCTACGTGCAGAGAAGAATTCATCATGATGAATATAGGTACAGATGCCAGCTACTTCTATCTGTTCTGCAGGCACTCCGGCATTCAGTAATTCAATCCGGTTTGCTTCCCACAGGTCGATATGATACTTTCCGGTTTTCCTCTTTTTAACAGAAATAAGGGACATATCGAAACCACTTTCTTTAAAAGCTTCGTAGACCTCATCGCCTACTTCAAATGATTCGAGCGAAATACTCGGTCCGATGCAAGCTACCACATCTTCGCCTTGCGTTCCGAACATCTCATTCATGTGTTCGAGTACATTGCTGACAATATGCTCCACCGTTCCTTTCCATCCGGCATGAATGGCAGCTACCACTTGCAACTTCTTGTCATACAACAATACGGGTACGCAATCCGCAGTCGTGACGCAAACGCAATACCCCGGTATATTGGTAATTAAAGCATCGGCACCTCTCAAAACATCCTGCCTCATTCCTTCCGGAGCATCAAAGTACCATTTATCAATCACTATGCTCACGGCACCGTGTCGCTGCTCTGCAAAGAATAATTCTTGTATTTCCCACTTCATCAATTGAAGCAACCGATGCCGGTTACGGACAAGATTCATACACGTGTCATTCGTATAAGGCGAGCAGTTGAAAGAGGCATAAGTCCCGGTACTAACACCTCCGTGACGTGTAGTTACGAAATGAGCTACTCCGGGATATGACATGAGTGACTTATATCCCTTCAACTCTTTATTTTTTGTAAGTGAAATCATTTTTCTTCCCAATCTTCTTCCTCATATTCATAGTCGATATCATCGTCGTCATCATCAACATTGTCATCATATTCATAAACGATGTCTTCATCTTCGCCCATGTCTTTGAGCTCCTGTTGCAGACGGGTCACGTCCTTCGGACGGTGAACGATGTTCTCTATCTTATTACTTTCCTTATTCAGTTCTTCCCAAAGAATGTCTTTCAACACCGAGATACCCAAACCGGAAACAGAAGATATGAATACGTGGGGAATGCCTTCCGGCAATGTAGGTTCTATTTCGTCCATCAATTCCTGATCGAGCATATCGCTCTTGGTGACAGCCAACACACGTTGCTTGTCCAACATTTCAGGATTGAAAGTACGCAGTTCGTTCAGCAAGACTTCGTATTCCTTACGAATGTCGTCACTGTCTGCCGGAACCATAAACAGCAGTAATGAATTGCGCTCGATATGACGCAGGAAACGCAGTCCCAAGCCTTTACCCTGACTGGCTCCCTCGATAATACCCGGTATGTCCGCCATTACGAAAGACTTTCCACCATGATAGGAAACGATACCCAGATTGGGTTCGAGCGTAGTAAACGGGTAATCAGCAATTTTCGGTTTGGCAGCCGAAATAGAAGAAAGCAAAGTTGACTTACCCGCATTCGGGAAACCTACCAGACCAACATCGGCAAGCAGTTTCAGCTCCATGATAACGGTCATTTCCTGCATCGGTTCTCCCGGCTGCGCAAAACGCGGAGCCTGACGGGTTGCCGTCTTGAAATGCCAGTTACCCTGACCACCGCGACCGCCTTTGAGCAAGATCACTTCCTGTCCGTCTTCTGTTACGTCACAAAGATATTCCCCGGTTTCGGCATTATAAACGACCGTTCCGCAGGGCACTTCTATT
This sequence comes from Bacteroides sp. 90-K9/2, assembly GCF_047310725.1. Taxonomy (NCBI): domain Bacteria; kingdom Pseudomonadati; phylum Bacteroidota; class Bacteroidia; order Bacteroidales; family Bacteroidaceae; genus Bacteroides; species Bacteroides sp. 90-K9/2. The sequence continues at coordinate 1,307,884 of NZ_JBCGVL010000001.1, forward strand.
ACTTTATCCGCACCGTCTTTTCCGAAACTACGTCCTTTGCTCCCCGATTCACCATGACCGGCCATTGCATGACGGTCATACTTCAAGTGCAGCAATGTCCAGTAATTACGGTTACCGCGCAAGATGATATGACCTCCTCTTCCACCATCGCCCCCATCGGGACCTCCGTTAGGACAATATTTCTCGCGCCTCATGTGCGTAGAGCCTCTTCCGCCCTTACCCGAGCGACAGTATATCTTTACGTAATCAACAAAATTCGATTCAGCCATATTCTTTTTAAGTAGTTAAAGTAGTCAGTAGTTAGAGTAGTTAAGTAGAATACTCCGGCTACTGACTGACTTATTCATTTATAATAGTGTATTGATAATTAGTAAGATTACTAAATTACAATTTATCTACTGCTTCGCAGATTTCAGCAAAGATACCTTCCATAGTACCTAAGCCGTTGATGTGTTGGTATTTCTTTTCATTCTTGTACCAGTCGATCAGTGGGGCAGTCTGTGAATGATATACGTGCAGACGTTTTTTGATGGTCTCTTCATTATCATCAGCACGACCGGAATCCTTACCACGTTTAATCAGACGTACCATCAGTTCTTCCTCCGGAACATCCAGGTCAACCATTACAGAAACATCCTGTCCTCTTTCTGCCAACATTTTCTTTAATGCTTCAGCTTGTGCAATTGTTCTTGGGAAACCGTCGAAAATTACACCTTTGCTATCTTTGAAGCTGTCGAATACGCTTGCCAGAATATCAATCATTAATTCATCAGGAATCAATTGACCTTGGTCGATGTAACCTTTAGCAGTTTTACCCAGTTCTGTGCCATTCTTGATTTCAGCACGCAATACATCCCCTGTTGAGATGTGATTGATTCCATACTTTTCTACAATACGTTCGCTCTGTGTTCCTTTTCCTGAACCCGGAGCACCGAAAATTACGATGTTCAACATTTTGTTATTTACAATTTAACGATTTACTATTTACCATTAAAACTGGTACCTATTTAATATTAACTGTTTAATCTACTACTGTATAAATATCGGGATAGTTACGTCCGAAACCATCATAATCCAATCCGTAACCAACGATAAAGTCGTTCGGGATTTCCATTGCTACATATTCGATGTTCAGATTGACCTTGAGCTTTTCAGGCTTCACAAGCAGAGAAGCAATATGGATTGCTTCAGGGTTGCGTGTACCCAGTGTATCCAACAGGCGTTGCATGGTCAGCCCGGTATCCACAATATCTTCCACAATAACTACTGTGCGTCCGGCAATGTCTTCATTCAGTCCGATCACTTCCTTAATCACTCCCGAGGAAGTCACTCCCTGATAAGAAGCCAGTTTCACAAACGAAATCTCGCAAGGGATGGTGATATGCTTCAACAAGTCGGCGGTAAACATAAATGAACCGTTCAACACACTAAGGAAGAGCGGATTCTTACCTGCCAAGTCGCGGTTGATTTCGTTCGCTACGCGAATCACTTCTTTCTGAATATCCTGTTCCTTAATAGAAACAGTGAACTGTTTGTCTTTTATCTGAATGGTATCCATAACCGGTAATTTTAAAAATAACCTTGCAAAAATACGATTTTTTATTCTACCCCGTGCATCATCTTCTGTAATTTCTTCGAGAGAAGGAACAGAATCAATGAAGCAACACCGGACATGACAACGAATACCATAAAGAAATCGTACATGGTAGCAATCTGATAACCAAAGATTGATTTCACTTTTCCGGCTTCCGGATAAAGTCCGCTCAACATGCCTGCAAATTTATTGGCTGTGGCAGTAGACAGATACCAGATTCCCATCATCAAAGAGGCGAAGCGTAGCGGACTCAACTTATTTACCATTGAAAGTCCGATAGGTGACAAGGCTATTTCACCCATTGTATGAATAAAGTAAAGTCCTGTCAGCCAAATCATACTTACCTTCACTCCGGGGATGGCATCTTTCACTCCGAAACAGATGAAAAGATAACCTAAAGAAAGAAGTAGCAAGCCAATCGCTTGTTTGGTAGGAGAAGCAGGTTCCATCTTTCGTTTGTTAAGGAAGCTCCACACACCCGGCATTATATATGCCAGAACAACAACAAACAGAGGATTGAAGGATTGAAACCACGAAGCCGGCATTTCCCAACCTAAAATATCGCGGTTGGTCTGTTCGGAGGCAAAAAGGGTTAAAGAGGCTCCTGCCTGTTCGTAAGCCGCCCAGAAGAAAATGACAAAGAAAGCTACTATATAGATAACAAAAATACGGCTACGTTCGATCTTAGTTAATGATCCGTCCAGCAGGATGAGGACAGGGAAAACAATGCAGGCGGTAAAAATACCGATGCTCACCCAATCACCCTCAAAAGCATAATTAAAGAAGGCTATTAAAGCAACTGTAAGAATAGTGATTACAAAGGTATTACGTATCTTGGTACGCTTATCCATCTTCGGGTGTGAGATATGCTCGGCTATCTCCTCTTTCTTTTCACGTTTGGCATCGGGAATAATACCGATTGGTTCTCCGGAGGGAGAGAAAAGATATTTATTCTTTTGAGTTTCAAAAAGTACAACGGTGAACAGTGTCATGATTCCGGCTGCAAGAAATCCCCATTTAAAGTCGTGCGGATCACCGGTATCACCCAGATAACCACAAATCAAAGGGGCGGCAAAGGAACCTACATTCACTCCCATATAGAAGATGGTATATGCAGCATCCAGCCGTCTGTCTCCCGGTTCGTAGAGTTGACCAACGAGAGAAGAAACGGTAGGTTTGAAACAACCATTTCCCAAGATCAGGAATCCGAGTCCGCCATACATCATCCAGTGAGCAAGTTCCGTATTATCCAAAGTAGAGGCACTCATGAACATCAGGAATTGTCCGACTGCCATCATCACTGCTCCCCAAAACACAGAGCGACGGATTCCCCAATATTTATCAGCAATGTATCCGCCAATCAAAGGAGTTAAATAGACTAATCCGGTATAGCTACCGTAAATGGATGCTGCCGCTTCTTTGTCAAACAATAATGCCTGCGTCAGGAAGAGAATAAAGATCGCGCGCATACCGTAGTAACTGAAACGCTCTGCCGTGCTTGTCGCGAAAATCAGATAAAGGCCTTTCGGATGCCCTTTCAATGCACTCATAAATTTATGTGTTTAGTAGTTTATGGGGTGCAAAGGTACGAAAAATAGATTAAATGCTTTAAAAAAAGAAAGTTCTTATCAAACAGGAATACAGGGGGAATAATAAAAATGAGCATAAAAAATCCTACCGGTCCACTTCATTATTTTTTTAGCTGTATAAATAACAAAATGGAGATCCATCTTACATGCAGGTTACTTACCACTTTAGCCAAAAGTAAATTCGACATTTTCGACACTGGCAAAAAGCATTCCTTCCCTCTTCCTCAAAAAGACTTTGCTTTCTCTAGCCAGCCAACCAATAGCAAGAGCTACGTCTTCGAACGTCAAACCTAATTCACGGCACAAATCGAACATGGAAAGTTCACCTTTTTCATTTAAGATGCGCCATACTTTCCCGGCATTCAAGCCAATCTTTGTCTTTTCCATCATGCAAACTTTAAAAGATTAAACAATCTATTATTTATAATCTTATTCATTGTGAGCATAGGAAAATGATGCAATACACATCACCTACCCCAAAGATAGTATTTTTATTGGGAACCGCAAATAATCAAACACTTAAATTGTTCAAAAGCAGATTTTTCCCCAAACCAAACAGACTATATCCGATACATTTACAGATCATTCCCAATCTATTCATAACAAAGTTACTCTCTATCAATGATAAACTTACTAATGACTCATTGAAAAGTTCCTTTTCACTAACTAAAATCTATAAATGCAACTTGCATTTATAAAAACAAAGCTTGCGTTTATATAAATGAAAGCTTCATTTATATAATCAAAAGTTGCAATTATAGTTTTCTTCCTATACTCAAAAACTTTGCAACCTATAGAAAAGAACTTTGCTATGGGTCACGGACAACTTACTTCCCTATTCCCTGCAGCTCATCTCCTTATAATTAATAAGTTTTCTTCCCACAACAAACGGGAAAAGTCAGAAGAATCATGTACATTTGTAATCCGAAAACTAAAAGAACATCGCAATGAAAATATTTCCAAGCAGCAGTATCAAGAAATTGGACGCTTATACCATTGAGAACGAACCTATTGCATCAATCGACCTGATGGAACGTGCAGCAACCGCATTAACTAAAGCCATCACAGACAGATGGAATACGGAAACACCGGTCACCATCTTTGCCGGACCGGGAAATAATGGCGGAGACGCCCTTGCCGTAGCCCGCATGATGGCTGAAAAAGGGTATAAGCTCGAAGTATATCTCTTCAACCCAAAGGGAGAACTTTCACCTGACTGCCAGACCAACAAAGAACTGGTAGAAATGATGGAAGAAGTGGCATTCCATGAAATTAGTACCCAATTCGTCCCTCCTGTCCTGACACCCGATCATCTGGTTATTGATGGATTGTTCGGTTCCGGCCTGAACAAACCATTGAGCGGAGGATTCGCTGCCGTAGTGAAATACATTAATTCTTCCCCTGCCATGGTAGTAGCCATCGACATTCCTTCGGGATTAATGGGAGAAGAAAACACATTCAACGTAAAAACCAATATTATCCGTGCCGACGTTACTTTCAGTCTGCAACTGCCGAAGCTCGCCTTTTTGTTCGCAGAAAACACTGAATTTGTAGGAGAATGGGAATTACTGGATATCCAATTGAGCGAGGACGGCATTGAAGAAACGGAAACAAACTACGAGATGTTGGAAATAGAGGAGATCCGTTCACTCATCAAACCACGCAAACAGTTTGCCCACAAGGGAAACTTTGGTCATGCACTATTGATAGCCGGTTCAAAAGGAATGGCAGGAGCTTCTGCTCTCGCCGCCCGTGCCTGCCTCCGTTCGGGAGTAGGACTGCTGACCGTTCATGCACCAATGTGTAACAACGACATCTTGCAGACTTCCATACCTGAAGCAATCGTAGAAACCGACGCCAACGAGACCTGTTTTGCCGTACCCACCGACACAGATGATTATCAAGCAGTCGGCATCGGTCCGGGACTGGGACGAAATGAAGAAACGGAAGCTGCCCTACTGGAGCAACTGGAACACTGCCAAGCCCCTGTTGTAGTAGACGCCGATGCACTTAATATCCTTGCTAACCACCGCCACGCACTTACACATCTGCCGAAAGGCTCCATCCTCACCCCGCATCCGAAGGAGCTGGAACGTCTGACCGGCAAATGTCAGGATTCCTACGAACGTCTGATGAAGGCTTGCGAGTTGGCTCATGCCGCTCATGTCCACATTGTTTTAAAAGGAGCCTATTCCGCCATCATCACCCCCGAAGGCAAATGTTTCTTCAATCCGACCGGGAATCCAGGAATGGCAACCGGAGGTAGTGGTGACGTATTGACCGGAGTAATCCTGGCACTGCTCGCCCAAGGTTATCCAACCGAAGAAGCCGCTAAAATCGGCACTTACATTCACGGATTGGCGGGCGATGTCGCTCAAAAGAAGCAGGGAATGATCGGAATGATCGCAAGCGATATTATCACCTGTCTGCCGACAGCATGGCGACTTGTAAGCGAATAAAAGTTAAGAACTTACAGTTTTTTCAATAACTTCATTAACTTTGTTTTCAAAACCAGTTAAAAAGAACCGAATATGAAAAAGTTGATTATAGCAGCGGGACTACTGATGGCAACGTCCGCCTATGCACAAACCGAAGTACTGACGGGAGTTACCCGGGGAAAAGATTACGGAGTAGTCTACAGCCTTCCCAAAACCCAAATAGAGCTTGAAATAAAAGCCAACAAAGTCAACTATACTCCAGGAGAATTCAGCAAATACGCTGATCGTTACTTGCGATTGGCCAACGTCTCCACCGAACCCGAAGAGTATTGGGAACTGGCTAGTGTGAAAGTGAAATCCGTAGGAGTACCCAACAGCGAAACTACTTACTTCGTAAAATTGAAGGATAAAACAGTAGCACCGCTTATGGAACTGACAGAGGACGGCATCGTGAAAACCATCAATGTGCCTTACAGCAAAAGCAGTTCAGACAAGAAAACAGCTCCTGCTCCCACTGTCCTCTCAAAAATAGCGAATCCCCGCGAATTCCTGACCGAAGAAATCCTGATGGCCAGCTCTACCGCGAAGATGGCTGAACTGGTAGCTAAAGAGATCTATAACATCCGCGAAAGCAAGAATGCCTTATTGCGCGGACAAGCTGACAATATGCCTTCAGACGGAGCACAGCTTAAAATTATGCTCGATAATCTGAATGCACAGGAAGAAGCCATGACGCAAATGTTCTCCGGCACTCGTGATAAGGAAGAGAAGACATTCACCGTCCGTCTTACTCCGGACAAGGAATTCAACAACGAAGTTGCTTTCCGCTTCTCCAAGAAGCTAGGCGTAGTTGCTAATAATGACCTGGCAGGAACTCCGTTTTATATCAGCTTGAAAGACCTGAAATCTGTCAAGATCCCACAGGAAGACGGTAAAAAGAAGAAAGATTTGGATGGAATCGCCTACAACGTGCCCGGACAAGCAATGATTACATTGACCGACGGTAAAAAGAAACTTTACGAAGGTGAACTTCCTATTACTCAATTCGGTGTGATAGAATATCTGGCTCCTGTCTTATTCAATAAGAATTCTACAATCAAAGTTTATTTTGATCCGAATACGGGAGGATTGTTAAAAGTGGATAGAGAAGAAGGTAAATAGTAAAATTCTAAAAGACAAAGAATATGGGTGGTGAAGGACATATGCTCGACATGATACGCCGGCTTAGCGAAGGACGGGAGGCTTCCCGTCTACGCCGTGAACGTGCCAACAACAAACTGAAGCAATTAAACCGCACCAACGAGCCTTATCCACTGCCCAACACCACTCCCGAGGAAATGGGACGTATCATCCACGACTCGGAAAAAAAGAAAGAAAAGGACAGTAATTATTTCGTTTGGGGGACGCTTATTATCATGGGAGCCCTCATAGCAACTGCTGTCATATTCTGGGCAATCTTCCTTAATTAGATAATTTATGATGATAGATGATAGATGATAGGTGATAAATGATAGATGGGAGATGGGAGATGTTTCCTAAATGATAAGGGATATTTAGTAAATAAGAAATATAAGTAACTAAAGATATTCTCAAAATATTAAAAAGGCAACTAATTCGTAATGAATCAGTTGCCTTTTTTCATGTCTTTAAACGAGATATTTAATAAACCTCCTTAGGAGGGCTGTACTACGCATATAACCAGCTATTATGCCACATAGTAACTATCATTTATCATCTATCAACTATCATTTATCAACTATCTATCACCTATCATCTAATTAAGAAAAGTTTTATAAATCCATCTTTCTGCATTTGAGAAAGATAAGCCGATACACGAGACTCGTATCCCACTTCATTTTGAAAATGCTCTGCGAGTTCTTCTATGATCTCACGAACAGTACGTTTTCCATCTATCAGTTCCCATACAGCCGTACCGTGTTCTTCCAATCGTACATGAAGTTCTTTCGACATTCCTGCCGGTACAAGGAAGCGTTGCATCCACGGATATTTAAAACGGGGAAAGGAGAGCACAATCGTCTCCCCTTCCCTTTCTGCTGTAATATGTTCACTGCGACAGGGAATAACCTCTAACAGGTTGGTTTTCTCTTTGGCAGCCATAGTTCTTATTTCTTATTTCAAAGCATTAATACTGATTCTCTTTTATTTCCGAACCTTATACTTTCGGATTTATAGCGTTACTTTGAATCACAACAGTTACTTCGAATTGTAGCAACTGTTACTTCTGGATATTTGCCTCTTCCAAACCGTATCCTTTCTTCTTGTTCTCTGCTTTCAACATCAAAGCAACAACCAGAGCAAGTACACCAAAGAGAGCAAAAATAGTCATCGGCAATGTGTAATCATAAGTCTGTGCACCGTCTACCACCGGACCTTTACAATAAGTATTCAATACCCATCCGATTAACAAAGGAACACCCATCAATCCCCAGTTCTGTACCCAGAAAATCAAAGCGTAAGCAGTACCCAACTGTTTTTCCGGAATAATCTTCGGAACAGAAGGCCACATAGCCGAAGGCACCAGTGAGAAAGCAAATCCCAATATAATCATTATAATAGTAGCAAACCACCATATATTCAATATAGGCAGGGCAAACATGGTATGTACAAAAATCAGCATCAATGATCCGATCACCATCAATGTGGCTCCCTTACCGATACGGTCATATAACGAACCGAACAACGGAGTCAGGATAATAGCACCAATCGGCAATAATCCGGGAATCGTTCCCGCCAGTTTCGGATCCACATTATATTTCTGCACCATCAAGTCGGCAGCATATTTGATAAAGGGGAACACGGCCGAGTAGAACAATACACACAGTAATGCGATCAACCAGAATCCTTTATTTGTGATGATATACACAATGTCTTTCATGCGGAACGGCTCTTCCGGTTCCAAGCCTTCTGCATCCAAAGAAGCATCCAATTTCTTATCGTAGAAAGTATAAAGGAAGAAAGCGATGGTACCTACACACAACATAATCAGACAAAACAGAATAGGAGCAGGAATATTGGTATGGAATGCACCACTCTCATCCGTATATCCGAAGAAGTCTGCCAAAGGAACTGTCAACACCATCGCCAGAGTTGTTCCGATACGTGCCGTAGCCATTTCAAGTCCCATAGCCAATGCCATTTCCTTGCCCTTGAACCATTTCACTATAATCTTGGAAACAGTGATACCGGCAATCTCCACACCTACACCAAAAATAGCATATCCCAATGCAGCCAAAGTCACCTGTGTTTTGAATCCGAAGAGCATGGCACCTTCCGGAAAAGTAGTAGAAATCGCATAGTATTTCAATCCACAACCAAACACCATCAATAAACAAGCTCCCATTCCGGTGAAACGAACTCCCATCTTATCCAAAATGATACCACCGAAGATCAGCATCAACAAGAATACGTTAAACCAACCGTAAGCGCTTGTGAAGAATCCATAATCAAGACTATCCCATAGTAGTTCTTTCTCAAGCATGGGTTTTAGAGGAGACATTACGTCGGTGAGGAAATAGCCGCATAGCATAGTAAATGCGACCAATGCTAGAACACTCCATCGGAGTACGGCGGAGTCATTCAATTTCTGTTTCAAATGTTCTGTCATTGTTATATTCAAAAAGTAGTTAATAATCTTATACAGCCCACAAAGGTAGTTAAATCTCGTTTGTTTCTATCACAAAGAGATTGTTTTTACAAGAAAAAGTTAAGTGCGGATTACACTGACCACTCGGAACATTGAAAATCCGTGTAATCTGCGTAATCCGCACTTAAATATCAAAGAAATGCAGCATCCGTCTGCACCTTCCCTTAAATGGTTTTATCCCAAAGCCTTACCTGACGGCGGAGCAAATTACTCTGCTTTAGGAGCAGGAGTTTCAGCCGGTGCCGGAGTTTCCGTTGCAGGTGCATTGGTAGCAGGAGCATCAGTTTGCGGCGCAGCCGTACCTGCGGGTAAGTTATACGGGTTAGTCTGTTGTTCTTTCTGTGCCTGTTCCAACACTGCGTCTTTAGCAACTGCAGAACGAGGAACTACATAAGCAGTAGCAATGCTCATTACAACCATAAAGATGGCCAGGCCCCATGTTGCTTTTTCCAGAAAGTCTGTAGTCTTGCGCACGCCCATGATGGCGTTAGATGAAGAGAAACCAGAAGCAAGTCCGCCTCCTTTTGAGTTCTGAATCAGCACGATGAAACACATCAACAAGGCTGCAATAACCATTAAGATAACGAATAATAAGTACATTTTTAGTTATTTTGAATTAGCGTTAATAATCAATTTCTCCAAAAATCTGATTTGGTCTGCAAAGTAAGCATTTTTTTTTGGATATTTCAAGCTTAATTTTTTAATTATTTCAAGAGCTTTTGAATATCGTTGCTGTTTAACATAGATTTTTGCTAAAGTTTCCGTGAAACAGCTGTCGTCTTCCTCTTCTTCCTCCATCATTTCTTCTTCGCATACCTCGTCCGAAGCAGCTGCGGAAAATACCGCTTCTTCTCTTAACGGCTTCATGCAGAGGGGGGAGTCACTCTCACTCTTTTCTATAAAATCGTCAATCAGTTCGTATCCTTTGAGTTTGGGCGTTTCTTCCGATGGCTGTTCCGTAGCCGGAGTCTCCTCCAAAAGATAGGAAGTATAATCCATCGAATAGTCGAAGCCGGTCTGGGCCGCTACTTCTTCGGGGACTGTGGACAAGAAAGCGTCAATCAATGCCAATGTGCGGTCTACAGACGGCTCGTCTTTCAGTACCTCCGTGAGAGGTACTCCTTTTTTCCGCGCCTGCACATCATAGCGGTCACCTTCAATCAACTGGAACAACTGTCGTCTGTCTGCGATGTAAAGAACCGCTTTTCGCAGTTCCCCACCAAAACTAATATCATGGAGAACATACAGGTTTTTCAAATACAGCAGACGGAGCGACTGAAAATACGGATATCTCGCAAGAAGATTGCGCAGTTCGTATAAAGTATCCCTATTCAGCATCTCGGGATGCTGTATCCATTGTTGAAAGTTAACAGAAGTCATTTATATTACCAGTTTGCTACAGTTGCATTAAAAATTTGGTCGGTGATCTCTTTAGACATTTCAGCAATCAATCCGTCCTGTACGGCAGTCAGCAACTGGGTAGAGTCGTAGGTACGGAAAGCAGAAAACTGTTGTTCAAAGTCTTCGGCATGATTGGTATTGTTGACAAAGCGTACATTGACGGTGATAGTCAATTTTGTTTCCGAAGAGTAACCGTCGGCAGATACTGCCTGGTTATACTGATTGTATCCTGTGATTTCTCCGTCAATCTGCAAGTCGGCATTCTGATTCGGCTTGAGCAGTTGCAGACGGGTTTGCCGGATGAAGATATCTTTCAGGTCTTCATTGAACTTGGTCGCCAACGGAGCATACACATACTCCGACTTGATCGGGAAATCTGCTATCGAAATAGTCTTTACCTTATCATAATTGATAGACGATCCGTTAAACTTATAGGAGACAGTGCACGCAATGACTACCACCGGTAAAACGAACAGTACCAAAGGGCGTATTATTTTCTTAATCCAATTCATATTCTTTTATTTTTCTATAAAGTGTACGCTCGGAAATATTCAAGTCCTTAGCCGCACTTTTCCGCTTTCCATGATGCCTTTCAAGTGCTTTGCGTATCATTTCTTTTTCCACTTCGTCCAGTGACAAAGGAGGTTCTTCTACATATTCTTCCGTGTCTTGTATGTCATCATCATCCTTGCAAACCGCAGGCTGCATGGTATGAATGATAGCAGGTACCGAAGGCTGATGTGTCGTCACCACCGGGGTAGTAACCACCGTTCCCACTTGTCCTACCTGCCCCACCTGTCCGGCACGTTCAGCCATCAGGTTGTGTACCATCTTCTTCAACTCCGCTACCTCCTGGCGCATATCGAACAGAACGGAATAAAGAATCTCCCGTTCACTTTCAAAGCCTTTACTTTCGCGTGTTCCCATCAGTGCGGGAAGACGTTGTATATTTTGTGCGGGAAGATAATTCTGCAAGATGGCGGCAGTGATCTCCCTGTTTGTTTCAATGATGGATATTTGCTCGGTGATGTTCTTCAGCTGGCGCACGTTACCGGGCCACGGATAAGCCAGCAATTCTTTCTTGGCATCCTCCGTCAGCTGAATAGCGGGCATCCGGTATTTCTCTGCAAAGTCTGCGGAAAACTTACGGAACAACAGGAGCACATCGTCCCCACGTTCACGCAAAGGGGGAATCTGGATAGGTACCGTATTCAACCGGTAATATAAATCTTCACGGAAACGTCCTTCGGCAATCGCTTGTGTAAGATTGACATTGGTAGCTGCAACAATACGTACATCCGTCCTTTGTACTTTGGACGAACCTACTTTTATAAACTCGCCACTCTCCAACACACGAAGCAAACGTGCCTGGGTAGGCATCGGCAACTCCCCTACTTCGTCAAGGAAAATAGTACCACCGTCGGCTTCGCCAAAGTACCCTTTCCGTTCGCCAATCGCACCGGTAAACGCACCCTTCTCATGCCCGAACAGTTCGGAATCAATCGTACCTTCCGGAATAGCACCACAGTTGACAGCAATATACTGCCCGTGCTTCCTCCGGCTATATTGATGAATAATCTGCGGAAAACTTTCTTTTCCGACTCCACTTTCTCCGGTAATCAGCACAGACAAATCGGTAGGAGCTACCTGAATGGCAACATCTATGGCGCGCAACAATGCTTCGGTATTACCTATAATACCGAAACGTTGTTTCACTTGTTGTATCTCTGCTTTTGTCATCTATTTTAAGTATTAAGCCAGTATAAAGTATTAAGTATAAAGTATTAAGTATTAACCTTGCAAATGATCGACTGTGATAATACTTAATACTTTATACTTAATACTTATTCTTCGTCTACTGTATCCAGTTTCAGTTTATCACTATCATCACGTTTCTCGTAATACTGTTTACGCAACGGATTGGCACGAGCCACCTTTTCCCGCTGACGATTACGGAACACGTCGATGGCAACATAAATTGCCTGACGGAAAGAATCTTCACAAGCCACTCCCTTGCCTGCAATATCATAAGCAGTACCATGAGCCGGAGAAGTACGTACCACCGGCAGACCTGCCGTATAGTTCACTCCGTCTTCCATAGCCAATGCTTTGAACGGAGCCAGCCCCTGATCGTGATACATTGCCAGGATACCGTCAAAATGAGTATAATTGCCTGAACCCATAAAGCCATCGGCCGCATAAGGACCGTAACTAAGGATTCCTTTCTCTTCCATTTCTTTCATGGCAGGAATAATCACTTCCTGTTCTTCCATTCCCAACAAACCACCATCTCCGGCGTGAGGGTTGAGAGAGAGTACCGCGATACGCGGAGCACCAATGCCGAAATCCTGTTTCAAGCAACGATGGAATATCATCAGCTTCTCCTGAATCAGTTCCTTGGTAATCGTAGTGGCAATCTCTCTGACAGGGATATGCGTCGTAACCAAAGCTACCCGGAAGTCATTCTTCATCAAAATCATCAATGATTTATTACCGTTACCCAGACGTTCTTCGATATATTCCGTATGTCCGGGGAATGAAAATTCTTCCGACTGAATCGTATGTTTGTTGATCGGAGCTGTCACGATGACGTCGATCAAACCTTCGCGATATTCTTCAATGGCACGTTCCAAGGCTCCCAACGCAGCTTTACCCGCTTCGGGATCGGGTTTGGAAAATTCCACTTTCACCTCATCATCCGTGCAGTTCACCACACTCAAGCGGTTGTATCCCGCTTCGGTAGCAGAGTTGACAATACTGAAATTCGTCTGTATGTCCAACGCTTTACGATGATAAGCCGCTACTTTTGGTGAACCGTAAATGATCGGAGTACATAGTTCCAACATTGTAGGGTCGGAAAATGTCTTCAGAATCACCTCATAGCCCACCCCGTTAATATCTCCCTGGGTGATACCTATTCTTATCTTGTTATCTTCCATGTTTTTATTTTTTAGTTTGTTCCGCTGCCTCCTTGGATACACCTCCCAATGGAATTTGATTCTGCTGAACTTCATTCGGAAGTTTCAGTGTATAAAGAGATGCTTCCATCTGGCGTACCAGGTTGCGTTTCATTTTATCAGGTGAATAAACAAATATTTCTGCTGTAATAATTCGTTGGTTTTTCTCGTCCAGGCGAGTGTGGGAAACGTATGGGCCACCCATAAAATCACCCTTCATACGCCACAAGCCGCGTGCTTCCATCGTGTAGCTGTTCTGTACATTGATGGGACGAACGTCAGTCAGCAAACTGTCAGTCGACATATAAACGCCTTCTTTGAATCCGGGGATATTGGCTTGCATCACAGAGTCACGCTTATGCACAAAATATTCTTTCGTAAATGTATCCTTGTCAGTATAAGGATAAGAGTACATCACAAAATTACGGTCGGCAGTACCTGTGTTGGTAGAAGCCCAGAAAAAGTTCTCACCGGTTTTAGAATTGGTCAGTTCGGAAGGCAACCAGATATTGCAGCCGACCAGGCTATCCACTTGGTTGGAGATAAAGTTACTGTGTTTTTCTTCCAATAACGTAATCTGACGGTTCATTTCCGCACGGGTAAAGAAGTCGACAATCGTCTTTTTATTCTCTTCTACAAACTTTTCAAACTCTTCTTCGTTCGGAGCCTGGATAGTCAATATCATTTGCGGATTGGCATATACGTCTTTCGCATATTTGAAAGATGCTTTCGTATATATATCCTGTATATCTACAATAATAATGTTACGTATCAGCTTCAATGTAGAATCATAGTCTTTCGGTGAAGTATACATAATCCGGAAAGAAGGTTCCGACTGCGGCAAACCGGGCATATCGGAATCGAGCGCATCATGTAAAGCCCTTCCGGCAGCACGATCCCAAACACCGTGATCTACTACAACCAGAAGCTCATAGGCACGACCACTAGAGGTGTGATTTCCTTTCAGACCACAAGAAGCAACGACAAAGGCTACCAAAGCGATGCTTAAATAAAAAAAGTACTTTTTCATGATGTTCGGTTTTATATATTAACTCTCATTATTTTCTTCCTGTTTCGCTGTCGACAACATACCACAAGCTGCAAAAATATCTTCTCCTCTTGAAGAACGGATGGTGGTGAAAAGCCCGTGTGACGTCAGATAATCACGAAAACGGGTCATCGTTTCCATGTCCGCTCCTTCGAGGTCTACTCCCGGTATGGCATGAAAACGAATCAGATTCACCCTGCAATCCAGTCCGCGAAGAAGCTTCAGTAGCTCTTTGGCATAGACCTGCGAATCATTAAGCCCTTTAAAAACAATATATTCAAATGAAAGTCGACGTTGTTTGCTAAAATCATAGTTTTTTAACAGTTCCACCATCTCGGTGATCGAATATGCCCTTTCTGCCGGCATCAATTCGGAGCGTTGAGCTGTCAATGGAGAGTGAAGACTGATGGCGAGATGGCAATCGTTTTCTTCGATAAAACGCTGCAATCCTTTCCGTAGTCCGACTGTAGAAAGTGTGATACGCTTCGGGCTCCAAGCATAGCCATAGGTAGCGGTCAGTAGTTCCAATGCTTTCAGCACCTCATCCAAATTATCAAGCGGTTCGCCCATTCCCATCATCACGACATTGGTCAGTTTGTCGCGTTCCGGCAACGAATGAATCTGGTTGATGATCTGACTGGCGGTCAGGTTGGCGGTATAGCCTTGTTTACCCGTCATGCAGAACTTACAGTTCATCTTGCAACCTACTTGTGAAGACACACACAACGTTGCCCGGTCGTCATCCGGAATATAAACCGACTCAACAAAATGATTCTCACCAACTTTATAAAGATACTTCACCGTACCATCTACAGAGCGCATTTCATCTACCGGAGCAACTGCTCCCACCTCATAGTTCTGCTTGAGCAACTCCCGGTGTTTCAACGACAAATTAGTCATTTCATCAATCGAGGCTACCTTCTTTTCGTAAAGCCATGATGCAATCTGTTTGGCAGCAAAGCCGGGCATACCCAGTCTTTTTGTCAATGATTGAAGCTCTACAAGAGTCATTCCTAAAAGGGGATATTTAGACATTCTTCTTTCTGTTGATGGTTTATATTTGCAAATGTAAGGAAATAAAGTCGATTTCTATATAGCGAGAATGCAAAAGTTAACAAAAAAGGGAAGTAGTCCCAAGTTATGAACGAACCACATCTATATATTGAAGCAGCTTTTTCGCCATTTCCGAATCACTACCATTCCTTTTCACTTCATGATCGTACGCCTCACGAAAACAGGCCAACGCATCTTCCCGTTCATTACAAAAACTGTGTAAAACCCCTAGATTTTGACAAGCCAGAATCGTATGATCATCCTCCCATCCCAAGTACTTCTTCCGTAGTTCAAACTCTTTTAAGAAAGCATCTTTCGCCATTGGATAATTTTCCATCTTTGCATAAGCTTGCGCTTCGTAGTAACAGACCTCACTAGAAACATCAGGATCAATATCCTCGTGAATATCTAAAGTCGTTGCAATACGAATTACGTTCCCATACTCCTTATTCTCGTAATATTGTCGCATAATATCACATCTCAATGCCTCGTAACGGACAGTTAATTCAGCCAGACGCGGCTTTTCACTGAAAAACTTTTCATGCAGAAGAGACTCACGAAAAAATAAAGTAGAACTTTGTTCATCTCCACGCTCCTTCATCACCCGTTTAAACTCTTTGCACAAATGATACAACTCTTTGTGACAAGCCACGATCTGTTTCCTATTATCTATCTGTATAGCAATACCCAACGCCTCATTCACCAAACTCCACGCTTCATCATATCGCTTAATATAATAAAGACATTTTCCCTGCATACGCAAACATTTAGCCACTCCACTCGACAGTCTGCCATTCAAAGATTCGTGCATTTCAGCCACTTTCCGGAATTTCTTGGCAGCACTCTCTTCCTCATCCCTATAATAATCACAATAAGCCAAAAATTCGGAAAGTTCAATAACTTCTGCCTGACTCTTCTCGTCAGTAGAAGCCGCATGATAATTAAGCGCCCTATTCAAATAAATCGCAGCCTCATTGTATTGCTCATTGTAGTAATATGCCAGAGCCAGATTCCGACAGGTATTGGCAATCTCCAATTCCGGAGTTGGTACAATACTTTCCTGCATCACCAATGCTTTCAAGAAACAGTCGCATGCCGTTTCGTATTCTTCATTGCGGGCGTACCGGCATCCTTCATTCATCTTTAATACCGACTTGGCAATTAACGGTATCGCTTCTCCTTCCATACTTTTCTCGCTCACCTCCATTGCCGCCTTCGTCAGATGGAAAGAGCTGCTTAAGAAAGTAGCCATGTCATTAGCAATGACAGGAATCAAAAAAGAGTCAATCTGACCAAAGTCCAATTCAGCATAGGCTGCAGGCGTAAGCGAAGGGTTATCGTTCATTATCGCCTTCCAACAATCTTCTAATAGAGAATAATTAGTGCGATACAGGATTTCGAAGGTTTCCGCATCACAAATCCAATCTCTTAAAAAGTCCCAATGTTGCATCTTATAACTTTGATAAGTAATTTCCACTTGATAGCGATAAGAATCATGGTAACAAAACTGCTTCATGCGATAGTTATAATCAGCAAAAGTCAAAGGATGCGAAAGAGTATCGCTATCATCCAGAAGAGCAACAATTATTTCCTTGCGACACTCGTCTATAGACACGTCATCTTGAGCAAAACACCGTTCAATCGCCTCTATCATTTGTGTATCACAAATGCAATATCGCCCCCCTTTGTTGGTGAGCCAACTACTCATTTCCACTCTCAACTGCGACCAAAGCAGCTGATTAATACCTGTCATACTCTTTACCTCATCTTCGGTAAATCCTTCTAAAGTAAGTGAAAGCATTAAAAGCGCTCTTCCAATCCTATCGAAACCATAATCAGACGACAAACGCCGGAGCACACTGTCGTAGAATTGGGCAATCTCGTTTATCTGACAATATCCACTCATATATTCACTAAGAGTATCATATTGACCAAACGAAACTAATTCATTGAGCAATACATTTAAGCAGCGCGGTTGTTTAGCCAGCCCCCATGAGCTAAGAATATCTTCTTGCTGTGCAGACAGAGCTTTAGAATAAGTAGACAAATATTGTTTTGAAAACGACTTTGCATCAGTCTGCGAAAAGCCATTCAACCGGTAATGAACGTACCCGTTCCGGACAAAAGGCAGATATGCAGTAGATGATGCAGCAAAACTTAACACGACCTTCACATTGGACGGTATAGATCCGAATAAAGAAAACAGAGATACTTCCGTTGAATTTAGATAACTGATATCATCAATCAATAAAATGATAGCATATTTTGATCTCCCCAGCGCAGCCCATAACTGACTGAACTTTTGAATAGAATTCAAATCTTCCTCAATTTCTTTAATGTTTCGAAGTGTGTTTTCTGAAAAACCGTCCAATACATTATTCCCAAACACCATTGATTCTCTCACAATATCCAGAATCGATCTGGCTGTACCTTGAGTTGAATCTGATTCCTTTGAAACTTCAGCGGTAAACAAATCTTCTTCACCTAAAGTCTGACATTTGAGTGCATTCTGACATTTGGCAGCTAATGCCCTCACCAAAGTCTCCGGATAAGAAGACAGCGTAGTATTGTCCAGTCGATGATATATGGGAATCATCTGCGTATCATTGTTCACCCAATCACTCCAATGAGCCAGCAGAGCACTCTTACCAAGACCACGATCACCCGTTACAACCAGACACCGTTGCTCATCCGCAGCTAAGAAATCGGAAAAAGCCTGATCCGCTTCAGGTATTGGATGATAATTAAATAAGAGTTCATTACGGGTTAACTGTTCTTGCAATGCCTGGTTATCTTCCACAGTCAATACACTAGGAAACTCTTGTTCGAGCAGTTCTGTGAAAGCTGATTCTACAAATTGGCATAGCTGCTCGGGCGAATCATACTCTTGCACAGGATAGCGTTCCTGCTGCAAAAGACACTCTTTAAGATGCTGCAGCTTATGAAACTCCTCTTTAGGACAAGAGGGATCAGTAGCAGACTGTTTGATATAAAAATAGGCATGCAACGGATCGGGATTGCGCAGTACTCCAAACTGCATTTCCATCTCTGTCACACTCAAGTGGTTATTCAAATCATCTTCCACCCAACTATATTCCAGGCTATCACTGAAAGTCTGCGATATATCTTCATAACTGGGACACCATCCATAGCGTTCACCTACCATGCCAATGAAAAAAGGCCGGGAATGCACTATTTCTTTCAAACAGATTTCGACCACCTTGCCACTTTTTGCATCTTCTTCTGTGATGCCCCAACGCAGGTCGACCAATGAAATGGTAACACCACGACTGGCAGCCTTCACTTGCAAGCCCTTAAAAAGTTTGACTAATGCAGAGCGTTCCATCTCCATGTCTCTGAACGTTGACGAAAGGAATACACGAATGATACGTGAATTTTCAGTGGGAACTGAATACTGGGCTAGTTGTTTGGTCATAATATAGATTCATATTAGTTAATGAAGTATTT
The DNA here is from genome assembly GCF_047310725.1 of Bacteroides sp. 90-K9/2. NCBI lineage: Bacteria > Pseudomonadati > Bacteroidota > Bacteroidia > Bacteroidales > Bacteroidaceae > Bacteroides > Bacteroides sp. 90-K9/2. The sequence goes on from NZ_JBCGVL010000001.1 coordinate 1,327,096, forward strand.
CACAAAGCCAATTAAAGATTGGCAAGGTATGGAAAATTTATCAGATAACAAAGATCGTAAACGAAAATGAGAATAAAAAAGGCACGGATTACACGGATTTCGCGGTTCTCTCATAAGTTAAAACCGTGTAAATCCGTGTAATCCGTGCCTGAATATCTATTCCTATTACTTCTTTAGAAGAACAGGAAGCGTGTATCTTTTACGTTTGCTTTCAGATACAAGTCGTTCATCAGACGGCTGGCAAAACGTGCGTGCATGTTAGTCAGCGTAGCTTCTTCAGCTTTTGCGTCGAATGTTTCGTTCAACTTGTCTTTACCGTATACTTGCAATACAAATACTCCGGCGTTACCTTTAATAGGAGCACTCAACTGATTTTCCGAAGCAACAGAAGCATAAGCACCTACCAGCGGCTCGCTGCTGCGCAATGCTGACACATAAGCAGGGGCTGCAAAAGTAACCATCTTCAAAGAGTCGCTGACTGCATTAGCCATATCTTTGTACTGGTTGAATGAAGTTGCATTGGCAGCTTTCATGTCAGCCATGATCTTTTCAGCTTTCTTATCTTTCACGATTTCAGCTCTCAACTGATCCTGTACAGCTTTCAACGGACGGTATCCTTCCGGTTTAATGCTTACCAGACCTACCACCATCAGGTGATCGCTTTCGCCACATTCGTACAAGCCGGAAACATCACCCGGTTTCGCTTTATCAAATGTCCATCTCAAAGCCTCTTTTGTACCTCTCACGCCACCGATGTTATGTTCTGAACTGCTCAAATCCATTCTGTCGAGCAATCTGTAACCAGCTTCTTCAGCGTTAGCCACCATCTTTTCTACACTAGGGTTAGCAGCGATAAACTGGCTGAAATCATTATAAGCACGGTTGTAAGTTTCTTTGCTGAACTCTACTTCACGCTTGATAACAGCTACTTTATATTTATCTTTCACAGATTTCTTGTTAGTCACCTGAAGGATTACATTTGCTTGTCCCATCGGCAAGTTCACCAGTTCGTTCACACCTGCATTGTTGATAGCAGAGATGAATTTCAGGTTGTCACCATCTAGCTGTGCACCTTCATACTGTGCAGAAGTGATCCAGTTAGCATCACCAGTCTGGCCATATTTCTTTGCAACATCTGCAAAGTTAGCACCGCCTTTAATAGCGTTATAGATACTGTCAGCCAATGTCTTTGTCTTCACTGCATCTTCTGCGTATACCTGAATCTGGCGGAATTCCACAGAGTCGGCAGCAGCAGCCTTAGCAACTACTTTGAAAGAGTTGATTGTATTGTCGGCTCCGTTATAATAAGGACCATAAATAGCACCAACAGAAGCAGAGTCCAAACGTGCAACTACATCTGACGGGAAAGCTGTCTTGTTATAGAACAAGTCTACATAAGGAGCTTCCGAGCCAACCGAACGGATAAAAGAAGTATAATCATCCGTAGTGGTAGCCAACTGTGCAGTGGCTTCGTCTACTTCTTTCTGGATAGCTGCTCTGTCTTCAGCACTTGCAGTTACCTGTACATCAATATATTTGACGTCACGAGTTTCCTGATATTGCTTGAATTGTTCTTTCTTCTTGTTATACAAATCTTTCAGTTCCGATTCTTTCACTACAATTGTAGAATCTACCACAGAAGAGTAAGGAATACCAGCCATCAACACATTGTACTGGTTTACTCTTGCGTCGAAAGCATCCTGTGCTTCCACCGGGTTAGAAAGAAGAGCTTTAGAAACCAATGCCTGGTATTTTTCAGCCAGACGGCTCTGAATCAACGTTTTCTGGATGAACGACCAGTATTTATACATATTGTTGTATTGTTCAGCATACTGTGCCGGCATCTGTGACTCGCTCATCTTGGCATATTCCACGAGGAACTTGTTCAACATATCCTTGTCGAAGTTGCCTGTTTGCGGATTCTGGAAAGGAGTTTGTCTCAACAAAGGATGAACGCCAGCTTTCAGGATGTCCTGAATTTCAGCAGCAGAAACAGTCAGTCCCAGTGCTTTTGCTTCTTTTTCAACCAGTTTATTGTTTACGTAGGAACGCCATACTTCATCGCGCACCTGATTGGTTTGTTCGTCATTCAAGGCGGTCACCCCACGCATGAGTTTCACCACTTCGGTATATTCTTCTACCAAATTCTGATACTCTTGAGCGGAAAGAGCGTCTCCGTTCACCTCACCTACGTCATGTGCCTGATGCGGCTGCATCACCTTCCATGCGTCACCCGCAATGAAAGCAAACAGCGCCAAGCCGATAACAATCACCAATAGAGGTCCTTTCGACCTAATGTTTTGTAACGTTGCCATTTTGATTAATACGATTTATGTTTATTATTATTTCTTTCTTTTGTCGTTTTAGCGCACGAAGATACAAAAAATGCTAATATGCATCTATTTATTGGCTAAAAATTTCTTGATTATCGTCATTATTCCAAGACTTTTAATCGCACGAGTTCTATTTTTGTCGCTGTGACCTTAATTATCTTGAATTGATAACGTCCTACCCGCACCACTTCATGCAGCTTCGGGAAGCTCTGATATTGGTTCAGAATCAGCCCTCCTACCGTCAGATAATCGTCCGATTCGGGCAAATCAAGTCCGAACGTCTCATTGACTTTTTCTATCTCCAAGCGGGCGGACAACACATACTCGCGTTCGTCGATCTGCTTGCTGATGTAGGAAGTATTATCGTGCTCATCCTCTATATCTCCAAAGATTTCTTCCACGAGGTCTTCCAGAGATACGATGCCGGATGTTCCGCCAAATTCATCCACCACTACGGCAATCGTTTTCTTTTGCTGCATGAAGAGTTTCATCAATTTATGGGCGGACATGGTTTCGGGTACAATCGGCACTTGCTTCACATTCTCATGCCAGTTTTTCGGAGCACGAAACATTTCTGACGAATGGATATACCCCACTACATTATCGATATTTCCATCATACACAATGATCTTGGAGATTCCGGATTCGATGAAGCGGCTTTTCAACTCGTCCAGTGAAGTTGTCAGATCAACGGCCACCACTTCAGTACGGGGAACGATACAGTCACGGATTTTTATGTTCGAGAAATCCAAAGCGTTCTGGAAGATTTTCACTTCCGTATCCAGTTCTTCCTCATTCTCGGCATTATCAATACTGCTTTGCACGAAGTAATCCAAGTCTACTTTCCCAAACGCTCTATCGGACGCATCCTTGTTGACCTTCATTCCAAAGACACGAAGAAATAAGCAGGACAAACCGGAAGCCAGTTTGGAAATAGGATATAGAATGACATAACAAACAATAAGTGGAATGGCAAAAATATTCAATACCAGATTGGGATTGATTTTGAAAATTGTTTTCGGCAGAAACTCTCCGGTCACCAGAATGATAAGGGTAGAAATTATAGTCTGCGCCAGCACCATCAAAAAATGATTGTCAATGAATCCTGCCAGCAAATTATCACCGATAATCTGTGCCATCAGGATACCATAGATGACCAGGGCGATGTTATTCCCCACCAACATGGTAGAGATAAATTCATTCGGGTTCTTGAAGAAGATGGAGAGGATGCGGGACGTAATTCCCCCCTTACGTTCCATCTCAAAACGCAGTTTGTCTACCGACACAAAGGCGATCTCCATTCCTGAAAAGAAGGCGGAGAAGACCATGGTGATAATTAGAGAGATATAAATATTCATAAGTTCTGATTTACGATTAGACGATTTACGATGTACGATTGATAGTACTTCGCCTATTTCGCTGAATCTTTTTTCACTGAATCCGGCAGTGCTTTTGTTTCCGGTTGGGGCGGACCACCCGCTTCCTCATCCACATAGAAAATGCCTTCGATATTATGGATGGTATATATGGTCATTTGCTGGTTCGAGTCGAATCCATGCCCTGTAATAATTCTGTCCGGTTGTTGAATACGTATAAACTTGTCAGAATACACCTTCTGGGTAGCTTCGTTCCAGTACAGCAGTTCCGTATTAAAACGCTCTCCTTTCCGGTTCTGTATATCTACGTTCCCTATCAGCTTCCAAAGCCTTTCTTTGTCATAATAGTAGGCAGTATCCGCTTTGATACTGGCTTCTATATGAAAGATAGAGTCGAACTGTTCCAGATATACGCCTTTCTCAAAGGCCCAATAGGATGGTTTCTTACGGTCGTACACCGACCATTCTTCCGTATTCACTCTGTAGCGTGTCACTCCGGAATCGGAGATAAGGGTGGTGACTCCCAATGTTGTCATCATCGGAAGGGAATCACGTTCAGTGATGGCCTCACCCATAGCTTTCTTCTTTCCGCCACAGGAAGATAATAAAAGAAGCATAACAATCACCCCGAAGGTGATTGTTATGCTCATGCTTTTATGCAATAAACGGTTTCTTCGTTTTCGCAACATACATTTATCTAATCGTTGTAGTCTCTCCTATCCAACCGCCGATAGTGATGCGGTCGCCTTGCTTGTAACCTAACATAAATAGGTCTTTAGCTTGCGGAGTATGACCTGAATATCTACCGATCAATTTGTTAGCTTCTTCAGCTACGCTCGGATCCACTTGTTTTGCACGTTGCAGTTTATCGATCACTGCAAAGTAAGTACACTTGTTCAGAGCAGATTCGTCGCTCCAGTTAGGACTCATTGCATAAAGGTTAGCAATCAGGATATAAGGAGCACCATAATTCTCGTTGAAACCAATTGCTTTCTGGCAATAAGCTCTTGCTTGAGACAGTTTCTTGGCAGAAGCCAGTACTGCTGCAGCAGCGTATGCTTTTTCAGCCTTCTTCATATTGTCTGTTTCCAGATTCACTGCTTCATCGAAGAATTTCACCGCACCATCAATATCACCTTTCTTAAATGCCTGATAAGCACATCCGGTAGCTGCTTCTGCAGTAGGTTCTATCTTATAAGAATAGAAAGAAGCCTGTTGATAAGCGTCACTTTCAGTACATTTCATCATTTTCATGATATCGATTACTTTCTTCAAGTAAGCCAAGTCTGTTTGGTTAGCTTCTACTTTCGGTCCATAGATGCTTTGCAATGATTCACAATCAGCTGTTCCACTGTTCACAAACAAAGCAACCAAGTTGTCTTTGATACCCAGCAAAGATTTCTTTTTAGCTTCACTAGCCTCGGCTGCAATAGCAGCATCTACATATTCAGAAGCAGCCAGATAATCCTGAATGAACTGTTCTTTATGATTCGGATCCGTTTTCAGTTTATCCAAAGACATTTGCAGGAAATAGAAGATAGTTGCACCTGCCGATTCACCTTTCACAGCGTTTACAGACTGGCTCAACCATTGATAGGCCTGATTCACATCAATCTTCGGAGCAAAAGCAATATAATCTACCGCTTTGATACCCAGAGCTTCATCAACAGAAGACACTTTTGTACCTTTAGACAAGAATTCATCCGTATATTTGATACGCAGGTCATGCGTATTCATCAGTTCATTAAAATATTTCTGATAATCCGCACTATTCCGGTCTTTAATTTGTCCCATCAAGCCTTTCAGAATTTTATATCCGTCAGTAAAGGTATAGAAACGAAGCGTCGGGCAGTTTTCCAACACAGCTTTCCAAGGAGTATACGCATCTTTAAAATTACCAGCACGCACAGCTTCATGCGAAATACTACTGTTAGAGTTACAGTTAGACGCATCCTGTGCTACCACAGTGGTTGCTCCTGCCGAAAGGAACAACATAGCCACAAGCGTTTTAATTTTCATTGTATCTAAATTTTAGTTGTTATTATATAGTCGTCTATTCTCTCTCACATCGATTCATCCCATTATTCCACTCTGCGTTTGAAGAACCAACGTTCGTTGAACGTCAATCCGATACTCACGCGGAAGATATTTTCATTTACAAAAGCCGCTTCCTGTCCACTGATGCGAACAAACTGCCCGCTAATGCTAAGAATGGAACGGGAACGGGGTACAGGCAGACCGAAACCAGCAGTTACGCCATATTCACGGGTAGCCTCTTTGCCGCCGACCTTATAATACGGAGTCGTATAATAAGCTCCCAAACGGTATTTTATATGGGATAAATAGGAACGTCCAATCAAATTAGGAATGTATTCCGCACCCACTGATATTTTATGACGGTCGCAATACGTGTATGTTTCTTTAAAGTCTTCACGTACAGCTTCATCTGGTGTATTTACGTCAAATTTCGTTTTTGACCATTGTTGCAAACTATAATCCAGACCAACTGTCAGGCGTTTGTCATAGTTATATGTAAATCCGACACCAAATGTATTAGGAACTTCAAACGTAGCATCCAAGTTATTGCTATTAGTTGTACTAACCTGTGTCGTTATCGTATAATCGTTATTCAATTTATGCTTCGGAGAAAAAACAGCCCCGATTGTCATCGAATGTTTTTTACTCAAATCCAATGTGTATTGTGCACCGAAATCCAGTTTATAGTCTGAAATAGATACCCCCATCTGCTGTATATAAGAGTAAGACTCCGATGTCGCGGGATAAATAACAGTCCGCGTACGGGTTATATCTCCCCAAAAATAAGAAGCATTCACCCCCAGCGAAAGATTCTTAAGTACTTTCACACCAATACCACCATAAAGTTGATGCAATCCCCCATCTCCTGTAAAACTCCGGGGTTGGCTGACTCCATTATCAACTTTACTGTCCGACACAGAATACCCCACATTGGAGAACGGCAGCAATCCGACACTCATCGCTATCCTAGGATGCAAACGAAATTGCATAGCCAGATAGTCAAAGCTGGAGTTTTTAGCGTTCAGTTTCACACCGCTACCGCTAATATTCATATTTTGCAGACTGACACCTCCTTCAAAGAGGAATGTCAATGAGTCAATGGCTGTATACGAAGCAGGATTCAGCGGATTGATCTGTGCTCCATCCCGAAGTCCAAAAGCAATTCCCCCCATCGCCTTGCTGTTACCGAAACTCTGATCGGACAAGTCGCCATAGCCATATCGTGTATAAGGAGAGTTTGTATTATTTTGAGCGATTGCCATTCCGGTAACCATCGTGAGCAAAAGCGCACAAAGTGTGTGTTTAAATCCTACCATTATTATAGTTTAAAATTCTATTTAATCCTTTCAACACTAAAAATCTATCTGCAAAGATGATACTTTTTACGCTGCTATCAAAAGAAAAATCATCTCCGCCCGTTAAAAAAACCAAAAGTTCAGGATATTTATGCTTCATAGACTCAATATAACCTGAAATTTCGTATTCCATCCCTTTCATCACTCCGGCACGTATAGCCGTTTCGGTGTCCCGTCCCATCGGGAGTTTGCGCCCGTTGGTGTCTACCAGAGGCAAACGTCCTGTAAACTGATGAAGTGCTTTGAAACGCATTTGCATACCGGGAGAAATATTACCGCCATGATACTGACCTTTTGAGTCAATAAACTCATAAGTAATGCAAGTTCCCGCATCAATCACCAATATATCCCGATGAGGAAACTGCTCATTAGCACCCACTACGGCAGCCATACGGTCATATCCCAATGTTTCGGGAGTTTCGTACAGGTTGACAACCGGAAGCGGAGTCTGATGATTGAGCCAGAGCAAAGGAAACGGCAAAGCTGCCAAATCAGCTAATACCTTTTCGCTTAAATCAATGACAGTAGCCACAATCCCCTGTTCAACCGGATATTGGGAACAAAAAGCCTTCAAGCAACCCAACGACTGATTGGATTCAGCTACTACATCCACGATTTCTCCGCCGTCGAAGAAAGCAATCTTTGCCTTTGTATTTCCTATGTCGATTATTAAATTCAAATCTTTTGATTCTTTAGTGGGCGCAAAGGTAAAGTAAAAAAAGAAAAGTTGAAGCATAGAAGAGGAATTATCTTCTTTTTTCATTTTAGAAATCCCCAAAAACAAAAAAATCGAACTATCTATTTTTAAATAGATCAATTATCTTTTATTGTTTATTATGTATTCCACTTTGCGTTCGGCAGTCTTTTTTTATTACATCATAAACAGCTAATAAGCAATAGATTACAAGAGAAAAACTGTGTTCCAAAAAGTGTTCCACTATTTTGTAATCAATTTTCCGTTCAAGCAGAAACATTATTTCACCCCAACAGAGGCTCCATTTAAAGAAAACAGAGCCTTTGTTTAAGCCATATAGAGCTTCTGCTTGTATGAAACGGAGCCTCTATTCTGATAAAATAGAGGCTCCGTTTTCCCGAATCCAACTATTCTTCATATATTTGCCACCGAAATAAAACGAACCAGCTAATGAAACGGTTTTTCTCATGCATCATCCTCTCCTTCTTCCTGTTGCTTTTGCCCGCCGGACAAGCATCTGCCAACAACAACGACTCCATCCGTTTGAGCCTGTTGACTTGTGCCCCCGGAGAGGAAATATATTCCCTGTTCGGACACACTGCCATCCGTTACGAAAATCCTTCACAAGGGATCGACGTTGTATTCAACTACGGATTGTTCAGTTTCAACACTCCCAACTTCATCTTCCGCTTCTCGCTCGGAGAAACAGACTACCAACTGGGAGCAACGGATTATGAACGTTTTGCAGCTGAATACGCATTTTTCGGACGCAGTGTATGGCAGCAAACGCTGAATCTGACCGATGAAGAAAAGACAGAACTAATCCGGCTATTACAAGAAAATTATCGTCCGGAAAACCGGGTGTACCGTTATAATTTCTTTTACGATAATTGTGCTACCCGCCCCCGGGACAAGATAGAAGAAAGCATTGCAGGAAAAGTGAATTATCCCGCAGAACCGCAGGATGGCTCCCACACTTTCCGCGACATCGTACATCAGTATTGCAAAGGACATCCGTGGGCACGTTTCGGCATCGATCTCTGTATCGGAAGTGAAGCCGATCAGCCCATCACACAACGTCAGATGATGTTTGCCCCTTTCTACCTGATGGATGCTTTCGACGGTGCACAAATTAAAGGCGATTCTATCCAGCGTCCACTCATAACGGCCAACGAACTGGTAGTCGATGCCACTCCCGAACCGGATGAAAGCAGCCGGATGCCTACTCCGCTTCAATGCTCCTTACTCTTATTTATACTGACAGCCGCCGCCACAATCTATGGAATCCGCCGGAGAACCGGATTATGGGGAATCGACCTCTTTCTTTTTGGTATGGCAGGCATTGTGGGATGCGTCCTCGCCTTCCTCGCACTCTTCTCCCAACACCCGGCAGTCAGCTCCAATTTCCTATTATTGGTATTCCATCCGGGGCAACTTTTTTTCTTGCCATACATTATATATTGTGTCCGAAAAGGAAAGAAATGTTGGTATTTAACCCTGAATCTGATGGTTTTAACACTTTTTATAGTGCTTTTTCCTGTAATTCCGCAAAGATTTGACTTTGCTGTTGTACTTTTGGCACTCGTTTTGCTGATACGTTCAGCGAGCAATCTGATTGTGACATCTAAAAAGAAATAATGAAAGGACTACTAACTTCCCTCATCACCGTACTGACTTTCACCGGGCTACAAGCCCAGTCACTGCCTGCCGCCCCTAAATTAGTAGTAGGGCTGACGATTGACCAATTACGTACGGACTATTTGGAGGCTTTTTCGTCACTCTACGGTGAGAAAGGCTTCAAACGTCTTTGGAAAGAGGGAAGAGTGTTCCATAACGCCGAATATACCTTCTGCGGTATAGACCGTGCTTCTGCCATAGCGGCTATTTATAGCGGTACGACGCCTTCCATGAACGGAATTATTTCTCAACGCTGGATGGATGCCTCTACCCTTCGCCCCGTCAACAGCACAGACGACACGGCATTTATGGGGTATTACACCGACCAGACTGTCGCCCCCACCAAACTACTGACTTCAACCATTGCCGACGAGCTTAAAATAGCGACACAAGGCAAAGGACTCGTATATGCCATTGCACCAGATTGCGATGCCGCACTTTTCGCAGCCGGACATGCCGGAAACGCTGCTTTCTGGATCAATCCCAACACCGGAAAATGGAGCGGAACCACCTATTACGGAGAGTTTCCGTGGTGGGCAAGCCAATATAACGACCGTCAAGCGATTGATTTCCGTATTGCCGGTATGACATGGGAACCTATATTTCCCCGGGGCATGTACACTTTCCTGCCAGATTGGCGGGATATGCTCTTCAAATATAAATTTGATGATGATCGCAATAACAAGTACCGCCGCTTCATCACCAGCCCTTTTGTAAACGATGAAGTGAATGCGCTTGCCGAAGAAGCATTAAACAAAAGTTCGATCGGCATGGATGACATTACTGACTTATTGGCACTCACTTACTATGCCGGAAACTATGCGCATAAATCCGTACAGGAATGTGCCATGGAAATACAAGACACCTATGTGCGTCTTGACCGCAGCATTGCCGACCTGCTCGAAGTTCTTGATAAGAAAGTAGGACTGCAAAACGTGCTTATTTTCGTCACTTCCACCGGATATATAGACAGCGAATCGCCCGATTCGGGATTGTACAAGATTCCTGGCGGAGAGTTTTATCTCAACCGTTGTGCGGCTCTATTGAATATGTACCTGATGGCTACGTATGGCGAAGGAAAGTATGTGGAAGCTCACCATAACCAGCAGATTTATCTGAATCATAAGTTATTGGAAAAAAAAGAACTGAATCTGGCAGAGATCCAACAAAAGTCAGCAGAATTCCTGATGCAGTTCAGCGGAGTGAACGAAGCCTATTCGGCTAACCGGCTATTACTGGGTTCATGGACTCCGGAAATCTACAAAATACGTAACGGCTACCACCGCAAACGTTCGGGTGACCTCGTAATCGACGTCCTCCCCGGATGGACGATCGTCAACGAGAACGGCGGCGACAACAAAGTGGTACGTCATTCTTATATTCCCTCACCGCTGATTTTCATGGGACATTCCGTGAAACCGGCCATTATCCAGACACCTGTAACCATTGACCATATTGCGCCTACACTGGCACATTTTATGCGCATCCGGGCTCCCAACGCCTGTACTTCTGCTCCTATTACCGACCTTCGGTAAAAATTTACTCACAAAAACAGGGAGCAAAACATAAATAAATCAGCATTTTAATGTAACTTTGCGGAGGTTTCTTGATATAAAGATTCCCCAACGCGGATTAACGCAGATTTATGCGGATTAAAAAAAATCCAATTTAATCTTTCCTTTAACCTGCGTAAATCTGCGTTAATCCGCGTTGAAATTGAAATAAATAATAAACTAAATAATATAACATGGGATTTAATGAATTTTTAAGCTCGATTTTCGGAAACAAATCCACACGAGACATGAAAGAAATCAAACCCTGGGTGGAAAAGATCAAAGCTGCTTACCCGGAGATTGAAAAACTAGACAACGACGCCCTCCGTGCCAAAACGGAAGAACTCAAAAAATATATCCATGAATCGGCTACCGCTGAACGTGCGAAAGTGGAAGAGTTGAAGGCAAGCATTGAAACTCTCGAACTGGAAGACCGCGAAGAAGTCTTCGCACAAATCGATAAGACAGAAAAAGAAATTCTGGAAAAATATGAAAAAGCACTGGACGAAGTACTACCTGTTGCTTTTTCTATCGTAAAGGCTACTGCCAAACGTTTTACTGAAAATGAAGAAATCGTTGTAACTGCTACGGACTTCGACCGTCAACTGGCTGCCACGAAAGATTTCGTACGTATCGAAGGTGACAAGGCCATCTATCAGAATCACTGGGTAGCCGGTGGTAATGATACTGTATGGAATATGGTTCACTATGACGTACAGCTCTTCGGTGGTGTCGTTCTGCACAAAGGTAAGATTGCGGAAATGGCAACTGGTGAAGGTAAAACACTGGTAGCCACGCTCCCGGTATTCCTCAACGCATTGACCGGAAACGGTGTACACGTAGTTACCGTGAATGATTACCTCGCCAAACGTGACTCCGAATGGATGGGTCCTCTTTATATGTTCCACGGTTTGAGCGTAGATTGTATCGACCGCCATCAGCCGAACTCCGACGCACGTCGTCAGGCATATCTGGCTGATATCACTTTCGGTACAAACAACGAATTCGGTTTCGACTACCTGCGTGACAACATGGCTATCAGCCCGAAAGACCTTGTACAACGTCAGCACAACTATGCCATCGTCGATGAGGTTGACTCGGTATTGATTGACGACGCACGTACTCCGTTGATAATCTCCGGTCCTGTACCTAAAGGCGATGACCAGTTGTTCGAGCAACTCCGTCCACTAGTGGAACGTCTGGTAGAAGCACAAAAGGTACTGGCTACCAAATATCTTTCCGAAGCAAAAAAACTGATCGCATCCAACGATAAGAAAGAGGTGGAAGAAGGATTCCTCGCTCTATACCGCAGTCACAAAGCATTGCCGAAAAACAAACCGTTGATTAAGTTCCTTAGTGAACAGGGAATCAAGGCAGGCATGCTCAAGACGGAAGAGATCTACATGGAACAGAACAACAAGCGTATGCATGAAGTGACTGATCCACTGTACTTCGTGATCGACGAAAAGTTGAATAGCGTAGACCTGACAGATAAGGGGGTAGACCTGATTACCGGTAACTCTGAAGATCCGACTTTATTCGTTCTTCCGGATATCGCCGGACAGCTTTCGGAACTGGAAAACATGAATCTGACCAACGAGCAACTGCTTGAAAAGAAGGATGAGTTGTTGACTAACTATGCCATCAAATCGGAACGTGTACACACCATCAATCAGCTGTTGAAGGCTTACACGATGTTCGAAAAAGACGATGAATACGTAGTAATCGACGGTCAGGTGAAGATTGTAGACGAGCAGACCGGTCGTATTATGGAAGGTCGCCGTTACTCTGACGGATTGCACCAGGCTATCGAAGCCAAGGAACGTGTGAAAGTGGAAGCTGCTACACAGACCTTCGCTACCATTACTTTGCAGAACTACTTCCGTATGTATCACAAACTATCCGGTATGACCGGTACTGCTGAAACGGAAGCAGGCGAACTTTGGGACATCTATAAATTAGATGTAGTCGTGATCCCGACCAACCGTCCGATCTCCCGTAAGGATATGAACGACCGCGTTTACAAGACGAAGCGCGAAAAGTATAAAGCTGTTATTGAGGAAATCGAAAAATTGGTTCAAGCAGGACGTCCGGTACTGGTGGGTACTACTTCGGTAGAAATCTCCGAAATGTTGAGCAAAATGCTTACCATGCGTAAGATTGAGCACAAGGTATTGAATGCTAAGCTGCACCAGAAAGAAGCAGACATCGTTGCTACTGCCGGTTTGAGCGGCACAGTAACCATTGCTACCAATATGGCAGGTCGTGGTACCGACATCAAACTAAGTCCGGAAGTAAAAGCAGCGGGCGGTTTGGCAATCATCGGTACGGAACGTCACGAATCCCGTCGTGTAGACCGCCAGTTGCGTGGTCGTGCAGGACGTCAGGGTGACCCGGGTTCTTCTGTATTCTTCGTGTCATTGGAAGACGACCTGATGCGTCTGTTCTCTTCCGACCGCATTGCCAGTGTAATGGACAAGCTCGGTTTCCAAGAAGGCGAAATGATCGAACACAAGATGATTTCCAACTCCATCGAACGCGCACAGAAGAAAGTGGAAGAAAACAACTTCGGTATTCGTAAACGTCTGTTGGAATATGACGACGTAATGAACAAGCAACGTACGGTGGTTTATACGAAACGTCGTCACGCTTTGATGGGTGAACGTATCGGTATGGATATCGTGAACATGATTTGGGACCGTTGCGCCAACGCTATCGAGAACAACGATTATGAAGGTTGCCAGATGGAATTGCTCCAGACATTGGCCATGGAAACTCCGTTCACTGAAGAAGAATTCCGTAACGAGAAGAAAGATAAGTTGGCCGAAAAGACTTTCAATATTGCTATGGAAAATTTCAAACGCAAAACTGAACGTCTGGCACAGATCGCTAATCCGGTAATCAAACAGGTATATGAAAATCAGGGACACATGTACGAAAACATCCTGATTCCTATCACAGACGGTAAACGGATGTACAATATCTCTTGTAACCTGAAAGCGGCTTACGAATCGGAATCTAAAGAAGTGGTGAAATCGTTCGAGAAATCAATCTTGCTCCACGTAATCGACGAAGCATGGAAAGAAAACTTGCGCGAACTGGACGAACTGAAACATTCCGTACAGAATGCAAGCTACGAACAGAAAGACCCGCTATTGATCTATAAACTGGAATCCGTGACTTTATTTGACGCTATGGTGAACAAGATCAACAACCAGACTATATCTATCTTGATGCGCGGACAAATTCCTGTACAGGAAGCTCCGGATGAATCAGCTGCACGCCGTGTAGAAGTGCGTCAGGCTGCTCCTGAACAACGCCAGGATATGAGCAAGTATCGCGAAAACAAAGAAGATTTGAGTGATCCGAACCAGCAGGCTGCTGCAAGTCAGGATACTCGTGAACAGCAGAAACGTGAACCGATTCGTGCAGAGAAGACAGTAGGTCGTAACGATCCTTGTCCATGCGGAAGCGGCAAAAAGTATAAAAACTGCCACGGAAAGAACCTTTGATTAATTAATAATTAAAAATTATAAATTAAAGGTTGGAAATTGTAGGGTAATGTGCTTTATGGCATAGTCTCTCTATATTCAACTTATAAAAGAAAGTCTCAAACGGTTAAAAACTGTTTGAGACTTTCTTTTATTCTTCCAAAGTTGTACTTTTGTTCAAATTACTAAATAGAACAAAACTATGGCAAAATCTTATTCACTGGCTTTCATCGTTTTATTCCTGCTGACTCTGGGTAGCTGTCAGAGTCTGGAACAGATCCCCATTGATTATCTGCAACCTGCCGACTTGAGCTTTCCTCCGCAACTCCGGAAAGTAGCTATTGTGAATAACACCAGCGACGCCCCGGATAATAAACTGATAACAGAGACTGAAAAAATGAAAGAAGGTACACCATTGATAAGTCGTGCAACGGCTTATGCTAATGGAGATCCTAAGACGGCCACTGAATCACTGGCAGAAGAAATTGCACAGCAGAACTACTTCGATGAGGTGGTTATCTGTGATTCTGCCTTACGTGCCAATGATAAACTGGCCCGCGAAAGTACATTGAGCCAGGAGGAAGTGCGTCAACTGGCTTCTAACCTGGGAGTGGACTTTATTATTGCACTGGAAAACCTGCAACTCAAAGCAACAAAGACGGTCCGTTATCTGGATGAGTTCAACTGCTTTCAAGGAGCGGTAGACGTGAAAGTTTATCCCACGGTGAAAGTTTATCTTCCCGAACGTAGCAGGCCGATGACTACGCTCCATCCTACTGATAGCATTTTTTGGGAGGATTTTGGAGTTACAGCCATAGAAGCTGCCACTCGCATGATTCCCGACAAGCAGATGCTGGAAGAAGCGGCAGCATTCGCAGGAACGGTTCCGGTGAAATATATTGTCCCTATTTGGAAAAAAGGAACACGGTATCTTTACACTGGCGGTTCGGTTCCCATGCGTGACGCTGCCATTTATGTACGCGAAAATTCATGGGACGACGCATACGAACTTTGGCGTCAGGCTTTCGAAGGAACCAAGAACCAAAAGAAAAAAATGCGGGCAGCTCTCAACATCGCTGTTTACTACGAAATGAAAGATAGTTTGGCTAAAGCGGAAGAATGGGCAGAAAAGGCCCAACAACTAGCCAAGAAAATAGATAAAAAGAACATCACAGATAGTCCTCAAGCTACCATTGATGACGTGCCGAATTATTATCTTACTACCTTGTATTTAGCTGAATTAAAGGAGAGAAATGCTCAATTACCCAAGTTAAAATTGCAAATGAGCCGATTTAATGATGATTTTTAAGGAAATTGTGTATCAAATCTTATTTTTTTTATACCTTTGAACTTATAAAAAGAAGGAACCCATGAAATTGAGCCAACAATCATTATCTATTATCGAATCGGCTATCCAAAAGGTAGTCGCTAAATATGCATGTAGCTGTGAACAAACAGTCGTAACCGATATCCATCTCCAACCGGATCAGGCATCGGGACAACTTAATATTTACAACGATGATGATGAAGAACTGGCAAACATCATGATCGAAGAATGGGCTACTTATGAAGGGGATGATTTCCTTGAAAACGTGGAACCTTCTCTTCGCAACATTCTTTGCAGAATGAAGGATGCCGGAGATTTCGACAAAGTGACTATTCTAAAACCTTATTCTTTCGTCTTGGTAGATGAAGAGAAAGAAACCGTAGCAGAATTGTTGTTGATTGATGACGACACCATACTGGTAAATGATGAATTGCTGAAAGGGCTGGATAAGGAGTTGGATGACTTCTTAAAGGATTTGTTGGAAAAATAAAGAGGAATTGTTGGAGAAATAAGATACCGTTCTTTTTTAAATAGAGATCTTCAAGATCCATATAAAAAGATAATCGGAAGCAATCAGGATATGTCCTTTATTGCTTCCGATAATTTTATATATCTACCTTTCAGCAATGAAATTTGAGATTCCTTATAAAAAAGTTCTAATGCAAATGTTATAGCCGGACATATTTCATACCCGACTATAACATTTGCATTTCTATTCAATTATTTAGTTCTTCAATGTCTGTGCCTTACTCTTCTCTGCCCAGGCTTTCTCCATCCCATAGAAGTTTATTTCCTGTCCTGCAGGCTTCCCGTCCAGCTCCGCCTGTTTCTGCTCAAAGAAGGCTTTCCAACGCTGATAATACAAGTCTTTCAAGAGTCCGCTCCATTCCCGATGCGAATAATCATGTAGTCCGCCTTGATTGGCAGCAATGCTATCTCCCCAGACTGTGATTAATGCGGAAGCATTCCATTCGTACAATCGCTTTTCTTCTTCTGTAGTTCCCAAAGAACGAGCTGCATTCAACCAAGAGGAAACGGAAAATTCTTTCCGGGTAGATAACAAATGATCCTGTGCCAATATCAAGTCCAGGAATTGCTGTGTTTGTCTGCGGAAATTCTCTTTGTCCTTTCGGTCATAGCTATGTGATATTTCTTCAAGTAACACATTTCCTTTATCGGCATTACTCTGACGTACGATGTCTACCAAGTCATATTCAAAATTATTGTTTCCTTTATACTGGTCGGCAACGGAAGTAAATAGCAGGGCTGCCTTTGCTGTAGAATCCGGAGCATAAAATAGTTTGGAATATCCCCAAGTGGAAGTTCTATCCAGATGGAAACCCGGACGGGCACATAACAAAGACTCAATGGTTCCTTCACCCTGATAATCTTTCGGAGCATTGTAAACGGTGTGTTCCAATGCACGCCAAGCCTCCATTATTTCCGGTGAAACTTCTCTGCCATAACGAGCTTTCAAGTAAGTCTGCAACCATTCATCGGAAGAAAAGCGTTCTTCACGCCAAGGAAGTTCGTAAAGTAGTTCGAACATCACCGGATTATTCTCTATGCCCTCCGGGGTTGCTCCTACTCCATGCAACGTTTTCCCGTTAGTGTGTGCACAAGCATCATAATAACCGTTCACCAACTGATTCATCCGGCCGTGCAAGCCGACATTACCTCCAAAATTCAGCAACATACAATAGAGCCAGTCGTGTTTGCCAAAGCCTTTTTCCCGATACCACATGGAGTCCGGATCTCCCCATTGGGGACGTTTCTCGCTATATAAATCTAAAACGAGCAAATCTCCCTGATTAAGAGAAGCAATCATTTCTTCCCGAGGATTTGCCTGCCAGGCTTGAATGATCCAAACAGCCTTCGGATTGGCTTTCTTCATGGCTGCCATAATGGAAGCACCCGTTTTCGCCAAGTCGACTCCTTCCGTGTTGCCTCCCTCATGGAATGGGTCCATACTGTAATAGTTGGCTTTTCCATAAAGTCTCTCCAATTCCTCATAATACATAGCGGCAAAAGAATCGAAATGTTCATCTTCCGTAGAAAGGAAAGCCGGACGGGGGAAACCGCACCATTTACCGGGATCAGCGATCTGATAACCTAGCTTTTCACCAATGTTACGGGGAACCATTCCAGCATATCCGGGGAATACGGGTTCAAGACCCAACTCCCGCATGCGGGCTACGATCTTCTTCTGAAGCGCTTCTTGTTGCTGATACCAGCTATCGGGGTTCGGTCCGCCCCAACCCTCGAGATTATTCATTTGCCACCAAGCCATAAAGGCCGGGCCGGAAATAAATTCATTGACTTCTTCTGTTGTGTATCCCAAACGTTTCAGCAAATTGTACCAGACCACCTCCATTCCGGTGATGCTCAAAGGCATATTGATGCCATGCATTGCCATCCAGTCTATTTCTTTTTCCCAACGCTCCCAATCCCAGAAAGCCATGGAATAAGAATAGGTACAATAGTTCAGATAATATCTGTCCTGCATGGATGTTTCCTTACGTATCTTTTCCTGTGGAAGCGGTAGTATTTCCGGTAACTTCTGCGAAAGATTATTCCAGGAAAGATGAATACCGGCTACATATTTCAGATACCAGTTCAACCCCGTAGCCAGAGACAAATCAGAGTTTCCGGTTATCAGCACTTTACCCTCTTCAGAAGATATTTCAAAATAATCTCTTAACGGATTGTTTTCATCAGCAATCATCCGAAAAAGAATACGATCTTTCGAAGTACCCTCCGTCACACGATCTGCCAATGCATTGACAGGCGACTGTTCGGTTTGGCAGCTACATATCCATGTAGCCCCCAATAATAGAATGAATAAAAGACGTGTATACATAGCTTTATTTACAATTTATCAAATATAATAATTAAGAGTCGCATTTTATATCTATTTACTACGTTTTATTCAATGAAATAAGAAGAATTGTGGACGGCCATATACATTTATATCTTTCACCTTTCCTGACAAGAATGAACCTTTACGAACTTTCACGCGAAAAGCCGAAACCTTATAAATTTCTTTCAGATCTATAATAACCCGGTGAGGATGATTAGGTTCCATAGCCGCATCCGTATGCCAAAAAGAAGAGATATCTCCATCAAACAGGTTTTCCGCTATTCCCAAGTTCTTATCAGCTTGTTCGCTGCTTACATAAACGACTTCCCATTTAGTTTTGTCAATCGGCTGTCCCTTATCATCTATCAGTTCCACTTCCGAAATGCAGGCCTGATTATCCTCTGTGTAGGAAGACAGAGTCTCTATACAGAAATGGCGGAGAGTAGTCGCAACCGGTAAATCGAATGACTGCCACTCATTAGTCTCCTGCAAAGTAGTTTTTAATGCAAGATCACCGTCTTCCAGAATCGGAGTGCCTGCCACTGCACGACGCTGGCCCTTCTGATAATTCTTATCAATACCCAGACTATCCAGAATGGGTTGATTCAATCCTTGCAAAACACGCTTACCCGTATCTTCCATTTCAAACACTACAATTTCGTTTTCTCCCTCTTTCAGCCATGGAGCGGGCAGATAGAGTGTTTGTTGAGGGCCGATATTCCAGAAACGTCCCAGAGATTTGCCATTTACCCAGACAGCACCTTTGCCCCATTGACTCATATCCACAAAGCAGTCACCTTTCTTCTCTACTGTAAACGTTCCTTTATGGAAAGCAGGAACGCCTTTGATGGTTTCTCCAAACTCCATTTCCGAAACTTTTTCTTTATACAGAGGCAATGGAGTAATAGACCATCCGGTCAACTTTTCATTTCCCCACAAAACTTGGCTGGTGATACCTTTCCGGTTAAACAGTATATCGGGGCCGTAGTTGACGCGTCCGGTATTTTCTACCAGAATCTCCAGTGTGGCAGGTGTCTTCGGCACATTCAAGGTCACACTGTTCTGATTGTAACGACGATCCAGACTGGCTACCTGCTTACCATCAATGAGGATCACAGCATAGTCACGCAAATCCTGTATGACAAGTTTCTGTCTTCCCGCTTTGGGGAGTGTTGCCTGATAATGAATATATCCGAAATCAACCCCCAAGTCTTCCATCGACAGCACATTTTCCGACTGGGTAGTCTGATGAAATGCAGTCCTTAATGGAGCACTTTCCTTTAATTCGACTGTTGCAAAAGTGGTAGTCGGATTATCTGCCGGAACTTCCGGAAGCACTGTTCCCGCAGGCAGGTATTTCTGAATCACTTCCCTGAATGCATGATATTTGGGATAACAATTTCCCCATTCACCCAAGGGAGCGTCATAATCATAGCTTGTGGGCTGGGGCTGATAACCGCCTCCGGTATTGGCTCCATTGGTATACTCAAAGTTTGTACCTCCATGGAACATATACATGCTGACAGAAACACCATGGCTCAACATCCAGTCCAGCTGTTCGGCAGGACGTTCATAAGCAACAGAAGAATGTCGTCTGCCCCACTCATCAAACCAGGCCGGATAAAACTCCGCAACAAAATAGGGACCGCCCTTTTGGTACTTATCTACCACTTTGAATATATCTTCACCAAACACTCCGTTCAATGTAGGCAGTGCGCCCTCAACATGTCCGGCTTCCACCTGTCCACCACCGTCGCAGGTAAATAGCGGAACATTGAATCCTGCTTCTTTAATCATATCGCGGATAGCGGCAAGATACTCTTTATCCGCTGCATACGATCCATATTCATTCTCCACCTGCACCATAATAATATTACCTCCATTATTGATGGTCAAAGGAGACAGTTGTTTGCCAAGTTCTTTGATATATCGTTCACAATAGGACAGGAAACGCGGATCTTTACTACGATAAGTCAGCTCCTTTTCTTTCAGCAGCCACGACGGGTAACCTCCGAAATCCCATTCTGCACATACATACGGACCGGGACGAAGAATCACATACAGTCCCTCTTCCTGTGCCGTACGGATAAATTCCGCAATATCAGCCTGTCCGCTAAAGTCAAATTCTCCCGGCTGACGTTCATGGAAGTTCCAAAAGACGTAGGCAGACACCGTATTCAGTCCCATCGCACGCGCTCTCTTCAGGCGGTCACGCCAATACTCGTGCGGAATGCGGGGATAGTGCATTTCTCCACAAATCAACTGGACATCCTTTCCCTCGATAGTAAAAGTACCATTTCCTATTCTAACCTGTTCCTTGGGGGAGGAACAGGATGAAATTAGAAATGATACTATGATGTTAAGTATAACAAGTACGGTTTTATGATTTTTGTTCATCTTCATTCAAATAAGATGTGAATTCCGAATACTCCGACCGCAACATGAAATCCATTCCATACGGTCGGAAGTATTCATCAATTTATTTTTAGAATGTAACTGTTCCGAACAGGTTTACAGCGTATTTTTTTGCATCATCATACCAATGAGTCACATTTTCTGTTTGAGCAAACTTAATGGCATATACCGAATTGTATTTCCAATCGGCTACTTTTTCCGGCATCCAGATTCCTACTTTATAAGTCCCGCTCACACCGGCTGCCACACTTCCTTTGATAGTGTATTTCGCAGCCTGATTCGGTTCCTGATCAGTAGACGGAATCCAAGTCTTAGGATCCACATCCAGTTTAAATTCTTTCACTACCTGACCGCTTTCGGAAACCAGTACGAGATATACCTCTTTCGGATTAATCACCGTAGCAAAACCGGTATTCGTAATCGTCAGATCATATTCCAGATTTCCACCTTTTGCTTCTACTTTCGATTCACTTTGGAGATTCAGACGATAGCCCAAATGGTCGCGGACAAAATCATAGAATGAACGAACAACATCATTGCCCTCCTCATCTTTGAAATAACTCTCATCGAACAGAATATGATTATCATTTAATAAAGCGGGATTTACTTTTACCCGTTTCCAACTCATGATATTCAAATCAAAGTTTTGTGTCACATCAAATGCCGAGTAACGGTGTTCGCGCAAAATACGCAGTGATTTTATCGGACTAATCAACGCTGCCAATCCCCATTCTGTATCCTCATTATAAGGGATCTCACCGCTCATATAGAAATTGTTCGCTTTCACCTCTTCCGTTATCTGCTTGTAGTCATCCGTATTAGGAACAAAGTCATTGCCCGGTGCAAGCGGATGTTCGCCGGCTGTAAAATAATCATTCGCATATCCGATGCGTCCACGAGATCCTTCCTGTTCCAGTGTCAACGCTTTCTTATGATTCGGATAACGCATTTCTACACAATAAGGTGAAGGTAAGGCTCTCAATAAAGCACTGACGATTGCATTCTTCGCACTCTGGTCATTCATCAACGGAGAAGTATGCCACTCTCCCCAAGCACCGATAAAACCAACCTGCATGGTAGCAATTTGTCCAATGTATTCATTCAACAGAGGAGTCAGTTGTTCGATGTGCCGGAGAATCCATTGTTTGGATTCGCCACCGGAAGTATTCAGTCCGGCGTGATTGTATGCAAAACGAAGAATGGCTTTATATCCCTGCGCTTTCATCAATTCGAATATCTTGCGGATATTTGACAGAGCTTCAGCATCCAGATCCTTACTCACCCAGTTAGTTAAGTAGATATATTGCTGCACAAGAGTCAGGTTATCGTCCTTTGCATCAAATTGCTCTACTTTCTTCGTATACAAATCATTGCCATAAACCTCATAATCATTATATGGACTTTTCATTTGGTCGGCAAGCAAATTACATTCCAAGTGGAATCCCCTATCGGGATTCCTAAGCGACTCGATCGGTACAATATTTCCTGTTACCTCCGGAGTTTCCGGTTCACTCGTTCCGTCTTCTTCTCCATATTGTCCCGCATATACATCTATTGTATCAGAACAAAAGCTACACATAATACCTAATAATAAGGTAGATAATATGGTCATAGTTTTCTTTATATTGATTAACATGATTGATATACTTTTAATTTTCACCCGATTAATTTTCATTGTAGATAAAACGTGCAGGAGCACCGGTTGTCCAAGGACTCCACAATGTTGCTCCTCCATCATGAAGAATACATTGATGAGACATATCATCAGTGACCAACAGATAAGAATACGGTCCGGTATGATTAGTGATTGCATCACCGCTCCATTGACCGGAAGCACACAAATTGAATTTCCAGTCGTTCAAATGCGCCTGTCCTTTTACTGATTCATAATATTCAGGATCTTTCAATACATTCCATTGACCTTCGGCAGTTCCGGCTTCCGCAAACAAATTCTTATATTCCTGTATGGTCGGCAAACGCCATCCCTTAGGTGCTATCTTATCACGAATATCGTAATGATAATGCACTCCATAGGCTTTCACTCTACCTTCTCCGAGCGACGCAGGTGTATTTTTGAAATTATTCGCTTCAATATCTGTACCATCAGCATATTTAGTCGCACGCAGGTTATCCGCCAACCAAACCAATGACGTTTTATCACTATAAAATATACGAACAACACGGTAAGTAATCTTTTCATCTCCACGAACATCGACGAAGCGCATCATTTCTGTCATATTCAATACTCCGGAAGAACGCGATACCCATTGCCCATCATCAGTCTTCACATTCCAATACACAGAATTGGAAGTCCAACGTTTGATGGAAAGTTTATCGAGCAGTGCCTGAAGTTCTTCATGAGTCAATGATGCTTTACCATTCACAACTCCCACACTCTGTTCGGCAACCGTCTGTATCATTTCGGGATCCAGTGAGAAACAAAGCGAGTACGAGGTGGATTCAGGCCATTCCTGGGTATTCCATTCAAATTGCACAGCAGTCTCCGGGGCATTTTCAGCCAAGGAAATCTTAGTCAAATCTTCCGGCTGCACTAATTTGCTAGTCATACGTTTCACCCGAATGGTGCGTGCTTCCGAAGCTGCTGCGGTTATATTACCTGTTTCTTTGACCGTCCAATACAGTATTGCTTCCTGTCCCGCTTTAATTCCCAATTGAGAAAAACTCTGATCGGCAGTCAATGCAGATATCGCAACAGAAGTCGATTTTCCTGCATCAATTATCACCGGTTCTTTGAATTTCCTGTCAGCACAAATAAGCAGCTTTGCTCCATTTTCCAGAGGCTTCTCCCAAGAGAAACTATATTTCTCAATCGATAAATCATTCAAATCAATGATCGCTCCATCTTGAGGCGTGCTCAAGTAAATATCCGACATCGGAATGATCACATTGTACTTGTCTTCCTTACATCCGGCAAGCAACAATATTCCTAATAGACTATATAATAAATGTTTCATAATGCTATCTATTTTTTAGTAACCGGGATTTTGAATTATAATGCCTTGTCCTTCAGTTATCAGATGAGTAGGCAACGGGAATTTCTCATATTTATATTGTCCATCCACTTTCGTTTCTATTTTACCTGTCGGTTGTCCGGCAAATCTTGCTTTGGCAAGTGCTGCTTCAATAAATTTTCCATGGCGGATCAAATCCTGACGGCGCACTCCTTCAAAATAGAATTCATGTCCACGTTCTTCCAACAGTTTATCCAGAAAATCTTCTACTGATGAGAAATCACTCAGTTGATAAGCTTTCAATCCACCATGAGTAACCCGCACCTGATTCAACAGGCCAATCGCCTCTTGAGTGATACTGTTTCCATTGCGAACGATAGCTTCCGAAAGTAAAGTCAATACATCCGCATAACGATAGATGGGCATATCTATTTCGCACTTCTCTCCTATTACACCCTCAATTTTATATTTCACCGGAATTGCACCGTAGAAAAGTATACCTGTCGTACCACCGTCACGGTCAAGCGCCCGGCTATGGTGTACGCCCTCCGTACCTGTATATTCACCAATAATTCTTTCGCGTCTCTTGTCTTTTGGATCATACGATTCGTATGCAGGCCAGGAAATTTTATACCCTCCCCAGGCAGTTACCGACATTCCGGCTGGAAGAGGATAGTCTGAAGTCAGTACGTGAGCGAACCATTTCTGTTCCATCACACCGGCCTCGGCCACACATGAGAATATGACTTCCGAATTCTTTTCACCAGATAAAGAGAACAGAGAGTTATAATCGTCTACCAATTTATAACCATATTCCGGTTTTGTCAATTCACGTCCTATTTTCTCCGCCTCATCCCATTGCTTAGTCATCATGTAGAATTTCAGCAATAATGTATTGGCCAATCCTTTGGTGAAACGTCCGTAATTTGTATCTTCATACTTATAAGGCAACACATTAGCTGCATCTTTCAAGTTGGAAACAATGTATTCACGCATGGCTTCTTCCGACAAACGTGGAATAACAATCTCCGCTTCCGGTTTTTGCAAAGTCTCCAGATCAGCGATAGGTATCGGACCGTACATATCATACATCAGGAAAGCCAGGAAACCACGTCCGCATTTCAATTCCGCCATATAGCGAGCTTTCAAGGTTTCATCCATATTCACGTCCTTGATGCGATCCATTGTCAAAGTCATGGAAGCCAAATACTGGGAATAGTCATACACACGACGATAGTCACCGTCAATATGCCAGTCATTAGCTTCATACGAATTGTATACGGTAGTCCATCCCCAAGTGTTTTCCACATAATCGGTTACCATTTCCGAAGTCGTCACATAGCCTGCCGCTACTTCAAAGATCCCCCACGGAGAGAACACATAATAAGCACTCGAATTGACCAAAGCATTTACGTCTTCAGCATTTTGGGGAAACATTCCCGGATTAATTTTATTATATACTTCCTGCTCCAGCGTACAAGACGAAATGAGGAACAAGAGAGTTGCTATTGCAGTATAAATTGTCTTTTTCATATTCATCACTTATTAGAAAGATATTGATACACCAAAATTATACGAGGTTACATTCGGATATGCATAGGTCCCGTTGTCCGTTTCTGGGTCCAGACCTGTCCAGTTAGTAATCACAAACGGATTGTTCACGTCTACATATACACGAAGATTCTTGGCAATCTTCTGGCTGACAGGCACTTTATATCCCAATGTAATGCTTCCACAACGAACATAATAGATAGATTTCACATAATAGTCACCCCATCCGCTTCCACCTCTGACGAATGTCGGATCAGTGGCTGTCAGGTTATTGCTATTGAAAGCTTTCAGGGCATAAGTAGAAACATTGATACCATTGTCCATACGTGTCCAGCCCTCATAATAACTGGCTCCTCTCTTTCTGCCGGCTTCTCCATAGAAATAGATATTCAAGTCAAAGTTCTTATATCTGAACGAGTTGTTCAGACCGTAGATTATTTTGGGGTCACCATTACCCATATATACTTTATCCTCATCTCCCAATACTCCGTTTCCATCGCGGTCTTTCAGTTTCATCATACCCGGAACCAAGTCTTTTTGAGCGTCCGGAACTTTTTCTCCCGGTTGCAGGATACCAAGCGCTTCATATTCCCACCATGCACGAATCGGATCATTTTCTTTTTCATAAGGTTTGGGTTTCCAGTTCGGGTCACGTGTCAGCCAACGGTCATTGTAATGTGACAAGGTTAATGTCGTATCCCATTCAAAATCTTTAGTAACGATATTCACCGTATTCACTGTGATTTCCACACCCTGACTTTGTGTTGATCCTATATTACCCGCTATTTTATTTATCTCATTATAAAAAGGCAATGGTTTATTTGTCACCAACAAGTCTGTAATCTTACGTTTGAAGTATTCGGCTGTCAACTTAAACCGGTTGTTGAGTATGCCTAGATCCACACCTACATTAAATTCCGTGGTCGTTTCCCAAGTCAGGCTCCTGTTACCCAAATCCGAAGCATATACTCCTGTTGATTCTGCACCTCCGATAATAGCACTTCTTCCCACTTCATAATAGTCGTAAATGCGATAACCGACATTAGAGTTACCTGTCTGTCCGTAAGAAGTTCTTAACTTCAACATAGACAACCAGTTTGAAGCTCCCTTCATGAACTTTTCTTCACTGATCATCCAACCGGCTGATATGGACGGGAAATACCCCCAACGATTTTCCGGGGCAAAATTGGAAGCAGCATCAGCACGAACTGTAGCTTCCAGTAAATATCTGCCTTTATACGAGTAATTGGCACGGGCAAACAGAGAAGCAATACTGTTAATAGAAGCCCATGAACCTACAGAAGGTTTCTTGTAATTACCTGAACCCAAACTATTATATCCGAAACCATCTACAAGAAAGTCTTCATTTCCGGCACTCAATCCATCATTCTTAAATTTCTGGAATGAATAACCACCAATAGCTTTCACGTTATGATCACCAAAACTCTTGGAATATTGTGCTGTCAGCTCCATCAGATAGGTAGTACTTGTTTCCTGCGAAATATCCGCTCTTCCGTTTTTGGTCTTTCCCTGCAAAGTTGTTTTAGGCAAATAGCTGGAACGTTTCTGGAAACTACGGTCGACGCCTAACTGCAACTTCACTTCCAATTCTTTCAAAGGTTTCACGGATACGAATGCAGAGCCTATGATCCGGTCTTTTACAGTGTTATCCTTTATATCCAACAGAGACACCGGATTTGCAACAAAAGGACGTTTCGGATCAATATAATAATTTCCTTCAGAATCATAGATAGGAATAGTAGGATTGGACTGGATAGCACCGGTCAATACACCGGAATATTCATTGGCATTGTCTCCCAGCGGAACATTATCATACTTATTCTGTGAGTAAGTAGCAGTCAGTCCGAAAGAAACATATTCACTCAATTCCTGATCCAGATTCAAACGGGCAGAAAAACGGCTGACACCATTATTCTTGACAATACCCTCCTGATTCATATAGTTGACAGAAGCCAGATAACGGGTTTTCTCCGTACCACCATTCACAGAAAGATTGTGCTGTTGCGTATATCCATTGCGCATCACCGCATCCAACCAATCGGTACCGCTAGCTGTCAATATTTCATCATTATTGAAAGTGGGTTTATATTGAGTAGGCGGAGTGTCCTGCTTTTCAACATATCCTTCATAGATACCCATTCCGTTCAACTTTAACCACTCTTCATACATCTGTTTATTATACATATCCATATACATACGGGTATCAAGCATCTTATAGTTGGAACGGGCTACCTGCACCGATCCCATACCGGAATAAGTCACTCTGGGCTTCTGACTCTTACCGCGTTTGGTGGTAATCAAAACAACTCCATGTCCGGCACGCGCACCATAAATAGCCGTAGAAGCAGCATCTTTCAACACAGAAATGGATTCAATGTCATCCGGATTCAATGATTCCAGTACATTATCGATATTACCCGATTCGTAGAAACCATTACCCGAACTTAAATTGGAAGTAGAAGATACCGGGAAGCCGTCGATTACAAATAAAGGTTCATTACCAGCACCTGTAGACGCCTCTCCACGAATACGGAATTTCGCTTCACCGCCCGGCTGCGCAGAAACCTGGTTCACACGGAATCCTGCTGCTTTACCTGCCAACGCACGAGATACATTCGGTACGGTATTCATCTCCACATCTCCCATGTTTACCATAGAAACGGCACCGGTCAATGTCTTCTTGCTCTGTGTACCGTAACCCACCACTACCACTTCGTCAAGTTGTTTGGAATCTTCCTGCAAAGTGATTCTCATGTTTTTTCCGGGTTGTACGGCAACCGTCTGCGACTGATAGCCGATATAGGAGATATCGAGCTGTGCCTTCGATGAAGAAACGGAGAGTTTGAAATTCCCGTCAATATCTGTTATCGTACCGTTACCCTGTACTCCTTTTTCTAACACACTGGCCCCGATAATCGGTTCCCCCTGTGCATCTGATATAGTACCGGATATGGTTATTTTCTTTTCTTGTTCCGGAGACTGTGCCTCGATGGATAATATTATCTTCTTGTCCAGTACCGAATATTTTACATTAGTACCGGAAAAGATTTCTTTCAACACACTAAAAATGTTGCTTTTATCAGCGGAAACTGATACGCGACGATTCAAATCGACATGCTTATTATTGAAGAAAAAATCGAAATCAGACTGCGCTTCAATCTCTTTCAAAATGTCCTCCACTCGCTGATTACGTACATCAATACTGATTAAAGCCTTTTGAGCGTAACTATCGGCTGCATAGCTCAATCCGATAGAACATACAAAGAACAAAACCAATAGTCTCATAGATAATGGGATTTTTTTTGAGGTTAGCCAAAGTGACTTTACCACCCACAAAAATTGGATGCTAAAATAATTTTGCATAAATTTGTAATGACTTAAAGTTAATAAAAAGTTTATCTAAGCTTGTCGCCAAACAAGCATCAAAAAGATTTACCGATTTCCATACGGGGAGATACGCCAATATCCTCCCGTATGTTTTTGTTTAAGGGGATCTGTCTTTCATTGCATTTTTGTTTTTAAGGTTAATCAATCAATATATTTCAATTTTACTCTTTTCATCTTTTATATCCGGCGAATCAAGATAACGCCAACGGATTTGAGAAGAAAGCTGGAAATATTCCAGAATACGCTCCAAGCGTTGATTAGTAAACGTACCTGTAAATGAGTCTCCTTTCAAACGGTCGTTTTTAATAATGAATTCCACGTTATACCGCTTCTCCAACATTCGCAATCCCTCTTTGAGAGGAGTATTTTTGAATATAATCTTTCCCTCTTTCCATGCTATTTCCGACTCGCCGGAGGTGGCATAAAGCTGTACTTTACTGTCTCTTGTATCATAGACCAATTTCTGTCCGGGATCCATCAGTACTTTTTTCGAACCATTGTCAGATGAATAAATAAAACCTATCTTTCCTTCAACCAATGTTGCTGCAATCCGGTCTTCTTTTTCATAAGCCTCTACATTAAAATGAGTTCCCAATACCTCGATCTGTGACTGGTGGGAAGTAGAGACTATAAATTTCTTTTCCGGATTCTTGGCTACTTCAAAATAAGCTTCTCCCTGCAATGTTACATTTCTCGTGTCGCCGTCAAAGCGTGAGGGATAACTCAAAGTAGATTCGGAATTCAGGAAAACCAGTGTACCGTCGGGCAATGTCAAAGAAGTCATCATTCCTGGATTCGTCTTCACTTCCATGATTTGTACCAGTTCCTGTTCGCTTCCTCCCCAGTGTTGTACCATCAGAGTAACGAGAAGTGGAATGAACAGCACTGCTGCCGCACGTTGCGCCCATTCCCACCATGTCGTTTTCCTTTGTCTGTTACCTGTCATTCTACTTTTCACCTTTGTCAATGCTTTCTCTGTGTCGACTTTCGTCATGATGTGAACGGTATCTGTGGCAAGATAGAGAGCATGTATTTGTTTGGCCATCCGTCGGTTTTCTTCCGATTCATCCATCCACGTCTCAACTTGCAGACGCTCTTCTTCCGTTGCCAGTCCCTCACAATAACGGGGAAGCAATTCTTCTATTGTATTTTTATCAGTCTTATCCATATTCGTATTTTATTGCCTTTTACTATAAGACAAGGGAGACTTTAGAGATTCCTAAACCAAATCTCATTTTTTTTCAGAAAATCTTTGTTTTCTTATAAAAAAGCTATATTTGCAGTGAAATATCGAACTAATGCATGAAAGAAATTCACCTGTCAGACAACAATTTTCTATTATCTGCCATACAACAGGGAGACCAAAAGGCATTTGATGCACTGTTTCGGAGATATTATCCGGCACTGTGCGCCTACGGCCATCGCTTCGTCGATCTGGAAGATGCGGAAGAAATTGTGCAGGATTCTCTTTTATGGATTTGGGAAAATAGAGAAAATCTGATTATCGAAACCTCGCTTAGTTCATACCTCTTTAAAATGATATACCGCAAAGCTCTGAACAAGCTTGCACATATTGATGCCACCCAACGTGCCGACACTCGATTTTATGAAGAGATGCAGGAGATGCTACAAGATACGGATCTTTATCAAGTCGAAGAGTTGACACAACGTATCAAAAATGCCATTGCCACATTGCCGGAAAGTTACCGGGAAGCTTTTGTGATGCATCGGTTCCGGGATATGAGTTATAAAGAAATAGCTGAGATTTTGGGAGTATCTCCCAAAACTGTAGATTACCGCATTCAACAGGCACTAAAGCAACTACGTGTAGATTTAAAGGATTATCTGCCGTTATTGCTACCGATTCTATTTCCTTAAAAATAAGCCAGCCATCTATTTTCTTATCTATTACTATCTATTTACTAAAGTACTGATAGATAACTTCTGTTGCATTAGAGGTAAACTTACATTCCCCTGCTGACAAACTTCTTTTTGACCGAGAGAAAACTATAATTGCAAGCTTCATTTATATAACTGCAAGTTCCGGTTATATAAATGCAACTTGCAATTATATAATCAGAACTTGCGTTTATAGTTTCTTCTTAGTCAAAGACAACTTATCCAATAAGGGAAAGGAAGTTTGCAATAAGAGCATAGCAACTTATCTACTGATAGATTGGAGAGAAGTAAAGCACTAATTCTGCCGATAAGGTAAGGTAAACCAGAAAGTAGATCCTTTGTTTTCTTCCGACTCCACTCCTATTTTCCCTCCCAGGCGGTCTACAATCGTATGGCAGATAGAAAGTCCCAGTCCGGTACCTTGCACAAAGGAATTGTACTTCACAAACCGTTCGAATACATGAAGACACTGTTCAGGAGACATTCCACAGCCGGTGTCCGACACATAAAAATAAATCGTTTCAGGATCGAGCAAACGATACCCCATACGGATAGTACCCACCTCTGTAAACTTAATAGCATTAACTGTGAAATTGGCAAGTAACTGAATCAAACGGTTCTTATCCGTATACAATGTACATTGGGGCAGTCTTTCCGCAAATGTGAAAGTCACATTATTGTATCGCAGACGTAGCTGCATACTCTGCTCGATTTCTTCAAGCGCCTGGTTCACATCAATCAAGGCAGGGTAGAAATCGAATGTACCGGCTTCAATCTTCGACAAATCCAGAATATCATTAATCAACTGAAGCAATAAATCTGTATTTGTTTCAATAAGATCTGCATATTCGGACATTTCTTCACGGTTTTCGACATGAGGAAGCATATTCGAGAACCCTACAATAGCATTCAAGGGGGTACGTATCTCATGACTCATATTAGCCAGGAATGCGGATTTCAATTGATTAGCCTGCTCCGCTTTTTCCATCGCTTCATGCAGACGACTATATGCTTTCCGAAGAATGCTGATATAATATACAATAGCAACAATCAATATCAATAAAAAGAAAGAGCAGGAAAGGATTTGAACATAATACTGCTGGAAAAAAGTCCTGGGTTCATTGACATATACCGCATCGTCCGGATAACGGGAAGAAGGTATATTGTAGGATTTCAATACTTGATAGCAGAGATTGGCACTTCCTTGTCCTCCCACCTCACCGGGAATATTACGTGCCTGCTCTCCATCCAAAATACGACCGAGTATTTCCAACAAAGATTTACAGAACGATTCTGTCGAAACGTAATATCCTCCTGCAAAAGTATTGTTCGACAAGTCTTCGGGAGAAAGTAAGAACAATGGAGACGGAGTAAAATTGACAATCACCTCCTGAATATGATCGAAAAGATAAGTATTGTCATTTTTGTTATGTGATTCAAACCAAGAATAATAAATGATCCCCGTATTCGGTTTATAACCATGTAAAGTATCCAGCAACATTTCCGTAGACAACTGAGTGGTGGAAAGTAAATCCAGACGCAAGTCCGGAAAGTTCTCCTTTACAGCTTCCTGTACATCTCTGCGAGTTTCTTCACTGATATACCGATCGTCCGAAATGAATGCCAGACGTTCCATATCAGGTATCAGTTTGTAAATTAAGTCGATTGTCTCCTTTACATAATAATGTTGCTTCAAGATGGTTATATTATATCCGCGCCTCCATTCATCACCGGAAAGGGTATTGGCTTCCGTCAACGGAACGTGAGATAACAAGACCTCAAGGGAAGCCGGTAAATGGTCGCGGGCATTTGTCACAATTACCGGAACTTCTTTCCATACGTCATCAAACAATTCACGGCAGACTATCCATCCCGGATCTCCAATCAACACAACCGCAGTGGGAGGAGTCGGATATTTCTGGCGCAAATGGGTAACCAGAGCATTCACTTCCATCTCATTTTCCAAAGCAGGTACAGAAAGCGACTCCGCTTTGACAGAGATTCCCTGTTTCTGAAGAGCATCATGAAGACACCAATAAAAGTTTTTAGCCCAAGGCAGATTGAAATTAATCGAGTTTAAAACCAGTACTTCTTTATTTGTTTTTTCGGTTCGGGCTGACGCAGGGGATAAGAATCCTTCAATGAAAAGGAATAATCCAAGGAAAAATGGGATGATCCGCAGCGGTTGTTTCATTTGTGATATTCTATAAATAGCGAAAGCAAAGATAGTATTAATTTTTTTAGCGCAAAAAAAAGGCATCCCAAAACGAGTTGAGATGCCCTTTATTATATAAAATTAAGTATCAGAGGACTATGATTTCTTCAAAGCCGCAATACTTTCTTTCAAAGATTTGATGATACTCTCCGCATCGGCCTGCTTCTTACGTTCCAGTTCAAGAACGGCAGCCGGAGCATTATTGACGAATTTCTCGTTGCTAAGTTTCTTCATCACTCCCTGCAAGAATCCTTCTTTATGTTTCAATTCGGCTTCCATACGGGCGATTTCGGCTTCCACGTCAATCTTATTGCCCAATGGCACGGCAAATTCGGTCGTTCCTATCATGAAAGAAGCAGCACCTTCTGATTTGCTTTCTACCACTGTTACGGAAGACAGGTTACACATCTTGATAATCACCGGATTCAATTTCTCCACCGGATGAGTACCTACAACCTGCAATTCGAGTTCTTCTTTCAGAGCAATGTTCTTCTGCAAACGGATGCTACGGACATTACTGATGATTTCCTTAGCTACTTCAAACTCTGCCAGGAACTGTTCATTTGCTCCGACCGGTTCAAACAGTTGAGTAACCATCAGGCTTTCACCCGGTTCACGCTCACGCAATTGTTGCCACAGTTCTTCTGTGATAAATGGCATAAAAGGATGCAGCAATTCAAGCAGACGCTCGAAAGAGCTAAGAACCATATCATAAACAAAGCCATTGACAGGCTGTCCATAAGCAGGTTTCACGATTTCCAACAGCCAGGAAGAGAATTCATCCCAGAATAGTTTGTAAACCAGCATCAACGCTTCGCTCAAACGATATTTGGAGAAGAGATCGGCCACTTCAACAGCTGCCGCATCCAGTCTTTGGTCAAACCACTGAACTGCCAGATGTGCATCGGTAGGAATTTCAATAGTGCCTTTGGCATTTGTCCAGCCCTTAATCAGACGGAAAGCATTCCATATCTTGTTGCAGAAGTTACGTCCCTGTTCGCAAAGTGCGTCATCGAAAAGAATATCGTTTCCGGCAGGAGCAGAAAGCATCATACCCATACGTACTCCATCGGCTCCGTATTTCTCGATCAACTCCAACGGATCGGGAGAATTACCGAGTGACTTGGACATCTTACGTCCCAGTTTATCACGAACGATCCCTGTGAAGTAAACGTTCTTAAACGGCATCTTTCCTTCATACTCGTAGCCTGCCATAATCATACGGGCTACCCAGAAGAAGATAATATCCGGTCCTGTCACAAGGTCGCTGGTCGGATAGTAATAGTTGATTTCTTCGTTACCCGGATTGTTGATTCCATCGAACAAAGAGATAGGCCA
Source organism: Bacteroides sp. 90-K9/2 (assembly GCF_047310725.1). Classification (NCBI taxonomy): domain Bacteria; kingdom Pseudomonadati; phylum Bacteroidota; class Bacteroidia; order Bacteroidales; family Bacteroidaceae; genus Bacteroides; species Bacteroides sp. 90-K9/2. Next base: position 1,361,597 of record NZ_JBCGVL010000001.1, read on the forward strand.
CAACCAGGAAGAGAACCAGGTATCCAGACAATCTTCATCCTGACGGAGATCTTCGATTGTCAAGGCGGCATTGCCGGTTTTCTCCTTCGCTTTTGCCAATGCTTCTTCTGCTGTAGCAGCTACCACATAACCGCCCTCCGGGAGGAAGTAAGCAGGAATGCGATGTCCCCACCACAACTGACGGCTGATACACCAGTCTTTGATGTTCTCCATCCAGTGACGGTAGGTATTCTTGTATTTTGCAGGATAGAACTTCAGTTCATCGTTCATTACCGGAGGCAATGCCATGTCAGCAAAATGCTGCATCTTGAGGAACCATTGCATAGACAGTTTCGGTTCGATCACTACATTGGTACGTTCCGAGTAACCTACCTTATTTGTATAGGCTTCTGTCTTGTCCAGCAGTCCGGCAGCTTCGAGGTCTTTCTCTATTTGTTTACGGACGTCGAAACGATCCATACCGATATACATACCGGCAGCTTCGCTCAATGTACCGTTATCGTTGAAGATATCAATGCTAGGCAGGTTGTACTTTTCACCCAGCATATAGTCGTTTACATCATGAGCCGGAGTCACTTTCAGGCAACCTGTACCAAATTCGATGTCTACATAATCATCTTCAATCACAGGGATGGTGCGATTTACCAGCGGAACGATCACTTTCTTGCCTTTCAGCCATTCGTTTTTCGGGTCGTTCGGATTGATACACATCGCTGTGTCACCCATGATTGTTTCGGGGCGGGTAGTTGCCACTACGGCATAGCGTCCTTCCGGATCACCTTCCACTTTATAACGGAGGTAATATAGTTTTCCGTGCTCTTCTTTGTAGATCACTTCCTCGTCAGAAAGAGCGGTCAATGCCTTCGGGTCCCAGTTCACCATACGGACACCGCGGTAGATCAATCCTTTATCGAACAGGTCTACGAAAACTTTCAGTACACTTTCACTGCGTTTCTCGTCCATAGTGAAAGCAGTACGATCCCAGTCGCAGGATGCACCGAGTTTGCGGAGCTGTTTCAGGATGATACCTCCGTGTTCGTCTGTCCAATCCCAGGCATGTTTCAGGAATTCCTCACGAGTCAGGTCAGTTTTCTTGATACCTTGAGCGGCGAGTTTGTTTACTACTTTAGCTTCAGTAGCAATAGAAGCATGGTCAGTTCCCGGTACCCAGCAGGCATTCTTGCCTTCCATACGGGCACGACGAACTAAAATATCCTGAATGGTATTATTAAGCATGTGTCCCATGTGCAACACACCGGTGACGTTCGGGGGCGGAATGACGATGGTGTAAGGTTCACGGCCATCGGGTTTCGAACTGAATAAATGATGGTCCAGCCAATACTGGTACCATTTTCCCTCCACGTCAGCGGGATTGTACTTACTTGCTAATTCCATATTGTTTTATGTATATATGATAATGTATATTCTAAAAATAACGGGTGCAAAATTAATAATTTAAATTCAAATCTTACCACCCTCGGGGTGTTTCTTCCTACTTGTAGCCATCTTTTATCCGGTTTATGTTGAATGACTTTTCCTATTACACAAGTAATAAAGCCATTGTTAACAGATTTTTTGCAAATATAGAGGTATTTTTTCGCGCGACGTCTATTTAATGCATATTTTTGTTGACTGATATTAGACAAATGATGAAAAAGAAGCCAAATGTAAGATATTTAGCCCTAGGAGCAATCTTAATCCTGGTGTGGCTAACGCAATGGATTCCTGCTCTGGCAACAATCTATTCGCAAACAATCTATCCTTTTATCTCTTACGTTTTGTCGTTTTTTTCCAATTTATTTCCTTTTGCGATAGGAGACTTATTCATCTTCCTTAGCATCACGGGGGTGATTATTTATCCTATTTACGCCCGTCTCCGCAAGAAGTTGCCTTGGAAAAAAATTTTATTGCGCGACGGCGAATATCTGTTGTGGATTTATGTATGGTTCTATCTGGCATGGGGACTGAATTATTCTCAAAAGAACTTTTACCAACGAACTGAAATCCCGTATACAGCCTACACTCCCGAAATTTTTCAGGAGTTCGTTGACGACTATATCACCCAATTAAATCGTTCGTATACCCCTATAAATAGTATCAACCAGGATTTGATACGGGAAGAAACCGTACGAATCTATAATCAGTTAAGTGATAGCTTGGGCGTGCACCGACCTCCACATGATCATCCGAGAGTAAAGACCATGTTGTTTACTCCATTCATTTCCATGGTAGGAGTAACCGGTAGCATGGGGCCTTTCTTCTGCGAATTCACCCTTAACGGAGATTTGCTTCCCGCCAACTATCCCGCCACTTATGCTCATGAACTAGCCCACCTGTTAGGTATCACCAGCGAAGCGGAAGCCAATTTCTATGCTTATCAGGTTTGCACCCGTTCACAGGCAATGGGTATCCGTTTCTCCGGATATTTCTCTGTACTGGGGCATGTATTGGGAAATGCAAAAAGATTACTTTCAGAAGAAGAATATGCAAAACTCTTTCAACGCATCCGACCGGAAATTATTGAATTAGCCAAGAATAATCAAGCCTATTGGGCTGCCAAGTATAGCCCGGTAGTGGGAGCCGTACAGGATTGGATATACGATCTTTACCTGAAAGGAAACAAGATAGAAAGTGGCCGCCAAAACTACTCGGAAGTAGTAGGGTTGTTGATTTCTTACCAGGAATGGAAAAAAATGAATTAAATAGATAGATTTATGTCACATACCAGACAAGAACAGATGGAAGCCTTCGGACGCTTCCTGGACATTCTCGACGAACTGCGTGTTAAATGTCCCTGGGACCGTAAACAGACAAATGAAAGTCTGCGTCCCAACACCATAGAAGAGACTTACGAACTTTGCGATGCCCTGATGAGGGATGACAAGAAAGAAATCTGCAAAGAATTGGGAGACGTATTATTGCACGTTGCTTTCTATGCCAAGATAGGTTCGGAAACAGGAGATTTTGACATCAAAGATGTTTGCGACAAGCTGTGCGATAAGCTGATTTTCCGCCATCCGCATGTGTTCGGAGAGGTGAAAGCAGAGACAGCCGGACAAGTTTCCGAGAACTGGGAACAGTTGAAACTCAAAGAGAAAGATGGCAACAAGAGTGTATTAAGCGGTGTGCCCGCTGCCCTACCCTCACTAATCAAGGCTTACCGTATTCAGGACAAAGCCCGCAATGTAGGCTTCGACTGGGAAGAACGGGAACAGGTTTGGGATAAAGTAAAAGAAGAAATCGGTGAGTTTCAGGAGGAAGTAGCCAACATGGATAAAGAGAAAGCGGAAGCTGAATTCGGCGACGTGATGTTCAGCCTCATCAATGCGGCACGCCTTTATAAAATCAATCCTGATAATGCACTGGAACTTACCAACCAGAAGTTTATCCGCCGCTTCAATTATCTGGAAGAGCACACCATCAAGGAGGGAAAAAGTCTGAAAGATATGTCTCTCGAAGAGATGGATGCCATTTGGAATGAAGCAAAGAAAAAAGGACTGTAACTTCCTTACCGGCATAAAAAAACTGAGGCTCTATTCCCACCGGACAGAGCCTCCATTTTACTCAAACAGAGCGTCTGTTCATACGAATCAGACGCTCTGTTTTTCTTTATTTCTTCTTTGAATCGTCTCCCTTGTCTTTGCTACGATTCATACCTTTTATCATTTCACGGTGAAAACGCATCTCTGCACGTTGCACGAGAAAAATCTTCTTGCTTGAAAGAATCTTTTTAAACTTACCCAAATAAGTTTTATCAAGCTGGTCGGCAGCAATACGGTTGTTGGCCACTTTCTCGTTGATTTCTGCATATTGAGCTTCCGTTGTTTTATCATCCTTGCCTTTGCGCATCAAATCCCATGACTCATCATTCAGTTTCTTCTTTTTATCCTGGAGTTCAAAATAAACGGGAAAGAACTTGGCTGCTTCTTCTTTATTCAATCCAGCCTGTTCGATAATGAAAGCTTTTTGTTTTTCCCTGAACTCCTCCCGGGATAAATGCTGATCACATCCATCAGCAGCCCAAAGAACAGGCATAAAGCCACACAACAAAACGATCCATGCGATTAGTTTTTTCATTTTCTGTATTCAATCAGTTTTTATAAATCATTCTACACTTGCGTCACTCAAATAAACATATAACGAATAATCATCCAGCATGGCACGATCCACTGCTACATCAATCATTTCGTCAGATACAACTACTTCAGTATCTACTTCTGTCACCGCTACATCATCTGCCGTAGCAGGCTTATGGTCTGTTGACGCCACCCGGATAATCAAGGCCGCCCCTACAAACATAGCTGCCATATAGAACAATGGTTTCAGTCTTGTCCATGTGCTGACAGGTTCTTCCTTAAAAGCGACTTTCTCTTTTTCAGGAAGTTTATTCATTATCTCCGAAGTCAGGTTCTCAAAGTAACCATCGGGCACTTTGAAGGAATTTTCCTTTCCAAGCTTCTTCAATAAAATATCTTCTTCTTTCATACGTTTTTCTCCTCTCTTTTCATTAGACAGTGTCTCATTTAAAAGGTTTAATCTATTTCTTCTAAAAACTTCTCTATTTTCTTCACCGCATGATGATAAGATGCTTTCAGTGCACCGACCGACGTGCCGAAGATCTCCGACATCTCTTCGTACTTCATTTCCTGATAATATTTCAGGTTGAACACCATACGCTGCTTTTCGGGCAAAGTCTGCAAGGCTTTTTGTAAGCACATCTGTATCTTGTCGCCTGAAAAATAAGCGTCACTCTCCAGCCTTTGCACAACTACTGCTTCGGGATCGTCAATATCTACGGTAGTCATGGCACGCTGCTTATTCAGAAAGGTAAGACACTCGTTCAGCGCGATACGATAGAGCCAGGTTGACAGCTTCGCCTCAGCACGGAAATAATCAATACTCGTCCATGCCTTGATGAAAGTGTTTTGCAGGAGATCGTTCGCATCCTCATGCGACAGTACCATCCGGCGGATTTGCCAATACAATTGCTCGCTATACTGCCCCACAATCATTTCAAATCCTTTCCGCTGTGTACTCTCCTCCTGAAGGAGTTTCAGAACTTCTCGTTCGTTATAAGGGGTCATAATCTCTCGTATCTGTATGTTTATTTATGGTTTCAAATTCAGGTTATTCATCGCCTCTAGTAAGGACGGATCATATTTATAAATGTCCTCACAATACCTCAATTTATTATCGGCAGACAGGTAAACCGTCTGATAATCTATAAATAAAGGTATATATTGTTCCAAACTATAATGTTTCAATTCACGATAAGCCACACTGATGGGCAGCTTCTTTCCCTCTTCGCTCACCGGCTTGATATCCATTGCAATACGAATACGGTCTTCCAACAATTCATCCGGCTCTTTCAACAGGAAAAACGCAAAGTCGAGGGCTTTTTGAAGACGGACACAACCGTGACTCACCGCACGATTATTCCGTGTAAAAGCCCACCGGGAGGGAGTGTCATGCAGATATACGGAATGAGGATTGGGAAAACGGAAGATGATACGTCCCAACGAATTCCCCGTTTTATTGTCCTGTTTCACCGTATAAGGTACGCCACTTCCTGCATACTTCGCCCATTTAATACTACGGGGATCTACCTGCGTACCATTCTTATCGTACACTTTCATGCGGTTACGGGTAAAATATGTCGTATCTCTACGGTAAGTAGGGATAATCTCTTTCCGGATAATGCTTTGAGGCACATTCCAGTACGGATTCAATTCCATATAATAAATCCTGCTTGACAATAGGGGAGTTTTATTCTTCACAGTCCCCACACAAATACGCATCTCCAGAATAGAGTCCGTTTCTTCGTTGACGGCCTGCAACATAAATGCCGCCACATTGGCTATCACATATTTCTGTCCTTTATCCAATGCATATTGCCAACGTGCCCGCTCCATGTTTACCAATAGCCGATCCCGATAATAATCCGTAGTATCTGTCATTCCCCAGCCATTCACACGAACCAACTCTTCCTGCATCTTATGATAAAGCGGAGAAGAGGGTTGCGCCCGACGAAAAGCGGCGTTAGGGTTTGCACGCAAAGAATCAAGGGCAGCCATTGCAAACTCCGTATCACAATGTTTCAGAGGAATGTGGTCTATCGAGTCGTTCCATCTGCGTTCCGAAGGCAGGAATCCAAATTTCAATTGACACACATACGAAAGATAGGCGGCTGTCAACTGATATTCCACGTCTGCCAGCAGACGGTTCATCGTCTTCCCCGCACGCAGATTCAAGGTACGTATCTGTTGCAATTCTCCACGAATACTATCGACAGGATAATAATTCGGATTAATTCCATGCTGTGAAATATTTCCTAACCAGAATAACATCGAGTCCGCCACCTGTATGGCTGGTTTATCGGATATGAGAGAATCGTTCAGCCAAAAGAATTCATCCTTCTCCTGATAATGAGCCAACAAAACCGAATCCCACGCAGTCACCGGATTTTCGTTCAAACAGGAACGGATCATCTGATGAATGCTGTCTGCATTTATTTGATAAGCAGGATGGAACAGTTCCTTGAGGGAAGACAAAGAGTCGGGTATTGGAGATTGAGGCTTCTCTTTTTTACAGGCTGCCAAACAACCAAAGAACAGGATGATTACTCCCCAAAGCAATCGACTACTTTTCATAGACAAGTCCCTCCATCAACGTCAATACACAAATTTTCTTTCGCTAAAATGGTTTGTGGGAAAATGGCGGACGCTTCATTAAGTAAGACAGATTCATCTTCATAACGGGCGGAAAAATGTCCGATCACCAGTTGTCTCACATTAGCATCCACAGCAAGCTGTGCAGCTTGTGCAGCAGTGGTATGATAAGTTTCCCTAGCGCGTGCCTGCTCGGTCTGTGCAAAGGTAGCCTCATGGAAAAGCAAATCTACATTTTTAATCTGTTCAGCAAGGGACGGACGATAGATTGTATCGGAACAATAAGCATATTTACGCGCCGGAGCCGAAGGGCGGGTTAAACGTAAATTAGGTATTACTTCTCCCTCGGGAGTTACAAAGTCGGCTCCGTTCTTGATGCGGTTCAGCTCATAAACCGGGACTTTATAAAAGTCTACCATGTCTCTGATGATATGATTAGGACGCTGTTTTTCTTCAAAAAGGAAACCACAACAGGGAATACGGTGTTTCAAGGGAATCGTCGTTACAGTCACCGAACGATCATCGTAAATGAGCACCGGTTCCTTCGTTTCAAATTCATGAAAGAATACCTTGTAAGTCAGTGTCTTGCAAAAGAAAGCAAGCATCGGGGCAAACAACTCTTCCAATCCCCGTGGAGAATGGATGTGCAAATCGGCAGTTCTCCCCAATAATCCGAATGTAGAGATCAATCCCAGCAATCCGAAACAGTGGTCACCATGTAAATGAGAGATAAAGATATGATTCAACCGGGAAAATTTCAGCCGGGAACGGCGTAACTGCATCTGTGCCCCTTCACCACAATCAATCATAAAAAGCTTTTCACGCAAATTCACGACTTGAGAGGTCGCAAAATGTCGCGTGGTAGGCAAAGCGGAGCCGCATCCCAATATATGTAACTCGAATTTTTCCATGGTATGCAAAGATAGGACATTTCACATTTAATCTTGCAAAGGAAGAAACTTTTTTTCTATTCACCACAGAGGACACAGAGGACGCAGAGGGTAAAGAGGATATGGAGAGGATGCGGAGGAGAAGAGGGTAGTTTATATAAATAAATATATATTACCATCGCTAATTTGTTAAATCAATCCTTCAATCCTCTGTATTCTCCATATCCTTCCTGTCCTCTATATCCTCTATATCCTCCCTACCCTCTGCGTCCTCCGTGTCCTCTGTGGTGAACAAAAAAAGCGCCCCCAAACGGGAGCGCCTTTCACTGGAAAATATTCTATTCAGATTATTTCTTTCCTTCCAACTGTTCTTTCAATGCAGCAAGAGCGTCGATATCGCCCAGCGTAGTTGAAGCAGCCTGGTTTTGGATCATCGGAGAATCTTCTCTCTTGTTGCTGGAAGATGACTTCTTAGCACCAGAAGCAGCTTTCTTTTCTGCTCTTTCTTCAGCCTTAGCTACATCTTCGAAGATACGGCTGTGAGACAGAATGATTCTCTTAGCGTCTTTGTTGAACTCGATCACTTTGAATTCAAGTTTCTCATCCAACTGTGCTTGTGAACCGTCTTCTTTTACAAGGTGTTTCGGAGTTGCGAAACCTTCTACACCGTAAGGAAGAGCTACAACAGCACCCTTATCCAACATTTCGATGATTGTACCTTCGTGTACAGAACCTACAGTGAACACAGTTTCGAATACATCCCAAGGATTTTCTTCGAGTTGTTTGTGGCCAAGGCTCAAACGACGGTTTTCTTTGTCGATTTCCAATACCTGAACTTCGATGTCAGCACCAATCTGAGTAAATTCTGATGGGTGTTTTACTTTCTTAGTCCAAGAAAGGTCAGAGATGTGGATCAAGCCGTCAACACCTTCTTCGATTTCTACGAATACACCGAAGTTAGTGAAGTTACGAACTTTTGCAGTATGCTTAGAACCTACAGGATACTTTTCTTCGATTGTTTCCCATGGATCTTGTTTCAGTTGTTTGATACCCAAAGACATCTTACGTTCTTCGCGGTCAAGTGTCAATACAACAGCTTCTACTTCGTCGCCTACCTTCATGAAATCTTGTGCAGAACGCAGGTGTTGGCTCCAAGACATTTCTGAAACGTGGATCAAACCTTCTACGCCCGGAGCGATTTCGATGAATGCACCGTAGTCAGCCATAACAACCACTTTACCTTTCACCTTGTCACCTACCTTCAAGTCAGTGTCAAGAGCATCCCATGGGTGCGGAGTCAGTTGTTTCAAGCCAAGAGCGATACGTTTCTTTTCGTCATCGAAGTCAAGGATAACAACGTTGAGCTTCTGATCCAGTTCAACCACTTCTTTCGGATCGCTAACACGTCCCCAAGAAAGGTCAGTGATGTGGATCAAACCGTCTACGCCACCAAGGTCGATGAATACACCGTAAGATGTGATATTTTTAACAGTTCCTTCAAGAACCTGTCCTTTTTCAAGTTTACCGATAATTTCTTTCTTCTGTTGTTCCAGTTCAGCTTCGATAAGAGCCTTGTGAGATACAACAACGTTTTTGAATTCCTGGTTGATTTTAACCACTTTGAATTCCATTGTTTTGCCAACGAATACATCATAGTCGCGGATCGGTTTAACGTCGATCTGAGAACCCGGCAAGAATGCTTCGATTCCGAATACGTCTACGATCATACCACCCTTCGTGCGGCACTTGATGTAACCCTTGATAATTTCTTCATTTTCCAGAGCAGCGTTAACGCGATCCCAAGAACGAGTAGCGCGGGCTTTTCTGTGTGACAGAACGAGCTGTCCTTTTTTGTCTTCCTGATTTTCGATGTACACTTCTACTGTGTCACCGATCTTCAGATCCGGATTGTAACGGAATTCATTCAATGGGATGATACCGTCTGATTTGTAACCGATGTTCACAACTACTTCACGCTTGTTCATTGCGATTACGGTTCCGTCAACAACCTCACGGTCGTTCACCTTGTTAAGCGTACCGTCGTAAGCTTTTTCAAGTTCTTCGTGGCTTGCATTGGTTACTGATTCGCCATTTTCATAAGCATCCCAGTTGAAATCTTCAATAGGAGCTACGTTCTTTAAGTTTTCCATTAATAAATAAATTGTTTAATACTTTAATTAAATAAGACATTATATTATCTATAAATCGGGCGCAAAGGTAGAAATATTTTCTTGATTGACAAAAGAATGGCAGAAGAAAAGAGAATTATATCCGTATTTTTTGTAATATTGCAATCTTTAATTTATACAGTTTTTGCCATGGACGAGAGATTGGACAAAGTCAAGGTGCAATGCGACTATTTACCGCTTATTAATTTTGCGATACAACAAAACGGTGCATCGGTCATTCATCAGCTTTCTATTGAGAATACGACACCTGCCCCACTGAAGGACATTCAGGTACAAATCACAACAGAGCCGACTTTCGGAAACGCCGTTCCGATAGCTGTGGAACAGATTCCGGCAAACAGTTCGATCTGCCTGTCATCATTCAACCTCACTTTGTCCGCCAACTATTTCACACAGCTGACCGAACGTTTATCCGGCAATCTGAAAATTGAAATTACTTCCGAAGCAGTTTCCGTATTCAGCCAAACCTACCCTATCGACATTCTGGCATACGACCAATGGGGAGGAATCAATGTATTGCCCGAAATGCTGGCCGCTTTCATCACCCCCAATCATACAGCCATTCTGCCGATCATCAAGAGAGCCGCTTCCATCCTGGGGCAATGGACTGATAATCCGTCCCTCGACGAATATCAAAGCCGTACTCCGGACCGGGTAAGGAAACAGATGGCCGCCATCTACACGGCTATCACGGAACAACAGATTATATACAGCACCATCCCCGCCAGCTTCGAGGAATATGGCCAGCGTGTCCGGCTAGCCAACTCCGTGATGGCACAGAAACTGGGAACCTGTCTGGATATGGCCTTACTCTATGCTTCCTGCCTGGAGGCAATCGGACTGAATGCACTCATTATCATCACTCAAGGGCATGCTTTTGCGGGAGCCTGGCTAGTGCCGGAAACTTTCCCTGACCCTACCATTGACGATGTCTCTCTGTTGACCAAACGGACTGCCGAAGGGATCTACGACATAACGTTAGTCGAAACGACCTGCATGAACATGGGACATTCGTCCGATTTCGACGATGCAGTGAAGCAAGCGAACGGAAAGCTGACGGATGGAAATAACTTCATTCTTGCCATAGATGTGAAAAGAGCGAGACATTCGGGCATCCGCCCCATCCCCCAACGCATTCTGCACGGGCAGGTATGGGAAGTAGAAGAAAAGGAGACCGACATTCCCAAAAGTGCCGTTCATGCCACTCCGCAAAGTATCAATCCGTATGATTTGTCAGGCAATGAAACCCAGACCGTAATTACCAAACAACTGTTATGGGAAAGACGGTTGCTGGATTTAAGTCTGCGCAACAATCTGCTGAATATCCGGATCACCAAAAACACACTCCAACTCATTCCGGCTAATCTATCCTGCTTGGAAGATGCATTGGCCGACGGAGAAGAATTTCGCATCCTTCACCGTCCTGCCGATTGGGAGAGTCCGGCAATGGACTTCGGGATTTATTCCTCCATACCGGAATCTGATCCTGTAGTTGGTTTCGTCAACTCTGAACTTTCACAGAAAAGACTACGTTTCTATCTATCCGAAAACGATTTAGGCAAAGCACTGACCCATCTATACCGGTCTTCGCGTACCTCTATTGAAGAGAATGGAGCCAACACGCTCTATCTGGCTCTCGGACTTTTAAAATGGTACGAGACCCCCTCCAGCGAACGCCCCCGCTACGCTCCCATCCTGCTGTTGCCGGTTGAAATCATCCGTAAATCGGCAGCCAAAGGTTATGTTATCCGTTCTCGGGAGGAAGAAACGATGATGAACATCACCTTATTGGAAATGCTCCGCCAAAATTTCGGAATCGCCCTATCAGGGTTAGACCCGCTGCCTACCGACGGAAGTGGTGTAAATGTCAAACTGATTTATTCCATCATTCGCAACAGCATCAAGAACCAGCGCAAATGGGACGTGGAAGAGCAAGCGATTCTGGGTATTTTCTCTTTCAACAAATTCATCATGTGGAACGACATCCACAACAACGCCAACAAACTGGTTCAGAACAAGATTGTGTCCAGCCTCATCAACGGAAAGATAGAATGGGAAGCCGCCACAGAGGAAATAGATGCAACGGATATGGATAAGCAACTGTCGCCCACAGACATTGTATTACCCATCATCGCCGATTCCTCACAACTGGAAGCCATCTACGAAGCCGTACATGACAAGACTTTCATCCTGCACGGCCCTCCGGGAACAGGAAAATCGCAAACGATTACCAATATCATTGCCAATGCGCTTTACAAAGGAAAACGCGTCTTATTTGTTGCGGAAAAGATGGCTGCCCTCTCCGTTGTACAAAACAGACTGGCGGCTATCGGCCTGGCTCCGTTCTGCTTGGAGATTCATTCCAACAAGACAAAGAAATCCGCCGTTATCTCGCAACTGAAAGAAACTACGGAAATTATCAGGCAGACACCTCCCGAAGAATTCAGAAAGGAAGCGGAACGCCTGCTGAATTTACGGGCGGAATTGAATCAATATATCGAAGCCCTACATAAAGAATACCCGTTCGGAGTTTCATTATACGACGCCATTATTCATTATCAATCCGTGGATGTCGAATCTTGTTTTGATATTCCACAAGTTTATCTGGATACATTAGATAAAGAAACATTTGCCCAATGGGAAGATGCCATCGAGCTGTTAGTCCGGACGGCCAATGCGTGCGGACATCCTTATCAGCATCCATTAACGGGCATCTCGATTACCGAATATTCATCAGCCGTTAAAGAGGAGTCCTCCCAACTGCTCACCGGATTTATCGACCTGTTGACCACCATCCGGCAGAAGCTGGATGTATTCTCCGTACTTCTAAAAGATACGGATATACGCCCTACACGCAAGGATTTCCGGACGATTGTCCACATCATCCGAAAAATACTCGACATTCCGGAACTGACTCCCGGATTGCTGACTCTGCCATTGCTCAACGAAACACTGAATGAATACCGGGAAGTAGTGGTTCACGGACGGAAACGGGATGAACAAAGGAAAGAGATAGAAACCGGATTCACCCAAGAAATCCTGTCCATCAACGCAAAGCAGATGTTAGCCGAATGGAACCGGGTATCCGCCCAGTGGTTCCTTCCCAGATATTTCGGGCTGCGGAAAATCAAAAAAGCAATCAACATATATGCTTTAAAAACGATTGAAACAGAAGACATCAAAGCTCTGCTTCACCGCATTATCAGGTATCAGGAAGAAGCCGAAGCCGTTCAGAAATACACCGGACAACTTCCCTCCCTATTCGGACGACCCGGCAAGAACGAGGATTGGAACACCATTGAACAGATAATCGACGACATGACTTCCCTTCATTCGCATTTGTTGAACTATGCTAAAGACATTGCCAAAGTTTCGCAAATCAAGCAGAATTTGTCCGCACAACTCACAGAAGGAATTCAAACATTCAGAGACATTCATGCCCATTCCTTCAATGAACTGTATCAACTCGCAGATACACTCACAACCACCGAAAAGAAGCTGTCCGGCATGCTGGGTATCTCGACTGAAGAACTTTATACCGATTCAGCCGACTGGATAACGATTGCCTTGTCTAAAGCCCTGACCTGGAAAGAGAACCTCGACAAGCTCAAGGACTGGTATCAGTGGCTACAAGCCTACCAAACCCTGCATAGCCTGGGAATTGGATTTATTGCGACGGAATATAAAGAAAAGAATATTCCTACCGGGCAACTTACAGACAGCTTCCGCAAGAGTTTCTATCAGGCGGCTATCCGGTATATCATCGACAAAGAACCGACTCTGGAATTATTCAACGGTAAGATATTCAATGACATCATTGCTAAATACAAACAAATATCCGCCAAATTCGAAGAAACGACCCAAAGAGAATTGTATGCCCGGTTGGCCTCCAACATTCCGTCTTTCACTCAAGAAGCCATCCAAAGTTCAGAAGTGGGTATCCTCCAAAAGAATATCCGTAACAATGCCCGCGGCATATCCATTCGTAAGCTGTTCGACCAGATTCCCACTTTGTTGTCACGCATGTGCCCGTGTATGCTGATGAGTCCTCTTTCCGTCGCTCAATTCATCGACACGGACGCTGATAAATTTGATTTGATAGTCTTTGATGAAGCTTCACAGATGCCTACTTATGAAGCGGTGGGCGCCATTGCCCGGGGTAAAAACGTCATTATTGTAGGCGACCCGAAACAAATGCCTCCTACGAGTTTCTTCTCGGTCAACACCATTGATGAAGACAACATTGAAATGGAAGATTTGGAGAGTATCCTTGACGACTGTCTCGCCCTCTCTATTCCTTCCAAATATTTATTATGGCACTACCGGAGCAAGCACGAGAGCCTCATCGCTTTCAGCAACTCCGAATATTACGATAACAAACTGATGACTTTCCCCTCGCCGGACAACATCGAATCGAAAGTCAGGATAGTCAACATCAACGGTTACTATGATAAAGGCAAGTCGCGCCAGAACCGGGCGGAAGCTCAAGCAGTGGTGGACGAAATAGCGAGAAGATTGAGAAGCGAGGAATTAAGAAAGAAAAGTATCGGTGTAGTCACTTTCAGCATTGTCCAACAAGCCTTGATAGAAGACTTATTATCCGACCTCTTTATCTTTTACCCCGAACTGGAAACTCTGGCGTTGGAATGCGACGAACCGTTATTTATCAAGAACCTGGAGAATGTGCAGGGAGACGAACGCGATGTCATTCTCTTCTCTGTGGGCTATGGTCCGGATGCAGAAGGGCGCGTCAGCATGAATTTCGGGCCCCTGAACCGGGCAGGCGGTGAAAGAAGATTGAATGTAGCCGTTTCCCGTGCCCGGTATGAGATGATTATCTATTCCACCCTAAGGTCGGATATGATCGACCTGAACCGGACTTCTTCCATCGGAGTAGCCGGACTAAAACGTTTCCTCGAATATGCGGAGAAGGGAACCCGAAACACCATCAACAGCGTGACAAGACAACAGTCGGAAGCAACAGCCTCCATCGAAACGATCATTGCCGACAGACTGCGCTCACTGGGTTACACCGTGCATACAGACATCGGTTGCTCCGGATACAAGATAGATATAGGTATCGTCGACACCGAAAACACCTCTAACTATCAGTTAGGTATTATCTGTGACGGCAAAAACTACAAACGCACCAAGACCGCACGTGACCGGGAAATTGTGCAGAATAATGTATTGAAAGCACTCGGATGGGACATCTACCGGATATGGACAATGGACTGGTGGGAAAAGCCGGACGAAGTAATGGCAACTATCCAAGAGGCTATCGCCCGGAAAAAGAGTTCAAAAGTCGGCTCAATGACAGCAGCCGGAACCGGCTCTGCTCCGACAGAAGTGGCAGAACCTGCACCGGCTGCACAAATAACCAACAATGAACATTCATTCGTGCTCAAGGCATCGCCTGCTACTCCTGAAAAGCAAACAGCTTCCGTTCTTTCTACGCAAAACCGGATAGAGCAAAAGTACAAGTTTGCAAAGATTACCCCATACAGTTATTCACCGGAAGACTTTTTCTTTACGGACAGTTACTCTATCCTCCTCTCCCAAATACGGAAGATTATGGAAAGCGAGGCGCCAATCAGTAAATCCCTGCTCTGTAAGAAAATCCTGTCCGAATGGGGAATCAGCCGCTTGGGAACACGGGTAGAAGCCCAGATAGAAACAGCACTCGACACATTGAATATCTATCGCACAGAATACGAAGGACTTGTTTTCTGCTGGAACGACAAAGAACAATGCGCTTCCTATTCAGTCTATCGCCCGGTTTCCGACCGGGAAGCGACAGACATACCACCTGAAGAGATAGCCAATGCCATCCGGCAACTATTGACCGACTCCATCAGCCTGCCTGCAGCAGATTTGATAAAAGCATGCGCGCAACTGTTCGGCTTTGCCCGTATGGGATCGAACATAGACGCTGCCATGCAAAGAGGTATTCGCGAAGCTGTGAAAAGGAATTACGCCAAGATAGAAAATGAACGGGTAACGATTGCCAATTAGATTAATACCCTTTCTCCAAACATCTCAAACGGTTAATAGAATCGGATACATACGCATTGTCCGGTTCTATTGACCGCCAATAACAAAGTTCTCCAATCAGCCGTTTCAGATAGACAGGATCACTCGAGCCAATCCGGCGCTGATGTTCCGCCAAACCTTTCGTCAGGATAAAATAGACATTCTTCCGGATCTCTCTCTTTCTGGCTTTAGGGATTGTCAGTTTCGCACCGGAAGAGACAGATACTCCTGTAATAATCTTCCTGCCATACTCATTGATAAAACGGGTCTTCTTATGATTCGGTTCGAATTTCTCATCGCGGATAATTTGTTTGATTCGGGGAATGATTTGTTCTTTGGGAAACACATCTCCCGAAAAAGTCAGGTCATCGGCATAACGGGTGTAAGCCAGTCCGTATTCCGCTGCCAGTGCCGCTAATTTCCTATCCATCTCATACCCGACGATATTGCTTAACGACGGACTTGTAGGCGCTCCCTGCGGCAAGTGTCTGTGTAAACAACACAATGTTCCCAATACTTTAGACACATTTTCCGGATAACCGATCTTCTCAAATGTCTTTTTTACCCTCCGGCTCCGTATCGAAAAGAAAAAATCATGAATATCCATTTTCAACACATACCGTTTTCCCAAATGAGGACTGGCATTATCAACCACAGAATGACCGTTCCGGAAACCTACTGCTGCCGGATGAATCAGTGTCACAGATGATAATATTCGAGAATTAATAGTGGTTTGAATAGATTGCAATTCTTTGTCAGGAGCAGAAATCATCCGATAACCTCCCTTTCTTTTTCTCATCCAGAACTCCCGGTAATGTTCGGAAACATCCCGTAATATTTCCTTCAACCGCACCGTTTCCACCCCCAACAGGTTGGCGCACCAGACAACAGCCGATTCATCAAACTTTTGAACATACTGCGCTCTCGGAACAGTTCCCCCCAAAGCATGCCTAAGCCAGGCTCCGTGTTCCCATTTTACCTTAGTAGTCTTTTCTTCCTTACCACTGCTTGTTGCTTTCCATCTTTTATACCCCTCCTGTTTCCTGCTTGAGGAAATCATCTTATAAACCAGGAAAGCGGTAATAACAATGATCGTTATTAAAATTCCGTCCATTTTGTATATGCATATAAAAAAAGAGAAGAGAGGATGAGTTATTTACTAAAATAAATTTAGGTATTTATACCTTAGAATTTATTTTCTAGGAAAATACCTGTGCTTACAAGGCGACTACACCTCTTTGATGCTAAATTCGGTCCTCATCCTCTCTTATACAAAGATAAGTAAAATCTTTCGATAAAACAACCGGAACAAAGAAAACTATCGGTTGAACAACTCAAACGTGAACTTACAGCCTATCCCCCCGAATTTCCAGTTTTCGCTGCTCACAAAAACTCCTACGTCAAAAATATGCGTACCGATGCCATATCCTACTTCCAGATAAGGTTGAAGGTGCGGCATAGAGAGGGCACTGATATAAATACGTTCATTCTGCACATAACGGGTGTACTTCATCAGATGCCTAAGAATGAGAAACGGAGCTTCGTAGGTGAAATGCCCCCGTACATAACGGCGGGAGGAGTTATACCAACGTGAGTCAAGCACCTGAAATACTCCGCCGATTTCATCATTCCAGCCTACGGGAAGATTATGGCGGGAAAAATTGGCAAAGTCCACAAAATACAACTCATCCTGATTGGTGAATGCTCCGAATCCGAAACGATAATAAATGTTACGCATCAATCCCATCCGGATTTGATGTTGAAGGTCAAACTCTATTCTTTCATATTCGCCCGTACTCTTGAACACTCCTTTAATACCCCGTTCATAATCAACCGAGAAAGTCGGATATAAAGAATGAAG
This sequence comes from Bacteroides sp. 90-K9/2, assembly GCF_047310725.1. Taxonomy (NCBI): domain Bacteria; kingdom Pseudomonadati; phylum Bacteroidota; class Bacteroidia; order Bacteroidales; family Bacteroidaceae; genus Bacteroides; species Bacteroides sp. 90-K9/2. Next base: position 1,379,238 of record NZ_JBCGVL010000001.1, read on the forward strand.
GTTAATCTTTCGTTTTCCGTTCATATAATAATAGAGTCCCGGAGTCCACTCTATCCGGATGCGGGGAGCGAAACTGATATAAGTGTTCTTGAATTTATCCATAAATTCCGGAGGCGGCATCGGATAGTCACCGGTGATTACAAAACGTGAAGGCTCTACCGCTGTTCTTTTATGGGCGGAGAACCCCAGACCGATATCCAGTCCGTTGACTACTTCAACGGTATGTCGGAAATTGAAATACAAGTCCTTGAAATAATCGAGATGAATTAAATCGAAATTAAAGATACTGTCCGGCATAGCTTTCAGTTCGTCCAACACTTTACTACTATAAATACGGTTACCGTTACCCACATTCAACCGGAAGAATCCCCGTTTCTGCGGCCAGTATTCAAAGTCGGCATTCAGTGACCAGTAGAATTCCTTACGCGTAAAGTTATATCCGAGCTTAGGCACAATGCGAAGTAATTTATCCCCTCTGAAAAGACGGTTATAACGGAAGTCCTGTCGATAGGACAAACCGTTGCTTCCACTATAACTGAATAAGAGCGGATTGATAAACGGAGAGAACCGTACGCTTCCGATATTGGACAAATTGAATTTATAATCTTCTACCATCAAATCACCCATCGTTCCCCAAAAGGCCTGACTCTTGGATTGCTTTTGTACCGTAGTCGTGTCACGTCTAAGGGTATAGTCATGGTATAGTTTTTTCTCACTTTCATCCAAAGGGATCGGCCGCATGATAGCAAAAGTAGAAGCATCCGTCTTATATGCATTCGTATCACACTGTAAAGAGAAAGATTCCGAAAGATTATATTTTCTTTTCTCTTTCTTGCGTACTTTTTTTTCTTTCAGTTCGATGGATTTATAGTCTAAAGAAGCGGTATAATTACCATCCACCTTATTTCCGAGAAATTTAAAAAGAGCTTCTACGTCATAGCGCACCGGCAGGAATTCATTTTTCTTACCTACATCCCCCATCTTAATCCAACAGGTAAATGTTATCAGTTCCGATCTTCCCGAAAAACGAATTTCACGAACACTCCAAACGTTACTACTGACCACCATATATCCACCCACCAACTGGTCACTCTTGGTACGGGGAATAAAACGTATCCGATAATCCAGATTGTTAGGATCTCCCATCACGCTGTCTATCCGGTATTTATAATATTTCTGTCCGTTTTTAGCCAGTGGTGATAATAAGCGTTCATCATTCAACAGAGACGAAGAGTAGATATTTACATTAAAGTATTCAAGCAAACCCGGCAATCCCCTGTTTCCTCTCACAGTTCCCTGCGAGGCCTTTACTTTCTGATCGTAAATATTGGGAGCCGTATAATGAAGGTCACTGTATGTTTCAAGCAGATATTCGCGAACACCCTTTTGCAAACGAAACATAGAAGGTACATAACGGAGAATAAAATTCTTCTTCTGAATGTCCATCTTACCTTTTATATATAAGTTCGCACGATAATCGCTTACGATTGTTTCATACAAAGGTGCAAAAGTCATCACACGTTCTATAATGGAGTCAGCAGAGATTTCCTGGTGGGTATAAGGATTCATTATATAATTATTGGCTGCCCCCTTTGGAATAAAAGAGAACAGACACAATATGCATCCTATCAATATTTTATCTCTCAATCGTCGTATCTCCTTCATTAACGTAGGCAAATATAAAAAAGAATATCGAAAAGCAAGGAAAGTTAGACACTAAAAAGAGTTATCAGAAGAAAACCTTCACATTATTCAAAATAATATGGAGATGAGCTAAATCTTTGGCGCGGTTGTCTCGAAATAAATGCAGGAAGCTCTGTATATTCTGCTATTCGCTTCATATATAAAAAACGAAAATCCTCTTTCAACCTATCACCACCTTTCTGAAACTCTTTATTCATCGTGCTTGCAGAATGGTGATAGGTTGTTTCTAACCTGTCACCACATCTGTCACCTATCACCTTGGTAATACTGTATATTTATGCTTTTCTTGTCTCTATCCGCGTCACTTTATAAACTTCCTGCATTTTGTAAAAAAGGAAACCTATGATGATATAAAGTGTTTCAAGCCTTTGAAACTAGAGTTTCAGCTAGGAGAAACTCTAGTTTCATCGGTAAGAAACCAATGGTTTCAAGTAATTGGAACTAGAGTTTCAAGCGTATGAAACTCCAGTTTCAAGGCTTGAAACTGGAGTAATCCCTTGTGGAAACATTTGTTTCCACAAGGCTTCTGTTTTTATGCAGGCTTTATTTAATGTTGGGCGGTGATAGGTGATAGATGCGGTGACAGGTTAGAAACAACTTATCACCATTCTGCAAGCACGATGAATAAAGAGTTTCAGAAAGGTGGTGATAGGTTGAAAGAGAAATTAATAAAACCAGTATGGAAGAAGTTATAATATGAAGAGGATTTCAACAATAATGGAAAAAATACAGAGTTCCAATATCTGTAAATATAAGAGATCCCTGAAAACATATTAATGACTAAATCAACCCTTCTATCTTTTTATTTATCACTTTATTCTTGACAAAGAAGAAAATTGTCGTATCTTTGTAATGCATTTCATACCAGAAGGCGGGGAAACCTGCCAATTTTCGTGGCAGGCATTTTTATGCCTGTCCATGTTCATTCTATATGGCGGTTCCGTACCCCCGTGTAGAATGTTAATGCATCTACTGCCTTCTGGTGAAATGCAACGGGAAAGGCGGAACCGCTCTTATTTCATAGAAAATCTTCGCCTACCACATTACTCATAATTATATTATGGAAACAAAACAAGTTACCGTTCAACCAGCGGTGGGAGGCATGATAAAGGCTTCCAAAGATTCATTCGTTATTCCTAAAGAAGAATTAAAGGATTTCTACCTTAAATTCGCCTTCCTCCTGAACCCGGATTCCTGCTCCATAAACCGCACCGAATTCGAACTATTAAACATTCTGCTGAAAGACTTGAAAAAAATCCTGGCAGCATTGACTCACCTCAACACCCATCCTTGGGATGAAGGCATTGCAGAAATCCAAATTTCATGCGGTGCTTACTCCATACAAGATAACTTGAGCAAAGAAAAACGTATACATATGAACACCTCTACGGGTAAACACCTACAATTTCTTACTCAAATGGCCGTGAGCAGCCCAGTGTTCAAACTGTTATTCAAGAACTATCACAACCATTATATCCAAGTGGAAAGTTTGGTTAAACAGATGGCTAAAGAAATCGACCAACAGCAACGATCAGAATAGAAGTTGGAGAATCAGCAGAGGGGGCACTTTTAGAAAAACATATTATTTTTCAAAATACCCCCTCAAAAATAGGGGTACTTTCAGAAAAAACATATAATTTTGCGCCATCAACCGATAAAAAATAGACCATTTATGTCAAAAATGCGTTTTTTTGCTTTACAAGAGCTTTCCAACCGGAAACCTCTGGAAGTTATTGCCCCTTCCAACAAACTCTCTGATTATTATGGTAGCCACGTGTTCGACCGCAAGAAGATGCAAGAGTATCTTCCTAAAGAAGCTTACAAAGCTGTAACCGATGCTATCGAAAAAGGTACGCCTATCAGCCGTGAAATAGCAGATTTAATTGCTAACGGTATGAAAAGTTGGGCTAAGTCACTCAACGTCACTCACTACACACACTGGTTCCAACCTCTGACAGACGGAACAGCCGAGAAGCACGACGGCTTTATCGAATTTGGCGAAGATGGCGGAGTGATCGAACGCTTCTCCGGAAAACTACTGATCCAACAAGAACCGGATGCCTCTTCTTTCCCTAACGGCGGTATCCGCAACACTTTCGAAGCGCGAGGATATACGGCCTGGGATGTTTCTTCACCAGCATTCGTAGTAGATACCACTCTTTGTATCCCCACTATCTTCATTTCTTATACAGGTGAAGCGCTGGATTACAAAACTCCATTATTGAAAGCACTTGCCGCCGTAGACAAAGCAGCAACGGAAGTCTGCCAGCTATTCGACAAGAACATCACACGCGTATATACCAATTTAGGATGGGAACAGGAATATTTCCTTGTAGACTCTTCCTTATATAATGCACGCCCCGACCTCTGTCTGACAGGACGGACACTGATGGGACATTCTTCTGCCAAAGACCAACAGTTGGAAGACCATTATTTCGGTTCTATCCCTCCACGTGTCACTGCATTTATGAAAGAACTCGAAATCGAGTGTCACAAACTGGGTATTCCCGCCAAAACCCGTCATAACGAAGTAGCCCCCAACCAATTTGAGTTGGCCCCTATCTTCGAAAACTGCAATCTTGCCAACGACCACAACCAGCTCGTCATGGATTTGATGAAGCGTATCGCCAGAAAACATCATTTTAATGTACTCCTGCACGAAAAACCATATAGCGGAGTAAACGGTTCGGGCAAGCACAACAACTGGTCGCTCTGCACAGACACCGGCATCAATCTGTTCGCTCCCGGAAAGAACCCGAAAGGAAATATGCTATTCCTCACTTTTCTGGTGAACGCCTTAATGATGGTTTATAAAAACCAAGATTTATTGCGTGCCTCCATCATGAGCGCCAGCAACAGCTACCGTTTGGGAGCCAATGAAGCTCCCCCCGCCATTCTCTCTTGCTTCCTGGGGTCACAACTCTCGTCCACTCTTGACGAAATTGTCCGCCAAGTAGGAAACGAAAAAATGACGCCGGAAGAAAAAACCACGCTGAAGTTAGGCATCGGACGTATCCCCGAAATTTTACTGGATACCACCGACCGCAACCGTACTTCTCCTTTCGCATTCACCGGAAACCGATTCGAATTCCGTGCCGCAGGTTCTTCTTCCAACTGTGCCGCCTCCATGATTGTAATCAATGCGGCCATGGCAAACCAGCTGAACGAATTCCGCGCATCGGTAGAAAAACTGATGGAAGAAGGAGTAGGCAAAGATGAAGCCATCTTCCGCCTGCTGAAAGAAACAATTATCGCCTCCGAACCGATTCGTTTCGAAGGGGACGGCTATTCCGAAGAATGGAAACAAGAAGCCGCACGCCGCGGACTGACGAATATCTGCCATGTTCCGGAAGCCCTGATGCATTATGTAGATAATCAATCGAAAGCAGTACTCATCGGTGAACGTATTTTCAACGAAACCGAATTGAACAGCCGCTTGGAAGTGGAATTGGAGAAATACACCATGAAGGTGCAGATCGAAGGCCGTGTATTAGGCGACCTCGCCATCAACCATATCGTACCTACTGCCGTTGCCTATCAGAACCGTTTGCTCGAAAATCTTCGGGGACTGAAAGAAATATTCCCGGCTGAAGAATACGAAGTATTGAGTGCCGACCGTAAAGAATTAATTCGTGAGATTTCACACCGGGTCACTTCTATCAAAGTACTCGTGCGCGATATGACCGAAGCAAGAAAAGTAGCCAACCACATGGAAAACTACAAAGAAAGGGCATTTGCATACGAAGAAAAAGTACGCCCGTATCTTGACCAAATCCGCGACCACATCGACCACCTGGAGATGGAAGTAGACGACGAAATATGGCCGTTGCCTAAATACAGGGAACTACTATTTACTAAATAAAACGTCCACAAGATTGCACGAAAGCTCCCACTTTTGTGCAATCTTTTTATAGATTCGTTCATTTTCTCATTTTTTCTTTTTACTTTTGTGCTGTATAACACAGTTTTGTAGCACTCATGGTAAAAATGAATATGTCAGACATCGATATTTCGGAACCGTTATCCGATATGTTAGCTCCTCTAAACAATGAGCAAAAGGAGTTTCTGATGAACAATTATACGATACAAACCTACAAAAAGAATGAAACCATCTACTGTGAAGGAGAGACACCGTCTCATCTGATGTGTCTCATCAGTGGTAAAGTGAAAATCTTCAAAGATGGTGTAGGGGGTAGAAGTCAGATTATCCGCATGATTAAACCACGCGAATACTTTGCATATCGTGCTTATTTTGCCAAACAAGATTTTGTAACCGCAGCAGCAGCTTTCGAACCCTCTGTTATTTGCCTGATTCCTATGAGTGCCATCACTACTCTGATTGCCCAAAATAATGATTTGGCCATGTTCTTCATCCGCCAACTCTCCATTGACTTGGGTATCTCCGACGAACGTACCGTTAATCTGACACAAAAGCATATTCGCGGACGCTTGGCCGAATCACTCATTTTCTTGAAAGAAAGCTATGGTCTTGAAGAAGACGGTTCCACTTTGAGCATTTATCTTTCACGTGAAGATCTGGCAAATCTTTCCAATATGACTACTTCGAACGCTATCCGTACCTTGTCGCAATTCGCTACGGAAAGACTAATTACTATCGACGGAAGAAAGATTAAAATTATCGAAGAAGAAAAGCTGAAGAAAATAAGTAAGATTGGGTAAGAGAGTTTCTGCACCAATCGCTCCACCCTAAATAGTGAACATACATATAGAAAATATAATTGCAGACATAAAACGTGGTAACAAACAGGCTTTCAAAAAGCTATTTGATGACTACTATCCTATTCTTTGTGTTTTTTCATCCCACTATATCGATGACAAAGAGGTTTGCAAAGACATCGTACAAGATGCATTGTTGGTTTATTGGGAGCGAAAAGAAGATTTTGATGACATTCTGAAAGTTAAGAGCTTCCTCTATACCGTCACCCGAAATAAATGCCTGAATCATCTCAAACATGAACAATTGGATATTCCAGATTTTCCGGAACAAGAAAAGTTTGACAGCGGTTTTGAAGCTGCAATTATCGAACAAGAAACTTTCCGCATAGTTCGCAAAGCGGTAGAAGAATTGCCTACCCAAATGCGAAATATCATCTTATATTCCATGAAAGGGTTAAAAAACCATGAGATTGCTGACAAATTGCAAATTTCAGAGGGTACTGTCCATACGTTAAAGAAATTCGCCTATCGCAAACTTCGCGAAAGCCTCAAAGGCATAAACTACGCCTTATTACTATTTTTATGCAAATAAAGTAACTTTTTGATTACCCCGTTTTTTCGATTGGATTGTTTTATATACAAACAAATCCTAAAAACGATGAATTCATTCAAAGAAAACTTTAGAATTGCAAAATTCCTTGCTTCCCTATTCACTCATTCGGCTATCCCGGAGGAAGAAAAAGCCTACCGTGAATGGATTAATGAAAATCCGGAGCATCAAAAGCTAGCCAAACGAATATTGAATGAGGAAACGTATGAAAAAAACACTCAGTTAATCAAAAGTTTCTCTTCACAAAAAGCATGGGACAGAATCTACCCGCGATTGGGAGGAGAAAAAGCATCCGGTTTTCTTTCATGGAGAAAGAGCCTGAAATATGCAGCTCTTATTTTGCTTCTGATAATACCGGCTTCCTACCTTATATATAATTGGGTAGCCGGAGAACCAATCGGCGAAATCACTCCAGGAACCCATGGCGGAGAACTGACTTTAAGTAATGGCAACACCTTCAATCTTTTCGATAATGCCCTCCCGGAAGGTGCAGCTGAAATATTCATCATTGATTCTAAAGGGATCAATTATCAAACTCCTGCCAACAAGCCCAAAGTGAAAGAGATCAAGAATACGCTCCGTACACTGCATGGTATGGAATGTCACATTGTCCTTTCGGATGGAACAAAAGTACATCTGAATGCAGAATCTCAACTGACTTATCCGATTTGTTTCAACAATAAGGAACGTATCGTACAAGTTGAAGGTGAAGCCTATTTTGATGTTGCTCCGGACAAAGCACATCCATTCATCGTGCAAACACCGCATACTTCAATCCGGGTGACAGGAACCTCTTTCAATGTAAGGGCCTACGCAGATGAAGGAGTGGAAAGTACAACATTAGTGAGTGGGGCCGTAAAGATAAACAATGAAAATGAAGACTATGAATTGCTTCCAAACCAACACTTCCTTTATGACAAAAATAGCCAGAAAGGTATCGTCTCCAATGTAAATGCTGAATTATATACTTCCTGGGAGTCTGGATCATTCATCTTTATAAACATTCCTCTTGAAAATGTCATGTCATATCTATCCAAATGGTACGGATTCAAATACACTTTTGAAGACGACGCAGCCAAGCAGGTAAAAATCGGAGCTTATCTCAACCGCTATGCAAACATGAACCCTATTATCGACATGATAATGGAACTGAATATGGTAGACATCAAACAAAGGGAAGGGGTACTGCACATTGCTTATAAACAATAACTATTAATACATATTATAACTAACGCATTATGAAAAAACGAGCACAGTCCTTATCAAAGGGAGTATCTTGTGTAAGCAGACATTTCATTAAATCCTGTCTTTTATGCATATTCTCCCTTTCTTCACTTATGATTCAAGCACAAGACAATCAGCGAATCTCCGTTGATTTGAGAGGCGAAAGCCTGGAATCCACGCTTTGGTATTTGCAAAACCGCACAAAGTTCATCTTTATGTATGCAACAGAAGATATCGCTAACATAACCGATATCAGCGTAAGGGCAAAAAACAAAACGATCACCGAGATTCTGGATGAATGCTTGGAGGGCACCAACCTGACTTACGAAGTGTCAGGCAATGCCATCGTTATCAAGAAAAGAAAAACGAACAAAATCACTATCAGCGGATGGATACGTGACGCTAGTGGTGAAGCCCTTCCCGGGGCCACGGTTACCGTACGGGGTTCAAAGCACGGAGCCATCGCCGGGCTGGACGGAAACTACACTTTTAACATTCCGGCACAGGAAGGACTGATATTGACTTACTCATTCATTGGAATGGAGAAAAAAACCGTAAGATATACAGGAAAGAAAACGATTAATGTCACTTTAAACAGTTCCAGCACGGAAATCGACGAAGTAGTTGTGACCGGTTACCAGAATATTCAGCGCCGTGACTTGGTAGGTTCCATTACTACAGTAAAAGCAAAAGATATTATAATGCCTTCGTATACCACTATCGACCAAATGCTGCAAGGACGTGTAGCAGGTATGATTGTCACTAATACAAGTAGCCGTGTAGGTACTGCCCCGAAAATTCAAATCCGCGGTACAAGTACCTTACTGGGTAATCAAGATCCACTTTGGGTAGTTGACGGCATTATTCAGGAAGACCCACTGGAGCTGAATGCATCTTCTTTAATGACAGAGGACTTAAAAAACATCATCGGTAATCAGATTTCCTGGTTGAATCCTGCTGATATCGAAAGCATCAGTATTCTGAAAGATGCTTCCGCAACCGCTATCTACGGTTCGAAAGCATCTAATGGTGTTATTGAAATCACAACCAAAAAGAATACGACTGACCGCCTAAGCGTCAATTACACATCTAATTTTGTAATAGGTACGCGTCCTAACTACGGACAGTTCAACTACATGAACTCCAAAGAAAGAGTACAGTTTTCACAAGAAGCTTTTAACTGGGGAACTCCTTATGGCGCAGAACCAATCAAACAAATATATACTTATGAAGGATTATTGAATATGTATCTGTCGCATGATATATCTTCTGAAGATTTTTTGGCACAACGCAATGTTTTGGAAACACAAAACACGGATTGGTTCAAACTGCTAACCCGCCGCTCTTTCAGTCATAACCATAATATAAGTGTTTCCGGTGGAACAAATAAATACAGTTATGCAGCTTCTATGGGATATTCCAATAGTGAAGGACAGGAAATTGGAAACGACAGTGAACGTATGACCGGACGCGTTGCCATCACTATACGCCCGGTACAAAAACTGACAATTAATGCAACGATTAACGGTAGCGTAACGACGAATAATGGCTTTACCGGGGGAGTCAACCCTATGGGGTATGCTACTACTACCAATCGCTCAATAGATCCCGATGCCTACTATCAAAAGAACGCCACATATACATACAATAGCGGAGTAAAATCATTATCATACAATTTCGTAAATGAACGGAACAATAGTGGGTCAAAATCCAAATCAAGCTTTATGTCAGCTTCATTGGACTTGAAATGGAATATTCTGGACTGGTTGACTTACCAATTCACCGGAGGATATTCTGATAATAACAGTACGAACGAAGCCTGGGAAACCGAACAAACGTTCTATATTGCTGAAACATATCGCGGCTATGATTTCAACTCTGTCTCACCAAACAGTAAAGAGTTTGGAGCAGCCTTACTCCCATTTGGAGGTGAATTATTCACAAACAACGCACAGCAGTACTCTTACAACATTCAGAATAAACTGCAATTCAGTAAAGCCTTCAATAACGAGAACCGAATTAATGCCTTAGTAGGTATGGAATTACGTTCTTCCACCAATAAAGGTGTCAGCAATACTGTATGGGGATATGCCCCGGATAGAGGAGAAGTAATAACATTGCCAACCACTCCACAAGCTTTTACACCTATTACAGGTTCTAAAGACGAAGGATGGGGGCTTTTAAAAAGGATATATGACGGTGGATGGAGAAAAGTCAATACTACAGACAATTACCTTTCCGTATTCGCCACATTGGCATATTCACTCAAAAACCGATATGTCGTTAATGCAAACATACGTAATGATGCCTCCAACCGTTTCGGTCAGGATGCTAATCACCGTATTGATCCTACCTATTCATTCGGTTTCTCCTGGAGAGCTTCAGAAGAGGACTTCATGAAGAAATATGTAAAATGGATAACAACCTTAAATTTCCGCGGCACCTATGGTATTCAAGGAAATGCAGTAACGCGGATTAGTCCGGATTTGATTTTAAATCAAGGGAAAGTAGCTAATCTATACAACAGATATCAGTCTACCATCTCCCAAATCCCAAATCCGAATCTATCATGGGAACGTACCAAATCATGGAATTTCGGTGTAGACCTGGAGTTATTCAGTATGTTTTATATGAATCTGGAATATTATACACGACGTTCCAATGCGATTGTTGAGTTGGAATTACCTTATGAATATGGAATAACATCCATGAAACGCAACGGTGGTATTATCCACAACAGAGGTATCGAATATACATTAACTTTCACCCCGATACAAAAACGAGACTACGCATTAAGTGTCAGCCTGAATGCTTCCAAGAACTGGAATGAAGGAGGACATACAGACATTGATGTCAATGCAGCTTCTTTTTTAAGCGGGCGTTCAGATATTGTACTAAAAGAAGGATATCCGCTCAGCAGTTTCTGGTCATACTCTTTTGCCGGATTAGACGGGAAAACCGGTGAAGCTTTATTCAATCTTTTGGATATTCCGGAAGAAGAACGTAGCAGACAAATCGATCCGACTACTTATCTGGTATATTCTGGTCAGAAAGAGCCTTATTTCACCGGTGGATTGAGCTTAAGTTTCCGCTATAAATCATTGACTTTAAACACAAGTTTTTCACTTCTACTTGGTAACAAGAAACGTCTGCCATCGCCATATGAACAGTTCGCAAGTTCGTATTATATGCCAGATCCGTATACAAATATAAACCGTGATTTACTGAACCGTTGGAAAGAACCGGGAGACGAAGCACATACAATTATTCCTTCTTTACCCAGAGCAGGTATGGCCTATGTGGAATTGCCCAATAATGAGAATGTTTATAGAATTCCATTATGGGAACAATCTGATGCTATGGTGGTCAGCGGCTCTTTCTTACGCTGTCGCAACATCGGTTTATCCTGGCAAATGAAACGCGAGTGGTGCGAAAAGATATATATGAAAAATCTATCACTCAACTTTAACATGGATAACATCTTCGTTATCGCCAGCAAACGTTTCAACGGTTTCGACCCGGAAGTTAGTAACAGTGTACTTCCACGGAATTATTCATTAGGTATTAACATTGGTTTCTAAAAAATAAAAAGATAAACAATGAAAAGAATTATATATATACTAACAGGAATAGCCTTACTATCGCTATCCTCTTGCTCAGATTTTCTAGAGCCTAAATCTCAAAGTGAGTATGTTCCTAAAGATGCAAATGCTTTGCAGGAAATGCTGATAGGCTCCGCTTATCCCAAACAAGACAAAGGTAATAGCCTGCTAGCCTTTCTTAGTTTCTTCGACGATGATATTCAGTTTCATAAAACCGATTATGAATTTAGTATTAACTCTCTAAAAGAAGTAGAGGCCAAGCAAGCTGTTTATACATGGCAACCGGATATGTTTTTCATTATGGAAAGAAATGGTTACAATATTCAAAATGTCTGGGAGGGATACTATAACTATATTTTAGGTGCCAATGCCGCTCTCGATTATATCGGTGACGTAAGTGGTACGGAAGCTGAAAAAAATTATGTAATAGCTCAATCTCTCGGATTAAGAGCTTTCTATTATTTTATGTTGGTTAATCATTTTGGAGCACCATACAACTATAACAAACAAGCTTTAGGAGTTCCGCTCAAACTAGACAGCAATCTGCTCCCTGAAGACCAACTGTTAATGACACGAAACACCGTTGAGGAAGTATACAACCAAATTGTGGACGATCTGAATGAAGCTGAACGTTTATTCCTTACTTTGAGCAAAGATAAACAATATGAGCCCAATTATCTGGTCAACCTTCCAATGATACAATTACTGAAATCCCGTGTTTTTCTTTATATGGAAAACTGGAAAGATGCAGCTATATACGCCAATAAAGTAATAAATGACTGGTCTTTCTCTTTAATAGACTTAAACGCCCTCCCTTCTCCAACAGTGGCAGAGCCTTATTATAATTTTACATCTTTAAAATCATCTGAAGTTATTTGGTTATACGGAAGCGTTTCAGACCTTACCGTGTTCAATGATCAGTCGGTAGAGTATGAGGAAGAAGGTTACTTCGGTAATACCACCTACTACAGAGAAGCTTTTATCGCTTCTGATAACCTGATTGAAAGCTTTGAAGATGGAGATTTAAGAAAAGAAAAGTATATAGCGAAAGAGTACAATAAAGATGATTACGTTTTCTATGAAGACTCTTACACAACTTTTGGCAAGTACAAACTTTCGGCTACAGGTGAGCCTAGTGGATCGGAAAACTTTGCTTTATCCTTCAGACTAGGCGAAGCCTATTTAAATCTAGCAGAAGCAGCTGCTCATAATAATGACGAAGGTACAGCACTCTCTGCTTTAAAAACCTTACTGGCTAAACGTTATGCCCCCGACAAATTTGTTGAACCTACCGGATTAACCGGCGATGCGCTCAAAACTTTCATCAAAAGTGAAAGAAGAAAAGAACTTTGTTTTGAAGGGCAACGATGGTTTGACCTCCGACGCTACGGAATGCCACAAATTATTCATAGATGGGGAGAACAGGTATATACATTAAAACAGAATGACCCTTCCTATACTATGCCTATACCAGACGCTGTCTTGATTAAAAATAAGAAACTGGAACAGAACCCTTTAGCTCCAAAACGGGAAAGTTAATAGTATATATCTGATGAATTAAACAAAGGAAATGAATATGAGAAATATATATATTTTATGGGGATTACTTGCTTGTATGGCATTCACCTCATGTTATGAAGAAGATACACTGACTCCTACAGAAGGAGGCGTTGAATTACGCTTCAAAGTACCTCAAGGAAATAATAGCTGGGACGATGACATTGCTCAAATATACGAAGACTATAATGTATATCTGATTTATAAAGATTTGCAAAAGGAAGATTTTAACCGGAGCTGGACAGGTACAACATATGGTAGTGGCTACGAAGGCCAAGGCTGTGTAAATGATGAAATGACCAATTACTATGTCGAATTTATGAAAAAGCAAATCTTTGCATACTTGAATCCGCCGATCACTTCTAAAGTTCTGCCTATGTATTGGTATTTGGGATACAATGTCCATAGTAAAAGCGTATTAGAAATTGGAGGCGTGATCCTAGCGAGTTGGATTGTGCCCATACACGAGAATCGCGATGGGTTGGATTATTGGTGCACTTGTATGTTCGGAGAAGATAATCCCGGAGATCCTTATTTAATACCTACAGACAGGGCAGTGCTTGACAGACGCCGGAAAATGATATTGGGTCCCATATTGGAAAAAGCTGTAAAAGCCGGAAACATTGTTATACCTGAAGAATTTGAGGCAGGATTCGACCATGTCACCAATCTGGTAAGAGGTTTGGGAATGGAAGATGACCCAAACTATTATCTTACCAGAGGATATCCGGGAAGTGTCAACACATATGTATTCAATAGTATCAGCACACCGGACAATAACTCTTATCCTCCAACCAATGAAGAGACTTTTATAGGATATATGCATCTTTCCATGTTCTATAACCAAGCTCAATTAGCAGAGGAATATCCGGCTGATAAATATCCTTTTCTTGCCGAAAAGTTCGCTTTCGTACAAAAATATTTGAAAGATAAATATCAGATTGATCTGGAAGCAATAGCCAACGGACCGGAAAATTGGGATTTACCTTTACCTCCAATACCGGAAACGCCCGATGAAGAATAACAACTCTGACAATTAACTATAAACTTATAATAATGACAAAAGTAAGAAATTCATTGCTAACCATATTACTCTTATGCAGTGCCACTGTATGGGGAAATAACGGACTGAAAATATCAGGAAGAATAAAGGTATTAAAGCCAACGACTTTGCAAATAAAAGACATGAACGAAAGCGTTGTATTAAGCTGTCTCATCGGCACGAATGGCACATTCTGTACCGACGAGACAGACATCCTCCCTGATGTCTATAAACTTTATTTAGGAGAAACCGAGCAGGATATTTATCTAGAGAATACTCCGGTAACAATCAATGGTTACTTTGATGAAAAGAACCCCGAACAAAGTTCGCTTTCATTCACCGGCATCGATTCGTTTCTGACTTTACAAAACTATATGCCTACAGAAAGAGATCCGGATATAGCAACGATTTCTGCTTCTGTCAAAGGGAAACTGACTCCCGGCATGGCAGCCGCACTAGCCTATCTGGCAAATATAAATGATTACCAATCCAACAAAATGTTGTTGGATATGATACCGGAACAAGACAGAAAGTCTTTATCTGCCAAATGGCTGGTAAATCGGGTAGAGGTCCTCTCCCATCAAATTATCAGCGCGGAATGTCCCGACTTTACATTCATAGATGCCAACGGAAAAAATGTAAGTCTGAAAGATTTCCGTGGGAAAATTGTCGTACTGGATTTCTGTGCTTCCTGGTGTGGTCCCTGTCGCAAAGAAATGCGTAGCATGCTGACAATATACAATGAACTGAAAGCTGACGATCTGGAATTTATCAGCGTCTCATTAGATGACAGCGAAGCTAAATGGAGAAAAATGCTGGACGAAGAAAAACTCCCGTGGGTGATGCTGTGGGACAAGACAGGCTTCCCTAAAAACAGTAAAACTCCAAGTGCTATCCAGAATGCTTATGGCTTCTACTCTATCCCCTTCCTTGTAGTCATTGACAAAGAAGGCAAACTCGCAGCACGCAACGTCCGGGGCGAACAGGTGCGCGAAGCCATTTTAAAAATAAGAAAATAACTAAACTGTATAAATTATAACTCATCCAACAATGAAGAAACTTATATTTCCTATCGTATGCTGTTTTGTCAGCATGGCAGTATCGGCCCAGTTAGTCAAACAAAAGGTAGAAACACAAAAGAAACAATCCGAACTGGACTGGTTTAACTGTTCTTTCGACCAAGACAGTGTGTACGGGGCTGAAGTAAACAAGGCCTATGATTACCTGAAAGCCAACAAAAAGAAAGCTAAAAAAAGACCGGTCGTCGCATTGATCGGAACAGGAATGGACGTAGAACACGAAGATCTGAAACAGGCTATCTGGGTCAATCCCAAAGAAAAGCTGAACCAGAAAGACGATGACAAGAATGGTTTGATAGACGACATCAATGGATGGAATTTCATCGGCGGTAAAGATGGTCAGGTCATGGAAGCCCTGACACGTGAAGGAGAACGTGAATTCTTCCGCCTCAAAGATAAATACGCTGATTATGTCTTTGATGGAAAGAAATATTATAAAATCGTTAACGGAAAACGTCAGGAGGTTCCCGCACCGGAAAATATGGAAGAATACAATTATTATCGTTTTAAGGTTATGCCGGAATCCAGAATTGGCGGTTCATACGGTGGCTTGCAACTTTCCTATGTAATTGAGGAATATATCGAAAAGTTCGACAAGGACATGAAAAAACGTTTTCCCGGAAAAGAACTGACTGTTGAAGAATTCCAGAGTTGTTATAATCCTAAAGCGGAAAGAGACAGTCTTTCTGAAGTTGCTTTTGTTTTTACAGCTTACTCATTCAGCATCTATAATACAGACAAGTGGGAAACTGTATATCAGAGAATGGGAAAGAAAAGCGCAGAAACTGCCAAAGCATCCTACGAAGATGCATTGAAGAAATATGGTACAGACAACCGGAGAGAAATTGTAGGTGACAATCCTTTGGATATTAATGACACGCATTACGGCAATAATGTACTGTTGACATCGGATGCAGCAACCGGTGTAATGAAAGCTGGTGTCATCGCAGCCAAACGTGACAATGGTATCGGAAGTAACGGTATTGCCGATAATGCCGAAATCATGACCTTGCGCATCCATCCGGGAGAAGGGGAACCTTACCTGAAAGATATGGCATTGGCCATCCGCTATGCAGTAAATCACGGAGCAGACGTTATCTTACTGCCGGAACAGAACTCCTTATATCCTGAAGAGCAGAAACAATGGGTAACAGATGCGCTGAAAGAGGCAGAAAAGAAAGGAGCATTAGTTATCGTTCCTGTTTGGGATCTGTCGATAGACATGGATAAAAGTGAATTCTTCCCGAACCGGAAGATGGGCAAGGATGGCGAGCTTACCAATTTCATGGTGGTTGCTTCATCCGACAAGAAAGGTAATCCGGTACTGAACACGAACTACGGCGCAACGACTCTTGACATCTATGCTCCGGGAACGGATATTTATTCTTCTTATATGGGCGATACTTACCAGAAAGGAACCGGTGAAGGAATGGCCTCGGCTACCGTGGCCGGTGTAGCTGCCCTTGTAAAATCTTATTTCCCCAAACTGACCGGCTCTCAAATCCGTGATATATTACTGAAAAGCGTCACCTCACGCAAAGGAGTGGAGGTAGAAAAAGGAATCCGTGTGAACGATAGTCCTTCACAAGATTTGTTTCTTTTTGACGATTTATGTATTTCCGGAGGTATCGTAAATGCTTATCAGGCAATTTTGGAAGCGGAAAAAGTCAGCAAATAAAGATTAGTCTATGAAGTATACTCGTATAACAGGAACCGTCATCGCCTTTTGCATGGCGGTCTCTTTATTCGCC
This sequence comes from Bacteroides sp. 90-K9/2, assembly GCF_047310725.1. Lineage (NCBI taxonomy): Bacteria > Pseudomonadati > Bacteroidota > Bacteroidia > Bacteroidales > Bacteroidaceae > Bacteroides > Bacteroides sp. 90-K9/2. The sequence continues at coordinate 1,396,484 of NZ_JBCGVL010000001.1, forward strand.
CAACAATATAAAGCAACCATACCTTATCAAATGGTAGGCGGAAAAATGGTTATCGAAATGAAAGTGAACGGCACCGCACGTCCTTTTATCTTTGATACCGGGGGACGTACCGCACTCACGACCAAAGCCTGCCAAGTACTACAGATAGTGGCTACGGACTCGATGAAGGTGACGGATGTAAACAACGTGGAAAGCTATTACAAAACTGCGCGGATAGAAAATCTGACAACTCCCGATAATATTATCAACTTTAAAAATGCACCGTCGCTGGTTATCGATGAGGTAAAAGGTTGGGAATGTTTTGGAGTAGACGGTATTATCGGCAGCGATTTGTTTGCCAGTACCATTGTCAGCATAGATTCACAGACAAAAAATATCATAGTCACATCTGCAGAAAAGCCTTCTACGGTATCTTTACGGAAAATGCTGAATTTCACGAAAGATGGCGGTATGCCGATTATCAATATACAGATAGCCCCGGTGAGCAACATAACTGTATTATTTGATACAGGTAGTCCCAGTCTGTTATCTCTTATTGAAAGCGATTTTGAAAAAATCAAACCCGAAGCCTCTATGGAAGTGGTTTCCGAAGGATATGGAGAAGGGAGTATCGGAGTATCCGGTCAGGCGGACAAGGCGTCTTCTTACAGGGTTCGTATTCCATTGTTATCAGTCGGAGCCACCAAATTCCGTAACGTAACAACCAGCACCAACAATCACCCATACACATTATTGGGTGTCAAGCTGTTGCAATACGGTAAAGTGACCATTGACTATCCACGCGGAAGATTCTATTTTGAAGCATTTCAACCGGACAATGAAATAAACAATCAAGGTAATAATTTTGACTTGACGGTCAAAGACGGAGACTTATATGTATCTACTGTATGGAGCAGTACGAAAGGTAAGATAGCAGTCGGAGACAAGGTGATTAAAATCAATGGCAAACCTGCTAAGAAATATGACTTCTGCGAAAGTATTCTGAACGGAATACCGGAGTTGAAAGAAAAGAAGAAAACGAAACTGACGATCAAGACAGCTTCTGGAGTAAAGGATATTATCTATGAAAAAGAATAATATGAAAAGAATAGGAATACTGACCGGCTTATGGTTGCTGTTATTTCTAAACTGCGGACAAAGAATGGCAGCGCAAATCCGGAATAAGGTTTGCGACACCATTCCTTATGAATTTATACAAGAGAAAATCATTATCCCCGTCACCGTTAACGGTATAAAAGTGAAATATATCGTCGATACGGGAGGAAGAACCGGAACTATGTATGATGCTGCGACGGAAATGAAAGCTACTGCCGCAGGATATATGCGTATTTCCGATGTGAATGCACAAGGCTCCAATTATCAGGAAGCACATGTACAGAATGTATCTATCGGGGAAAACTATAAAATCAAGCAGTTGAAGACAATGGTACTGCCAAAGAATCCATTCTTCACCGGACTAGGGGTTGTCGGTATTCTTGGAGGAGACGCTTTCGCACAGTCGGTAGTTACATTCGATTCCCGTTCTAAAATAATGGTTATCAATTATCCGTATCGTCCTGAAGGACTAAAAGTAACGGATGGGATTCCACTGTTGGATGAGACGGAGCATCATTCCATCGTCAACGTCCGCTTAGGGGATAATGATTTCAAGGTTCTGTTCGATACGGGTGCAGATGGATTTCTGCTTTATTCTACAGAAGATTATGAGAGACTGTCTGACATTTCAAAAGTTACTAATCACGGATATGGTATCGTAGCTGCCGGAATAACAGGTCTGGGCAAGCCGGTAGATATAAAGAAGGTGACTGTTCCCCCCATCAACATCATGGGGAAAGAATTCACAAATGTGGGTAGTACGACCACGGTGATGAATGGAAGCATCATCGGAGTGGATTTACTGGAATACGGTAAAGTAATTATCGATTATATGCGCAGACGGTTCTACTTTTTTCCGTTTGAAGAAGGAAAAACCGACATGGGCGGTGCTCCAGCTCTCTGGAACGTAAGTATACTGCCGCGCAATGAGAGATTTGAAATCACAACGATCTGGGACAGCATGAAAGATAAAGTAGCTTTCGGCGACCAGGTGATTAACATCAACGGTACTTCTCTGGAAGATTGTCCCATGAGCCAGATGGCTGTAGAAGATATCATGAATGCCATCCCCAGTGATACCGGTTATATTATTGTCAAGAAAGACAATCAAGAGAAAAGAATTGAAATCAGGAAAGAGAAATGAACTTTAAACAGAAAAAAGATATGAAGCGAATAATAACAAAGATGTATCTCTGTCTACTTGCATTTTGTATTGCCGGAGGAATCAGTGTACAGACACAGAACAGTATGACAGAGGTCATTCCATTCAAAACCATTGATGGAAAGATAATCGTAGAAGCCGCCATAAATGGCGAAGTGGCAGACTTTGTCCTCGATCTGTCAGGACATAACGCCCTGCTTCCTGAGGCCATCAAGAAGTTACACATCGACACGGGGAAGAACGGTACTTTTAGTGCTTATCAGGATTTTGTATTCAAACAAGTACCTGTTGGAAAAGTATATGAAATGGCAACTGTTGCTATTGGCAACAATACGTTTAGCAACGATCTTCCAGCTTTCGTTCTGGAAGACGAACCGTATCTACGCAAGCTGGGAGTGATGGGTGTATTAAGCGGTGCCATTTTCCGCACTTCTGTTCTGACCATTGATATGCAACGGAAAAAGCTCACAATTACGCAGCCCTATCGTCCCTCTTATATGAAATTAAACTACCGGGAGAACTTTGATCTGATTACAGGATTAGGAATCGTATGTCCGATATCCATTCAAGGGAAACCTGTTTCTCTTGTTCTGGATACGTGGAGCGAAGGACTGGTGAATCTTACCGAAAAAGATTTCAATACATGGAGCGCACAATACACCAAAGGAACCAACCAAAAAGTTTCCAATGGATATAAAGAAGCCACTCAAGAAGAGGAAAGCCTCATCTTACCAGAAACCATGTTCGTAAAAACAAAGATTGAAGATGCCATGGCAGTGAAGAACCCGTACTTGAAACGCTCTGTATTAGGCAAAAAAATACTGGACTACGGAATCATATCCATTGACTATATTCATCAGAAAATTTATTTCCAGCCATTTGACATGGTTCCCATACCGGAAGCGGAAGCTAAAGTAACGGAAACTAAAATTGAAAACGGTAAACTGAATCCGATTACCCGCCAATTCTTCCTCGAACACATCTTCGACTACAGAAAAGGGAATGATTTCGTTTATAACGGCGACAAACCGGTTGTGATTGATTTCTGGGCAACTTGGTGCGGACCTTGCATGCGCTTACTTCCGGAAATGGAAAAGCTGGCCGAAAAGTATAAAGGTAAAGTTGTATTCTACAAGGTTAATGCGGACAAAGAAAAGGATTTATGCAATCACTTCGGTGTACAGGCATTGCCTACCTTATTCTTCATACCTGCAGGCGGCAAACCGATTATTGAAGTCGGAGCCACTCCGGAGAAGTACGTACAAATCATCGAAGAACAACTACTGAAATAAAAACTCTCTCTTAATTATATAACTAAATTAATCTGAAACTTTAGCTAAAAGCCGGACATCGTTCCGGCTTTTTTATTTCCATATTATTGGAACTTATCATATAAACAAGTACATTTGCCCTGTCAAACCTATTTATAACTTAACACACATTTTGACCATGAAGAAAAGTATTTCTCTTCTTCTTTTGTCCTTATTAATGATTACCCCCAGTTGTCAGAAGACAAAAGAAGCGGTGAACGAGTACAACATCGTTCCCAACCCCAACCAGATTCTTCCACAGGAAGGACGCTTTGAACTAAACAACAAAGTCTGCCTCGTAGTTCCTTCGGATGCTCCGGAAGTAAAAAGCATTGCCGACAGCTTAGCCGGACAACTAAAACTGACAGCAGGAATTTCCTTGAAAGAAGCTGAAAGTGCAGACGGAAAAACAGCAATCTCTTTTGTTGTACAGGAAGGTATGCCGAAAGAAGGTTATAAATTGTCGGTTACTCCCAGTCTCATTACACTCACCGCTTCCCAACCGAACGGATTCTTTTATGGAGTGCAGACTCTTTATCAGTTACTCCCTCCGGCAATTTACGGAAAGCAGTTGGATAAAAAAGCTGACTGGTCGGTTCCTGCCGTAGAAATTGAAGATTCACCCCGTTTTGTTCATCGCGGACTCATGTTGGATGTTTGCCGCCATTATGTACCGATTGACTACATTTACAAGTTTATCGACTTACTGGCTATGAACAAGATGAATGTCTTCCACTGGCATTTGACAGACGATCAGGGATGGAGAATTGAGATCAAGAAATATCCCAAATTGACGGAAATCGGTTCCAAGCGTGAAAAGACATTGGTAGACTATTACTATGTAAACTATCCGCAAGTATTCGACGGAAAAGAACATGGAGGTTATTATACACAGGAGCAAATCAAAGAGGTAGTGGCTTATGCTGCAAGCAAATATATCAATGTCGTTCCCGAAATAGAAATGCCGGGACATGCATTGGCTGCACTTGCTGCCTATCCGGAATTGTCATGCGACTCGACACAGACTTACAAGGTATCTCCTACCTGGGGAGTATTCGAGCAGGTATTCTGTCCAAGTGAAACGACTTTCAAATTCTTTGAAGGAGTGATGGATGAAGTGATAGAATTATTCCCCAGCGAATACATTCACATCGGTGGCGACGAATGTCCCAAGACAGCATGGAAGAACAGTGCTTTCTGCCAGCAGTTAATCCGTCAGTTAGGATTGAAAGATGATACGACTCCCAGTAAGATAGACGGAATAAAACACAGCAAAGAAGATAAGTTGCAGAGCTATTTCGTTACCCGCATGGAGAAATACCTGAATAGTAAAGGCAAAAACATCATCGGCTGGGATGAGATTCTCGAAGGTGGTCTGGCTCCCAATGCGACTGTTATGTCATGGCGCGGTGTAGAAGGAGGTATGAATGCAGCCAAAGCTGGGCATAATGCCATCATGACTCCGAATCCTTATGTATATTTGGACTACTATCAAGAAGAGCCGGAAATTGCTCCGACTACTATCGGCGGATACAATACCTTGAAGAAAACATATAGCTACAACCCTGTTCCGGACGACGCTGACGAGCTTGCCAAGAAACATATCATCGGAATACAAGGAAATATCTGGAGAGAGTATATGCAAACTTCAGAACGTACAGACTATCAAGCTTTCCCGCGTGCAATGGCTATCGCCGAAACGGCCTGGACACAAAACGCAAACAAAGACTGGAAGAATTTCTGCGAACGGATGGTGACTGAATTTGAACGTTTGAAAGTTATGAACACCCAGCCTTGTCTCAATTTCTTTGACGTAAATATAAATACGCACGCAGATGAGAACGGTCCTTTAATGGTATTGCTGGAAAGTTTTTACCCGGATGCGGAAATCCGGTATACAACGGACGGCAGCGAACCGTCCAAAGCGTCCGCTTTATATGAAAAGCCTTTTGTTCTTGAAGGCAATATCGACCTGAAAGCTGCTGCTTTCAAAGACGGAAAGATATTGGGCAAAGTAGCCCACAAGCCACTGTATGGCAATTTATTGACAGGAAAGCCCTATACGGTTAATTATACGATGGGATGGACAGGCGATATATTCGATGAAAACGATGTATTAGGAGCCGACCAGACTACTTTCGGACTGACCAATGGTAAACGAGGTAACAACGCTTCGTATACTCCATGGTGTAGCTTCGGTATCGTTGAAGGTAAGGATTTGGAATTTATCGTTCACTTGGATAAGCCGACACAAGTCAGCAAAGTTATTTTCGGTTCTTTATTTAATCCTGCCATGAGAATTCTTCCTGCAGGAGGAGTTGCCGTAGAAGTATCAGCAGACGGTAAGCAATACACACCGATAGCCGAAAAAGCTTTGAAACACGATTATCCGGAAACAGGAAGAATTGCATTCACCGATTCCATTGAATTTGAACCGACACAGGCTACGTTCCTGAAAGTCAAAATCAAGAATGGCGGCACACTGCGTAATGGTGTCAACTTTGAAAAGAATAACGGTCCGGAAGTCATTCCTGCCGAATTATGGATAGATGAAATAGAAGCATATTGACCAAAGACAATCGGCAAATGCTGTTCAACAAAATCACCCATACTACAGATTAAACTCTAGCATGGGTGATTTTTATATTTATAAGGGTTTTAATCCCCTTCTATGATCGGATATAAACCGGATTAAATAAGTCCTTTGGCAGAAAGATAACGTTCAGCTTCCAAAGCAGCTTTGCAACCACTTCCAGCAGCCGTAATAGCCTGACGATAATGCGGATCGGCAACGTCTCCTGCTGCAAAAACTCCGGGGACTTTTGTACGGGGACTATCACCTTCCGTGATGATATAACCCACTTCGTCCGTATCAACGTATTCTTTAAATATTTCAGTATTCGGCTGATGTCCGATAGCCAGGAAGAAACCGTCGATAGGCAAGCTATAACGTTCTTCATCCGGTTCCCCCCAACGTTTCACCAGGTTTACACCTTCTACCCCATTATCGCCAAACAAACCAACCGCATTGTGTTCAAAAAGAACTTCAATCTTCTCGTGGTTCATTACTCGCTCCTGCATAATCTTCGATGCACGCAGAAAAGGTTTGCGGACAATCAGATATACTTTGGATGCAAGTCCGGCAAGATAAACAGCTTCTTCACACGCTGTATCACCGCCACCGACTACAGCTACAACTTTCTTACGATAGAAAAATCCGTCACAAGTAGCGCAAGCACTTACCCCCATTCCGGCATATTTCTTCTCATCCTCCAGTCCCAGATATTTAGCAGTAGCTCCGGTAGCAATAATCAATGATTCTGTTTCAATAACCTTATCACCGTCGATTGTTATTTTATAAGGAGCTTTGCTCAAATCGGCCGCTGTAGCAATACCGAAACGAATGTCTGTTCCGAAACGGCTTGCTTGTGCACGCAAGTCTTCCATCAACTGCGGACCACTGATTCCTTCCGGATAACCGGGGAAGTTCTCCACATCCGTAGTAGTAGTCAACTGGCCACCCGGTTGCAATCCTTCATAAAGTACCGGACATAAATTTGCACGTCCTGCATAAATCGCTGCCGTATATCCGGCAGGTCCTGAACCTATAATCAGGCATTTTACTTTTTCTATTTCTGCCATTTTAATTTATCTTTTTCGTTTTGTTATAAACGTATATTATCTCAAATCTATCACCTCCGCATTGGGATATTGCTTTTTATCAAACGTAAAAACCTGATCCGCATAATTCTGCTTTGTCTGATAACTTGTAATGGTTATCTCATTACGTGTCTGTTGACCACGCTGTTGAAGCAAAATATACAAAGGTTCATAAGTATCCTTCGTCACAAAAAGAGTGATACGTTCCAACTCCTGTTTCTTATCTCTGGCAGTCAAAACGACTTCCCAAACAGCTTTTCCACGATACATCTTAGTTGCTCCCAACTTATAAGAGAATCCTTTCTGATACATATATAGAAATGTATACGGATTAATCTGCTGCAACTCTTCCTGTGTCGGATTGCTGACGTTCACTTCATCATTCTTTGTCACATAACTCCACTGCGTTTTTCCATCAAACCAAGTGATGATATCCGACGTTTTCAGTACGAATTTCTCTCCTTTCAACTGAATCGTTCCATTTTCAGCACCTTCTACCAGACCGTTCGTCACAGCCTTTACAGTAAAATCGGCCTTTACACCACCTGCTTTACGAAACGCCTCTGCCGTCTTATCAAGAATGACTTTAGCCTGCGACTGCTGTTGTTGGGCAATCACAGGCAAAGACAGTAAAGCTATTAAAACACTAAAAATGTATTTTCTCATTTGATTAATAAACGAACGGTTACTGTAAATTGTTCAATCGCATTTCAAGATCATTATCATCCATGCACAAGACATCGCGTGCCTTGCTTCCCTGGGTAGGGCCTACGATTCCCGCTTTTTCGAGTTGGTCCATAATACGTCCGGCACGGTTGTAACCGATAGCGAATTTACGCTGAATTAACGAAGTGGAACCTTGCTGATGAATCACTACCAATCGGGCTGCATCTTCGAACAACGGATCGAGACGTCCCATATCAATATCTCCTACTTCACTACCACCATCTTCGCTCACGAATTCAGGCAGGAAGAACGGAGTAGGATAACTTTGCTGACGAGCGATGAACTTCGTAATTTCTTCCACTTCCGGCGTATCGATAAAGGCACACTGCACACGCACCGGATCGGCTCCCTGCAAGAAGAGCATATCCCCCTTACCAATCAGGCGGTTAGCACCCGGACGGTCGAGAATGGTACGGGAGTCCATCATGGCGGATACACGGAATGCGATACGCGCCGGGAAGTTGGCTTTGATCGTACCCGTAATAATATTTGTAGTCGGACGCTGTGTAGCAATAATCATGTGAATACCGACAGCACGCGCCAACTGTGCAATACGGGCAATCGGAAGTTCCACTTCCTTACCGGCAGTCATAATCAAATCTCCGAACTCATCAATCACCACTACGATATATGGCATAAACTTATGTCCCTTTTCCGGATTCAAACGACGGTTGACAAATTTTTCGTTATATTCTTTGATATTACGCACATGCGCCATCTTCAAAAGATCATAACGGGTATCCATCTCCACACAAACAGAGTTCAAGGTTTGCACTACTTTCGTTACGTCCGTAATAATAGGTTCGCCTCCATCAGGAAGTTTGGCAAGGAAGTGATTTTCAATCACCGAATAGATACTGAATTCCACTTTCTTCGGGTCGACCAGTACAAACTTCAATTCTGCCGGATGTTTCTTATATAATAAAGAAGTGATAATAGCATTCAAACCGACAGATTTACCCTGACCGGTTGCACCTGCCACCAATACGTGCGGCATCTTGCAAAGGTCGAACATAAAAACTTCGTTCGTGATCGTCTTACCCAATACAATAGGCAAGTCATATTTGGATTCCTGAAATTTCTTGCTTCCGATCACACTTTGTCCGGAAACAATCTTCGGATTCTTGTTCGGTACTTCAATACCGATGGTTCCTTTACCCGGTATCGGAGCAATAATACGGATACCATCAGCGGAAAGGCTCAATGCGATATCATCTTCCAAACCACGGATTTTAGAAATACGCACTCCCTGTTCCGGAGTAATTTCATATAAAGTTACCGTAGGTCCTACGGTTGCTTTAATCGTACTGATTTCGATTCCGAAGCTACGTAATGTATTGATGATGCGGTCTTTATTTGCATTCTGCTCGTCCATGTCAATCGTCGGATCATCATTTTCGAAATGCTTCATCAGGTCGATAGTCGGGAAACGGTAGTTCTCCAGATCTTTAGTAGGATTATAAGGTTCAAGTTCAGGTCCCTGATATTCTTCTTCCGAAACTGCCGATTCTACCTCAAACCCAGGTTCCGCCTCTTCCAAAGAGTCTTCCTGCACAATAGGAGCAAGATTGGAAACTGTCGGTTCAAATACCATAGTCACTCCTTCACTTTCGTCAGATACAGAAGTATCTTCCTTTTCCGGTTTATTAATAGGGAGGTTTTCTTCAGGTTCTTCAGCCTGAATATCCATCACTGGTACCGGAGGAGGTGTCTGTTTATACGTCCGTTTCAAATTGAACTCCACTTCTTGCGGTTGGGAAGTTGTAAATTCCGGATCGTCTTCTCCTTCCGGAACGTTCTCTTTTTCTTCTTTCTTTTCGCGTTTCAGGAAACTCAATGCAAAAAGTTTACGCAACCAGATAACGGTACGTGCACTTATATATATAAAGAAACAGATAGCGGTTATCAACAGGATCATCCACACACCAGGTACTCCTACTTGCGAAATCAGCCAACGACTGACATTATATCCGTGCATACCTCCCAAATAAATGAAAGAATCCTGATAATGATCCATAAAGGCAAATCCGAAGAATACGGAGAACCAGACCAACAAGAGTGTGCAGCCGATAAACCACTTCCACAGACGTACAACACGTACACGCATCAACTTCAATCCTGCCACTGCCAGGAAAACAAGTATGAAAAAAGAGGAAACGCCGAAACAGTCATTAATCAAATAACTGGCCAATTGCGCTCCGCGTGAACCTGCATAATTCTTCACCTGATTATTAACGGCTGCCAAGTCTGCCGAACTGCCACTATCGATAATACTTTGGTCGGCAGCCCCCGTGAAGAAGAAGGAAGAAAAAGCCAACAACAGGTAAACGGAAAAGATGACCAGCATCAATCCGATTACAAAATGAATGGTTTCATTCTTACATACAGCCACAATTTTACTGGGGGAAGAGGGAGTACGTTCCGCCTCCTTATCTAATTTCTTCTTTGCCATGAGTCTTTAATTCTTTTTTATAAAACTGGAATAAGATTCTAAGCTGCAAAAATAATAAAAAAATAACGAGCACTACGCTCATTCAATCCTTTTTCTTACCTTTGCGTTTCAAATCAATATAGATCATGGAAAAAGAAAGCCAAACGATATTTGATAAAAACGTAATTGAGTTCGTAACGGTAGCTGCCGAATTTTGTGCATTTCTCGAACGTGCCGAACGCATGAAGCGTAGCACTTTCGTTGATACATCATTAAAAATACTTCCCCTGCTCTATCTCAAAGCATCTATGCTGCCCAAATGTGAGACTATCGGGGACGAAGCGCTCGAAACGTATGTCACAGAAGAGATTTACGAAATTCTGCGCATCAACCTTTCCGGATTGATGGCCGACAAGGATGATTATCTGGACGTATTCGTACAAGATATGGTGTATAGCGACCAGCCTATCAAGAAGTCTATATCGGAAGACCTGGCCGACATTTATCAGGATATTAAAGATTTCATATTTGTCTTCCAACTGGGACTGAACGAAACGATGAATGATTCATTGGCTATCTGCCAGGAGAACTTCGGTACACTGTGGGGACAGAAACTGGTAAACACGCTCCGTGCCCTTCATGATGTGAAATACAACCAGGAGGAAGAAGAGGAAGAAGGATTTTACGAACCAAGCGACGACAACGATTGTTGTGAAGAAGATGGCTGTCATTGCCACGATGACGATTGCCACTGCCACGAAGACGGTTGCCATTGCCATGATGATGAATTAAAATAGAAATGATTGTAAGAAGAACCATAGATAAAGATGAACTAAAAGAACTCCCGAAAACTGTCTTTCCGGGACGTATTTATGTTATCCAGTCGGAAGCTGAAACGGAAAGAGCAGTAGCTTACCTCCAATCCAGACCTGTGATAGGTATCGACAGCGAAACTCGTCCTTCCTTTACCAAAGGACAATCGCACAAAGTAGCACTTCTCCAGATTTCTTCCGAAGAATGCTGTTTCTTATTCCGTCTCAATATGACGGGATTGACCCAGCCATTGGTTGACTTGTTAGAAAACCCGGCTGTTATCAAAGTGGGACTTTCACTGAAAGACGACTTTATGATGCTGCATAAACGCGCACCTTTTACCCAACAAAGCTGTATCGAGTTGCAGGACTATGTGCGTCAATTCGGAATACAAGACAAAAGTCTGCAAAAGATTTACGCCATCTTATTCAAAGAAAAAATATCCAAATCACAACGCTTGTCCAACTGGGAAGCTGATGTATTAAGTGACGGACAGAAACAATACGCTGCTACCGATGCATGGGCGTGCCTCAATATCTATAATCTGCTGCAAGAGCTGAAACAGACAGGAGATTGGGAGGTTTCTCCGCTAACAGCTACAGTCTCTCCCACGGAGGAAGTGATAGGTAATAAAATAAGTGATTAATAACCAATAATAAAACCATCTAAAGCCCTTTCCCCGTTGGGAAAGAGGGTTGAGGAAAGACTACATTATGCATAAAGTATATCTCAAACCTGGTAAAGAAGATTCTCTTAAGAGATTCCACCCGTGGATTTTTTCCGGTGCTATCGCTCGTTTTGACGGAGAGCCCGATGAAGGTGAAGTTGTAGAAGTATATACCTCAAAAAAAGAATTTATTGCCGAAGGACATTTCCAGATCGGAAGTATTGCTGTGCGCGTACTGTCTTTCCGCCAGGAACCTATCGATCACGATTTTTGGAAACGCAAACTGGAAATAGCATATGCTATGCGTTGCAGTATCGGCATCGCCACCAATCCGGTCAACAATACTTACCGGCTTGTTCACGGTGAAGGAGACAATCTCCCCGGACTGGTGATTGACGTGTATGCCAAAACCGCTGTTATGCAGGCACACTCTGCAGGAATGCACGTAGACCGCATGACAATTGCCGAAGCTTTATCCGAAGTAATGGGTGACAAGATCGAAAATATCTACTATAAATCAGAAACAACCCTTCCTTTTAAGGCAGACCTTTTCCCTGAAAACGGTTTTCTGAAAGGAGGAAGCAATGACAATATCGCACAAGAATATGGATTGAAGTTCCATGTGGACTGGCTGAAAGGTCAAAAGACCGGGTTCTTTGTAGACCAGCGTGAAAATCGCTCTTTGCTGGAACGTTATGCCAAAGACCGTTCGGTACTGAATATGTTCTGCTACACTGGCGGATTCTCATTTTACGCTATGCGCGGAGGTGCGAAACTCGTCCACTCTGTCGACAGTTCAGCCAAAGCGATTGATCTGACTAACAAAAATGTGGAACTAAACTTTCCCGGTGATTCCCGTCACGAGGCGTTTGCCGAGGATGCTTTCAAATATCTCGACCGCATGGGCGACCAGTATGATTTAATCATCCTTGATCCGCCTGCATTCGCCAAACATAAAGATGCATTGCGGAATGCTTTGCAAGGCTACCGTAAGCTGAATGCCAAAGCATTCGAGAAAATCAAACCGGGCGGTATCCTGTTCACCTTCTCTTGTTCGCAAGTGGTAAGCAAAGATAATTTCCGTACTGCCGTATTTACCGCTGCAGCCATGTCAGGGCGTAGTGTACGCATCCTACACCAGCTGACTCAACCGGCTGACCATCCGGTAAACATCTATCATCCCGAAGGAGAATATTTAAAAGGGTTGGTACTCTACGTAGAATAATCGGTAAGGTGCCGGAGTCAAGTTTCCATTCGGATATCAGGCATTTCTCCGGAAGTATAACTGATCAGAGAGGGCAATAACAGAAAAATGGAAGATTCAAAGTTAATTAGAGTTAACAAACAGAAGATTTCCGAGAAAACATTATGTTGTATAACATAAACCCCATATCTTTGCACTGTGTTTTTCATGGTATTAGATTTAAGGTTAACAAAGATTGGCTGTCTGGGATAGATAGCCTTCTTTTTTTTATACCCTCTTCATTTGTTTTTTCACACCCAAATCTCATCTATTCTTCGCATTTATACCATTTTTATCCCCTTTTTATCAAATTACTTATCCACCTATTCAACGAAAATATTATATTTGCAAGGTTTATGAACGTGAAGAGAAACACAAATTAAAAAAGTCATGAGTATAAAAGTTCGTTTGATTATTATGAACTTCCTGCAATTCTTTGTATGGGGGTCATGGTTAATATCACTAGGTGGTTATATGGGAAGAGAACTTCATTTTGAAGGAGGACAGATCGGAGCCATTTTCGCCACCATGGGGATTGCCTCTTTGGTAATGCCGGGTATTATCGGTATTATCGCTGATAAATGGTTTAATGCAGAACGTTTATACGGACTTTGCCATATTGCAGGGGCAGGATGTCTCTTCTACGCTTCTACCGCAACGGGATACGACCAGATGTATTGGGCCATGTTGCTCAACTTGTTAGTATATATGCCTACTTTATCCCTCGCTAACACAGTATCGTACAATGCACTGGAACAATACAAATGTGACCTGATTAAAGACTTCCCTCCTATCCGTGTATGGGGAACAATCGGTTTTATCTGTGCCATGTGGGCTGTCGACCTTACCGGATTCAAGAATTCAAGTGCGCAACTTTATGTGGGCGGTGCTTCCGCATTGCTACTCGGACTTTATTCATTTACCCTCCCGGCCTGTCGACCGGCTAAATCTGAAAACAAATCATGGCTCTCCGCTTTCGGACTGGATGCGCTGGTATTATTCAAGAAAAAGAAAATGGCTATTTTCTTCCTTTTCTCCATGCTTCTAGGTGCAGCATTGCAGATTACGAATACTTACGGCGACCTTTTCTTAAGCAGTTTTGCCAGCATCCCTGAATATGCAGATTCTTTCGGAGTGAAACATTCAGTCATCCTGTTATCCATTTCACAGATGTCCGAAACATTGTTTATTCTTGCCATACCTTTCTTCCTGCGTCATTTCGGAATCAAACAAGTCATGCTAATCAGTATGTTCGCTTGGGTGTTCCGGTTCGGGCTGTTCGGTTTTGGAGATCCGGGATCGGGACTATGGATGCTGATCCTTTCCATGATCGTTTATGGTATGGCCTTTGATTTCTTCAACATTTCCGGTTCGTTGTTTGTTGAACAAGAAGCGAAATCTTCTATCCGTGCCAGTGCACAAGGATTGTTCTTCATGATGACTAACGGATTGGGAGCCATCATGGGGGGATATGCCAGCGGTGCGGTAGTTGATGCATTCTCGGTGTATGCTGACGGTAGACTGGTGAGCCGCGAATGGATGGATATCTGGCTGATCTTTGCCGCTTATGCGCTGGTGATCGGTATTCTGTTTGCCCTGATATTCAAGTACAAACACCAGCGAAAGTAAAACAAATTAAGTAAAAGAGAACGATGGACAAAAAGATAGAATTACAAGTTATAAATATCACAAACAGCCAGGCGCAAGTAGGCGCATTTGCTATGCTATTAGGCGAAGTGAACGGTGAGAGGCAACTGCCTATCATCATCGGCCCTGCGGAAGCCCAGGCTACAGCTTTATATCTGAAAGGAGTAAAAACTCCCCGTCCGTTGACACATGATTTATTTATAACAAGCCTTACTATACTGGGAGCCAGCCTGATACGTGTATTGATTTACAAAGCAAAGGATGGTATTTTCTACTCCTATATTTACCTCAAAAAAGACGAAGAGATTATACGTATCGACGCACGGACTTCAGACGCAATTGCCCTGGCAGTGCGCGCCGACTGCCCGATTCTTATTTATGAATCTATTCTTGAACAAGAATGTCTTCATATGTCATCAGAAGAAAGAACCCGTTCTGGAAAAACGGACAACGACGAAGAGGCTGAAGAAGAACATGATTTGCCCGGTGCTACTTCCAGAACACTTGAAGAAGCACTGGAACAGGCTATCAAAGATGAGAATTATGAATTAGCCGCCCAGATACGTGACCAAATCAATTCAAGAAATAAAAATCAGTAAGTAATATTATGCACGTATTTTATACTCCCGATATACAGAAAAGCAACGAGCTTCCCGAAGAGGAAGCACAACACTGTATCCGTGTTCTGCGGTTAAGTATCGGAGACGAAATCACTCTTACCGACGGTAAAGGTAACTTTTACAAAGCTGAAATCACTGTTGCAACCAACAAACGTTGTTTCGTAAACATCAAAGAATCCATTTTCCAGGAGCCTTTATGGCCATGCCATTTACACATTGCCATGGCACCGACGAAAAATATGGACCGTAACGAATGGTTTGCAGAGAAAGCCACCGAAATAGGTTTTGACGAACTGACTTTCCTCAACTGCCGTTTCTCGGAACGTAAAGTTATCAAGACCGAACGGATTGAAAAGATTCTGGTATCAGCCATCAAACAATCTCTCAAGGCACGACTGCCAAAGTTGAACGACATGATCGAGTTTGACCGATTCATCGGACAGGAGTTTAAAGGACAGAAATTTATCGCACACTGTTACGAAGGAGAGAAACCTCTATTGAAAAATATCCTGAAACCCGGAGAAGATGCTCTTGTCCTGATAGGTCCCGAAGGAGATTTCAGTGAAGAGGAAGTGAAGAAGGCCATCGAACGGGGATTCGTTCCGATCAGTCTCGGCAAATCACGGCTCCGTACAGAAACAGCAGCACTAGTGGCCTGCCACACGCTGAATTTGCAAAATCAATAACAGCAGTAAACGTCTGAATCAATGATTATACAACTTTTAAATAACATAAGTATGGCAAAGAAAACGATTTCACGACTCTCGGTACTGGCAGTACTGATTGTTTTCCTGGCAGCATGTTCCAAGACATCGGAATATACAAATGTGATACCGGCTGACGCTTCGGTAGTTGCCTCTATCAACCTCAAATCCCTCGCAAGCAAAGCAGGATTGGATGATAAAGAGAATGAAGCTGCTAAACAAAAAGTACTGGAAGCACTGAAAAGTGGAATGAATGCCGCCACATTCCAACAACTGGAAAAGGTTATGAAAAATCCGGGCGAATCGGGAATCGATGTTGAATCTCCATTCTATGTATTCTCTTCATCTTCTTTCCCTTATCCCACCGTTGTAGGTAAAGTGAACAATGAAGATAAGTTGCATGCTTCACTCGACGTGATGGCAAAAGAACAAATCTGCCAACCGGTAGGTGAAGCTGACGGTTATAGTTTTACAACGATGAACGGCGGTTTGCTCGCTTTCAATAATTCTACTGTACTGGTAGTTAACGTAAGCGGAACGACTCAAACTGATAAAGCCAAAGAAGCCATTACTAATTTGTTGAAACAGACAGCAAGCAATAGTATCGTGAAATCAGGAGCTTTCCTGAAAATGGAAAAACAGAAAAGTGATATTAACTTCTTCGCTTCCATGACAGCTATCCCTTCAACCTACCGCGATCAGATAACCATGGGATTACCTACCGAAGTGAAAGCGGAAGACATCACTCTGATAGGAGGACTGAACTTTGAAAAAGGCAAGATTGCCCTCAAAACAGAAAACTATACTGAAAACGAAGCAGTGAAAGCTCTCCTGAAAAAACAAATGGAATCTGTTGGAAAAGCGAACAATACTTTCGTTAAATACTTCCCGGCTTCTACCCTGATGTTCTTCAACGTAGGCGTAAAAGGAGGCGAACTGTATAACCTGTTGAGCGAAAACAAGGAATTCCGCAACACAGTATCTATCGCTAAGGCAGATGAAGTAAAAGAATTGTTCAGTTCATTCAATGGTGATATTTCAGCAGGGTTAATCAATGTTACCATGAGCAGTGCCCCTACTTTCATGATGTATGCTGACGTCAAGAACGGCAATGCACTTGAAACTATTTACAAGAACAAGCAATCATTGGGACTAAAAAAAGGAGAAGACATCATACAACTTGGCAAAGACGAATACGTCTACAAGACAAGAGGCATGAATATATTCTTCGGCATCAAGGATAAACAAATGTATGCAACCAATGATGAGTTACTTTACAAAAACGTAGGTAAAGCTGCCGACAAATCAGTCAAAGATGCTCCTTATGCATCGGACATGAAAGGAAAGAGCTTATTTATAGCAATCAATGCCGAAGCAATTCTTGATTTGCCTATAGTTAAAATGGTGGCAGGTTTCGGAGGACAGGAAGTTAAAACATATATCGAACTGGCCAATAAGGTTTCTTACCTGTCTATGAGTTCGGAAGGAGAAATCAGCGAGATCGACCTTTGCCTGAAAGACAAGGATGTAAATGCCCTCAAACAAATTGTAGACTTTGCCAAGCAATTTGCCGGCATGTAATAAATGTATAAACAAACGGTATGAATAGTATTCACCTACAGCAAACACTTCCCCAAGTGTTTGCTGACCGTAATTCGGTGACTTCGGACGTATGGCATCAGGATCTTTTCTTCCGGAAAGGAGAGATGTATCTGATTGAAGCGGCTTCCGGCACCGGCAAATCTTCGTTGTGCAGCTACATCTATGGTTACCGCAACGACTATCAGGGGATTATTAATTTCGATGAAACCAATATCAAAGCATACTCCGTGAAGCAATGGGTCGACCTGCGAAAGCATTCACTAAGTATGCTTTTTCAGGATTTACGCATCTTCACCGAACTGACCGCTCTTGAAAATGTGCAATTGAAGAATAACCTCACCGGATGCAAAAAGAAAAAAGAAATCTTATCATTCTTCGAACAACTGGGGATCGCAGATAAAATAAATGTGAAAGCCGGTAAGCTATCTTTCGGACAGCAACAGCGCGTCGCCTTTATCCGGGCGCTCTGCCAGCCGTTCGACTTTTTATTTCTGGATGAACCGATCAGCCACCTGGATGATGATAACAGCCGCATCATGGGTGAACTTATCATTGCCGAAGCAAAGGCACAAGGAGCCGGAGTGATCGCCACTTCCATCGGTAAACATATCGAGTTGCCTTACAACCATACACTTCAACTGTAATAAGCTGGTTAATAATAGGTAGCAGGTAATAAACAATCTCTTTTCACAGCATCATTTCAAATCGTAAATTGTAAAATCGTAAATAAAATGCCAACTCTTGTCTGGAAACTCCTTCGCCAACATATCAGTATCGGTCAATTAGCCGGTTTCTTTTTAGCCAACCTATTCGGCATGATGATTGTATTGCTTAGCGTACAGTTTTATAAAGATGTCATTCCGGTATTCACCGAAGGAGACAGCTTTATGAAAAAGGATTTCATCATAGCTACAAAGAAAATCAGCGCTCTCGGTTCTTTTGCAGGAAAGAGTAATACATTCTCTGCCGAAGAAATTGCGGATCTGAAAAAGCAACCGTTTACCAAAACAATAGGAGCTTTCACTCCTTCCCAATTCAAAGTTTCGGCAGGATTAGGAATGAAGGAAGCCGGTATCCATCTTTCCACAGATATGTTTTTTGAGTCTGTTCCCGATGAGTTTGTCGACATCAAACTCGATAAATGGCATTTCGATGAATCTACACATACCATACCCATTATCATTCCCCGCAACTATCTGAATCTTTACAACTTCGGTTTTGCGCAAAGCCGAAGCCTTCCCAAACTATCGGAAGGATTGATGAGTCTGATTCAAATGGATATTATGATGCGTGGCAACGGACGGGTGGAACAGTACAAAGGCAACATTGTCGGCTTCTCCAATCGCCTGAATACGATTCTTGTCCCCCAGTCTTTTATGAAATGGGCTAATGAGAATTTTGCACCGAATGCAGAAGCCCAACCGGCACGATTGATTATCGAGGTCAGTAATCCGGCAGATTCCGCCATCGCCAGTTATTTTCAGAAGAAAGGATATGAAACGGAAGACGGCAAGCTGGATGCCGGAAAAACAACTTATTTCCTTCGTCTTATCGTAGGTATTGTATTGGGAGTGGGTCTATTTATCAGTATCCTTTCATTCTATATACTGATGTTGAGCATCTTCCTGCTCTTACAAAAAAATACGACTAAACTGGAAAGTCTATTACTAATCGGATACAGTCCCAACAAGGTAGCATTGCCTTATCAGTTGCTCACGGTAGGATTGAACGTTATCGTGCTTGTATTATCCATCGGATTAGTCTCCTGGTTACGCAGTTATTATATAGACAGCATCCGCTTGCTATTCCCACAACTGGAAACCGGATCATTATGGGCAGCAATCAGCATGGGAATTGTATTATTCATCGCCGTATCGGTTATCAATATAGTGGCAGTGAAAAGAAAAGTGCTTTCCATATGGATGCATAAGGCGTAGATGGAAAAGACTCGCTAAAACAAAGTTTTCACAAAGACGTATAATATATGAAAAGCATAACTACATTTTCGATTAATAGGGTTTCAATAGCTTTCTTTTTCGGAATGCTGTTCTGTTTTGCTCCATTGTCGGGGCAAAACGGACAAGATACAATCATTGCGTATTTTAATCTGCTGGAAAAAGTCCCACAGGAAAAGCTGTACCTGCATCTGGACAAGCCATTTTATGGAGCAGGAGAAAAAATATGGTTCAAGGGATATCTGGTAAACTCTGTTACACATCAAGATAATACACAAAGCAACTTCATCATTACAGAGCTTGTCAACCGTTCCGACTCTATCGTAGAACGTAAGAAGATTCGTAGAGATTCATTGGGTTTTCATAATGCTTTCACCCTCCCTCCCACTCTCCCGGCAGGTGATTATTATTTGCGGGGATATAGCAACTGGATGCTTAATCAGGAACCGGAATTCTTTTATTCACGCAATCTGAAAATCGGTAACTCGATTGATAACACGATTGTCTCGAATATTGAGTATCAGCAAGAAGACGAATCACATTATACAGCCAAGGTAAGATTTACCAGCAATGTCCAAGAGGCTTTCGGAAATACTGCTATCCGCTACCGCTACTTTGAAAATGGAAAGATAAAAGATAAAGGTAAAAGAAAGACAGACGAGAATGGGATGATTTCTATTTCCCTGCCGGATCTGAAGCCTATTGCCACACGCCACATTGAAGTAGAATTCGATGATCCCCAATATATCTATAAAAAGACTTTCTATCTGCCTTCGTTTACAAAAGACTTTGACGTTAAGTTCTTCCCGGAAGGGGGAGCTCTCCTGGCCGTTGCTCATCAGAATATAGCTTTCAAGGCTCAAGGATCGGACGGCTTTTCCACAGAAATAGAAGGCTGCCTGTTCGATGCCAACGGAGACACATTAACAGTCTTCCGCTCAGAGCATGACGGCATGGGAGTTTTCACACTGAATCCGACTATAGGGAACTCTTATTATGTGATTGCCAAATCCGGTGACGGTATCAGTAAACGATTCGACCTCCCAGCTGTAGAAGAAAAAGGAATCACACTTTCCATGACACATTATAAAAAGGAAATCCGTTACGAAATCCAGAAAACAGAAGCTACCCAGTGGCCTCAAAAGTTATTCTTGATTGCACATACTCGCGGAAAGCTGATCATCCTGCAGCCAATCAGTGTCGACAGGACTTTTGGAAGAATGAACGACAGTTTATTCAACGCAGGCATCACCCATTTCATGCTGATCGACCAACAGGGCAACGCACTTAGCGAACGCCTGGTTTTCGTACCCGACCGGAATCCGCATCAATGGCAAATTCTTGCAGATAAGCCAACATACGGAAAAAGAGAAAAGGTATCCCTGCAAATTTCAGCAAAAGATGATAACGGCACTCCGGTAGAAGGTAGTTTCTCCGTCAGCATTACCGACAGAAAGAGTATCCGTCCGGATTCGCTTGCTGACAATATCGTATCGAATCTTCTATTAACCTCCGACTTAAAAGGATATGTAGAAAATCCCGGATATTATTTTCTGCAGCAAGACCTCCGGACTCTCCGCACGGTAGACTTCCTGATGATGACGCACGGATGGCGCAGACACCATATCCGGAATGTACTGACTGCACCTTCAATGAACCTCACCAACTATATGGAAAAGGGGCAAACTATCAGCGGACGTATCAAAGGCTTCTTTGGGGGTAACGTTAAGAAAGGACCTATTTGTATTCTGGCTCCCAAACAGAACATCATCGCCACTACCACCACAGACGAAAAAGGAGAGTTTATCGTGAACACATCTTTCAGAGATAGCACGACTTTCCTTGTTCAGGCACGTACCAAAAGAGGATTTGCCGGAGTAGACATTGTGATTGACACTCCTCAATACCCGGCAACTTCACACAAGTCTCCTTTCCATGATGGAACAGCAACGTTTATGGAAGATTATTTGCTCAATACCCGCGACCAATATTACATGGAAGGTGGAATGAGAGTGTACAATCTGAAAGAAGTGGTAGTCACTGGAAGTCGTAAAAAGGCCAGTTCAGAAAGTATTTACACAGGAGGTATCAACACCTACACGATCGAAGGGGACAGATTGGAAGGATTCGGTGCACAAACAGCTTTCGATGCAGTCACCAGACTTCCGGGCATTAGCGTGACAAATGGAAATGAAATACATATCCGCAACAATCCCGAGCAACCTGTCATTGTCGTTGACGACGTGGTATATGAAGACGATAACGATATCTTGACCATGATACAAACCAGTGATATGTCGAGTTTGAGCCTTCTCCGCGGTGCCGATGCAGCAATCTTAGGCTCCCGCGGTTCGGCAGGTGCTATCGTTATTACGCTGAAAGACGGTAAAGATATCCCGGCAAGACCGGCACAGGGCATTATCACGTGTACTCCACTGGGGTACAGCGACTCGGTCGAGTTCTATCATCCTACTTATGATACGCCCGAAAAGAAGAATGACCAACGCTCGGATTTACGAAGTACAATCTATTGGAATCCTACCCTACAACTGGATGCTAATGGAAAAGCAATCATCGAATACTATACTCCGGACAGCACTGCACCGGAAGATATAACCATAGAAGGTGTGGATAAAAATGGAAAGGCATGCCGGATCATACAGGCAATAAGCAACAGATAAATGTGAAAATGATTTTGAACTAAAGGCACTTTAGCTGAACAATGCCAGTATCTTCAAGCTACTTTACCCGTATCTATGCGTTATTCTCACACGCTTCATCATCATTAGATTGAATACCAGCAATTAGAGGTTAAAATACAAATTAACCTTCCCTACTCTCTTACTTATCTTGATAAAAAAGCGATTGAATACCAAACAGGTTAAAAATATTTCGTAATTTTGCAGATATAAAAGAATGAAGCTATGCCGGACTATGATTTAATCGCCATACTCGGACCTACAGCCTCGGGTAAAACTCCCTTTGCCGCTGCCTTGGCCTATGAACTCAACACAGAAATTATCAGTGCCGATTCCCGTCAGATATATAGAGGAATGGATCTCGGTACAGGAAAAGATTTGGCCGACTATACCGTAAACGGACGTACAATCCCCTATCATCTGATTGACATTGCAGACCCCGGATACAAATACAATGTGTTTGAATATCAACGTGATTTCCTGAATTCTTACGAAAGCATCAAACAAAAAGGCTGTCTTCCCGTTTTATGTGGAGGGACAGGTATGTATCTGGAATCCGTGTTGAAAGGATATAAACTGATGCCCGTACCGGAAAATCCGGAATTACGCAACCGTTTGGCAAATCATTCGCTGGAAGAGTTGACGGAAATATTAAGTCAATACAAGGCTTTGCATAACTCTACCGATGTGGATACCGTGAAACGGGCGATACGTGCAATAGAAATTGAAGAGTATTATGCAGCCCATCCGGTTCCCGAAAGGGAATTTCCGGAACTGAACAGTCTCATCATCGGAGTGGATATTGACCGGGAACTGCGTCGTGAAAAGATCACCCGCCGATTAAAACAACGATTGGATGAAGGAATGGTGGACGAGGTAAGACGATTGATCGAACAGGGAATTGCACCGGACGATCTCATCTACTATGGACTGGAATACAAATACCTGACATTGTACGTCATAGGCAAACTGACTTATGAAGAAATGTTCAACGGTTTGGAGATAGCCATCCATCAGTTTGCCAAGCGACAAATGACCTGGTTCCGTGGCATGGAAAGAAGAGGATTTACGATCCATTGGATGAATGCAGAGTTACCAATGGAAGAAAAGATAGCTTTTGTAAAAGAGAAACTGCAAGGGAATTAGTATCTTTGGCAGTTATTATAGTGCGATTTTTAATACACAATAGGATAGATATACAAATATGAGTGTAGAACCGAAGAAATGGGGAGTGATTTACAACCCAAAAGCTGGTACCCGAAAGGTAAAGAAGCGCTGGAAAGAAATTAAGGAGTACATGGACAGTAAAGGTGTAGACTATGACTATGTACAATCCGAAGGTTTCGGTTCGGTAGAGCGTCTCGCTAAAATTTTGGCCAACAATGGTTATCGCACGATTGTCATTGTGGGAGGTGATGGGGCATTGAATGATGCCATCAATGGCATTATGCTATCCGATGCCGAAGATAAAGAGAACATTGCCCTCGGTATGATTCCGAACGGTATCGGAAATGACTTCGCCAAATATTGGGGACTTAGCACCGAATACAAGCCGGCTGTCGACTGTATCATCAATCATCGGTTGAAGAAAATAGACGTAGGCTACTGCAACTTCTACGACGGAAACGAACACCAGCGTCGCTATTTCCTCAATGCCGTTAATATCGGACTGGGAGCACGAATCGTCAAAATCACCGATCAGACCAAGCGTTTCTGGGGAGTGAAGTTCCTTTCATACGTTGCCGCCCTGTTTTCTCTTATATTTGAACGGAAGCTTTACAGAATGCATCTCCGTATCAATGACGAACATATCCGCGGACGCATCATGACCGTATGTATAGGCAGTGCCTGGGGATGGGGACAAACACCCAGTGCCGTTCCATACAACGGATGGCTGGATGTATCCGTAATCTACCGCCCGGAATTCCTGCAAATTATTTCCGGACTATGGATGCTGATTCAGGGAAGAATCCTGAATCACAAAGTGGTGAAAAGCTACCGGACGAGAAAAGTAAAGGTACTCCGGGCACAGAATGCAGCGGTGGATTTGGACGGGCGTTTGTTGCCTAAACATTTTCCTTTAGAAGTAGGCGTGCTCCCGGAAAAGACAACGCTTATTATTCCAAATTAAATATAATTAGGCACGGATTACGCGGATTACACGGTTTTCTTAATATAACCGAATTGGCAAGAACAGTGTAATTTACAGTATCTGCAAGAACCGTGTAATCCGCGTAATCCGTGCCTGAAAATAAACTTATAATAGTAGTTAAGTATGATAGAACTTAAGAACAACCCCACCGGCAACTTTTTCCTGTTGGCCGGTCCGTGTGTGATAGAAGGTGAAGAAATGGCAATGCGCATTGCCGAACGAGTAGTAAAGATCACCGAAGCACTGCAAATTCCTTATGTATTCAAAGGTTCTTACCGCAAGGCAAACCGCTCACGTCTGGATTCGTTTACCGGCATTGGCGATGAGAAAGCACTCAAAGTATTGAAAAAAGTACATGAGACTTTCGGAGTCCCTACCGTAACCGATATCCATACCGCAGATGAAGCTGCAATGGCAGCCGAATACGTGGACATACTTCAAATCCCGGCTTTTCTTTGTCGCCAGACCGACTTGTTGGTTGCCGCAGCCAAAACCGGAAAAACGATTAACATCAAGAAAGGACAGTTCCTTTCACCGCTGGCAATGCAGTTTGCTGCCGACAAAGTGGTGGAAGCCGGAAACAAGAATGTGATGCTTACCGAACGCGGAACAACTTTCGGCTATCAGGATCTTGTTGTGGACTATCGTGGTATCCCCGAAATGCAATCATTCGGCTATCCGGTGATTCTGGATGTCACTCACTCCTTGCAGCAACCCAACCAGACCAGTGGGGTAACGGGAGGAATGCCGCAGTTGATAGAAACTGTCGCCAAAGCAGGTATCGCCGTAGGTGCCGACGGAATATTCATCGAAACGCATGAAAACCCTGCCGTGGCAAAAAGCGATGGTGCCAATATGCTAAAGTTAGACCTCCTGGAAGGACTGTTAACTAAGCTAGTCAAGATACGGGAAGCTATAAAATAACTCTTTTCCCTGTCTATTTGTGATTTACAACCAAACACAACGACAAATAACACAGAAATATTTATTTAAACTAAATAGAACATGAAACATTTATTACGTGGATTATTTATTGCAGTCCTTTTTATATGCTGCAATTTCCAGCTCGTACTTGCACAACCCATGCAAGAGTTACCTGTAGACAAGAATGTCCGCATCGGTAAACTAGACAACGGGCTTACCTATTACATTCGCCACAATGCCCTTCCCGAAAAACGAGTTGAATTCTACATCGCCCAGAAAGTAGGTTCTATTCTTGAGGAACCGCAACAACGTGGTCTGGCTCACTTTCTGGAGCACATGGCTTTTAATGGCACAAAGCACTTCCCGGGTGATGAAACCGGACTTGGCATCGTGCCCTGGTGCGAAACGAAAGGTATCAAATTCGGCACGAACCTGAATGCATATACCAGTGTCGACCAGACGGTGTACAACATCAGCAACGTACCGACTGAAAATATAAACGTGGTAGACTCTTGTCTGCTGATCCTTCATGACTGGTCGAATGCTATCAACCTTGCCGACAAGGAAATTGACAAAGAACGTGGTGTTATCCGCGAAGAATGGAGAAGCCGCAACAGTGGTATGCTTCGCATCATGACTGATGCACAGTCTACTCTATATCCGGATTCTAAATATTCAGACTGTATGCCTATCGGAAGCATTGATGTTATCAACAACTTCCCTTATCAGGATATCCGCGATTATTATGCGAAATGGTATCGTCCGGACTTGCAAGGAATCGTTATTGTAGGTGATATCAATGTAGATGAAATTGAAGCCAAACTGAAAAAGGTATTCGCAGATGTAAAAGCTCCGGTAAACCCGGCCGAACGTATCTACTATCCAGTGGCAGATAATCAGGAACCGCTTATCTATATCGGCACAGACAAGGAAGTGAAGAATCCTTATGTGAACATCTTCTTCAAACAAGACGCTACACCGGATTCTTTGAAAAATACCATTGCTTATTATGCTACCCAGTATATGGTCAGCATGGCTATGAATATGCTGAACAACCGTTTGAACGAACTCCGCCAAACTGCTAATCCTCCTTTCACTAGTGCAAGCGCAGAATATGGAAACTATTTCCTTGCCAAGACTAAAGAAGCACTCGCACTTGATGCAAGCAGCAAAATAGACGGCATCGATTTAGCAATGAAAACAGTTTTGGAAGAAGCTGAACGTGCACGCCGCTTCGGATTTACCGCATCAGAATATGAACGCGCACGCGCCAACTATCTGCAAGCCGTAGAATCTGCTTACAACGAACGCGAAAAGACTAAAAGTAGTTCTTACGTCAACGAATACGTTAACAATTTCCTTGAAAAAGAACCGATTCCGGGAATCGAAGTTGAATATACACTGGTAAACAAACTGGCTCCGAATATCCCAGTAGAAGCTGTCAATCAGGTGATGCAACAACTAATCACTGACAACAATCAGGTGGTTTTACTGGCCGGTCCGGAAAAAGAAGGCGCTAAATATCCTACTAAAGAAGAAATTGCTGCTTTATTGAAACAAATGAAGTCATTCGATCTGAAACCTTATGAAGATAAAGTTTCTAACGAACCGCTGATCTCTGAAGATATTAAAGGTGGCAAGATTGTTTCTGAAAAAGCTGGTGATATTTATGGTACGACTAAGTTGGTGCTTTCCAACGGCGTAACTGTATATGTGAAGCCTACTGATTTCAAGGCTGACCAGATTGTAATGAAAGGTGTAAGCTTCGGTGGTACCAGCGTATTCCCGAACGAAGAAATTATCAATATCTCTCAATTAAACGGAGTAGCTCTGGTAGGTGGAATCGGTAATTTCAGCAAAGTGGATCTGGGTAAAGCTTTAGCCGGCAAACGTGCAAACGTAGGTGCGGGTATCGGCAATACTACGGAAACTGTTTCCGGTAGTTGTGCTCCGAAAGACTTTGAGACAATGATGCAGCTTACTTATCTCACTTTCACATCTCCACGTAAGGATAATGAAGCATTCGAATCTTACAAGAACCGTCTGAAAGCCGAACTTCAAAATGCGGACGCTAATCCGATGACTGCTTTCAGTGACACAGTTACAAGTGTACTATACGGTCACCATCCGCGTGCCATCAGAATGAAGGAAAACATGGTAGACCAGATCGACTATGACCGTATTCTTGAAATGTACAAAGACCGCTACAAAGATGCTAGTGATTTCACTTTCTTCCTGGTAGGAAACGTAGACTTGGCTACAATGAAACCGTTAATCGCCAAATATCTGGGAGGTCTGCCATCTATCAACCGTAAAGAGACTTTCAAAGATAACAAGATGGATATCCGCAAGGGAGAGATCAAAAATGTATTTGCAAAGGCACAGGAAACTCCAATGGCTACCATCATGTTCCTTTATAGCGGCACTTGCAAATATGACTTGCGCAACAATGTCCTGCTTAGCTTCTTAGATCAGGCTCTGGATTTGGTTTACACTGCTGAAATCCGTGAAAAAGAAGGAGGTACATACGGTGTAAGCTGTAACGGAAGCCTTGGTAAATACCCGAAAGAGGAACTTGTTCTTCAGATTGTATTCCAAACTGACCCTGCCAAGAAAGATAAACTGTCTGCTGTTGTTGTAGAACAACTTCACAAAATGGCAAAAGAAGGTCCGTCTGCCGAGCACATGCAGAAGATCAAAGAATATATGCTGAAGAAGTATAAAGACGCCCAGAAAGAAAACGGCTACTGGCTTAATAATATGGACGAATACCTCTACACGGGTGTGGATAATACCAAAGACTATGAAAAGTTGGTCAACAGCATCACAGCAAAAGAAGTGCAAGACTTCCTCGCCAAATTGCTGAAACAGAACAACGAAATTCAAGTCATCATGACCGTGCCGGAAGAAAACAAATAAAAATTCTCTAGTATATCTACTGAATGATGATATTCAACGAATTACGCAAACATGGAAGGCTTGCCGCCAAACGGCATCCGATGTATGAAAAGAACAAAGTTGCTAAAATACTCGGTTATGTCATGGGCGCATTCTGGGCCGGTTACCTGATATTCTTCGGTACGACGTTCGCGTTCGGATTTTCTGATATGGTTCCCAACCGGGAACCATATCATGTGATGAACGCAGTGGTTCTGATCTTTATCCTGGCACTGGACTTTCTGTTGCGTGTTCCGTTTCAAAAAACACCGACACAGGAGGTAAAACCTTACCTCCTGCTGCCGGTTAAACGAATTCGTGTCATCGACTTTTTACTAATCCGCTCGGGACTAAGCCTGTTCAACCTGTTCTGGTTGTTTCTGTTTGTCCCTTTTTCCTTCATCACTATTACCAAGTTTTTCGGTATCTCCGGTGTCATCACCTATCTTATCGGTATCTTGCTATTGATTATTGCCAATAATTACTGGTACTTGCTTTGCCGCACTCTTATCAACGAACGTATTTGGTGGATTCTATTACCTATCGCTTTCTACGGTGGAATAGGCTGCCTTCTTTTCATTCCCGAAGATAGCCCCCTCTTCTATTTCTTCATGGATCTGGGAGACGGATATATACAGGGCAACATTCTATATTTTCTCGGCACCATACTTATGATTGCCATTTTATGGCTGGTTAACCGCAAGATCATGTCCGGACTTATCTATGCAGAACTGGCAAAAGTAGAAGATAGTCAGATTAAGCATGTCTCCGAATATAAATTCTTCGAACGCTACGGGGAAGTTGGCGAATACATGAGATTGGAACTGAAAATGCTTTTACGTAACCGCCGCTGTAAAGGTGCATTACGCAATATCGCTATTATAGTGGTGGCTTTCTCCGTTGCACTTAGCTTTTCCAGTGTCTACGACGGCAATTTCATGACTTCTTTCATCTGTGTATACAACTTTGCCGTATTCGGAATGATTATCCTTTCACAGATTATGTCCTTCGAAGGTAATTACATTGATGGCCTGATGTCTCGTAAAGAATCAATAATGAGTCTGCTGAAAGCGAAATATTACACATACAGCATTGGCGAAATCATACCTTTCATACTCATGATTCCCGCCATCATCATGAATAAACTCACTTTACTGGGCGCCTTCGCCTGGTTTTTCTATACCATCGGCTTTATTTATTTCTGTTTTTTCCAACTGGCTGTCTACAACAAACAGACGGTACCCTTAAACGAGAAAGTG
Source organism: Bacteroides sp. 90-K9/2 (assembly GCF_047310725.1). Classification (NCBI taxonomy): domain Bacteria; kingdom Pseudomonadati; phylum Bacteroidota; class Bacteroidia; order Bacteroidales; family Bacteroidaceae; genus Bacteroides; species Bacteroides sp. 90-K9/2. The sequence goes on from NZ_JBCGVL010000001.1 coordinate 1,426,090, forward strand.
GCAAGCCGGCAAACGAATAGCGCTATACAGCTGGTGGTTAATTTCGCTGCTTTCGGTGTGCCTCTCATCTTATACAGTCTATTAAATGCATTTTTAGGTGAAACAATCACTTACATAATTCTGTTAGTTATCGGTCTCGGATTTACCCTGACTTCTCCTTTATGGATTAAAAATGTATATCATCGTTTCATGAAACGGCGATACGAAAACATGGAAGGCTTCAGAGACAGCCGCCAATAAACGCTCATGAATCATTAACCATATAAACATTGAAGATCATGATTATCATTGACAAACTTAAAAAGAATTTCGGTGAGAAGATTGCCGTAGACATAGAACACTACGAAATCAATCAAGGCGATATGCTCGGATTGGTGGGAAACAACGGTGCCGGTAAAACAACTCTCTTCCGAATCATGCTGGATCTGCTAAAAGCAGACGATGGTAAGGTGATTATTAATGATATTGATGTCAGCCAAAGCGAAGACTGGAAAAGCATTACCGGTGCTTTCATTGACGATGGTTTTCTGATTGATTATCTCACTCCGGAAGAATATTTCTATTTCATCGGAAAGATGTACGGACTAAAGAAAGAAGAAGTGGACGAACGTCTGATTCCTTTCGAACGTTTTATGAGTGGAGAAGTGATCGGGCACAAGAAGCTAATCCGCAACTACTCCGCAGGTAATAAGCAAAAGATCGGAATTATTTCTGCCATGCTTCATTACCCGCAATTACTGATACTGGACGAACCGTTCAACTTCCTCGATCCAAGTTCTCAGTCTATCATCAAACATCTGCTCAAGAAATATAATGAGGAGCATCAAGCTACGGTTATTATATCCAGTCACAACCTCAATCATACCGTAGATGTATGTCCGAGGATCGCTTTATTGGAACACGGTGTCATCATCCGGGATATTATCAACGAGGACAACTCCGCAGAGAAAGAACTGGAGGATTATTTTAATGTAGAAGAAGAGTAAACGGTAAATAGGGAATGATAAAATAATGAATGGTAAGTATTCATCCTTACCAAAATTATTGCATAAACTAATTATGATGAGATATATAACAGAAAAGTCTGATACCCATAAGTCTAGTATAAAGAAACCTGATAGAAAGAAAAGATACTTCCTGCAATTCGTCCTTTTATTAGGACTGGTTGCCAGCCTTAGTTCCTGCCGCACTTCCGCGCCCCGGCTGGATTATCAAGCATTGGCGCGAGCTTCTATATTGTTGGGGGTAGATATTAATATGGAGGATAACCATAAGCTCTATCTGGAAGCAGCCGACTGGATAGGGGTTCCCTATCGTGGTGGAGGTGATTCGAAACGAGGAGCCGACTGTTCGGGATTAGTTTATCAAGTGTACCGTAAAGTATACCGCACCCAAGTGCCGCGTAACACGGAAGATCTGAAAAAAGAAAGTAATAAAGTCGCCAAACGGAATCTCCGGGAAGGAGACTTGGTATTCTTCACCAGCAGTCGTTCAAAAAATAAAGTAGCTCATGTAGGCATTTACCTCAAAAACGGAAAGTTTATCCATTCCAGCACCAGTAAAGGAGTGATCGTCAGCAACTTGAACGAGAACTATTATAGCAAACACTGGATAAGCGGCGGCAGGATACGTTAATTATCAACTTCTAATGATATAAAATTATGAAATCATTCATCGGAGCAGTTCTATTTATTTGCGTGGCATTCAGCGCCAATGCACAGCTTTTATGGAAAGTGTCCGGCAACGGACTGAACCAACCGTCCTACATCATAGGCACTCACCATCTGGCACCGTTCAGCATCATGGACAGCATTGCCGGACTTAAAAAGGCTATGAATGAAACCCAACAAGTATATGGAGAGATGAAAATGTCGGAAATGCAATCGCCCGCCACCATGGGAAAGATGCAAAAGGCAATGATGATTGAAAGTGATACCACGCTGAACTCTCTCCTTTCTCCGAAAGACTTTGAGACTGCTAATAAATTCTGCAAAGAAAACCTGATGGTAGATTTAAATATGGCTCCGAAGCTAAAGCCTGCCTTCTTATTAAATAATGTAGTGGTGATGGCTTACGTAAAACATATAGGGAAATTCAACCCGCAAGAGCAACTCGACACATTCTTTCAGAGCCAAGCCATCCAAAACGGAAAAAAGGTGGACGGACTGGAAACTGCAGAATTCCAATTCAACCTGCTTTTCAATGGCAGTTCACTACAACGGCAAGCACAACTATTGATGTGCACTCTTAACCATATAGAGACTGAAGTAGAAAATCTGAAAAGGCTCACAAACGCCTACATGAAACAAGATCTGAACACCATGCTTAAAATCAGCGAAGAGCGTAAAGGTGATCAATGTGACGCACTTCCCGGCGAAGAAGATGCTATGATTTACAACCGTAATAAAGCGTGGGCTGAAAAACTACCGGCAATCATGAAGGCTGCCCCGACTTTTGTCGCAGTAGGCGCCCTGCACCTCCCCGGAGAAAAAGGATTATTAAACTTACTAAAAAGACAAGGATACACAGTAGAAGCTGTGAAATAAGAAAAGTATTTAGTACTTTTGCGGAAAAGTTTTCCCCAATGAACTACAAAACCTATTTATTCGATTTCGACTACACACTAGCCGATTCGTCGCGTGGTATCGTTAAGTGTTTCAGAATTGTGCTTACCCGGCATCAGTATTTGACCGTTACCGATGAAGCTATCAAGCGTACAATCGGCAAAACATTGGAAGAATCGTTCAGTATCCTCACCGGAATTACCGACCCGACACAATTAGAAGCCTTCCGGAAGGAGTACAGACTAGAAGCTGATGTGCACATGAATGTAAATACCCGTCTTTTCCCCGACACATTGTCTACACTAAAAGAATTGAAGAAACGGGGTGCCCGTGTCGGAATTATCTCTACCAAGTATCGTTTCCGGATATTGAGTTATCTGGAAGAATATCTGCCTGAAAATTTTCTTGATATAGTAGTGGGAGGAGAAGATGTAAAAGCACCGAAACCTTCGCCGGAAGGAGTTAAATTTGCATTGGAACATCTGGGAAGTAGCCCCGAAGAAACATTATATATTGGAGATAGCACCGTAGATGCCGAAACAGCGCAGAATGCAGGAGTCGATTTTGCAGGTGTGCTGAACGGAATGACAACAGCAGAAGAACTTCGTGTTTATCCACACAAAATCATTATGCAGAATTTAAGAGAATTAGTCCAATAGGCTACAATGAGAGCTAAAACGCTCATTTATTTGCCGTAATCATTTTATCTCCTATAAAAAATAAAAGAAATATTTGTCGGGAACGAATAAAAATAGTACTTTTGTGCCCGATTATTCCGCAACGGGTTCGATAAAGAGTTCTTTAAGTGATTAAAGACCACCCGCCGGAGCTAACTTATACATTTATATATAAGATGTACGCAATTGTAGAAATTAACGGTCAGCAATTTAAAGCAGAAGCTGGTCAAAAGTTGTTCGTTCACCACATCGAAGGTGCAGAAAACGGTTCAACAGTAGAATTTGAAAAAGTTCTTTTGGTAGACAAAGACGGAAATGTAACAGTAGGTGCTCCTACCGTAGAAGGCGCTAAAGTTGTTTGCCAGGTTGTTTCAAACTTGGTTAAAGGCGACAAAGTTCTTGTTTTCCACAAGAAAAGAAGAAAAGGACACAGAAAACTGAACGGTCACCGTCAACAGTTCACTGAATTAACAATTACAGAAGTAGTAGCTTAATCAATTAAAAAGTAAGAAGAAATGGCACATAAGAAAGGTGTCGGTAGTTCTAAGAACGGCCGCGAATCACAAAGTAAAAGATTAGGCGTTAAGATATTTGGTGGCGAAGCTTGCAAAGCAGGTAACATCATCGTTCGTCAAAGAGGTACTGAATTCCACCCGGGTGAAAACATCGGAATGGGTAAAGACCACACTCTTTTCGCTTTAGTAGATGGTACAGTTAGCTTCAAAGTAGGCAAAGAAGACAGAAGATATGTTTCTGTTGTTCCTGCTACCGAGGCATAATTGCACAACTGAAAATATTTAAGAGAAGGAGATGTAATCCAATGGATTACATCTCCTTTCTTTTTATATCTAATTCACTTCATGATATCAGCACCTAACTAAGATTTCCCTCATAAAATGTGTATTTGATATGCATATATGTATCAGATAATACACATATACTTGCTCGATTATTCGTTTTTTCTTTATCTTTGTAGCCTTAAATAAGAAAGTTCATAAAAAGTATAGATATGCTTACCATTAAACAAATTACAGAAAACACAGAGGCGGTACTCCGCGGACTGGAAAAGAAGCATTTCAAAAATGCAAAGGAAACGATCGATCAAGTGATCGCTCTTAACGACAAGAGACGTAGCACACAAAATGAATTAGATAAAAATCTGGCAGAGGTTAACTCGCTTTCACGCACCATCGGTCAACTGATGAAAGAGGGCAAGAAAGAGGAAGCTGAAACCGCACGTGCCCGCGTTGCCGAACTAAAAGAAGGTAACAAAGTATTAGACGCCACCATGACACAGGCTGCAACAGATATGCAGAATGTACTTTATACCATTCCTAACATTCCTTACGACAGTGTGCCCGAAGGTGTAGGCGCTGAAGATAACGTAGTGGAAAAAATGGGAGGTATGGAAACTGAACTTCCTAAAGATGCACTTCCTCACTGGGAACTGGCTAAGAAATATGATTTAATAGACTTCGACCTGGGTGTAAAAATCACAGGTGCAGGTTTCCCTGTATATAAAGGTAAAGGCGCACAACTCCAACGCGCTCTTATCAACTTCTTCCTGGACGAGGCACGCAAATCCGGATATACTGAAATCATGCCACCGACAGTAGTTAACGCTGCTTCCGGTTATGGTACAGGACAGCTTCCTGACAAAGAAGGACAAATGTATCATTGCGAAGTAGATGATTTATATCTGATCCCGACAGCAGAAGTGCCTGTAACCAACATCTACCGTGATGTGATTTTGGAAGAAAAACAGTTGCCAATCATGAATTGCGCCTATACACAATGTTTCCGTCGTGAAGCTGGTTCCTATGGTAAAGATGTACGCGGACTGAATCGTCTGCACGAATTCTCCAAAGTAGAATTGGTTCGTATTGATAAACCGGAACACTCCAAACAATCTCATCAGGAAATGCTCGACCACGTAGAAGGTCTGTTGCAAAAACTGGAACTTCCGTATCGTATCCTCCGCCTCTGTGGTGGTGATATGAGCTTCACCGCTGCCCTTTGCTTCGACTTCGAAGTATATTCAGAGGCACAGAAACGTTGGTTGGAAGTAAGTTCCGTATCCAATTTCGATACCTACCAAGCCAATCGTCTGAAATGCCGTTACCGTAATGCAGAAAAGAAAACCGAACTCTGCCATACATTGAACGGTTCAGCATTAGCATTGCCACGTATCGTTGCCGCCCTACTTGAAAACAACCAAACTCCGGAAGGTATCAGAATACCAAAAGCATTGGTTCCGTATTGTGGTTTTGACATGATAGACTAAATTTGACATGACAGACTAATAAAAGTACCGTATATAAAAAGCCACTCATCAAAAGAGTGGCTTTTCTTTTATATTTCGTAAATTAGCTGTATCTTTGCCAAAATTTATATCATTCTGATAGCAGTTACGTAATAAAAACAACAAATTAATTAGATAATGAACAAAATCATTAGCAAGGAACGCTTTTCTGAAAAAGTATTCAAATTTGAAATTGAAGCTCCTTTAATTGCTAAATCTCGTAAGGCCGGACACTTCGTCATCGTACGTGTAGGCGAAAAAGGAGAACGTATGCCATTGACTATCGCAGGTTCCGACCTGAAAAAGGGCACCATTACTCTGGTAGTACAGGAAGTCGGGCTTTCTTCTACCCGTCTCTGCGAGCTGAATGAAGGCGAATCTATTACTGACGTAGTAGGCCCACTCGGACAAGCTACCCATATAGAGAAATTCGGAACAGTAGTCTGCGCTGGTGGTGGTGTAGGTGTGGCTCCGATGCTTCCTATCGTACAGGCTTTGAAGGCTGCCGGTAACCGTGTTATCACCGTATTGGCCGGACGCAATAAAGATCTTATCATCCTGGAAAAAGAAATGCGTGAAAGCTCTGACGAAGTAATTATCATGACGGACGACGGTTCTTACGGTCGTAAAGGTCTGGTGACAGAAGGTGTAGAAGAAGTTATCAAACGTGAGAAAGTAGACAAATGTTTCGCTATCGGCCCTGCCATCATGATGAAATTTGTTTGCTTGCTGACTAAAAAATATGAAATTCCGACAGACGTCTCGCTAAATACTATCATGGTGGACGGAACTGGTATGTGCGGTGCTTGCCGTATCACTGTGGGAGGAAAAACAAAGTTCGTTTGTGTAGACGGTCCGGAATTCGACGGTCACCAGGTGAATTTCGACGAAATGCTGAAACGTATGGGTGCGTTCAAGAATATCGAACGCGAAGAAATGCATAAGCTGGAATCGGAATGTGAAGCAACCAAAGAAATCGATGAAAAAAGTCGTAATGCTGCTTGGAGACAGGAGTTACGTAAATCCATGAAACCCAAAGAACGTACAGCCATTCCTCGTGTAGAGATGAATGAACTCGATGCTGAATACCGTTCACATAGCCGTAAAGAGGAAGTTAATCAAGGATTAACAGCAGAACAGGCTGTTACAGAAGCCAAACGTTGTCTCGATTGTGCTAATCCGGGATGTATGGAAGGCTGCCCGGTAGGCATTGATATTCCCCGCTTCATTAAGAATATCGAACGCGGCGAATTCCTCGAAGCTGCCAAAACATTGAAAGAAACAAGTGCGCTTCCGGCTGTTTGCGGTCGTGTGTGCCCGCAAGAGAAACAGTGCGAATCAAAATGTATTCATCTGAAAATGAATGAAAAGCCGGTAGCTATCGGTTATCTGGAACGTTTTGCAGCTGATTATGAACGCGAAAGCGGACAAATCTCCGTACCTGTCATTGCAGAAAAAAATGGTATCAAAATAGCAGTTATCGGTTCAGGACCTGCAGGATTGGCATTTGCCGGAGACATGGCTAAATATGGATATGATGTAACTGTATTCGAAGCGTTGCATGAAATTGGAGGTGTATTGAAATACGGTATTCCCGAATTCCGTTTGCCAAACAAGATTGTAGATGTAGAAATCGACAATCTTGGCAAGATGGGCGTTAACTTCATCAAAGACTGTATTGTAGGAAAGACTATCGGTGTAGAAGACTTGAAAGCGGAAGGTTTCAAAGGAATATTCGTGGCTTCCGGTGCCGGACTGCCAAACTTTATGAATATCCCGGGAGAGAACTCCATCAATATCATGTCTTCAAATGAATACCTCACCCGTGTCAATTTAATGGATGCCGCCAGCGAAGATTCGGACACTCCGGTAGCTTTCGGTAAGAATGTGGCAGTAATCGGTGGTGGTAACACAGCTATGGACTCTGTCCGTACAGCAAAACGTCTTGGCGCTGAACGTGCTATTATTATCTATCGTCGTTCGGAAGAAGAAATGCCGGCACGTATCGAAGAAGTAAAACATGCCAAAGAAGAAGGAGTTGAATTTCTCACTCTGCATAATCCTATCGAATATATTGCTGATGAACAAGGTTGCGTAAAACAGGTTATTCTGCAAAAGATGGAATTAGGAGAACCGGATGCTTCCGGACGTCGTAGCCCTATAGCTATCCCGGGAGCAACAGAAACAATCGATATAGACCTGGCCATTGTCAGCGTTGGGGTATCTCCTAACCCGATTGTTCCAAGCTCTATCAAAGGACTGGAATTAGGACGAAAAGGAACTATCGCAGTAAATGACAATATGGAATCTTCTATCCCGATGATTTACGCAGGTGGCGACATCGTTCGCGGCGGAGCTACTGTAATTCTGGCGATGGGTGATGGCCGTAAAGCTGCCACTGCCATGAATGAACAACTGAAAACAAACGCCGGCAACTAACTGCCGCTTATTAACACCCGGGCTAAACTTCCCTAACACGTGGGATAACTACATCTGACACGTGGGCGGAAGTTTATCGAGAGGTGGGCTAAAGCCAACTCATATGTGGGTAGAACACCGATCATCCCCGGCATAAAAAATAGAATAAGAAAAGCCCCGTTTACGAAATGTAAAACGGGGCTTTTCTTATTCAAATATCAAAGATACTTTCTACTTTACCACTTTGTTCGTCGCAGGATCAGGGAAAATTACAGCCGGTTTAAACGACTTGGCTTCCTCAAAATCCATCAATGCATAAGACATGATTATCACAATATCATCCGGTTGCACCTTGCGGGCAGCAGCACCATTCAGACAAATTTTGCCCGAACCGCGTTCACCTTTGATAATGTAGGTTTCAAAGCGTTCACCGTTGTTATTATCAGCAATATACACTTTCTCTCCCGGAATCATGTTTGCAGCATCCAGCAGGTCTTCATCAATCGTGATACTACCCATGTAGTTCAGATTTGCCTCTGTGACACGTGCACAATGAATTTTCGACTTCAACACTTCAATCATCATAAGGTTTCGTCTTTTTAGTTATTCTTTATATTTAATGTTATCAATCAGCCGGACTTCTCCACAGAACACTGTGATGCATCCCACCGCATAGGAAGTATCTTCCCAATTACTAATTTTCTGCAATGTGTTTCCGTCTACGATCTCAAAATACTCCATACGCAAACCCGGAGCAGCTTCAATCGCATCTTCAACCATCTTTTGCGTCTCGCTCACTGTATGAGTGGCTGCAAAGTTACGACTTTTAAATAAGGTGCGAGAAATATTTAAAGCATTTTCACGTTCTTCTGCAGATAAACGTTTGTTCCGGCTACTCAATGCCAGTCCGTCTTCCTCACGTACAATTGAACAACCTACAATTTCAAGATTATATTTCAATTGCCGAACCATTTCACGAATAATCGCTAACTGCTGGAAGTCTTTCTCTCCGAAATATGCCCGATCCGGCAGTACAGCATCAAACAGTTTGCTGACAATTTGGCAAACACCGTTAAAATGTCCCGGACGGAAAGCTCCTTCCATCACCGTATCCAATGGTGCATAGCTAAATTGACGAGTATCCGGTTCCGGATACATTTCGCTAACTGAAGGAACAAAAGCGAAATCCGCCCCGCATTCTTCCAACAAACGACAATCTGCATCCAATGTACGCGGATATTTCTCCAAGTCATTTTTATCGTTAAACTGTGTGGGATTCACAAAAACACTCACAACAGTTACACCATTCTCACTTACGCTGCGCTTTACCAGAGATGCATGTCCCGCATGTAAAGCACCCATTGTAGGAACCAGTCCCACCTTTTTACCTTGGGCTCTTAGGGCAGTCAATTCTGCCTGTAAGTCCTTGATAGTGTGCACTACTTTCATTTTCGTCAATTGGTTTATGTTTTACTCGTTTGCAAAAACTCTGCAAAATAAACTAATATTTGCCACATAAAGAAAGAATATCTTATTTAATGTGTCTTTTTTTTCGTATCTTTGCAGAATATTATAGTGAACTATTGTTATTATGACAAAGGCGAATAAAGTTTTATTTATTACTCAAGAGATTACACCTTACGTTTCAGAATCCGAAATGGCCAATATAGGTAGAAACCTTCCACAGGCGATACAAGAAAAAGGCCGTGAAATCAGAACCTTTATGCCTAAATGGGGAAATATCAATGAGCGCAGAAATCAACTGCACGAAGTGATCCGCCTCTCTGGTATGAACCTGATTATCGATGATACTGACCACCCCTTGATTATAAAAGTTGCTTCTATCCAATCCGCACGCATGCAGGTATATTTCATCGATAACGATGACTATTTCCAGAATCGGATGCAGACAACGGATGAAAATGGTATAGAATATGATGATAATGATAGCCGTGCTATTTTCTATGCACGCGGTGTATTGGAAACAGTGAAAAAGCTCCGCTGGTGTCCTGATGTCATTCACTGTCATGGCTGGATGACAGCTTTAGCTCCTCTTTATATTAAGAAAGCCTATAAAGACGAACCTTCTTTCCGCGACGCTAAAGTGGTATTCTCTGTTTATGAAGATGATTTCAAGAGTACACTTAGCGACGATTTCGCAACAAAACTGATGCTGAAAGGTATTACCAAGAAAGATTTAGGTGATTTGAAGGAACCGGTAGACTACGCCGCTCTTTGCAAACTCGCTGTTGACTATTCGGACGGAGTAATACAAAACAGTGAAAAGGTAGACGAGTCTATTATTGAATATGCCCGCCAATCTGGCAAATTGGTACTTGACTACCAGAACCCGGAAAACTATGCGGATGCCTGCAACGAGTTCTACGATAAAGTATGGGAAGCCACTGCAAACGAAGAAGAATAAAAAATCAAGATACGACGATCATGAAAGCAAAATACGCCTTAATAGCTTTACTGGCAATCACCTTTTGGGGTTGTGATGACAACACTGCCGGACTGGGATTGGGAATGTTTCCGGGAAGCGACCAAAATATCAATGGAAAGCTATCTACATTTGATGTAACTACCGAATCCGTTCATGCCGGTAAGATATATGCAATGACCAATGTGGGGTATGTAGGAAAGTTCACTGATGAAACATTCGGAACTTATCAGGCAGGTTTCTTGGCGCAACTTAACTGTCCCGAAGGAATGACTTTCCCCGCAGCTTTTTCTGGAACCACTGAAAGTGGTACTGGAAAGATGATGACAAATTTCGAGAATGTGGCAGAAGGTGTATCTGGTAACTACACCATCATTAAAGATGATAATGGAAATCCTATTGGTAATTGCCAAATCAATATTTATCTTTGGTATGACAGTTATTTTGGAGATTCATTAACAGCTTGCCGACTAAGTATGTATGTATTAGATAAGAAAAAAGGAAACAAATATTGGTACGAAGATCCAGATGCTTATTATACCAATATCAACCCTACAGAATATTATGATAATACGACAAGTTTATTAGGGAGTAAATCTTATACAGCAGTTGATTTATCTATTAGTGATTCTATACGTAATCTTTCAACATATACTCCTTATATTAAAATTACATTGGATCAGACTAGAACACAGGATTTGGGACTGAAACTTTTAGAAGGAGGACGTACAGAAGATCTATATAAGAAATTTCAAAGTATATTTCCCGGAGTGTATGTAAAAAGCGACTATGGAGACGGTACTATCCTCTACACTAGTTCCATGCAAATGGATGTAGCATTTTTGGAGCATGCAAGAGATAGCATAACAGGTGGTCTACTACACACATCTGCCGGAAAAGACTCTGTTATATACAGCGGACGTTCATTCACATCTACCCGCGAAGTTATTCAAGCCAACCGATTGGAGAATGATACAGAAAAAATTCAGGAATGTATAAATGAGCCTAAATGGACTTACTTAAAAAGCCCGGCTGGCATCTTTACACAGTTAACTCTTCCTGTTAGCCAAATAGCAGAAAAGCTCCAAGGAGACACTTTAAATGCGGTTAAATTAGGAATTCCTATCTATAATGAAACCAGTGACAAGAAGTTTGGCATGTCTACTCCTAAGAATGTTCTATTAATACGTAAAAAATATAAAGATAGTTTCTTTAAAGATAATCAACTTAGTGATGGTATAACTTCATCTCTATTTAATCCTACTACTAGCTTTACTCAATATACATTCAACAACATTACTCAAATGATTAATGATTGTTTAGCAGATGGAGAACGAGAAGAAGCAGAAAAGAAACTCAAGAGTGGGACGATAACTCTCCAAATAACTAACTCCGAAGGTGAAACAGACACTCAAAAGGTTCATACTATTGAAGAATGGGAAAAATATAGTGATTGGAACAAATTCATACTTATTCCAGTACTTGTAACCACAGATGCTTCCTCAAGTAATAGCTATTATGGTTCTTCGAGCAATGTTATTAGCATACAACATGACCTGAAACCTGGCTATGCGCGCTTAAAGGGAGGTACAAATGCCACAAATACTTCTTTACCTAAAGAAGAACAAGATAAATACAAATTGAAACTTGAAGTTGTTTCTACAAACTTTGGAACAAAATCAAAATAAGAAATAGTTGAAATCTTATAAAACAACAGCGCAGGTTACATTGAGTAATCTGCGCTGTTGTTTTATAAGATATTTATAGAAAAGTCAGATAGAATAATTTCATAATAATAACGGTATATGCTTGGGGTATTAACGGTATCGTTATCAAATAGCGTTACTATTTTATCGGATGGTGTTACTATCTTGCAGAAGAATATCTGCCAACAAAGGTTTCGACTTAATCCACACAAAAAACCGTGAGTTTGATTTTATCTCACTCACGGTCCCAATATAATAAACATAATAATTTCTTATTCTTCTACTTAGCAGCAGCCTTTTTAGCTTTACCTGTAGCCTTCTTCGGCTCCGCAACTGCTTTCTTAGCTTCAGCTTTCTTTGCAGCAGGCTTTGATTTAGCAACAGCTTTCTCTTTTACTGCCGGTTCTTTAGCATCAGCAGCCTTTTTGACTGTCGTTTTCTTTGCCGCTTCTGCTTTTGCCTGCCATTTAGCCACTTCTTTTTCCAACTCGGTAATCTCATCTCCCTGGTTCTTAATTGTAGTCAACAAAGAATTTAATTCTTCACTGTCTACATCAGCAGGATATAGTGCATCTACCCGTTTGATAAAGTCACCCAGAATATTCATATAGTTGGTGAAAGCATCATAAGGAGAATCATAGATCCCACGATTCAGCCACATACCATTATTCTTCGTTGTCATGAAACGGAAGTTATTACTAGCCTGCAAATAATCCCAATCCTGTTTGATACGACGGTCGTCACACAAATGCACACGTTCAGCTACACTATACAATTTATTGAAAGCCTCGCGTTGCATAACATTACCTAGCCAACAACTAGTATCTCTTTCTTCATCTACCCATGACATCGGATATGCAACATCAAGCTGTGACACTGATTTCAACTTCGTTACAATTTCTGTCGGTGTAGAGAAAGTGATTCCCTTAGCCTTTGCGCATTCCGGTAATGCTTTCAAGAATTCAAGAATATTAGAAGATAACGGTTGAGCCATACCAAGTGCGCTCAATTCCATGAAGATATTAATTACTTGTTCTTCTTGCGGTAATGCATCGATCCAATTAATATATTTATCAGCGAACAAAGGATATTCCGCCCAATCCGAATTGGAAAAACGCAAGCTGATATCGTCAGAAAGTTTGAAATCTCTCAACAAAAGCTTAAGACTGGGAGCTTGATTACAGTGATAGACATAATGCGGACTCTTCCATCCCAACACATGTTTAGCACCTTCCGTTAACATCCCCTTAAAACCCATAGAAGCTACCAAGCCACCAATTTCATCAGAATAAATCAGACTAGAATTGCGGAACACTTTCGGTTCTTTACCAAACATCTGTTTCATCTTATCACGTTGACGAAGCACTTCTTCGCGGAAGCAATCCTCGTTGGCAAGTGAAGACAAACCATGTGAATAAGGTTCACACAAGAACTCACAACATCCTGTTTCATTCAACTGATGCAATAAATCAATGACTGCCGGAGCATGAATTTCCAATTGTTCCAAGGCTACCCCCGAGATAGAAAGCGCTACTTTAAAGCCCCCCCCCGAGTTCTTCACCATCTCAATTAAAGTATTGAGAGCAGGAATATATGAACGTTCAGCGACCTCATTCATACCCGTTTCATTCGCATAATCATCGTAATAATAATGATCATTACCAATATCGAAGAAACGATAGCGTTTCAAATGGATAATTTGATGTATTTCAAAATAAAGACAGATAGTTCTCATTTTTATTTATTGTTTTGTTATTTACCATAGTTTCTTAACACAGCATCATAGAGAGCACGGATTCTCAAGCCGACTTTTTCCCAAGTAATCCCATCTACTTCTTTCTTACCTTCTTCCTTGAGGTATTCGAAAAGAGACGGATTAGTACAAAGAGAGTGGATAGCGTCAGCCATTGCATGAATATCCCAGTAGTCAGTTTTTATCACCTTATCAAGAATCTCGCCACACCCTGACTGCTTAGAAATGATGGAAGGCGTTCCACACTGCATCGCCTCCAATGGAGCAATACCGAAAGGTTCAGAGACAGACGGCATGACAAACACATCACTGTTCTTATAAACTTCATATACCTGCTTACCTTTCATAAAACCAGGGAAATGAAACCGGTCAGCAATACCACGCTCGGCCACCAGATTGATCATGGCATTCAACATATCACCCGAGCCAGCCATAACGAAACGAATATTACGAGTACGACGCAACACAAGAGCAGCAGCTTCTACAAAATATTCCGGCCCTTTCTGCATCGTAATACGTCCGAGGAAAGTGACCACCTTTTCTTTTGAATGATCGGGACGTGGAATGTCCAGCAGCTCCTGCGACAATGGATAAACAGCATTATGCACTGCAAATACTTTTCTAGGGTCCTGATGATACTCGTTAATAACAGTGCGGCGAGTCAACTCGGACACGCACATGATACAATCGGCATGATCCATACCATTCTTCTCAATCGAATAAACAGTAGGATTGACTTTGCCACGAGAACGGTCAAAATCAGTGGCATGCACATGGATACAAAGCGGCTTTCCACTTACCATCTTGGCATGTACACCGGCAGGGTAAGTGAGCCAGTCGTGAGCATGAATAATATCAAACTCCTGCTGACGGGCTACTACTCCGGCAATGATCGAGAAATTATTAATTTCTTCGTGCAAGTTCCCGGGATAGCCACCTGCAAATTCCATACATCCCAAATCATTCACATGCATATAAGAAAAATCGGCATAGATATGATCACGGAAAGAATAATACTCCTCCGGTGTCATTTCCAACAAACGGGACTTCAAGTAATCGTAGTGGACATCACGCCATACGATGGGTACTTGATTCATACCGATTATTTTCAAGAACTTTTCTTCTTCGCCGCTAGGCTTAGGCATACAGAAAATCGTCTCCATATCACCTTGCAGACTCAATCCTTTAGTTATTCCATAAGAAGCAACCGCAAGACCACCATATATTTTGGGAGGGAATTCCCATCCAAACATTAAAACTTTCATCTTCGTTCCTCCTTTTTTAATAATACTTAGACAGTAGCTTTAAGACACGCAGTATTTCTGCTACATTCATCGCGAACGACACCGCGCCACGTCCTTTGAAAGGCGGGTTCCCATCGAACAACTCGGGAATGGAACCAACACAATGGCTTGTCATCTCGTCATCATAACTAATAAGCTGGCGTTCAACAAATGACAATCCGCTCATCTTATAAATTCGAAGATAAGCTTCCAGATAGAATCCCATCAACCAAGGCCAAGCAGTTCCCTGATGATAAGCATAATCCCGTTGTATCTGCGGACCCACATAGTTAGGATTATATCCACCACTCTTCGGACTCAATGAACGAATTCCTTTCGGAGTGAGCAGCTCTTTGGTCACAATATCAAGCACCTGTTTCTTTTGTGCACGATCCAAAGGAGAATAATCAAACGCTACGGCAAATATCATGTTAGGACGTACACTCCAATCCATCATATTACCGTCAACATAATCAAGCAGATAACCATATTCGTTACGGAATACCTCGACAAAAGACTTTCCGGTTACTTCCGCCTGCGCATCGAGTTCATCCGCCAAGTATACGTCTCCCCCTTCGCGCACCAAATCAGCGATGAAACGCAACGCATTATACCACAACGCATTAAATTCAACAATATATCCTGTACGAGGAATCACCGGATGTCCGTTCACAGTAGAGTTCATCCATGTAATCGCCTTATCCGTACCGTTAGCAAAAAGTAATCCATTGTCATGCAAAAAGAGATTCTCATGTTTCCGCTGACGGATAAACTCCATCATATCTTTCAGGAGTTCTCCATATTTCTGACGACATTGCTCACGGGAAGTCTCTTTTGCATATTGCTGCAAAGCCCAGACAGCCCAAAGCAAAACGTCCGGATGCTCCATTTCATAAATCTTGTATCCGACAGGTTCTTCATTAATAAAGTTGCGAATCGCTTTTTCCGCCGTTTTCATCACATCCTCAAACTGGTCGACCTCATCGAGCGCAAGCGTCAGCCCCGGCAGTGCAATGAACATATCACGCGCACGACACTTAAACCACGGATAACCGGCAAGAATATAATGTTCGTCTTCCTGTTGGTTATGGAACTGATGAGCGGAATTCTTCAGGCAGTGATAAAAGCTATCACGCGGGGTACGATCAGCCACTTCAGCCTCAAATGTCTGTTTCAATCTACGGGGAGTCACTTCTGAAGTTCCGGCAGAGAATACGATACTCTCCCCTTTCTTTATATCCACCTCAAAATAACCGGGAACATAAAGGTCTTCATTGAAGTCATACCCTCGTTCTTGTTCTTTCGGGTATTCAATCCCCCGATACCAGTCAGGCATGAAATGGAACTCACACTTTTTATTCAACTGCATATAAAGTTCCGGATAGCCGGGATACATACAGGTTTTAATACCATTTTCCACAAGTTGATACTCGCGGCTTGCCTGCCCATTTTCATGTGTGTACTCGCGTACACTCCTGAAAGCGAGGAACGGGCGAAAGCGCAAGGTTGTGGCCGAATGCGCATCAAGTAACGTATAACGAATCAGGATTCTATTTTCATGATGTACAAAGATTTTTTCTTTGCGGAGGATAACACCTCCGACACGGTAAGTTGTTGCCGGGATATGCTCACAGTCAAACTCACGGATATACTTGTGTCCGTTAGGACTAAAGTTGTTTCCTTGATATTTGTGCAACCCCAAGTTAAACTCCGCACCGTGTTGAATTACCGTTTCATCAAGAGAAGATAGCAGCACATGATTTTCATCGTCGAGATTGGGAACTGGAATCACCAACAGGCCGTGATATTTGCGTGTGTTACAATCAACAATCGTCGTACAATGATAAGCTCCTGCTTTGTTCGTCCGGAGGATTTCTCTTTGAAGAGATTCTTCCAGATTCGTCATGAGGGTCTTGTCAAATCGTAAATAACTCATAGTTGTGCATTATTAAAGGTTAATTATTGGTCATTATATCGTATATCTATTTATTGTTACATACCGTATATATTGGCTGTAGCATCATATACAACGGGTATAACGCCCAAATGTACAAATTATAGATAAAAACAAAAATAAAAAGGCTTTTTATTTTCAGATTTTGTGCAAATATTCGTAGTATTGCGTAAAATATCTAAAGAAAAGAATGTCATGAAGCAAGATATTCAGCGTATCATGCTGGCTGCAGCAAAGCCTTTGTTCCTTATTTTTATCCTCTATTTACTCAAGATTATGGAAGTCGGAATGGACTGGGACTTCTCTCGCTTGGGGGTATATCCTATGGAGAAACGGGGACTGGTAGGTATTTTAACTCACCCGCTGATACACAGCGGATTCAGTCATTTACTGGCAAACACAATCCCTTTATTTTTCTTGTCATGGTGTCTTTTTTACTTTTACCGGGGGATAGCAAATAAAATTTTCATCCTAATCTGGCTAGGAGGCGGACTACTAACTTTCCTGATCGGAAAACCGGGATGGCACATCGGTGCCAGCGGATTGATTTACGGACTTGCCTTCTTTCTCTTTTTCAGTGGTATTCTCCGCAAATATGTTCCACTCATTGCCATTTCTCTACTCGTCACCTTTTTGTATGGAGGAATTATATGGCATATGTTTCCTTATTTCTCCCCCACCAATATGTCGTGGGAAGGTCATCTCAGCGGTGGAGTTATAGGAACATTCTGTGCTTTCGTTTTCGTCAATCACGGTCCACAACGACCGGAACCTTTTGCAGACGAAGCGGAAGAAGAAGAGAATATAGAAGAAGTAACGACAGCAACGGCAGAAGAGGAAAAAGAAGAGAAAGAACCATTATAAATGCCACCTCATGCCACCGTACTGTCACAACTGTGCCATCGTATTGGCACAATTATGACATAGGCGTGGCACAACTGTGCCACCATGGTGGCACAGTTAATATAATAGCTTTCCAGTTCAATAAGATAATCTGAATTCAATCAAGACCGATGCAACGCCTCAATCAATAACGTTATATTTGCCGTAAACAATCTTACAGATATAGCCAATAAGATGATGCCGAAGAACTTACGAATAATATAAATACCTCCTTTTCCCAGGAAACGTTCTACACGACCGGTCATACTCACTACAAAGTAAACCCAGATCATGTTCAAGACTAAAGCTATAATGATATTAACACTGGCATATTCCGCCCGGAGAGAAAGCAAAGTGGTGAAAGCTCCGGCACCTGCCAACAGAGGAAAGACGAGCGGTACCAAAGTTGCTTCTTTGATAGGACCCTGGTTCTTGAAAATCTCAATATCCAGAATCATCTCCAAAGACATGAGGAAAATGACAAATGCGCCGGCTACTGCAAACGATTCAATATCTACATGGAAGAGTTTCAGCATCATATCTCCCGCATAGAAAAATCCGATCAGCAAAGCAAAAGAGATGACAGTAGCTTTCATTGCATTCACATCTTTCCCTTTTTCTTTCAGGTTAATTATAATAGGTATAGAGCCGATAATGTCTATCACGGCAAAAAGTACGATAAACGCACTGATCATCTGTTGCCAATTGAAGCCTGCGAACATAATTTCCTCCTTTTTTTCTGCAAATATACTCTATTTTTATGCATTCAAACAATAAAAAAAACAAAAAGAACGCTCAGATATTGACAGCAGTATTGTATTATGAGTAAATTTGTACGATTAACAAGAGATTACAACATATGGAAACAATGTTCGACACTTTGCTCCAATTGCCTTTATTTCAAGGTCTTTGTCATGAAGATTTCACAAGTATTCTGGATAAGGTCAAGCTACACTTTATCAAGCATAAAGTGGGAGAAACTATCATAGAAAATGGTAGTCCGTGTAAACAACTCTGCTTTCTGTTAAAAGGAGAGGTTTCTATCGTCACAAGTTCCAAAGAAAATATATACACCGTCATTGAACAGATGGAAGCACCTTACCTGCTGGAACCACAGTCGTTGTTCGGCATGAACACCAATTACACTTCCGCTTATATAGCACATACGGAAGCACACACTGTCAGCATCAGCAAAGCGTTTGTACTTAGCGACCTGTTCAAATATGAAATATTCCGGCTCAACTACATGAACATTGTCAGCAACCGGGCACAAAATCTTTATTCCCGTTTATGGGAAGAACCGACACAAGACTTACAAGAGAAAATCATTCGCTTTTTCCTGCTACATTGTGAAAAAACGCAGGGAGAAAAGATATTCAAAGTAAAAATGGACGACCTTGCCCGCTACTTAGATGACACTCGGTTGAATACATCAAAAGCACTCAACGAGCTACAAGACAAAGGATTATTAGAGTTACGCCGGAAAGAGATTCTTATTCCGGACGCACAAAAGCTGATAAGCGAATAGATACGAATTAACCAACAAAAGAAATTATCTATCACAAAAATAGCCTCAACAGGAATTTCCATTGAGGCTATCTTTATGATACAAAGTGTATTATTCCCATTCAATAGTTGCTGGCGGCTTGGAACTGATATCATAGGTGACACGGTTCACTCCTTTCACCTTATTAATAATATCATTCGATACCTTACCCATAAATTCATAAGGCAGATGTGCCCAGTCAGCTGTCATGGCATCAGTAGATGTCACAGCACGCAAAGCAACCGCTCTCTCATAAGTACGTTCATCTCCCATTACACCCACGGACTGTACCGGCAACAAGATAACCCCCGCCTGCCATACTTTATCATACAATCCCCAGTCACGCAATCCCTGGATAAAGATATCGTCAGCATCCTGCAGAATACGTACTTTTTCAGGAGTAATATCTCCCAGAATACGCACTGCCAGTCCCGGTCCCGGAAACGGATGACGGGTAATCAGATGCTCCGGCATACCCAACTCACGGCCCACCCGGCGAACTTCATCCTTAAACAACAAACGAAGCGGCTCACACAACTTCAGATTCATCTTTTCAGGAAGTCCCCCTACATTATGATGGCTCTTTATTACCGTACCCGTAATAGACAATGACTCAATGCAATCCGGATAAATAGTACCCTGCGCCAGCCATTTCACGTCTTTTATCTTATGAGCTTCTACATCGAACACATCGATAAAGCCCTTACCTATAATTTTACGCTTACTTTCCGGTTCAACCACCCCAGCCAGTTCTGCGAAGAACTTTGCACTGGCATCAACGCCAATCACATTCAGACCGAGACACTCGTAATCCTTCATCACATTCTTGAACTCATTCTTACGCAGCATACCATGATCTACAAAGATACAAGTCAAGTTCTTGCCAATAGCCTTGTTCAGCAACACTGCTGCAACCGAAGAATCGACTCCGCCACTCAAACCGAGAACGACTTTATCATCCCCCAACTGCGCTTTCAGCTCGGCAACCGTACTTTCAATGAATGAAGCCGGCGACCAGTCTTGTTTGCAACCGCAAACATCTACCACAAAGTTCTTCAGGATTTGAGTTCCGTCTTCACTATGGAATACTTCCGGATGGAATTGAACACCCCACACTTGCTCACCTTCTACCTGATAAGCAGCAATCTCCACTTTATCTGTTGAAGCTATTTTCTTGAAATTATCGGGAATAGCAGTAATCGTATCTCCATGGCTCATCCATACCTGCGACCCATCACGCACTCCTTTAAACAGCACATTATCTTTGCAGAATGAAGCCAGGTGAGCACGTCCATATTCGCGTGTTCCGGCCGGTTCCACTTTTCCGCCATTAGTGTATGACATAAATTGTGCACCATAACAAATACCCAATATCGGATATTTACCACGAATTTCACTCAAATCTACTTTGAAAGCATCTTTATCGTAAACCGAGAAAGGACTTCCGGAGAGAATAACCCCTTTAATAGTCGGGTCTTCTTTAGGAAATTTGTTATAAGGAACAATTTCACAATACGTATCCAATTCGCGTACACGACGACCTATAAGCTGTGTTGTCTGCGAACCGAAATCAAGAATTATTATTTTTTCCTGCATATCAATGGTTGGATTTTGAATAAATTGAGTTGCAAAAGTAGAAAAAAGTACGCAATCTATATTAATAATGAAGAGAAAAATAAAGGAGATTCACCAGTTTACACTTGGAACCTCCTTTATTTCAATTAGAATCAACGATTCTTTTCTTTCAATAAATCACGTATCTCCGTCAACAAAACCTCCTCCTTCGTTGGCGCAGGAGGAGCTGGAGGAGTGGCTGCCACTTCTGCCTGTTTTTTAGTTGTCAACTTCGTAATCAACCGTATAAATAAGAATATAGCGAAAGCTATAATCAGAAAATCAAAGGTGGCTTGCAGAAACTGGCCATAATCCAACGTCACGGCCGGAGCTATCTCCTTGCCGTCAGCACCAATCTCCGCTGCTTTCATCACCCATTTCAAATCTGTAAAGTTCACACCGCCAACCAGTAAACCAATCGGAGGCATGATAACATTAGCAACCAATGATGATACGATTTTTCCAAATGCACCACCAATAACAACACCGACAGCCATGTCAATGACGTTACCTTTCATAGCAAACGCCTTAAAGTCCTGTAAAAATGTGTTCTTTCCCATCTTTTTTCAATATTTAATGTGAATTTAATATGCGAATATAAAAACATTTTTGTAATTTTGCACCGCATTTGAAAATAAAACAAGTGCGAAGGCTGAGAGATATTTGAACAAATATTATAAAACCCTTAAAAGTTTAAACAAAATGATTAAAGTAGGTATTAATGGATTCGGACGTATCGGACGTTTCGTTTTCCGCGCTGCAATGACAAGAAACGATATTCAAATCGTAGGTATCAATGACCTTTGCCCGGTTGATTACTTGGCTTATATGCTGAAATACGACACAATGCATGGTCAATTCGATGGTACTATCGAAGCAGATGTTGAAAACAGCAAACTGATCGTTAACGGTCAAGCTATCCGTATCACAGCTGAAAGAAACCCGGCTGACCTGAAATGGAATGAAGTAGGCGCAGAATACGTTGTTGAATCTACAGGTTTGTTCTTGAGCAAAGACAAAGCTCAGGCTCACATCGAAGCTGGTGCAAAATATGTTGTAATGTCAGCTCCTTCTAAAGATGACACTCCGATGTTCGTTTGCGGTGTAAACGAAAAAACATACGTAAAAGGTACTCAATTCGTATCTAACGCTTCTTGTACTACTAACTGTTTGGCTCCTATCGCTAAAGTATTGAACGACAAGTTCGGTATCCTTGACGGTTTGATGACTACAGTTCACTCTACAACTGCTACTCAGAAAACAGTTGACGGTCCTTCTATGAAAGACTGGAGAGGTGGTCGTGCTGCTTCTGGCAACATCATCCCTTCTTCTACTGGTGCTGCTAAGGCTGTAGGTAAAGTAATCCCTGCATTGAACGGCAAATTGACTGGTATGTCTATGCGTGTTCCGACTTTGGACGTATCTGTAGTTGACTTGACAGTTAACTTGGCTAAACCGGCTACTTACGCTGAAATCTGCGCTGCAATGAAAGAAGCTTCTGAAGGCGAATTGAAAGGTATCCTGGGTTACACTGAAGATGCAGTAGTTTCTTCTGACTTCTTGGGTGACACTCGTACTTCTATCTTCGACGCTAAAGCAGGTATCGCTTTGACTGATACTTTCGTTAAAGTTGTATCTTGGTATGACAACGAAATCGGTTACTCTAACAAAGTTCTTGACTTGATCGCTCACATGGCATCAGTTAACGCTTAATTAGAAGCCTGAACAATATAGAAACCGCTGCGGGAAACCGTAGCGGTTTTTTTATACATTTCATTTTATATATTGTTAAAAAGCAACGTGTTATCCGTTGAATAAGCTACAATTTTAGTAGCTTTGTACCTCTATGAAGAGATTAATACTAACATTGATACTAGTTTGCACTATGAACAATATAATAAATGCCCAGAATCCTTTCTACGGGCAATATCATACGCCGCACGAAACCGTGCCGTTCGACCGGATTAAAACCGAACATTATGAACCTGCTATTCTGGAAGGAATCAGGCTGCAAAATGCTGAAATAGAAGCTATCATACAGAATCCGGAAAAGGCTGACTTCACCAATACAATAGAAGCTTTCGACGAATCCGGAGAATTACTGGATAAAGTAGTAGCCGTCTTCGGCAATATGCTAAGCGCAGAAACGAATGACGACCTGCAAGAACTGGCTCAAAAGATAATGCCGTTGCTTAGTGAACACAGCAACAATATCACACTGAACGAAAAGTTATTCGCACGTGTGAAAGAAGTGTATAACCAGAAAGAGGCTTTGCAACTGACACAGGAACAAAAACAGTTACTGGAAAATGCATATAACAGCTTTGTACGCCATGGCGCCAACCTGGAAGGAGAAGCACGGGAAGAATACCGTCGCCTGACTACCGAATTGAGTAAACTGACTCTAACTTTCAGTGAAAACAATCTGAAAGAGACGAATGCTTATCAAATGCTGTTAACAAAAAAAGAAAGCCTCGCCGGACTACCCGAAATTATCATAGAAGCAGCTGCAGAAACAGCCAAGAGCGAAGGAAAGGAAGGATGGGCGTTCACGCTTCACGCTCCGAGCTATGTTCCTTTCATGACGTATTCCGATAATCGGGATTTACGTCAAAAACTGTATATGGCTTATAACACCAAATGTACACACGATAACGAATTCAATAATATCGACATCGTAAAAAAAATAGCCAATACACGCATGAAAATAGCCCAATTACTGGGATACAAAGATTATGCGGAATATACGCTAAAGAAAAGAATGGCTGAAAACAGCAAGTCGGTATACAAGCTACTCAACCAACTGTTGGAAGCATATACTCCTACTGCACAGCAAGAATATAAAGAGATACAGGAACTGGCTCGTAAAGAACAGGGAGCTGATTTCATTGTCATGCCTTGGGACTGGAATTATTATTCAAACAAACTGAAAGACAAAAAATTCAATATCAACGAAGAAATGCTTCGCCCCTACTTCGAACTGGAACAAGTGAAGAAAGGAGTGTTTGGTCTAGCTGAAAAGTTATATGGAATCACGTTCCGGAAAAACACAGAGATTCCGGTTTACCATAAAGAGGTGGAAGCCTTTGAAGTGTTTGATAAAGACGGTAAATTCTTAGCCGTCCTATACACCGACTTCCATCCGCGTCCGGGAAAACGTGCCGGAGCCTGGATGACGAGTTACAAGGAGCAATGGATAGATAAAAAGACCGGTGAAAACAGCCGTCCGCATGTATCCGTTGTAATGAACTTCACCAAGCCAACCGAGAATAAGCCTGCTTTATTGACTTTCAATGAGGTAGAAACATTCTTACATGAGTTCGGACATAGCCTGCACGGTATGTTTGCCAATTCCACTTACAGGAGTTTAAGTGGAACTAACGTATATTGGGATTTCGTGGAACTTCCCTCACAAATTATGGAGAATTTTGCCATAGAGAAAGATTTCCTCAATACCTTTGCCCGCCATTATCAGACGGGAGAAGTTTTGCCGGATGAATTGATAAAACGTCTTGTAGATGCATCAAACTTCAATATTGCGTATGCTTGTCTGAGACAAATAAGTTTCGGTCTACTTGATATGGCATGGTATACGCGTAACACTCCTTTTGAAGGAGATGTGAAAGCTTATGAACAGGAAGCCTGGAAGGATGCGCAAATATTACCGGTAGTACAAGAAGCTTGCATGAGTACGCAGTTCTCCCACATCTTTGCCGGTGGATATGCCGCTGGATACTACAGCTACAAATGGGCGGAAGTATTGGATGCTGACGCTTTTTCATTATTCAAGCAAAAAGGGATATTCAATCAGGAAGTGGCAGACTCATTCCGCAATAATATTCTGTCGAAAGGAGGAACGGAACACCCGATGGTACTTTATAAACGTTTCCGCGGACAGGAACCGAGCATTGATGCTTTGCTAATCAGAAATGGGATAAAGAAATAAGTATTAAGTTATTAGATATTAAATATGAAGAGAAGTATATTTCAAATAGTAGGATTGCTTTTATTGCTTCCTTTATTTTCTGGATGTAATGATTCGGACGATGTAGCTGCTATCTTTACAGGAAAAACTTGGAAACTAAATTATATCACAGTAGATGGAGGTCATGAGATGTTTGGCTTTTGGGAGAATGAAGAACAAGAAAAAGCAAGTATTGAAGAGCTTAATAAAAACGGTACATACAACATCGTATTTGATGGTACAGTAGATGGAGATGTTATCAACGGAAATATAAAAGGAAGTGTAATTGCAACCAGTACTTTTGAAGGGAAATGGAATGCCAACGCCAAGAACAACAGTTTTAAAGCTACAGTCACCACCGCTGGTAGCTATGGCAACGATAGACTCGCCAAAAATTTTATAGAGGGACTTAATACCGCCACATCTTACGAAGGAGACAGTAACAACTTATACCTTTTATACAAACCGGCATCCGGAAAACAAACTTTCCGCATGGTTTTCCGGGTAGTCAGCAATAAATAGTAAACAACATGGACACTAAAAAGAAACAATTAGAACTTGACAAACGTTATATACGCATGGCCAGCATATGGGCTGAAAATTCCTATTGCCAACGCCGTAAAGTAGGAGCTTTAATTGTTAAGGATAAAATGATTATCTCCGACGGATATAACGGGACACCTTCCGGATTCGAGAATGTATGTGAAGATGAAAACAACCTGACAAAACCATACGTTCTGCATGCGGAAGCCAATGCCATTACCAAAATAGCGCGTTCAAACAACAGTAGCGACGGTGCTACCATGTACGTCACCGCCTCTCCTTGCATCGAATGTGCAAAGTTAATCATACAGGCAGGAATCAAACGGGTAGTTTATTCCGAGCATTACCGCCTGGAAGATGGAATAGAGTTATTAAAACGGGCGGGAATCGAAGTTATCTACACAGAGTTAGATGATAATTCCTCTCCCAATAAATAAGAAGACGAACGTTTTAAAAAAGGAATAGACATGAGTACAAAAAACTCTTCACGTTTCACACCTGTCATCATAGCAGTCAGCGTGGTAGTCGGGATTCTTATCGGTACATTTTATGCCAAGCATTTTGCCGGCAACCGTTTGGGTATCATCAACGGTTCCTCCAATAAGCTAAACGCATTGTTACGCATTGTAGACGATCAATATGTCGACACCGTAAACATGGCCGATTTGGTAGAAAAAGCCATGCCGCAAATTCTAGCCGAACTGGATCCGCATTCAACTTATATCCCAGCCCAAAATCTCGAAGAAGTCAACTCTGAGCTGGAAGGCAGCTTCAGCGGAATTGGCATCCAGTTTACCATACAGAATGACACCATTCATGTCAATGCTGTTGTTCAGGGAGGTCCTTCTGAAAAGATAGGATTAATGGCGGGCGACCGCATTGTTACTGTAGACGACAGCTTGTTTGTCGGCAAGAAAGTAACGAACGAACGGGCTATGCGCACCTTGAAAGGTCCGAAAGGCTCACAAGTAAAATTGGGAATCAGACGAACAGGAGAAAAGGACTTATTACACTTCAACATCACGCGTGGAGACATTCCTCAAAATACCGTAGATGCCGCTTATATGTTAAATGACAATATCGGTTATGTGAAAGTCAGTAAATTCGGACGTACCAGTCATGTAGAATTGCTGAATGCATTAGCACAGCTCAACCATAAAAAATGCAAAGGTCTAATCATTGACCTACGCGGTAATACCGGAGGATATATGGAAGCAGCCATCCGCATGGTTAATGAATTCCTGCCCGAAGGCAAGTTGATCGTATATACTCAAGGCCGTAAATATCCACGTGCAGAAGAATTTGCTAACGGTACGGGTAGCTGTCAGAAAATGCCGCTTGTTGTATTGATTGACGAAGGTTCTGCTTCTGCCAGTGAAATCTTCACCGGAGCTATTCAAGATAACGACCGGGGTACAGTTGTAGGACGCCGTTCTTTCGGTAAGGGACTTGTGCAACAGCCCATCGATTTCAGTGATGGATCGGCTATCCGCCTGACTATCGCCCGCTACTACACCCCATCTGGACGTTGCATCCAACGCCCGTACGAAAGTGGTAAAGACCGTAACTATGAGCTGGATTTATATACCCGTTACGAACATGGAGAATTTTTCTCACGTGATAGTATCAAGCAGAATGAGAGTGAACGTTATAATACCAGCTTGGGACGTACTGTGTATGGCGGTGGTGGTATCATGCCGGATATATTCGTACCGCAGGATACGACGGGAGTCACTTCTTATCTATCGACAGTTATTAACCGGGGATTGACTATTCAGTTCACATTCCAGTACACCGACAACAATCGGAAGAAATTAAGCCAATACGAAACAGAGGAAGAATTGCTGAATTATCTTCGTCATCAGGGTTTGGTGGAACAGTTTGTCCGTTTTGCTGACAGTAAAGGAGTGAAAAGAAGAAACATCCTCATTCAGAAATCATACAAATTATTGGAAAAGAACCTCTTCGGCAACATCATCTACAACATGCTTGGATTGGAAGCTTATCTCCAATACTTCAACAAGACAGATGCTACTGTTATTAAAGGTATTGAGATACTTGAAAAAGGAGAAGCTTTCCCAAAAGCTCCGGTAGCCGTTGAAGAGGAAGAAGTGACGAAGGATAAAAAAGATGGAAAGAAAAAAAGAACTGCGCAAGCATATAGCATTACTGAAGACCCGACACGCGGATTCAACTATGCGAAAGCTGCAATCAGCTAACATACTTGCCGCCCTCGAAGCCCATCCGGCTTTCAGGGCGGCAAATACAGTATTACTATACCATTCGCTGAATGACGAAGTAGACACACATGCCTTTATTCAAAAATGGAGGACTGAAAAGCGGATTCTACTCCCCGTAGTAGTAGGCGATGATTTAGAACTACGGATATACACCGGACCGGAAGACATGTCAATCAGCGGTATCTACGGTATAGCAGAACCAACCGGAGAAATATTCACAGACTATGCAGCCATAGACTTCATCGTCGTTCCCGGAGTAGCTTTCGATGCTAAAGGTAACCGTCTGGGACGGGGAAAAGGATATTATGACCGTCTCCTGCCACGCATACCATCAGCCTACAAAGCAGGAATCTGTTTCCCATTTCAATTAGTAGAAGAAGTTCCGGCGGAATCATTCGACATCCGCATGGATATAATTATAACAATCAATGAAGACGAATTATCACACCCATACCACCCGCTGCCATCATGCGACAGGGAGTGACGAAGAATTTGTTTTAAGTGCCATCAAAGGCGGCTATCAAGAATTAGGTTTTTCTGACCACACTCCGTGGAAATACCACACTGATTATATATCCGACATCCGGATGCTTCCCGAAGAATTAGCGGAATATGTGGAAAGCATCCGTTCGCTGCAAGAGAAATATAAAAATCAAATCAGCATAAAAATAGGATTGGAATGCGAATATTTTCCTGAATACATACACTGGCTAAAAGGAGTCATCAAAGAATATAAACTGGACTATATCATCTTCGGAAATCACCATTTTCACACAGATGAGAAGTTTCCCTACTTCGGCCGGAATACAGATTCGGTAGACATGCTCGAACTCTATGAAGAGAGTGCTATTGAAGGAATGGAAAGCGGACTATTTGCCTACCTTGCCCATCCGGATTTATTTATGCGTTCTTACCCCGAGTTCGATCGTCATTGTAAGCTAGTCAGCAGGCATATCTGCCGGACAGCAGTACGGTTAAACTTACCGTTGGAATATAATATCGGATATGAAGAATATAATGACATTCATGGTATTACTACCATTCCTCATCCGGATTTCTGGAAAATAGCCGCCCATGAAGGTTGCACCGCTATCATCGGCGTGGACGCCCATAACAATCAATATTTGGAAAATCCTTTTTATTACAACCGTGCAACCGAAACACTCCGGAAGCTAGGCATAAAGGTGATAGACAGAATATCTTTCTTCAACGAAAAATAATATTTGTAATAACGGTAGCCCCGACTTTCTGATTCAGCGTGCGTACCAATACCTCACGCCCCATCATCAATTCCTGACGAAGAGCAGCAGAAGTCAGATGCACATACAATGTCTGATTACGAATATAAAGATTGCTGGTATAAGCCGCCGCCGGTCCCAAGATTTGAGGCCAGGCATCCAGCAGCCTTTGTTCGTTCAGCGGAGATTCCAAACTCTCCTGACGAAGAAACTGTTGAATCAGTTTTCCTATTTGTTCGGCATCATTGCGCTTCATTTTCAGCCTCCGTTTCTTGAATTGTACCCTCCTCTACACGAAATATTTTATAATCGCTGCCTACCTTATGTAAAATACGGTCGAGATGTCCCCGGTTCGTATCCGTTATAAATATCTGCCCGAAATTGTCTCCGGCCACCAGCTTCACAATTTGCTCTACACGGGAAGCATCCAACTTATCAAAAATATCATCCAGTAATAATAAAGGAACAGTCCGACCGGTACGTTTCAAAAAATCAAACTGTGCCAGTTTCAATGCTACCAGATACGTTTTGTTCTGTCCCTGCGAACCTTCTTTCTTTATCGGGAATTCACCCAACAACATATTCAACTCATCTTTATGAATGCCACGCAAAGAGAATCCCATTATCTTATCCCTCTCCCTGCTTTGCTTCAACACTTCCAACAAAGAAGCATCCCGCGCATGAGACTCATAAGATAGTCCCACCACCTCTTTATCTTGCGAAATAAAGGAATAGAAAGATTGGAAAATAGGAATAAACTCCCGGATAAATGCTTCACGCTTCTGGAATACGATTGCACCGGCTTGCGCCATCATCTCCTCCCATACAAGAAACAGCTCCTCCTCCACCGGAAACTCACTCTTCAACAATGTGTTACGCTGCGCCAATGCTTTATTGTACCGTATCAGCGCTTCAAGATATTCCTTATCATACTGCGAAATCACTACATCCATAAACCGGCGGCGCTCCTCACTTCCTCCGGCTATCAATTCGGAATCGGCAGGTGAAACCATCACCAGGGGCAGAAAACCGATGTGGTCCGAAAAACGACTATATTCTTTCTTGTTCCGTTTAAATTGTTTCTTCGAACGGCGTTTCATCCCACAATAAATCTCTTCAGGAGTTCCGTCCTCCGCTTCATAAAAGCCCTGAATCACGAAAAAGTCTTGTTCATGACGAATATTTTGAGAATCAATCGGGTTTCCGGAGCTCTTACAGAAAGACAAGAAATACACCGCATCCAGCAGATTCGTCTTTCCCATTCCATTCAGTCCGAAAAAGCAATTCAGCTTAGCAGAGAATCCCAGTTCTACCTCTTCCAGATTCTTATAGTTTAATACAGATATTCGTTTCAGTATCATTGTGTACACGTTAATTTGTTCACAAAAGTAGCAAGATTTTCGTGGTTTTCGGGTGTAAAACAAAAAAAGATGCTTCTAAATTTCGTTTGTAGATATAAAAAAACTACTTTTGCGAGTCGAAATATCAAACGGTGAATAATAACAAAAAGAATCATATAAAATGGCAGAACAAAAGAATCAGAACGAACATCTGAACGTAGAAGATGCACTGACACAATCGGAAGCATTTCTTATCAAGTACAAAAACGCAATTATTGGCGGTGTTGTTGCTGTGATTATTATTGTAGCAGGTTTTATCATGTACAAAAACCTCTATGCTGAACCACGTGAGGAAAAAGCACAGGCAGCTCTTTTCAAAGGACAGGAATACTTTGAACAGGATGCTTTTGAGCAGGCTTTGAATGGCGACAGCATCGGTTATGCAGGTTTCCTGAAAGTTGCCGATGACTACAGCGGAACAAAAGCGGCAAATCTGGCAAAAGCTTATGCTGGTATTTGCTACGCACAACTTGGCAAATATGAAGAAGCAGTGAAGATGCTGGACAGTTTCAATGGAAAAGACCAAATGGTTGCCCCGGCAATCTTGGGTGCTGCAGGTAACTGCTATGCACAACTTGGCCAATTAGACAAAGCGGCTTCTACTTTACTGTCGGCTGCAGACAAAGCAGACAACAACACATTAAGCCCGATCTTCCTGATACAAGCCGGTGAAATCCTGGTAAAACAGGGAAAATATGACGATGCTGTAAACGCTTACACTAAGATCAAGGATAAATACTTCCAATCTTATCAGGCTATGGACATCGACAAATATATCGAGCAAGCTAAATTGATGAAAAAATAATATACCTTATTATATAAGGGAATCGAGGCACGGATTACACCGGATTAAGCGGACTATCTATTAAAACCGTGGAATCCGTGAAATCCGTGCCTTTCTTCTTAATCTCTCATACTCTCAAATTTCCATTTTATAATCCTCAACTTTTAATTAACTATGGCAACAGCTTACCATAACTTATCCGAATATGATTTCAATTCCGTTCCAAATGCAGAAGCAATGAAATTTGGTATCGTCGTATCCGAATGGAATTTCAATATTACCGGTGCTTTACTGAAAGGTGCAGTCGATACATTAAAAAAACATGGAGCAAAAGACGAAAATATTCTGGTGAAAACTGTACCGGGAAGTTTCGAACTTACTTTTGGAGCCAACCAAATGATGGAAAATTGCGATCTTGATGCAATTATTGCAATTGGTTGCGTAATTAAAGGAGATACTCCACATTTTGATTATGTTTGCATGGGAGCAACCCAAGGAATTACCGAATTAAACGCAACTGGCGATATACCAGTTATTTACGGATTAATTACCACAAATACAATGGAGCAAGCAAAGGATCGTGCCGGTGGCAAACTGGGTAACAAAGGAGATGAATGTGCAATTACTGCAATAAAAATGATCGATTTTGTTTGGAGTTTAAATAAATAGTTGTATCTTTGCACCGCAATTGAGAAACAAACCTCCTCAAAAGCAAAAAAGGGCAAATACCAGAGTGGCCAAATGGGGCAGACTGTAAATCTGCTGTCTTTCGACTTCGGTGGTTCGAATCCATCTTTGCCCACAAAAAATTGCGGAAGTAGCTCAGTTGATAGAGCATTAGCCTTCCAAGCTGAGGGTCGCGGGTTTGAGCCCCGTCTTCCGCTCTCCAAAGAGAATCTGAGAAATTAGATTCTCTTTTTTTGTTTAACTTTAGTCCGCTAAGCTTATGAAGAATTCTCCGGTACAATCGCACGTACTCCGGCTAGCACATCCCCCTATCCCCACTGTCCGCATCGGGATTATAGGACTGGGCAATCGAGGATTGCTCACCTTACAACGTTATCTGCAAATCGAAGGAGTAGAAATCAAAGCTCTTTGTGAAATAAGAGAAGGAAATTTAAGTAAGGCTCAACAACTATTAAAAGAAGCCGGCCGTTCCGAAGCCACCGGATATACTGGAGTGGAGGGATGGAAAAAGATGTGCGAATCGGACGAAGCAGATTTAATATTCATCTGTACCGACTGGTTAATGCACACTCCAATGGCAACCTTCGCAATGGAATGCAATAAGCATGTAGCCATTGAAGTTCCGGCTGCTATGAGCGTGGAAGAATGTTGGCAGTTAGTAGACACTGCAGAAAAAACCAAGCGACACTGCATCATGCTCGAAAATTGTTGTTATGATCCTTTTGCACTAATGACCCTCAATATGGCCCAACGAGGACTGTTCGGAGAAATCATGCATGTAGAAGGAGCCTACATTCACGATCTTCGTTCAATGTACTTTGCCGAAGAGAGTGAAGGCGGCTACCACAACCATTGGGGAAAAAGATACAGCATCGAACATACAGGCAATCCTTATCCCACTCATGGATTAGGCCCCGCCTGTCAGATACTGGATATTCATCGCAGCGACAGAATGGAATATCTCGTTTCCATGTCTACTCATCAGGCAGGAATGAGCGAATATGCCCGCAGACTATTCGGCGAATATTCACCGGAAGCCCACCAGAAATATCAATTGGGAGATGTAAATACCACTCTCATCCACACGCTCAAAGGGAAGACGATCATGCTTCAATACGCCATATCCACCCCACGTCCTTACAGCCGCCTTCAAACAATATGCGGCACACTGGGATTCGCCCAGAAATACCCTGTCCCCTGTATCGCCCTGGATCCTAATGGAGACACTCCACTTGAAGGAGAACTGCTAGAAAAAATGATGGCACGCTATAAACATCCTTTTAGCGCAACCATTGGCGAAGAAGCACATCGCAGAGGCCTACCTAATGAGATGAATTATGTAATGGATTACCGCCTTATTCATTGTCTGCGCAACGGGCTTCCACTGGATATGGATGTATACGACGCTGCCGAGTGGTCGTGCATCACAGAACTAAGTGAAAAATCTGTACTGAATAAGAGCATGGCAGTAGAAATTCCGGATTTCACCAGGGGAGCCTGGAAAAAATACAAATACTAGGTTCCAACAGAAGTACAGCTGAAGCAGGTAGCTTACCCCAACAAGAGTAGTAAACGTTAAGCAATTCTAAAAAGGTGACTTTTTTTTAGGAAGAGTCTCTTTATGACATGTCTTTTATATGTATTTGACGTCACATAAGCCTACACAAAATCAGGTAGAAAAAGCCTGACTCATTTTTTACCTCATAATAGAAACTTATCTGATGAAAATATCGATTATAAATACAAATAATTGGCTAATTAATTACTATTTTTGACACGTAAATGAAAAACAGCGAATAACCCCTATTAAAAACTTTAAAATATGATGAAGAAACTACTTACAGTCACTGCCATCGGCTTGGCTTTGTTAACTTGGCACACCAGTTGTACTCAACAACCAAAGGCTCCGGAAGCCTTTACTCCCATCAAAGTAGAAACTCCTGCCCGCCCTGCCGGACAAGAAGATGTAATCCAACTCGTTACTCCTAAAATTGATACCGTTCGTGTCGGTTTCATCGGATTAGGAATGCGTGGTCCCGGCGCCGTGGCACGCTGGACCCATATCCCGGGAACTAAGATTATAGCATTATGCGACCTGCTTCCCGAACGTGTTGAAAAATCACAAGAAATATTGAAGAATGCCGGACTTCCTGAAGCTGCTTCTTACAGCGGTTCGGAAGAGGCATGGAAGCAACTTTGTGAACGGGACGATATTGATCTGGTATACATAGCCACCGACTGGAAACATCATGCAGCAATGGGTGTTTATGCCATGGAACATGGCAAACATGTAGCTATCGAAGTTCCTGCCGCCATGACACTGGATGAAATCTGGCAGCTAATCAATACTTCCGAAAAGACCCGTAAACATTGTATGCAGCTCGAAAACTGCGTATATGACTTCTTTGAACTGACCTCTTTAAACATGGCACAACAAGGCGTATTCGGAGAAGTGCTTCATGTAGAAGGTTCATATATCCACAATCTGGAAGATTTCTGGCCTGAATACTGGAATAACTGGCGAATGGATTATAATCATCTGCACCGTGGCGATGTATATGCTACCCACGGCATGGGTCCTGCTTGTCAGGTACTTAATATCCACCGTGGTGACCGCATGAAAACATTGGTATCAATGGATACGAAAGCTGTCAACGGACCGGCTTATATTAAGAAACAAACAGGAGAAGAAGTGACCGACTTCCAGAATGGTGACCAGACTTCTACCCTGATTCGCACAGAGAACGGAAAAACAATGTTGATTCAGCACAACGTAATGACTCCACGCCCATACAGCCGTATGTATCAAATAGTGGGAGCCGATGGTTATGCAAGCAAATATCCGATTGAAGAATATTGCCTGAGACCTTCACAAGTTGATTCAAAAGATGTGCCTAATCATGAGAATCTGAATGCACATGGTTCTGTACCTGAAAACGTAAAGAAAGCCTTGATGGATAAATATAAAGATCCTATTCATATAGAGCTGGAAGAAACAGCCAAGAAAGTAGGTGGACACGGTGGTATGGACTTTATCATGGACTACCGCCTGGCATATTGCTTGCAGAATGGACTGCCATTGGATATGGACGTTTATGACTTGGCAGAATGGTGTTGCATGGCTGAACTTACCAGACTTTCTATCGAAAACAATTCAGCTCCGGTAGAAGTACCCGACTTCACTCGTGGTGGATGGAATAAAGTACAAGGCTACCGTCACGCTTTTGCAAAATAAAACAGAATATTTCCTTTTAGCACGAGCATAATGAACCAATCCGGCTTCTCCCCCAAAGCCGGATTATTCATGGGTTCGTGTTTGAACATTTTATAGATTATCATTATCACGTTTATGAAAACAGCTATTCCAAAGCCTTCTAAGCAAAGCATTATCCGTGAAGCCAGAGATTATGTAATGATTGCCATCGGCATGATTTTGTATGGTATCGGTTGGACCGTTTTTCTGTTGCCTAACGATATCACCACCGGGGGAGTACCGGGTATTGCTTCTATCGTATATTGGGCCACAGGTTTTCCGGTACAATATACGTACTTCAGCATCAACCTCTTCTTGCTGTTACTGGCACTCAAGTTGCTGGGACTAAAGTTTTGCATCAAAACTATTTTCGGTGTATTTACTCTCACCTTCTTTCTGTCCGTCATTCAAAAACTGACGGCAGGTTTCGGTCTTCTCCACGACCAGCCTTTTATGGCATGTGTCATCGGAGCATCCTTCTGTGGAGGCGGCATAGGTGTTGCCTTTTCGGCCAATGGAAGTACGGGAGGTACAGATATTATTGCAGCCATCATCAACAAATACCGGGACATCACATTAGGAAGAGTCGTGCTTATCTGCGATATGATTATCATTTCTTCCAGTTATTTTGTCTTAAAAGACTGGGAAAAAGTGGTGTATGGGTTTGTAACTCTTTATATTTGTAGTTTCGTTCTCGACCAGGTAGTGAATAGCGCCCGCCAATCCGTACAGTTCTTTATCATATCTAACAAATATGAAGAAATAGGACGGCATATTAACGAATATCCACACCGGGGAGTGACGATTATCAATGCAACCGGCTTTTATACAGGACGAGAAGTAAAGATGATGTTTGTATTAGCCAAGAAAAGGGAATCGCCTATCATCTTCCGGTTGATAAAAGACATAGACCCGAATGCATTTGTATCGCAAAGTGCTGTCATCGGAGTGTATGGAGAAGGATTCGATCATATCAAAGTAAAATAAAAAAGAAATGAAAAACCAATATTGAGATACATGAAATTTCGACCAACCCCCAATTTATTAACAGGCATTTTCATGGGAATATTTTCCCTGACAACACTTAGTACAATGGCTGAGAAAGCCGTGAAACCTTATTGGCAGGACGTGCAGGTAGTTGAAGTCAACAAAGAGTATCCACGTACTTCTTTTATGACATACAACAATCGCGCTGATGCTTTGAGTGGCAAGTTCGAACGAAGCAAGTATTACCGCTTGTTGAACGGAACCTGGAAATTCTACTTCGTAGACTCTTATAAAAAGCTTCCCGACAACATTACCGATCCGAACACCAATACAGATTCGTGGGATGATATTCAGGTGCCCGGAAACTGGGAAGTACAAGGACACGGAATAGCCATCTACACCAATCATGGTTATGAATTCAAACCTCGGAACCCGCAACCTCCTACTCTTCCCGAAGCCAATCCGGTAGGAGTTTATCGCCGGGACATCGATATTCCGGCAGACTGGGACGGGCGGGATATCTACTTGCATCTGGCAGGAGCTAAGTCCGGCGTATATGTATATATCAACGGACAAGAAGTAGGATATAGCGAAGACTCCAAGAATCCGGCAGAATTTCTTATCAACAACTATGTGAAGCCCGGAAAGAACGTACTTACAGTTAAAATCTTCCGTTGGAGCACCGGTTCCTATCTTGAATGTCAGGACTTCTGGCGTATGAGTGGTATTGAACGCGATGTTTTTCTGTATTCACAACCTAAAGCCGCTCTCAAAGATTTCCGAATTAAGTCTACGCTGGACGACAGTTACAAAAATGGAATCTTTGGTTTAAATGTCGATTTGAGAAATCATGAAAAGGCTGCAACTAATCTTACATTAGTTTATGAACTATTGGATGCACAAGGAAAAGTTGTAGCTACTGAAGAGAAGACAGCCTATATTCCATCGAACGAAGTGCGTACACTTTCTTTCGATAAGAATCTGACAGATGTCAGCACATGGACTTCCGAACATCCGAATCTATACAAACTGTTGATGACAGTAAAAGAGAATGGCAAAGTCAATGAAATCATTCCTTTCAATGTAGGATTCCGCCGGATTGAGATCAAGCCTATCGAACAGAAAGCTGCTAACGGAAAACCATATGTCTGCTTATTCATCAACGGTCAGCCTCTGAAACTGAAAGGGGTAAATATCCACGAACATAATCCGTCAACAGGTCATTATGTAACAGAGGATTTAATGCGCCGTGACTTCGAACTTATGAAGCAGCATAACTTAAACAGTGTACGCCTTTGCCACTATCCGCAAGACCGCCGTTTCTATGAGCTTTGTGATGAATACGGACTTTATGTATATGATGAAGCCAATGTGGAAAGCCACGGAATGTATTATGATCTCCGGAAAGGCGGTTCACTGGGAAACAATCCCGAATGGCTGAAACCACACATGGATCGCACCATCAATATGTTTGAACGTAATAAGAACTACCCGAGCGTTACATTCTGGTCGCTGGGAAATGAAGCCGGAAACGGATATAATTTCTATCAGACTTATCTGTGGGTGAAAGAGGCAGACAAAGACCTGATGAATCGTCCGGTCAACTATGAACGTGCTCAATGGGAATGGAATTCCGATATGTATGTTCCGCAATATCCGGGTGCCGACTGGCTGGAAAATATCGGAAAGAATGGTAGTGACCGTCCTGTAGCCCCTTCCGAGTACGCACATGCCATGGGAAACTCCACCGGAAATCTGTGGGGACAATGGCAGGCAATTTACAAATATCCGAATCTCCAAGGCGGATATATCTGGGACTGGGTAGATCAGGGCCTTCTCCAAAAAGATAAAAATGGAAGAGAATACTGGGCTTACGGAGGTGACTTCGGGGTAGACGCACCGAGCGATGGTAACTTCCTCTGCAACGGTCTTGTCAATCCGGATCGTGGTCCGCATCCGGCAATGGCTGAAGTGAAATATGTACATCAGAATGTAGGTTTTGAAGCAGTAGATGCCGCAGCCGGTATATTCAAAATCACCAACCGTTTCTATTTCACTAACCTGAAAAAGTATCAGATTCACTACCATATACTCGCTAACGGGAAGACAATAAAAGGTGGAAAAGTATCTTTGGATATTGCTCCGCAAGCCTCTAAAGAGTTCACCGTACCGGTAAATAGTCTGAAAACCCAACCGGGAACAGAATATTTTGTCAACTTCAGTGTAACAACCACAGAGCCTGAACCGCTGATTCCAACCGGATATGAAATTGCATACGACCAGTTCCAACTTCCTATTCAAGCAGAGAAGAGTATTTATAAAGCAAACGGTCCGGCATTGAAAACAACAACCCAAGGAGATGAATTAATCGTTTCTTCCTCCAAAGTAAACTTTGTATTCAACAAGAATAGCGGATTAGTAACCTCGTATAAAGTAGACGGTACTGAATATTTCAAAGACGGATTTGGTATTCAGCCTAACTTCTGGCGTGCTCCTAATGATAATGATTATGGTAACAGCGCTCCTAAACGCTTGCAGGTATGGAAGCAATCAAGCAAAAACTTCCGCATAACGGATGCTACCATGACAACAGAGGATAGAGCAGTTTCTTTAAATGTGACCTACTTATTGGCTGCCGGCAACTTGTATGTCGTCACTTACAAAATCTATCCGAACGGAATAGTCAACGTAAATGCCAAGTTCACATCAACGGATATGCAGCCTACAGAAACAGAAGTTTCCGAAGCTACCCGCATGGCTACATTTACCCCCGGAAGTGATGCTGCCCGCAAGGCTGCCTCCAAATTGGAAGTCCCCCGTATCGGGGTGCGTTTCCGCTTGCCGGCACAGATGAATAATGTACAATACTTTGGCCGTGGCCCGGAAGAGAATTATATCGACCGCAATCACGGAACGCTCGTTGGCGTATATAAGACAACAGCGGATCAAATGTACTTCAACTATGTGCGTCCACAGGAAAACGGACATCACACAGATACCCGTTGGATCGCCTTATCTCCTAATAAAGGAAACGGTCTGGTTTTGGTAGCGGACAGTCTTATCGGATTCAATGCCTTGCGCAACTCTATCGAAGACTTTGACTCTGAAGAAGCTCTGCCCCACCCTTACCAATGGAATAACTTCAGCCCGGAAGAGGTTGCCAATCACGATGAAAACGCTGCCCGCAACGTATTACGTAGAATGCATCATGTCAACGACATCACTCCCAGAGATTTCGTTGAAGTTTGTGTGGATATGAAGCAACAAGGAGTAGGCGGATATGACAGTTGGGGCGCTCGCCCGGAACCTTTCCACCAAATCCCGGCTAACCGTGATTACCAGTGGGGCTTCACATTAGTGCCCGTTCGCTCGGCTAACCAGGCCAACGAAGCTGCTAAATATGATTATCGATAACCTTTGTATAAATTTTTAAAGAAAAAAAACATGAAAGATTTATCTAGCATCGTAGCTAAATTTAAAGTCCAAGGTACGATAGAAGAAATCAAACCTTTGGGTGCAGGACTTATCAACGACACTTATAAAGTAAATACCAAAGAAGCAGATGCTCCCGACTATGTTTTGCAACGCATCAATCATGCCATTTTCCAGAATGTAGAAATGCTTCAATCCAATATTACTGCTGTTACCAATCACATTCGCAAGAAACTGACGGAAGCCGGAGAATCGGATATAGACCGCAAGGTGTTGAGTTTCCTCGAAACAGAAGAAGGTAAAACATACTGGTTCGACGGTGACAGCTATTGGCGTGTGATGGTATTCATCCCACGTGCAAAAACGTATGAGACGGTGAATCCCGAATATTCCAACTATGCAGGAGAAGCCTTCGGCAGCTTCCAGGCTATGTTGGCCGATATTCCGGAAACATTGGGTGAAACCATACCCGATTTCCACAACATGGAGTTCCGCCTCAAACAACTACGTGAAGCCGTTGCAAAGGATGCTGCCGGACGGGTATCAGAAGTGAAGTACTATTTGGATGAAATAGAGAAACGCGCAGATGAAATGTGTAAAGCTGAACGTTTATATCGTGAAGGAAAACTTCCCAAACGCGTTTGCCACTGCGATACGAAAGTGAATAACATGATGTTCGACGAGGATGGTAAAGTGCTTTGTGTCATCGACCTGGATACGGTAATGCCTAGCTTTATATTCTCCGATTATGGTGACTTCCTACGTACAGGTGCCAACACAGGTGATGAAGACGACAAAGACCTTGATCGTGTAAACTTCAATATGGAAATATTCAAAGCATTTACCAAGGGTTATCTGAAAGGAGCTAAATCATTCCTGACGCAGATCGAGATTGAGAATCTTCCTTATGCGGCGGCTTTATTCCCATACATGCAGTGCGTACGGTTCCTGGCAGATTATATCAACGGAGATACTTATTATAAAATCAAATATCCGGAACACAACCTCGTTCGCACCAAAGCACAATTCAAATTACTTCAAAGTGTGGAAGCAAACACACCGGAAATGACAGCGTTCATCAACGAATGCTTGTTAAATTGAGAATTGAGAATTAAAAATTGAGAAATAGGGATTATTCAATAATCCCGCTGATTAAAAATATCAAAAAGGCAACTAACTCGTAAAGAATTAGTTGCCTTATATTTTTTTATTTTGAGAATATCCAGAGATAGCCACAGCGCAGCTTATTTCTCAATTTTTAATTCTCAATTCTCAATTTAACAAATGCTCCATTTTTCCAATGGTAGACTACAGGGCGGCGGAGAAACGGTTTCAGTTTCTCTGCTGTTTCTTTTGACATATAGTCGGGGGTTGTTAACGTAAGTGTCAGTTCCGTATTTTCTTTATTAAAATCGGCTTTCATCAATAGCATATCTGCCGAGCGACGTGCTTCATCAAACTTATAAACTCCTGTTGAATCGGGAGCATTCAGAAAATCATCCATCAAGGGCAAGGTAATAAAGAGAGATGTAGTAAGCGGTTTCCAGTCGTCCGTATAGAAACGGATGCTGCTATCACAAGCAGGAGCACAAACAGTAGAGACTGTACAGATTACGTTCGTTGAATCATTTAGTGCCAACACTTTCATCTGCCAGGTAGATTGAGCTGACATTTGCATACGGATATAGTCTTTACCAAGATCAGTCATCTCCGACTTCTTGCCGAAACGGTTTTCCACTTGCGCTTTCATCTTACTTTCCAGAAAGTCTATACAATCTTCACGATTCACTTTTGTAAGCAAGGGACTTAAAGAATCCGACATATTCACAAACAAAGTTTTGGCTTCTTGCGCCTGAAGGGAAGTCAAGGAAAATAACCCGACAACAGAAAAGAGTATAGCGATAAAAAGTTTATTTATTTTCATATCAATCATATTTAGTCCCCAAATATAAGAATATCATTCCGATTAACACCAGTATAAGGTCAATCGCTTTGCTTTTTAAATTCTTTTCACGGAAGAAAAGAGCTCCGAAAATGAAAGAAACAATTACACTTCCCCGGCGAACCATCGAAACGATAGAGATCATCGAATCATCATAGCTCAGTGCATAGAAGTAGACAAAGTCTGCTGCCGAAAGAAAAATGGAAATAAGAATAATTGTCCAGTCCCAACGAAACGGAGTGGTGGACTTTCTTTTCGGCCACCAAAGTAATAACAAGATAGGACACATGATAAAGACCTGATAGACATTGTACCAGGACTGCACCAGCATCGGATTCAGTGACTTCATCAGATATTTGTCATACAGTCCGCTGATAGCCCCTGTTATTGCCGCCAATACAATAAAGAAGATCCATTTATTATGTTTGAAATCAATTCCTTCTTTCTTTCCCGAACGGCTCAACATAAAGAAAGAAGCGATAGCCAGCATTACACCAATCCATTGATAGAGATTCAGCCGTTCGCCAAATACAAGCATAGCTCCTACCAACACCATCACCGGACGAGTGGCATTGATAGGCCCTACGATGGTAATGGGCAAATGCTTCATTCCGAAATAACCGAATATCCATGAAGACAATACGATAAACGACTTGATAATAATATATTTATGCTGTTCCCAACCCACAACCGGGACATTGAATATCGTTCCACCCAACAAGTCCGGCTGATATACGGAGAACAG
The DNA here is from genome assembly GCF_047310725.1 of Bacteroides sp. 90-K9/2. Classification (NCBI taxonomy): domain Bacteria; kingdom Pseudomonadati; phylum Bacteroidota; class Bacteroidia; order Bacteroidales; family Bacteroidaceae; genus Bacteroides; species Bacteroides sp. 90-K9/2. The sequence goes on from NZ_JBCGVL010000001.1 coordinate 1,468,447, forward strand.
AATAAACGGCAGGAAGATAAGACTGGAAAAGAAAGTGTTTAAAAACAAAACGGGAAGTACCGCATTATCTTTCAGCGATTTCTTTTTGAATACATCGTAAAATCCCAGCAAAGTCGCCGAGAGAAATGCTAATAATAACCACATGAGAGTATCTACTAATTACAATTTACTAACTTCAAATATATCTTCGGGATATTCGACATTCACCAGAAACAAAGCCTGACCGGGAGCCGACGTTCCGGCTTTTCCACGATCCTTCTGCTCTATAATACGCCGGAAGCCTTCAACCGAAAGTTTTCCACGCCCCACTTCAATCAAAGTTCCCACTATGGCACGTACCATATTCCGCAGAAAGCGGTCGGCACGGATGGTAAATACCCAGGTAGCATCTTCCTCTTGTGTCCATTCGGCATGAGTCACATGGCAAATATTCGTCTTTACATCCGTATGCAGTTTGCTGAAACTTGTAAAGTCCGTATATTCGAACAAGGTACGTGCGGCCTCATTCATACGTTCATAATTTAATGGATTGAAAATACGGCAACGATATTGCCGGTTGAAAGGGTATTTTTCAGTCGTCACATAATACTTATACGTTCTGGCTGTTGCGTCAAAACGAGCATGGGCATCCGGCTTTACACGGCAAACCCGATAAATGGAAATATCCGGGGGGAGCAGACGATTCAGCTTATCTGTGACAGAATCTGTATCCAATAGCTCTTCATAATCAAAATGAGCTACCATTAAAGATGCATGCACTCCCGCATCCGTTCTGCCAGCACCCACCACTTCTATATCGCGACGTAGAAAGGTAGACAATGCTTTCATCAGACATTCCTGCACGCTAATCCCATTCGGTTGAATCTGCCAACCATGATAGTTGGTTCCGTCATAAGCCAAATAAATAAAATACCTTTGCACGCTCATTCCTTCTTTTTAGGGTTTTCGCGTGCAAAAGTAGTCATTTTTTTATTCATAAGTGGAAGGAGTGATGCCAAAAGCGTCGACAAAATGCTTTCTAAAAGTAGGAATATCATTATATCCCACCATTTCTGCGACTTCTTGTACTCCATATTCCTTTGTTTTCAACAATACACTTGCCCGGCGCATACGTACTCCCCGAATAAGCTCAATAATTGTATAATCCGTACTTTGCTTCACCTTACGATACAAAGTAGGTTGACTCATATTCATATCCGATGCTAGTTTCTTCACGCTAAAATCAGCCTTACAAATATTTTCCTCTACAATTTTAATGACAGAACTGATAAACGGGTCTTCTACTGCCACAGTCTCCATCTGTTCCGGTTGAGCTACATCTACAGCATTCATTCCCGGCAACATCAGCAACTTCGTATACATCTGCTTCAATGCCTGCCGGTTATTAATCAGATTTTGAACTTTCGCTTTTAAAATGCTTGGAGTAAACGGCTTCAGTACATAGTCGTCTGCACCCAATTCTAAACCATGTATAATATCCTCGTCTTCTACCTTGGCAGTCAACATAATGATAGGAATACTACAAGTCTCCAGTCCTCCTTTCAACTCGCGGCAACAATCGAATCCATTCTTTACCGGCATCATTACATCACAAAGAATCAAATCCGGAAGTTCTTTCACAGCCATGTCAATACCTTCCTGTCCATTGGTAGCCATCAGCAGGTTATACTCTTTTCCAAACATAACTTTCAAATAGAGACGAATATCCTTGTGATCCTCAACAATCAGCAAGGTCTTTTTAAGTCTTGCCGAAGTAGATGGAATAAATTCCTCAACTGTCCGGTTCGGTTGCGAAAAGTCCAACAACTGGGGTTCTATCTCACCTGTATCTTCCGGTTCAACAAACAGAACATTCGGATCATCTTCGAACACACTTTTATCCAGTGGAAAACTTACAATAACCTTTGTACTTCCATCATGCGAACTCTCCAGACTGATTTTTCCATGATGTATTTCAACAATCTGACGTATTGCAGAAAAGCCCATTTCCGTATAGACCAGTTCCTCTTCAGGTATTTCATTTTCATCAATCAATTCTTCGGCGGTCCGTATCATTCTCTGTCCTTCATATTCAATAACAGCCGTCACATAATGCAGTTGTTCCTGTACTGTTTCAGAAACGGTCAAAGAAATATTCCCTGAATAATTAATATGAATAAAAGCATTAGTCAGCAGACTATGGATAATAAATTCCACCTTTTTTTTATCTACATAAAATTCCAGTTCTTTTTTAATCCGTTTCTCATACTGGAAATTTATCGAATACATCTTCAGTAACTCACGGACATCAAACAAATTATTATCAAGCAATTTTTCCACCTGGTAAGCCGCCACTTTTAGTTTCTCATTCACATTTCCATGTTGATGAATAGCCAGCAATTGATTACAAGCATCCAGCATACGAAGAGAATTCCGATAAGCCACCCGACCGCGAGTAGCAAAATTTGGAGCCATTGACTTATCTTCAAGAATTTCCTTTAGCGGAGCGATTATTAATGAAAGAGGAGTACGCAATTCCTGGATAAAAACCACCAACAAGCGGTTTCTCATAGCTTCTATTTCTTGTTTCTGCTTCTGCTCCACCTTTTCCATATTCAACTTTTCCCTCAATAGGATTTCATGTTCCCGGTGTATCTGCCTGCGTAAATTCTTCTTTACTGAATGGCGATAAACAATATAAAGTAAAATTATGACTAATAGTCCATAGCCGCAATACACCCATACAGTATGATACCATGCCGCCCTGATGACAATAGGAATCTCTACAACCTCCCCTTCCTTCGCACTCGGGAAGACCTGTTTGACCTGCAATACATAGTTGCCCACAGGCAACCTACTATACTCCACTCCTTCCTCAAGCGGCTGCATTCTCCATTCTTCATCTTCCGGTAGTAACCGATAAGCAATCTTACACTGCATCATTCCATACTGCAAATCAGAGAAGTATAAACGGAATTTATTATTTTCCTGATTAAGAGACAAATGTTCCTGTTTCTCCGGTGAAGTAGAAAGAATAATTTGTCCATTCCGTCTCTCCCCGGCCAGAATTGTCTCACCATTCACTTCTATATCTGTCAGCATAAGCCGGCTTTCTACTTTATTAGCTTTAAAGACAGCAGGGTCAAAAAATAACAGTCCCCATGAGTCCGCCCACAATAACCGACCATCATTCAATCGGCATGAAGCGCTACAATCGCCTATTGACAAGTAATTATAGAAAGCATCCTGCCCATTTCTTATCGTCATGATTCCTGCGCTATTTCCTGCCCATGTATTCCCAATCTGGTCATCTACCATGCAACTGACATTTCCACTAATCAAACCATTCTGCAATGTATAAATAGACTCCAACTTATCCTTATCCCTTCCGTCAATACGAATAACCATATTTAAATAAGCAGCATAAATCTGATTTGAGTTATTCACATAAATTGTCCGTACAGCGGACTCTTCCAACCCGTTATCTTTTTCGTACCCTCCTTTCCAGTGAATCTCATCTCCCAGATATTCAAGTCTTTTCAATCCCCTGTTTGTACCAATCCAGATACTGCCTTCTTTATCTTCAACGACCGCATATACTATCTCGATTCCCCCATCCTTTGGCTCGATTTTCCGGCATTCATAACTTTCCGAATCCACTTGCATCAGCCCGCCTGATGTAGCTATCCACAAATGATTCCTTGAATCCATGCAAAACTGAAAGATAGAAACAGACAGTTTTCTCCCAGCGGTTGTTTTCAAATTAAATGTTTTTATTTCATCAGTCAACGGGTTGATACGCATCACCTCGCCAACGTTGTTGCCTAGCCAAATGTACCCCTTCTTATCTTTATAGATACGGCAATATCCAGAAAAACCGGATGCTTTTTTCCAAACTTCAAAACGAGTTTGAGAAGATAGAGAAGGCGTAGTACTCTTTACCAATGTTCCGCAATTCATCACCAACCAAATGTACCCATTGACATCTTCAACGATACCGTTAATTTTGGTTCTGAATTTCTGCTGTACCCAGCTATACATCCGATCACTCATATCGAATTTCACGATTCCTCCCCCCAATGTACTTGTCCACAATATTTTTTGTTGGTTATCCCACAATGCACTTGTCATTTTACGTTCAATATTCGAATGATATGCTACTTCATATTGTGTCAATAACTCCAACGAGAAAGGACTCTCACAGAGATTTTCATTTTCGAAATTCAATTCAAACAATCCATCCGAAGTTGTCAGATAGAATATCTGTTTACTCCTGCACACGACATCTGTAACATAGGGATTGAAATAATCAACATTATCAACATTCCCTATCGGAATGACACGTTCCTGATTCCCTTTAAGATTATAACAGACAATATCATTCCGAAGTCTGTCAATCCATAAATAGTCATCTTTAAGAAACAAGCGGTTCGCAGCACCATACTCTTTGAGTAAAACAAGGTCCTTTGTCTCAACATTATAATGCATCACCTTTTTTCCGTCAATAGAGAAATAAAGATTATTTTTACCATCGGCACACAGGTTTGCCGTTTTTCCTTTTACTAAGGGCTTTGTATCTATAGTGCAAAATAAGACATCGTTTTTATCATCTTTACGAGCTACCTGTGACTTAAACAATCCCTGAGATGTAGCAAGATATAAAACGCCACTACACCAACGAAAACTTTGTATATCTCTCAGAGTGAAAGGTCTATTGAAAACAATCGGAAGGTATCTCTCTTTTTCTCTATCAAAACAAGCAATTCCCCCCTGATATAATTGAATATAAATCAAGTTGCCCGAAACCTCTTGCAGTATACTGGTTGCCTGGGGTAAAGGAAGGGAAGACGAATCTACTTTGGCAATCAAAGGATAGTTACGGAATCTGAATCCATCATAACGGGCTACCCCTCTGTCGGTAGACAACCAAACAAAGCCATCTTTTCCATAACAAATATTATAGACAGTATTGTTATTTAATCCGCTTTTAATAATTACAGGCTCCGGACTCCAATGAATATCTAGAGAATATGATAGGCTAACACCTAGTAACAGTAATAATAAAGACAAGGTCTTCTTCATATATGTCATGTATTTTGTTCATGTGTGGAGGATTAGGTTAGTCAAAGTTAAGGGAAATATATCTATTACCAAAAAGCCCGCAAGTTTTTTAAGAATAATTTACACTAAAAAAGTTTTATCAATTCCACTAAGAACTGATAAAACTCTTCATCTTTGGTTACTCTTTTTTAATACCTTATACCTTATTATATATACTGTTTGCTGTTTGGTTCCCCATTTTCAACTCTAAACACGATATGTTCTCCTTATATACAGACCAGACTATTGAGCTATTTTAGAAAGAGTAAAACTATAAACTCCTTTGCCTGTGTTAAAATCATAATTTCCTTCAAAGCTAATAGGTACCTTTACCAAACAATTTCCCTGATCACTTACACAAAAATAAAGATAGGAATCAGAAGTAAAGACACTGCCACCTTCAGCTGTAGTTGACAAAGAACCTCCCTGCCCCTCCCAAAGGAACAAATCAGTCTCGCAACTATACGTAGCGCCCGCATAATAGACCATCTTTTCATCTACAGTAAAATTCAATGAAACACATAATGCGAAATTCTCAACCAGATAGCCACTTCGGGTACGGGCTTGGTATTCAGCTGTCATCATCACTATTTTCTTATCATTACCGACTCCATAATATCCTTCCATATTCTCCACTTTACACCCTTGAACAACACTGTTATTCTCACGAAGCGCTTCTAACACACTTCTCATTTCTTCTGTTGTCACAGAAGGCACTGCACTGTTCTGCTCAGCAGCCTCAATGCCATACAAAGATATCATGGATTCAAAACTTGAAGTACTGCTTTCAATACTATCACTTTCCGAATTGGAACACGCTGCGAATACTGATGCAACTACACATAAGAAAAAGAATTTAATAGCTTTCATTATATTTCCTCCTTTATTTATTTGTTTGTTAAAATGTTTGCGAATTGTTGATAGTTTGCAATTCGACTGTTACAAATACATTGTTGTTTGCTCATGTTCCTCAGGAGGGAATCTTCATTTCATAAATTTATATCAAGCGCTTTGTTTGTTCGATGCAAACATAAGAACATTATTTAAGAAATAAAAAAAATTCCAAGGGGAAAATGAATGATTTACCATTCTTTAATGAAAGAAATACACCACATACAAGAGGATTAATAGAATATACAAGTATTAATTCACCTACCATATGTGATTAATTCACCAACCATGAACAAATCACCACTCATACAAGAATGACAATCCCACCACCTTTCAAAGAATAAAACACCAGTCCACTTATTATTTTCCACTGAAAGTTATCCTAAGAAAGAACAATATGCCAATTAAGACCTATTAGTATTATACCTACATTTGCACATCAACAAACAAAACCTGTCAGGTAATGAAGAATATGAAAAAGAAAAAAAAATTAGTACTATTCGTAATACTGTTTGCTCCTACCTTATTATATAGCCAAACAGTTGGAGTAAAAACGAATATTGTAATGGATGCGCTTAAAGTTATCAACCTTGGGGCTGAAGTAAGCTTGAGCAAAAAGTTAACTCTCGATTTGTATGCCAATTATAATCCCTGGAAATACAAAGATCAAAAGATGATGAAAATGATGGCGTTCCAACCGGAACTCCGCTATTGGTTCTGTGATAAATTCAACGGTCATTTCGTTGGCGTACATCTTCATGGCGGTGTTTACCAGGCGGCAGCTATTGATATGCCTTGGGGCATCTGGCCGGAATTGAAGGATCACCGTTTCAAAGGCAATTTCTATGGATTTGGCATTTCCTATGGTTACCAATGGATTCTAAGCAAGCACTGGAATCTGGAAGGAAACATAGGCGTAGGTTATGCACGCGTCAAATATGAACAGTATATATGCAAGACTTGCGGAGAAAAAGTAGGCGAAGGTCATAAAAACTATGTAGGACCGACAAAAGCCGCCATCAGTTTAATTTATTTATTTTAAAACAAAACAAATATGAAAAAGATTCTATGTATACTCATCTGCCTGCTCCCCATATTGGGCGAGGCGCAGACTTTTTACAAAAATCAAATACACGTAGACAGCGAATCAACAACGCACAGTGACGACAACCAACTGACTATCCGAATGAGCTTTATTCTGCAAGATAACCTGAAACTGGCATCCAACAATGCCGCGACCCTGACTCCCTATCTTGAAGCGGAAGGGCAAACTAAAATTCTGCCAGCTATCATAATATACGGGCGGAAACGTCAGCTTATCAATCAGCGAGCTCATCAGACTCCTGAAAATGCTTATACCATCGTCAGACACCACCGGAGAGAAAAACAAAAAGTAGACTATCTGGTACAGATTCCATACGAGGCTTGGATGCAACAAGCAAACTTAAAATTGAATATAGATTTGTGTGGTTGCTGTGACGTAGTAGAGGAAAACAGTGGAGAAATGATAGCCAAGCTGAACATTACGCCGTTAAAATTGCATCCGGCAATAGCTTATATCACCCCGGAAGCCGAAGAGGTGAAACACCGGGCAATAGAAGGAACAGCATTTTTGGATTTCCCTGTAAACAAAATAGCTATTTATCCGGAATACAGACGTAATTTGACAGAACTGGCAAAAATACGTGCAAGCATTGACACAGTGCGTAACGACAAGAATACCCAGCTTACTGGCATAACGATACATGGTTATGCATCCCCCGAGGGAAGTTACACCAACAATACCCGTCTGGCAAAAGGACGCACCCAAGCACTTGTAGACTATGTGAGCAGTTACTACGACTTCGACAGTAATCTCATTTCTTCAGAATACACACCCGAAGACTGGGATGGTTTCCGCACGTTCGTCAAAAACTCCACAATAGATAAAAAGGAAGAAATTCTACTTATGATGGATAATCAAGATATAAATATTGATATAAAAGAGCGTAATATAGCCCAATTAGCGGGTCCGAAAGTTTATCAGTATTTATTAACTGAATGTTATCCGGCACTACGCCACTCTGACTATACAGTAAATTACACAGTACGTGGTTTTAACCTCGAAGAATCCAAAGAAATAATCAAAAAACATCCGCAACAGCTAAGTTTACAGGAAATCTACCTCGTAGCTCAAAGTTACGAACCCGGAAGCGAAGAATTTGATTATGCTTTCCAAGTAGCCTCTTTCATGTTTCCCGACGATCCGGTTGCCAACCTAAATGCCGCCGCAATGGAAATCCAGCAAGGAGGAGATTTAACATCTGCGAAGAAGCATCTGGCAAAAGCCAATCAAAAAGCAGCCGAAACTATTAATAACTTAGGAGTTATCGCTCTACTGGAAGGTAATTTGGATATAGCCAAGAAGTATTTTGATGCAGCAAAAGCTGCCGGACTTACCAAGCAGGCGGATATTAATCTGGCAGAATTAAACAAGAGACTAAACTATCCTACAAAATAAAATAGCAATAAAAATAAATACCCCAATCCATTTCCCCTTAAAAATGGATAAAACGCACCACCTGAGAAGGCAGTGCGTTTCTTTTTTTCCCGATTCCGAATTATCATTCGATTTCAAAAGGTGACTTATACAGAAAATACAGATTTATCCACCTCCTCCCCACATTTCATTGCATAGGCAAAATAAAAACAAGAACGGTAAAACATTCATTTCACCCCAATTATCATTCATTAAAGAACAAAATACCTACCATAAAAATCAAATTTAAAAGATTGCATAATTCACCTTTGAATTTGATAAAAACGCCAACCAACGCTTATCTCCCTATGGACTATCTTTGCAACATGAAAAAAGGGAAGCGAGTTCTTCTCTTATTAATTTTTTAAATAATGCAATATTAGTAATCAACAAAAAAACAAACATCATTTATTATGAAACAAACAAATTATTAAACTCACCGGAAGCCTCTTTCCTTATTATATATAAGGACTTCCCTATAAAAAAGAAAAGATATCACTGAATATTTGAACAGAACAAACACTCTTCCTCATTTCAGGATATCTCCTATCCAATAAAAAACTTATAGCATCACACATTAAAATCAAAACAAAAAAATGAAAGTTAGAAATTTATTATTAGCAGGATTGGCAATGACAGCCATGGCAGCTTGTAGCAACAATGATGAGTTCATCGACAACAGTATCCAAGCTCCTACAGGTGAGCAGGCCACTATGAGAATTAATTTCGCCGTTCCAGTAAGCGGAAACACAAGAGCTATCAACGATGGCGGAGCAAATGCCGGAAGTAAAGAAGAATCAACTATCAGTACTGCAACAATCGTATTAGACTACGGAGCCAATAAAATCATCGTAAAGGATAATCTCCAATTAACCGGCGCTACAAATGACGTGACAAAAGAAATTGCAGCCAGCACTCCCGCTTTCGATGTAACTGCAGGCAGTGGAATTACAATTTATGCATTCGTAAATCCATCAGAAAACTTACGCAAAAGCATAAATGCCGCAAAAACAGCAGCTGATTTTCAGGCACTGCATATCGGAGCACAGGCCTTACCGGAAAACGGATTGGATTATCTGGTTTCAAGCATTGCTAAAAACGACCACTTCTTAATGAGCGGTTCCAAAGGAGAAATTACCATTACAGCTGGTAGTGACTCGAATGAAGCTACAATTAAAGTAGATCGCGTTAGTGCTAAATTAGATGAGCAGACTAAAGCAGCAACTCCTTTTAAATTGTCTCAACCAACAGTTACCGTAAAAGGAGAAGAATGGTTGGTTGTAAAATTCGTAGGCCATTCCTATTCCAATCTAGTAAAGGACTCTTATGTATTACCACATAAAGATAATAGCTGGACAAGTTCAGAGCCTTATTGGCAAGCTTACAAAACCAGTTATAGATGGATTTCTTCCGAAACTACCTACTGTTTGGAAAACAAAGTTGGCGGAACTTGGGATGCGGCAAAAGAAAAGGCTACTAATGTACATTACCAGGCACAAGTATACTATGCTACTGGAACGGAAGAGAACCCAACATTAACGGAAGCTGGAACATTCTTCGTGAAAACTTCTACGGCATATGATAATGAGGGTAATGCAACAGAGGTACAAACAATCTACAAAAGTTGGGCGGATATGAAAGCAGATTTCGCCGGTCTAAGTGAGACGGAAGGAGATGCTGAATACCTCAAAAACAATGACATTGTTAAATACGAAGAGGGTTTATGCTATTATGAAGCACCTATCCAACACGCGACAGCGGGATGCTCAATCATTCGAAACAATTGGTATCAGCTTACAGTTCAAACAGTCAAAGACTTAGGATGGTCAACAAGTACTCCTCCCAATCCTAAATCAGATACAAAATTAACAATTAAGGCAAACATCCAACCCTGGACTGTCAATATCAATAATATTGAGCTTTAATCCTTAGTCATAAATTCCAATAAAATAACGGGAGAGAATATCTCCTCTCCCGTTTTTTTTATTCCTATAGGCATTCAAAGAAGCATTACATTCAAACAAAACACTACTTTCTAAAAGCATAAAAGGCGAGAATAATGAAACGTATACTAACTACCATACAAGAAAAAGCTAACAAGATATTGTTGCTCACCATATTGGCTGGTGCAATTACATCGTGCGATTCTATTCTGGATTATGATGATGGAGATTGCAGCATCCAGTATCGTGTGAAGTTTAAGTATGACTATAACATGGACGAGGTAGACGTATTTTCCAAACAAGTAAAGACTGTGACACTTTATGCTTTTGATGACAACAACAATCTAGTTTTTCAGAAAACAGATGAAGGAGCACCGTTAGAAAAAGACGGTTATTTAATGACCGTAGATATAGATCCTTCAAAATATCACCTGATTGCATGGGCCGGATTAAATAATGAATCATTCGCAGTACCTTTATTGTATCCGCAACAATCAGAGATTGAAGAATTGAAAGTGAAAACATTGCGTAAAGCAATGACACGTCCTGCATCCGGAGGAGATGAAAAAGGACAATATATCGTAGACCAAGAATTACACTCACTTTGGCATGGCGAAGCCAGGAATCCTGCTACTACCCGTAGTGGAAGAGAGCAAATCAGCACTGTGTCTTTAGTGAAGAATACCAATAACATCCGCATAGTCGTAGCACAAGTCAACAAATCCGGTGGCCCGATTACAAGAGCATTGTCTAAAGAAACATTCAAATGCGAAATTTATGATGACAACGGCTATATGAACTATGACAACTCACTATTGGAAGACAACCTACTGACTTACAAGCCATTTATTGTAGAATCAGAAGTTGTCGCAACAAGAGCTTTCAGTGCAGCAGACGAACCGGCCAAAGAATACAATGCCGTTGTCAGCGAGATAAGTATTGCCAGATTGGTGGAGAACAAAACCCCACAACTGACCATCAAAAATTCAGTGACAGACGAAACGTTATTCCACTGCTCTAATTTGGTGAAATATCTGGAGCTGCTTCAGCTAGAGAAATACAAAGACCGGAATTACACTCTCCAAGAATATCTGGACCGAGAAGATAATTACAGCATGATTATTTTCGTAGATGAGAAACTTGCACTGATTAAAACCGTAATTGATGTAAACGACTGGATTATCCAGCTCAATGATATTGAACTATAAAATGAAATACTCTAAATTGACATATTATCTGCTGGCTGTCCTCTGCGTCATGGCAACGTCGTGTGTCACAGACGGAGTTATGGATGATGATATAAAGAATATCCCGGGAGAACCCATAAAAGGCGGCAAAATTAATTTTGCATTAACCTTTCCTGAGACTTCTCCCACACGGGGCATTGACGGCGAGGCAGATGACTCTGCAAACGAACGGACAATCAACGATGTCCAAATATATACTTTCGTAGGAGACCTATTCGTAGAACAAGTTAAATACGTGCTCATAGGAGGAGTAAACGGAGAGACTACCCGGTTTGTAGAAGGAAAACTGTCGGGAACATACGACACCGGCACTTCCATGGATTTTATCGTAATCACCAATGTGGAAAATAAAGGTGTACGTAATGTGAAAATGAATCCGGGAGATAGCAAAACTGATTTATACCGACAGCTAATATTCAGCTACGGCAAAACAGCAGACCGCTCGACAAACCTCCCGATGTGGGGTGAAGGCACCATTGAATCCATCCAATCCGGAAAAAACAATATGGGAGAACTCACTTTGAAACGTGCAGTTGCCAAAGTTAATGTAACGGTCAATGACGGAAAAGGAATAACCGATTTTGTTATCACTGAAGTTCAGGTACACAACTATAACACACAAGGATATAGCGCGCCCATAAAAAACGACGGTCCGTCCATACCGGATAGCTCTACACTATCAACCGACTTTCTAACTTCCGGCACATTGACCGACACCGAAGGAAACAGGGTAGAAAACAAATTCTACATCCCTGAACATAAGAATAAAGGCGCAGAAGAAAGAAACAAAGTTTTTTTAGTGATAAAATCGTTGGCCAGAGGAAAAGTAAAAACTTATACTATACCATTCAGTGAAAATGGGAAAGACTATGATGTTCTTCGCAACCATATATACGTGTTCAACATCACAAGTGTGAAAATGGATGTAACATTAGAATATGAAGTGAAAGCATGGGAAATAGAGAACATCGATGTCCCGTCATTTGATTAATATAAGGAGACAAACAAATGAAAAAGCAAAACAACATACTGAGATTGATAAAGAATATAATATATCTGACCGTTGTCTGCGCATTCCTCAGCGCTTGTGCAGATGATGAAATATACTCTTCCACCCACGTGAAAGAAGGGATTCCGGTTACAATAAATTTCGGCCTGTCACTCACAGGCATGGAGAAGTTAACCCGCGGGCTTCCCGAAACTGAAGAAAATAGAATCAACGACCTCTATGTACTGGTATTCGACAGGAGTGGAAAGCTGAAGAACAGTAAGTTCTACAAGACAGAAGATATTGTCGATGTCCTTGAAAGGAAAGAAAGTGGAAAGTTCACATTAGAAACAACCAGTGGTGAAAGCCGCATCTATGCAATAGCCAACGTAGAAACGAATGAACTGGAATCCATACTAACCAGACTGAACGCTGTTAAAAGTATCGACGACCTGTCCGGAATCATCATTAGTATCAACGAAGCGAACGTACAGCGCATACAAGGCAGTCTGGTTATGAGCGGAACATTCAAGAAAACCCACCCGGAAACAGGTGAAGAAGCAGGATACTGTGTAATTGACGAACATGGCAACATATCCCAAGGAAAAATACAGCTTTCGCGGCTTGATTCCCATATCACTTTTAAAATAAAAGTAGGGGAAAAAGTAACCTCTTTTACTCCCACCAGTTGGCAGGTGAAATATGTTCCGTTAAAATCGAATGTGATTGAACAAGCGAATGTCAACAGTTTCAAAGAAGCCGAAGATTATGGGAACAGCATAGTAAGCACTGCTTTTAAAACAAACGAAGAGGATAAATCCCGCACATTCGATTTTTACATGCTGGAAAATATAAAGCACTCAAAATCCTATAAGGACAAAGACGGCAAGGTGACTTCCATCAATCCATCAGCAACATCGTCGGAAGATAAAAAAGCGGAATATGCCAAACGGGAAGCGGAAGTTAAGAACGATGACGGCACAAACACCGGCGAGTATAAATATTCGGAAAAGTATGCGACTTATGTAGAGATTAAAGCTGAATTGGAAATCGAAATCAAAAACGCCACAGGCTCCTCAGACGGAAAACGTGTAGCTACCGTACAGTATAGAATACATTTAGGAGGTGGTATCAATAATCCGGCTATCTTTACAAGCAGACGAAATACTAAATATACATACAACTTAACGATAAATGACGTAAACGACATTATAGTAGAAGTGGTAGACGGAGTGGAAAACCGTCCCGGCGCCGAAGGAGATGTGGTCGATTCTGAAGCGGAAGTACGTACATTGGATGCACATTACAACTGTTTCATAATGGGATTCAGTTACAATAATGTAGTGGATGCCATCACAGAAGAACAAGGTCTGAAATTTGTGGTAAAGACCCCTTTCGGAGACATAACCGAAAAAAGCACTCCTGATTCAGAAAATGGCTCTAAACAGAATTATCACTGGATTCATTTCCAATCTCACGGAAGCGAAAATTCTGCAGACAAACTACAAAGCTACAAAAAGAATGAATTAGTCGACTTATTCGGACTCACCGGGAATGTGATCACCCGCTACCGAGAGGACGGAAGCAAGGATAGGGACAAACTATATTACTATACGGTTTTTGTAGATGAATATTATTATACCGAAGCTCCTAAAGGACAAAATTGGGGGAATGATCCTACTACATACTGGCGGCATTTTGCAAATGCAGAGAACCGTTACATAATGTTGGTTTATGCTCCCAAATACAGTGCAGATGGCAACAGCAGTTATGCCAAAGCCCGATACATGATTACCCAACGTTCTATACAAACATATTATAGTACGGAAGCCAAGCAAGCACTGGGTATGGAGCACGTCAATGAAACAGGAGCAGCCAAATGGGGAAGCCCAGGCATAACCGGTTCTATATCTTCGGCCAACGGATTATGGAATACTTGGGCGTATTTGAAAAAAAATGCATCATGGAATACCCATGTCAACCTTGATACACCGGATAAGGAAATGAATACTTTCACTACCCAGGAAGAAACTATTGCTTTGGCGCGTTGCTTATCACGGAATCGTGACGAAAACGGTGATGGTAAAATAACATTGGACGAAGTGAAATGGTATGTACCCGCCAGTGAGCAATTAATGGGTATGTATTTGGGAGCCAAGAGTCTGCCGACCCCCTTATATGATGCAAACAATGTTTCATTTGTGTATGGAGACAGGACAAAGTATCACTATGCGACCAGCGACCAAAAGCGTATCTGGTCGGAAGAAGGTGCTTCTGTGGGTAGCTATCAGGCTGGCGGAACAACTGATCTTCCGCAAAATTTCAGATGTGTGCGTAACTTAGGAATAGATAAGGTCCAAAACCAGAATTTAAATGAAAAGGAATATCCTGCCCAAGCATTTGAATACATCCCGGAAGGTGAATATGTAACAGTAAAAGTATACAATCAGCTCAGCAACAAAGATGAAGAAATTAGTGCCGACCGAATATTCAAGATGACGCGGTTAACTGACCAAAACATACGTGGTTCGCGACTGAATAAGGGAGAGATAGCTCTTCACGACAATTTTGAAGATGGCAACAAACCTTATAAAGCATTTCAGATGGCTAAAGATAAATATACTGATACAAAAGCGACCCCCAAAAATACATATGTATATGAGGGAGATTCATTTTTCACTCTCTCAAGTTGGTATACCACTATACGCTCATGTGAGGTTGATTTCACAAGCAGTAAATGGAAAGATTCTCGTTTGTACTATGCATTAACCACAGATAACGATCGCAGCTTATGCAAAAACTACTCTGAAAATGGCGAGCATGACAAAGGACTTTGGAGAGCTCCCAATCAAAGAGAAATGATGCTGATGTTCATAGAAAATAAGGAATTTCCTAATGGTACTGCATCACGGACCAAATGGAGATACACTATACCCACAGGTGATAATGCGGGAAATTTAAGATTCTTCAGTGTTAATAACGATGGTAATCTATATTTATCAAATAAGGTTGATAATACAAATAAAATCAATATACGTTGCGTACGCGACGTAGAAATAGTAGAATAAAACTAAAATCAAGATATTATGAGACAAAGAGACCTCCTGCAACTAGAATCATCTGATAAGCAACAAGCCTATCTGTTTGAAGAGAACGGACACTGGTATGCTTATGAACTTTCAGCCAACCGGATTGAGAAATTTATGAAAGGCTTTGCCGACTTCAAACATAAAATTCATGATGTCTGCGGCCGCTTCAAGATAGAGATCAATCTTGATGATATTCTGGATAAAATATCCATTGTCTCATGCGAAGATTCGATACTGGTACTTGATTGCTCCGGCAATATTTAAAAGAAAACACTCCGTAAGAGTACGGAACGCCATAACCCATAATTAAAGATATACAAATTATTGTTTGTTTTGTTTGTGTTCCTCATTCCACTCAGATGCGGCCTGTGAAGATAGCGCTGAGTGGGTGGGGATTTTTTTCGTACATCTGTGATTTTAGTACACTGGATAAGGAAATGTAACTTTATAAAAAATTTCTTTGTATAGTCCACACAAAACCGTATATTTGGACAACAAATAGATATGATTCACTAACATCTCAAATTTATGAGTAGTACCATATTCCTTATTATTGCCCTAGTGACAACGGGTATCTTTGTAATCCAATTCGTTCTA
The DNA here is from genome assembly GCF_047310725.1 of Bacteroides sp. 90-K9/2. NCBI lineage: Bacteria > Pseudomonadati > Bacteroidota > Bacteroidia > Bacteroidales > Bacteroidaceae > Bacteroides > Bacteroides sp. 90-K9/2. The sequence continues at coordinate 1,484,799 of NZ_JBCGVL010000001.1, forward strand.
TCCATCTTTTTCGGAGATATGGATGCCGATGTAGACGTGGATGCTGACATCAGCAGCGTAGTTTCTTTTAAAGGACTAACTCATTTTGGAATCGGATTCGGTTGGTACATGTATTTAGCGGGAAACACTGAAATTCAAAGTTATGTCATCGGCATTCTGGTGGGTCTTTTCTTTGTTCTGGCTGTGTGGTTTCTCTATAAGAAAGCTTATCAACTGCAACAAGTGAATCATTCTGAACAGACAGATCAACTTGTAGGACGGGAATGTACTATATACTTCAAGCAAAGTGACAGCAAATATACAGTACAGACAAGCCGGGACGGAGCAATGCGCGAAGTAGACGTCATCTCCGAATCCGGAAAAGCATATCAGACGGGTGACAGAACAATCATCACCCGTTATAAAGACGGAACGCTATTCATTCAATAACTATTCAAATACACAATTCTATGACACAAGAAATGTTGATTATGGCTGCTATATTAGTGGCAGTCATCCTACTCACTTTTATTGGTATCCTTTCTCGTTACCGCAAATGTAAGAGTGATGAAGTCCTCGTTGTATATGGTAAAACAGGAGGAGATAAGAAGTCAGCGAAGCTATATCACGGTGGTGCAGCTTTCGTATGGCCGATTATCCAGGGATATGAATTCCTTTCCATGAAACCCATGCAGATTGAATGCAAACTGACGGGTGCACTGTCTGCTCAGAATATCCGTGTGGACGTGCCGACTACCATTACTGTAGCTATCAGCACTGATCCCGAAGTAATGCAAAATGCTGCTGAACGTATGCTGGGTTTGACGATGGACGACAAACAGAATTTAATTACCGATGTCGTATATGGTCAGATGCGTATGGTGATCGCCGATATGACTATCGAAGAATTAAATTCAGACCGCGATAAGTTTCTGGCTAAAGTAAAAGACAACATCGATACTGAACTTCGCAAGTTCGGTTTGTACCTGATGAACATCAATATCAGTGACATTCGCGATGCTGCCAACTACATTGTCAACTTAGGTAAGGAAGCTGAAAGTAAGGCTCTGAACGAAGCACAAGCTAACATCGAAGAACAGGAAAAGCTGGGTGCTATCAAAATTGCCAATCAGATTAAGGAACGCGAAACCAAAGTTGCAGAAACGCGTAAAGATCAAGATATCGCCATCGCAGAAACGAAGAAACAACAGGAAATCTCGGTTGCCAATGCAGATAAGGACAGAATTTCTCAAGTAGCCATCGCCAATGCGGAAAAAGAATCACAAGTAGCAAAAGCTGAAGCTGAAAAGAACATCCGTATCGAACAGGCGAATACCGAAAAGGAAAGCCGTGTTGCCGAACTTAACTCGGATATGGAAATCAAGCAGGCGGAAGCTGCCAAGAAAGCTGCCATCGGACGCAATGACGCACAGAAAGAGGTGGCTCTGTCAAATTCAGAACTGGCCGTGACGCAAGCTAATGCCGACAAGCAAGCCGGTGAAGCTGCCGCCAGATCGGAAGCTGCCGTACAAACTGCACGTGAAATTGCCCAGAAGGAGGTAGAAGAAGCCAAAGCACGTAAAGTAGAATCTTCATTGAAAGCTGAAAAGATCGTTCCTGCGGAAATCGCCAGACAGGAAGCTATCCTACAGGCTAACGCCATTGCCGAAAAGATTACTCGTGAGGCAGAAGCACGCGCAAAAGCTACTTTGGCACAAGCGGAAGCAGAAGCAAAAGCCATCCAGATGAAACTGGAAGCAGAAGCGGAAGGTAAGAAACGTTCATTACTTGCTGAAGCGGAAGGTTTCGAAGCAATGGTAAGAGCAGCCGAATCGAACCCGGCCATCGCTATCCAATACAAGATGGTAGACCAATGGAAGGAAATCGCCGGCGAACAGGTAAAGGCATTCGAGCACATGAACTTAGGAAATATCACGGTATTCGACGGAGGAAACGGTGGCACAAGCAATTTCCTGAATACATTAGTAAAGACAGTAGCTCCGAGCCTTGGTATATTGGACAAGCTTCCTATCGGTGAAACAGTGAAAGGCATTATCAATCCGGACAGTAAAACGGAGGAAGAGCCTGCAACGAAAGCTGAAGAGAAGAAGGATAAGAAATAATCCTGCTCCGACAAATAATAGTGCGCTGATGAAAGAAAATGATTGTTCTTTCATCAGCGCACTATTTATATACACATAAACAAAAAAAGTCTTTGAATATTCCCCAATTATTACGTTCTTTGTATTACATAAAATATGTAACATAAAAGATATAATAAGATATGAAACCATATAATCCATTCCTTGTGTACGGTTACAACAGTCCGGAATACTTTTGTGACCGGGAAAAAGAAACTGATAAAATGATTTCAGCGTTACAAAACGGGCGGAATCTGACATTAATATCTCCTCGGCGTATGGGAAAGACGGGACTCATCAAAAATGTATTCTACCGGATGAAACAGGAAAAGAATCCGAATACCGCCTATTTCTACATGGATATCTATCCCACACGCGACTTAAAGGCATTCATACAATTGCTTGCTCAAAATGTTCTCGGGAAATTGGATACCCTGTCCCAAAATATACTCAGGCAAATGACCGCTTTCTTCAAATCTTGCCGCCCCATAATCAGTACTGACGAAAGAAGCGGTATGCCTACCGTAACTCTGGACTTTGCCCCTGCTCATGCCGAACAGACACTAAAAGAAGTGCTCGACTATATGGCAGCTTCAAAAAAACATTGTTACCTTGCCATTGATGAGTTCCAACAGATTACAGAATATCCGGAAAAAGGTGTAGAAGCATTGCTCCGTTCTCATATCCAATTCATGCCAAATGTACACTTTATCTTTTCCGGAAGTAAAAAACATGTAATGGAAGAAATGTTCAGTTCTGCAAAACGACCTTTTTATCAAAGTACCCAGATTATTGTATTAAAGGAGATTCCATTGGAGAATTATTATTCATTCGCACACTCATTCTTTGCCAAAGAAAAAAGAGAGCTACCGTTAAAAACATTCTCCTACTTATACCAACTTGAAAACGGACACACCTGGTACATTCAAAGCATACTCAACCGATTGTATGAGAAGAAAATCAACCCTATTGATAACCGACTGGTAGATAGCTGTATAAACGACATTTTAGATGAACAGGAAACCATATACCAAAGTAACCTGACACTACTAACCAACAATCAAGTGGATCTATTGAAAGCTATTGCCACAGAAGGCTGTATAAAAAGTATAAATGCCAATGACTTCATCAAAAGGCATCATCTAAAAACGCCCAGCAGCGTTAACGTGGCACTGAAGTCCTTACTAAATAAAGAACTGATATATAATACACCGGATGGTTATATTGTCTATGACCGTTTTTTCGGAAAATGGCTGAAAGACACAGTGATCTAACCACACTAGAAATGATTTGGCAATTTCATTTCTCATATTCTCATAATATTTGATTAATAACCTACTAATCAACAATATATAATATGAGAAATACTTTTCAATAAGGTATTTCTCATATTATTTTGCCTGAAAAGTCGTAAATAAACGGTATTTCTCATACTTATCATCATGCATTTCTCATACCGAAACTGATATTCAATAAACGGAAGTATATACCTTCTTTTTACTTTCATCACAGACTTCCTTTGTCCCATATATTGTGGGAAGAGATTCCCTAGCTGGAGGGAAAAGATTCCCCCATTTTGTGGGAAAGTATTCCCACAATATATGAGAATACTTTCCCACAATATATGGGACTATCGGAACTAATAGATATCCTTAACCTAGATCATAGTATTCTATGTATTCGTCAAATTGAGGTGATCCGGCAACGCCCCTCTTGCGGAAAAGTCCTTGTATATATTCCTGCTCCTTCGGCTTTATCAATCGCTCTTTGTTGCAGCAACGGTAATAAACAGTCTTGCCGAAATAGGAAATCATCTGTCGTTTAATAATGTTGGCATCAGCAAGCGGCACACGGTCCAATATATGTTTCATTCCCCGTGCAAAAAGCAAAGGTTTTTCATCAATAAAGTAAGTGCAGTCTCCGCCATCGGAAGCGATATGTTCGGGATTGATAACCGTTACAGCAGCCCGTTCTTTCGGCATCCGGAGAGTTACTTGTCGACGCAGACATTTGTCCGCGCGCAAACAATGTCCATTCAAGCAATGAGCGAAGCTGACGGGCATAGAATTGTAATCGAAATCTGTTTTCATGTGTGTTATGTTTAGTGGGAAATGGTCTATTTTTATAAACCGCTACAAATGTATGAAAAAATAGCGTATATTTGCGGGCAAAAAATACAAAATGACTATTTATAAGCTTCGCATATTACCGCTATTTTTATTAGTTATTGGGGTGACAACGCTTACTTCGGGCTGCAAAAAGAAAGATATGTCACTGAAACTGAATGAGCCACGCAACATTCGGGGTGTTGTCAGCTACAAACGTTCTTTCCCTGATTTGAACGACGCACATCTGAAAGCCGCTAAAAAGATCGGTATTAGTCCGCTGGCAGACCGAGAGGAAGCGGAAGCAATGAAAGAAAAGCTGACTCATATCACTGATAATGAATTTTATGCAGTGGATTCATTAACACACTCCATTCCCTACCTCGTTCCACGCGCCAGTGCATTGCTCGATACAATAGGTTCCAACTTTCTCGATTCATTGGCTGCCAAAGGTTTGAATCCTAATCAGGTAATCATCACCTCCGTACTACGCACCGAAAACGATGTGAAACGTCTCCGCCGCCGCAATGGAAATGCCTCCGCCAACTCTGCACATTGCTTTGGAGCAACCTTTGACGTCAGTTGGAAACGTTTCAAAAAAGTAGAAGACAAAGATGGAAGACCGTTGCAAGATGTAAGTGCCGACACACTGAAACTTGTCCTGTCCGAAGTTTTAAGAGACCTGCGACAAGCTGAAAAATGCTACATCAAATACGAATTGAAACAAGGTTGTTTCCATATTACTGCCCGATAAATATCTTTTTCCAAAATCTTTGACCAGCATATCATAAAACCTTCAAGGTAAATTTTGCGTTAAGATGAAAAACTGCTATCTTTGTATGATTCCAACGCTAAAAAAATCAGATTATGGGCAAGCTTTATCCTATCGGCATACAGAATTTTGAAAGTCTTCGCAAAGACGGTTATCTCTATGTAGATAAAACCAAACTTATCTATCAATTAGCAAAGACCGGCCGTTATTATTTTCTTAGCCGTCCCCGCCGTTTTGGAAAAAGTCTGCTGATATCTACCCTTGAAGCTTATTTTTCGGGGAAAAAGGAACTTTTCAAGAATCTAGCCATAGAGGAACTGGAAAAAGAATGGATCAAACATCCCATCCTCCACATTGATCTCAACACCGAAAAATACGATACACCGGAAAGTCTGGAAAATATCTTAAACTTCACACTGGTAAAGTGGGAGCGACTGTATGGCACCTCTTCATCAGAGACCACCTTTTCTTTGCGCTTCCGTGGAATCATCGAACGGGCTTATGAACAAACCGGGCAACGTGTCGTCATTCTTATTGATGAATACGACAAACCCATGTTGCAAGCAATTGGCAACGAAGAACTTCAACAGAAGTTCCGCAACACAATGAAGGCTTTCTACAGTGTATTAAAAACAATGGACGGATTCATCAAACTCGCTTTCCTGACAGGTGTCACTAAGTTCGGAAAAGTGAGTGTATTCAGCGATCTCAACAATCTGATTGATATTTCAATGGACGAACAGTACGTGGAACTCTGTGGTATCACAGAGAAAGAAATCCACGACAATATGGAAGAAGACTTGCATATATTGGCAGACAGACAGAAAATGACTTATGAAAAAGTATGTTCTGAATTGAAAGAATGTTATGATGGTTACCACTTCGTAGAAAACTCCATAGGAATATATAATCCTTTCAGTCTACTCAATACGTTCTATAAAATGAAATTCGGTAGTTACTGGTTTGAGACCGGCACTCCGACTTATCTGGTAGAATTACTTAAAAAATCCAATTATGATCTTCAACGTATCACGCATGAAGAAACGGATGCAGATGTACTGAACAGTATTGATTCGACTTCCCGAAATCCGATACCGGTTATTTACCAAAGTGGATATCTTACAATCAAAGGATTCGACAATCGTTTTGGGATTTATAAATTGGGATTCCCTAACCGGGAAGTAGAAGAAGGCTTTGTTAAATATCTTCTTCCTTTCTATACGAATATAGATTTAATTGAATCCCCTTTCCAAATACGTCAATTTGTGGATGAAGTGGAACAGGGTGATTACAACGCCTTTTTCCGCCGCCTGCAAAGTTTCTTTGCAGATACACCTTACGAATTGATACGCAATTTGGAGCTGCATTATCAAAATGTGCTTTTCATCGTATTCAAACTCATTGGGTTCTATGTAAAAGCAGAATATCATACTTCTCGGGGACGCATTGACCTCGTCTTACAAACCGAGCGTTTCATCTATGTTATGGAATTCAAGTTGGATGGAACTGCCGAAGAAGCTCTGCAACAAATCAATGACAAACATTATGCACAAGCATTTGCCACAGACAAACGACAAATATTCAAGATAGGCATCAATTTCAGTAATGAAACAAGAAACATCGAAAAGTGGATAGTGGAAGATTTGCAGTAAAATTCACCTCTAAACAATCAGAGAATCCAAAACGTTTCATTAAATTTGCAGAAATTTTTCTTTAATACAATTGAATGATAGAGAAACTGATTGTTCTTGAGGATATTGATCCGGTTATTTTTTACGGCGTAAACAACGCCAACATACAGTTAATTAAAGCTTTATATCCAAAGCTACGCATAGTTGCCCGAGGCAATGTCATCAAAGTGCTGGGCGACGAGGAAGAAATGTGTGCCTTCGAAGAAAATATCACCAAACTTGAAAAGTACTGCGCCCAATATAATTCACTGAAAGAAGAAGTGATCATTGACATTATAAAAGGAAATGCGCCGCAAACGGAACAGACAGGAAACGTGATTGTGTTCAGCGTCACGGGAAAACCTATCATCCCCCGAAGCGAAAACCAGTTGAAACTGGTAGAAGGATTCGCCAAGAATGATATGGTATTCGCCATCGGTCCGGCAGGTTCGGGAAAGACATACACCGCTATCGCTCTCGCTGTACGTGCATTGAAGAATAAAGAAATCAAAAAAATCATCCTTAGCCGCCCCGCCGTAGAAGCCGGAGAAAAGCTCGGTTTCCTGCCCGGCGACATGAAAGATAAGATCGACCCATACCTGCAACCTTTATACGATGCCCTGCAAGATATGATACCTGCTGCCAAGTTAAAGGAATACATGGAATTGAACATTATCCAGATTGCCCCGTTAGCCTTTATGCGCGGACGCACGCTGAATGATGCGGTCGTCATTTTGGATGAAGCCCAGAATACCACCACACAGCAAATCAAAATGTTCCTCACCCGTATGGGTATGAACACCAAGATGATTGTGACGGGAGACATGACACAAATTGACCTTCCCGCTTCACAAACGTCAGGATTGGTGCAAGCTCTCCGCATCTTGAAGGGAGTGAAAGGTATCAGTTTTGTTGAACTGAATAAAAAGGATATCGTACGCCATAAACTGGTGGAACGTATCGTGGATGCTTACGAAAAATTCGACAAAGAAGCGAAAGCCGAACGTAATGGTTCACCACAGAGGACACAGAGTACACAGAGGATTTAATCCTGATATTTCAATAAACTCTCTGTGTACTCCGTGTCCTCTGTGGTGAAATTAAAGAAAGAAGCATAATTTTAATATATATCATTATGAATGCATTAACAAAAACAGATTTCAACTTTCCGGGACAGAAAAGCGTGTACCACGGAAAAGTGCGCGATGTATACAACATCAACGGCGAAAAACTCGTCATGGTAGCAACCGACCGTATTTCGGCCTTTGACGTAGTACTTCCTGAAGGTATTCCTTACAAAGGACAAATGCTGAACCAGATTGCAGCTAAATTCCTCGATGCCACTACTGACATCTGTCCGAACTGGAAAATAGCTACTCCGGACCCAATGGTAACGGTAGGTGTATTGTGTGAAGGTTTTCCGGTAGAAATGATTGTACGCGGTTACCTGTGTGGTAGCGCATGGCGTACTTACAAAAGCGGTGTACGCGAAATTTGTGGCGTGAAGTTGCCGGACGGAATGCGCGAAAACCAGAAATTCCCGGAACCCATCATTACTCCGACTACGAAAGCTGAAATGGGATTGCACGACGAAGACATCTCTAAGGAGGAAATCCTGAAACAAGGACTGGCTACTCCGGAAGAGTATGAAATTCTCGAAAAATATACATTAGCCCTTTTCAAACGTGGTACTGAAATCGCAGCAGAGCGCGGACTGATCCTCGTAGATACAAAATACGAATTCGGTAAGCACAACGGTACTATCTACCTGATGGACGAAATCCACACTCCGGATTCAAGCCGCTATTTCTACTCTGAAGGTTATCAGGAACGTTTCGAAAAAGGCGAACCGCAGAAACAACTTTCTAAAGAATTCGTTCGTGAATGGTTGATGGAAAACGGTTTTCAGGGCAAAGACGGTCAGAAAGTACCGGAAATGACTCCGGCTATCGTACAAAGCATCAGTGACCGTTACATCGAATTGTTCGAAAACATCACCGGTGAGAAATTTGTGAAAGAAGATACTAGCAATATCGCTGAACGTATATTCAAAAACGTCGAAACTTTTTTGAATAGCTGATAAGCGATAAATGACAGATAATAAATGATAGTTGATAGATGATAAATGATAGTTAATATGCAGCTTATCGCATATAACTATTGACTCTGTCATCTTACAACTATCATTTATCAACTATCTTCTTCAACTATCAACTATCATTTATCAACTATCAACTAAAAAATGGATTACCCGCAACAACATATCAAGCCTTACGACGAAGAAGGGAAAAAGACCGAGCAAGTGGAACGTATGTTCGACAATATCGCACATGCCTACGACAAGTTGAACCATACCTTATCTTTAGGTATCGACCGCAGCTGGCGCAGAAAAGCTATTGCCTGGTTACGCCCTTTTCAACCGCAGCGAATGATGGATGTAGCGACCGGTACAGGGGATTTTGCTATCCTCGCCTGCCGCAAACTGCAACCTGCCGAACTGATCGGCACGGACATCTCGGAAGGTATGATGAATGTGGGACGTGAAAAAGTAAAAAAGGAAGGACTGTCGGATAAAATATCTTTTGCCCGAGAGGACTGTACTTCACTCTCTTTTGCCGACAATAATTTTGACGCTATCACTGTAGCTTTCGGTATCCGCAACTTCGAAGATCTCGACAAAGGGCTCTCCGAAATGTGCCGCGTACTGAAACCGGGCGGCCATCTTGTAATTCTGGAACTTACCACTCCGGACCGTTTCCCGATGAAACAACTGTTTTCCATCTACTCTAAAGTCGTCATTCCATTATTGGGCAAGCTTCTCTCCAAAGACAACAGTGCCTACCACTATCTGCCGGACACGATCAAAGTATTTCCTCAAGGGGAAGTTATGAAAGGAGTCATCGCACGAGCCGGATTTAGCGAAGTCAACTTCAAACGGCTGACTTTTGGCATTTGCACTCTTTATACCGCGACAAAATAGTACCAAATCATTATGAATGATTAATTTAATCCTGATTGCATTATGGAAAAATATGGTTTAATCGGCTACCCTCTGCGACATTCATTTTCTATCGGATACTTTAATGAGAAATTCAAATCCGAAGGTATCAATGCAGAGTATGTGAATTTCGAAATTCCCAGCATTAATAACTTCATGGAAGTTATCGAAGAGAATCCCAATTTATGCGGGCTTAATGTGACTATCCCCTACAAAGAACAAGTGATTCCTTTTTTGGATGAACTCGACCGTGATACCGCAAAGATAGGTGCAGTGAATGTCATTAAAATCATCCGCCAGCAGAAAGGAAAAGTCAAACTGGTTGGCTACAACTCCGACATCATCGGATTCACTCAATCCATTCAGCCTTTATTGCAGCCTCACCACCAAAAAGCTTTGATTCTGGGTACCGGCGGAGCTTCCAAAGCCGTCTACCATGGGCTGAAAAACTTGGGTATTGAAAGTATATTCGTATCACGAACCCACAAAGCCGATGATATGCTGACTTATGAGGAACTGACTCCCGAAATCATGGCAGAATATACAATCATCGTCAACTGTACTCCCGTAGGAATGTTTCCCAAGGTAGATTTCTGTCCTAATATTCCTTATGAGCTACTGACTCCAAACCATTTGCTCTACGATTTGTTATATAATCCTAATGTTACGCTATTCATGAAAAAAGGAGAAGCACAAGGGGCTGTCGTTAAAAACGGTCTGGAAATGTTGCTGCTCCAGGCATTTGCCGCATGGGAGATATGGCATAAATAAGGATTAGAAAGAATTTTTATGAGGAGAAAAGTTGTATATAGCATCATTATTATCATGCTGGCATTGACCGGCTGCACCATCGGAGGAAGTTTTTATATGTTAAACTTTTCATTGACTCCGAATGCCAAGATTTTGTCTAAAGATGCCGACTCTTATCCCTTCATGTATAGAGACTACCCTTTCCTACGTCCATGGGTGGACAGCCTGAAACAAGTGGACGCACTGAAAGACACTTTCATCATCAATCCGCATGGAATACAACTTCATGCGTATTATGTTGCTGCTCCCCAGCCCACCAGTAAGACAGCAGTCATTGTACATGGATATACAGATAATGCTATCCGTATGTTTATGATTGGTTATCTATATAATCGAGATTTAGGATATAACATATTACTTCCCGACCTGCAACATCAGGGAGAAAGTGAAGGTCCGGCCATCCAGATGGGATGGAAAGACCGTTGGGACGTATTGCAATGGATGAACATTGCCAATGAAATTTTCGGAGACAGTACGCAAATGGTTGTACACGGCATTTCAATGGGAGGTGCGACAACCATGATGGTGTCCGGTGAGAAACAGAAGCCATTTGTTAAATGCTTTGTTGAGGATTGCGGCTACACCAGCGTATGGGACGAATTCTCACATGAACTTAAAGCCAGTTTCCACCTTCCTCCTTTTCCACTAATGTATACCACAAGCTGGCTCTGCGAAAAGAAATATGGATGGAATTTCAAAGAGGCATCCTCACTGAAACAAGTAGCTAAGTCACAACTTCCGATGCTGTTTATTCACGGGGATAAAGATACGTATGTACCGACCTGGATGGTATATTCGCTCTACGAAGCCAAACCGGAACCCAAAGAACTATGGATTGTGCCGGGAGCGGCTCATGCTGTTTCATACAAAGAGAATAAACAGGAGTACACCGACCGAGTCCGTGCATTCGTCGGGCGATACATTCATTAAACCTATTATAACAACGAGTTGTAGATTCATAACAGAAAAAGTTTCTATATTTGCATACATAAAATATTCGTTATGAAATCAATATTGACTTTTATACTAGCAACTATTCTTCTGTTCCCACTACAAGCTCAAGAGAAAGTATACACGGTGGACAACCTACCGAAAGTTCACCTGCAAAACAAAATGCAATATGTTTGCAACCCGGCCGGCATACTTTCACAGGCAGCTTGTGACAGTATAGACTCCATGCTTTATGCCTTGGAACAACAAACAGGAATTGAAACGGTAGTTGCCGTAGTTCCTTCAATCGGAGAAGAAGATTGTTTCAATTTCTGCCACCAGCTACTCAACCAATGGGGTGTTGGGAAGAAAGGCAAAAATAATGGATTGGTCATTTTGTTGGTCACAGATCAACGTTGTATCCAGTTTTATACCGGTTATGGACTGGAAGGAGTGCTCCCCGATGCGATCTGCAAAAGGATTCAAACCAAATATATGATTCCTTACCTGAAAGACGGAAATTGGAATGCAGGAATGGTGGCTGGTCTTAAAGCAACTTGCCAGCGTCTTGACGGTTCCATGGAAAACGATGCCCTCTCCGATTCGAACGACGGTGGCTCCTTTGATTTTGTTCTTGCCATCCTTTGCTTTATTGTCATCGGTGGAGGTCTTGCTTTCTTTTCTGCACGCAGGCAAAGCCGTTGCCCGAAATGCGGTAAACACCAATTGCAGAGAACAGGAAGTGTAATCGTATCCCGGATTAACGGAGTGAAAACTGAAGATGTCACCTATACATGTAGAAACTGCGGACATACCATCATACGTCGTCAACAAAGTTATGATAGCGACTACCATCACCGGGGAGGTGGCGGAGGCGGTCCATTTATCGGCGGCTTTGGCGGAGGTAGTTTAGGAGGCGGAGGCGGTTTCGGTGGAGGCAGCTTCGGCGGAGGCATGGGAGGCGGTGGTGGTGCCGGCTCACGTTTCTAAAGAAAATAAGAAAAAACAGATTATCAAATTCAATAAAAACAAGAAACATGAAGAAGTCAATTATTATCATCTTAGCCGTTGTGGCTATCCTTGTCATATGGGCAGTAAGTGTATATAACGGTCTGGTAACTATGGACGAGAATGTAAGTGGTCAATGGGCAAATGTAGAAACTCAATACCAACGCCGTGCCGACTTGATTCCTAATTTGGTAAATACCGTGAAAGGATATGCAACACATGAAAAGGAAACATTAGAGGGAGTTGTTGCCGCACGTAGCCAGGCAACTCAAATTAAAGTGGACGCCGCCGATCTGACACCGGAAAAGCTGGCGCAATATCAAAAGGCGCAAGGTGCTGTAACATCAGCACTGGGCAAGTTATTAGCTATTACCGAGAATTATCCCGACTTAAAAGCTAATCAAAACTTCCTGGAATTACAGGCTCAACTGGAAGGAACTGAAAACCGTATCAATGTAGCACGCAAAAATTTCAATGATGCTGCACAGGCTTATAACACCAATATCCGCCGTTTCCCTAAGAATATCTTTGCAGGAATGTTCGGCTTTGATAAGAAAGCATATTTTGAAGCAGAAGAAGGAAGCGAGAAGGCTCCGAAAGTAGAATTCTAAAAAAGATCAGATAAAGCCCTTACATATTAAGAGTTAAAATCACAGTTCTCATTACTATGATTTTAACTCTTAATTTTCTATTATTATTCTCCTTTTCAAGAGAATATTCTAAAGTAAAATAGTTAATGATTAACATTTGCCAGTACCTAGTTGGCTGTACCAAAAAAAAGCAGTACTTTTGCAGCCGTATACAATATAATTCTATAACTCATGAGTAATCAACGATACATGATGCGTGGAGTAAGCGCATCAAAAGAAGATGTGCACAACGCCATCAAGAACATCGACAAAGGAATCTTTCCGAAAGCATTCTGTAAAATTATTCCCGATATATTGGGAGGTGACCCGGAATATTGCAACATTATGCACGCCGATGGCGCCGGAACCAAATCATCTCTTGCTTATATGTACTGGAAAGAAACAGGTGATTTGTCCGTTTGGAAAGGCATCGCACAGGATGCATTGATTATGAATATCGACGACCTGCTTTGTGTAGGTGCCGTAGACAACATTCTTGTCTCTTCTACCATTGGACGTAATAAACTGTTGATTCCCGGAGAAGTAATTTCCGCCATCATCAATGGAACAGATGAATTGCTGGCCGAACTCCGTGAAATGGGGGTAGGTGTATACGCAACCGGTGGTGAAACAGCTGATGTCGGCGACTTGGTTCGTACAATCATCGTTGACTCTACCGTAACTTGTCGCATGAAACGTTCAGACGTTATCGACAATGCCAATATTCGTCCGGGTGACGTGATCGTCGGTCTGGCTTCTTACGGACAAGCTACTTACGAAAAAGAATACAATGGCGGTATGGGCAGCAATGGTTTGACAAGTGCCCGTCACGATGTATTCGGAAAATATCTTGCTGAAAAATATCCGGAAAGCTACGATGCTGCCGTTCCCGAAGAATTAGTTTACTCCGGCAAGTTAAAACTGACAGACAGTGTAGAAGATTCTCCGATTGATGCAGGTAAGTTGGTGCTCTCCCCTACTCGTACATACGCACCGGTAGTGAAGAAATTACTCGATGCACTGCGCCCGGAAATCCACGGAATGGTACACTGTTCCGGTGGTGCACAAACCAAAGTTTTACACTTTGTTGAAAATGTTCGTGTAGTAAAAGATAATCTTTTCCCCGTTCCTCCTTTATTCAAAACTATTCAAGAACAAAGCGGTACGGACTGGGCAGAAATGTACAAGGTATTCAATATGGGACATCGCCTCGAAGTCTATTTGTCACCGGAACATGCAGAAGAAGTAATTGCTATTTCCGAGTCATTCGGTATTCCGGCACAGATTGTAGGACGTGTTGAAGCATGTGAGCAAACAGAATTAATCATTAAGAGCGAATTCGGAGAATTTAGATACTAAAGAATGGCAGATAACAGTACCATATTAGAAAAATTAGACGGACTCGTAGCCCGTTTTGAAGAAATATCTACCCTTATCACAGACCCGGCAGTGATTGCCGATCAGAAACGTTACGTCAAGTTGACTAAAGAATATAAGGAATTAGACGACTTGATGAAAGCAAGGAAAGAATATATCCAATTACTGGGTAATATTGAAGAAGCTAAAAATATCCTTGCTAATGAATCGGACGCTGAAATGCGCGAGATGGCGAAAGAAGAAATGGACAATAGTCAAGAGCGCCTTCCGGTATTGGAAGAAGAAATCAAACTGATGCTTGTCCCTGCCGATCCGCAAGACAGCAAGAACGCAATTCTTGAAATCCGTGGTGGTGCAGGAGGTGATGAAGCAGCGATCTTTGCCGGTGACCTCTTTCGTATGTATGCCAAATTCTGTGAAACCAAAGGTTGGAAGATGGAAGTCTCCAATGCAAACGAAGGGACAGCAGGAGGATTCAAAGAAGTTGTTTGTAGCGTCACGGGCGATAATGTATACGGAATCTTAAAATATGAATCGGGAGTACACCGCGTACAGCGTGTTCCTGCTACCGAAACACAAGGACGTGTTCATACTTCTGCCGCATCAGTGGCGGTACTTCCCGAAGCTGAAGAATTCGATGTAGTCATCAACGAAGGAGAAATCAAATGGGATACTTTCCGAAGTGGTGGTGCCGGTGGACAGAATGTAAATAAGGTAGAATCCGGAGTACGTCTGCGTTATATCTGGAAGAACCCGAATACAGGTATTGCCGAAGAAATACTCATTGAATGTACCGAAACACGTGACCAACCGAAAAATAAGGAACGTGCTTTGGCCCGTCTCCGTACGTTTATCTATGACAAGGAACATCAGAAATACATCGATGACATTGCCTCCAAACGTAAAACAATGGTATCGACCGGAGACCGTTCTGCTAAAATCCGCACCTACAACTATCCGCAGGGACGAATCACCGACCATCGCATCAATTACACGATTTATAATCTTGCTGCATTCATGGACGGGGATATTCAAGACTGTATCGACCACCTGATCGTAGCAGAAAACGCGGAACGCTTGAAAGAAAGCGAGCTTTAGAAAAATGAAGAGTTGATCGTTGAGAATGATTTCTTAGAAATAGTCAATAGTAAATTGTATAATAGTAAATAACAAGATGGATAAGCAACAATTATTTGAAAACATAAAGCGCAAAAAATCATTCCTCTGTGTAGGACTTGATACTGACATCAAGAAAATCCCAGAGCATCTGTTGAAAGAAGAAGATCCGATCTTTGCATTCAACAAAGCCATCATCGACGCGACAGCAGATTTGTGCATCGCCTATAAACCCAATCTGGCTTTCTATGAAAGCATGGGCGTAAAAGGATGGATCGCATTTGAAAAGACAGTAAAATACATCAAAGATAACTATCCGGATCAATTCATTATCGCTGACGCAAAGCGTGGTGACATCGGAAATACTTCTGCAATGTACGCCCGCACCTTCTTTGAAGAGCTTAATATCGACTCTGTAACGGTAGCTCCTTATATGGGCGAAGACAGTGTTACTCCGTTCCTTACCTATGAAGGTAAATGGGTGATTCTGTTGGCATTGACTTCCAACAAAGGTTCGCATGACTTCCAACTAACAGAAGATGTAAACGGCGAACGTCTGTTCGAGAAAGTATTACGTAAATCACAAGAATGGGCTAGTGACGACCGCATGATGTATGTGGTAGGTGCCACTCAAGGACGCGCTTTCGAAGATATTCGTAAAATTGTTCCGAACCATTTCCTTCTCGTACCAGGTGTAGGAGCACAAGGCGGTTCGCTCGAAGAAGTTTGTAAATACGGAATGAACAGTACATGCGGAATCATTGTTAATTCCTCACGTGGTATCATCTACGTAGATAAAACAGAGAAGTTTGCAGAAGCTGCCCGCACCGCCGCACAAGAAGTACAGGCGCAAATGGCTGAACAACTCAAAGCAATTCTCTGAAAAGAGAAAAAGGATCTCTAAAGAAAACGAATGCCTTACGAAAGAAAGATAATTAACGACCCCGTATTCGGGTTCATCAATATTCCAAAGGGGTTACTGTACGATATAGTACGGCATCCCCTTTTGCAGCGTCTTACCCGCATCAAGCAGGTAGGATTATCATCTGTTGTATACCCCGGTGCACAACATACCCGCTTCCAACACTCTTTAGGTGCTTTTTACTTGATGAGTGAAGCTATCAGCCAACTGGCTTCTAAAGGTAATTTCATCTTTGACAGTGAAGCGGAAGCTGTACAGGCCGCCATCCTGTTACATGATATAGGACATGGCCCTTTCTCACATGTACTGGAAAATACTATAGTAAAAGGAGTCTCCCACGAAGAGATTTCCCTCATGCTGATGGAACGGATGAACAAAGAGATGAACGGTCAGCTTAGTCTTGCCATTCAAATCTTCAAAGACGAATATCCAAAACGCTTTCTCCATCAACTTGTAAGCGGCCAGCTGGATATGGACAGATTGGATTATCTTCGCCGCGACAGCTTTTACACAGGTGTGACAGAAGGAAATATCGGTTCCGCACGGATTATAAAAATGCTTGATGTAGCGGACGACCGCCTGGTTGTCGAATCCAAAGGAATCTACTCTATCGAGAATTTCCTTACGGCACGTCGCCTGATGTATTGGCAAGTATATCTGCATAAGACGTCCGTCGCATACGAAAAAATGCTTATCAGTACCCTATTACGTGCTAAAGAACTGGCATCACAAGGAGTGGAACTGTTCGCATCACCCGCATTGCGTTTTTTCCTTTACAATGATATCAATCCTACGGGGTTCTATAACAACCCCGACTGTCTGGAGAATTTTATTCAACTGGACGACAATGATATATGGACAGCCTTGAAAGTGTGGAGTACTCATACAGACAAGGTACTTTCTACTTTAAGCATGGGAATGATAAACCGAAATATCTTTAAAGTAGAAATTTCATCGGAACCGATTAGTGAGGACAGAAAAAAAGAATTAACTTTGCACATCAGCCAGCAATTAGGTATAACCCTTTCCGAAGCGAACTATTTTGTCTCTACCCCCAGCATCGAAAAGAATATGTATGACCCGGCAGATGACAGTATTGACATTATCTACAAAGACGGCACTATCAAAAATATTGCCGAAGCATCGGACATGCTGAACATTTCATTATTGTCCAAAAAGGTAAAGAAATACTATCTCTGCTATCAGAGATTACACAGATAAGTATAAAATATTCATGCAATAACACGGAAATCTGAAAAAAAAATCCGTTATTTGTGAACTAATTAAATTTTAAATTAAAGACATGGAGTTCTCGGCTAAGCAAATTGCAGCATTTATCCAAGGGGAAATCATTGGAGACGAAAACGCTACGGTACACACATTCGCTAAAATTGAAGAGGGAATGCCCGGAGCAATTTCTTTCCTGTCAAATCCCAAATATACACCTTACATCTACGAGACACAATCAAGCATTGTCCTGGTTAACAAGGACTTCACTCCCGAGCACGAAATAAAAGCTACTCTGATTAAGGTAGACAATGCATATGAAAGTCTGGCTAAATTGCTCAATCTTTATGAGATGAGCAAGCCTAAGAAACAAGGTATAGATTCATTAGCTTTCGTTGCACCCAGCGCCAAAATTGGTGAGAACGTATACATCGGTGCATTTGCCTATATCGGTGAAAATACCGTGATCGGAGATAATACCCAAATTTATCCACACACTTTTGTTGGAGACGGCGTGAAGATAGGCAACAGTTGCTTGCTTTACTCCAATGTAAATGTTTATCATGATTGCCGCATAGGTAACGAATGTATCCTGCACTCGGGTGCAGTGATCGGAGCTGACGGATTTGGCTTTGCTCCCACTCCGAACGGATACGATAAGATTCCGCAAATCGGAATTGTCATTCTGGAAGATAAAGTAGATATAGGTGCTAATACTTGTGTAGACCGTGCTACAATGGGAGCTACGGTAGTGCATAGTGGTGTCAAATTAGACAATCTGATACAAATAGCACATAATGATGAAATAGGTTCGCATACCGTAATGGCTGCACAAGCCGGAATTGCCGGTTCTACCAAAATTGGTGAATGGTGTATGATCGGAGGCCAGGTAGGTATTGCAGGACATTCCAAGATAGGAGACAAAGTTGGTTTAGGCGCACAGTCAGGTGTACCCGGAGACATCAAATCCGGTAGTCAACTTATCGGAACTCCTCCCATGGAACTGAAGCAATACTTTAAAGCATCCGTCGCACAAAGAAGCTTGCCGGATATGCAGAAAGAATTGCGTAATCTGCGCAAAGAAGTAGAAGAATTAAAACAACTATTAAATAAGTAACCAATGCTGAAACAAAAAACGCTGAAAGATAGCTTTTCACTGAGCGGGAAAGGTCTTCACACTGGACTTGATCTCACTGTAACATTTAATCCTGCTCCGGACAATCACGGATATAAGATCCAGCGCATTGACGTAGAAGGACAACCAACTATCGATGCAGTAGCCGACAATGTGACAGAAACCACTCGTGGTACTGTATTGTCGAAGAATGGAGTCAAAGTAAGCACCGTTGAACATGGTATGGCAGCCCTCTACGCACTGGGCATTGATAACTGCCTCATCCAGGTTAACGGACCGGAATTTCCTATTTTAGATGGTAGTGCACAATATTATGTACAAGAAATAGAACGTGTAGGAACCGTAGAACAAAATGCCGTCAAAGACTTTTATATTATCAAGTCTAAAATTGAGTTCCGGGATGAAACGACAGGCTCTTCTATCATTGTACTTCCTGACGAGAATTTCAGTCTGAATGTACTGGTTTCTTACGATTCAACCATTATTCCGAATCAGTTTGCTACACTCGAAGATATGCATAATTTCAAAGACGAAGTGGCTGCCAGCCGTACTTTCGTCTTTGTTCGCGAAATAGAACCGCTGCTTTCCGCCGGATTGATTAAAGGGGGTGACCTGGACAATGCAATCGTAATCTACGAGCGTAAGATGTCACAGGAAAGTTTCGACAAGTTGGCAGATGTGATGGGAGTACCTCACATGGACGCTGAACAATTAGGCTATATCAACCACAAGCCGTTGGTTTGGCCCAATGAATGTGCCCGCCACAAGTTGTTGGATGTGATCGGTGACCTTGCTTTAATTGGTAAACCGATTAAAGGTCGTATCATTGCTACCCGTCCCGGACATACTATCAATAATAAGTTTGCACGCCAGATGCGGAAAGAAATCCGTTTGCACGAGATACAGGCGCCAAGTTACGACTGTAGTCGTGAGCCGGTAATGGATGTAAACCGTATCCGCGAATTATTGCCGCACCGCTATCCTTTCCAACTGGTTGACAAAGTGATTGAGATTGGTGCTAACTACATTGTAGGTATCAAAAATATCACGGCTAACGAACCTTTCTTTCAGGGACATTTCCCACAAGAACCTGTGATGCCGGGAGTACTTCAAGTAGAAGCAATGGCACAAGTCGGTGGTTTACTTGTCTTGAATTCAGTAGACGAACCCGAACGTTATTCTACCTATTTCATGAAAATAGATGGAGTGAAATTTCGCCAGAAAGTAGTGCCGGGAGATACTATTATCTTCCGTGTAGAAATGCTGGCACCTATCCGCCGCGGCATTTCTACTATGAAAGGATATGCATTTGTTGGCGAGAAAGTTGTTTGCGAAGCAGAGTTCATGGCACAAATAGTGAAAAATAAGTAATAATTGATATATTAAAAGCATGATAAGTCCTTTAGCGTATATTCATCCCGAAGCTAAAATCGGGGAAAATGTAGAAATTGCGCCTTTTGTATTTATAGATAAGAACGTAGTTATCGGCGACAACAATAAAATTATGGCTAACGCCAATATTTTATATGGTTCACGTATTGGTAACGGAAACACTATTTTTCCGGGTGCTGTTATCGGAGCCGTTCCGCAGGACCTTAAGTTTCGCGGTGAAGAATCGACAGCCGAAATCGGGGATAATAATCTGATTCGTGAAAATGTAACAATCAACCGTGGTACAGCAGCTAAAGGGCGCACGATTGTAGGAAATAACAATCTACTGATGGAGGGTGTACACGTAGCACACGACGCATTGGTTGGTAACGGATGTATCATCGGTAACTCTACCAAGATGGCAGGTGAAATCATCATTGATGATAATGCGATTGTCAGTGCTAATGTATTGATGCACCAATTCTGTCATGTAGGGAGTCATGTAATGATTCAGGGCGGCTGCCGCTTCAGTAAAGATATTCCTCCTTACATCATCGCAGGACGTGAACCGATTGCTTTCAGTGGAATCAATATCATCGGTCTGCGCCGTCGTGGTTTTGCCAATGAAGTGATCGAAAGTATTCACAATGCATATCGTATCATTTATCAAAGTGGTTTGAACACGACAGAAGCATTGAAGAAAATAGAAGATGAATTTGAAAAAAGTCCGGAAATTGACTATATTATTGATTTCATCCGTAATTCAGAACGTGGTATCATTAAATAAACAGTTCAAAATAGTCATATTATGATATACAGATTTACTATCATATCTGATGAAGTTGACGATTTTGTCAGAGAAATACAAATTGATCCGGAAGCTACTTTTTATGACTTCCATGAAGCAATACTGAAATCAGTAGGGTACACAAACGACCAGATGACTTCTTTCTTTATCTGCGATGACGATTGGGAAAAAGGAAAAGAAGTAACCTTGGAAGAAATGGACGACAATCCGGAAATGGATAGCTGGGTAATGAAAGACACCGTTATCAGTGAACTGGTGGAAGATGAAAAACAGAAACTGCTATATGTATTCGATTACATAACAGAACGTTGTTTCTTCATCGAACTATCCGAAATTATCACCGGAAAAGATATGAATGGCGCCAAATGTACCAAGAAATCAGGAGATGCCCCTAAACAAACGGTAGATTTTGAAGAAATGGCTGCTGCCAGCGGTTCTCTTGATCTGGATGAAAACTTCTATGGTGACCAAGATTTCGACATGGAAGACTTCGATCAGGAAGGATTCGACATAGGTGGCGACGCAAGTACTCCATACGAAGAAGAAAAATTTTAAGTATTAAGTATCAAGTATTAGGTATTAATTGCTATGCAGCGCCAAGCAGTTAATACCTAATATTTTTTAGTTCCCCACACATCTTAATACTTAATACTTGATACATAATACTTAATACTTAAAGCCCAATGCCTACTCTCATTGTTCTAATAGGTCCTACAGGTGTAGGGAAAACGGAATTGAGCCTGCGCTTAGCAGAAACTTTTCAGACAAGTATTGTATCTGCCGACTCGAGACAGCTTTATGCCGAATTAAAAATAGGCACGGCAGCTCCTACTCCCGATCAACTTAAACGTGTCCCTCATCAATTGGTCGGTACGCTCCACCTTACAGACTATTACAGTGCCGCCCAGTATGAAATAGAAGCGTTGGAAATTCTGGAAAAATTATTTACACAACATGAAGTTGTGATTCTCACAGGTGGCTCAATGATGTATGTAGACGCTATCTGTAAAGGTATCGACGATATTCCTACCGTTGATGCGGAAACCCGTCAACTCATGCTACAGAAATATGAGGAGGAAGGACTTGAACAACTCTGTGCAGAACTTCGCCTGCTAGATCCGGAATATTATCGGATAGTGGATCTGAAGAATCCCAAACGTGTAATTCATGCATTGGAAATTTGCTATATGACCGGACGCACTTATACTTCTTTTCGCACCCAACAAAAAAAGCAACGTCCTTTCCGTATTCTAAAAATCGGTCTGACTCGCGACCGGGAAGAGTTGTATGACCGTATTAACCGTCGGGTAGATCAGATGATGGAGGAAGGATTACTGGAAGAAGTACGCTCGGTACTTCCCTATCGCCACCTCAATTCGCTCAACACAGTAGGTTATAAAGAACTGTTCAAGTATCTGGATGGAGAATGGGAACTCCCCTTTGCCATAGATAAAATCAAGCAAAACTCCCGCATTTATTCGCGTAAACAGATGACTTGGTTCAAAAGAGATGAAGAAATACAATGGTTCCATCCGGAACAAGAAACGGAGATACTGGCGTACCTCCGTCAATTTTTATCATAATGTATTTTGACCGTATTTGAAAATAGAGAGTATTTGAAAATCCACTGCTATTCTTCGGATACGGTTGTTTTTATTGTGGAAGTTACTGTATCATTCACAGTACGAATAGGAATCTGACGGACTTGATATTCCTCTTTTACTAAAAGATTCACTTCAATCACTCCATTCTTCCCCTTATCACCATAAGCCGCCAAAGCATTCTTATCTTTCAATACAGATATACTTCTAATACGATCAGGAGATATATTTGCCAAAGGATCATCACCAGAAGCCTCTTTGCCATCAATAATAATCAAAGGCTTCCCTCCAGTAGCAGAATGAAACGTAACACCCCAATTCTTAGCCCCACTATTCAATGCGTCTAACCTTGTTTTATTAAGACTTCCTACTTCTATCTTTTTCGGTTTAAACTTCTTTTCCGAATATAGCTTTATATTCATCAATCCATCCTTGGCTTTTTCTCCATAAATCTTGATAGCCTTTTCAGCACCTATAACAGAGATACTCTCAATACGTTCCGGATTCAAGGCATTTACCACTTCATAGTCCGACTCCTTCCCATTAATAATAACTAAAGGTTTTTCTTCACCTGAAATTCCCCGCACCGAAACAGCCACCTCCTTTTCTCCGGATGTTAAGACAGAATCTTTCTTTTCTGCACGATACCCTACCACTATCACCTTATTTTTAGCAGTATCAGCCGGTTCCTTAACAACATTTTCTTCACTCTTTTTTTCTACAATTGCTGCCAAATCATTAACTTTGGCGACAGAAATCTCTTCCATTGTTTCAGAGATTTCAGGACGGGCAAAAGCGGTTACTGCAATAGCTGCCAACGGAAGTACATACAAATACTTCAACCGTGCCCACGGATTCGATTTTTCTTTTAACATCATAGTGATACGTTTTTTAAGTTTACTGTGATTAAAGCTGTTGGCCATAGAGTAGAGCCTTGTGCCAACAGCTTTTTTTATTAATAATAGTTGATATTCCTTCGCGTTTACACCCTCATTGATTACAGTCTCATCCGCTTCGTACTCATGAATATTCTGCAACTCCTGTTTCAACAACCACGCACCAGGGTTGAACCATTGGAAAAAGATGCAAATATCCGCCACCAATAAGTCAACTGAATGACGATGGTGAATATGAGCCATTTCATGAATAAGGATTTCCCTCCCGTTTTCCTTCAGGTCTTTCCGGCTGATGACAATATACTTCATCCAACTGAACGGAGCTATCTCCTGATTGTGCACCACAAGTGTACCCCCCTTTTCCAACTTCTCATGTTTACCGGAATGTATTAACCGGAAGAGACAAATCAAAGAATAGATATTGCGACAGGCAAGAAACAGAATACCCGCCAAATAAACCAGCAGAACCACCTGTACCCAAGATATAGCCGACGTCTCCTGCACTACATCAGCATCAACAGGGGTAGCTTCCAACTCTGCCATCAGTAGCAACTGCTCGATGGAAAGCATAGCCTGTTGCACCTCAACCTGATGCCGGGTAGTTACTTCGATACAAGGAATGAGTAATGAAAAGAACAACACTCCCAATAAAGCCATTCGATTGAAACGATGAAAAGTTTCCTTGCTAAGTAATAACCTGAAAAACAGGTAAAACAAAACAAGACAAACTGACGATTTTAATATATAGATGAAGAAAACTCCCATAGCATAGATTTTCGTTAAAAAAATTAGTGTTTCTTATCAGCCTGTTCCACTTCGTGAATGAGTTGTTTCAATTCATCCAACGAAATATCTTCCTCTTTAACCAAAGAAGAAACAGCATTCAGATAAGAATTATTAAAATACTTGCTAATCACATTCCGCAACGTTCCTTTACGAAAATCCTCTTCACTGACTACGGGATAGTATTGATAAGTATTCCCAAAAGTATAGTGAGCTAAAAAACCTTTTTCTTCCAGCCCACGCACAATCGTAGATAATGTATTAAAATGAGGCTTGGGCTCTTCATAGAAAGCCAACATTTCTTTCACAAACAAGGGGCCTTTTTCCCAGAAAAAGCCCATGATTTCTTCTTCTTTTGCTGTTAATCCTTTCATATCTGCAACTTTGTTTGCTGCAAATAACGAAAAGTTTTAGTTCATAAACTAATTTATCTAGTTAAAGTAAACTAAAAGCTATAGTTAAGAAGAAAATCTTACTATTAAATACCTGTGAAACAGAATTTCGACTAATCCTTTAGCCCCACAGTTTATTCACAATAAAGTTGCCGATATAGAATAAGTCGCCCATAAAAACAATACTGAATACCAGAAAAGTGAAACAAGTACTCCATCGGGCTCCTCCATCCTCTTCGCCGCGTTTGATACGGAGCAAGGAACTATGCAAACAATCACCTGCTATGAACAGCACAAACAAACTCGGTATCAAGTCACCCCACGATACCAACCACAGATTATCCCCCTTCCCTAACAGGAATGTCAATGCTACGGCCAATAAGAAGACAGAAGCATATTGCAAGTCTTTTCTTTTTGAATTCATAGTGGTAATGTTTAAAGTCCTTTTCACAAAGATATTGAATCTCACCCAATAATCCTTATCAAATCTATATAAAAATCGGTCAGGCTTTGTTGAATCTAAGTTTATTGTTACTTTTGCAAGTACGAATTAAAACCAAAACCGATTATAAAAGCAGATGAAAAAGATCAGCATCACTTTATTACTCTGCCTTCTCTGTCTGACCGGAATGGCACAAGGACAAAAGGCACTCGATTTAAAAGATATCACCTCCGGACGTTTCCGCCCGGAAAATATCCAGGGAGTAATCCCCATGCCTGATGGCGAACACTACACGCAGATGAACGCTGACGGCACGCAAATCATTAAATACTCTTTCAAAACAGGCGAGAAAGTAGAAGTGATTTTCGATGTAAGCACTACACGCGAATGTGACTTCAAGAACTTCGACAGTTACCAGTTCTCGCCCGACGGTCAGAAATTGCTGATTGCTACTAAAACGACACCTATATATAGGCATTCATACACAGCTGTACATTACATTTACCCTTTGAAACGAAATGATAAGGGCGTTACGACAAACAACATTATTGAACGGCTGTCTGACGGTGGACCTCAACAGGTCCCCGTCTTTTCTCCAGACGGTACAATGATTGCTTTTGTCCGCAACAATAACATATTTCTTGTTAAGCTGCTTTATGGCAACAGTGAAAGCCAAATCACGGAGGATGGCAAACAGAACTCTGTAATCAACGGCATCCCCGACTGGGTGTATGAAGAAGAGTTCGGTTTCGACCGTGCTTTGGAATTCAGCGCTGACAATACACTGATCGCTTTCATCCGCTTCGATGAGTCAGAAGTTCCCTCCTATTCTTTTCCGGTATTTGCCGGGCAAGCACCCCACATTGATGCTTTAAAAGATTATCCGGGTGAATATACCTACAAGTATCCGAAAGCCGGATACCCGAATTCGAAAGTAGAAGTACGCACGTATGACATCAAGTCACATGTCACCCGTACGATGAAACTCCCGCTGGATGCAGATGGATACATTCCGCGTATCCGTTTCACAAAGGATGCCAACAAATTGGCTATCATGACATTGAACCGTCATCAAGACCGTTTCGATCTCTACTTTGCCGATCCTCGTTCAACACTTTGCAAACTAATACTCCGTGATGAATCTCCTTATTACATAAAGGAGAATATTTTCGATAACATTCAGTTCTATCCGGAATATTTCAGCCTGCTTAGCGAACGTGACGGTTACAGTCATCTCTATTGGTATAGCATGGGAGGTAACCTGATTAAAAAGGTTACTAATGGTAAGTTCGAAGTGAAAGATTTCCTGGGATATGATGAAGAAGACGGCTCTTTCTATTATACCAGCAACGAAGAGAGTCCTCTGCGCAAGGCTGTCTATAAAACAGACAAGA
Source organism: Bacteroides sp. 90-K9/2 (assembly GCF_047310725.1). NCBI lineage: Bacteria > Pseudomonadati > Bacteroidota > Bacteroidia > Bacteroidales > Bacteroidaceae > Bacteroides > Bacteroides sp. 90-K9/2. Next base: position 1,511,305 of record NZ_JBCGVL010000001.1, read on the forward strand.
AAGGCAAAAAGACCAAATTGTCTCAACAGGCAGGAACCAATACACCGCTTTTCAGCAAATCGATGAAGTATTATATGAACAAGTTCTCCAGCCTGGATACTCCTTTGTTAGTTACCTTGAACGATAATTCGGGCAAAACGCTCAAAACGCTTATTACAAATGATGCGTTGAAACAAACATTGTCCGGATATGCAGTACCACAAAAAGAGTTCTTTACTTTCCAGACTACAGATGGCGTGAAGTTGAACGGCTGGATGATGAAACCGGTTAATTTCTCCGCATCCAAAAAATATCCGGTACTGATGTATCAATATAGTGGCCCGGGTTCCCAACAGGTATTGGATACTTGGGGAATCAGCTGGGAGACATACATGGCAAGCCTCGGTTATATCGTGGTATGTGTAGATGGTCGTGGCACTGGAGGCCGTGGAGAAGCTTTTGAGAAATGTACCTATTTGAAAATCGGAGTCAAAGAAGCCAAAGACCAGGTGGAAACAGCGCTTTACCTAGGCAAACAAGCGTATGTGGACAAAGACCGCATCGGTATCTGGGGTTGGAGTTATGGCGGATACATGACTCTTATGAGCATGAGCGAAGGAACTCCCGTATTCAAAGCCGGAGTAGCAGTAGCCGCACCGACCGACTGGCGTTTCTATGATACGATTTATACCGAACGTTTCATGCGCACTCCCAAAGAAAATGCGGAAGGATATAAGGAATCATCAGCCTTCACCCGTGCCGATAAACTTCATGGAAATTTATTGCTGGTACATGGTATGGCAGATGACAATGTTCACTTCCAGAACTGTGCAGAATATGCCGAGCAGTTAGTCCAGCTTGGAAAACAATTTGATATGCAAGTGTACACGAACCGTAATCATGGAATATATGGTGGCAACACCCGCCAACACCTGTACACACGGTTGACTAACTTCTTCTTGAACAACTTATAATGACGGATAGAGTACGTAAGCCCGAATGGCTGAAAATTAATATCGGTGCCAACGAACGATACACCGAAACAAAGCGAATTGTCGACTCCCACTGCTTGCACACTATATGCAGCAGTGGGCGTTGCCCTAATATGGGGGAATGCTGGGGAAAAGGAACTGCCACCTTCATGATTGGCGGTGATATCTGCACACGTAGCTGTAAATTTTGTAACACACAGACAGGACGTCCCCATCCGTTAGATGTAAACGAACCGACGCACGTAGCAGAGTCCATCGCACTGATGAAACTGGATCATGCCGTCATCACCTCTGTAGACCGGGATGATTTACCTGATTTGGGAGCAGCACATTGGGCACGTACCATCCGGGAAATAAAACGGTTGAATCCACAGACAACCATTGAAGTACTGATTCCGGATTTTCAAGGCAGAATGGAGTTGGTAGATTTAGTAATTGACGCCCGCCCCGACATCATATCACACAATATGGAAACTGTGCGCCGCATTAGTCCACTAGTGCGCAGTGCAGCAAATTATGATACAAGCTTACAGGTTATCAGGCACATTTCCGAAAAGGGAGTCAAATCTAAAAGCGGCATTATGGTCGGACTGGGTGAAACTCCGGAGGAAGTCGAAACATTGATGGACGATCTGTTAGCAACCGGTTGCCAGATCCTTACCATAGGTCAATACCTGCAACCGAGTCACCGGCATTATCCTGTTGCGGCATACATCACTCCGTTGCAATTCGCGAAATATAAAACAGTTGGTTTAGAGAAAGGGTTCAACATCGTAGAGAGTGCTCCCCTTGTTCGTTCCTCCTACCATGCAGAGAAACATATTCGTTAGAAAACAAAACACATACACTATTTGTTTTATAGATAGAACCGACAAATAAACATAAATATAGAGATGGACCATAAAGGAATACTTTCTTCCGCATTTAACATGTCGCTGGGTTTTATCCCCGTTATTATTTCCATTTTGTTGTGTGAACTTATAACGCAAGACACGGCTATTTACATCGGTACAGGTATAGGTATTATAGGAATATACCTTTCTTATCGACGTAAAGGATTGTTAATTCCTAATTTTATCCTCTATATAGCGACCGGAGTGTTGGCACTATTATCCGTAGCAGCTCTCATTCCCGGTGATTATGTTCCCCCCGGTGCGTTACCACTGACTCTGGAAGTCAGTATTCTCATTCCGATGCTAAGTCTTTATATGCATAAGAAAAGGTTTATCAACCACTTCTTAAAACAGATAGGTTCTTGCAACAAACGTTTATATGCTCAGGGAGCAGAAGCCGCCGTTGTATCTGCCCGCATTGCCCTGATTTTTGGAATACTGCATTTCATTATAATCAGCATCACTGTCATTTTGCAGGACCCACTTAGTAAGACAAGTCTGTTTGTACTCTATAAAGTATTACCTCCTACGGTCTTTCTCATGAGCATCCTGTTCAACCAGATCGCTATCCGTTTCTTCAATCACTTAATGTCTCACACAGAATATGTTCCTATTGTGAATACAAAAGGAGACGTAATCGGGAAGACCCCTGCGATAGAGGCTGTTAATTATAAGAACGCGTACATCAATCCGGTGATAAGAATTGCCATATCCACTCACGGAATGCTATTCCTTTGCGACAGATCGTCAACAGCAATTTTGGACAAAGGAAAAGTGGATATTCCCATGGAATGTTATCTCCGTTACGGAGAATCTTTGGAGGCAGGTGCCACTCGTTTGATAAACAATGCTTTCCCGCATGAGAAAGATATCAAACCAGAATTCAACATCGTTTATCACTTTGAAAATGAAGTAACCAACCGTCTTATCTACTTATTCATCGTTGATATCAAGGATGATTCCATCCTTTGTACCCCTCGCTTTAAAAACAGTAAGCTATGGAGTTTCAAACAGATAGAGGAAAACTTGGGAAAAGGCTTCTTCAGTAGCTGTTTCGAAGATGAATATGAACACCTGAAAGGCGTTATTTATATAAGAGAAAAATACAGGGAATCTTAGACAGTTCAGGCACATGTCCCTTCCAGTCCTTCACTGTACGCGTCTGTATATACTCTCCTTCACACGTAATATCGGCAGCAATACAAAGCTTTGTTTGAGGACGGCAGTTTAATAAAATATCTTCTATCATCTTATGATTCCGGTAAGGCGTCTCAATGAAAAGTTGTGTCTGATTTTCAGCATACACACGCTGCTCCAATGTTTTCAGTTTCTTGGCACGTTCCCCCGGTTCAATCGGCAGATAACCATGAAACGCAAAGCTCTGCCCGTTAAAGCCCGAAGCCATCACGGAAAGAATAATCGAAGAGGGTCCGACCAAAGGAACGACCTTCAGTTTTTTACGTTGTGCGATGGCAACCACATCCGCTCCCGGATCAGCTACCGCCGGACAACCGGCTTCGGAGATAACTCCCATTGAAGCTCCGCCTACCAAAGGTTGCAGATAACCGGAAATATCTTCAGGTGAAGTATGTTTGTTCAACGGATAAAATGTCAACGCATCAATATCAATCTCCCGGTCCACCTTTTTCAGGAAACGACGGGCAGAACGAACATCTTCGACTATAAAATACCGGATACCGGAAATAATTTCCTTATTATAGGAAGGCAATACCTTTTCAATCGATGTATCGCCTAAAGTCACGGGCAACAAATAAAGGGCAGTTTCCACTTATTAAATTGAGAATTGAAAATTAAAAATTGAGAAACAAGAAAGAGAAACGATTCAGGAAGCCAGGTAGTTGGATTCACTTAACATTTCGTGGTAATCAGTAAATTCCAGAAGATCTTTCAGCTTCATATCCTTATGCTTTTTCATGTAAGAAGCAATGATTCTTGCTCCCACCCACGTACCTATCAATGCCGGAGCTTGAGCACCCAACATATCAACAGCAGGAGCAGGCTTCATATAATAGCGAATCACCATCGGGTCACGAGCATGCAGATGATCGTTGGTACAGATATAATTCCATATCTCCTTTTCATTATCCTTGCACCAGTCGCTTTCCTCCTTGGAATACCCCATTGCTTCACCTATATCACTATATCCCAATAAGTTCTGCACTACGTAATTGATCTTCCCCGTATGCATCATCAAGTCAATCAGACAAGTACCTTCATGATAGTTCATACCGTAGCGGCTCAAAAGATAAAAAACAAAACAATCCGGCACAATCCGTTCCGGACGCATCGAGCGACACTGATAATCGTAATAGAAACGCTTATAAAGAGGATAATCTTCCCCCATATATTTATCAAGACTGATTCCCAATAAAGAATCCACCAAAATAATAGATTCGTTGAAAGCGGATACTTGCGAATAGATAAACGGCACTTTCGTATCAGGCACTTCCTTTTTCAGTTTCCGGAATCCTTTGCTAAGTCCTTTTTCCACTTCATCCAGATTAGGATATTTTGCTTCTACATCGCTAAGCAAACGAACCAAAGTCGTATCCGAATAGAATTTTTGCAGACGTTGCGAGATGGTATCATCTTTCACCGTGCCGATAGACAATACATCCTCAATCAGGATCTTCGTCGGCATACGGTAGTCCATCGTCAACTTCTGCATGGCAGAAAAGCTGTTGGAGCGAACATATTCGCTCAACAGCTTATCATATCTCAGAACAGAAATCTCTTCTTCCTTCTGCTCCATACCCTTTCCTGTGCTTATCCCGCAGGAGGTGAAAAGCATACTCATTAATATAATAAGAAGAGAGATCCGTAGTTTCATAATCTTTTATCCGTAAATGATGTTACCATTTTCGTCCATGTACTCATCGAGTCCTTTTTCGTAAGTAGCCATGGCACGAAGACTCATACCTACGCTGGAGAATCCACCGTCATGGAATAAGTTCTGCATAGTCACCTTACGGGTAAGATCGGAGAACATCACGATGCAATAATCGGCACATTCGTCAGCCGTTGCATTTCCGAGCGGAGACATACGGTTGGAGAAGTCGAACAATTTGTCCATACCCTTCACGCCCGAACCGGCAGTAGTAAATGTAGGCGACTGTGAAATCGTGTTCACACGTACGCTATGTTCGCGTCCGTAAATGTAACCGAAGCTGCGAGCAATAGACTCCAACAAAGCCTTTGCATCTGCCATATCATTATAGCCATAGAAAGTACGCTGTGCGGCTACGTAGCTCAAAGCAACGATAGAACCATAATCAGCAATAGCATTCAGTTTCTTGGCCGACTGAATCATTTTGTGGAATGAAACAGCTGAAATATCCAATGTCTTATCCAACATTCCATAGTCAAGGTCATCGTAAGTACGTTTCTTGCGCACGTTGGGAGACATACCGATAGAGTGGAGTACAAAATCAATTTGTCCACCCAGTATATCCATGGAGGTCTTGAATACATTCTCCAAATCTTCTACGCTAGTGGCGTCTGCCGGAACAACCTGGCAATTTAATTTTTCGGCCAAAGCATCGACTTCTCCCATACGGATAGCCATCGGAGTATTTGATAATGTAATGGTTGCACCTTCTTCTACGGCACGCTCTGCCACTTTCCAGGCAATAGACTGATCGTTCAAAGCACCGAAGATAACACCTCTTTTTCCTTTCAACAAGTTGTAACTCATATCTTTTAATAGTTAAATTTTGTGCAAAGATAGGAACTTTCTGCATAAAAACACGAGAAGTGTGCAAATAATAGACAGAAATGACAAAAAATACACGTAATCTATCAATTAGTCCACATCGCCTTAGGCTTTCCCACCTATCTTTGCAATCGATAATTAAGAGGTTTTTTCAAGAAAAACAATAGATGTATAACCCTATAGAAATTAAGTTACTAAATGAACACATTGACAAAAAGACTCTTCTGGATAGCCGTATGCTGTTTACCGTTTATTGCATCGGGATGTAAACAAAGCAAGACTGCTGTAAAAGAAAGCTCAATCAGTGACGCTCTTTACCAGAATTTACCTTTTGAAATGCCGAAAGTACAACAACCGGTTTTTCCTGCTTACGAAGTAAACATTGAGAAATTCGGAGCCAAAGGAGACGGTCTGTTCCTGAATACCAAAGCTATCAACGATGCTATTAAAGACGTGAATCAACACGGAGGGGGTAAAGTGATTATCCCGGAAGGTGTCTGGTTGACTGGTCCGATCGAGTTGTTGAGCAATGTAAACCTATATACGGAACAAAATGCGCTGGTGCTTTTTACCGGTGATTTTGAGGCATATCCTATCATTGCCACTTCTTTCGAAGGACTCGAGACTCGTCGTTGCCAATCGCCGATTTCAGCACGCAATGCAGAAAATATCGCTATCACCGGACATGGTACATTTGACGGAAACGGTGACTGCTGGCGTCCGGTGAAAAAAGGAAAGCTGACTGCTTCACAATGGAAAAAGCTGGTAAATTCAGGAGGTGTTCTCGACGAGAAACAAGAGATATGGTATCCTACTGCCGGCTCACTGAAAGGTGCAATGGCTTGCAAAGACTTCAATGTACCCGAAGGTATCAACACAGATGAAGAATGGGCAGAAATCCGTCCGTGGTTGCGTCCGGTACTGTTGAGTATCGTCAAAAGTAAAAAGGTACTGCTGGAAGGCGTTACTTTCAAAAACTCACCAAGCTGGTGTCTGCACCCCTTGTCATGCGAAGATTTCACAGTAAATAATATCATGGTCATCAACCCCTGGTATTCTCAAAACGGTGATGCTATCGACTTGGAATCCTGTAAAAACGCTCTGATTATCAATAGTGTGTTTGATGCGGGAGATGATGCCATCTGTATCAAATCCGGTAAAGACGAAGATGGACGCCGTCGTGGAGAACCTTGCCAGAACGTGATCGTGAAAAACAATACAGTATTGCACGGACACGGTGGATTCGTGGTAGGTAGTGAAATGTCCGGCGGTGTGAAGAATATCTATGTAGAGGACTGCACATTTATGGGTACAGATGTAGGTTTGCGTTTCAAGAGTACCCGCGGACGTGGCGGTGTGGTAGAAAACATCTACATTAACAATATCAACATGATTAATATCCCGAATGAACCTTTATTGTTCGACTTGTTCTACGGTGGAAAAGGTGCCGGTGAAGAATCGGAAGAAGATCTGTTGAACCGTATGAAGACTGCCATTCCTCCGGTGACGGAAGAAACACCTGCTTTCCGCAATATTCACATCTCCAATATTGTTTGCAGAGGTTCGGGACGTGCCATGTTCTTCAACGGACTGCCGGAAATGCCCATCAGCAATATTACCGTTAAAAACGTTGTGATGACGGAAGCTACGGATGGAGTCGTTATCAGCCAGGTGGACGGAGTTACTCTGGAAAATATTTATGTAGAATCTTCTAAAGGCAACAACATATTAAATGTTAAGAATGCCAAGAATCTGACTATAGACGGAAAGGTTTATGAGGAATTAGGAGCAAAAGAGGAGATTTTAAGTCTCAAATAAGGTTCACCACAGAGGACACGGAGGACACAGAGGAATAAACATGCAGTAAATGGATTTTATTTTATTAAACAGAATTCTCTGTGTCCTCCGTGTCCTCTGTGGTGAAAGAGAAGAAAACCACAATATCATTATATAGAGTAAAAAGCTCAAATAGCAGACTATAATCTCCTCAAAAGAGACACAGTCTGCTATTTTTTCTGCTATTTTTGCAAGGAGAAATACGACGTATAATTTCAGCCTTAGAAACATGAAGAAGAATCTTTTTATTATTACTTTCTTTTTAGGAGCTTTCAGTCTGTCTGCCCAAGCGCAGAAACAGGAGAAAACCATCACAGTTGAAGTGCAGAACAACTGGAATCAGGCAAAAACGGATGCTCCGATTGTCATCAATTTGCATGAACTGCATACTGGTTTCAAAGTAAAATCTGCCATTGTCATGGAAGGGAGCAAGGAAATAGCTTCCCAGTTGGACGATCTGAACAGAGACCGTAAGATGGACGAACTGGCTTTTGTTGCCGATCTTCCTGCTCATGGTAGAAAAACATTCCAGATTACTCTTTCTTCAGAAAAGAGTACAAAGACTTATCCTGAACGAGTTTATGCCGATATGTTTATCGTAGACAACCGGAAAGGAAAGCATCAGCGGGTACAAGCTATCACTGTTCCCGGCACTAGTAATATATACAGTATGGTACGTCCTCACGGTCCGGTATTGGAATCGGAACTGGTAGGATACCGCCTTTATTTCAATGAGAAACAGACGCCGGATATTTATGGCAAGTTCAACAAAGGGCTGGAAATCAAAGAATCGCAGTTCTATCCGACGGATGAGCAGTTAGCCAAAGGATTCGGAGATGACGTGCTCCGTGTGTTCGACAGCTGCGGACCGGGTGCGTTGAAAGGTTGGGACGGACAGCAAGCTACACACATCACTCCGGTAGATACCCGCACGGAACGTATCATCTCTTACGGACCGGTACGCGTGATTGCTGAAATTGAAGTGACCGGATGGAAATATCAGGATACGGAACTGAATATGATGACACGTTATACGCTCTATGCAGGACATCGCGATCTTCATATTGAAGCATTCTTTGACGAACCGCTCAATAAGGAAGTTTTCTGCACAGGTGTACAAGACATAGTAGGTACTTCCAAGTCTTTCTCCGATCATAAAGGGCTTGTAGGAAGCTGGGGAACGGACTGGCCTGTAAACGATACAGTGAAATATGCTAAAGAAACCGTAGGACTGGGCACTTGCATTCCTCAACGTTATGTGAAATCGGAAGAAAAGGATAAAGCTAACTTCCTTTATACGATTACCGCTCCGGGAAATAAATATTTCCAGTATCATACGACTTTTACTTCGATGAAAGAAACTTTCGGATATAAAACACCGGAAGCATGGTTTGCCTATCTTCGTGAATGGAAAGAAGAGTTGGCTCACCCGGTAACCGTAAAGGTGATAAGGTAGATACATATACAACTAAACAAAAATTACGAGGTTTCTACCAATTTTTCTATGACTCTGCACAAATATTCCTCCTTGTGCAGAGTCTTTTTTTCTACCTTTGTCACCGGATAAAACCAGCAAATCACTTATATAATTATAATCTATAACATGAAACGATTGACACAGACTTTAGCTTTTTGCCTATTAACGGTCTTCACCGCAGTAGCACAAAAAAACTATGTATCTGAGGTATGGGTTTCCGACCTCGGAAACGGTAAATACAAAAATCCGGTACTTTATGCCGATTACTCCGATCCTGACGCTTGCCGCGTAGGAGATGATTTCTATATGACTTCATCCAGTTTCAACTGTTTACCCGGATTACAAATCCTACATTCCAAGGACTTGGTGAACTGGACGATTATCGGTGCCGCCGTCCCCAATGCCCTCCCTCCCATCGAAACTCCGGAACGGCCGGAACATGGCAACCGTGTCTGGGCCCCAGCCATTCGCCATCATAACGGAGAGTTCTATATCTTTTGGGGGGATCCTGACCAGGGAGCTTTTATGGTGAAAGCCAAAGACCCGAAAGGTCCGTGGAGCGAACCAGTCTTGGTGAAACCGGGAAAAGGAATTATTGACACCTGCCCGTTTTGGGATGAAGACGGGAAAGTGTATATGGTACATGCATACGCAGGAAGTCGTGCCGGACTGAAAAGTGTAATCACCATCTGCGAACTAAATGCAGAAGCAACAAAAGCCATCACTCCTTCACGCATAATCTTCGATGGTCATGAAGCACATCAGACTTGTGAAGGTCCTAAAATGTATAAAAGAAATGACTATTATTATATCTTCCATCCGGCCGGTGGCGTACCAACAGGCTGGCAGGTTGTACTACGTTCTAAAAACATCTATGGTCCCTACGAATGGAAAACCGTACTTGCGCAAGGCAACTCTCCTGTCAACGGTCCTCATCAGGGTGCATGGGTAGATACTCCTACCGGAGAAGATTGGTTCCTTCACTTTCAGGATGTGGGTGCTTATGGACGTATCATGCATCTTCAGCCTATGAAATGGGTAAACGACTGGCCTGTGATTGGCATAGACAAAGACGGTGACGGCTGTGGCGAACCTGTTCTGACTTATAAAAAGCCGAATGTAGGTAAAACATATCCTATCTGCACTCCGCAGGAAAGTGACGAGTTCGACGGATATACCCTCTCTCCACAATGGCAATGGCATGCCAACATCAATGAAAAATGGGCATACTATGCAGGTGATAAGAGCTATGTAAGATTATACTCCTATCCGGTTTTGAATGACTATAAAAATCTGTGGGATGTAGCCAACCTGCTTCTACAGAAAACGCCTTCTGACAATTTCACTGC